>JAXMDE010000005.1:0-376903 GCA_046349015.1 Bradyrhizobium sp. | reverse complement strand
GGGCGGCGGCGTCGCCCTGCTGCGCGCCTCCGAGCAGCTCAAGCGCATCAAGACCCAGAACGACGACCAGAAGACCGGCGTCGAGATCGTGCGCAAGGCGCTGTCGTCGCCGGCCCGCCAGATCGCGATCAACGCTGGTGAGGACGGCTCCGTCATCGTCGGCAAGATCCTGGAGAAGGACCAGTATTCGTACGGCTTCGACTCGCAGACCGGCGAATACGGCAACCTCGTCTCCAAGGGCATCATCGACCCGACCAAGGTGGTCCGCATCGCGATCCAGAACGCGGCTTCCGTCGCAGCGCTGCTGATCACGACCGAGGCCATGGTCGCCGAAGTGCCGAAGAAGGGTGCCGGCGGCCCCGCCATGCCCCCGGGCGGCGGCATGGGCGGCATGGACTTCTAAGGTCCACGACGCTTCAAGCGATCCACGAATGCAAAACCCCGGCAGCGATGCCGGGGTTTTTGTCTTGAGCAGGCTTTCCCTTCGGTTCATTCCGGGCGCCCACCGGCAGCTCACTCCACGAGTTGCCGCCCGCCGTTCCGATAACGCTCCTTCGTGATCTCGAAGATCACGTGCTTGCGGTCGCTGGAAAGCTCGCGGGTGAAAAATCCATCCCGCAGCACGCCGCCGATCTTCTTCATCGCGCCCTGCGAGCGCCAGTTGGTCTCACCGACCCAGAAGATCACGGTATCGACGAAGGTGAAGGCGTGGTCGAGCATCAGCCGCTTCACCTCGCGGTTGGTGGCGCCACCCCAATGGCTGCGAGCGACAAACGTCCAGCCGATCTCGACCTCGCCGATCCCGGGTTCCCAGCCGTAGTAGCGGCTGGAGCCGACCAGGCGACCGGTCGCGCGGTCGACGAACGAGAAGGCCATTTTCGAATTGATCCCGCCGTCGAAGAATTTCCGGAACTCCGGCTCCATGTAACGGTTCGAGACCGGATGCAATCGCCAGACTTCCGGATCGGAACCGATGGCGTAAAGCTCGCTCCAGTCCTCCGGCGCGATCGGTCTGACGATGGTGGTAGGGCCTATCAAGGTCGGCTGGAAGTCGGGCTCGGGCATGGGCGAGAAGCTATCCTCTCTCCGCACGCACGCCCATCAATTCATTGCTCCGATTGCTCTCGGCAACGATCCCGTGGTTGTGTTTGAAGCGCGTACCCGGAATCGACCCGCCGTCTTGAGCGCCGGACGGAGAGCGTGTATCGCGGACGCAACATTCTGCCGCGATCCCGATCGCCAATTCCCGCCACGTCTGATTTCAGGTGATCATTGAACCATCCTCCTGCGCCGCGCCCCACGGTTGCTTCCGGCTCGTTTGCGGCGATGAAGTCCGCCCCCTATCGCGCGCAATTCGTTTCCTTCGTGTTCACGATGATGGCCGACAACATCGAGCATGTGATCAGCTATTGGGTCGTGTTCCAGAAATTCCATTCGCCGGCGCTGGCGGGCTTCGCCGTGCTGTCGCATTGGCTGCCCTTTCTGTTCTTCTCCGTCGCCGTAGGCGGACTGGCGGACCGCTTCGACCCGCGCCGCATCATTCAGTGCGGCATGCTGCTGTTCATCACCGCCTCGGCCGGATGGGGCTATTTCTTCATCACCGGCACCATCGAGATGTGGCAGGCGATGCTGCTTCTGGTCATCCATGGATGCTCCGGCGTATTATGGACGACGCCGAACCAGCTGCTGCTCCACGACATCGTGGACCTCGCCGCTTTGCCGAGCGCGGTTCGGCTGAACGCGATGGCGCGTCAACTCGGCATCCTGGTCGGCCCCGCCGTTGGCGGCGCCATCATGCTGACGCTGGGTCCGTCCCGCGGCATCATCCTCAACACGCTGTTCTATCTGCCGATGCTGCTCTGGCTGTTCTGGGCGCCGGCGCGAAATGCCGGCGCGATGCCGCGGCGCGTTGCCGTTCGCGGCATTTCCGACATCGTGCAAACGATCCGCGAGGTCGCCACGCACCGGATCCTGACCTCGATGACCCTGCTCGCGGGGCTGACCGCTTTCATGATCGGCAACGCCTATCACGCGCAGATGCCGGGCTTTGCCGACGATCTCGGTCATGGCGATCCCGGCGTGGCCTATAGCGTGCTGCTGGCGGCCGACGCTGCCGGCGCGCTGCTTGCCGGTATCGCCCTCGAAGCGTGGGGACGGCTGAAGCCGAAGCCGCGGACGGCTATCCTGCTCGCCATTCTCTGGAGCATATCCCTGTTGAGCTTCGCCGCGGTCAAAATCTATACGCTGGCGATCGCGCTGCTGTTTGCGGCAGGCTTTTTCGAGCTGTCGTTCAACACCATGGCGCAGGCGCTGGTCCAACTCAATGCGCCCGCCGATATCCGCGGCAAGGTCGTCGGCCTGTTCAACATGGCCGGCGCAGGCATGCGCGCCTTCAGCGGCGTCACCGTGGGCCTGTTCGGCGCCGCGATCGGCATTCACTGGTCGCTCGGCCTTTCGGCCGCGGTGCTGCTGGCCCTCTTGATCGCGCTGCTTCGCCGCACCATGCAGGGCGGGCATGAGCGATCGCCATGAAGCATTGAAGGGCCGCCCGTGGGCGGCCCTTCGTCTTACGCGCTCTCCGCCGACTTCAGGCGGACCAGCTTGCTGAGCAGGGCATCAAGGCCCTGGCCCTCGCCGGCGTGCAGGTCGATCCGGCCGACCTTCTCGACCAGCCGCTCCAGCGACTCCAGCTCCTTGAGCCGCAGCAGCAGAGGGTTCTCCTCCATCAGCCGGGCGGTGTTCAGGAGCGAGCGCGTCGCCGCGGTCTCCTCCTGCCGGCGGATCAGGTTGGCCTTCGCCAGCCGCTCCGCCTCCACCACCTTGTTGACGAGCTCCCGGATCTCGCCGGGAAGGATCACGTCCTTCACGCCGAGCTCAGCCACCTCGACACCGCTGTCGGCGAGGCGCTCGCGCACATAGTCGCGAAGCTCCGCATCCAGCGCCGCCTTGGCCGAGAGCACCTCGTCGAGCGTGCGGCCAGCCACCGCCTCGCGGATCGCGAACTGCACCAGCCGGTACAGCCACGCATCCAGGTCGGGCACGGTCGCCACCACCCGCTCGGGATCGACGATCCGGCGGAACGCCGTCAGGGTCACACGCAGCGCGATGCGATCCTTGGTCAGCATTTCCTGCGCGGTGATCTCGACCGCCTGGGGACGAAGATCGAGGCGCTTGACCTCGATCTTGCGGCCGGCGATCCAGAACGCGTGCCGGCCAGGCGCGAGCCGCTCCACCAGCCGGCCCTCGACATAAAGCAGGCCGGCTTCGTGGTTCTCGACCACCGCCTCCGTGACGATGGTGGGCCGGTTGCGCTCGATCATCGCCAAGTGCCGCGCGGTGACGCGAGGATCCTCGCTCACGTCGATGCGCTCAACATCGACCGAGGTTGCGACCTTCCAGTACACGCGCGTCTGCCAGGGCGTCATGAGGTGCACGGGCCGCCCGTCGAGGCTGACGATGGCGATTTCGTTCGCTTTCGTCTCCACCGATTCGAACAGCTCCGCCGCGAGGTCTGGACGCGCGGCCTTCAGCACCGCGTACCGCTCGGCGAGGAATTCGCTGCGGACAACAGCGAACACCTCAACTCCCAGCCGACGCATGGGATCGAGCAGGCGGTAACGGCCGGGCGCGAGCACCCGCTCGAGCTTTCCGTTGCGGGTCAGGAAAGCGCGCTCGCCGTCCTTCACCGTCACGTGCAGCGTCAACAGATGCCAGGTCATGACACCCTCCTTCATTTGGCTCTCCGGCTCGCAAGCCGGACAGCGGGTTTCAGTCCAAGGATGTGAGAACGCGGACGACGCTTCCTGTAAAAACGGCGGGCCGGGTTTCAGCTTGCGCGACGACGGGCGCACGCGCGCGTTCGCTCGACAATGTCGAGCGGCCGTGCGCAGCCACCCGGCCATCGGCGCAAGCGGTATCCACCGCGGCGCAAAGCCGGTCCTGCAGTGTCTCGAGTTCGGACGGAGTGCCTTTCGGCAATACGGCCGGACCGCGACTGAAGCGCGCGTCCGGTCCTCTTCAGAGGTATCAGCTTTTCAGGCTGAAACGGAGCGCTGGAGCGGGATTCGAACCCGCGACTCGATGATTAACAGTCATCTGCTCTACCTGTCTGAGCTATCCTTGTGGACAAGAGATCGGAATCGAACCGATACCTTCGGCTTTCCCGCCGACGCTCTCCATGAGCTACATCCTGCGTCTTCGCACAGCGGAACACGAAACCGGAGACCGGATCGCGCCAGCCGGGATCTCAGAGAGCCCGAACCCGAGGCTAAGCGAAGGAGCGCGCTAATAAAGGAAGCCATTCCGGATTGCAAGCGGGCGCGCGAAAGATTTTCGATGAAGGACGCCGCTGTGGCGCCATGGACACGGTCGGCCGCGCCGCCCTGCCCGCTTCAGTCGAGCCTGGCGAGGACGGCGATCTTGCGGATGCCCTTGTTCTTGTAGGCATCGAGGAAGGCGTAATAGTCCTTGAAGGACACGCAGCCGTTCGACTGGCCGGTGCCGCCGAGCATGTAGGTATGCGCGAGCAGGCCGTCGCGGCCGAAAATCTTTTCCTCGCCGCCGATCGGCGTCAGGCGCAACGCCGGCACGCCGTGAAACAGCGACTCGCGCGGCTTGAGCGTGTAGATATGCGGCGGCGTCACGCCCTGCATCCGTACATGCGAGAATTTCGGATCGTCCATCCTGGAGCCGAGGCCGGAATGCGCTTCAAGTTGCGTGCCGTCGGGCAGATAGACGGTCTTGCTCGTGATGACATAGACCGCGGTCTCCTTGTCGTAAGGCGGCTTGCCGCCAAACATCGGATTCTGTTCCTGCGGAATAGCGCCGGTGACGCTGATGTCGGCCGAAGCGTAAGCCAGCAGTGCGCCGTGCGAGGGCTCCTTGCCCCAGAGCTTTTCCACCATCGACGGCTTTTCCTGACCGATCGACATCACGGCCGCTTTCGCGCGCTGTGCCATGTCGCGGATCGAAGAGCCGGATTTTCCGGACACGCGCTCGACCGATTTGGTCTCGACGGGCCTGGTGGCAGGCGCGGCCATCGCGATCTGCACAGAGGCGGATGCGCTTTGTTTCTTCGCGGGCTCGGCCGGCATCGAGACTTCGATCGACGGCGTTGCGGAGGCGAGCTTTACGCCTTCGACGGGCGCCGGCGCCACACTGTCGGCTGCGAAAGCCGCAAACCGTTCGTTAAACATAACCGACGGAACCGCGAGGCTTTCGCGTTTCGGCACCGAGGCGGTCGCCTGCGACAGATCGGCGAATACGTTGGCGATCACATTGACCGGCGTCTTGCGTACGACCGAGCTCATCCTCTGCCCGGCGACGGGAGCTTCGACGCTGACATGGATCGATGGATAGACGCTGGCGCCAAGAATGTTCTTGTACACCGTCCAGCCGCAACCGATCACGAGCGCTGCAACCGCTGCAGTACCCGCAAATCCCGAAAACCTGGCTTGACGGCAATGACGACGCTTCCGGGCCGGAAGGCCAAACGCACCGTTACTCGTACTCATACGCCCTTCGCCCAGACAGTCCCAATCGTCCCTCTCGATGCACGCCGCGGACAAAATTCGCGTCGCATCTCGCAGAGGCGCGGAGCGTCATTAAGGCGACTTTTAGTTAAATGCGGATTAAACGCAGGCCATTGTTAGGCAAGGGAAATTCGCGATATGTTCCGCGGAAAATCCCCGCGTAATCCTACGGGCATGTCCCGCTTTGAAGCACCCGTGCAGCAGCAGATTATTTCCACAGCTCCGGCGGCGGTGTGCGGTCGAGCGGATCGCCGCCTTTGGGCTGCTCCAATAGTTCCAGAAGATACGTTTCCACCACCAGCGGCCCGCGCCTGCGGTGGACTTCGCCGACCTTCTCGACGCGCGCGAATAATTCCTTCAGTTGCGTCCGTCCGGTCGGCACGGCATCGTCGACATAGAGCAACCTGCCTTTCAGGCCGGCTGCATCCGGCTCGGCCATGTTGATCCAGCGAATGCGCTGGGCCTGCTGCGCCACGCAAGTGCCCTTCGGCAAATAGAACGCAAGCCAGCTCGTGGTGCCATAGTCGGGTGCAAGCACGCAGGTCGCGCCGATGCGCACCCGCGTTGATTCGATCTCATTGGCGATCTCGCGCCAGCCGACGCCGACGCTGCGCACCGTGGCATCGCGACGATAGCCCGACAGCAGGCCGGTATTGGCCTGCACGATCAGCAAGACAAACAATACCACACCCGACGGCGCCGCCCAGCGCCGGCAAAACTCCGCAAGCTGCTTGCGCCAGCCCTCCCACGACGTGAGGTTTGCGGCGACTGCGGCAGCCACCGCAAACGCCGGATAGATCGGCGCGAACCAGTTGGCTTCGACGCGCGCATGCAGCGAATGCCAGACGAAGTACGCCACGATAGTCCAGAACATCGTATTGACAAGCATGCGTGCGGCGTAAGCGCCGGAACTTTGCCATGCCATCGCGTGCAGCCCCATCGCGCCGAGAATGAACACCAGCGGTGTTGCAAAGCCGACCTGCGTCGGCACCAGCTCGGCAATGAAGGCCGGCCGAAAGTCCTCGATGCGTGCGCGTCCGAACTGCTTGAGAAAGGAGACCCACTCGTGATCGGCATTCCACAGGATAACGGGCGCAAACAGCGCAAGCGCGACCAGACCGCCGGACCAGAGCCAGGGCGACCACAGCCAGTGACGCAGCTTCGGTACCGTGATGAGCCAGAGCACGATCGCAACGCCGAAAAACATCGCGGTGTATTTCGACAGCATTGCGCAACCCGCAGCGGCGCCGACCGCGAGCCACCACGGGCCGCGACCGGTCTGAAGCACCTTGGCCAGGAAGAACAGCACGAAGCTCGAAGCAACCAGCAGCGGCGCATCGGGCGTCACGATCAGCGTGCCGACCGCCGCCATCAGCGTGACGTTGAGCAGGACGGTCGCAGATGCCGCCATGCGCACGCCGCCGAACAGGATTTCCGCCGAGCGCCAGACCGCAAAGCTCATCGGCAGCGCGAGCAGGATCGAGACCAGGCGTACGCCGAGTTCGGTGTCGCCGGCGATCGCGGTGCCGGCGCGTATCACGAACGCCACCATCGGCGGATGATCGTAGTAGCCGCCCGCCAGACTTTTCGACCACATCCAGTAATAGGCTTCGTCGAAGGTGAGCGGCGTAAGGGCGGCCGCAGCCAGGCGCAGCGCGACCAGCGCGGCAACCGTAAGCATGGTGCCGACGATAAGCCGCCGTTCGCTGGAACCAATCGATTGAAGCATGATCTTTTCCGAAAGCCGGCTCCCACCCTGCGGGATCATGCCTTGAAGTTCATTTCTTGCGCCAGACGAACAATCCGGACATCGCATAATTCCAGACCACGCCCATCAGCGCGCCGGCCGCGCCCGCCAGCCACCAGATCGGCTCCTGGTCATAGACCGAGAACGCGACGCCGACATTGGCGAACAGACCGACGCTGCAGACCACGTAAAACAGCAAGAGGCCGCGCACGAGCGCAAAGCCCTTCAGGCGCTGGTCGCGATAGGTCAGGAAATTGTTGAGGACGAAATTGCTGGTCATGGCGACGAGCGCACCGATCAACTGTGCCTCGGCAAAAGGTGCCCTGAACATCTTCAGCGCGATAAACAGCGTCGTCAGATGCACGACCAGGCCCGACGTGCCGACCAGCCCGAACAGGATGAAGCGCAGCGAGATCACATCGCCGGTGAGTTTCGCCAGCACGAGGCCGAGGAAATCCAGCGCCACCATGGAGTCGAGTTTGCTTTCGCCATGCAGCCGCGTGCCAAAGGTGAACGGAATCTCTTTGGTGCGGAGCTCGCCGCGAGCAGTGGCGATGACATCGAGCAGGATCTTGAAACCCTGCGTCGAAAGCTCCGGCGCCAGCTTCTCGAAGCGGTCGCGGCGGATCGCGAAGAAGCCGCTCATGGGATCTGAGACCTTGACGCCGAGCGTGCGCTTGGCGATCTCGGTGGCAAAGGCGCTGATACCGGCGCGCTGCCTGTCAAAGCTCGAGGCGCTGCCGCCTTCGATATAACGGCTGCCGATCACCAGCTCCTCGCCGCCCTGCAACAACGCCAGCATCTTCGGCAGCTGAGTCTCATCATGCTGCAAGTCGGCGTCGATCACGGCAGCATAGGGCGCGCTGGAGGCCAAAATGCCCTCGATGCAGGCGCCGGACAGGCCGCGGCGGCCGATGCGGCGGATGCAGCGCACCCGCGGATCGCGGCGCGACAGCTCCCGTACCAACTGCCAGGTGTGATCGGGCGAATTGTCGTCGACGAACACGACCTCCCACGGCGTCGTGCCAAAGGCCGACGCCAGCCGCTGATACAGCGTGGTGACGTTGTCGCGCTCGTTGAAGGTCGGGACCACCACCGAAATCTCCGGCAGAACAGCCGGCACGGCAATTTCGTGGCCCGGTTTGACGGCCTCATCCATGCGGCAGTCGTATAGCGGCAGGTCCTTGCGCTGCCAAGGCGGAGTCCCCGGATTAGACCGCAAATGCCTCGAAAATCGACGAAAACGGCCTTCCATTCGGCTGGCCGTACGACATTTCGCCGATTTCCAAATCTCTCCACATCAGCGCCGCGCAACCAACAACTCGAAACCGCGATTCCAGCGCAAAGGCCGCTGAATGTCGCCTCGATTCGAATTTTGGAGGCATGAGGAAATGAAAGATCCGGATCGGCAAAAGCCAGGCGGAAAATCCGCCCGGAGCAAGAAAAAACGCACCAAGAAGGCGCAGCCAGCGCCGGAGCAGGCGCAGGTTACGGGCGAGCCCGTTGAGACCGTAGCCATGACGGACGAAGCCGTCGAGCGTGCAGCCGTTGCCGAAGCGAGGCCTGCCGAGCCGATGCCGCGCGTGGCTTCCTTCCGGGAGCGTATGGCGTCGGCGATGCCGTCGGAGGATGCCGCTTCGGCCAGGGCGGCTGCGCCGGCTGTCGCCGCGCCGGCCGCGCCATCGCCCGCGGCGATCCCGGCAACCGGCATCCAGGCTATCGCGAACGCCTATCGTGACTACACCAGGAAGTCGCTGGACGATGCAAGGTCCTATGCCGAGCAGCTGTCCGCCGTCCGCTCGTTGGACAAGGCGGTGGAGGTGCAGGCGAAATTTGCCAAGAAGGCCTGCGAGACCTTCGCTCAGGACTCGCGAAAAATCCGCGAGTTGCATCGCGAGCTGTTCTGGCAGGCCTTCAGGTTGCCGGTCTGGCCGCCGGGCCGGACTCGTCCGGATTGAAGCCGGCAGGTTGAAGCCAGCAGAGCCACAAATGACAACGACCACGAAATGAGGCGCGCGTACATCCGGCGCAGCCGTTTCGTGGTCGTCCAGGCGCCGGAACTTCTTACAAGCTCGACGTCGCCGTTAGACGCTAAATAGAGACGCCCGGTTCAATCCGCAAGGGGGCGCGGTGCGCATTCTTGGCTAATTCGGCACGTCCTTAATAACCGGCCCGCGCGGGGCGGGCGCGGCCGGTGCCGGCGCCTTTTGTGCCGCCGGGACTGCGGCCGGCGCGGCGGCCCTGCCGAACGGCCCGATCGGCCCGTAGGCAAACGCAATCACCAGAACAACGGCTGCAATAATGCCGCCCAGAATGCCCGCAATCGACTGAGAATCCATAGCGCGAATGTCCCTTCGGGTCGTAGCAGCTTGATATCACGGAAGCGCGCAGCAGAGGAATAGGCGCCGGCGCGAGTGAGGAGGTGGCGGCAGGCGTCAACTGGTCAATCACCGGTAATTTGATTAGGCTCCGCGCCGCCTTCCACCCGTCCGTCGAGCTCCCGGTGACCAAATCTCCCAAGAACGCCGCCAAGAACAGTGGCACAAGCGGCAAGATCTATATCGGCGTCGGCGGCTGGACTTTCGAGCCGTGGCGCGGCGTGTTCTATCCCGAAAAGCTCACGCAGGCGAAGGAGCTGTCCTACGCCGCCTCGAAGCTGACCTCAATCGAGATCAACGGCACCTATTATGGCTCGCAGAAGCCGGAAAGCTTTCGCAAATGGGCGAGCGAGGTGCCGGACGGCTTTGTGTTCTCGGTGAAGGGACCGCGCTTTGCCACTAACCGCCGCGTGCTGGCGGAGGCTGGCGACAGCATCAAGCGCTTCTACGATTCCGGCGTGCTGGAATTACGCGACCGCCTCGGCCCGGTGCTCTGGCAATTCGCGCCCACCAAGAAATTCGACGGCGCCGATTTCGGCAAGTTCCTCGAGCTCTTGCCGCGCAAGCTCGAGGGCCGCGCGTTGCGTCACGTCGTGGAAGTCCGGCACGACAGCTTTTGCGTGCCTGAATTCATCGCCCTGATCCGGCAGTTCGAGACGCCGGTGGTGTTCGCCGAGCACGGCAAATACCCGGCGATTGCCGACCTCGCCAGCGATTTCGTGTACGCGCGGCTGCAGAAGGGCAATGACGAGATCAAGACCTGCTATCCGCCAAAGCAGCTCGACGCCTGGGCGGAGCGTCTAAAGGCCTGGGCTTCCGGCGACGAACCGGACGATCTGCCCAAGGTCGACAACACCAAGCCGAAGAAGATGCCGCGCGACGTATTCGCCTACGTCATCCACGAGGGCAAGGTGCGCGCCCCGGCCGGCGCGATGGAGCTGATCGAGCGGGTGAAGTAACGCTACACCTAAGGCGTCGTGAGATTGCGTTGAACTGGCGGGCATCGGGAATTTACCTCTCCCTTGGGAGAGGTCGGCGCGAAGCGCCGGGTGAGGGGTTACGGTCTCTCGTTGAAGCAGCACCCCTCACCCGATTTGATGGCGCAAATCGACCTCTCCCCGCTGGGGAGAGGTGAAGCAAGCCCTGCGATCGATTCAACCATCATGCTTTCCTCAGTCCACCTTGGCACCTGAAAACTTCACCACCTTGCCCCACTTCTCGGTCTCCTCGGCCAGCAGCTTGCCGAAATCAGCGGGCGATCCCGGCAGCAGCATGGCGCCGTACTCCGAGAACTTTGCCTTTACCTTGGGGTCGGCGAGAATTTCGTTGATCGTCTTGTTCAACCTGTCGACGACCTCTCCCGGCGTGCCTTTCGGCGCACCGATGCCGTACCAGGCGCTCGCCTCATAGCCAGGGAGAAAATCGGCGACCGTCGGCAGGTCAGGCAATATTTCCGATCGCGTCGTGCTGGTTACGGCGAGGCCGCGGAGCTTACCCGACTTCACGTGCTCGGCGCAGGTCGGAATGTTGTCGAACATCACCTGCACCTGGCCGCCGATCAGATCGGTCAGTGCCGGCGCACCGCCGCGATAAGGCACGTGCACCATGTTGATGCCGGTCAGCATCTTGAACAGCTCGCCCGACATATGGATGGTGGAGCCATTGCCGGAAGAAGCCATGTTGAGCTTGCCGGGATTGGCCTTGGCGTAGGCGATCAGCTCGGGGATCGTTTTGATCGGCAGCGATGGGTTGACGACGACGACATTTGGAAAGCGGATCAGCCCGGCAATCGGCTCGACTTCCTGGATGAAGTTGAAATTCAACTTTTCGTACAGGGTTGCATTGATGGCGTTGGCCGGCGCGACCAGAAGCAGCGTGTAGCCGTCGGGCGGCGCACGAAGTGCGGCCTCGGTCGCGATATTGGTGCCGCCTCCCGGCCGGTTCTCGATGACGAACGACTGGCCGAGCTTTTCCGACAGCCATTGGCCCATCAGGCGCGCGGTAAGATCGGCCGATCCGCCTGGCGTATAGCCGATGATGAGACGCACCGGCCGGCTCGGATAGTTTTGCGCGTATGCCAGCCGTGAGGATGCCGGAAACGCAATCGCTGCAGACGCAAGCCGCAGGAAACGGCGACGCGATAGTTTCATGACCAACCCTCCTCTTTTTCCGATCCAGCCTGGCCTTGGCGGCTCTTGCAGCTTTTGCGGCTCTCCCGCCAGGAATTATGCGACAACGGGAAAGAGGCAGCAACCGCTGCGGCAACGCTCCTCGGCGATATGGCGGCCGATCCAGCGTTGTCGTAGCATGCCTCGAAAGCATGACCTCGACCGGACATGGGCCATGGCGCGCAAGCCGACACTCTTCACCATCGGCTATGAGCAGACGCCCCACAAGGCGGTGCTGGACGAGCTTGAGCACGCCGGCGTCAGGCTGCTGGTGGACGTGCGCGCTGTGACCTCGTCGCGTCGGCCCGGCTTTTCAAAGAACCAGCTTGCCGCCGGACTCAACGAGCGCGGCATCGCCTATGTCCATCTCCCGGGCCTCGGCACGCCGAGGGAAGGCCGCCTCGCCGCGCGCAGCGGCAACTTCGACCAGCTGCAGCGCATCTTTGCCAAACATCTGAAGACACCGCAGGCGCGCGAAGCGATGGATGAACTTTCCGCGCTCGCGAAAAAGGCCGGCCCCGTCTGCCTGCTCTGCTATGAACGCGACCATACCCACTGCCACCGGCGATGGATCGCCGAGATCATCGAGGAGAGAAACGGCGTGAGGGTGGAAAACCTGGCGGGCAAGCAAGTCTAGGCCCGCAACGTCCCTTCCATGATCTGCACACAATTGCCGCCGACATGCGTCGAGACCACGGCACCGTTTCGTTTGAGCACGCGCGTCAGCAGCAGGCTCGGCCGGCCCATGTCAAACCCCTGGCCTATGCGCAAAGCCACCTCGCCGTCCCGCATGGGATCGAGATCGCCGAGCAGCGCAGCGGCGGCGCCCGTGGCGCTGCCTGTTGCGGGGTCTTCGGACAAGCCGGCGCTGCCTGGATGAAACATGCGCGCCTGAAGGTCGAGCGCTTGCTCGGGTGCCGGCACATCGCGCGTGTAGAAGTACACGGCATCCGCACCCACGGCAGGGAACGTCTTCCAGAATGCCGCTGCATCCGGCTTGGCGCGCCTGACCGCCTCGCGCGAGGCGATTTCCACGATCAGGAAAGGCAGGCCGACGGAAGCGATTATCGGAGGATGCCGGTCGCTCCTGATGTCGGAAGCCGACAGCGAAAGAATGGAAGCCGCCTCCCCCGCATCGACCGTTGCGCCCTTCGACAGCGGCTTCAGTGCGGCGAACTCAGAGCCTGCCACCCTGCCCTGCGCTGTCAAGATCTCGATCGGCACAAGTCCTGCCTTCTCCTCGAACTTCAGCCGCATCGGCGCCTTGGCGGCCAGCGTCGCCAGCACGAACGCCGTACCGACATTGGGATGGCCGGCAAAGGGAAGCTCGGAGCGCACGGTAAAGATGCGCACATTGGCGTCGTTGGCCGGATCGGCCGGCGGCAGCACGAAGGTCGTCTCCGAATAATTGAACTCGGTGGCGATCGCCTGCATCTGCTCGGTCGAGAGCCCTTCAGCATCGAGCACCACGGCGAGCGGATTGCCGCCGAAGGCACGGTCGGTGAAGACGTCGACGGTGATGTAACGGCGCTGCATACGCACAACTCCCTATCCCAATTGCCAGACCGCCATCGGGCGGTCGTATCCGCGGATCGGCACCTCGCCGAGCGCCACTGCATCTCTCGCGTCGTCCCCGAGCGCGTCGCGCACCGCCTGCGAGATCAGAAATTGCGAATTGAAGTCCTTGTTGAGCGCCTCGATGCGCGCGGCGAAATTCACGGTATCGCCGATCACGGTGTATTCCTTGCGCCGCGGCGATCCGATGCTGCCGGCCACGACCTCGCCGATATGGATGCCGATGCCGATGCGCAGCGGCCAGGCGGTGGCCTTGTTGACGCGCTCGTTCGCCTCCAGCATCTCGCGCGCGGCGGCAACCGCACGGTGCGCCGGGTCCGGGGCCTCCAGCGGCGCGCCGAACAGCGCCAGGAATCCATCGCCGAGGAACTTGTTCACGATGCCGCCATGGCGGTCGAGGATGTCGACCAACACGGCAAAGGCACCGTCGAGCCGATCGACCACTTCCTGTGGCGAGCGCTCGCGGGCACCCGCGGTGAAGCTGCGGAAATCGACGAACATCACGGCGACCCGGCGGATATCGCTCTCGGTGCCCTTCCCCTCAAGCATCAGCCGTTCGACTACCTGCGGCGAGACATGCTGGCCGAACAGGTTGGTGATGCGGTCGCGGGCGGTTGCCGCCTTGATGCTCGCCTCGAACTGGCGGCGCAATTGCGTGCCGACTGCACCTGCCAGCATGCCGCAGATCAGCACGATGATGCTGCGCACCGCGTGATAGAATACCTCCGGCGGCGGATCGGCACTGCCGGCACGATGATAGAACATCGCCATGCAGAACAGCTCGGTCGCCGCGACGAACCCGGTAAACGTGGAGAGCCAGAAATCCAGCCGCAGCGTCGAGAGAATGATGAAGATGAAGTAGACCATCGGCACCACGAAGCCCAGCGCCTGAACCGGGCCCATGCTGTCGATATGCAATGCCAGCGCCACCGTCGGCATCGAGGTCTCGATCAAGGCGCCCAGGTAGCGGCGAAACACCGGCACGTCCCGGTTGAGCCGGAGGTGCCTGCTGATCATGCCGTGGACCCAGAGCTCGAACAGGATGAAGGGCACCAGGATGGAATAGAGGTAGCTCGGCTTCAGGCGCCCCTTCCACAATTCGTCGATCACTTGCGGCTCGAAGAAATAGAAGGTCCACAGCGCAACGGCGAGAAGCGCGGCAGTGCCGATCAGCGCTTTGATGCGGATCAGCTCGGTGCGCAGGATTTCCTGGGTCAGCGCACGGTCGAAGTCGGCGGAGACGACCTCGCGCCTCTTGCCTTGCCATGGCAGCAGCAAAGGAGCCATCGTTCCTTCTCAAGTCAAATTGCACCGAGTGCAATGCAGGCCAACCCGCCTCAATCCAGCGTGCGGCGAAAACGTGTAACCGCAATCGTCATCGCCAGCAACATCAGGGCAATCAGTGCAATCGTATCGTATTGCAGGTTCGCCATGGTGGCGCCCTTCAGCATGATGGCACGGACAATGCGGATGTAGTGCGTCAACGGCAGCCCCTCGCCGAGATACTGCGCCCAGACCGGCATGCCCGCGAAGGGAAACATGAAGCCGGACAACAGGATGCTCGGCAGGAAGAACATCATCGAAAGCTGCATCGCCTGCAGCTGGTTCTGCACGATGGTGGAAAACGTGTAGCCGATGGAAAGATTGGTGGTGATGAACAGGGTCGAGAGCGCTGCCAGCATCAACACGCTGCCGAGGATGGGCACACCGAACAGAAGCACGCCGATGCCAATGATCAGGCTCGCCTGCACGAATCCGACCAGCACGTAAGGCACAATCTTGCCGAACATCACCTCGACCGGCTTGATCGGCATCGACAACAGGCTCTCCATGGTGCCGCGCTCGATCTCGCGTGTCACCGAGAGCGCGGTGAAGATGAGCATGGTCATGGTGAGGATGGTGCCGACCAGGCCTGGCACGATGTTGAGCCGTGAGGATGCCGCGGGGTTGTAGCGGGAATGTACCCTGACCTCGAAAGGCGGATTGGGAGGATCGCCGGCGTGCAGATCGTGCTCCAGCGCAGTCTGCACCAGCGGGCTGAGAGCAGCCAGCGCAGATCCCGCCGCGACGGGGTCGGTGGCGTCGGCCGCCACCAGCAGCGCCGGCTTGTCGCCGCGCCGTACCGCGCGCTCGAAGCCGCGGGGGATTTCGACGCCAAACAACACCTTGCCGGACTGCAGCAGGTAGTCGAATTCCTCGACCGTGTGAACCTCGCGGGTGAAGCGGAAATAGGCGGTGTTCTCCATCGCCTTCAGAATCGAGCGGCCGAGGTCGGTATCCTCCTGCAGCAATACCGCGCTCGGAAGATTCCGCGGCGTGGTGTTGATGGCATATCCGAACAGCATGAGCTGCATCACCGGGATCATCACGATCATCGCGAATGAAACGCGGTCACGCCGGAGCTGGATGAACTCTTTCAGCAGCATGGCATAGCTGCGCCGCCAGAAGCCAAAGCTGTCGCTGGCTTTGGGACGCTGTTCCGATGGCGCGACAACGCTCATTGGAAATTGTCCTTGGAGCGGTTCATCAGATCGATGAAGACGTCTTCCAGCGAGGGGGCGCTCTTCTGCCAGTGCAGATGGCTGTCATTGCGGTACGGTGCGATGCTGGCTTCCAGCGCCGCATGGTCGCGGCCGGAAACGTGCAGAGAGGTGCCGAACGGGGCGACCATGTCGACGCCGGGCTTGCCGGTGAGTTCGGCGGCAAGCCCGTTGAGGTCGCCGGTGACGTTCCAGGTCGACAGCGCTGAATGCGCGATCACCTCTTCCACGGTGCCGTGCGCCAAGAGATTGCCGTAGGCGATATAGGCGATCTCGTGACAGCGCTCCGCTTCGTCCATGTAGTGGGTCGAGACCAGCACGGTGAGCCCCTCGGCGGCGAGCGCGTGGATCTCGTTCCAGAAGTCGCGGCGCGCCTTGGGGTCGACGCCGGCGGTCGGTTCGTCGAGCAGAAGCAATTGCGGGCTCGGCAGCGTGCAGGCGCCGAGCGCGAGCCGCTGCTTCCAGCCGCCGGAAAGTTCGCCGGCAAGCTGCTCCTCGCGGCCAGACAGGCCGAGGCGGCTGATCATCTCGCGCGCCGCGCCCCGCGCGTTGGGGATGCCGTAGAGCCGTGCGACGAATTCGAGATTCTCTCGCACCGAAAGGTCCTGGTAGAGCGAAAAACGCTGCGTCATGTAGCCGACGCGAAGCTTGATCTTGTCGGCGTCGCGGCGGATGTCGTAGCCGAGGCAGGTGCCGGTGCCGCTGTCGGGCGTAAGCAGGCCGCAGAGCATGCGGATGGTCGTCGTCTTGCCCGAGCCGTTGGGGCCGAGGAAGCCGTAGATCGAGCCGCGCCTGACCTGCATCGACAGATTCTGCACCACGGCGCGCCCACCGAACGATTTCGTCAGTCCCTTGACGTCGATGGCGATGTCGGGAGCGGATGTTGAGGCTTCGTTCATCGCTTGTCCGCAACGGGAGTCCGGGCATTGAGGTAGACGCTGATCGGTTGGCCGACGCGCAGTGCATCGGGCCGCGAGGGTCGCGCCTGGATCAAATAGACGAGCTTGTTGCGCTCTTCGAGGCTGTAGATCACGGGTGGCGTGTATTCCGCGGTCGTGGCGATGAAGTAGATTTTTGCGGTGAGGTCGGCCGAGCAATTGTCACAGGTCACCCTCACTTCTTCACCGATCGCAAGCTTGGGCAATTCGGTTTCCGGCACGAAGAAACGGATCTTCATATTGCCCGGCGGCATGATCGAGAGCACCGGCCGTTGTGCGGGCACCATCTCGCCCTCCCGGAAATAGATCTGCTGGATCGTGCCGCCGACCGGCGCAAAGCCCTTGCGACGCGCCAGCCGCGTCTCCGACGTAACGACGCGGGCTTCCGCCACCCGCAGCGCGGAGACGGCGGTATCGAGATTGGCCTGCGTGCCCGAGCCGGTCTTGCTCAGGGACGACGCACGGTCGAAGGTCTGCTGGGCGTTCGCGAGCGTCGCCTTGTTCTGGTTGAGATCGGCTTGCTGCAAGTCGTCATCCACGGAATAGAGCTGCTGGCCGACCTTCACCTCGTCGCCCTCGCGAACGGTCAGTCTGGTGACGCGGCCGCTCTCATCGGGGCTGACAAAGATCATGTCGGCCTCGACCCAGCCCTGGAATCCGGGATCGCGCCTGTTGCCGCAGCCGGAGAGCGTCACTGCCAGCGCCAGCGCGAAAAGCCACATCGTCGTTCGCGGCGAAATCATGTCGC
This sequence comes from Bradyrhizobium sp., assembly GCA_046349015.1. GTDB lineage: Bacteria > Pseudomonadota > Alphaproteobacteria > Rhizobiales > Xanthobacteraceae > Bradyrhizobium. The sequence goes on along the minus strand of JAXMDE010000005.1, from coordinate 359,278 downwards.
CCTCCGTTCGCCGAAGATCAGATCGAGATGGGTGCGAAGCATCGCCATCGCATCGAGCGGCGCGTGTCTTGCAAACAGGCTCTGCCAGATCACCGCGACCAGCGCCGGCGCCACCATGATTTGCGGGAATTTTGCCAGGTTCCTGTTTGCGATCTCGCCCCGCGCTATGCCGAGTTCGATCATCGCACGCATGGCGGCGACGCCCTTCGAAACCACCTCGCGGTAGTAGAAGTCCGCAATGGCCGGGAATCGCGGACCTTCGGCGACGATCAGCCGCACGATGTCGGCGCGCCGCGTAGTCGCGACCTCGCGGATGAAGTTGAGTGCAAACCCCTCGACGAGATCGCGCACCGAGGCGCCAGCCGGCGGCGGCCCCTGCATGCGCCCGAGCACCGGGACGATCGCGGTGCGGATCAACTCCTCGAACATCGATTCCTTGTCCTTGAAGTGCAGGTAGATGGTGCCCTTGGCCACCCCGGCCCTCTTGGCGACGTCGTCGAGCCGGGTGGCGGCAAAGCCGCGCGAGATGAATTCCTCCATCGCGGCTTCGATGATCGCCTGCCGCCGCTCCGCGGCGCGCTCGGCGCGGTTGGGTTTGGCGAGCGGCGCCGAGACCAGCTGGGAATTGCGAGCGCGCGCCGCCCTGCTCACAGCCCGGCGCTTGGCGGGGGCGGCAACGGCTCGGCTGCTGGCGGGTGCTCTTTTCACAGCACATACATGACTGACTGGTCAGTCATAGTCAACAGCCCGGCAAGGGGCGGTTCGTCACATCGGTGTGAGCGGTGTTTTGGTAAGGTCGGCCGTGAAGCCCGAGCCGGTGTTTCGGTCAGCGCCCCCTCGTCGGACCGGGCTAGCTGTGAAACTTCAGCCCGTCGACGATCTTGTCGATCACCTTGCGCTCGGCGCGCATGGCGATGCCGACGAGGTTGAGATCGGCTCGCGCCACCGCCCTCACCGCTTCGCGGTTGGCGGCGTCATGCGTGGTGCGAAGCATGTCCTCGGTATAGACCGCCGGCATGACATTGCGCGCGAGCGCGCGCTCCAGCGCTCGCGACAGCGCGGCGCGATCGGCGCCGTAGATCAGGATCGGCTGGCCGATTAGCGAAAGGTAGTCGGTGCCCGAGCCGTCGGCATAGGGCTCGCCGATACATTCGGGGAATTTCGCGGCGATGCCGCTGGTGAGGAACGACGCGACATTTAGCTTCTGCCACGCTTCCAGGTCGGTTCGGATCACGACCGCGATCTTGGTGTCGAATTGCATGTGGGCTCCGATGTCATTCCGGGACGGTCCGAAGGACCAGACCCGGAATCTCGCAGTTATATTATCGAGATTCCGGGTTCGCGCTAACGCGCGCCCCGGAATGACAATGGTAAGATCATCCCCTGGCGTCGCAGGCCCAGGCGCGGATCACGCATTCCTTGCCGCCGAACTCGTAGCACTTGCGCGTGGCGGCATTGAGCGAGGAGGAAATTTTCGGCTTCACGGCATAGCCGTGCGCTCCGCAGGGATTTTTCAGATCGATCGCCAGGGCGGCGCAGGCGCGCTTCATCGTGACGGACGTGCATTGTCCCTTGCACTGCCTGAGCGCGGCGATGCGCGCGGAATCTTCCGCCGGATGGTCAAAGGCCTGGCCATAGGCGCCGCATTTGCCGACTGCAAATGCGCCAGCGGCCCAAGTCTCCGTGATGAAGCGCGATGCGGCCAAAAGCAATGTCAGCGCCAGAATAAGCAGCGCGCGCCGCTGCGCTTTCGTCGTCGAAACGATCAAAATCCCCTCCCCAGGGCAATCCCGGCGCGAATCTAAGGAGGGGTCGTTTCCACTTGGTGAACGGGAGCTTGAAAAGGTTGCGTGCGGGTGCCTACACGCGCCGCGCGGCTTCCAATCCCTGCGGCGTATCGATGTCGAGGAAGGCGCTATCGCCCTCGACCGGTACTTCGGCGACGGCTTCGGCATGCCTGGTAATCAGATGCCGCGCGCCGGTGTCGCCGTCGAGCGTCATCAATTCCCTGAAGAAGCGGCGCGACCACAGGACCGGATTGCCGCGGCGTCCCTCGGCGACCGGTACCGTGATGAGATGGCCCCGGTCCGGTGCAAAGGCATCGATCAGGCGGTCAATCAGCCGTGCGTCGATCAACGGCATGTCGCCGAGACAGACGATGGCGCCGTCGGCCTTGTCGGGTACTGCGGAGATTCCAGCTCTCACCGAGCTTGCAAGCCCGCCGGCAAACTCCGGATTGCGCACGAATTTCACCTTGAGTCCCTCGAGCGCCTGCTCGACCAGTTCGGCCTGATGACCGGTGACGACGATCACTTCCGCTGCCTTCGAGGCCAGTGCCTGCTCGGCGACGATGCGAACCAGCTTCTTGCCGTTGAGTTCGGCGAGCAATTTGTTCGGCCCGCCCATCCGCGTCGAACGGCCGGCGGCGAGCACGATGGCCGCGACATTCCGGTTGCCTTCGGTGTCGGGGACACTGCGCGGCTGCCCGCGCGTCACGATCTCCATCAGCAGTCCGCCGACGCCCATGCCGGTGAGATCGGCACGCGTGACCTTGATGCCGGCGAGCAGCCGCATCAGTACCCAGTCGAACCCGTTCTCGACCGGCGAGCGCGCACAGCCAGGTGCTCCAAGCACGGGCACGCCCCCGGCGCTGCCGATCAGGAGGAGATTGCCAGGATCGACCGGCATGCCGAAATGCTCGATGGCGCCGCCGATGCCCGTGAGCGCCGCGGGAATCACGTCGCGGCGGTCGGCGATCGCCGAAGCTCCGAACACGATGACCAGTTCAGCGCCGAGGCCGAGCAGTTCCTTGATCGATGACGCGAGCTTCGCCTCATCATGCGGTACGCGACGCTCGGCAATGATGGTGGCGCCAGCCGGCGCCAGCCGTTCGGCAGTGACGCGCAGCGTCTTGTCGATCACCTTAGGCGCAAGTCCCGGAAGTTCGGTCGAAACGACGCCGACTTTCCTGATGACGTAGGGCGCGACGCGAAGCGTATCCTTGCCCGCGGCCGCCATGGCAGCATCGCGCAACTTCCCTTCGACGCCGAATGGAATCAGTTTCACCGTGGCGATCATCTCGCCTTCGACAACCGGCTTGAAAGCCGGCAAGGTCGCAAGCGTGATCGCTTCATCCACGCCGTTGATGCGGTCCACCGCGGCGCGATCGACCACCAGCACGCCCGCGCGTGCGGCGAACAGATTGGACCGCCCGGTAAAGGCCCGTTCGACATTGACACCATCGCCCGCTACCGCCTGCGCAATGCCGGCGGCGGCGACATCCTCGGAGACATCCCCGTCTTCCAGCCGGACGACGACGATCTCCTTGACGCGAGCCTTCTCCAGCGCCGCGACCTCGGCTGCACCGATGGTCGTGCCCTTCTTGAGCACCAGCGCCCCCTGGCGCAGCGTGTGCACCGTCACGCCGCCGATTGCGTCCTTGGGACTGGCCGGGCCGAACTTCATGCCGCCTGTTCTTTTTCCTTGGGCGGCAAACGCAGTTGCGCCGTGATCTCGGCCATGATGGAGACCGCGATCTCCGACGGCGACACCGCGCCGATATCGAGGCCGATGGGCGCATGGATGCGCGCGATGTCGGCTTCGGATGCGCCCTGGGCCCTCAGCCGTTCCACCCGCTTGGCATGCGTCTTCCGCGAGCCGAGTGCGCCGATATAGAAGCAGTTCTTCGCGAAGGCATGCAGCAGCGCCGGATCGTCGATCTTCGGATCATGCGTCACCGCAACGAAGGCGGTGTAGTGGTCGACGTTGAGCGGCGGAAGCGCCACATCGGGCCATTCCGCGATCAGCGGCACGTCGGGGAAACGCTCGGGGCTGGCAAAGGCCGTGCGCGGATCGACCACGGTGACGTCGTAGTCCAATGCCTGCGCTATCGGCGCCAGCGCCTGGCTGATATGAACCGCGCCGATGATCACGAGCTTCGCGGTCGGCGCGTAGACATTGAGGAAGAGCTTCTTTCCGGCGACCTCGACATTCCCGCTCTTGCCCATCCGCAACTGCTTGGCGAGTTCGGCACGCAGCGGATCGGCGGCAATGTCCCCCGCTTTCACCAGGCGTTGCTCGCCGCTTGCGGTGTCGGTGACAATGATGACGGGGCGGCGCGCGGCACGCTCGGCGTTCAACGCCTTGAGGATCTCGATCTTCACTTCTATCCCACCTTCTCGACAAAGACGCGGATGGTGCCGCCACAGGAAAGGCCGACGTTCCAGGCGGTCTCGTCGGCAACGCCGAATTCCAGCATCCTGGGTTTGCCGCTGGCGATCACGTCCAGCGCCTCGGTGACGACGGCGCCCTCGACGCAGCCGCCGGACACCGATCCCAGAAAAGTGCCGTCGTCATTGATGACAAGGCTGGAACCGGCAGGGCGCGGCGCTGAGCCCCAGGTCTCGACGACGGTGGCGAGCGCAACCCCATGGCCGGCCTTCTGCCAGTCCTCGGCGGTCTTCAGGATGTCTTCGTCGCGGTTGAGCATGGCTGGCCCTCGTTCAGGCTATGGAGCGGATCAGGCTGCGATGGTGCGGCGGAGGCGGCGCCGAAAGCGCCTCGATCAGCCCTTCGATCGAACTCAAGTTATGCACCGGGCGGAATTCGTCAACGTGCGGCAGCATCATTTTGATGCCCTGCGCCTTCGCCTCGAAGCCGGAGTACCGCAGCAAGGGATTGAGCCAGATCAGCCGGCGGCAGGAGCGGTGCAGCCGGTCCATTTCGAAGGCGAGCTTGTCGTCGGCCTCGCGCTCCAGCCCGTCGGAGATCAGCAGCACGATGGCGCCTTGCCCGAGCACGCGGCGCGCCCACAGCTTGTTGAAGGAGTGCAAGGACGTCGCGATACGGGTGCCGCCGGCCCAGTCCTCCACGGTCTTCGAGCAGCTCGCCAGCGCCTCGTCCGGATCCTTGGCCCGCAGCGCCCGCGTCACGTTGGTCAGCCGCGTGCCGAACAGGAACACCGAGACGCGCTTGCGGGCGTCGGTGATGGCATGGAGGAAATGCAGGAACAGGCGCGTGTACTCGCTCATCGAGCCTGAAATGTCGAGCAGCGCCACGATCGGCGCCGGCTTCTCGATGCGGCCGAGCTTTCGGATGTCGATGATCTCGCCCGAGGTGCGCAGGCTGCGGCGGATGGTGCGCCGCATGTCGAGACGAAGCCCGCGCGGGTCCGGCTGGCGGCGGCGGGTGATGAGTTCGGCCTGCGGCAGCGTCATCCTGGCAATGGCGCGGATGACCTGCGTGATCTCGGCCGCGCTCATTTGCGCAAAGTCCTTCTTCTGCAGGATCTCCTGGTCGGAGACGGAGAGCCGCAGTTCCTGCTCCTGCGCCTGCGGCATCTCCTCGCGCATTGCCGGCTGCGCCATCGCCTCCTGCACACGGCGCGCGGCCGGGGGCGGCTTCTTCCTGGCGTGATCGGGCAACGGCACGGAGTCGAGCATGTGCTTCCATTCCTCGGCAGGACGGAAGAACAGCTCGAAGGCCTGCTTGAAGATGAGCGCGTGTTCGTGGCGTTTGACGAAGATCGCTTCGAGCGTGGTGTAGACATCGGCACGGTTGCCGATATCGATCGCCTGCAGCGCGTTCATGGCATCGATGACGGAGCCCGGCCCCACGGGGAGGCCGGCCGCGCGCAACGCGCGGGCAAAGCCGACGACATTGTCGGCCATTTGCCCGGTGGGCGGATTGAGATGATCGATGGCCGTTGGCATCCGTGCCTCAGGGTGACGGACGAGTCAGTTCTCGCTGGTCGCTTCCTTCAAGACCTTGTTCAACCCATCGCCCTGCATCCGGACAATGTCGTCCTGGTATTTCAGGAGCGCCCCGAGCGTGTCGCCGACGACCTGCGGGGTCAGCGAGCGGGCATCGAGCTCGGTCAACGCGGTCGCCCAATCGATGGTCTCGGCAACGCCAGGCGATTTGTAGAAATCCTGGTCGCGCAGCGCCTGCACGAAGCGCACGACCTGTTGCGACAGCTTTGCCGAGATGCCCGGCACGCGGCTCTTGATGATCGCAAGCTCGCGCTCGGCTGAGGGGTAATCGACCCAATGATACAGACAGCGGCGCTTCAGCGCGTCGTGGATCTCGCGGGTGCGGTTCGAGGTGATGACGACGATCGGCGGATGCGGCGCCTTCACCGTGCCGAATTCGGGGATGGTGACCTGGAAATCGGAGAGGATTTCCAGCAGATACGCCTCGAACGCTTCGTCGGCGCGGTCGAGCTCGTCGATCAGCAGCACCGGGCTTCCCGCCACGTCGGGTTCCAGCGCCTGCAACAGCGGCCGCTTGATCAGATAGCGCTCGGCGAAAATATCCGACGACAATTGATCGCGGTCGGTTTCGCCGGCCGCTTCCGACAGGCGAATCGCGATCATCTGCGCGGCGCTGTTCCATTCATAGACCGCGGAGGAAACGTCGAGGCCTTCGTAGCATTGCAGGCGGATCAGGTTGCGGCCGAGCGCCGCTGCCAGGACTTTTGCGATCTCGGTCTTGCCGACGCCGGCCTCGCCTTCCAGAAACAGCGGCCGGCCCATGCGCAGCGCGAGATAGGTCACCGTCGCCAGCGACCGCTCGGCGAAATAGCCGCGCGATGTCAGGAGCTCCAGCATCGCATCGACGGATTTGGGAAGCGCCGATGCATTCATGGGACCGCCAATCCTACTGCAACAAGAAGCGTCGTCGTCACTCGCGATCGGTCGCGGCCTGCACCGCGCGCCGCGCCAGCACGCCGATCAGATGCGCGCGATATTCGGCGCTGCCGTGCAGGTCGCTGTTGAGGCCGTCGGCGGAGACCGTGAGCCCGTCGAGCACCTTGTGGGAGAAGCGCTTCTTCAGCGCCTCCTCGAACGCGGTCAGCCGAAACACGCCGTTGGAACCCGCGCCGGTGACGGCGACGCGGACGTCGGCGGGACGCTTGGCCGCAAACACACCCACCAACGCATAGCGCGAAGCCTGGTTGCGGAATTTCACGTAGGCCGCCTTCTTCGCCAGCGGGAACATCACCTTGGTGATGATCTCGTCGGCCTCGAGCGCGGTCGTGAACAGGCCCTGGAAGAATTCTTCCGCCTTCAGGCGCCGCTTGTTGGTGACGATGGTGGCATCGAGCGCCATCACCGCGGCGGGATAGTCCGCGGTCGGATCGTTGTTGGCGAGCGAGCCGCCGATGGTGCCCTTGTGGCGCACGGCGGGATCGCCGATCTGGCCTGCGAGCTCGGCCAGCGCCGGGATCGCCTCGCGCACGGTCGCAGAGCCCGCGACGTCGGCATGCCGGGCGGTGGCGCCGATCACCAGCGAACGGCCCTTCATCTCGATCGCATCGAGCCCCTCGACATGGGAGATATCGACCAGATGCGGCGGGCTTGCCAGCCGCTGCTTCATGACGGGCACCAGCGTGTGGCCGCCGGCGATGACCTTGGCGTCCTCGTTCTTGGCCAGGATGTTGGCGGCCTGACGAACGGTCGCGGGACGGTGATATTTGAATTCATACATGAGGAATTTCCCGATCGCGGTCGCGAAGAAAACCTAGGCGCGGTCCGATTTGGCCATCGCCTTGGCGCCGGCGGCGATCGACACGACGATGTTCTGATAGCCAGTGCAGCGGCAGAGATTGCCTTCCAGCTCCTCGCGGATGACCTGGTCCGAGAGGTCGTGGCCCTTGCGATGGACCATGTCGACCGCGGTCATGATCATGCCGGGCGTGCAGAAGCCGCACTGCAGGCCGTGATGCTCGCGAAAGGCTTCCTGCATCGGATGCAGCGGCGCGCCGTCGGCGGCGAGCCCCTCGATGGTCTTCACCTCATGGCCGTCGGCCATCACCGCAAGCGTGGTGCAGGACTTCACCGCCTTGCCGTCGAGATGCACGACGCAGGCGCCGCACTGCGAGGTGTCGCAGCCGACGTGGGTGCCGGTCAGCCGCAGGTGCTCGCGCAGGAACTGGACCAGCAGGGTGCGGGGGTCGACATTGGCGTTGACGGGATTGCCGTTCACGATCAGGGAGATTTTGGCCATCAGGACTCTCTAATCTGTCCTGCCGCAGCGCGGCAAAACAGGCGGTTTCGGACATTTCGGGGCGGATAATATGGGCCAGTCCGGCAATGGGCAACCTTTCCAGCCACCCGTCTGGGACATGGCTTGATATGACTTTGGTAGCCGTCGGCGGGGTTAGCCCTGCACCGCCTTGGCGAAATTGGCGAAGAACTCGTCGGCCAGTTTCTTGGCCGCGCCGTTGATCAGGCGCTGGCCGAGCTGCGCCAGCTTGCCGCCGATCTGAGCCTCGACATTGTAGCTGAGCAGCGTGCCGCCATCCTTTTCGGCCAGCGCCACTGTAGCGCCGCCCTTGGCGAAGCCGGCCACGCCACCCTCGCCCTCGCCGGAAATCTTGTAGCCGTTGGGCGGGTCGAGGTCGCTGAGCGTGACCTTGCCCTTGAAGCGCGCGGACACCGGCCCGACCTTCATCTTGGCCGTGGCGCGAAAGCCATGCTCGTCGGTCTTCTCGAGCTCCTCGCAGCCGGGAATGCAGGCCTTCAACACTTCGGGGTCGTTGAGCTTGTCCCACACGGCCTGGCGCGTCGCCGCAAGCTGGACTTCGCCTGTCATCGTCATCGCCATGGGGGCCTCCTGGATCGCAAGTTACGCTTCCCCCAAGTAGAGCACGGGAGCAGCAAAGGAAAGACCCTGCCTGCACTCTCGGCAAGCCGGTAAAAGCGCATCAAAGCTTTGCGATTCCTTGTGGACGGACCGCCCCCGAGCCGATTGGCGCGGTATGCAGGGATGGCGCATGCTTGCGCCGAATCCTTGCCGGTGTCATTGGCCGGCCCGAACCGCATGACGAGGAACGTCCGATGCCCATGATCGACGCCGATGGCTGCCTTCTCAACGTATCCGTGGAAGGGCGCGACGGCGGGCCGACGCTGATGCTGTCGAACTCGCTGGGCTGCACCTTGCAGATGTGGGAACCGCAGATGAAGGCGATCACCCAGGTATTCCGCGTCATCCGCTACGACCGCCGCGGACACGGCAAGTCGCAGGTGCCGGATGGTCCCTACTCCATCGAGCGGTTCGGCAAGGATGTGCTGGCGATCCTCGACGATCTCAACATCGAGAAGACGCATTGGTGCGGGCTGTCGATGGGCGGCATGGTTGGACAATGGCTTGGAGCGAACGCGCCGGAGCGCATGGGAAAGATCATCCTCGCCAACACGACGTGCCACTTCCCCGATCCCACCAACTGGCACAACCGCATCAAGGCGGTGAGCGAAGGCGGGCTTGCGGCCATCGCCGACACCGTCATTGCCGGCTGGCTGACCGCGGATTTTCGCGAGCGGGCGCCGCAGGCCGCGGCTAGTCTAAAGGCAATGCTGCTGGCGACGCCGGTCAAAGGCTATCTCGCCTGCTGCGAGGCGCTGAGCACGCTGGATCAGCGCGAACTGTTGCCGAGGATCAAGAGCCCGACGCTGGTCATTGCCGGCCGCCACGACATGGGCACCACGGTCGCCGCTGGCGAATTCATGCGCAGCCGGATTCCCGGGGCCAGTATGACCATCCTCGACGCCGCGCATATTTCGAATGTCGAACAGCCGCACGCCTTCACCGAAGCGGTGGTCGGCTTCCTGACCCAGCGGTAATCGCAGGCTTATCTGTTATCCGCGAACTGCGGTGTCCGCAGCGCGACGTCCTGCGCCGCCACCGTCTTCTGCGCCGGCTTGTCGAATACCAGCACGATGGCCGTGCCGAGCATCATGAGAAGTTCGGTCGCGTGCAGCCGCAGCGCACCGGCCTCGCCGACCTGCGAGGCCATCACCATGCAGGCGAAGCTGAGCAGGCAGCCGAGTCCAAGCGCAATGCCGAGCGCTTCGTCGCAGGCGCCGCTCTTGCGGGTAGCCGGCCAGCACAGCAGGACCAGGAAAACCGCAAAGAAGGCGAGCGCCGCAAAGCGGGCGAGCGCCAGCAGCCAGGCGAGACGGACCAAATTCATGCCGGCCAAATGCAGGTGGTCGCTGACGAACAGAGCGGCCGAAATGTTGGGCTGGTCGTAGAGCGCGTGAACCGGCGCGAACATGATGTCGTAGGCGATGGCGCCCCACACGGGCATGAAGTAGGCCGCGAGCAGCGCACCACTGATTGAGCCGATCCGCCAGTTTGACATTGTCCGCTTCCCGTTGATTGCGCCTCCGCTCCGGCGAGCGCGGCGATTTGGGAAGGAGGTAACGCCGTTAGAATGCGAGCGGCAATTTAAACCCTTTGTTTACCTTAACCTGCCGCGTTTGCGGCCAAGTCCTGCGCACATGAGAAAAACCCCGCCTCGCGGCGGGGCTTTCCGGCCGAATGTTCGATCCGCAACTAACGGCCCTGGTTGGGGTTCTGGCTCGGACGGTTCGGATCCTGCTGTTGCTGACCAGGCTTCTGGCCGCCGCCCTGCTGCTGGCCGGGCTTCTGACCGGGGTTCTGGTTCTGTTGACCCGGATTCTGGTTCGGATTGCTCATTCCGGAGCTCCCTGGTTTCGTTGTTCACGGGATGCCAACGGACTGTCGGCGCATTGGTTGCGGGAACAACGCAGTTCCTGTGCGATCATTCCGCGGCAACCGTCTGACCGGACCATGACGAGGGAACCCGACCCGAAACTACCTCTGTACAAGCCCTTTTGGCCGCAGCGGCCGCTGTTGCCGGCCCCGGTTCCCACCTGTTAGAGAATGAGACGACGCGACATCAGGGCTGCCCGGGGGCCTCGCCGCGTTGCTATCAAATAGCGGCAGCGCATGGATTATTTCGCCCAGCAACTGATCAACGGCCTCGTGCTCGGCTCGATCTACGGCCTGATCGCCATCGGCTACACCATGGTCTACGGCATCGTCGGCATGATCAATTTCGCCCATGGCGACATCTTCATGATCGGCGGCTTCATCGCGCTCATTACGTTCCTGGTGCTCGTCTCCTTCGGGCTGACCGCCGTGCCGGTGATCCTGCTGGTCGTGCTGCTGGTCGCGATGGCCATCACCGCGCTCTACGGCTGGACGGTGGAGCGCATCGCCTACCGGCCGCTGCGGCACTCCTTCCGCCTGGCGCCGATGCTATCCGCCATCGGCATGTCGTTCATTCTCACCAACTTCTCGCAAGTCGCCCAGGGCGCGCGCGTGAAACCCGTGCCGCCGATCATCACTGGCGGCTACTCGTTGCATGAGGGAGCCTCCGGCTTCAACGTACAAATCTCCAACATCCAGATCATCGTGGTGGCGACTACGGTCGTACTGCTCGCGTTGTTCACCTGGCTGGTGTCGCGCACCCGGCTCGGGCGCGACATGCGCGCCTGCGAACAGGACCAGACCATGGCGGCGCTGCTCGGCGTCGACGTCGACCGCACCATCTCCTTCACCTTCGTGATTGGTGCAGCACTCGCCGCCGTCGCCGGCATGATGTACCTGCTCTATTACGGCCTCGTCGACTTCTTCATGGGCTTTGTCGCCGGCATCAAGGCCTTCACTGCCGCCGTGCTCGGCGGCATCGGCTCGCTGCCCGGCGCGATGCTCGGCGGGCTTGCGATCGGGCTGATCGAGACCTTCTGGTCGGCCTATTTCTCCGTCGAGTACAAGGATGTCGCCGCCTTCTCGATCCTGATCGTGGTGCTGATCTTCCTTCCGACCGGCCTGCTCGGCCGTCCCGAAGTCGAAAAAGTCTGACGGGCCGCCCAGCGTGAGCGCACCCTCTTCCGCCCCTTTGCCCGCTCCCTCGCACGCCGCGCGCAACTCGGGCCCTGCCTTCATCCTGAAGAAGGCCGTGCTCAGCGCGCTGGTCGCGCTGGTGCTGTTCTCGCTGATGATCGGCGTGCGCACCGAGGCCGGGCCGGAAGGCCACCTGATCTACTGGACGCGGTTCGGCGATCTTGCCGCCATCGTCGCCATCGTGTTCGGCGGCAGCATTATCATCGAGCTGCTGCGGCAATGGATCGGACCACTCGGTGCCGGCAGGCTCGTTCCGGCGTGGCTGCAGGATCTGATGGATATCGCCGGACGATGGCTGGCGCCGGCGCTATTGGTCTTTGCCTTCCTGATCCCCGTCATCTTCTACGACCAGCGCTACATCCTCGATCTCTCCATCCTCGTGCTGACCTATGTGATGCTCGGGTGGGGACTTAACGTCGTGGTCGGCCTCGCCGGCCTGCTCGATCTCGGCTACGTCGCCTTCTACGCAGTCGGCGCCTATTCCTACGCGTTGCTGGCGCAGTCGGGGATTCCGTATCCGACCATCATTGCGGAGTCTCCCTTCATAGCGGTCGACTTCCTGCAACTCGGAAATTGGGCGTTTTGGGTCCTGCTGCCGGTCGCGGGCATCCTCGCCGCGTTCTGGGGCGTGCTGCTCGGCTTTCCCGTGCTGCGGCTGCGCGGCGACTATCTCGCCATCGTCACGCTCGCCTTCGGCGAGATCATCCGCCTTGTCCTGATCAACTGGCAGAGCCTGACCGGGGGGCCGAACGGCGTCACCGGCATTCCGCGCCCGAGCTTCTTCGGCATTCCGCTGACGCCGGGCGACGACGGACTTGCAGCCAGGCTCGGCATCGAGTTCTCGCCGACCCACCGGGTCGTGTTCCTGTTCTACGTGATCCTGGCTCTGGCGCTGCTCACCAACTGGGTGACCCTCCGCCTGCGACGGCTGCCGATCGGGCGCGCCTGGGAAGCGCTGCGCGAGGATGAGGTCGCCTGCCGCGCGCTCGGCATCAACATCACCACGACAAAGCTGACGGCCTTCGCCACCGGCGCGATGTTCGGCGGCTTTGCCGGCGCCTTCTTCGCCACCCGCCAGGGCTTTATCAGCCCGGAATCCTTCACCTTCCAGGAATCGGCGCTGGTGCTGGCCATCGTCGTGCTCGGCGGCATGGGCTCGCAGCTCGGCGTCGTGTTGGCGGCGGTCGCCATGATCGGCGGCTTCGAACTGTTCCGCGGGCTCGACCAGTACCGCATGCTGGTGTTCGGTTTCGCCATGGTGCTCTTGATGATCTGGCGGCCGCGCGGGCTGATCGGTCATCGCGCGCCGACCGTGTTCCTGGAAAAAAGCCAGGCGATCTCCTCCGATCTCGTCAAGGAGGGACATGGATGAGCGAGAAAATCCTCAACGTGGATCGCCTGTCGATGCGGTTTGGCGGCATCGTCGCCGTCAACGAGCTGTCCTTCGCCGCCGAGCGACGCCAGATCACCGCGCTGATCGGGCCGAACGGCGCCGGCAAGACCACCGTGTTCAACTGCATCACCGGATTCTACAAGCCGACGTCCGGCGCCATCCGCCTCAGCCATGACTCCGGCATGGCCTTTGCGCTGGAGCGACTGAACGATTTCCGCATCTCCAAGCAGGCCAAGGTAGCCCGCACCTTCCAGAACATCCGCCTGTTCCCCGGCATGACCGCGCTGGAGAATCTGATGGTGGCGCAACACAACGCGCTGATGCGTGCCTCAGGCCTCACCTTCCTCGGCCTCATCGGCGCGCCGTCCTGGCGCCAGGCGGAACAACGCGCGATCGATCTTTCGACCGTCTGGCTGAAGCGCGTCGGCCTGCTCGACCGCGCCGACGATGCCGCGGGCAACCTGCCCTATGGCGACCAGCGCCGGCTCGAGATCGCGCGCGCGATGTGCACGGAACCCGCGCTCCTCTGCCTCGACGAGCCTGCAGCCGGCCTCAACGCGCGCGAGAGCGGCGCGCTCAGCGAACTTCTGCTCTCAATCCGCGGCGAACATGGCACCTCGATCCTGTTGATCGAGCACGACATGTCCGTCGTGATGGAAATCTCCGACCATGTCGTCGTGATGGACTATGGCGTGAAGATCGCCGAGGGCACGCCGCAGCATGTGCGCGACGATCCCAGGGTGATTGCCGCCTATCTGGGCGCCGACGAACAGGAAGCTGCCGCCGTGATGGAGAGCGACCAGTGAGCGCGGCCGCCACCCCGCCCCTGCTCGCCGTCCGCGGCCTTCGCGCGGCCTATGGCAAGATCGAGGCACTCAAGGGGATCGACATCGAGATCAATGCGGGCGAGATCGTTGCCCTGATCGGGGCCAATGGCGCCGGCAAGTCCACGCTGATGATGACGATCTTCGGCCGGCCCCGCGCCAGGGAAGGCCGTATCGAATATGACGGCCACGACATCACCGCCGTGCCGACGCACGAAATCGCGCGGCTGCGCATTGCGCAGTCGCCGGAAGGCCGGCGCATCTTCCCGCGCATGAGCGTGGCGGAAAACTTGCTGATGGGCGCGGACGCCACCGACGGCAGCGAAGCCGATCGCGCCGCGGGCTTGGAACGCGTGTTTGCCCTGTTCCCGCGCCTGAAGGAACGCATGACCCAGCGCGGCGGGACACTGTCCGGCGGCGAGCAGCAGATGCTGGCAATCGGGCGCGCGCTGATGAGCCGGCCGCGCCTTCTGATGCTTGACGAGCCCTCGCTGGGACTTGCCCCGCTGATCGCCCGGCAGATTTTCGACGCCATCCGCACCCTGAACCGGCAGGACGGCCTGACCGTACTGATCGTCGAGCAGAACGCCAATCACGCGCTGAAGCTCGCTCATCGCGGCTATGTCATGGTCAACGGCCTGATTACGCTGTCGGGGACCGGCCGGGAGTTGCTGGAGCGCCCGGAAATCCGGGCTGCCTATCTGGAAGGCGGCCGGCGGGGGTGATCTCTACTGCGGCAAGATGCGGCGAAGGGATGGTGATTTTGCCTGAAAATTGCCGATGACTTCGCGGTAAATTCGGCCGACAATACGCCCGATACCCGGCCCGGCTCCCGCCGGGCCTTCCAGAACTGGCGATCACCCGCGAGGACCTTCCATGAAATCAATGAAACTCATCGGCCTGGCATTGGGCGCATCGTTTGCGCTGTCGGCAAGCGCGCTTGCCCAGGACATCAATATCGCCGTTGCGGGCCCGATGACGGGCGGCGAATCCGCATTCGGCCGGCAGATGAAGAACGGAGCCGAAATGGCGGTGGCCGACCTCAATGCCGCCGGCGGCGTGCTCGGCAAGAAGCTGGCGCTGCAGGTCGGCGACGATGCCTGCGATCCGAAGCAGGCCCGTTCGGTCGCCGAAAAACTTGCCGGCTCGAAGATCCCGTTTGTGGCCGGCCACTTCTGCTCGTCGTCATCGATCCCGGCCTCGGAAGCCTATGCCGAGGGCAACGTGCTGCAGATCACGCCAGCCTCGACCAATCCCGTTTTCACCGAGCGCAAGCTCTGGAACGTGGCGCGCGTCTGCGGCCGCGACGACCAGCAGGGCCTGGTCGCCGCCGACTACATCGCCAAGAACTTCAAGGGCAAGAACGTCGCCATCCTCAACGACAAGACGACCTACGGCAAGGGTCTTGCGGACGAGACCAAGAAGGCGCTCAACAAGGCCGGCTTCCAGGAGAAGATGTTCGAGTCCTATAACAAGGGCGACAAGGACTTTAACTCGATCGTGTCGCGCCTGAAGCGCGACAATATCGACCTCGTCTTCGTCGGCGGCTACCACCAGGAAGCCGGGCTGATCCTGCGCCAGATGCGCGACCAGGGCCTGAAGACCGTGCTGATGGCGGGCGATGCCATGAACGACAAGGAGTTCGCCTCGATCACCGGCCCCGCCGCGGAAGGCACGCTGTTCACCTTCGGCCCCGATCCGCGCAACAAGCCGACCGCGAAAGCGATCGTCGAGAAGTTCAAGGCCAAGGGCATCGATCCCGAAGGCTACACACTCTATACCTACGCCGCGATGCAGGTATGGGCGGCGGCGTCCAACAAGGCCAAGACCACCGATCCGAAGAAGGTCATGGAGACCATCAAGGCCAGTGACTGGGACACCGTGCTCGGCAAGCTCGGCTTCGACGCCAAGGGCGACATCAAGGTCATCGACTACGTCGTCTACAAATGGGACGCGAAGGGTAACTACGCCGAGATCAACCCCAAAGGGTCCTGAATAGGTTTCTGAATTCTTAATCCGCCTCTCTCAACATCAGCGCCCCGGCTTGCCGGGGCGTTTTTTTGCATTTCGACGACGGAACTCGGCTAAAGTTCCCGCTCTCCCCAAAAACATTTTCCGTCCTTGATGGAACTGAATGGGCCTTCCGGACTTATCGGACGGGCTGAGTTCCAAGTTCTTGATTTTGCTGCATCACTCGCTGTTCCCTGTTGATCCCGTTCGGAGCAGTCAGTCTTATGGGGCGGAATCGCACTCGGGCCTGCAACGCAAGCCGCGCATTCCGCTTCGGGAGACAGCATGAGTGATCTCGCCACCGGCGCCCCCTCCTCGCTCCGTCGCAGCTCCAGGCGAAAACAGATCCGCGACGGAAAGCCCGCCCCGCTGGAAGACCTGCTTCACGTCCTGCAGGCGATGCGATCGGGTGACTTCTCGGTCCGCATGACCGGCGACCATCTCGGCATCGAAGGCAAGATCGCCGACACCTTCAACGAAATCGTCGCCGCCAACCAGCGGATGGCACAGCAACTCGAGCGCGTCGGCCAGGTGGTGGGCCGCGAGGGAAAGACCCGGCAGCGCGTCAAGTTCGACCTCTCCTCCGGCTCCTGGGCCGACATGGAGAGCTCCGTCAACACGCTGATCGATGACCTGCTCTGGCCAACCCGCGAGGTGACTCGCGCCGTCGCCGCTGTGGCGCAAGGCGACCTGTTGCAGACCGTGCAGCTTGACGTCGACGGACGCCCGCTCGGCGGCGAGTTCTTGCAGTCGGCGAACATCGTCAACACGATGATCAAACAGCTTTCCGTGTTCACCTCGGAAGTGACGCGCGTGGCGCGCGAGGTCGGCACCGAGGGCAAGCTCGGCGGCCAGGCGCAGGTCCCGGAAGTGACCGGCGTCTGGAAAGATCTGACCGAGAGCGTCAACTCGATGGCCAACAACCTGACCGGCCAGGTTCGCAACATCGCCGAAGTGACCATCGCAGTCGCCAACGGCGATCTGTCCAAGAAGATCACCGTCGACGTCCGAGGCGAGATTTTACAGTTGAAGGAAGCCATCAACACCATGGTGGATCAGCTGCGTTCCTTCGCCTCGGAAGTGACGCGCGTGGCCCGGGAAGTCGGCACGGACGGCAAGCTCGGGGGCCAGGCCATCGTGCCCGGTGTTGCCGGCACCTGGAAGGATCTCACCGACTCCGTCAACGCGATGTGCGGCAATCTTACCGCGCAGGTGCGCAATATCGCCAACGTCACGACGGCCGTGGCGCGCGGCGACCTCTCGCGCAAGATCACGGTCGACGTGCGCGGCGAAATTCTGGAGCTGAAGGACACCATCAACACCATGGTGGACCAGCTCAACTCTTTCGCCTCGGAAGTGACGCGCGTCGCGCGCGAGGTCGGCACCGAAGGCAAGCTCGGCGGCCAGGCCCAGGTTCCCGGCGTGGCCGGCACCTGGAAGGACCTCACCGACAACGTCAATTTCATGGCGTCGAACCTGACCGCGCAGGTTCGCAACATCGCCGACGTCGCCACTGCCATCGCCGGCGGCGACCTTTCGAAGAAGATCACCGTCAACGTGTCCGGCGAGATCCTTCAGCTGAAGGAAACGCTCAACACCATGGTCGACCAGCTCAATGCCTTCGCCGGCGAAGTCACCCGCGTGGCGCGCGAAGTCGGCACCGACGGCCGGCTCGGCGGCCAGGCCAATGTGCTCGGCGTCGCCGGAACATGGAAAGACCTCACCGAAAGCGTCAACTCGATGGCGTCGAACCTGACCGCGCAGGTCCGCAACATCGCCGAAGTGACGACCGCGGTCGCCAACGGCGACTTGTCCAAGAAGATCACCGTGGATGTCCGCGGTGAAATTCTCGAGCTGAAAGATACCGTCAACACGATGGTGGATCAGCTCAACGCCTTCGCGGGCGAAGTGACGCGCGTGGCGCGCGAGGTCGGCACCGAGGGCAAGCTCGGCGGCCAGGCGCTGGTGCGCGGCGTGGCCGGCACCTGGAAGGACCTTACCGACTCCGTCAACTCGATGGCCTCCAATCTCACCGGTCAGGTCCGCAATATCGCTGAGGTCGCTACCGCCGTGGCCAAGGGGGACCTGTCCAAGAAGATCACCGTGAACGTGTCCGGCGAAATCCTTCAGCTGAAGGAAACGCTCAACACCATGGTCGACCAGCTCAATGCCTTCGCCGGCGAAGTGACGCGCGTGGCGCGCGAAGTCGGCACCGACGGCAAGCTCGGCGGCCAGGCCCAGGTGACCGGCGTCGCCGGCACCTGGAAGGACCTCACCGACTCCGTCAACTCGATGGCGGGCAACCTCACCGCCCAGGTCCGCAACATCGCTGAAGTCGCCACCGCCATCGCCGGCGGCGACCTCTCGCGCAAGATCACGGTCGACGTGCGCGGCGAAATCCTTCAGCTGAAGGAAACACTCAACACCATGGTCGACCAGCTCAACCGCTTCGCCGGCGAAGTCACCCGCGTGGCGCGCGAAGTCGGTACCGAAGGCCGCCTCGGCGGCCAGGCCAACGTGCCCGGCGTCGCCGGCACCTGGAAGGACCTCACCGACTCTGTCAACTCGATGGCGGGCAACCTTACCGCCCAGGTCCGCAACATCGCCGAAGTGACCACCGCCGTGGCACGCGGCGACCTCTCGCGCAAGATTACTGTGGACGTGAAGGGTGAGATCCTCGAACTGAAGAACACCATCAACACCATGGTGGACCAGCTCAACGCCTTCGCTTCCGAAGTGACGCGTGTCGCCCGCGAAGTCGGCACCGAAGGCAAGCTTGGCGGCCAGGCCGAAGTGCCTGAGGTCGCCGGCACCTGGAAGGACCTGACTGACAACGTCAACTTCATGGCCTCGAACCTGACGGCGCAGGTGCGCAACATCGCCGAGGTCGCAACCGCCATCGCTGGCGGCGACCTGTCAAAAAAGATCACGGTGGACGTGCGCGGCGAAATCCTGCTGCTCAAGGACACCCTCAACACCATGGTGGAGCAACTGCGTTCCTTTGCGGCCGAAGTGACGCGCGTCGCGCGCGAGGTCGGCACCGAAGGCCGGCTCGGCGGACAGGCCGTGGTGCCGGGCGTCGGTGGCACGTTCAAGGACCTCACCGACAACGTCAATCTGCTGGCGGCGAACCTCACCACCCAGGTCCGCAACATCGCCGAAGTCACCACCGCCGTGGCGCGTGGCGACCTTTCGCGCAAGATCACGGTGGACGTGAAGGGTGAAATCCTCGAGCTGAAGAACACCATCAACACCATGGTGGACCAGCTCAACGCCTTCGCCGGCGAAGTGACGCGCGTGGCGCGCGAGGTGGGCACCGAAGGCAAGCTCGGCGGCCAGGCGCAGGTTCCCGGCGTCGCCGGCACCTGGAAGGACCTCACCGATACCGTGAACTTCATGGCGGCGAACTTGACCGAGCAGGTGCGCGGCATCGTCAAGGTCGTGACCGCGGTCGCCGACGGCGATCTGAAGCAACAGCTCACCGTGAAGTCGAAGGGCGAAGTGGCGGCGCTGGCCGACACCATCAACAACATGACCGAGACGTTGGCGACCTTCGCCGATCAGGTCACCAGCGTGGCGCGCGAAGTCGGCGTCGAAGGCCGGCTCGGCGGCCAGGCCAACGTGCCGAGCGCGGCCGGCACCTGGAAAGACCTGACCGGCAACGTCAACCTGCTCGCCGCCAACCTGACTTCACAGGTGCGCGCCATTGCCGAGGTCGCGACCGCCGTGACCAAGGGCGACCTGACCCGCTCGATCCAGGTCGACGCCCGCGGCGAAATGGCCGAACTGAAGGACAACATCAACACCATGATCGGCAACCTCCGCCTGACGACGGAGGTCAACACCGAGCAGGACTGGCTGAAGACCAACCTCGCCCGTTTCACCAACATGCTGCAGGGTCAGCGCGACCTTTCCACGGTGGGTCGCCTCCTGCTCACCGAACTGGCGCCGCTGGTGAATGCACATATGGGCGTGATCTATCAGGTCGAGAACGAGAGCAATCCTCAGCTATCCCTGCTCTCTTCCTATGCCGGGGACTCCACCTTCCCGCACCCGTCCTACGTTCAGATCGGCGAAGGGCTGGTCGGACAATGTGCCATGGATGGGCGTCGCCTGCTGGTATCGGACATCCCGCACGACGCCACCCCGGTCAACTCCGCGCTGATGCGCGTGTTGCCGCGAAACCTCGTGGTGCTGCCTGTGCTGTTCGAAGGCCAGGTCAAGGCCGTGATCGAACTATCTTCCGTCAGCGCCTTTACCAATTCACAGATGGCTTTCCTCGAACAACTCACCGACTCCATCGGCATTGTGCTGAACTCGATCGAGGCGACGATGCAGACGGAAGGCCTGCTCAAGCAGTCGCAGCAGCTTGCCGGAGAATTGCAGGCCCAGCAGCGCGAGTTGCAGCAGACCAACGAGCAGCTCGAGCAGAAGGCGCAGCAGCTCGCCGAGCGCAACGTGGAGGTCGAGCGCAAGAACCAGGAAATCGAGCAGGCCCGCCGCGCGCTCGAGGAAAAGGCGAGCGAGTTGGCGCTCACCTCGAAGTACAAGTCGGAATTCCTCGCCAACATGAGTCATGAGCTGCGCACGCCGCTCAACAGCATCCTGATTCTCGGCCAGCAACTTACCGAGAACCCGGATGGCAACCTCACGCCCAAACAGGTGGAATTCTCGCGCACCATTCACGGCGCAGGTACGGACCTGCTCAACCTCATCAGCGACATCCTCGATCTCTCCAAGATCGAGTCCGGCACCGTGACCGTCGATGCCGAGGAAATCCTGATGACGAATCTGCTCGAGACGGTCGGACGTCCGTTCCGGCATGAGGCGGACAATCGTCAGCTCGCTTTCAATGTCGACATCGATCCGAACCTGGGACGCAGCATCGTCACCGATTCCAAGCGCCTCCAGCAGGTATTGAAGAACCTGCTGTCGAATGCATTCAAGTTTACGGCGGACGGCGGCGTAAGTCTGCGCGTGTCGGCTGCGGTCGGCGGCTGGAGCGCGGAACATCCGGTTCTGTCGTACGCGCCGGCGGTGATCGCCTTCGAGGTGTCGGATACCGGAATCGGCATCCCCCTGGACAAGCAGAAGCTGATCTTCGAGGCGTTCCAGCAGGCCGATGCCGGCACCAGCCGCAAATATGGCGGCACCGGACTTGGCCTTGCCATCAGCCGCGAACTGGCAACGCTGCTTGGCGGTGAAATCCATCTGACCAGCGCGCCAGGCAAGGGCTCGACCTTCACGCTTTATCTGCCGTTGAAATATTCCGGCCCGACGGTAGCACCGCGTACGCAGGGATCGGTAAGCCACAGCGTGCTTCCGCCGCAACCGGTCGCGGCGCAGGAGCGCACGATCGAGCAGATTCCGGACGACCGGCTCGACCTTGAGGCCGGCGACACCATCCTCCTCATCGTCGAAGACGATCCGCATTATGCGCGCATCCTGGTGGATCTTGCCCGCGACAAGGGATTCAAGGTGCTCGTTGCGGCCCGCGGCGCCGAAGCCCTGGAACTGGCAAAGCAGTATCAGCCAGCCGCCGTTTCGCTCGACGTGTTCCTGCCGGACATGCTGGGCTGGACCATGCTGAGCCAACTCAAGCACAACCCCCTCACCCGCCACATTCCGGTGCAGATCATCACGCTGGACGAGGATCGGCAGCATGCGCTGGCGCGCGGGGCTTTCTCCTTCGTCAACAAGCCGACCACGACCGAAGGCGTCAGCGCCGCGCTCTCGCAGATCAAGGAATATGCCAGGCCACGGCGCAAGCGCCTCTTGATTGTCGAGGACAACGCCGCCGAGCAAATGAGCATCAAGGAATTGCTCGATCACGACGACATCGAGATCGTGATGGCCGATACCGGCGCCGCGGCCCTCACGACGCTTCGAGACAATCCCTGCGACTGCGTCGTGCTCGATCTCAAGCTGCCGGACATGAGCGGATTCGAGGTCCTCGACCGCATCCGTGGCGACGACGGCCTCTCCAACGTGCCGGTGGTGGTGTTTACGGGCCGGGAACTTTCGGTAGAGGAGGATGCGGAACTTCATACGATGGCGCGCAGCATCGTTGTGAAGGGTGTGGAATCGCCCGAGCGACTGCTCGACGAGACGGCGCTGTTCCTGCATCGCGTGATCACCGATCTGCCCCTGGAAAAGCAGCGGATGCTGGAAAAGCTCAACAGTTCAGACGAGGATCTGGTCGGCCGCACGGCGCTCCTGGTCGACGACGACGCGCGGAACATCTTTGCGCTCTCCAGCGTGCTGGAACGCCGCGGCATGAAGGTATTGACCGCCACGACCGGCAGCGAAGCCATCGCGTTGGTGGCATCCAACCCGGAAATTGCCATCGTGCTGATGGACATCATGATGCCTCAGATGGATGGCTATCAGACCATCGGCGCGATCCGGAAAAGCCCGGAGTTCCGCCGGCTCCCGATCATTGCGCTTACCGCAAAGGCGATGAAGGGCGATCGCGAGAAATGCCTTGAAGCCGGCGCGTCGGACTATTTGGCGAAGCCTGTCAACACCGAGCAGCTCTTGCTGGCGATCCGCATGTGGCTGCACCGCTAGCTCGTGAAAGCGAATGATGGATCACGAGAAGGTCAACATTCTCCTGGTAGACGATCAGCCGGCCAAGCTGCTCGCCTACGAGGTGATCCTAAAGGAGCTCGGCGAGAACCTCGTCGTGTCGTCCTCCGGCCGCGAGGCGCTGGAATATCTCCTGAAGAACGAGGTCGCCGTCATCCTCGTCGACGTCTGCATGCCCGAGCTCGACGGTTTCGAACTGGCGGCGATGATTCGCGAGCACCCGCGGTTTCGCAAGACTGCCATCATTTTCATCTCGGCCATTCAGGTCAGCGATCTCGACCGCCTTCGCGGCTATGAGATGGGTGCGGTCGATTATGTGCCGGTGCCTGTCGTGCCGGAAGTGCTGCGCGCCAAGATCAAGGTGTTCGCCGAGCTCTACCGCAAGACGCGGCAGCTCGAGCAGCTCAATGCCGAGCTGGAGAATCGCGTGCGCGCCCGTACCGCGGAACTCGAGCAATCGCACCGGCTGCTGGTCGAGAGCGAGCAGCGCCGCAGCCTTGCGATCGCCGCCGGCAAGATGGGCTCTTGGGACTGGGACTGGGTCAACGGCGACTGGATGTGGGACGAAGGCCAGTACCAGATTTTTGGACTCGACCCCAAGAGCTTCGTCGTCACACCGGCGAACGTGCAGGCACTGCTGCATCCCGACGACATCGACGAGCTGCGCAAGGCGCAGGCTCAGTTCGCCAAGGGCGTGAAGTCCTATGAAGCCGAATTCCGGATCGTGCGGCCAAACGGCGAAGTGAGGTGGTGTGCCGGGACAGCCGCCGTGACGGTCGATGACGCCGGTCGGGTCATCCGCGTCAGCGGCGTCACCGTCGACATCACCGAACGCAAGCATGCCGAGGAGCGGCAGAACCTGCTCGCCCGCGAGGTCGACCATCGCGCCAAGAACGCGCTGGCACTCGCGCAATCGATCGTCCGCCTCACCCGGGGCGAAGACGTGGGCGCCTATGTCCGGTCGGTCGAAGGCCGCATCAACGCGCTGGCGCGGGTGCATACGGTGCTGTCGCTGTCGAGCTGGCAGGGCGCCGAAATCCGCAGGCTGGTGGACGAGGAGTTCGCGCCCTATGTCACCGGCAACCAGATCGCCCTCGCCGGCCCCGAAGTGCAGCTGCGGCCGGCCACTGCGCAGACGCTGGCGCTGGCGCTGCATGAACTCGTAACGAACTCCGCCAAATATGGCGCGCTATCGACGTTGACCGGGCGGCTCTCGGTCAGCTGGGCAGACGACGGCGATCAGCTGCGCCTGATCTGGCGGGAGGAAGGCGGCCCGCCTGTCCGCAAGCCGACCTCGCAGGGATTTGGCACACGCAGCGTGCTGGCCAGCATCGAATCCCAGCTCGGTGGCCGAGCCGAGTTCGACTGGCGCAGCGAAGGTCTGCTGTTCAACCTTTCGGTGCCGCTGGCGCCGCTGGATGCAATATCCGAGCGCACCCCGATGCGCGAGGCGGCCGCTGAACGTGCCAGCTCGGGGCGCTAGGTCCGCCGCCCCATCTCCGCGCGGCCGCCTGCCCGCCGGACATCGGCCGAAGCTCGGTTGACGCCGTCACGGCCCTGCGATCAAGTCACCGCATGAAGAACCTCCTCACCGACATCGAGGGCGTCCGCGTCGGCCATGCCGACGATGCCGCGCTTGCCTCCGGCGTCACCGCCATCCTGTTCGACCGGCCGGCAGTCGCCTCCGTCGACGTGCGCGGCGGCGGTCCCGGCACGCGCGAGGATGCGCTGCTCGATCCCGTCAGCACGGTGGACGCCATCGACGCCATCGCGCTCTCCGGCGGCTCGGCCTTCGGGCTCGACGCCGGCGGCGGCGTACAGGCCTGGCTCGCCAAGCGCGGCCGCGGCTTCCGCATCCGCGACGCCGTCATTCCCATCGTCACCGGGGCAATCTGCTTCGATCTGCTCAACGGCGGCAACAAGAACTGGGGGCGCTTCTCGCCCTATCGCGACCTCGGCTATGCCGCTGCGAACGCCGCAGGCAGTGACTTCGCGCTCGGCAGCGTCGGCGCAGGGCTCGGCGCGACGACGGTGAATTTCAAGGGCGGCCTCGGTTCCGCTTCGGCGGCGACGGAGGCCGGCGTGAAGGTCGCGAGCCTCGCCGTGGTCAATGCAGTCGGCAGCGTCACCGTCGGCGACGGACCGTGGTTCTGGGCCGCGCCGTTCGAACTGAACGGGGAATATGGCGGACGCGGCATGCCGGCTTCCTTCACCGCGGACATGCACCGCTTCAACATCAAGGGCGGGCCGCAGGCGAGCGCCTCCGAGAACACCACGCTGGTCGCCGTGGTCACCGACGCCATCCTGACCAAGCCGCAGGCCAAGCGGCTCGCCATGATCGCTCAGACCGGGATGGCGCGCGCGATCCATCCCGTACATGCGCCGCTCGACGGCGACGTGGTGTTCGCGGCGGCGACCGGCGCCAAGGCGATCGATCCCCTGTTCGGCCTCACCGAACTCGGCATGGTCGCCGCAAATACGGTGGCGCGTTCCATCGCCCGTGCCGTCTATCATGCGGCAGCGCTGCCGTTTCCCGGCGCGTTACCGGCCTGGAAGGACCGTTTCGGTTCAGACTAAACGCTGAGGGACAGCGGAGGGCTCGCTTGCTTGAGCAGTGCGCTGGCCTGGCGCTGGATCAACTGCTCGATGAGATTGTATTGCGACGTCGCCGGAGGCGATGCGCCCGCTGACGCCGGCCTCGTCATCGTCACGGTCGAGCCGTCAGCATAGGTCAGCGAGGTCGTGGTCGAGCCATCGGCATTGGTGACGGTCGAGCCGCTCGCGCCGTCCAGCGCTTTCAGCAGCGGATCGCCGGCATCACCGTCTGTACCGCTTGCCACGTGACGGCTGCCATGGTGATGGCCGTGCCCACCCTTCAGCGCGGAAGACATTTCGTCTATCGATACCGAGCCGTCGCCGTTCTTGTCGAGCTTCGCAAAGACGTCGTCGGCCTTTGCGAGGTTAGTGCCACCTGCACCGAGCGCATCCTCGAATTCGCTCTTGGTGATCTTGCCGTCGCCGTCGGCATCGATCTTCGAGAACAGGTCCTTCAGCGCATCCTCGCGGCTTGCCGGCTGGAAGGCCGTGCCCGACTGGCTCTGCGCCGCTAGCAGCGCGCTCATGGTTTGCGGCGAAATCTGCGCACCGCCGCCGGCTGCCGGGCCGGCGGAAGAGCCGCTCGACGTCGGGGCATCCGCCTGGAAGGCGAACAGATTTGCCGGGTCCTGACCGGCCGTTGCCGACTGTGCCTGTTGCGGCGAGAAATGGCCGAACAGGCTTTCGATCGCAGAGGCGGCAGCGCCAAAGGCAAGCATCATGTCGAAAACTCCAACCAGGCCGCGTTGCGCGGCAGACGACGTCACCGGAAACGTCGTCACCCATTCTCCCGCCACGTACTCAGCAAACGCCGTGCCATGCGAAAAACCTAATAAAACAAGCGTCCTTCGTCAGTTGCGGGAGGCCGCGCCCCGGCAACAAATGCCCGCGGCGGCAGATTTTTCCGCCCACAGGAGAAGTCCCGCGCCCGCATTGCCCCGGCGGAAGACGCGTGTTACGCGAAACCGCTGCGACCCGCCAAACAGCCCGGAAGCGTCATGTCCCAACCGTTTGCGCCACGCCCCCTCGTCATTGCGCCCTCGGTGCTCGCCTCGGATTTTTCGCGGCTGGGCGAGGAAATCCGCGCCGTCGATGCGGCCGGAGCCGACTGGATCCATCTCGACGTGATGGACGGACACTTTGTTCCAAACATCTCCTATGGCCCCGACGTCATCAAGGCGATGCGCCCGCACACCAAGAAGATCTTCGACGCACATATGATGATCTCGCCCTGCGATCCCTATCTCGAGGCATTTGCCAAGGCCGGCTGCGACCACATCACCGTGCATGCGGAGGCCGGCCCGCATCTGCACCGCTCGCTGCAGGCGATCCGCGCGCTCGGCAAGAAGGCAGGCGTCTCGCTCAACCCGGCGACGCCGGCGAGCGCCATCGAATATGTGCTCGACCTGATCGACCTCGTGCTGGTGATGTCGGTCAATCCCGGTTTTGGCGGCCAGGCCTTCATCCCCTCCGCGCTCGGCAAGATCAGGGACATCCGCGCGATGACGGCGGGGCGGCCGATCGACATCGAGGTCGATGGCGGTGTCGGCCCCGACGTGTCGGGCCAGCTTGCGGCCGCAGGCGCGAATGCGCTGGTTGCGGGTTCCGCGGTGTTCAAGGGCGGCACCATGGAATCCTACAAGGCCAACATCGCGGCGATACGGACTGCTGCCCTGCAAGCACGCGGCGAGGCGATTTAAGGGCGTGTGGCTGCGCGAGAGGCGCCCCTACCAGCCGTCGTCCGCCGCACATGCGGGGTATTCAGTGCGCCAAGGCTTGTCGGCATAAACATCGACGTCTCTCCCATCCGCGCAAATCGGAAATTTGCTCAGCTGGAAGCGCTTCGTCCATGCTGACGATCAAGCGCCAAGGCCAGGATACTCGTTACGATCCCAACCTGCGCATCCGGCGCTGCAGGACGTTCGTCCGGATCGAACGCAAGGCCAACGACGGCCTTCCGACCTTCGGCGGTCTCGACGGGCCAGAAATCAAACCGAGAGACCTCATAGGGATAGATACCGCCGCGCAAGACGGTCCCCGTCGCCAGGGTCGACCGAGCTGCTTCCAATTCCGCCTGTTCTGGTTCTGCATCGCCGGTACGCTTGATGGAAACCATCCCTCCTTCCATGATCAGCATCACAACGGCAGGAACACGGAACAGGGCAGCAAGTGCTTGAGAAGTGATTGACGCAATCGCTTCCGCATTGCCAGCCGTCGCAACGTCTTGGCCGTAACTTTGCAAGACAGTTGCCTGCTTCATCATAAGAGACGCTTCGACTGCTCTCCGATGGGAAGTAAACGCAACAGCACTTACGATGAGGCCGACCACAAATAGCAACGCCATGGCCCAGATATTCGACGGGTCGTCGATGACCAGCGAGTAACGGGGATCGGTGAGAAAGAAATTGAAAGCCAGTGCCCCGACTATTGCCGAGCAGATCGACGGACCCAGGCCGAGGCTAACGCCGGCAACGACGACCGGAATGACAAAAACAAGGGAAAGATTGGGAATGCTCACCCTCGCCTCGACCAGGATTGCGACAAGCGTCGCGGCGGCAGTCATCGCAACTGCCGCGAGATAGCGTATCCACACCGGACTTGACGGAGCGGCATCGATGGTTTCGACGGCGACTAGTTGCCGTTTCGATTCGACGTCGGTCATTGCTCTAACTCCCTCGACGCGTGTGCAGCTGGCTACAACCCGGCGCTTCCAAGAAGGATTATCGACACGTTGACGGCCAAGCTGATGGCCAGAAGGCCGGAGACCAGCACCAGGGCGCGCAGGGATTTCCGCGACATTCGTCCTGCGGTCCGCCTTTCGTGAACAACCTTGAGCATGCGCATATCCGTCTCCGTCCGTTTGGTCGCGACTTCCGACCACGCGCGAGAGAGATCGGCCTGATGGCATAGTAAATCGAGAGTGGGCCGATGGCTGCGATATAGGAATTGCATAAGAGACCCGGCCATACCGCCGTCGAAGCACCGGCACCTATGCGATTCCTATAACGTAACTGGTGGCCGCATCTCGAAAACCTATGCGCCAGCTGGCATTTCACTCGCCGACGAAGCGGGAACCTGCGTGCGTCCCGCATTCCGGCGCAGAGGAATATCCCATGCTCGACATTCTCATGCTTGTCTTGGCCTGCGGGCTGTTCGCCGCCGGCATCGGCTACGCCTATGTCTGCGAACGGCTGTGAGGAGAGCGCCATGATCTTTGACTATTCGCTCGCCGGCCTCGTTTCGCTCGGCCTCCTGTTCTACCTCACTTACGCGCTGCTGCGTCCCGAGCGCTTTTGAGCCGCAGCAGACGAAGCGAATTCGAAAGGCATCATCCATGACCGCCATCGGCTGGGCTCAAATCGTTCTCTACTGCGTTATCGTCCTCGCGCTGGTCAAACCGCTCGGCTGGTACATGACGCAGGTCTTCAACGGCGAGCGCACCCTGCTGTCGCCCGTGCTGCGCCCGATCGAGCGCGCGATCTATCAGCTCGGCGGTGTCGACGAGACGCGCGAGCAGCACTGGCTCACTTACGCCGTCGCCATGCTCCTGTTCCACGTCGGCGGCTTCCTCGTCATCTACGGGGTGATGCGGCTGCAGGCACTGTTGCCTTTCAATCCTGCGGGCCAGTCCGCCGTCGCGGAGGACCTGTCCTTCAACACCGCGATTTCCTTCCTCACCAACACCAACTGGCAGAACTACGGCGGCGAGAGCACGATCTCCTATCTGGTGCAGATGCTGGGCTTGACCCACCAGAACTTCCTGTCGGCGGCAACCGGCATCGCGTTGGCGGTCGCCCTGATCCGCGGCTTCTCGCGCGCCTCGGCGCGCACGATCGGGAATTTCTGGGTCGACGTCACGCGCTGCACGCTATACGTCCTGCTGCCGGTCTGCGTCGTCTACACGCTATTCCTGGTCTGGCAGGGCATGCCGCAGACGCTCGGCGACTATGTCGAGGCGACCACGCTCGAGGGCGCCAAGCAGACCATCGCGGTCGGCCCGGTCGCTTCGCAGGTCGCCATCAAGATGCTCGGCACCAATGGCGGCGGCTTCTTCAATGCCAACGCCGCGCATCCCTTCGAGAATCCGACGGCGCTGTCGAACTTCGTGCAGATGATCTCGATCTTCGCGCTCGGCGCCGCGCTTACCAATGTGTTCGGCCGCATGGTCGGCAACCAGCGCCAGGGCTGGGCGATCCTCGCCGTGATGGGCACCCTGTTCATCGCCGGTGTCGCCGTCACTTATTGGGCCGAAGCGGGCGGCACCTCGACCCTGAGCAGCCTCGGCCTGGCCGGCGGCAATATGGAAGGCAAGGAGGTCCGCTTCGGCATCGTCGCCTCCTCGCTGTTCGCCGTCATCACCACGGCCGCCTCCTGCGGCGCGGTGAACGCCATGCATGACAGCTTTACCGCGCTCGGCGGCATGATTCCCCTGATCAACATGCAGCTCGGCGAGATCATCGTCGGCGGCGTCGGCGCCGGCATGTACGGCATGCTGCTGTTCGTGGTGCTGGCGATCTTCGTCGCCGGCCTGATGGTCGGCCGCACGCCGGAATATGTCGGCAAGAAGATCGAGGCGCGCGAGGTCAAGATGGCGATGCTCGCCATCCTGGTGCTGCCACTGATGTATCTCGGCTGGACCGCGGTCGCCGTCGTGTTCCCGCCGGCGGTCGCCTCGATGGCCAATGCCGGCCCGCACGGCTTTACCGAGGTGCTCTATGCCTATACGTCGGCGACCGGCAACAACGGCTCGGCCTTCGCCGGCCTCACCGGCAACACCTTTTTCTACAATTTGACGCTGGCAAGCGCGATGTTCGTCGGCCGTTTCTTCATGATCGTGCCGGCGATGGCTATCGCCGGCTCGCTCGCGGAGAAGAAACTGGTTCCGGCCTCGGCCGGCACCTTCCCGACCACGGGCGGCCTGTTCGTCGGCCTCGTCGTCGGCGTCATCCTGATCATCGGCGGCCTCACCTTCTTCCCGGCGCTGGCGCTCGGCCCGATCGTCGAGCACCTCGCCATGAACGGCAACACCGTCTTCTGATCGAATTGCATTCGGAGCAACGTCCATGGAACCCGTACATAAACTGAACAAGCGGATGCCGGTTTCGACCATGCTCGATCCGAAAATCATGGCGCCCGCGATCCGGGCGTCCTTCGCCAAGCTCGATCCTCGGCTGATGATCAAGAACCCCGTGATGTTCGTGGTGGAGATCGTGGCCGCGCTCACCACCGTGATCTTCCTCCGCGACCTCGTGACCGGCGGCGCCAATCTCGGCTTTACCTTCCAGATCATCCTCTGGCTCTGGTTCACCGTGCTGTTTGCCAATTTCGCGGAAGCCGTCGCCGAGGGCCGCGGCAAGGCGCAAGCCGAATCGCTGAAGAAGACCCGCACCGAAAGCCAGGCCAAGCTGCTGCAGGGATTGACCAAGACCTTTCGCCTCGTCCCCGGTACTTCCCTGAAGGTCGGAGACATGGTTCTGGTCGAAGCCGGCGACGTCATTCCTTCCGATGGCGAGGTCATCGAAGGCGTCGCCTCGGTGAACGAGGCCGCCATCACCGGTGAATCCGCGCCCGTGATCCGGGAATCCGGCGGCGACCGTTCGGCAGTGACCGGCGGCACCCAGGTGCTGTCGGACTGGATCAAGATGCGCATCACGGCCGCGCAAGGCTCGACCTTCATCGACCGCATGATCAGGCTGGTCGAGGGCGCCGAACGGCAGAAGACGCCGAACGAGATCGCGCTCAACATCCTGCTCGCGGGGCTGACCATCATCTTCGTGTTCGCCACGGTGACGATCCCGAGCTATGCGGCCTATGCCGGCGGCTCGATCCCGGTCGTGATCCTGGTGGCGCTGTTCGTGACGCTGATCCCGACCACCATCGGCGCGCTGCTGTCGGCGATCGGCATCGCCGGCATGGACCGCCTAGTGCGCTTCAACGTGCTGGCGATGTCCGGCCGCGCGGTCGAGGCCGCGGGCGACGTCGATACGCTGCTCCTGGACAAGACCGGCACCATCACGCTCGGCAACCGCCAGGCGACCGCGTTCCGCCCCGTCCGCGGCGTGACCGAGCAGGAGCTGGCCGATGCGGCGCAGCTCGCTTCGCTCGCCGACGAAACGCCGGAAGGCCGCTCCATCGTCGTGCTGGCCAAGGAAAAATACGGCATCCGCGGCCGCGACATGAAGGAGCTTGCCGCCACCTTCGTGCCCTTCACCGCCCAGACCCGGATGAGCGGCATCGATGCCGGCGCGTCGTCGGTACGCAAGGGCGCGGTGGACGCCATCCTCGCCTATCTCGGCGGCGCGTCGCAGCCCGTCGCCAGCGGCAACGCCGCCCGCGCCGTGCAGCCGGCGCCCCTCACCGAGGCGGCACGCGAGCTGCAGGCGATTGCGGACGAAATCGCCAAGGCCGGCGGCACGCCGCTTGCGGTGGCCAAGGACGGCAGGCTGCTCGGCGTCATCCAGCTCAAGGACATCGTCAAGGGCGGCATCCGCGAGCGCTTTGCCGAGCTGCGCCGCATGGGCATCCGCACCGTCATGATCACCGGCGACAATCCGATGACGGCGGCCGCCATCGCGGCCGAGGCCGGCGTCGACGATTTCCTGGCGCAAGCCACGCCCGAGGACAAGCTGAAGCTGATCCGCGACGAGCAGGCCAAGGGCAAGCTGGTGGCGATGTGCGGCGACGGCACCAACGACGCGCCCGCGCTGGCGCAGGCCGACGTCGGGGTCGCCATGAACACCGGCACCCAAGCCGCGCGCGAGGCCGGCAACATGGTGGATCTCGACTCCAACCCGACGAAACTGATCGAGGTGGTCGAGATCGGCAAGCAGCTGCTGATGACCCGCGGCGCGCTGACGACGTTCTCGATCGCCAACGACGTCGCAAAATATTTCGCGATCATCCCGGCGATGTTCCTCGCCTTCTATCCGCAGCTGGAAGTGCTGAATGTCATGCATCTCGCCAGCCCGCAGAGCGCTATCCTGTCAGCGATCGTCTTCAATGCGCTGATCATCATCGCGCTGATCCCGCTGGCGCTGAAGGGCGTCGCCTACCGCGCCGTCGGCGCCGGCGCGCTGTTGCGCCGTAACCTGCTGGTCTATGGCCTCGGCGGCATCATCATTCCCTTTATCGGCATCAAGGCCATCGACCTCGTGGTTGCGGCTTTGAACCTGGCCTGAGGAGACCTGTCATGCTCAGAGAAATCCGCCCCGCCCTTCTCGTCCTGGTCATGCTCACGCTGATCACCGGCCTCGCCTACCCGCTGGCGATGACCGGCATCGCCGGCATCGTCTTCCCGAACCAGGCGCATGGCAGCCTGATCGAGAAGGACGGCAAGGTGATCGGCTCGGCGCTGATCGGCCAGGAGTTCAAGGACGACAAATATTTCCACGGCCGCCCCTCGGCGACGCTCGCACCCGATCCGGCCGACTCCAGCAAGACGGTGTCCGCCCCCTACAACGCCGCCAATTCCGGCGGCTCCAATCTTGGCCCGACCAGCAAGGCGCTGGCCGACCGCATCAAGGAGGACGTCGAGAAGCTCAAGGGTGAGAATCCGAACGCCGCCGTGCCGGTCGATCTCGTCACCACCTCGGCCAGCGGCCTCGACCCCGATATCTCCCCGGACGCCGCGCTGTTCCAGGTGCCGCGGATCGCCAAGGCGCGCAACCTGCCGGAAGAGCGCGTGCGCCAACTCGTGTCGGACCATGCCAGGGGCCGCCTTGCCGGACTGATCGGGGAACCCCGCGTTAACGTTTTGGCGCTGAATCTGGCACTGGATGCCGTCACGACGAGGTAGCCCCCATCTCTCCGGTGACTATATTGCCTCATGGCCAATGAGCGCCGAGATACCGAGCTGCGACCCTCGCCGGAAGCCCTGCTGGCAGCGGCCCGACGCGCCGACGAACGCACCGGCAAGCTGAAGATCTTCGTGGGCGCGGCCCCCGGCGTCGGCAAGACCTATGAAATGCTCTCGAGCGCCCACGCCAGGCTCAGGGCTGGCGCCGACGTGGTGGTGGGGGTGGTCGAGACCCACGGGCGCGCCGAGACCGAAGCGCTGCTCAAGGGGCTGGAAGTCCTGCCGCGCAAGCGGATCAGCTACCGCGACCAGATGCTCGAGGAAATGGACATCGACGCGCTGATCGCGCGCCGTCCGCAGCTTGCTCTCGTCGACGAGCTCGCGCACAGCAATGCGCCCGGCTCGCGCCACCCCAAGCGCTACCTCGACGTCGAGGAACTGCTGTCGCACGGCATCGACGTCTATACCGCCGTCAACATCCAGCACATCGAGAGCCTCAACGACGTCGTCGCGCAAATTACCCATGTGCGGGTGCGCGAGACCGTGCCGGATTCCGTGTTCGACCGCGCCGACGCCATCGAGCTGATCGACCTCACGCCCGACGACCTGATCCAACGGCTCAAGGAAGGCAAGGTCTATGTGCCGAGGCAGGCCGAGCGCGCGCTGGAGCACTACTTCTCCCCCGGCAATTTGACGGCGCTGCGTGAGCTGGCGCTGCGGCGCACTGCCGAGCGCGTCGACGAGCAGCTGCTCACCCATATGCAGGCCAACGCGATTGCCGGCCCCTGGGCGGCCAGCGAGCGCATTCTCGTCTGTGTCAGCGAGGATCCGCGCGCGGCGGGTCTCGTGCGCTACACCAAGCGGCTGGCCGACCGTCTGCACGCGCCCTGGACTGCGCTTGCCATCGAGACGCGGCGAAGCCTTCAGCTGACGGACGAGCAGCGCGATCGCCTCGCCGATACATTGCGGCTGGCCGAGGCACTCGGCGGCGAGGCCATCACCACCCCGGCGGTTGGACGCCACATCGCCGACGACCTGATCGATTTTGCACACGCCAACAACGTGACGCAGATCGTGGTCGGCAAATCCACCCGCTCACGCTGGTTCGAGCTGGTGCGGGGCTCCGTCGTCCATGATCTGGTGCGCCGGGCCGGCAATATCAGCGTCCATGTCATCGCCGGCGACGAGCAGCCTGTCGGCAAGACCGCGGTGCAGACTGCGGCCCAGAACAAGGCGTTCGATCCACGACCCTATCTGCTGTCGCTTCTGATCGTTGCGATCGGGCTCGGCGTTGCCGTGCTGATCAGGCCCTGGTTCGGCATCGAGAACGTCGACCTCGTGCTACTCACCGCCGTAGTCGGCGTCGCTGTCCGCTACGGCCTGTGGCCGTCTTTGCTCGCCACCGTCGCGGCTTCCCTGTGCTACAATTTTTTCTTCCTGCCGCCGGTCTATACCTTCACCATCACCGAACCGACCAATGTTGCGGCGTTCTTCCTGTTCATGGTGGTCGCCATCCTCGTCGCCAATGTCGCCGGCCGCGTGCGTTCGCAGGCCGACACCGCGATCGGACGCGTTCGCACCACCGAGTCGCTGTATGCCTTCAGCCGCAAGCTCGCCGGCACCGCGACGCTCGACGACGTCTTGTGGGCGACGGCCTACCAGATCGCGCTGATGCTCAGGGTTCGCGTCGTGCTGCTGTTGCCGCAACACGGCGTGCTCGCCGTCATGACCGGCTATCCGCCGGAAGACGAGCTCGACCAGGCCGACCTTGCCGCCGCCAACTGGGCCTGGGACAACGACCGTCCCGCCGGCCGCGGTTCCGACACGCTGCCCGGCGCCAAGCGGCTGTTCCTGCCCATGCGCACCGGCCGCGGCCCGATCGGCGTCATCGGCATCGACGACGACAGGTCGGGCCCGCTGTTGACGCCGGACCAGCGGCGGCTGCTCGATGCGCTGGTCGACCAGGGCGCACTCGCCATCGAGCGCGTGCTGCTGGTCGAGGACATGGATCGAGTCAAGCGCACGGTGGAATCCGACCGCTTGCGCGGCGCGCTCCTGACCTCGATCTCGCATGACCTGAAGACGCCGCTTGCCTCCGTGCTGGGCTCGGCCTCGACACTGCGGGATCTCGGCGACCGGCTCGACGAGGCGCAGAAGCGCGAATTGCTCGCTACGGTGATCGATGAATCCGAACGGCTCAACCGCTTCATCGCCAATCTGCTCGACATGACCAAGCTCGAATCCGGCGCCATCGTGCCCAACACCGCGCGCCACGACCTCGGCGAGATCGTCGGCAGCGCCTTGCGCCGGGCCGGCAAGATCCTCGTTCACCACAAGGTGTCGCTGCAGCTCGCCGCCGGCCTGCCGATGCTGGAGCTCGACGCCGTGCTGTTCGAGCAGGTGATCTTCAATCTCCTGGACAATGCCGCCAAATATGCGCCGGCCGGCACCACGATTTCGATTCGCGCAACGCGGGACAGGGAGACCATCGTCCTGCAGGTGATGGACGAGGGCGGCGGCATTCCGCCGGGCGAACTCGACAGCGTGTTCGACAAGTTCTATCGCGTCGAGAAAGGCGATCACGTCAGGCCCGGCACGGGTCTCGGGCTTGCGATCTCGCGCGGTTTCGTCGAGGCGATGCATGGCAGCATCTCGGCGGCCAACCGCACCGATCGTTCCGGCGCCGTGCTCACCATTCGCCTGCCCGTACCCGACGGCGCCGGCCGACTGGATGCCGCCGCATGAACGCTCCCGCGATCAAGGTCCTGGTCATCGACGACGAGCCGCCGATCCGCAAGCTGTTGCGGATGGGGCTGGGCACACAGGGCTATGACATCATCGAAGCCTCCAACGGCAAGCTGGCGCTCGAGAAGCTTGCCGAGGGGCCGGCGCTGATCATCCTCGATCTCGGCCTGCCCGATATCGGCGGCCACGAGCTGCTGCGCACGATTCGCGCCCGCAACGAAAGCGTGCCGATCGTGGTGCTGTCGAGCCGCGGCGACGAAGCCGGCAAGGTGCAGGCGCTCGACCTCGGCGCCGACGACTATCTCACCAAGCCGTTCGGCATGGACGAATTGCTGGCGCGGATGCGCGCCGCGCTGCGCCACCAGCTGCAGGTGCAGGGCGAGCGGCCGTTGTTTCGCTCCGGCGACCTCTCGGTCGACCTGGTGCGCCGGATCGTCAAGGTCGGCGAGCGCGAAGTGAAACTGTCGCCGAAGGAATACGATCTGCTGCGGCTGCTGGTGCAGCATGCCGGCAAGGTGCTGACCCACAAGTTCCTGCTCGGCGAGCTCTGGGACCAGAACACGGACGCGCAATATCTGCGCGTCTATGTCCGCCAGCTGCGCCAGAAGATCGAGGCCGACCCGGAACGCCCCGAACACGTCCTGACCGAGACCGGTATCGGCTATCGGCTCCGCGCGGCGGATTGAAAGCCATCGCAAGGAGACGGTTGCCGCAAGCCGCGATCCCCGGTAACGGCATGGGAGAGCCGCGGACAAGCGGCATCGATAACCCGGGGGAAAGCAGCATGAGAGGTCTCAAGGGTCGCGTCGCGATCGTCACCGGGGCCGCCGGCGGAATTGGCCGCGCCATCTGTCGCCGGTTCCTCGACGAGGAGATCAGGATCATCGCGCTCGACGTCAATGCCGAGGCACTGAAACAGCTTGCGGCCGATCTCGGCGCGGACGAGCCGCGGTTGCTATGTCTTGCCGCCGACATCGCCGACTACGGCCGCGTCAAGGACGCCGTCGACCGCGGCGTCGCCAAATTCGGCAAGCTCGACATTCTCGTCAACAATGCCGGGTGGGACGTCGCAAAGCCGTTCCTACAGACCGAGCCCGATCTCTGGGACAAGATCATCGCCATCAACCTGCGCGGCCCGCTGAACCTGCACAAGACCGCCCTGCCCCATTTGATCGCGGCCGGCGGCGGCAAGGTCGTCAACATCGCCTCCGATGCCGGACGGGTCGGCTCGTCGGGCGAAGCCGTCTATTCCGCCTGCAAGGGCGGCATCATTGCGTTCTCGAAAACGATGGCGCGGGAATGCGCGCGCGACAATGTGAAAGTCAACGTCGTCTGCCCCGGGCCGACCGATACGGCGCTGCTGCGCTCCTTTGTCGGCGACGGCGAGTACGGCCAGAAGATCTACGAGGGCCTGAAGCGGGCCATTCCGCTGAAACGTCTCGGCCAGCCCGACGACATCCCGGGCCTGATCGCCTTTCTTTCGAGCGACGACGCCAACTTCATGACCGGCCAGGTGATCAGCGTCTCCGGCGGCCTCACGATGAATGGATAGCGAGACGCAGGATACGGTAGAACGACATCACCTATGATTTGCGCGGTCCCGCCGGATCACGGCTCGGCGAGTACAATGTGTTCCGACCGGGGAATCGAGCGACGATGACGAAAGCAACCACCAGGAAGAGCGCCGTGAAGCGGCCAACGGAGGCCGACTCGTCTTCCAGGCTGATCGACGCGCAGATCAAAAAGCTCGGCGATTGGCGGGGTGAGACGCTCGCCCGCATCCGCGCACTGATCAGGCAGGCCGACCCCGACGTGGTCGAGGAGGTGAAATGGCGAAAGCCGTCGAACGGGATGCTGGGCGTTCCGGTGTGGGAGCATGCCGGCATCATCTGCACCGGCGAGACCTACAAGGCCGCGGTGAAGCTGACCTTCGCCAGGGGCGCTTCGCTGAAGGACCCTTCTGGCCTGTTCAACGCCAGCCTTGAAGGCGGCACCCGCCGTGCCATCGACATCCATGAAGGTACAGAGATCGACGAGAAGGCGTTCAAGGCGCTGATCCGCGAAGCGGTGCAATTCAACATTTCGGCCCAGGCGGCTCGCGGCAGGAAATAGCGCCTGCAGGGCCGTTATCCCCGCGCTTCCTCCACCCTCGCGCCCGCCCTGCGCGGCGGCCGCACCACCGTCACCGTGCACGGCGCCTGGCCCGCCACTTCGGCGGAGACGCCGCCGAGCAGCGATCGGGCAAAGGAATTCTGCCGCGCGCCTATCACGATATGATCGACCTGGTTCGACTGCGCGAATTCCAGGATGGCGCCCGCCGGATCGATGGCCTCCAGCACGTGGACGGTCAACCGGCTCTCGTCGAGCTTCAGCGGCTGCGCCCAGTGCGAGAGCGCGACCATGCGGTCGATATGCTTGTTGCGGCCCTCCTCATCGAGAGTGCGATCCACCGTGAGGCGATTGAGCTTCAGCACATTGACGCAGGCAAGCCGCGCCGCGGGCAATGTCGCCAGCACCTGCGCGGCGGCGACGCGAAGCGCGCCATGCAACGCCTCGTCCTCTTCGGTGAGGTCGATGGCTACCGCCACGATCGGGCTCGACGCCAGTTGCGCGGCGACATCCGCCTTCGGCCGCTCCAGCGTCAGCTCGCGGTTGAAGCGCCGGCGCCATGCCGTGGTCAGGGGATCGCGCTTTAGCTTCTCGGAGCGTGCGGTGAGCTTGACTTCGCCGGCATGGCCGAGATCGAAGGCGAGCTGCGCCGCCGTCGGATAGCGCCAGGCGGGCTCGATCTCGAGACACCGCAGCACGATCTCCTGCAGCCAGGGCGGATAGTCGGCCTTGAGGTGGCGCGGCGGATGCGGATCCCGCCACAGCCGCCGCCGCACCGCGCGCATGGTCTCGCTCTCGCCGAACGGCCGCTCGCCGGTGGTGAAGAAATAGAGCATCACGCCGAGCGAAAACAGGTCGCTGCGCGGATCGTCGCGGACGCCGCGCAGCCGCTCCGGCGCCATGTAGGGGGCGGTGCCGTAAGGGAGACGAAACTCCTCCTGCATGAGATCGGGCAGCTGGTTGTGATGCGACAGACCATAGTCGATCAGCACCGCCTCGCCGCTTTCGCGGAACATGATACTGCTCGGCTTGATGTCGTGATGCACGACATTCTGCCGATGCAGGTCGGCGAGCGCGTCCGCGATCTTGCCGACCAGCACCCGCGCCTCCTCGTAGGCCAGCGGCAGATCCTTGATCCGCTTGTACAGCGTCTCGCCGGGAAGCCGCTCCATCACGACATAGGCCTGGCGCGAAAAGTCGCCGGTGCCGAAGCATTTCGGCACGTGCGGGCCGGACAGCCGCGGCAGGATCATCTGCTCCATCTCGAAGCTGACGATGGCGGCGGGATCCTCGCCTTCCGCCACGCGCGGGATCTTCATCAGCAGCGGCACGGAAATGTCGGGATGGGTGACGCTCCAGAGCGTTGCCATGCCGCCGGAATGAACCTGCTCGCCGATAACAAAGCCGTCGATGACGGTGCCGGGCTCGATCTTCGACTTCGTCATCGCTCAGCGTCCCATGAACAGTCGTTCGGCGAGCCAGGACGGCAGGCCGTTGGCGCGAATGCGGTCGGCCGCTTCCGCGATGTCATAGGGCGCGCGGCAGTAGGTGATCTCGCATTTTTCGGTGTCGAACATCGCGAAGGACGCGGCCGGATTGCCGTCGCGCGGCTGGCCAACCGAGCCGAGCACGGCCAGCCATTGCCGCCCGCGCAGCAACTGCACGGGCACGCCCGTGACCGGTACAAAGCTGGTCATCTTGGCGGTTGATGACATCGAATAGAGCGCTGGCCGGTGGATATGGCCGCAGAAAGTGACGTGGGCGGAGGTCGCGATCATGCTGCGGCCGGCGTCGGCCGCATCGCGCACATAGCGCCAGCGCGGCGGGCTCGATGCCTCCGAATGTACGTAGAGGCATGTATCTTCGGCCATCGTGTAAGGCAGGGCTGACAGGAACTGGCGCTGCGGCGCGCTCAGGCGGCCGCGCGTCCATTCGATCGCGGCCTGGGCTTCGGCATTCATCGTCTCGGCGGTGGTCGCAATGGCGGCGTCGTGATTGCCGAGCACGACCTGCGCGCCCGCCGCGGCCAGCTCCATCACGGTATCGACCGCCCATTCCGGATCGGCGCCATAGCCGACGATGTCACCGAGGCAGACGAAGCGCTCCGCGCCCTTGACGCGCGCGGCTTCAAGGCACGCGGCAAACGCCGGCCGGTTGGCGTGTATGTCGGCAAAGATGGCGAGCCGCACGTTTCCTCCGCGAGCGATCCTAAGGGTCCGGCGCAGGCCGGACCCTGATCGATATCAAACAATAGCGGAACGTGCAGTGGCTGCGGACTCCGCGATTTGCGGCGGCCTAGCGCTTGCGCGGAGCTTCCAGTCCCCTCAGCAAGAGTCCCAAGAGGGCATCGACCCGGGCGTCCTTTGCCGGATCCTTCCATTCGTCGCAATGGGCGGGATGGTGATAGCGGGTGGTGGCGTCGAACACGGCGCGCGCGGCAACCCGGACATCGGCGGCCTGGAAGGCGCCCTGCTTCACCCCATCGGCAATGATGTCGGCGACCTGATCGACCAGGCGCTCCTTGTGCGCCCTCACCGCCTCGCAGGCTTCCTGCGCCAGCGCGAGGTAGGTCGCAAACATCTCGGGATCCTCGCAGACCTTCCGGTATTTGACGTCGATCATCGCGCGCAGCCACTTTTCAAGCCGCGCCGGCGCGGGACCGGTGCTTTCCGCGATCTTCTGCAGCGGAGCATTGGCCCGGTCGAGCCAGCGCTTCACGACCGCTTGGCGCAGCGACGCCTTGCTCGGGAAATGGCGGTAGACGCTGCCGTGGCTCACATCGAGCGCACGGGCAACGTCCACGACGGTGGCTTTGGCCAGCCCATAACGGCGCAACACCTCTTCGGTGGCTTCGAGAATCCGCTCCGGGGTCAGGACGACAACTTCGTTCATGCACGTTCCCTTTGCGTCTCGGCGGAATGGGCCTTAACGGACGAATTTCGACGCTTTGGCCTCGAGATGACGGGCCACCAGCTGGTTCACCCAGAGTTGGAATTGAGCAGCCAAACCAATAATTTCAGTCGTCATGATGATAAACCCCTTCAGTTTTCGGGGTCTGCCGCCTGATACGGCCGGCCGACCCGCGCGGCGCCCTCGTCACTTGTTGTTTTTGGCATGCCCTAATCAGGCATCATGCTCGGGCGTCGGAATGCATATAGCATCTCGCGCTGACAGATTTCAATATCTGTCATTCACACTTCTGTGAGCAGGACACCCGCGTCTCTCCGCGCCATCGTGGCTGGGCTGATCCCAGCGGTGACGGGGAGGCCTCCTTTCCGCACAGCCTGAGCGGTATTCGGCGATTTGTCCCACCCCACCCCGTCTGCTAAAGCGCGGCGTAACCCCGAACGCCAGAGTCGTCGATGATCCCCCGCTATACCCGCCCGGAAATGGCCTCCATCTGGGAGGCGCAGACGCGTTTTTCGATCTGGTTCGAGATCGAGGCGCATGCTGCGGACGCGCTGGCCGAGATCGGCACGATCCCGAAGGAAGCGGCGAAGACGATCTGGGCCAAGGGCAAGGGCGCCACCTTCAATGTGGCGCGGATCGACGAGATCGAGCGCGAGACCAAGCACGACGTCATCGCCTTCCTCACCCATCTCGCCGAGATCGTCGGCCCCGAGGCGCGATTCGTGCACCAGGGCATGACGTCGTCGGATGTGCTCGACACCTGCCTCAATGTGCAGCTGGTGCGCGCCGCGGACCTGCTGATTGCCGACATCGACAAGGTGCTGGCTGCGTTGAAGACGCGCGCCTTCGAGCACAAGATGACGCCGACCATCGGGCGCTCCCACGGCATCCATGCCGAGCCCGTCACCTTCGGGCTGAAGCTCGCCCAGGCCTATGCGGAGTTCTCCCGCGGCCGCGAGCGGCTCGTTGCCGCGCGCAAGGAAGTCGCCACCTGCGCCATTTCGGGCGCGGTCGGCACCTTCGCCCAGATCGATCCACGGGTGGAAGCGCACGTCGCCAAGGCGATGGGCCTCGTGCCGGAGCCGATCTCCACGCAGGTGATCCCGCGCGACCGCCATGCGATGTATTTTGCCACACTTGGCGTGATCGCCTCCTCCGTCGAGCGGCTGGCGATCGAAATCCGTCATCTGCAGCGCACGGAAGTGCTGGAAGCGGAAGAGTTCTTCTCGGAGGGCCAGAAGGGATCCTCCGCGATGCCGCACAAGCGCAATCCCGTGCTGTCGGAGAACCTCACCGGCCTCGCGCGCATGGTGCGCGCCTATGTGACGCCGGCGCTGGAAAACGTCGCGCTGTGGCATGAGCGCGATATCTCGCACTCCTCCGCCGAGCGCATGATCGGCCCCGACGCCACCGTGACGCTCGACTTCGCGCTGATGCGCCTGGCCGGCCTGATCGAGAAGCTCATGGTCTATCCGGCCAACATGCAGAAGAACCTCGACCGGCTCGGAGGGCTGGTGCATTCGCAGCGCGTGCTGATCGCGCTGACCCAGAAAGGCGCAAGCCGCGAGGATGCCTACAAATTCGTGCAACGC
Organism: Bradyrhizobium sp.; assembly: GCA_046349015.1. GTDB lineage: Bacteria > Pseudomonadota > Alphaproteobacteria > Rhizobiales > Xanthobacteraceae > Bradyrhizobium. Next base: position 317,002 of record JAXMDE010000005.1, on the reverse strand, counting down.
AACGCCATGCCGGTCTGGCGCGGCGAAGGCGACTTCCTCACGCTGCTGAAGAAGGATGCCGACGTGAAGAAATATCTCAACGATGCCGAGATCGCCGAGCAGTTCGACCTCGGCTATCACCTCAAGCACGTCGACACGATCTTCCGGCGCGTGTTCGGGGCGGCGTGAGCCGTCCCCGCGAGACGGCCGCTATTCGTCGATCGGTTGCAGCGTCAGTTCCGCCCTGCCCTTGTTGTTCAGGCGGTAGAAGATGTCGAACCAGCCCGGCCAGGCTACGACGCTATCGTTGACATAGACAAACAGCTCGCCGGACTTTCGCGCCTTGAACGTCGCCACATAGCTGGTCCTGGCCGGACACAGGCACGGTGGCGCATCCTTGCGCTCGTAGGAAAGCACGATTTCGCCGAAGCCCTGACTGCCGATACGCAGCACGGTGGCGAACCAGTTCGATGCGAGCAGCCGCCGGATTGGAAGGCCGGGAGCCATCGTCCAACGCATCTTGTCAAAGCCGAACCCGCGCGGATCGGTCTCGATCCCCCTGGCCTTCTCCGGATCGGATTCCTTGAAATTGTGACCGTCCTCCCAGGGATCGGTCATAACGAGCGTTACACGGTAGGACTTGCCCTTTTCGACCCCAAGCCCGGTTGCCGTGCAAAGCGATTTGGTCTCGAACGCAGCGCTGGCCGTGCCTGTAGTGGGCGGCGCCTGCGCGCTGGGTGTGCAAATTGTTCCGCTGAGATCATAGGCCGCAAATGCGATCCGATTGATTACCCCGGCGCCGATCAGCACAAGAATCACAAAGATCAGTGCGGCGAAGATCGTCGGCAGCACCCAGTGCTTGAGCCAATAGAAGAAGGCGCGATACGGACCCGATGAACGGATATCGTAGACCCAACCGCCCGGCTCGACCGCCGGCGCGGTCGGCGATTTCCAGATTCCGCGCATCACATCGCGGATATGTCCTTGCAGCCAGCCACCGGCGTAGATAAGGGCGGCGACGAGCAGAACCCCGATCACGAAGCGACCAGGCGAATTACGGAAAGAATCGAGCCACGGCTTCACAAAGCCCGGCAGGAACGCGCCAACGACGTCGACGATGGGTACAACGACTTCCGCGAGGCTCGCGGGGCCGCGTCCCGGGCGCCACTTCTCGATCAGCGGCATCGCAGCGAGGAACAGCGAGGCCAACACCGTCATGAAGTAGACGATGCGGCGCACCCAGACCCAATCCCAGACTTTTTCCGCGCGACTTGCCCGCGATTCCGGGTCAGGTTCAACCGTGCCATTGGAGACAAGCGTGTCGTCGCTACGCACCACGTAGAATTTTTCCGGCAGCACGATGGGCGCATAGCCATCCGTGCCCCTCTCGATGCGATCCAGCACGCTATGGTGGACTTTCGGCGCCGGCCGCGGAACATATGAATTGGGCAGGGCGAGCTCGGCCTGGACCTCGCGCTCCGGGTCGGGCCGGCTTCTCAGGATATTGATGATGTGTCGGAAATCCGCACCGAGCGACAATTTGTAGGGCGGCTGGCTATAGATATCTGCAAGCTTTCGCGGCCGGTAGCGATAATATCCCGATAGCCCGTGCCGGGAGTCATTGAGCTTGTCATAGGGATCAACGCGCAAGTCGAGCAGGCTTTGCTGCAGGGGCAGATAGAAGAGGCCATAAACGGCCGCACGCTGCATCATCCACGCCAATGCGTTGTGCGCGAGCCCGTCGCGGGAATAACCGCCGCCAACGTCGCAGTGAACGCCGACGAACCATACCTGACTGATCCGTTCGTCGTCGATATGGGGCTGACCCGGATCCGGATTCCGTGGCGGCTTCCAGTCATGCCCGACCGGAAACAGCCGTTTGCCTTCGCGTACATAGCGATCGTCCCACAAGACGGGGCGGAAGGCGTCGCGCTCGTCCTCCAGCGCCAGCGCATGACAGGCCCGGCCTATCTTGCTGTTCATGAACTGGTCCGGCATCGACAGCGGCCAGTAGAAATAGTCGACGGCGCGCGTGATCTCCTCGATCGGGCCACCATAGGCGTCGACGGTGTCCCAAACGCCAAGAAATTCGATCCTGTCGATCTCTGTCACGCTGAGCTGATCAAATGCCGGCTTGCGCAAGATGAAATGGCTGACGAAGTCGCGCAAGGCGCGCAGCTGGTTTACGAAAATGCCCGAGCGGAAATTTCTCGCCTTGCGATAGTGGCGGTAGGCGATCTCGGCGTCTCGCGCCAAGTGCGCATCGTTGCCGTCGTAGCGAACGAGCCCTACACGGCCGATGAAGCCGGCCACGACACGGATTGTGAACGCACCACGGCTGAAGCCGAATCCGAAGATTCTGTCGCCTGGCTGATAGTTACGGCAGCAGAACGAATAGATGTCGATGACGTTGCGTTTCAGACCGACGCCGAAAATGCCGCCGAGAATGGCAAGTGGCTTGAACGAGGACGTACCGACGCCGTCGTCGTAATAGGCAATTTGCTCAAGCGGATTCTTCAAGTTCAGTGCCTGGTAAAGGCGCCAGACATTGGTCTTGAACAGTTTTGAGGAACTGTTTCCCGTCCCGTCAGACAGCAGGACAATGTTTTTCGACATGGATGACCCCTCCGTCGTCCGGATGCCGTAAAGCACTCATGGTTGCGCGAAATTGTGGACGGCGCAAGGCACAATCTAGAAGAGAACACGTCGGAGCGGTCGCCGGGCTTGACGCAGGCATCCCGGGCCGGCGATCTGCAAAGCCGGCGCATCAAGTCCCTTCAAAACCACTGAAACCCGAACGCCGATCGGCTAGAATCGCCCCGTGCCCACGCCCCCGACGATTCTCGTGTTCGATTCCGGCCTCGGCGGCCTCACCGTGCTGCGCGAGATCGTCGCCGTGCGGCCGGATGCGCATTATGTCTATGTCGCCGACGACGCGTTCTTTCCCTATGGCCACCACGGCGAAGAAGCGATCATCGCCCGCGTGGTGCCGCTGATCGGCAATCTCATCGAAAGACACGAGCCGGACTTGGTGACGATCGCGTGCAACACGGCATCGACGCTGGTGATGGCGCAGCTGCGCGCCGCCTACAGCGTCCCGTTCGTCGGCACCGTGCCGGCCATCAAGCCGGCCTGTGCCAGTTCGAGGACCAGGCGCGTGTCGGTGCTGGGCACCAAGGGCACCGTGAAGCGCGAGTACACCCATGGCCTGATCCGCGACTTCGCGCAGGGCTGCGAGGTGACGCTGGTGGGCTCGCCGGAACTGGCGTCGCTGGCGGAAGCCGCGCTGCGGGGCAAGACGGTCAGTGACGCCGACATCGCGGCCGAGATTGCCCCCTGCTTCGTCGGCACGGCTGCCGAGGTGTCCGCGCGCACCGACACCGTGGTGCTGGCCTGCACGCATTATCCGCTGCTCATGGACCGGCTGGCACGGCTCGCTCCCTGGCCGGTCGACTGGATCGACCCGGCGCCGGCGATTGCGCGGCGCGTGGTCGACCTGATCGGCAAGCCCGGCAACGTCTATGATGGCGTCGGCGCCGAGATGATCTTCACGTCGGGAAAAGCCCACAAGCTGAACCGCGCGCTGAAGCCGTTTTTCGGTGGCCGCGTTCCGGCCTGACCTGCTAGTTTGACGCGGGGCACGCGCTTGCCGGAGTTTCCTGCATTGACAACGACATCGCCGCCTGCCCTCAACCGCCTCAAGAAGATGTGGCGCGAGGGGCGGCCCACCTTCGGCGCCATCGCCACCATTCCCTCGATCCAGACCGTGCGGATCATGGCGCAACAGCTGGACTGGATCATCGTCGACCTTGAACACGGGCCGATCGATCTCGGCGCGGCGCACGCCATGATCACAGCGACCGCAGGCACGCCCTGCGTGCCGATGCTGCGCATTGCCGCCAACGAGCCGTGGCTGGCCAAGGCGCCGATGGATCTCGGCGCCCTCGGCATCAATTTCCCGATGATCTGCAACCGGGCCGATGCCGAGAAGGCCGTGCGCAGCGTGCGCTACCCGCCGCGGGGCGACCGGCTATGGGGTCCCTTTCATGCGCCGTTCCGCTGGAACGTCCCCATGAACGACTATATGGCGACCGCCGACGACGACATGATCTGCATGGTCACCATCGAGCATGTCGAGGCGGTCAACCGCATCGACGAGATCATGGCGACACCGGGCATCGATCTCGCCGTGATCGGCCCGGGCGATCTCGCCACCTCCATCGACAAGCGCGGCCTGCCCGACGATCCCGAGGTGGTGACGCTGATGAAGCGCGCCGAAGAAGGCATCTTGAAAAGCGGCGTACCGATCGGCGGCGTGGCGCGTACGGCGGAAGCCGCGAACGCCATGATCGCGCGCGGCTACGTGGCGCTCGCGCTCGGCTTCGACTGGTCGCTGTTCCAGCGCGGCATCGCGGCGAGCCTGGAGGGCATCCGGCGCTAGAGCCTCGCCCATCTTGCCGCAGGCGTGTGCGCTGCTAGAATTTGGCGTCTAGGGAGAAGTTACATGAACAAGAAGATCTTTCTCGGACTTGCCATCGCCACGTTCGCTTTTGCCGGCATCGCCATTGCCCAGCAGAGCGGCATCAAGCGCACGCCGCTGCAAAAAGTGGATTTTCCGGCCGGCTACAACACTGTGACCGCGATTGCGGAAATTCCTGCGGGCGGAGCCGCCGGCCGCCACACCCATCCTGGGGCCGAAACCGGCTACGTCCTCGAAGGCGAACTTGAGCTTCTGATCGACGGCCAGCCGCCGAAGAAGCTGAAGGCCGGGGATTCCTACCAGATCCCCGAGGGTGCGGTGCATGACGCCAAGGCCGGCGATAAACCCATGAAGGTTCTCGGGGTTTACGTGGTCAAAGCCGGTGAGCCGCTGGCCAAACCAGCGCCCTGATCGCCACGGCTGGCGCCAAATCAGCCGGTTCGTGTTAGACGGGGCGCGGCGAGCGGGGCGTCCCCGGCTCGCCCGTTTTGTGCTTGTCCAATTGCGAGGAACCTGAGGCAGGATGCGGGGAACGGTCCGAAAAATCTCCATGCCGCGCCGGCTCGTCGCCGATCTCATGCACGCTTCGGTCCGCGTCCCGTTCGTGTCGCTGACCCGCGCCGTCAATCTGCGGCCGTTGCAGGAAGCCCGCGCCCAAGCCGCGCGGCCGCCTGGCTGGGCCGCGATTTTCGTCAAGGCCTTTGCGCTGGTGGCCCGTGAAGAGCCCGTGCTGCGCACCCTCTATGTGAAATGGCCCCGGCCGTGCTTCTACGAATTGCCGCGCTCGGTGGCGATGGTCGCGATCGCCCGCACCGAGGATGGCGAGGATTGCGTGATGCCGCAACGGATCACCGCACCCGACGAAATGCCGTTGACGGAGGTCGACGCGCTGATCCGGCAGGCCAAGGAAGCGCCGGTCAACGAGGTTCCCGCGTTCCGGAAGATGCTGAAGATAACCCGGCTGCCGCTGCCGCTTCGCCGCCTGCTCTGGGCCCTTGGGCTGGCCTTTGGCCGTCACCGGGTGAAATTCTTTGGCAGTTTCGGCGTCACCTCGGTCGCCGCCTATGGCCCCGGCCAATTGCATGCGCTCAGCCCCGGTCCATTTGTGCTGAGCTATGGGGCGGTCAGGCCTGATCAAAGCCTCGATATCGTGCTGCGCTGGGACCACCGGGTCGCCGACGCTGCCCCCATGGCCAGGGTGCTGATCCGGCTGGAACAGGTGCTGAACGCTGAAATTGCTGCCGAAATCAGGTCTACCCGCCATCAGATCGAGCCAAAGCAGGTCCGCGCGGTCAGAAGCTGACGGTTTTACGTCATTCCGGGGCGGTCCAAAGGACCGAACCTGGAATCTCGAGATTCCGGGTCGGCCCTGCGAGCCGCCCGGAATGACATGCATTTGTTTGACATCAGGGCCGTTTCTGCCTAGAAACCGCCCTGCTCGCGGGCCGGTTTTCGGCCCGCGTTGCGTTTCGCGACCCGTGGTTCGCCTTGAGCTTTCAAGCGCGGACCTGTCGGCCCCGGGACCATCCCGGTGCACAGGAGGGCGCGTCTCCTCAAACCGTAAATCTTGACCAAAGAGGACGCGATGACAAAGCGCAGTGAGGCGAAATACAAGATCGATCGCCGTATGGGCCAGAATATCTGGGGCCGCCCGAAGAGTCCCGTAAACCGCCGCGAATACGGCCCCGGCCAGCACGGCCAGCGCCGCAAGGGCAAGCTCTCGGACTTCGGCGTACAGCTGCGCGCCAAGCAGAAACTGAAGGGCTATTACGCCAATATCAGCGAGCGCCAGTTCCACGGCATCTATGTCGAGGCCGGCCGCATGAAGGGCGACACCGGCGAGAACCTGATCGGCCTCCTGGAGCGCCGTCTCGACACCGTCGTCTACCGCGCCAAGTTCGTCTCGACGATGTTTGCCGCGCGCCAGTTCATCAACCACGGCCACGTCAAGGTGAACGGCCGCAAGGTCAATATCGGCAGCTACAAGCTCAAGGTCGGCGATACGATCGAGGTGAAGGAAGCCTCCCGGCAGCTGACGCCAGTGTTGGAAGCCACGCAGCTCCCCGAGCGCGACGTGCCCGATTTCCTCGAAGTCGACCACGGCAAGATGACGGCCAAGTTCGTCCGTATTCCCGGCCTCTCCGACGTGCCCTTCCCGGTGCAGATGGAGCCGCATCTGATTGTCGAATTCTATTCGCGCTGATCGATTTGCGCGCATAGCAAGATCAGAGGCCCCGGTTTTGCCGGGGCCTCTTTTTTGACTTCCCTTTGCGCGGGCTTGTCCCAGCCATCCACGCCTTTATGGTCTGCGCGACGAACACAACGTGGACGGCCAGAACATAGAGGGTGAAGACGCACTTCGCGTTCTTGCCCGGCCGGAACAGCCGAGAGAGCCAAGACCATGTTCTACACCCCTACCCCGCGCGATCCCAAGGCGCCGCCCGTCCGCATCAACCTGCTGTCGGACACGCAGACGCGGCCGACATCCGGCATGCGCGAGGCGATCGCGAAAGCGGAGGTCGGCGACGAGCAGATCGGGGACGATCCGACCGTGAATGCGCTGTGCGAGCGCGTCGCCGATCTGCTCGGCAAGGAGGCGGCGGTGTTCATGCCCTCGGGCACCATGTGCAACGTCGCGGCGACGCTGGTGCACTGCCGGCCGGGCGACGAGATCCTCGCGCATGAGACGGCGCACATCATCGCCCGCGAAGGCGGCGCCCATGCCGCGCTCGGCGGATTCCAGATCACGCCGCTGAAGGGCGAGGACGGGCAGTTCTCACCAGCTACGTTTCGGGCCGCGCTGCATCCGCGCTCGCGCTACCAGCCGCCGCAGGTGCTGGTCAGCGTCGAGCAAACCGCCAATATCGGCGGCGGCACGATCTGGAAGAAGGCCGCGCTCGATGAAGTCGTTGAGATCGCAAAGGCCAACGGCATGGCCACCCACATGGACGGCGCGCGTCTGCTCAACGCCACGGTCGCGACCGGCATCTCCGCGCGCGACATGGCGGCGGGCTGGGATTCAGCATGGATCGATTTCTCCAAGGGCCTCGGCGCGCCGATCGGCGGCGTCATCGCGGGCTCGCGCGCCTTCATCGACGAGGTATGGCGCTGGAAGCAGCGGCTCGGCGGCTCGATGCGGCAGGCCGGAATCTGTGCCGCCGCCTGCATCTACGCCCTCGATCATAACGTCGACCGTCTCGCGGAAGATCACGCCAACGCGCGGGCGCTGGCGCGCGGCCTGTCGCAGATCGAGGGCATAGAGGTGCAGCAGCCCGAGACCAACCTGGTGTTTTTCAAGCCCGACGGCGCCGGCGTCTCCGGCGAAAAGATGGTGGCGGCGCTGCGCCCACGCGGCGTATTGCTGGCGATGATGGACGGCCGCATTCGTGCCTGCACCCATCTCGACGTAACCGCAGGCATGATCGAGGAGATGGTCGCGCACGTCAGGGAGATCGTGCGCGCGGCGTAAGGCCGGCGGCCGGCGCCGGCCCTGTCCGGGGTGCCGGCCGTCAGGCGGCGCGTACCGTCTCCAGGAACCGATCGACTTCGTCCTTGAGACGGGTGCTGTCGCCGGACAGCGACTTGGCGGCCGACAACACCTGGGTCGATGCCGACCCGGTATCGGCTGCGCCGCGCTGCACGTCGATGATGTTGGAGGAGACCTCCTGCGTTCCCTGTGCTGCCTGCTGGACGTTGCGGGAAATTTCCCGCGTCGCGGCGCCCTGCTCTTCCACCGCAGCCGCGATGGTCGATGAAATTTCCGATAGTTTCTCGATCGCGTCGGAAATCTCCTTGATGGCGACGACGGATTCCTGGGTCGCCGCCTGAATGCCGCCGATCTGCTGGCCGATTTCACCGGTGGCTTTCGCCGTCTGCTCGGCGAGCGCCTTCACTTCGGAGGCCACCACCGCAAATCCGCGGCCGGCGTCGCCGGCACGCGCTGCCTCGATGGTGGCATTTAGGGCGAGCAGGTTGGTCTGGCCCGCGATCGTGTTGATCAACTCGACCACGTCGCCGATCCGGCTTGCCGCCTTCGACAGTTCGCCGACCCGGCTCGTCGTGGACCGCGCCTGACCGACGGCCGCGTTGGCCATCCTGGCCGATTCCTGAACCTGGCGTCCGATCTCGTCGACGGAAGAGGTCAGTTCCTCGGTCGCCGAGGCGACCGACTGGACGTTGGTGGACGCTTCTTCCGAGGCCGCCGCCACGACCGTAGCCAACTCCTGGGCTCGACCGGCGCTCGACGTCAGCGTGCCGGCTGATGACTCGAGCTGGGTCGAGGCACTCGAGACGGTATTGACGATCGCGCCAACCGCGCCTTCGAAAGCGTCGGCGAGCTTTCTCATCTCGGTCCGGCGCTGCTCCGCAGCGGCCTTGTCCTGGCGCACCTTGGCCTCTGCCTCCTCGCGCGCCTTTTCGGCCAGCATGCTGCGGACTCCGTCGACCGCACGGGCGGTTTCGCCGATCTCGTCGCCGCGTGTCGTGGCCTTGATCTCGACGCTCTCGCCGCGCGCCATCCGCAGCAGCAATGCGACCAGCTCGCGCATCGGCCGTGCAATTCCGAACTGGCCGATCGCGACAGCCATCGCCAGGCCGAGCAACACGCCGGCCACGGTGACGATCGTGATGTTCCGCAAGGCTGTATCGTATTCCTCGGCTGCGCCCTTGGCGAAGCCGTCGACGCGATCGGCGAGCCGGTCGGCGACGGCGCGCATTTCCGTCTGGAGCTTTTCTGCGGCCGCCCGGCCGCTCAGCGCGGCTTCGCGCAGCTTCTCCCGCGCCTCTTCGGTGACCGGCTCCCTCGTACCGTCGGCAAGCTTGACGGTCTGTTGCAGGTTGTTCTCGTAAGTGGACCAGGCCTCCCTCACCTTCGGCATCATCGCTTTGGCCTGCTCGTCGCGAGTCTGGCCGAGGTTGTCGAGGCGTTCGAGGAAGTTCTTCTTTTGCTCGTCGATGATCTTCTTCACCTGCTGCCGATTTTCCGGGCGTGGATCGAGCGCCAGGCGAAACTCGGATCGGCTCAGCACGATGACATTCTGATTGGCGCGTGCCGCCGTCAACGCACGCTTGGCGCTGCGGCTCATGTCACTGGACCCGTCATTGAGTTTGGAAGCCGAGTTGCCGCCGATCCAGCCGATGCCGGCGGCAATGACGGCCAGTACGATGACGATGGACAGAATCTTGGTGAGGACACGGAATTGCGACAGGAAGTTCATGACGGGATGCTTCTTCTGATTGGCGGGTTGCAGGGACCACACAGCTCAACTGAACAAGAAACACGGGCGCTGAGGACTTCGCATCGCGGGCCAGGATCGCACGACTCGCGATTGCTTCGATTGCAACAACAATTCGCCATGGAACTTAAATGCCGGTAAACCGCACTGGTCGCGTCGTGAACAAAGTTTATGCAGCAACCTAACTTGCGGTTGCTTCACCAAGTATTGCTCGTATCCAACAGTAGAGCGCGTCAGCTCCGCCGAGCCGGCTCTATGACAACGGCCGGCACGGCATCCGCTGCCGTCTCGGCCATCGCGACAGCACGCGGCCGCCATAGCGTGGTCGCGAGCACGAGATAGGCGGCGCAGGTCCACAGCGATTGCCAGTTATGCGGTCCTTCGTTGAAGGCGATCCAGGGCACGGTGACCGCGAACAATCCTGCGAACACGGCTTCGGCCAGCGGCCGCGTGCCCGAATCTGCGGCGTTGAACGTCGCCACCGCAAAGAACGGCACCACGGCCATAGTGAGGCTCGCGAACGGAAAGTCGCGCCAGCGCCCGTCGAACACGAGGCCGAGCGCCGTCTCCGTCGCCAGCACGGTCGTCACGATCAGCGTGAGGCCCAGCAGCCGCATCATCAAGTTCGGGCGGCGGTCTTGCGCCGGCCCCAACACGTCAACAAAGGTTGGAAGCGAAAGTCCCCGCATCAGCGCGTGTGCCGACAGCAGCGGCGCAGCTATCCCTGCGGCCAGCAGCAAGCCCTGCAGCAGCCAGCCGCCTACGCCAAAACTCTCCAGCCGCATTTTTTCGGCGCCCATTCCCAGCATGGCCCCGCCGACGGTCGCGCAGATCGCGACGGCAACCCATGCCGACGTTCGTGGCGGAGATGACCTAAGCCTTGCCGTCAACCAGGCTGCACCGAACACCAGAATGCAGAAGGCGAGCCCTCCGCCCATCTGCAGTTTCCAGAACGGGTAATTGCTGATCTCCGCCCCGGCGAGGTATTTCGGCTTGCGTTCGGTCGCGTCGAACGAACCCCAATAGCCGCCGACGGTGCCTTCCCACTTGCGTTTCCACGGCTCGTCATAGGCCTCGAACAGATTGACGCGAAACTTGTCGCGCGCTGCACGCTCGAGAATCTCGGAAATGAAGCGCGCCTGATTGATGCGGGAAGCCACCGCGCCATCGCGCATCCGCCCGTAGCTGGGCCAACCCGTTTCTCCGATCAGGATCTCCTTGCCGGGAAAGGCCGCCACGATCTGTAACCGCACCTGATCGACGTGGGCGGCGGCTTGCTCGGCATGCACCGGGACGTCCTCCCAATAAGGGAGGAAATGCACGGTGACGAAATCGACGTCGGCGGCGACTTCCTTGTGGCGCAGCCAGAATTCCCAGACGTCGGCATAGGTTACCGGCACATTGGTGCGCCGCTTGACCGACTGGATGATGTCCCTGAGGTCCGACACGATCATATCACCGCGCAACAGCACTTCGCTGCCGACGATGATCGCGCTGACCGTTCCCGGATGGTCCTTGGCCAGCGCGATCGCCTTGTCGGCGAGGAGAGCGTTGGTCGCCCGTGTTCGTCCGAGCCAGACCCCGAGCAGCACCTTCAACCCGACCTTCGCCGCAAGGGCGGGCACCTTGTCCAGGCCGTTGTCGATCGAATAGGTGCGAATGCATTTCGTCACCTTGGCGAGTTCAGCCAGATCCTCGGCGATCTGTTCCGGGCTGACGACCAGTTGCGGATCGTGCGGCGTCTGCTCGCCCCTGAAGGGAGCGTAGGAAACGCATTCCAGCTTCGCTGCAGGATCGATCGGCGCGCGCGACAGCGTGACCGGCGTGGCGAGCCACCACCAGACCGTCGCAATAGTGCCAAGGGAAAGGAAGAAGAGCGCCAGCGGCGTCCGCAAGATGATGATCCCATCCGGTTTGCGCGGGGTGACGGGAATTTGTAGCATCTGCCTCCAATCCGCATCAAGGCTGGGCGTCAATGGCCGCCCTTCGCAAATCCGAGACGTGATGACATCCAATCGACTTTCCCGCCGCCAACTCGTCAGGATCGCTGTCGGGTCTGCTCTCGGCCTGTCGGTGCCGACGGCGGCATCCGGTCAGGCTCGCCGAAGCGGCAAGAGCAAGCCGGCGCGGCAAGCCCGCGCCACGTTTCCGGACGGCTTCGTATGGGGCACGGCGACCTCGTCCTATCAGGTCGAAGGCGCTGTGAACGAAGACGGCCGCGGCCCGTCGATCTGGGACCGCTTCGCCCGGATGCCAGGAACGATCGCCGACCGCAGCAACGGCGACACCGCCACCGATCACTATCACCGCTACAAGGAAGACGTTCAGCTGATGAAGTCGCTGGGCACCACGGCCTATCGCTTCTCGATTGCCTGGCCGCGCGTTTTCCCGGAAGGCAGCGGCGCGCCGAATCCCAAAGGGCTCGACTTCTACAACCGTCTGGTGGACGCGTTGCTGGCGAACGGCATCCGACCGTTCGCGACTCTCTATCACTGGGACCTGCCGCAGGCATTGCAGGATCGTCTCGGCGGCTGGACCTCGCGCGACACGTCAAAAGCCTTTGCGGATTATTCCGGCCATGTCGCGGCGCGCCTGAGCGACCGGGTCAAGCACTTCTTCACCATCAACGAATGCTCGCGGCACGTTCAACTCGGCCACGGCGAGGGTGCCGATGCCCCTGGCCTCAAACTGCCGCAGGCGGGAATAAATCAGGTGCGCCACCACGTCGCGCTGGGACATGGACTCGCCGTGCAAGCCATCCGCGCCAGCGCGCGCCGCGGAACACGGGTCGGCCCTGCGGAAAATGCCGTCAGCTGCATCCCCGCCATCGAGACGGCTGCAAATATCCGCGCCGCCGAAACCGCCACGCGCGAACTCAATGCCGGCTATCTCACCGTGATGCTGGAGGGAAAATACACCGACGCCTATCTGGCGCGGTCCGGCGGCGATGCGCCGAAATTCACGCCGGAGGATTTGCGCATCATCTCCTCGCCGGTCGATTTTGTCGGGCTGAACGTCTACACACCCGACCACTACGTCGTCGCCGCCGAAAATGAACGCGGCTTCATGCTCGCGCCGTTTCCCGCGTCGTTTCCGAGGATGAAAGCAGGCTGGCTGCGGCCCGGCCCCGAGGCGATCTACTGGGTGCCGCGCCATGTCGCGAAATTGTGGGGCGTGAAGTCGATCTACATCACCGAGAACGGAACTTCCGCGAGCGACCAGCCAGCGGCGGACGGCACCGTCTACGACACCGACCGCATCATGTATCTGCGCAATTATCTGACACAATTGCAGCGCGCGACATCGGAAGGCGTACCGGTACGCGGTTATTTCCTGTGGAGCCTGATGGACAATTTCGAATGGGGCGACGGATACGAGCAGCGCTTCGGCCTGTACCACGTCGACTTCGACACCAAGCGGCGCACGCCGAAGCTGAGCGCCTCGTTCTATCGGGAAACGATCAAGCGAAACGCGGTGGCCTGAGCGTCCTCAGTCCCTGCGCAGCCCCTTGCCCATCGCCTCGTAGATCATCGTCTTCATGTTGAGTTGAATCCGCCCGCCCTGGGTGGGTGCCATCACCATGAAGACCCCGATCATGTCGTCCACGGGATCGACGAAATAGAAGCTGCCGCCGGCGCCGTCCCAGCGGTATTCGCCGAGCGGCCAGTTCGTGCCCGGCGGCGGCGAGGTTCGCACGGCAAAGCCGAGGCCGAAGCCGCTGGTGGGGCCCGGAAAATAGAAGGGATCATGAATGATCCCGGTCTCCGGCCCGATCTGATCCGACGTCATCAGCACGACGGTCTCACGCTTGAGGTATCGCTTGCCGTCCAGCTCGCCTCCGTTGAGCAGCATTTGCAGGAAGCGGGCGTAGTCGGCGGCCGTCGAGACCAGGCCCGCACCGCCGGACTCCCAGCGCCGGACCAGCGTCGGATCCTTGATGCCGGCGACCCGCATGCGGTCGACGGGAAATCCTCTTGCGATACGCGGCCATTTGGCTTTGTCCGCGACGAAATATTCGGTATCCGACATGCCGAGCGGATCGAACAGTCTTTGCTTTTCGAATTGATAGAGCGTCTGGCCCGAAGCCACCTCGACGACACGGCCGAGCACGTCGGTCGAATGGCTGTAATTCCAGCGCGTGGCGGGCTGATCGGCCAGAGGAAGCACCGCGATGCGGTCGGAAAACTCGGCGTTGTCGTATTCCCCGGCATATAATAGCGGATCGGCGTAGAGCTTCTGCACCTGGGTTTCGCCAAAGAAGCCGTAGGTGATGCCTGATGTGTGCCGCAGCAGATCCCTGATCGTGATCGGGCGCTGCAGAGGCACCAGTTTGAGCGGCCGCTTTCCCGATTCATCGGAAAGGTCGACGCCGACCCTGGCGTCGGCAAAGGAGCGAATGTACTTCGCAACGGAATCGTCGAGCGACAGCTTGCCTTCATCGACCAGCATCATCGCCGCCACCGATGTGACGGTCTTCGACATCGAGTAAATCTGGAAGATCGTGTCCGGCGTCATCGGATGACCCGTATCTGGGTCCCGGATGCCGAAGCATTCGAAATGGACCGGCTTGCCGTGCTGCTGGATCAGCAGGATCGCGCCGGGAATCTTGCGGTTGGTGATCTCGCTGCGAACGGTGTCGCCAAGCCGCTTCAGCGCGTCGGACGGCAGCGTTGCCGCGGGCTGCGCAGGAGATTCGGCACGTCCATCGGCTACCCCGCCCGCAGCCAGCAGAGCCGCGAGCGCCGCCGCGGCGATGCAGCGCGCTGCGGCGCTGCTAATTCGCCAGGGCTTCATAGACGAGCAGCTTCAACGTCCGCTGGATGCGCTGACGCTCCGAAGGCGTCTGCTCCAGCAACACGAAGAACATCTCCTGCTTGCGATCGATCACCATGTAGCAGCCGCTGGCGCCGTCCCATTTCAGTTCGCCCAGCGAACCCGGCGGCGGCGGCTTGGCGTTGCCGGGATCGGTGCGCACGGCAAGCCCGAGGCCCATGCCAAAGCCGTCCCCGGGGAAATAGAAGTAGTCCCGCTCGACGCCGGAGTCCTTGCCGATGTAGTCCGTCGCCATCATCGCGAACGTTTTCGGATCGAGGTAGGTCTTGCCGTCGTAAGTTCCGCCGTTGAGCAGCATCTGCGCGAACTTCGAAAAATCGTCCATGGTGGAAACCATGCCGCCGGTGGCGGACTCCCACTTCTGGCGAACCTCGGTCCTGTACTCGCGACCTACCCGGAAATTACTGTCATTCGGCACCGGCTGCGCCAGGCGCTTCAGCCGCTCCGGCTCGGTGACGAAGAAGTTGGTGTCGACCATACCCATGGGATCGAGCAGCTTGTCCTTCTCGACCTCGAGCAGCGATTTGCCGGACACGATCTCCATGATGCGGCCCAGGATGTCGGTGGAGTGGCCGTATTGCCACAGCGCGCCGGGCTGGTTGTGCAGCGGCAGCTTCGCGATCCGCTCGGCGAATTCGGCGAGATCGAACTCGCCCGCATAGATGTTGGCGTCCTTGTAGGCCTTGCGCACCAGGCTGTCGCCATAGAAGCCGTAGGTGATCCCCGAGGTATGACGCAGCAGATCGAGAACGGTCATCGGCCGGACCGGGTCCACCAGCTCGAGCGTCTTGCTGCCGTCCTCGGCCTTCTTCTCCACACCGACCTTCACGTTGGCGAAGGAAGGAATGTATTTCGAGACGGGATCGTCGAGCTTGATCTTTCCATCCTGGATCAGCTGCATCGCCACGACCGAGGTGATCGCCTTGGTCAGCGACGACAGACGGAAGATGGTCTTGTCCGTGATCGGCGCCTTCGACACCACGTCCTGCACGCCGAAAGTCTCGTGGTAGACATCCTTGCCGCGCTGCCGGATCAGGACATCGGCGCCAGCGATCTTGCCGGTTTCCACCTCGTTCTTGAAGAATGCGGTGATCTTGGCAAGCTTCTCCGGATTGAACTTCGCGCCGGCTGGAATTTCGTACGTGCCCTCGCTGGAGAACGTGCCCTGGGCGGCCCCCGGCGATACCGCGAGCAGCGTCAGCAGCGCGCCAATAGCGGACGCGCGCAGGCAATTCCTCAAATGCATCAACCCCTCCTGCATCGATTGAGGGAGTGTAGCGCAGGGAGAAGTCGGGGCAAGGGTGGCTAGAGGGCGGTGAGTGCCTGCTCATGCAGCAGGCCGCTGTCGCGGGAGAAGCAGCAGAATATCACCCGCGTCACCGCCGGGGCGTTCGACAGTGTGTCAGTGACGGTCTTGACGGCGATGGTCGCGGCACGATCCGCAGGAAAGCGATAGATCCCCGTGGAGATCGCCGGAAAAGCGACGGAAGCCAGATTGTGCCTCTGACAGACCTCGATCGCGCGGCGATAGCAGGACGCGAGCAGCCCCTCCTCGCCGAGACTTCCACCGTTCCACACCGGCCCAACGGTATGGATCACGTGCTTTGCTTTCAGCCGGTAGCCTTTGGTGATCTTGGCCTCGCCGGTCTTGCAGCCGTGCAGCATGCGGCACTCCGCCACCAGCTCCGGCCCGGCCGCACGATGAATCGCGCCATCGACGCCGCCCCCGCCGAGCAGCGACGTATTGGCGGCGTTGACGATGGCGTCAACACCCAGCGTGGTGATGTCGGCAACGATGACTTCGAGCCGCGCCGTACCGATCTGGCGCGCCGCCAAGACTTCAGGCCGCGGCGTCGACCGCGATGCCCTTGTCGGCAAACAGCTGCTGCAATTCGCCGGCCTGGAACATCTCGCGCACGATGTCGCAGCCGCCGACGAACTCGCCCTTGACGTAGAGCTGCGGGATGGTCGGCCAGTTCGAATAGCTCTTGATGCCGTCGCGCAGTTCAGCGGATTCCAGGACGTTCAGGCCTTTGTAGCCAACGCCCACATGATCCAGGATCTGCACCACCTGGCCCGAAAAACCGCACTGCGGGAATTGCGGCGTGCCCTTCATGAACAGCACGACGTCGTTCGACTTCACCTCGTTGTCGATGAATTGTTCGATGCTCATATTCGCTTCCTTTTCGGCAGCCCTGCAGAGCTGCCCTGGCGGGACCGATCGGCCGATCTAACCCGTGATTGCCCTATATGTAACCCCAAACCCTTGTTCGTCCAAAGTAAAATGGCGGGGAGGCCTGCCAGGCGGTCAGGCCGGCTCCTCCTGCCAGAGGCCGCCATAGTCTGACGGCAGCAATATCATAGCCTCACAAGGCTTTTTTCCTGAAACCAAGCCCTTATCTAGGACGAACTATGCCCCAGGAACCCTTCCGCCGAAGCAAAGTTTTCTCCCTGATTGGAGACCACCGTGACGAAAACAGCCTCCGCGGCCCCCCTCGCCACCCCTGCCTCCTTGCCGAATGCCAGTCCGGGGCCGCTCAGCCGGCGGCTGATTGACGCCTATCTCGCGGTACGCAATGAGACCGAGCGGCGCGCCGCGCCCCTCTCGCCCGAGGACCAGTTGATTCAGTCGATGACGGACGCGAGCCCGGCAAAATGGCATCGCGCCCATACCACCTGGTTCTTTGAGCAGTTCCTGCTCGGCGAGCATTGTTCGGGCTATGTGCCCTTCCATCCCGACTACGCCTATCTCTTCAATTCCTATTATGTCACCGCCGGCCCCCGGCATGCCCGGCACCAGCGCGGCCATCTGACCCGGCCCACCGCCGATGAGGTCACGACCTATCGCCGGCATGTCGATGCGGCGGTCGTCAATTTCTTCGAGGGCGCCGATGAGGCCAGCTTGCGAAAGCTGGTGCCGCTGGTCGAAGTCGGGCTCAACCACGAGCAGCAGCATCAGGAGTTGATGTATACCGACATCCTGCACGCCTTCGCGCAAAACCCGATCCCGCCGGCCTACGATCCGGCCTGGGTTTTTCCGGGTTGGACGCACGGCGGCGAGCAATGGGCCGCGCTCGCCGAGGGCATCCACACCGTCGGTCATGCCGACGACAGCTTCCATTTCGACAACGAGAAGCCCGCCCATCGCGCGCTGGTCGGCCCGGTCAGGCTCGCGCGCAACCTCGTCACCAACGCCGAGTGGCTCGCCTTCATGGCTGACGCCGGCTACCGGACCGCGACACTCTGGCTGATGGACGGGTTTACCGCCGCCGCCAATGAGGGCTGGGAAGCGCCCGGCCATTGGCGGAAGATCGACGGACAATGGCAAATCATGACGCTGGGCGGCCTGCGGCCGATCGATCCCGACGCGCCCGTCTGCCATGTCAGCTATTACGAGGCCGATGCGTTCGCGCGCTGGGCCGGCAAGCACCTGCCGACGGAGATGGAATGGGAAGTCGCAGCGCGCGCCTGTGTCCTGAACGATGCCTTCGGCATCGTCTGGCAATGGACCCGCAGCGCCTATTCGCCCTATCCCGGCTATCGGACCGTCGAGGGCGCGCTGGGGGAATATAACGGCAAGTTCATGGTCAACCAGCTGGTGCTGCGCGGCTCATCGCTGGCAACCCCGCAAGGCCACAGCCGTATCACCTATCGCAACTTCTTCTACCCGCACCATCGCTGGCAATTCACCGGACTGCGCCTCGCCGACTACGCCTGATTTTCACGTTTCGATCACGCGCAGGAAAGCGCGTTCGGGAGAGTATCATGAACGTACACGCCCCCGCTTTGGCCGATCGCTTCGACGATGCCGCCTCCGCCTTCGCCGGCGACGTGATCGACGACCTCTCGAAATTTCCCAAGAAGCTGTCGCCGAAATACTTCTACGACGCCAAGGGATCGGAGCTGTTTGAGCAGATCACGGTGCTGCCGGAATATTATCCGACCCGCACCGAGCTTGCGATCCTGCGCGAGCGCGGCGGCGAGATCGCCGCGCTCATCCCGCGAGGCGCAGCCCTGGTCGAATTCGGCGCCGGCGCCACCACGAAGGTGCGGTTGCTGCTGGAGCGCTCGCACTTTGCGGCCTATGTGCCGGTGGATATTTCCGGCGACTTCCTCAAACAGCAGGCTGACGGCCTGCGCCGCGACTTCCCGCAGCTTGCGGTCCATCCCGTTGCGGCCGATTTTACCGCACCGTTTGCCCTGCCGGAGGCGGTCACCGACATGCCCAAGGTCGGTTTCTTTCCGGGATCGACACTCGGCAATTTCGAGCCGCAGGAGGCACAGGCCTTCCTGCGCAGCGCCCGGCAAATTCTCGGGCACGGCGCGCAGATGATCATCGGCGTCGACCTCGAGAAGGACGAGCGCACGCTCTATGACGCCTATAACGATGCCGCCGGCGTCACCGCAAGGTTCAATCTCAATGTGCTGGAGCGCATCAACCGCGAACTCGGCGGCAATTTCGATCTCTCGGGCTTCACGCACCGCTCGATCTACAACCACGACCGACACCGCATCGAGATGCACCTGATCAGCCGCAAGGCGCAAGCCGTGCGCGTGCTCGGCCATCACTTCTCGTTCCGTCCCGGCGAGAGCATTCATACCGAGAACAGCTACAAATACAGCTTTGACCGCTTCACGGCGCTGGCGCATGCTTCGGGTTGGCAGGTCAGGGAGAGCTGGACCGATGCGAAACGCATGTTCTCGGTCCACGCACTGACGGCAGCCGTCGACTAGGTTGCAAGACGGCGCTCCGCCGCGCTAGCCTCCCTGCCCTGGGACAGGGGGAAACGCAATGAACATCGCCGTCGTCTGTACTGCGCTGCTCGGACTTTTGCTGTTCGGGCTCGGCCTGAACGTGTCGTTGCAACGCCGGAAAAACCGCAAAAGCATCGGTCATGACGCCAGCCCGACCGACCCGCTGCATCGCGCGATCCGCGCCCACGCCAACACCGCCGAATACGCGCCGTTCTTTGCCGTGCTGTTCCTGTGGTATGCGATGAAACCGGCCCCGGCCTGGATCATCGCCACCATCGTGCTGGCGACGGTGGCGCGCTTTGCGCTTGCGGGCGCGCTGTTGTTCGGGCCATCGCTCAACCGGGCAAATCCCGCGCGCATGTTCGGCGCGTTGTTTACCTATGTCTGCGGCGCCATACTTGCGGCGGGACTGCTCATCTGAGCGGGGCCCCACCGCATCCGCTCAGGTTTTCGCGCGAAACTTGTCGCGCGCCGTCCGCGGACGGCGCGACGGCACGATGCGCGGCGCGGGCACCCAGACGTCGCTGACGCGCTCGGCGGTGAGCAACCAGGCGTGGATGATCCGCCATTTGTCATGTCCACGCGACTGGAAGTCCAATAACGGCGATTTGGCGTCTTCCAACTCGAAAAAGAACTTCAGTGAGTCCTTGCCGGTCGGGCCACCCGGATCGACCGCCTGCCCGGCAATCCAGCGGTCCCATTCTTCGAGGATCAGTGCTCTTGCTTCATGTTGTTTCATAGGCGCGCATTCCCGGCCACGGGCATCCGTGGGGGTTAAGAGTTATCGCGCTGGCCGGGGTCGTAGCGAGAAGACGTCGGCGCCGCCGCGCGCCAAAGACAACTTCGTCGTTACCAAAAGTAGCAGAAACCTATTAAACCTTTCTGAACTTTTGAGTCGAGTCCGGAATGGTTCTGACCAGCGAATACCCTTTTGTCGTCGAAATTTTGACGCCGACTCAGATGATTTTGCGCGCGGCTTGGCTGGGGTGAGTTTGTTCGTGCCAGGGGATGTAAAGTTATGGTCAATGCGTTTCCGCAAACAGCCGGGGAGCCGTCCCGGTCCTCAGCCACATTTCATAATGACGAAGATTCCGAGTGGGATGCCGGTATGGAGCACGACATGCTGTCGTTGCTCGAGGAAAATGCCCGGCTTCGGGCGCTGGTCGTACGACTTTCCGATCTCGTCCTGAAGAGCGTCGTCGATCAGAAATAGCGTCGTTCCTCAGGGTTTTGCCCGCAGCGACAGCGATTCCCACACCGCGACCACGATCATGATCGCGGTGGTGAGGATTGACAGCCACAGCGGCGACAGATCGCGTCCGAGCCAGCCCGTGGCTGCGAGCGCGACGATGCCGACGATGTGCGACAGCTGCAGGAAGCCGCGGATCACGTGCTTGAACAGGATGGTCCCGACCAGAAACAGGAGCGGGCCGCCGACGGCGGCCAGCATCGTTCTGTGGTCGGAATGGCCGCCCGGGTGTTTCAGCACGACCTCGTCAGCCACGGCACCCAGGATGATGCCGCCGACAATCGGCATGTGCAGATAGGTGTAAGCGAGCCGCGCGACCCGGCCGGATTCGGACGATTTCGCGATCATCTCCGCGCCTGCCTCCATGCCCTTGTGGAAATAGATCCACCAGATCGCAATGCTGCCTGTCAGGGTCGACAGAAAGGCCGCGACATTCTCGTGCGTCCAGGTCAGCTCGGCGAAGGTCGCACCCTGCACGACGATCGCTTCGCCAAGCGCGATGATGATGAAAAGCGAGCAGCGTTCGGCCATGTGGCCGCCCTCGACGGCCCAGGACTCGACGGGAGAACGGCCGAGGGCCGGCGTCCAGAAGCGCACGGCGGGAGCGACGTATTCGATCGCCAGCGCCGCGATCCAGAAATACAGCCGCCTGTCGCCCTCGACGAATCCGCCGAGAATCCAGAACACCGCCGAGACGCACAGCCAGGCCAGGATACGGACCGCGTTGTGGCGCACCAGCGTCCGGTGGTCCGGCGTCGCCAACAGCCAGAACGCGGTGCGACCGACCTGCATCGCGGCATAGGCGCCGGCAAACCAGAGGCCACGCTCCTCGAACGCCTTTGGAATGGTTGTCGACAGCATGAGCCCGCCCAGCATCATCAAAAAGAGCAGGATGCGAACCGGTGTCTGGTCGGGATCAAGCCAGTTGGTGACCCAGGTGGTGTAGACCCACACCCACCAGACCGCGAGAAAGAGCAGCGTGACCTGCACCGCGCCGAGCGGAGTGAAATGGTTCAGCAGCGTATGCGACAGCTGTGTGACGGCGAAGACGAAAACGAGGTCGAAGAACAGCTCGGCGTTAGTGACACGGGCCTGCCGGTCCGGCGCCAGCACGCGAAACATCGCGCCGCGTGGATTGTCCGCCACCATGGCCCCGCCCCGCGCCGGGCTTAGTCAGGCACGCCGGTTTGCAGGGCAAGTGCGTGCAGCACCCCGCCCATCTGGCCCTTCAGCGACTGGTAGACGATCTGGTGCTGCTGCACACGAGACTTGCCGCGGAAGGATTCCGAGATCACGGTTGCCGCATAGTGGTCGCCATCGCCAGCCAGATCCCGGATCGTCACCTCGGCGTCGGGAATCGCAGCCTTGATCATCGATTCGATAGCGTGGGCGTCCATTGGCATTCCACCAGACCTCCTTGGAGTTCGAATCACAGCCGGTTCGCGCAGGCGTGATGGCCGAACCTAGCGCGGACGACCTTCTAGGTCACGTGTCCGGCCACTATATTGCGGCGACCCAAGATTTGAAAAAGGCACAATTTTCCCGCTCCGATCACGACGGGCTGATCAAAAAAGGCGCAAAACCCATGAAACTCCCCGGTCCGGACCATCCGATCACGATCACGCCCAACCCGAAGCGGGTCCGGGTTTCCGTCGGCGGCGTCGTGGTCGCCGACACCACCCGCGCGCTGACCCTGAAGGAGGCGAGCTACCCGGCCGTGCAATACGTGCCGCGTACCGATGCCAATATGGCGCTGCTGGACCGCACGGAACGGGTAACGCATTGTCCCTACAAGGGGGATGCCAACTACTTTTCCATCAGGGCCGACGGCGCAATGCTGGAGAATTCGATCTGGACCTATGAAAAGCCTTATCCCGCGATGGCCGAGATCGCGGGGCACCTGGCGTTCTATCCGGACAAGGTGAAGGTCGAGGAAGTGGGATAGCGCCCACATCTCTTCCTCTCATTGCGGGCGATGCATTCGACCTGTCCCCGCGGGGAGCGATGGGTTGTTTTAGCCTTCGCGCACCTTGCAGAATCCAGTTCCCGCTGCAAGATTGTGCAGCCATCAGCCTGCCTGGGGGCCCATGACGACCGTCACATCCACTGCGGCTGACGCTCGCGCCGCACCGGCAGTCAAGTCGCGCAACCGGTCGCTGGATCGCGCCCGTACCTTCCTTACGCTGGTGGTGCTGCTGCATCACGCCGTCATTCCCTACACGTATTTCGGCCACACCGACCCGAAGTCGTTCTTCGGCTTCGACATGATCGTGCTCGCCACTGACAGTTTCTTCATGGCGATGTTCTTCTTCCTGTCGGGCCTGTTTGCGTGGTCGGGCATCGCCCGCAAGGGTGCGCTGAGCTATCTGTCGGATCGCCTGCTGCGGCTCGGACTGCCGTTCGCGGTCTGCGCGCTCACAGTCATTCCGCTTGCCTATTACGCCATCTCGCTGCGGCAGCATCCCGAGATCGGCTTCTCGGAGTTCTGGTGGAACACGGTCACCAAGGGGCCTTGGCCGAGCGGGCCGATCTGGTTCCTGTGGGTACTGTTTGGATTCGACCTGCTGGCCTGCCTGCTCCACCGGCTGTGGCCCCACCTGCTCGATCCGATCAACCGCCTCTCGCTGCGCGGACGGCGCCGGCCCGAGGAATTCTTCGCGGTGATGCTCGCCGTCACGGCCGCGTTCTATGTTCCGGGGCTGATGATCTACGGGCCAAGCAGCTGGTTCGAGTTCGGACCGTTCTCGGTGCAGCACGGGCGGGTGATGCTCTATGCCAGCTACTTCTTTTTCGGCGCCGGCATCGGCGTTGCGCAGATCGATCGCGGACTGCTCGCAGCGGACGGCCGGATGGCGAGGGTCAGCTGGGACTGGATGGTGCTGGCCATCGTGCCGTATTGCCTGCTATGGACGCTGATCTTCATCAAGCGCGAAATACTGGGCAATCCTTCGCCGCTGCCGAACTGGTATGAGGGCCTTTACGCGCTCTGCTTCGCGATCTTCAGCGTAGCCATCATGTTCCTGATCCTGGCCTTCTTCCAGAGGTTCAGGCAGTCCGGATCGGCCAGGCTGCTCGACCCGATGCAGCCGGACGCCTACGGCATGTTCCTGGTGCACTATCCGATTGCGCTCTGGCTGCAGTACTGGTTGTTCGACTATGACCTGCCGGCGATCGTGAAGGCGACGATCGGTTTTGTTCTGACCGTCGCGTTCAGCTGGGCGCTGACGCGCGCGCTGCGGCAGATTCCGGGTGCGACGCGCGTGCTCTAGGCGTCAGGATGCCTTGCCGTTCATGTAGTTTGGCAGCCAGCCTTCGAAGGCCCTTGTCAGCGAAGCGATCGCCACCGGCGCCTCGCCCGCTACCGCAATCGCGTCGCCGCCCGTGGTGCCGATGCGCGCACAGGGAACGCCCGCGCCCTTCATCTTGGCCAGCACGAGACCGGCGTCGGCGGCCGGCACGGTGACGATGTAGCGCGCCTGATCCTCGCCGAACCAGTAGGCATGCGGCACGGTCGAAGAAGGCGCGGCCAGGAGCAGCGCGCCGATATTACCGGCCATCGCCATTTCGGCCAGCGCCACCAAGAGCCCGCCATCGGAGACGTCGTGCACGGCAGTCGCGGTCCCCGCATGGATCATGCCGCGCACGACATCGCCATTGCGCTTCTCGGCGGCAATATCCACCGGGGGCGGAGCTCCCTCCTCGCGGCCGCAGACGTCGCGCAGGTAGACGGATTGTCCGAGCCAGCCATGGGTGTCGCCGATCAGGAGGATCGCTTCATCGGCGGCCTTGAAGGCGAGCGTTGCCGACTTCGTGAAATCGTCGAGCACGCCCACGCCGCCGATCGACGGCGTCGGCAGGATCGCGCGGCCATTGGTCTCGTTGTAGAGCGAGACATTGCCGGAGACGACCGGGAAGTCGAGCGCACGGCAGGCTTCCGAAATGCCCTTCAGGCAGCCGACGAACTGACCCATGATCTCGGGCCGCTCCGGATTGCCGAAATTGAGATTGTCGGTGATGGCGAGCGGCCTGCCGCCGACGGCGGTGATGTTGCGCCAGGCCTCCGCCACCGCCTGCATGCCGCCTTGATAGGGATCAGCCTCGCAATAGCGCGGCGTGACGTCGACGGTCAGCGCGAGTCCCTTCGGCCCCTCCAGCACGCGCACCACGGCGGCGTCGCCGCCCGGCCGCTGCACGGTATTGCCGAGGATGACATGGTCGTACTGCTCCCACACCCATCGCTTCGAGCACAGCTCCGGCGTGCCGATCAATTTTTCCAGCGCCGTCGAAATGCTGACCGGCGGCTTCACCTCGCGCGCATGCACGATCGGTAGCGCCGGCGCGGCGACATGCGGCCGGTCATAGACCGGCGCTTCGTCGCCGAGTTCCTTGATCGGAAGATCAGCCATGACGTCGCCGCCATGTTTAACGACAAAGCGCTTGCTCGGCGTGGTGTAGCCGACGACGGCGAAATCGAGCCCCCATTTCCTGAAGATCGCCTCGGCCTGCTTCTCCTTCTCGGGCTTGAGCACCATGAGCATGCGCTCCTGGCTCTCCGAGAGCATCATCTCATAGGCGCTCATGCCGGTTTCGCGCGTCGGCACGGAATCCAGAATGAGATCGACGCCGAGGTCGCCCTTGGCGCCCATCTCGACCGCCGAGCAGGTCAGGCCCGCCGCGCCCATGTCCTGAATCGCGATCACGCAATCGGCCGCCATGATTTCAAGGCAGGCCTCGAGCAGGAGCTTTTCGGCGAAGGGATCGCCGACCTGCACCGTCGGACGCTTCTCCTCGGAATCGTCGTCGAACTCGGCCGAGGCCATCGAGGCGCCGTGGATGCCGTCGCGGCCGGTCTTGGAGCCGAGATAGACGATCGGCATGTTCACGCCGGAAGCTGCCGCATAGAAGATCTTGTCGGCGTCGGCCAGGCCAACGGCCATCGCGTTGACAAGGATGTTGCCGTCATAGCGGGTGTGGAAGCGTACCTGCCCGCCGACGGTGGGCACGCCGAAGGAATTGCCGTAGCCGCCGACACCGGCGACGACGCCGGACACGAGATGCCGCGTCTTCGGATGTTCCGGCGCGCCGAAGGAGAGCGCGTTCAGGCAGGCGATCGGCCGCGCGCCCATGGTGAAGACGTCGCGCAGGATGCCGCCGACGCCCGTGGTCGCACCCTGATAGGGCTCGATGTAACTCGGGTGGTTGTGGCTCTCCATCTTGAAGACCACGGCCTGGCCGTCGCCGATGTCGATGACGCCAGCGTTCTCGCCGGGCCCCTGGATCACCCACGGCGCCTTGGTGGGCAGCCCGCGCAGATGAATGCGCGAGGATTTGTACGAGCAGTGCTCGTTCCACATCGCCGAAAAGATGCCGAGCTCGGTGAAGGTCGGAACCCGCCCGATCAGCTTCAGGATTCGCTCATATTCGTCGGGCTTGAGCCCGTGGGCAGCGACGAGTTCTGGGGTGATTTTCGGTTCGTTGGTCTGCATGAGGCCCGTAATAGGAAGTCCAGAGGGGCTGGAAAAGGGCTTTTAGGGGCCATTTTCCCGCTGTCCAGAGCTTTGCAGAGGGGGGCGGCAGGAACGCCGTTTGCGTCTTGCCGGCGGATCGGATTTAAGGGCGCCAATCCTGAATTAAAGGCCCATTTCGTGAACGAGCTTCCCCAAAACGCATTCCACCAGCGCCCCGACATCCATGTCGAAACCGAGGGCGAATTCAAGGGATGGCGCACCTGGACCCGTGACGCCTTCGAGACCCATAATGGCCCGTTCTGGCACCGCATGGACGAGACCGGCAAAGTGCAATGCGTCTTCCGGGTCGAGAAAAAGCACCTCAACGGCATGCGAAATGTCCATGGCGGCTGCTTCATGGCCTTTGCCGACTACAGCCTGTTCGCCATCGCCTCCTCGCATTTGCAGGGTCCCGGCGTGACGGTGAACTTCGCCTGCGAATTCCTCGACGCGGCGCGCGAAGGCGAACTCGTCGAATGCGACGGCGAGGTGACGCGCGCGGGCGGCTCGCTGATCTTCTTGCGCGGCACGTTGCGCTCGGGCGAACGCAAACTGTTCACCTTCTCCGGCACCATCAAGCGGGTGAAGTGGAAGAAGCCGCCGCCGACCAGCGCTGTCGGCACATAGCCATGCAGCTGGCCTCCTTGTGCCGTCCTCGCCGATAAGGCGATAAACGCAAAGGAAGCGCCAGGAAAAGCAAGTTGCCAAAGAGCACCGCACGCAGCGAGATCGGGCCTGCGCCTTCCCCTGCCGAACCGCGCCACCACAACTGGCGCGACTATGCGTTGCTGCTGGCACTTGCGTGCTGCTGGAGCTCGACCTATCCGCTGACGAAAGTCGGGCTGGGCTCGATCCCGCCGATCACCTTCATCGCGGCGCGCTCGCTGATCGCCGCGGCCTTCCTCTACGCCGTCCTGCGGCTGCGCGGGCTTCGCCTGCCGACCGATGCGAGAGCCTGGAAGCTGTTCGCCCAGCAGCAGACCATCAACTCGACGATCCCTTTCCTGATGATCACCTGGGCGCAGCAATATGTGCCGGCCGCCACCACCGTGGTGCTGGCCTCGACCACGCCGATCTTCGCCTTCCTCATCACCTGGGGCATCACGCGCCACGAGCCGGCGACGCTGCTGAAATTGCTCGGAGCGATCTTCGGGCTTGCCGGCACCGCCGCGATTGTCGGGCTTGACGCACTCGGTGGCCTATCGAGCGACATCTTCGCGGAACTGACGATCCTGCTCGCCACCGTCTCGTTTGCCTGTGCCACCATCTTCGGCCTGCGGCTGTCGGAGTACGACCCGATGGTGGTCGCCGCCGGCTCGCTCTTGTTCGGCGGCTGCGTGCTGACGCCGCTCGCAGTGATATTCGAGCAGCCCTGGACTTTGCGACCGACGCCGGAATCCCTCGCCGCTGCTGCCACGATGGGTATTTTCTCGAGCGCGCTCGGCCTGATGCTGTTCTACATGTGCCTGCAGCGCCTGGGCACGCTGACCACGAACGCGCAGGGTTACTTGCGCATTCCCATCGGCGTCGGGCTGTCGGTGCTGTTGCTCGGCGAACGCGTTCCGGCCAATCTCGCGCTCGGGCTGCTGCTGGTCATGGCCGGGGTCGCCGCCATGACGGTCCCGCGCGGAACGCTGCAACGGGCGATGCAACGGCTGCGCGGGCCCTAGCTACTTCAGGTCCTTCTGATCGGCGAGCAGCTTCTTGAACTTTTCGACGTCGCGCGTGACGAGCCGCTGAAGCATATCGGGCGTATGCTCGTTGGCGTCGGGCGCCACCGTCGACAGATCGGCAAAGCGCTTTTTCACCGGCTCGCTCTCGACCGCGGTCTTCGCCGCGGCATTGAGCCGGGCAATGATATCCGCCGGCGTGCCCTTTGGGGCGAACAGGCCGTTCCAGCCTTGCGCCTCGAATTCGGGTAAACCCGCCTCCGCCGAAGTCGGCAATTCCGGCAGCGAGGCGAGCCGCACGGTGGAGCCGACCACGAGGCCCTTCACGAGCTTTTCGTTGATCGGTTGCGCGACGGAAGCGGCCGCATCGCAAACGCCGTCGATCTGCCCGCCGATCGCGTCCGTCAGTGCGGGCGCAGCACCGCGATAGCCGACCAGTGTCACGTCGACGCCGGCGGCGGAGGCAAAGGCCTTGCAGATCAGGAAATTCGAGGAGCCGACACCGGCGTGGCCGAGGTTGACCTTGCCGGGATTGCCCTTGGCGTAAGCGATGAACTCCATGAGGTTCCTGGCAGGGAAATCCTTGCGCAGCGCAATGATGCCGAACGTCTTTGCGACGACAGCAATGGGCGCAAAGGACTCCGGCGTAAAGCTCAGCTTGGGATAGATCGTATAGGCCGCGGCATTGGTGCCGGCATTGCCGATCGCGATGGTGTAGCCGTCGGCTTCGGCGCGGGCGAGCCGCGCCAGCGCAATCGAGCCGCCGGCGCCGCCGACATTCTCGATCACCACGGGCTGGCCGAGCGCCGATGTCATCTGCTCGGCCACCGTGCGCGCAATGACGTCGGAGGTGCCGCCGGCCGCGAACGGCACGAGCATGGTGATGGGACGATTGGGGTAATTCTGCGCGCCGACGGAGGTCGCCATCGACAACGCGGCGACGGCTGCAAGCAGCCGCAGCGTGAAACCAATCACGCCGCCTTCTCCAGATGCGCCACAAGGCCGGCGAACAGGCCGCGGCCGTCAGTGCAGCCCATGATGTCTTCGACGTGATTTTCCGGATGCGGCATCATGCCGAGCACATTGCCGCGATCGTTGACGATGCCGGCGATGGAATGGGCGGCGCCATTGATGTTGGAGGCCTCGCCGACTGTGCCCTCGGGCGAGCAATAGCGGTAGAGCACCCGTCCCTCGCCTTCGAGCCGCTTCAGCGTATCCTCGTCGGCTTCGTAATTGCCATCACCATGGGCAACCGGCACGCGGATCACTTGCCCTGCATTATAGCCGCGGGTGAACGGTGTATCGGAACGTTCCACCCGCAGATGCACGTCGCGACAGATGAACTTCAGCCGCGCATTGCGCATCAGCACGCCCGGCAGCATGCCCGCCTCACACAGGATCTGGAAACCGTTGCAGACGCCGAGCACGAGGCCGCCCTTGGCGGCGAAGTCGCGCACTGCGTCCATCACGGGCGCGCGCGATGCGATGGCCCCGCAGCGGAGATAATCGCCATAGGAGAAGCCGCCGGGCACCACGACGAGATCGGTCCCCTTCGGCAGCGACGTTTCGGCATGCCAGACCATCGCCGCTTCCTTGCCGGAAGCCAGCCTTAGCGCGCGCGCCATGTCACGCTCGCGATTGATTCCGGGGAAGACGAGAACGGCGGATTTCATCTACAGGAGCTCGACCCGATAGTTCTCGATCACCGTGTTCGCCAGCAGTTTGTCGGCGGCGTCCTTCAGCGCAGCTTCCGCCTTGGCACGGTCGGCACCCGCCAACTCGATGTCGAACACCTTGCCCTGGCGGACGCTGGCGACGCCTTCGACGCCGAGCGATTTTAGCGCGCCTTCGATGGCCTTGCCTTGGGGATCGAGGATGCCGGTCTTCAGGGTAACGGTAACGCGTGCCTTCATATCAACCTCGTCATTCCGGACGAGCCGCGCAGCGGGTCGATCCGGAATCTCGCGCCAAACCTCTGAATTCCGGGTTCGCGGGCTACCGCCCGCGCCCCGGAATGACACATCAGCTCTTCACCAGCACCGGGCCGGTCCCGACCGGCCGCTCGTTCTCCATCAGGATGCCGAGCCGTTTCGCCACTTCAGTATAGGCTTCCAGAAGCCCGCCGAGATCGCGCCGGAAGCGGTCCTTGTCGAGCTTCTCGTTGGACTTGACGTCCCACAGCCGGCACGAATCGGGGGAAATCTCGTCGGCGACGATAATCCGCATCATCTCGTTCTCGAACAGGCGGCCGCATTCCATTTTGAAGTCGACGAGCCGGATGCCGATGCCGAGGAAAAGCCCGGTCAGGAAGTCGTTGACGCGGATAGCCAGCGCCATGATGTCGTCGATCTCCTGCGGCGTGGCCCAGCCGAAGGCGGTGATATGCTCTTCCGACACCATGGGGTCGTTGAGCTGGTCGTTCTTGTAATAGAATTCGATGATCGAGCGCGGCAGCTGGGTACCTTCCTCGATACCGAGGCGCTGGGAGAGCGAGCCGGCCGCGACGTTCCGCACCACCACCTCCAGGGGCACGATCTCAACCTCGCGAATCAGTTGCTCGCGCATGTTGAGACGGCGGATGAAGTGGGTCGGCACCCCGATGTCGTTGAGGTGCTGAAACAGGTACTCCGAAATCCGGTTATTGAGGACGCCCTTGCCTTCGATGATCTGGTGCTTCTTGGCGTTGAAGGCGGTCGCATCGTCCTTGAAGTGCTGGATCAAGGTGCCCGGCTCGGGGCCTTCGTAAAGCACCTTGGCCTTGCCTTCATAAATGCGTCGGCGGCGGCTCATTGGGACGTACCGTGTTTTGTTGAAATCCATCGATTTGGTGTGCTCCGGATGACCAGGATAAAGACCCACGACGGAGCTGCCGTGAAGGCCCGGAATCTGAACCGCCAGACGGAAACAGAACAGGAACCGGACCCGCCGGCAACCTAACCGATTGGCCTATCCAGTACAATCGATCCCGCCCTCCGGGCCAAAGTTATACCGCCGTGCTTTCAGGACCGATTCTGCCGTTTTGCCTGCGGCTTAAAAACCCGTTGTTCCGCCCCAATCCAGTCCCTATCTAGTCAGCCAAGGGGGGCGCCGCAACGCGGAAGAGCCTCGCTCCAGCAGGCAGGGGATGGAATTCCGATATGACGACATTCGACAAGCGCGAAGAGGGTTTTGAGAAGAAATTCGCTCTCGACGAGGAGCAGAAATTCAAGGCGGAAGCCCGCCGCAACAGGCTGCTCGGCCATTGGGCCGCCGAAAAGCTGGGCATCAGCGGCGATGCAGCGGCTGCCTACGCCAAGGAAGTGGTCGCTGCCGATTTCGAGGAAGCCGGCGACACCGACGTGCTGCGCAAGGTCGTGGGGGATCTCGCCAAAAAGGGCGTGGCGATTTCGGAAGCCGAGGTGCGCGCCAAGATGAGCGAGCTGATGGCCGTGGCCACAGCCCAGGTGAAGGCCGGACAGTAAGGGTTCCGCACGTCTAGCTCGCCGCAAGCCCGTCGGGAATTTCAATGAGCAGGCAATCCTCCTTTGGCTACGGCGAGCTCATTGACTGCGCCAAGGGGCTCCTGTTCGGCAAAGGCAATGCCCAATTGCCCCTGCCGCCGATGCTCATGTTCGATCGGATCACCGCCATCAGCGACAGCGGTGGCCTGTTCGGCAAAGGCGAGGTGCGCGCCGAGCAGGACATCAAGCCCGACCTCTGGTTCTTCCCGTGCCATTTCGACAACGACCCGGTCATGCCCGGCTGCCTGGGCCAGGACGCGCTGTGGCAGTTGCTCGGCTTTTTCCTCGGATGGAAAGGCTTCAAGGGCAAGGGCCGCGCACGAGGCGGCGAAATCAAGTTCAACGGCTCGATATTTCCGACCGCCAAGAAGGTCGTCTACGAGCTGCAGATCAAGCGGGTGATCGCACAGCGACTGACCATGGCGATTGCGGATGGCTCCGTATTCGTCGACGGCAAGAAAATCTACGAGGCAAGCGACCTCAAGACGGTCATGACGACCTCGGCCTGAGCGCAGGCCGCTTCGGACTGATCCGGATTTCCACGAATAGCGAGTGGCGAACAGCGAATTGCCATTCGCCACTCGCCCCCTCACCCCTCCTTGAAGCCATACTCCGGCACGTTGCCGCTTGCGCCGTAATATTTGTACGGCAGGAACTTGCCGGACATGGTGATCTTGACGCGGTCGCCCTTGGGATTGGGCAGACGCTCCATCACCATGTCGAAATCGATCGCCGACATGATGCCGTCGCCATATTCTTCCTCGATCAGTGCCTTCCAGGCGGGACCGTTGACCATCACCAGTTCGTAGAAGCGGTAGATCAGGGGATCGGTCGGCGGCATCGGCGTGCCCTGCCCGCGCATCGGCACCTCGTTGAGCATGGCCACTTCCGACTTCGACAAGCCGAACAGTTCGCCTGCGTTCGAGGCCTGCGGCTTGGTCAGCTTCATCTGGCCGAGAATGGCGCCGACGATCAGCACTTCGGAATAGCCGCCGATCTTTTCGCAGATATATTTCCAGGTCCAGCCCTTCTCGCGCTTGATGTCGAGCAGCTTTTCCGTGAGGTCGGATCTTTTCATTTGGCAACTCCCCTTCTTGAGATCAGCGCGCGACGGCTTGCGCGGGACTGGAATCGATCGGCCGAGGCGCGACGATGGCGGGCTCGCCCAGCCCCGGCCGCACTATAGGAACATGTCGCGGATCGTGGGCGGGATTTTCGGTGGCGAAGGTCTTGCTGCGGCTGACCAGGAAATCGACGATGTGGTTGCGCAGCGCATAATAATAGGGATGGCGATGCAGATCGATGCGGCCGCGATCCTTCGGCAGCGGATTTTCCACCACCTCCGCCAGCACCGCGCCGGGACCGTTGGTCATCAGGAAGATCTTGTCGGCGAGATAAATCGCCTCGTCCACATCGTGGGTAATCATGAACGCGGTCTGCCCGGTCTCGAGGCAAATGCGGCGCACTTCGTCCTGCAACGTGCCGCGCGTCAGTGCGTCCAATGCCGAGAACGGCTCGTCCATCAGCATGATCTTCGGCGTGATCGACAATGCCCGAGCAATGCCGACGCGCTGCTTCATGCCGCCGGAAAGCTCCGACGGCCGTTTGTGCTCGGAGCCCGTCAGGCCGACGAGATCGATGAAGGTCTGCGCATGAGCCTTGACCCTGGCGCGATCCCAGTTCCGCCATTTCGAGGTCACGGCATAGGCGACGTTGCCGAGCACCGTGCGCCAGGGCAGGAGCGCATGGCTCTGAAAGATGACGGCGCGGTCGAGGCTGGTGCCCCGGATGCCCTGCCCGTCCACGATGACGGTGCCTTCGCTCGGCTCGTCGAGGCCGGCGAGAATGTTGAGCACCGTGGTCTTGCCGCAGCCCGAATGGCCGATCACGCAACCGAACTCGCCGCGCAGCATCGACAGCCAGAAATTCTCGAACACGGTGGTGGTGCCGCCGTCCGCGCCGGGATAGCGCTTGGCGATCCCCTCGATGGAGATGAATTTCTCGGTCACGCCGCCCTACTCCGGAAACGTGACCATGCGCGTGAACCGCGCAAGAATCTGGTCGAGCAGCATTCCCACGATACCGATCGTCAGGATCGCGATGATCACGTTGGTGATCGAGAGATTGTTCCACTCGTTCCAGACGAAATAGCCGATGCCGGTGCCGCCCACCAGCATCTCGGCCGCCACGATCACGAGCCAGGCGATGCCGATGGAAATCCGCATGCCCGTGAGGATGGTCGGTGCCGCCGCCGGCAGGATCACCGTGAAGGCGCGCCGGATGGTACCGACTTCCAGCGTGCGCGCGACATTGATCCATTCCTTGCGGACGCTCGCCACGCCGAAGGCGGTGTTGAGCAGCATCGGCCAGACCGAGCAGATGAAGATGACGAAGATCGCGGAGATCGACGAGTCCTTGATGGTGTAGAGCGCCAGCGGCATCCAGGCGAGCGGCGAGATCGGCTTCAGCACCTGAATGAACGGGTCGAGCGCCTTGCTGATCAACGGTGACATCCCGATCATGAAGCCGAGCGGGATGGCGACCAGCACGGCTATCAGATAGCCGAGCCCGACGCGGCCGATGGAATAGGCAAGCTGGATGCCGAGCCCCTTGTCGTTCGGCCCGTTGTCGTAGAATGGCCGCTTCAGATGCTCCCAGAGCTTGACGCCGACGTCGAGCGGGCCGGGCATCGCCGACTTGCCCTGCGTGGCTGTGGCACCCATCAGCTTGGCGTATTCCGGGTTCATGTTGGCGACGGCAGCGGTCGGACGCGTCGCGAGATGCCAGATGCCGATGAAGGCGGCAAACAGCACCACCGAAACGATCGCCGCTCGGAAGCGCAGGGAGGAAGTCATCGCGCCCTCCCCGAACGATCCGAAGCTCGCATGCTCACGACGACTTCCGGATCTTGAAGCTCGCCAGATATTCGTCGGGCTTGGCGGGATCGAAGGGTTTGCCCATGACCGAGAAAGACTTGTAGGCGGTTGCCGGCGGCGACAGCCCCATCTCGGCCATCACCTTTTTGGTGTCGGTCGCCAGATATACCTGCTCGGCCACGGTCTTGTAGTCGACGTCGCCCTTGATCTGGCCCCACCGCTTCATCTGCGTCAGCATCCACACCGCAAAAGACTGCCAGGGGAACGGATCGAAATCGACGCGCTTGGGATCGGTCTTCACGCCACCCAATCCGTCAGCGTAAGTGCCGGTCAAGACCTGCTCGAGCACGGTGACGGGTGCGTTGATGTAGTTCGCCGGCGCAATCGCCTCCGCAATCTGCTTGCGGTTCTCGGCCTTGGCCGCATAGCCGGTGGCATCGACGATGGCGCGGGTCAGCGCCGCAAAACTGTTCGGCGAGGTCGTGATGAACTCCTTGCTGGCGGCAAAGCTGCAGCAGGGATGACCGTCCCAGATTTCCTTGGACAGGATGTGCAGGAAGCCGACGCCGTCATAGATCGCGCGCTGGCAGATATTGTCGGGTGCGAGGAAGCCGTCGATGTTGTCGGCGCGCAGATTGGCGACCATTTCCGGCGGCGGAACCGAGCGCAGTTGTACGTCGGTATCGGGGTCGAGCCCGTGCTCGGCGAGATAATAGCGCAAGAGATAATTGTGCATGGAATAGTCGAAGGGAATGGCGAACTTCATGCCCTTCCAATCCTTGGGATCGCGCCGATCCTTGTGCTTCATGGCAAGCGTGATGCCTTGCCCGTTGATGTTCTCGATCGCCGGCACCGTGAACGGTATCGGCTGCGCACCAAGCCCGAGCGTGATTGCGATCGGCATCGGCGCCAGCATGTGCGAGGCATCGTATTCCTTGTTGATGGTCTTGTCGCGGACCACCGCCCAGCCGGCGGTTTTCACCACTTCCACGTTCAAACCGTGCTTCGAATAGAAGCCTAGCGGCGCCGCCATGATGATCGGGGTGGCGCAGGTGATCGGGATGAAGCCGACCTTGAGATCTTTCTTCTCCGGCGGACCGCCTTGCGCGAAAGCCTCGGTGGCCGCCTTGATCGGGAAGAACTGCGAGACAGCGGCAAGTGCCGTAGCGGCGCCGACGGACTTCAGGAAGGCGCGGCGCGCCATGTCCTGCGGAAACACGGCCCGCATCACCGCCGAGGCGACCACGCTCTCGTAGCGCTTCTCTTCGCTTGACGGCGGCGCGACCGGCTCGCAGCGCAGAGCGCGCGCTGCATAATCGTGCTCGGCAACCGAACGATGCTGGCCGCACACGCAGCCCTCGCCAACAAGCTCGCGCTCGGAATCGAAGGGATCATCGAAGATGGACATGTTGCGCCTCATTGTCGCACCGGACCGTTCCCGAAGCCGTGCTCCGTGCCAGTCCAGACCAAATTTTCACCGCCCGACGTTTTTTGCGCCGCCGGGCGGTGAGAAACATGCACGTTCTATGCCGCTTTGCCTGTTACGCGGGCAGACGCCGGCAGACCCTCATCGATCGGCAGCGACGGGTCGCGCGACCATTCGTTCCAGGAGCCGAAATACATCCGGACGTCCTTCACCCCGGCGTTCTTCAGCGCCAGGAACGTGTTCGAGGCACGGGCGCCCTTGAAGCAGTAGAGATAGACCGGCGTGTTCTGGGAAATGCCGACGGTGGCGCATTCCGCCAGGATCTCATCCTTGGACTTGAAGCGCGGCCCTTCGGCGGTCGGCTTCATCATCCGGTACCATTCCAGCCAGACGGCGCCGGGGATGCGCCCCTTGCGCGGACAAAAATCCTTGCCATAGGGCGAGGAGCTGTCGCCGATCCACTCGTCGACATCGCGCACGTCGAGGATGGCGACACCGGGCTTGCCGACCGCAGCGAGCATGGTCTTGGCATCGATCAGGATGTCGCCTGCTTCCGGCACGATGGGGAACGAAGCCTTTGCCGGGCTCGGCACTTCCTTGGTGATCGGCAGGCCTGCGAGAGCCCAGGCGTCGTAGCCGCCATGCAGTACTTTCACCTTGGGATAGCCGAGCATGGTGAGCAGGTAGTAGCCGCGGCAGGACTGGCCGAAGCCGGAATTCATCGACTGCTCGTAGATCACCGCAGTCTCCTTGCCCGACAGGCCGGCGGCACCGAAGGCCTCGGCGAACTTCGTTTTCAGTTCATGAATGCCCTCCGGCGTCGAGGTCGCAAGATAAGTGAATATCTCATGCACGTTGACCGCACCCGGCAGATGGCCGGCGGCGTAGGCATCGGGATTGCGCGTGTCGATGATCACGCATGGCTCTTTCTTGATCAGTTCGGCGAGATCGCCGGCAGTAATCAGAACATCCGTCATGGCAGGCCTCTCCTGTTGTGGTCGTTGCAGTCAGGTCGAACCGGACGCGCCGTCAAAACTCCGCCAGCATCTTGCGAAGCTGCTTGGTGGCGGGCGTAACGATGGCGACGAAATAGGCTTCGCGGAGCCGGCGCTGGGCGCGATGGCCCTTGAGATAGCCGCGCGCGCCGCAATGAAGCATCGCGGCGTGGGCGGCGGCTACCGTGGCATCGCCCATCCGCAGGCGCAGGGCGACGACACGGCGCCAATAGCTGTCGTCCTCGTTGAAGGGATCGCTCGCCAGCGCCATGCCCTCCTTTTCGAACTCGGCGTAAAGCTCGCGGAACTGCGTCGGCTGCTGCGGCAGATAGCGATTGACGTGGCCGAGCGAAGGATCGACC
Source organism: Bradyrhizobium sp. (assembly GCA_046349015.1). Classification (GTDB taxonomy): domain Bacteria; phylum Pseudomonadota; class Alphaproteobacteria; order Rhizobiales; family Xanthobacteraceae; genus Bradyrhizobium. Next base: position 280,136 of record JAXMDE010000005.1, on the reverse strand, counting down.
TCGTCCATCATATTGATGCAGTCCTTGATCAGGCCGAGCGCCATGCCGGCCTGCAGCAGGATGAAGCCGGCCCGGATCTTCTTCACGAACGGCCCGGCCTGTTCGGCGAGGATCAGTTCGTCGGGCACGAAGACGTCGCGGAACTGCACGCCGAAAGTGCCGGTGCCGTCCATGGCCAGAAACGGCTTGCAGGGCTGCAGCGTGATCGCCGGGTCCGCGCAATCGGCAAGGAACATGACGATGCCGCCCGGCTCATCCTCGCGCTCGAAGATCGTGCCGAAGAAATGATCGGGGCCGAGATTGGACACCCAGGGCAGCGCGCCCCTGACAACGTAACCGCCCTCGACCTTGCGGCCCCTGAGCTTGAACTTCTCGATGCCGAAGAAAGTCTTCATCGGGTTGGACAACCCGGTGCCACCGAGCACACGCCCGCTGGAGAAGCCGTCGCCGAAGCGCGCCACAAGCTTGGCATTGCCCGAATTGGCGGCGTACCAGACAAGCGTGTTCTGACACCACGCCATGAAAGCGGTGGCGCCGCAGACTTCCCCGAGCGCGGCAATCGACTGGATGGCGCCGCGCAGATCGGCCACGCCCTCCTGCGGGACATGGCTGCCCCAGGCGCCGACCTTGCCGAGGCTGCGCAACACGTCGGCCGGATAGATCGAGCCTTCGTCGATTGCCACGGCCAGCGGCGCCAGTTCCTGGCGCGCGATCCGCGCGACCTCGTCGGTGATGGAAGGGGCGGGCTGACCGATCGTTTCGACCCGCGATAAAGCCAGTGAACCCATGATCGTCCCCCGCACCCTGCTACTTGAACCTTGCCTAGACGCCGACCTCGAGATTGACCGGCCGGGTAAAGGTGTTGGCGACGGGCGACCATTTCTTCACATGAGCAACCAGCGCGCTGACCTCGTCCTGCGAGATGCCCTCGCATTCCATGTCGACCTTGACGCGCACGTCGGTGAAGCCGACCGGCTTTTCGCTGGTGTCGCCGGTGCCCCACACCGCCGTGATGTTGAGGTCGCCTTCGAGCTCGAGCTCGAGCTTGTTGACGATCCAGCCACGGTGCACGGCGTTGGCATGCAGGCCGACCGCAAGGCAGGAGCCGAGCGCGGCAAGCGAAGCCTCGGAGGGATTCGGCGCCGTGTCGTCGCCGAGCAGGCCCGGCGGCTCATCGACGATATAGGGCGCTAGGTTGCGGATGTAGTTGGCGTGGCGGAACTTGCCCTCGGCCACCGTCTTGCACTTCAAGGTCTTGATCACCTTGGGATTGGCCTTGCCGTTGGCGATCAGTTGCTCCAGTCCGCCCTTGTCGATGGGGGCCAGGCAGCCTGTCAGCACTGTTTTTTGAGCGACCGCGGTCATCAGTTTCTCTCCCGGGAGTTAGGATACCGAACGGTCTGTTTCCTGCATAAGCCGTGCCAGATCGCCGGCCAATCAAAAGGCGAAGCGTTGCAGTCCGTTAGCTCGCCCTGCTTGCGGATTAATCAGAGCCGCGCTGCTCACGCGCGATGCAGATGCTGCATCACGCGCGATTATTTTGAGCAGCGATAACATCCGGCTTGATGAAATTGTCGCGCTCCGATTTACTGACGCGCATGGGCAAATCAGCTTCCAGGAAAAGAAAAGCGTTCGCTCCCGCCGATGACGAGTCCGCGCGCGGTCGCCTGCTCAGCGCGGCAACACGGCTGTTCTGCAAGGACGGCATCAACGCCACCGGCATCGACGCCATCATCGACGAAGCCGGCACGGCGAAGACCACGCTCTACAAATTGTTCGGCTCGAAGACCAACCTCGTGCACGCCGTATTGGAGAGCGAAGGCAAGCAATGGCGCGAGTGGTTCATCGGCGCCATCGAGGCCGGCGGCGGCGATGCGCAGACAAAGCTCGCGCGCATCTTCCCTGCCCTGAAGACATGGTTTTGCGAAGACCGCTTCTACGGCTGTCCCTTCATCAATGCTGTTGCCGAGCACGACAAGGATCAAAAGCAATTCCGCAACATCGCGATGAAGCACAAGAAGGTCGTGCTTGCGCATATCGAGAAGCTTGCGGGCGATATGGGTGCGGCGGAACCTACGCTGTTCGCGCATCAACTGGCGCTTTTGATCGACGGCGCCATCGTCGCGGCGATGGTGTCGCGCGATCCCGGCGTGGCCGACACCGCAGCGCTTGCGGCAGGCTCGCTGTTCGAGCCCGCAAAAGCCAAACGGCCGAAGCGCACGGGCGCTCCGGCCGAACTCGCTGCGGTCTGAACCGACCTATTTTACTTCAGCGCATCCGCGACCTTGGCAAGACCTGCATTGGCGCAGACTTCGTCCTTGTCGCCGCCCGGCGCGCCGGACACGCCGACGCCGCCGATCAGTTCGTTGCCGGCCTTGATTGGAACGCCGCCGCCGACCCCGACGATCTGCGGAATCTGCCGCAGGAAGCTGAAGGCCGGATCCTCCATCTGCTTCTGGGTCGCAAGCGAAGTCTGGCCGCGGGTGCGGGCCGTGTAGGCCTTCAGCCGCGCAAACTCCATGGTGTGGGGATTGGTGCCGTCGCCCTTGATGGATGCTGCGACATTGCCGCCCTTGTCGACGATCACGACGGAGACCTTGTAGCCGTCCTTGGTGCACTGCTCGAGCGTGCCCTGAAGGATCGCCAGCGCCATGGCCATGGAGATGTTCTTCTCGACCTGCGGCGCCTGCGCGAAGGCAGGTACGGCGGCGAGTGTGGAAACGGAAACAAGGACGGCAAGCTTGACGAAACGCATGTTGAGGCTCCCTGAGGTTTGTCGTTGGGCTTCCTGTTGAACCCGCAGCGGAGCAGAATAATCCATGGCCGTCAGTTGAAATTTCTTCCGATCAGATCGAGACAGCTGCATTGTTGCACCTGCTAAGAGCCCTTCTCGGGCCGCGGGCCTCGCCTCGTCGAACCGCGGCGGAGATCACCGGTCGTTCGTCCCCAACAAGGGACTTTCGGCCCTTCCGCCGGTTTACCCGCCGTCAAGCATTACGCGCGATCCGAAGCCGCCTTAAGTGCCCGTTAGGACCGGTCAGGATTTATCCTCCGTGAAAACGGGGATGTTAGGCGATGCCGTCCGAACGGGTTTTCTACAGCCTGCCGCGCTGGCGTTTGACGCGCTGGCTGGCCGAAGTCGGGCCCGACGCATCCGACGACATCCGGGAAGCGCTGATCGCCCAGCTCTACGGCTCGCTTCCCGTATTTGCGGCCGGCGCCGTCAATTCCGTTGCCGTTGCCGGGGTGATTGCGCTCCGCAAACCGACGGCACTCTTCGTCACATGGTTCATCATCGAACTCGTGATCTGCCTGTCGCGGCTGGTCGTGCTCGTCGTCGCCCATCGCGCCGCACGCGCCGGCCGCCCAACTCCGACGGACCTCCTGCTGCTGCTCGCAATCGCCTGGAGTGCCAGCGTCGGCTTTGGCGTCTTTGCCGGCATGGCAAGCGCCGATTGGGTGATCGCCACGCTTGCCTGCCTGTCTTCGGCCGCAATGGTCGGCGGCATCTGCTTTCGCAATTTCGGCGCACCGCGGCTTGCCGGAGCTATGATCCTGCTCAGCCTGGGTCCGATCATCCCCGGCGTCGCGCTGGGCGGTGAACCGCTGCTCTACATCGCATTCCTGCAGGTACCGATGTATCTCGCGGCGATGAGCGAGGCGGCATTTCGGCTCAATCGCATGCTCATCACGACGATGCGCGCGGAGCGGATAAACGGCCATCTGGCCAATCACGATGCCCTTACGGGCCTGTTGAACCGGGCGGGATTCATCGACGCCCTCGGTGCCGGGCTGAGAGCATCCAGAAGCGGCGACCGAAAGCACCTGGCGGTGCTCTTCGTCGATCTCGACGACTTCAAGCCGGTCAACGATACGTTCGGGCACGCAGCCGGCGATATCATTCTCAAGGAAGTCGCGGCGCGCCTGAGCAGGATCCTGCCGGTCCGTTCGGCCATCGCGCGAATGGGCGGCGACGAGTTCGTGGTGCTTGCCGACCACACCAACGCCGATCAGGCCCTCGAAATCGGAAGACGCATCATCGACGAGATCGCGACGCCGTACCAGCTCGACGGGGGACTTTCCACCAGCGTTGGCGCCAGCATCGGCATTGCGATATCGCCCGATCACGGAACGGAAGTCGGGGAGCTGCTCGCAGTCGCGGACGCCGCTCTCTACGAGGCAAAGTCCTCCGGCAAGTCGCGGTGCTGCCTTGCTTCGCTCGAGACGAATTTGGCTGCTCTGCGGCGGCTGCGCGGCGATATCCGCGCCAAGGTGGCAGCCTGATCCGCCGCAACCCCATCTCATCAGGCTCTAACTGAAGGCAGCGAGATTTGCTGCAGCGGCGGAGTTGGGATTCACGGTTGGACTCGATGTCGACCGTCCCCGCTTAGCGACACGATCGCCAACTTGGCAACGATCAGCGGTTGGACTGAAGTACACTCAGTTCAAAATTGGCGGCTTGCCATTCGACAAATGTCTTCGGACAATCGGCCACAGCCAGTTCGAACAACCGCTGAGCTTCTTGCTTGGCGCCGCGCTGCAAAGCGATTTCCGCGGTATAGAAATTCGCCTCGCAGACCTGGCCCTTCCTTTTTTTCAGGTCTGAATCGTCGGCGGCGCTGATCACCTGCTCCGGCGACAACGCGCCGAGAAAGAGACTGATGATCGGCGCAGGCCATTTCGTCCTGTCGAGATGGGTTGCTGCGTCTGCTAACTGGCTCGGCTGGTCATTTCGCCTGGCAACGATTTCGCGCCATACCGCCGAGTAAGCGCTCTTTGGATCGAGCCGGACCGCCTGGTCCAGATCGGTCAACGATTTCGCAAGTGATCCGCGCTGCCAATAGATCATCGCGCGAGCGCGGTAAGCACCAGAATCCTGGGGATCGAGTTGAACGAGCCGATCGCCGTCCGCAATGGCGTTATCTAGATCCCCTTTGGCTTTATGCGCGTACGCGCGGCGGATGAGTGCGTTCTTGTTGTTGGGGTTGAGGCGGACTAGTTCATCATAGTCGGCTATGGCACGATCGTAGTCGCCCAACTCAACATATGCGTAGGCGCGGAGTTCATAGGCAAATCCGCTTGTTTGTTTCAGCTGTATAGCTCGATTGAAATCAGCCAACGCAAGCTCATTTTGATTCTTGGCGAGGTAAGCCTGGCCGCGGCAGAGTTGGCCGGCTCCATTTTCCGGACTGATCTCGATGGCCCGCGTACAGTCGGCCATAGCGCGGTCCGGCTGGTCTTTCGCAGAGTACGCGGCGCCACGACCAGCAAGGGCTGCGACATTATCAGGATGGAGCAGAAGTACCTGACCGTAGTCGACGATGGCCTGGTCAAAGCCCCGTTTGGTCAGGTGGACGTGGGCCCGTCCCAGATACGCGTAGGCATTTTTGGGGTCCAGCTCGACGACTTTGTCATAGTCGACAAGCGCCGCGTCGTATTCATGCCTCTCGGCATGTGCAGAGCCTCTGTAGAGACGGGCGATCACATTGTTCGGATCGCGCTCTATAATCTGATTGTAGTCGGCAATCGCAGGGCCCAACTCGCCCTTTTTTCGATAATACATGGCGCGACGAAAGCGCGCCGTAGTCGCGATTTGCTGACCTGGCGCCATGTCGATCAACGTCGTGCAGCCCTCGATGCGGTCCTCAAGACTGACGTTGCCAACCGCATTGCACTTCGCAGCCGGCGGCAATTCGGCGCGGGCCGCTGGGACTGTCACGGACAGCGCACCAACCAATGCGAGCAAAATTATCGCCACGCCCGGCAATGCGCGACATGCAATTTCGATCATGGATTGCTCCGTGTGAATTCATGCGCGCTGTGATAGCAACTGGCCACGGCGCTGCACAGCCCCTGGTTGCCGTCCGCGGAGCGTCAGCGCGTCCCCCTGGATTGGATCGTCATCCCCTCTAGCCGCTCCAATTCCGCCGACAGATCGCGCTCCACCTCCGCCGCCTGCATCTCGATCACGCGATAATTTCGCGCTTCCAGCCACGCCCGTCGCGCCGCTCGATCCATCACAACGGTGTCGTTCTCGTCCGGATTGACCAGCTCGATCGCCAGCCGGTGCGCGAAGGAGACGAAGTCGGGAATCTGGCGGCCGACCGGCGTCTGCCGCTTGAACTGTCCGGCAAAGCGGCGGTCTTTCGTCAACGCCTGCCACAGGATGCGCTCGGCATCGGTTGGATTTCGCCGCAACAGCCGGGCCAGCCCTTTCAGCGTGCTGCCGGAGTCGGACACCACGCCGCCCTGCTGCCCCTGCTCGGCCAGCAGTGCGCGCAGGCGCGTCGCCTGCTGGCCGTCAAGCACCCCGCCTTTGGCCGGGCCCTTGCGCCCCTCGGCAATAGCCATCACCACGCCGTGGAGGGTATGCATGTCCTGCTTTGTCGGCTCCATCCGGGTGAAGATGTTGCGCAGGTTCACCAGCATGGTGTCGCGCTTCTCGCGCGGCCGCAGAAATTCGACCTTGTCGAGCTCGCGCACGAGATTCTCGAAGAAGGCGTCGATCTGGTGGTGCGAGGCCCGCTCCGAGCGCTCGGGCATGGCGAACGGCAGTTCGCCTTCCGTCGCAAGCTTGAACCATTCGTAGCCCATCAGCAGCACCGCCTGGGCGAGGTTGAGCGAGGCAAAGCCGGGATTGACCGGAAAGGTCACGATGCGGTTGGCGAGCGCCACCTCCTCATTGGTCAGCCCCGCGCGCTCGCGGCCGAACAGGATGCCGGCCCCGCCGCCGGCAGCGACATGGCCGACGATCTCCCTGGCCGCGCCCTCGGGCGCCATCACGGGCTTGGCCTGGTCATGGGCGCGCGCGGTGGTGGCGAACAGCAAATCGAGATCGGCGACCGCCGCCTGCACGGTGTCGAACAGTTCGGCCTTTTCCAGGATGTGGTCGGCCCCGGCGGCGGCGCGCTGGGCCGCAATGTTGGGCCAGCCATCGCGCGGGTTGACCAGCCGCAGCCGACTCAACGCGAAATTGCCCATGGCGCGTGCAGCCATGCCGATGTTCTCGCCGAGTTGCGGCTCGACCAGGATCACGACGGGGCCCGCAAGGTCGGGCGCTGATTTCGTCCTGTCCGTTCCGGACATCGCTTCACGTTCCGATTCAACTTCCAGAGATTTCCGGATCAGGGTCGAGTTGCCCTGTCCGTCCTCTCGCGTCTTCGTCGCCGGTCCGGCCAAAATTCTCAAGTGGAATAACCACGTTAGCGGAGGCTTTGGAAGTTCGGAGGCAAGCCGATCGTTCGTCCCGGATCGACCGGTCCCGCCTCGTGCAGCCGTTCTCGCCTGCCAGCAGCATTCCCGGCCAAAGGATGGGCTTAAAGTGCATAACCGCATCGCTTCCGCCCGGGGACGGGCAATGCTATAGCCCGGTCATTATTCCCGCCCACCCCGCCTTAAAACGCGCTGTTCCCAAGAGGCTTCTTTCGACATGGCAAAAATCAAGGTGTCCAACCCCGTCGTCGAACTCGATGGCGACGAGATGACCCGGATCATCTGGCAATACATCAAGGACAAGCTGATCCACCCCTTCCTTGACGTGGAGCTGCTCTATTTCGACCTCGGGATGGAATACCGCGACAAGACCAACGACCAGGTCACCATCGACGCCGCCAACGCCATCAAGAAGGTCGGCGTCGGCGTCAAATGCGCCACCATCACCCCCGACGAGGCCCGGGTGAAGGAATTCGGCCTGAAGGAGATGTGGAAGTCGCCGAACGGCACCATCCGCAACATCCTGGGCGGTTGCATCTTCCGCGAGCCGATCATCTGCAAGAACGTGCCGCGCCTTGTCCCCGGCTGGACCAAGCCGATCATCATCGGCCGCCATGCCTATGGCGACCAGTACCGCGCAACCGACATCAAATTCCCCGGCAAGGGCACGCTGTCGATGAAATTCGTCGGCGAGGACGGCACCGTCATCGAGCGCGAGGTATTCAAGGCGCCCGGCGCCGGCGTGGCGATGGAGATGTACAATCTCGACGACTCCATCATCGACTTTGCCCGGGCCTCCTTCAATTACGGCCTGATGCGCAACTATCCGGTCTATCTCTCGACCAAGAACACGATTCTGAAGGTCTATGACGGCCGCTTCAAGGACATCTTCCAGGACATTTTCGACCGCGAGTTCAAGAAGGAATTCGAGGCCAAGAAGCTGACCTACGAGCACCGCCTGATCGACGACATGGTGGCCTCGGCGCTGAAATGGTCCGGCGGCTATGTCTGGGCCTGCAAGAACTACGACGGCGACGTGCAGTCCGACACGGTGGCGCAGGGCTACGGCTCGCTCGGCCTGATGACCTCGGTGCTGCTCACCCCCGACGGCAAGACGGTAGAAGCCGAAGCCGCCCACGGCACGGTGACGCGTCACTATCGCGAGCACCAGAAGGGCAAGGAGACCTCGACCAACTCCATCGCCTCCATCTTCGCCTGGACGCGCGGATTGGCCCACCGCGCCAAGCTCGACAACAATCCGCAGCTGGCGAAGTTCGCGGACACGCTGGAGAAGGTCTGCGTCGACACGGTTGAATCCGGCTACATGACCAAGGACCTGGCGTTGCTCGTCGGCGCCGACCAGCGCTGGCTGTCGACGACGGGCTTCCTCGACAAGGTTTCCGATAATCTTGGGAAGGCGATGGCGTAAGCGCCGCGCCGACCTTCGCCCGATTGGATCGGATCTCATCATGGGCCGCGCGTTAAGCGCGGCCCATTTGTTTTGATGCCGATTGGGTGGAAACAGCCACCCCTCTTCCGCTGACTACGTGTTCCTGCGCAAGGTTAGCGCGCTGCGCCAGATCAGCGGTCGAGCGGCTCCTGCGCCTCTTCCGCCAGCGCGATTTCAGCGGGCGCAATGTCGCCGCGCTGTTGCGCTTCCGCAGTGTCGGCAAGGCGCGCCTCCGCGGTCTCCTTGACATGGGCGGCCAGCGTCGGCAGGCGCGCAATCAGCGCATGGAAATCCTGCGCGTCGAGCGCAAGCAGGCGGGTCTTGCGGGTGGCGGTCACGGTGCCGCTGCGGTTGGTCCGGCGCAACAATGCGACCTCACCAAAGAAAGTGCCGTCGGTCAGCCGCACGCGCTGGTTCGGCAGGTCGATCTCCACCTCGCCGGTGGTGATGAAATACATGGAGGAGGCGATGTCGCCGCGGCGCACGAGAATTTCGCCGGCCTCGATGGTCTGCGCGCGCAACAGGCGCATGATGTCGGCGATCTCGGCTGCTCCCAGGTGCGAGAACAGCGGCACCCGCGCCAGCATGCCCCAGGTCACGACGAAGTCGCGCCGCCGCACCTCCTCGGCAAAAGCGCTGGAGATGATCGCCACCGGCAACGCGATCATGGCAAAACCCGAGACGATCGCTACCGTCGATACCGCCTTGCCCAGCACCGTCACCGGCACCACGTCGCCATAGCCGACCGTGCCGAGCGTGACGATCGCCCACCACATGGCATGCGGGATGGTGCCGAACTTCTCCGGCTGCACATTGTGCTCGATGGCATAGAGCAGGCAGGCAAACAGCAATACCGCTCCGGTCAGGATGACGACACAGCCGAACAATGCCCGCCGCTCGGAATAGACCGCCGCCAGCAGCGAACGCAGCGCCGGCGAATATCGCACCAGCTTGAGGAACGGCAACATGCCTGCCAGCACCAGGGTAATGTGGTCGCCCGTCGCGAGAGCAATGGCAGACGGCAGGAACGACAGCAAATCGATGACGCCCAGCGTCGAGAAGACATAGCTGAGCCTTGCCTGCGTCGGCGTCAGGTCGCGGATGGAATGGCCGACGATGGTCCAGATGCGGACGCCATATTCGAGCGCAAAGGCTGAGGCCGCGGCGATCTCGATGACCCTGAAAAGCGGATCGAACCTTGCATCGATGTCAGGCACGGAAGCAAAGATCATCGCCAGCACATCGAGAACGACGATGGCGACGATCAGCCGGACGAATCGGGAGCCGACCGAATTCGGCGGGTGATCGTGTTCGAGCAGCTCGTAAAGGCGATCCCGCAGAATCGGGTCGCTCGGCGAATGCTTGCCCGCAACGGTTGTCACCGTCTGTCCCCTCAGTCCGCCCCCGCCCCTCGGGAATCGAGGAACATTATTGATATTAGCCCGGCAGGCATGGCGGAGGCTTGCGGCGTCTCAACGCATCAGGCGCCCGCCATGGCCTTTTCGATCGCCGACAGCGCGGCATCGGCCTTGGCTCCGTCGGGGCCGCCGGCCTGTGCCATATCCGGCCGGCCGCCGCCGCCCTTGCCGCCCAGCACTTCCGAGCCCTTGCGGACGAGCTCGACCGCATTGAAGCGGGAGGTGAGGTCGGCGGTGACGCCGACGACGATCCCGGCCTTGCCGTCCTCGGTGACGCCGACGATGGCAACCACACCCGAGCCGATCTGCTTCTTGCCGTCGTCGACCAGGCTCTTGAGGTCCTTGGTCTCGACGCCCTCGACCGCGCGCGCCAGCAGCTTGACGTTGCCGACCTCGCGTACGCCGCCGGCCGCGCCATTGCCGGTCGACGCGCCGCCGCCCATGGCGAGCTTCTTGCGCGCATCGGAAAGGTCGCGCTCCAGCTTCTTGCGCTCTTCCAGCAGCGAGCCGATACGCGCCGGCACATCGTCGATCGAGGTACGCAGCTCGGAGGCCGCGGTCTTGGCGAGCGCAATGGTGTCGTTGGCATGCTTGCGGGCGTGACGGCCGGTCAGCGCCTCGATACGGCGCACGCCGGAAGCAACAGCGCTCTCGCTGACGACCGAGATCAGGCCGATGTCGCCGGTACGGCGCACATGGGTGCCGCCGCACAGTTCGACCGACCAGCCCATCGTGTTCTGGCCGTGCTCGCGCGCCTGACGGCCCATCGAGACCACGCGGACCTCGTCGCCGTATTTCTCGCCGAACAGCGCGCGGGCGCCGGCTTCGCGGGCGTCGTCGACCGCCATGATGCGGGTGGTGACCTCGTCATTTTCGAGCACGACGTCGTTGGCGATGTCCTCGACCCGCGCCAGCTCCTCCGCCGTGATCGGCTTGGGATGCACGAAGTCGAAGCGCAGGCGATCGGGCGCGACCAGCGAGCCGCGCTGGGCGATGTGGTCGCCGAGCACCTGTCGCAGCGCCTCGTGCAACAGATGCGTCGCGGAGTGGTGGGCGCGGATCGAAGAGCGTCGCGAATGATCCACCTCGAGCTGCAGCGGCGTGCCGACCTTCAGCGTGCCCTGCTCGACCGTGCCGCTATGGACGAAAAGATCGCCCGCCTTCTTCTGGGTCTCGGTGACGCGGAACTTGATTCCGCCCTCGCCCGTCAGCACGCCGGTGTCACCGACCTGGCCGCCCGACTCCGCATAGAACGGCGTCTGGTTCAGCACGATCGAGCCGGCCTCGCCGGCCTTCAGGCTGTCGGTCTCCTTGCCGCCCTTCACGAGCGCTGCGACGACGCCTTCAGCACTTTCGGTCTCATAGCCAAGAAACTCCGTGGCACCGAGCTTCTCGCGCAGCGGAAACCAGATCGCTTCATCCGCCGCCTCGCCCGAGCCCGCCCAGGACGCGCGCGCCTTCTCACGCTGACGTTCCATCGCGTCGGTAAAGGAGGCCTGATCGACGCTGATGCCGCGCGACTTCAGTGCGTCCTGCGTGAGATCCAGCGGGAAGCCGTAGGTGTCGTACAGCGTGAACGCGGTGTCGCCGTCGAACATGTCGCCCTTCTTCAGGCCGGCGCTCTTCTCGTCGAGGATGGCGAGGCCGCGCACCAGCGTCTTGCGGAAGCGGGTCTCTTCCAGCCGCAGCGTCTCCTCGATCAGCTTTTCCGCGCGCACCAGGTCGGGATAGGCCTGGCCCATCTCGCGCACCAGCGCCCAGACCAGGCGATGCATCAACGGCTCGCGCGCGCCCAGCAATTGCGCATGGCGCATGGCGCGGCGCATGATCCGGCGCAACACATAGCCGCGGCCCTCGTTCGACGGCAGCACGCCGTCGGCAATCAGGAATGCCGAGGAGCGCAGATGATCGGCGATGACGCGGAAGGATGCGACGGTCTGCTCCTGCGGACCCGTGCCGAGCGCCGAGGCAGTGGTGTCGATCAGGTGACGGAACAGGTCGGTCTCGAACACGCTCTCGACGCCCTGGAGGATGGCCGCCATGCGCTCCAGCCCCATGCCGGTGTCGATCGAGGGACGCGGCAGCGGCACCCGCTGCTCCTTCGTCACCTGCTCGAACTGCATGAAGACGAGATTCCAGAATTCGAGGAAGCGGTCGCCATCCTCCTCGGGGCTGCCCGGAGGGCCGCCCCAGATATGCTCGCCGCGGTCGATGAAGATTTCCGAGCACGGACCGCACGGGCCGGTATCGCCCATCGCCCAGAAATTGTCCGAGGTCGGGATACGGATGATGCGATCCTCGGAGAAGCCCGCGATCTTCTTCCAGAAACCGGCCGCCTCGTCGTCGTTGTGATAGACGGTGACGAGCAGCTTGTCCTTTTTCAGCCCGAAATCCTTCGTGATCAGGTTCCAGGCGAGTTCGATCGCGCGATCCTTGAAGTAATCGCCGAACGAGAAATTGCCGAGCATCTCGAAGAAGGTGAGATGGCGCGCGGTGTAGCCGACATTGTCGAGGTCGTTGTGCTTGCCGCCGGCGCGCACGCATTTCTGCGAGGTGGTGGCGCGCTGATAGGCCCGCTTCTCCACCCCGGTAAAGACGTTCTTGAACTGCACCATGCCGGCATTGGTGAACATCAGGGTCGGATCGTTGCGCGGCACGAGCGGCGACGAGGCCACGATCTCGTGACCGTTGGCCTTGAAGTAATTCAGAAAAGTCGACCTGATCTCGTTGACGCCGCTCATGTTCATCCAATCGGGGCTTGGGCCCGGTTCGGCCAGAACGCCTTAACCATCCGGGAAAACGCTTTTAGACAAGGCCCGTCCCGGTGTCCAGAAACTGTGCAGCCGGATCAGGGGGTTGCCGCAACACACAAACCTCGTTGATTACCCCTCCGGCCGCGTTGACAGGCTTGGCCCGGCCGTGTTTCCTCCCCATCTGTTCGAGTACAGTCACGTCGGGAGAGATCGGCTTTGATGCCGGCGCCGAAGGAGCAACCGCCCCGGAAACTCTCAGGCAAACGGACCGCGTGACTTGACGACATCTGGAAAGAGGCGCCGAGGGTTTTTCGCCCGACTGCGTCCGCCGACGGGATAATACTCTCAGGCACAGCGACAGATGGGGCTTTCTTGATGGTTTTCGGGACCTGTTCCCTGGAGCCGAGAGGGCCCTGTGATGCTTGCGCGAGAAACTGAAACCCCCGCCCTTCAACACACGCCATTGCACGCGCTGCACCTTGCGCGCGGCGGCAAGATGGTGCCCTTCGCCGGCTATGACATGCCAGTACAGTACGCCGCCGGCGTATTGAAGGAACATTTGCACACCCGCGCGGCGGCCGGCCTGTTCGACGTCTCCCATATGGGCCAGATCGCGTTGCGGCCGAAAAGCGGCCGGGTGGAGGACGCCGCGCTGGCACTCGAGCGGCTGGTGCCGCAGGACATCATGGCGATTGCACCAGGACGGCAGCGTTACGCCCAGTTCACCAACGCCGACGGCGGCCTGCTCGACGACCTGATGGTGGCGAACTTCGGCGATCATCTGTTCCTGGTGGTGAACGCCGCCTGCAAGGCCGCGGACGAGGCGCATCTGCGCGCGCATTTGTCCGATAGCTGCGTCATCGAGCCGCTCGCCGGCCGCGCGCTGATGGCGCTGCAGGGGCCGAAGGCGGAAGCCGTGCTGGCAAGGCTCGGCGCCGACGTCTCGGCGATGAAATTCATGGACGCAGGCCCCCGCCGGGTCGGAAGCTTCGACTGCTTCGTGTCGCGCTCCGGCTACACCGGCGAGGACGGCTTCGAGATTTCGGTGCCGGCGGCCGATGCGCCCGCGCTGGCGACGCAACTCCTCGACAAACCCGATGTGCTGCCGATCGGCCTCGGCGCGCGCGACAGCCTGCGGCTCGAGACCGGCCTTTGCCTCTACGGCCACGACATCGACACCACGACCACGCCGGTAGAGGCCGCACTGGAATGGTCGGTGCAGAAGAGCCGCCGCAGCGGCGGCGCACGCGCCGGCGGCTTTCCGGGAGCCGCGAAAATTCTCGCGCAGCTCGACGCCGGCGCCGCGCGCCGCCGCGTCGGCCTGAGGGCGGAGGGTCGCGCGCCGGTGCGCGAAGGGGCGCTGCTGTTTGCCGACGCCACGTCCTCCGAGGCGATCGGCAAGGTCACCTCCGGTGGTTTCGGCCCGAGCCTCAATGCGCCGGTCGCGATGGGCTACGTGCCCTCCCCGCTCGCCGCCATCGGCACCACCGTGTTCGCTGAAGTGCGCGGGCAGCGGCTGCCGCTCAAGATCGCTGCCATGCCCTTCGTTCAAAATACCTACAAACGCTGAGGAAGTCTCATGACGACGCTGTACACGTCCGACCACGAATGGCTCCGCATCGAGGGCGATGTCGCCACCATCGGCATCACCGACTACGCGCAGTCGCAGCTCGGCGACGTCGTGTTCGTCGAGCTGCCCAAGGTCGGACGCAGCCTTGCGAAGGCGGAAGCCGCCGCCGTCGTCGAATCCGTCAAGGCCGCCTCCGACGTCTACGCGCCGATCTCGGGCGAAGTGATCGAGGTGAACGACGCGCTCGCCAACGAGCCCGCGCTGGTCAACTCCGACGCTGCCGGCAAGGCGTGGTTCTTCAAGCTCAAGATTGCCAACAAGGGCGAACTCGGCGGCCTGATGGACGAAGCCGCCTACGCCAAGCACACCGCCTGAGGTGAGAAACATGACCGTGCTCCACAAGAAAGATGAAGCCGCCACCACCTTTGTGCGCCGTCACATCGGCCCCTCGCCGCGCGACGTCGAGGCGATGCTGGAGACGGTGGGCGCAAAGAGCCTCGGCGCGCTGATGGACGAAACGCTGCCTGCCTCGATCCGGCAACAGGCGCCGCTCGATCTCGGGCCTGCGATGAGCGAGACCGAGGCGCTTTCGCATATGAGCGAGCTTGCGGCCGACAATGCCGTGTTCACCTCGCTGATCGGTCAAGGCTATTACGGCACCAGCCTGCCGGCGGTGATCCAGCGCAACATCTTGGAGAACCCGGCCTGGTACACGGCCTACACGCCCTATCAGCCCGAGATCAGCCAGGGCCGGCTGGAAGCGCTGTTCAACTTCCAGACCATGGTCTGCGACCTTACCGGTCTCGACGTCGCCAACGCCTCGCTGCTCGATGAAGCGACCGCTGCGGCCGAAGCGATGGCGCTGGCCGAGCGCGCCGCGCATACCAGGCCGAAATCGTTCTTCGTCGACGCCGAGGTACATCCGCAGACGCTCGCGGTGCTGCGCACGCGCGCCGAGCCGCATGGCTGGAACCTGATCGTGGGTGATCCCGCCACCGATCTTGCGAAGGCGGACGTGTTCGGCGGCCTGCTGCAATATCCGGGCACCTCGGGCGTGGTGCGCGACCTGCGCGCGGCGATCGAGCTGCTTCACAAGAAGGGCGCGCTCGCCGTAGTCGCCGCCGATCCGCTGGCGCTGACGGTGCTGGCTTCGCCGGGCGAACTCGGCGCCGACATCGCCATCGGTTCGGCGCAGCGCTTTGGCGTGCCGATGGGGTATGGCGGACCGCACGCGGCCTATATGGCGGTGCGCGATGGGCTGAAGCGCTCGCTGCCCGGCCGCATCGTCGGGCTGTCGGTGGATTCGCGCGGGGAGCCGGCCTACCGGCTGGCGCTGCAGACCCGAGAGCAGCACATCCGCCGCGAAAAGGCGACCTCCAACATCTGCACCGCGCAGGTGCTGCTCGCCGTGATCGCCTCGATGTATGCGGTCTATCATGGGCCCGAGGGCCTGACGCATATTGCGCGCGGAATCCATCGCCGCGCCGCGGTGCTGGCGGCGGGCCTGCGCAAGCTCGGCTTTGCGCCCCGCCACGAGACCTTTTTCGACACGCTGACGGTGGATGCCCGCGGCAAACAGGGCGAGATCGTCGCCCGCGCCTTGGCCGAGAAGATCAACCTGCATATCGGCAACGGCACGCTCGGCGTGGCCGTGGACGAGACCACCTCGCCCGGGATTGTCGAGGCAGTGTGGCGCGCGTTCGGCGGCAAGCTCGCTTATGCGGACATCGAGGCGCATGCCAGCGACGCGCTGCCCGCCGAGCTGAAGCGCAGCACCGCCTTCCTCACCCATCCCGTGTTCCACGCCCACCGCTCGGAGACGGAGCTATTGCGCTACATGCGCAAGCTCAGCGACCGTGACCTCGCGCTCGACCGCGCGATGATCCCGCTCGGCTCCTGCACCATGAAGCTGAACGCGACCACCGAGATGATGCCACTGACCTGGCCGGCCTTTGCCAGCCTGCACCCCTTCGCGCCCGCGGATCAGGCCAGGGGCTACCACACGCTGTTCGCGCGGCTGGAAAAATGGCTCTGCGACATCACCGGCTATGACGCGGTGTCGCTGCAGCCGAATTCCGGCGCGCAGGGCGAATATGCCGGACTGCTGGCAATCCGCGCCTATCACGCCGCGCGCGGCGAAAGCCACCGGAAAATCTGCCTGATCCCCTCCTCCGCGCACGGCACCAATCCGGCCTCCGCCGCGATGGTCGGCATGGACGTGGTGGTGGTGGCGTGCGATGCGCGTGGCGACGTCGACGTCGACGATCTACGCGCCAAGGCCGATCAACACGCGAAGAATCTCGCGGCCGTCATGATTACCTATCCCTCGACCCATGGCGTGTTCGAGGAGCATATCCGCGAGATCTGCGACGCCGTGCATGCCCATGGCGGCCAGGTGTATCTCGACGGCGCCAATCTGAATGCGCAGGTCGGCCTGTCGCGGCCCGGCGACTATGGCGCCGACGTCAGCCATCTCAATCTGCACAAGACGTTCTGCATCCCGCATGGCGGCGGCGGGCCGGGCATGGGGCCGATCGGCGTGAAGAAACACCTTGCGCCCTATTTGCCGGGGCATCCCGCAACCGACGGCGCGACGCCGCATCCGGTCGGACCGGTGTCGGCCGCACCTTTCGGCTCGGCCTCGATCCTGACCATCTCCTACATCTACATCCTGATGATGGGCGGCGAAGGATTGAAGCGCGCCACCGAGATTGCGATCCTCAACGCCAACTACATCGCGGACCGGCTGCAGCCGCATTTCCCGGTGCTCTACCGCAACGCGCGCGGCCGCATCGCGCATGAATGCATCGTCGATCCGCGTCCTTTGAAGACGACCAGCGGCGTCACCGTCGACGACATCGCCAAGCGCCTGATCGATTTCGGCTTCCATGCGCCGACCATGAGCTTCCCGGTGCCGGGCACGCTGATGATCGAGCCGACCGAATCGGAATCGAAAGTGGAGATCGATCGCTTCTGCGATGCCATGATCGCGATCCGGCTGGAGATCGCCGAGATCGAGGCGGGACGGTGGAAGGTGGAGGCCTCGCCGCTGCGCCATGCGCCGCACACGGTGCATGACATTGCGGACGATGCCTGGAACCGGGCGTACAGCCGGGTCGAAGGATGCTTCCCGGCGGGCTCGTCGCGCACGGACAAATACTGGTCGCCCGTCGGCCGCGTCGACAATGTCTATGGCGATCGGAATCTGGTGTGCTCGTGTCCGCCGGTGACGGACTATGCGGAGGCGGCGGAGTAATGTCGTAGGATGGGTAGAGCGAAGCGAAACCCATCCTGCAAATCAGGGCTTCAGCAGCGCCGGTGACCAGCGCCAGAGATTGTCGTTGGTCAGATGCGTCCCGCCCCACCAGCGGTCGATCGGGTTGTGGCGGGAAAAGTCCTCCCTGTGGGCGACGACCGCCCTGCCGAAATCGGTGAGCGAGAGCCGGCTGCGCTTGTAGGCTTTTATGCGCTCCGGCAGGTTTTCCCGGCTCATCGTGCGCAGTTCTTCGTCGAGTCCTGAAACCGCGGGCTTCCGGCCGAACGCTAAACCGTCCAGCAGGTAGCCGTATTCGAATTCGTTGAACACCCGCGTCTGGCGCAGCGACTCACGATAGAAAAGCGCATTGGTGAGCGAGTATCCCCGCGCGATCATCTCGAGCATTCGCATTTCGCTGGCGCCCAGGCCCGTTGATGCCGATGGCAGCTCACTGAGCAAATTGAGCAGAACCGGCTTGAGCAATGGCAATGCGCTTAGATCCGTTTGCAGCAGGTTGACGCATGCCTCAGGTGTCGGCGAACGATATGCTTGCCACGCGGCTTGCGCCGTCTCCAATTCTTTCGCAGTAACATCAACGGCGGGCGGCCACTCGCGCCCTCCATCAAGGCCAATCGAACTCACGTCCTGATCGACGAGACGCAGCTTCAATCTGTCGGCGGTTTCAGGATGGGCGTGGAAGTAATCGAGCAGCCAGAGCAGTTTCAGTTGCGCATCCGGATCGACATCGAACCACAGCTCGATGGTTTCATGGTGACGACAGAAATCGGCGAGGCTCAGGTCGCGATGCTTGCAGTGTTCACCGCGGCTCCAGCGGCTACCCCAGTCTGACCAATGCATGACGCCGATGCCATCGTGGCTGGAAGTGCGGGGGCCGAGATGAGCTGCGAGTTCATCCTGCGATGGCGGCGGTCCCCAGGTGAAATGGAAATAAGAAAGGCAGAGCGCCGGGTTCGCGAAGCCATCTCGCATGGATTCCGGTATCGGCGAGTCGGACAGAACCAACGGCTTCATCGTTCACCCCACACCCAAAAACAAAACGGGCGCCGGAGACGTCGGCAACTCAACGTCCTCGGCACCCGCCTGCCGTCAAATCGAACCGGAGATCACTCCTCCGCCGGCTCCTCGCCGTCAGCGTCGGCCTCGCGTTCGCCGGCCAGAATCTGCTCGGCGATCAGGCCGGAGTTCTGCCGGATCGCGGTCTCGATCTTGGTCGAGATGTCGGGGTTGGCCTTCAGGAAGGCTTTCGCGTTCTCGCGGCCCTGGCCGAGGCGCTGGCTGTCATAGGAGAACCAGGCGCCGGATTTTTCCACCACCCCGGCCTTGACGCCGAGGTCGAGTATCTCGCCCATCTTGGAGACGCCCTCGCCATACATGATGTCGAACTCGACCTGCTTGAAGGGCGGTGCCAGCTTGTTCTTCACCACCTTGACGCGGGTGGTGTTGCCGACCACCTCGTCGCGCTCCTTGATGGCGCCGATGCGGCGGATGTCGAGGCGGACGGAGGCGTAAAATTTCAGCGCGTTGCCGCCGGTGGTGGTTTCCGGCGAGCCGTACATCACGCCGATCTTCATGCGGATCTGGTTGATGAAGATCACCATGGTGTTGGACTTGTTGATCGAGGCGGTCAGCTTGCGCAGCGCCTGGCTCATCAGGCGGGCCTGCAGGCCCGGCAGCGCATCGCCCATCTCGCCTTCCAGCTCGGCCTTCGGCACCAGTGCTGCGACCGAATCCACCACCAGCACGTCGACCGCACCGGAGCGCACCAAAGTGTCGCAGATTTCCAGCGCCTGCTCACCGGTGTCGGGCTGGGAGATCAGGAGCTCGTCAATATTGACCCCGAGCTTGCGGGCATAGACGGGATCGAGCGCGTGCTCGGCGTCAATGAAGGCGCAGATGCCGCCCTTCTTCTGCCCTTCCGCGACGCAATGCAGCGCCAGCGTGGTCTTGCCGGAGGATTCCGGCCCGTAAATCTCGACGATCCGCCCCTTCGGCAGGCCGCCGACGCCGAGCGCAATGTCCAGCCCCAGCGAGCCGGAAGAGACCGTCTCGATATCCATCGAGCGGTCGTTCTTGCCGAGCTTCATCACCGAGCCCTTGCCGAACTGGCGCTCGATCTGGGAGAGCGCGGCGGCCAGAGCCTTCGACTTATCCATGGAAGAACCTTCGACAATACGCAGGGCGGCGACGGACATGTTTGGCTCCTTATGACGGGATTCGGGCGGGACAGACAGCTCAAGAATCGCAAACTTTGAGTTGTGGAATATTCGTACCACATTTGTTCTCTGTTCGCAATATGTTCTTTTGTGGCCCGGGTGCTGTCCGTATTCCGAGGGCCGTGTCCTCGTTTGAAGTTAACGGTGTCCTAATTCGATCAGGGGATTGATTCTGGTTGGTTCCGTGCGCGATTAATCTCCGTCTTCAATTGCGGAGAAAATCAATGGCCAAGAAGGTGCGGAAGGGTAAGCGACTGACCAAAACTGGTTCTTACAAAATAGATGCTACGAAGGGCCGTAAGCGGAGCTTTAGGGGGACGCTGTTGAAAGCTATCAACATCGGCTCGAAACGGATCGCTATATTCAGCGTGCCAAAAAACTTCTAAGGTTAAGCAAGGCCGCCTAAGTTGGCGGCCTCTTTCGTTTTGGCCTGCTCCGCTTCCTACTCAGAGCGCAATCTGACTCTCAAAGTACCCATTCGTATTTCCTCGTCGCCCCGATAGGCGCGCACCTTTATGCGACCAGGGTGGCTAACAATGAGCGGCGTAAAAGCCGCTGTTATAGTTGACCTCACATAGATAGCTTCATCCGCCACGTCGGTAGCGGCAACAATACCCTCGCTAAGCAGGATTTGCGCCAGCGGGTGATTGGCGCTCCCGAGATCAGCACGGACGGCTTCCTGCGTTATCAGAACGCTATCGCGACGCCTTCAATGGCCGCGCCTCGCATGGCGTCATCGTAGAGACCTACAGCGTAACCCACCTCGCTTTAAAAGATACCGCGCGGCGCTACAGCCCGGCTGAGGTAGTAGCAGTATCGCGCGAGGTAGTAAGCGGTGCCCCCTCCTACATCTCGACCAGCTACGTTGAGCGCCAGAACCTCACGCTTCGCATGAGCCAGAAGCGGTTTGCCCGACGCACCAATGGCTTCTCAAGAAAGCTCGATCTTCACGCCTCAGCTGTGAGCCTGTATGTCGCTCGCTACAATCTCTGCCGTGTTCACGAAGCGCTGCACACCACGCCTGCGGTCGCGCTTGGGATTGCTGAGCGAGTACTACCGGGGATCTAATTGATGCGGTGCTGCCGCTAGAGCCGAACCGGCCTGTGCGCGTAACCCGCCGCTTCCGCGTAATTGAAGGTGGAAAAGAGCTAAGCGCCGTTCCAGTCCTGAGGCATCGTCGGCCCGATAACGTCATTCAGTAACTTGAAGTACGCAGATTCGTGATAGCGGCCATCTTCCAGCCACATCGTGAACGGCTCGCCCCATCCGGTTTCCCAGAGTTCAAAGCCGGATGGATATTCTTTCAGCAAACGGCACTTGTAGGACGCCGTTCGCCGCTCGAATTCCGCTCTATCTATGATTCTTACTGCCACCATAAGTGGCAGTTAATTAGGCCGCGTCGGCCAATTCAACCACAAACTGCTGGATATGCATGGAAAGTTCCCGGGGACTGGGTTCTTTCAACACCTCAGCAAAGGGGCGGCCGGGCTTGACACTGACAATGTGAAAGCCCTTACGCTCCAAAATGGCCTGAATAGCAGGCGCTATCGCAGCGCAAATCTGCTCCTTCCGGGTGCCGAACAACATAAGGTTGGGCAAATCCCGGCTCGTAACGCCAATTGTGCCGTCGGCACGATCCTCTATCGTCACCGACACTATCGTAAGTTGTCGTGACATGCTCCGCTCCATTCTAAGCCGCCCCAGAATGCTGACCCGCGCTTAACGCCGGGTTAATATTCAGTAACTTTCTACTACAACGTACCCCGTCGTCCCGGCCACACTCAAGTGACGATTCGGAAACGTGGTGAAGTAAATGATGTTCCTGCTACACTATAATACCTACACAGCTGTGTTTTTCCATCAAATCTCATAGAACCCTATTGACATCGAATCACGGAAACACGCCGCCGGAGAAATCAAGAGCGCGAGTGATTCTGTGAAAAAATAGCTGATTATCGCCCGTAGGGGATGTTGTGTGCCTCACACAGGGGCCGTCCAGTCGAGTAGACAATATCACACAGCACATCACATTTCCGCCCGCTGCCCTTATTCTGATTACCGTAAATATGCGGCGGATTTATGACTATCGTAAAAAATGGTAAGGTGTCCTGATTGTCCTACTTAGGACAGCACCTTGACCCGGGTGCTGTCCGTACTTACCCCCCCCCCCGGTGTCCTAAGCTGATTCTTGAGGTGTTTAATTCGGTAAGCACCCAGTTTTGTACGCTATGGGATAGATAGGCTCGCCGTCCGTCTCCCACTCGAACACATACTCACATGGCTCGTCGTGACCGTCCTCGCGGATTTCGCGCTTGAGGGTCCATCCCACACGAAGAAGCTCTTTTGCGATGGCCTCGGAAAAAGCTTTTGCGAGTTTTGGCTTTGTCATGACGCTTAAGGCCGCCTCAGTTGGGCGCGGGCCTCGTTTCCGGCGGCAACGATCCGCTTTGAAGTTAACAGTGGCTTAATTTGATAATGCGAGTTTAAGAGTAGACAGCGCGCGAATCGCTGCAAGTGGCGTGAACTTTGTTCAGTGAGCGTAGTTTTCAACTCAGTTGAACAGGAGGATTGCCCGTGCTGATCGGAATACTGCTCGCAGTCGTCGTCTGTGCCGCAATCATGTTCCTGATGAGCGGCATTACCTATTTGACGTTCGGGCGCTGATCCTTAGAACGCCTCAATTGGCGGACTCTTCGCCCCGGCCCTGGCCTGTTCCGGGTGCGGTGGCTTGATTTGAAAGCGCAGTTGAATTCCGCAAGGGGGCAGGGTTTGTCCCCCGCCAAATATCAATTATTCGGTTACGTATCATTTGATGCCGAACCCAGACCGCGATTGAGTCATTATCCCCTGCATCACAGCCCGGTCCGTGGCTTTTACCTGTGATGAGATCGCCGGTTGCGCTCCCGCCCTACTCGAACAGGGAGCAGCGCCATGCAGCCGCAGCGACGCCGTTTCAAACAGAACAAACCTCTAAGGGATCGCCTCATCGAGGAGGCTGCGTCTTGCCGCGCGCAAGCCGGTCTGCTGCTGCCCGGCCCCGTCCGCGAGGCGCTGCTGACGAAGGCGCGGCAGGCCGACACTGCGGCTCACATCGACGAGTGGCTCAGCTCGCCCGAGCTGCAACCCCCGACGTAAGGCCACCTCGGTTGGCGGCCCCTGCTGTTTCGCCCGGCTTTCCGTTCCCGGGCAAATCAACCGACGGCGAAAGCAAGCGCGCGGTTCACCGGGGAACAGGCAATTTCATCTGAAGTCAGAGGGATAGTGGCTGATATTCGCGTGGCGTCTTGCCGAGGCCAGCGCCGCGGGCGCTCCTGACAGTGTTCAGAAGTGCACCGACGACGCATAGCACCTTCTGTTTAACCAGCCGCATTGCGACCTACAGAGATTACTTGCGATCAGCTCGGCCCTTCGTGCCGGGCTTTTTCGTATATCCCAGCTCGTGGTTTCCGCGTGCTGGACTTGGGACAGCGCCCGGGGGGCTGTCCGTGTTCCCACGGTCCGCCCTGGCTCGAAATTAGCGGTGTCCCAAG
The DNA here is from genome assembly GCA_046349015.1 of Bradyrhizobium sp. Classification (GTDB taxonomy): domain Bacteria; phylum Pseudomonadota; class Alphaproteobacteria; order Rhizobiales; family Xanthobacteraceae; genus Bradyrhizobium. The sequence goes on along the minus strand of JAXMDE010000005.1, from coordinate 256,713 downwards.
TTCCATTCGCTGTTACGGTTGTACCGTTCATTTGGTCACAACTTGTCGGGGGAAACGAATGCGAAACACCTGGACTGCTGTCGGTTTGGCCTTGGCAATTGCCCTGTTGGCCGCACCCGTCACTTCGACGCCGTCTTTTGCGATATGCAACGAAATCTGCCAGGCAAAATGCAAGTTGCAGTGGCAGAGCTATTTCAAATCAAGGGAAGAATGCGTTCGCGTGTGGTCGCGGCGCAACGGGCCTACCGGATTCGGTTGCGGCCCACGCGGCGCACCCTTCGTCTCATGCGGTGACTAAGCCGCGCGGGGCCTTTCCGAGCGCCCGGCGGAAAGGTCGGGAATGGCTGCCCCCATAAGAAGCCTTGCGATTGTCACCTTTGCGGGATGATATATGCAATATATTGCCATCTGCTTGAGACGGCAGAGCGCTCATGTGACATCGGTGGTGGTCAGATGGAGAAGTTCATCCACAACGCAAACATCCGTCACTATCGCAAGCTCCTTGAAGAGGAAGCAGACGAGGCCAAGCGTGCAATCATCCGCAAATTGCTGGCGGAGGAAGAGGCCAGAGAGCTAACGCTCAAACCGGAGAAGTAGGCTGCCAGGCTGGTTGCTGGATTTTCGGATTGCATGTCGGATTGGAACCTGCAGGCTCGTCCCCAAAATGGACGCCTGAGACAGTTCGCTCTTCCACGACGAGCCCCGATGCCTGCGCCTGTTCCGTTCCAAAACATAAAACCTTGGCACATCTCATGCACACTCATGCCTATCGGGATTTTGCTTTTCCCTCCCGGGGCTGGAACCGCCGCCTGCACATATTTCAAGCAGGCGGCGTTTTATTTTCGTGCCTGAGCCTCTCAGGGCCTCCCCTCCGGGATCATCCGTAGTTGCCCGGAGCGCGACCCCTCTCCTAACTAGATAAATGGGCCGTCATATCCTCTTCAAATGCCCGCAGACCGGCATGAAGGTGCAGCATTGGCTGGACGAGGTGCCGCAGGGCCAGTCCGAAGACTCCTACAAGTCGGTCGACTGTCCGGCTTGCACGCTGGTGCATTTCATCCATCGCGAAACGGGCAAGCTGCTCGGCGAGACGTAAGCTCGCGCATCTCCCAACCGTGACGCTGCAGCCCGGCCGAAGAAACGCTAATCCGCGCTGGCCAGCCGCCGCATGGTGAATTCGATGGCGCCGTCCGGCAGTTCGCGCCAGCGCTCCACCGAACTCATATAGGCTTGCTTCGGATAGCGGTCGAAGAAATCGCGTGCCCGCCGCCGCGCCGCCTCGCGCGGCAGGGTGAAGGTCTCGCGCACGAAGCCGTCTTCCAGGCTTGCCTTGGGAGCCCGGCGGCGCCGGTCCGCCATGCGGCTTGCCAGATCACGCGGGCGAAACGCCATGTCGAGAACTCCGAACGCAGGCTGCGACAGGCTCAATATAGGACTGCGGGAGGCGCTTGCCCAAGGCTGTTCGCGGAAGCCTGCCCGCGGTTTCAGTTCGCGGTAGAGCCGGTCTTGGTCTTCGGTTTGGCGGGGCCGGCGGCCTTCGGGGCGTCAGGGCTGCGCACGCCGCCCCAGGGATCGCTGGAGGCCTTGGCATCCGGAATCTTCTTCAGCGATTCCCGATAGGCCTTGTCCTTGACCGCGTCCTGCTCCTTCTCCTCAGGAGTCTTGGATTGCAGCTCCGGGATCAGGTTGATGTTGGGCGTCTGCGCAGCTGCAGGGCCAGCGGCCAGCGCCACCACCGCGCCGAACAGCGCCGCGCCAAAAATCCTCATCTTGAGCCTCCTCACCGTTTTCAGCCCCAAGATACGGCCTTGCCGCAGGGCTTTTCAAGCAGCTGCGCTGTTCCCTTCCCGCCCCGAGCCCCTACAATGCAGGTCACATTCAGGCGAGGAAACATGCAGCAACAACAAGGCGCCGGGTTCGGCATCGACGAAGCCCGGCGCATCCTGGGCGAGGTTTTTGCGCCCTGGGTGATGGACCTCAACCTTTCCCTCGAGCAGTTCGATCTAGAGCCGCCTTCCAAGGCCGCCGACTGGCAGCCCGGCGCGGTGCTTCGCATGCCCTTCTCCGAACGGATCTGCCGCAATGGCGGCGTGGTGTCCGGCCAGGCGCTGATGGCCTTCGCCGACACGGCGATGGTGATCGCCAACATGGCCGCCAACCGCGGCTATCGCCAGATGACGACGGTGGACCAGACCACGCATTTCATGCGCGCGGCATCGGGCTCCGATGTTCTGGCAGATGCACGCGTCGTTCGCCTCGGCCGCACCATGAGTTTTGGCCGGGTCACGCTGGTCAGCGCCGCCGACAACAAGCCCTGCGCGATGGTTTCCAGTGCATTTGCCATGCTGTGATGAAGGGAGGCCGCGGACAGGCCGCGCCGGCGGCCCTGCTGTGCGATCATGGTAAATGAAAGCTGAATGCGCAGGGCCGCCCGGTCGAAATTGAATTCAATTGTTCGTAATTCGGCCGGCCTAATGTCACGCCGTTCGAGAGGTGTTTCGGATTGACGACGATGATCGAAAAGCGCGTGGCACAGCGATTCAGGGTGCTGAAGGGCGGAACGGTCACCACCGACGCGAGGCGCATTCCATGTACGGTGCGCAATATCTCGTCGAGCGGTGTCGCCGTCGAGTTCGCCCAGCGCGTCGACCTGCCGCCGACCTTCACGCTCGTGATCGAAAACGACCGGTTCGCGCGGCGCTGCCGGCCCGTCTGGAGCGAGAAACGGCGGGCCGGAATGGCGTTCTGCTGACGGCGCAACGCGATCCGTTCGACGAGCGCAGGACGATCGCGCGCGCTCGGATCAATACCCGCCTCTCATGCGGTTAGGGGCGCCGTAATTTCCACCGCCATAGTTTCCGCCGCCGTAACTTCCGCCGCCATAAGGTCCGCCGCCCTGGGGACGATAACCGCCTCCCCCGCCGATGCCGATCCCGATGCCGACCGACACTGGCGGCCGCTCATAGACGACCTCCGGCGGCGGACGGCGAACGATCACGACTTCCTCTTCCGGCTCGCGCACGCGTACCGGCTTGCCGGCGCGTTTGGGCGGATCGGGCTCGACCTTCTTGGCCGGGGTGACGTCGACCTTCTTCTGTTGCTGCTGCGGCGCGGGCTGCGGACCGCACGGACACATATTGAGCGAGGCGTTCTGCACCGGCGTTGCGACGGCGGCGACGAATTCCGGCCGGTAACGCAGCCGCTCGATCATCTTGCGCGCGGTGATGGTGAGATCGGAATCCGGATATTGCGCGAGGAAGGCGCGGTAGCCGGCCGCCGTGTTGATCAGGACGGCCTGATTCCACGCCACCAGGCGGCGATGACGGTCGAGCCAGTCCCTAGCCTGCAGGCCGCGCGTCGTGCCCGCAAATGTCCCGGCAAACGCTTCATAGGCTTCGTCGGTCCCGTCGGCGACGATCAGCTCGTTGGCGGCCTCGACCGGCTTGCCCTTCAGCTCGCGCTTCCACTCCTCCACGGTCTTCTTCACCGCGGCGAGCTTCGGGCCCGGCGTTGCGGCGCCGACGAACTTGAAATCTTCCGTCAGCGAAGAAGAGTCCCACGGCGTCTGCCGGCCGTCGGTCGCCTTGTTGACGGCGACACGCACGCGCTTGAACGTTTCCTCGATCGGAATGTTCGGCTGCTTGGCTGCTTCCAATAGCGCCGCCGTATACGGGCTGTTGACGCCGTTGCCGTCCTCGGCGACCGCGCCCGGCGAAGTCGAGAACGAGACGAAAGTGCCGGGGGCACCGACCTTGGTATCGACGATCGCAAGTCCGCTGCCCGCGCTCTTGCCGAGTTCCGGGAACGGATTGTTGCGGCAGGAATCCAGCAGGAAGAATCGCATCCGGCTCGGCACCGAGGCGAAAGTGTTCAGCATGTCGTTGAAGCGCACCGCCTGCATCGGGATGTCGGCTTCGCGCTTCGGGTCGATGTCGGTCGGGATCAGGAAATTCTCGCCGTCGACCTGGATGCCGTGGCCGGCATAGAACACCAGCGCAATGGTATCGGGACCCTTCGCCGCGATCTTGCCGGCGAAATCGGAGATCGCCGACCGCATCTCGTTCTGCGACAGGTCGGACGCCGACGACACCTCGAAACCGGAATCGGTGAGAAGCTGCGTCATCGCCTTGGCGTCATTGCCGGGATTGGGCAGCGCCGGCACCGATTTGTAGGCGGATTGCCCGATCACCAGCGCCAGCCGGCTCTCGGCCAGGGCTGGCGCCGAGGCGAGAAGAATTGCCGCAGGAATAACGAATTTGAGCAGCGACCGAGACAACATGGAATGACCTCCCGCTTTGCAGGCTGTCCCTTGGTCACAGTGTCCAGGAATAAAGTTCAAACGGGCGTCAGATCACCCCTGCGCACGACATGGCCAATTTGTCGCAGCGTTAACCGTGTGCCCGACACCGGTCATTTCGATTTTTTCGACGAATCCGCCGGGCGCGCGCCGCTCCAGGGATCGTATTTCTCCTTGGGTTCGGGAATACGTTCGAGCGCGGCCTTGTAGGCGTTCTCGTCGACCGCCGGCTTCTTCTCTTCTTTCTTCTCCTGCGGGTTCGGTCGCCTCGCCTGCGCCAGCGACGGCGCGGGCAGTGCGATCAAGGCGCCAATCGTCAGCGCGACGGTAAAAATCCTGATCGGCCGCATGTCCAAAGCCCCGCTTGTTCCCCGTGATGCCGATCTATTACCCCGGCGGAAGGCCGCTTGATACCGCCTTCAGCAATTGTTGATCGCCGACACCTCCCAGGAGAGCGTCAAAGGTTGCGCAAATTGGCGTCAGAACGCCTAGATATTCAATCCGCATGGGAACGGGAACAGGCGGGGATGCGGCGGCTCGCGACAAGATTTGCGCTGATGGCGACAGCGGCCATGCTGCTTGCGGCCTGTGGATTCGCCGACATGCGCGCGCCGTTGCCGGAGTTCATGCGCGCCAAGGCGCGCGACGCCGCGCCCGCGGATCCGCCGCCCGACATCAAGAAGCTGATGCGCGAAAATCTGGAGCAGGTCTTCACCTCGGCCTCGCAGCCGACACGCGTGCGCGTCTCCGTACCGCGTCACGAACCCGTCGGCGTGAACTGGACCGCCTGTGTCCAGGCCGACCTCAATTCGGTGGTCGGCAAGCCTCTCACCCAGACCTACCGTCTCACGGTGGCCGGCAACACCATCGTCGACCGCCGCCGCGTTGAGGACGACGACAATTGCGCCTCCGAAACGTTCGAGCCGATTTAGTTCCACGCGGCTTTTTCCGGGAATCTCATTTCCACTGGAACGAAACTCCCTGTCCGAAGCTTTACGTTGCCGAGGGCAGTTTTGATTTCTGGAGGAAGAGGATGAAGACACTCGCAATCGCCTTGCTGACCGGCGCTGCTGCGCTGTCGGCCGGTAGCGCCAGGGCGTCGGATGTGTACGTGTCGGACGGATATGCCAATCCCGATCTGGTGCAGCAGGTTCGTCTGGTCTGCGACGAGTACGGCAACTGCTACCGCAGCCGCGGCGGCGCCCGCGTCGTCGTGCGCGATTCCTACAACTACTATCAGCCGCGCGAGCGCGTGTACGAGCGCCGCGTTTATCGCAACTATGACGAGCCGCGTGCGGGCGTCGGCATCCGCGCACCCGGTGTCAGCGTCGGAATCGGCGTCGGCGACGATCGCTGGTAAGTCGTCGTGAGGTAGAGAAAGCGCCGGGCTCAGCCCGGCGCTTTTTGCATTCATGCACGCTAAAGACAGCGCGTCGCCGCGCGCTCCGGGCAGAGGCGGAACGCATTCGACAGAGTAAACAAGAAGCGTGGATGCCGCTCCCAGTTGTCCGGCGCGCGGTAGCCGAGCGGCACGGCGACGCCGAGATCGGCCTGCAGATCGCCGCCGAGGAACAGCCGCACGCCGCCACCTGCCGATGTCAGTGCGGTGCCATCGGAAGGACGATAGCCGTCCCACCAGACCAGGCCGCTGTCGACGAAGCTGTAGAGCTGGAAGCCGGTGAGATACTTGTAGGTGAGCTTCTGGTCATAACGCAGCTCCAGCGAGCCGGCGATGCCGTTGTCGCCGCTGATCTCGGCCGCGCCATAGCCGCGGGCGAAAGCAATGCCGCCGAGATAGAATTGCTGCGACAGGTACATCGGGCCCGAGGCCATCTGGCCGGCGGATGCGAACTTCAGCGAGAAGGAGTCGTTGAGCGTCTGGTAGCGCGTGAACCAGAAATTCAGCGCCGAGAATTTTGGCGAGGCCCCCCACACCGACGTCCAGGGGTCGCTCTTGTCGGAGGCGCCGAGCACATCGAGACCCTGCCGCCAGTTCACGGTGAGATAGCTGGTGCCGCCGAAATTGTCCTGCAGACGATAATCGCCGTTGAGGCTGATGGTGCGGATGGCGTCGCTGTAGATCGGCCCGAAGAAATTGCGTTCGGATGCGTTGGAGAAACCCGCAGCCAGCGTCAGCGTCAGCGTTTGTTGTTGCGACTGCAGCGGCTGGATGCTGGCGCGGATCTCGAACGCCTCGGTCTTGGTATTGTCGGCAGCGAGACGCCGCCAGTCGCCGGGCCAGACCTCGCTGTAGAGGCCGGAGGCGCCGATGCGCAGGCCGTCCACGCCGATCGGCGCATCATAGGACATCCGCGCAAAGCGCAGCTGGCGCGGATCGCCAGGTGTCGTGGAGAGATTGAGCGCAAGCGTGTCGCCCGGCGTCAGCATCGAATTGTAGGCGGCGGTCGCGTAGCTCTGCCACGGCCCGACTGCGGACGAGCCGAGATTGTCGAGGCCGGCAAACGCATAGACATGCCAGGTCTTGACCGACACCACGAGACGAAAGTGTCCGCTTGCGGTTCGGATTTCCTCGAGCTGCGTGTCGATGATGCGCACGCCGGGCCTGCTGTTGACCAGCATCAATTGACGCTCCAGCGTCGCCAGCCGCGAGGGCTGCTCGGCCGCCACGGGAGCGAGCAGCGCGCGGATGCCGAACTGTTCGGCGCCCTCGCCCTTCAGCGCGACGTCGGTGATCGCGCCTTCAATGACCTGGAGACGGACCGAGCCGCTTGCGATGTCCTGCGGCGGCACGATGGCACGGCTCAGATGAAAGCCGGCGGCGCGGTAGATGTCGCCGACGCCGGTCGCGATCTTGACGAGGTCGGCCTGCGAGACCTTCCTGCCGATGAAGGGCTGCCAGGCTTCGGCGAGCCGGACGGCCGGGATAGCCTGCGCGCCGGTTAACGAAATATTACGCAGCACCACCACCGGCGTCGGGTCAGCCGAGGCCTGGGATCGGTCGACCCGCGGCACGGCGACGCCACGGCGGCCATCCGGGGTCTGGATGAGTTCCTGCGCCTCGAAACGGCGCTCCGTCTGCCTGACATCGAAGCCTGACGAGGTGGCCTGTTGCGCCTGCGCCGGGCCGAAACCGGCGAACAGGCCGAGCACAAGAACAAGCATGCCTCCGTAGTTCCACGGAGACCGCTCGGCCGTGCCGTCATGAATCCTTAGGCCCATGATTTGTAATAGTTTTTTATGGTCAACGAATCGTTAATCGTTCGTGCCTCGCGAGCCGTCCCAACTCACTCAATCTTGAAACTTTTCCTCTACGCCTGCTGTCCAGGTCCGGATGAGGAACAGTGTCATGCGTACAGTTCTCGGAATCCCTCGCGCCTTCGCCGTCACATTCGCGCTGGCCATCGCATCGAATGCATTCGCTGCCGATGACGGCACATGGTCGGTCAAGAAATCCTCCGGCGAGGTCTGGGTGGGCAGCGACGGCGTGCAGCAGGCCTCGGTGAAGACGGACGAAGTCCTCAAGCCCGGCGACACCATCCGCACCGGACGCAACGGCCGCGTCCTCCTGATCCGCGGCGAAGAGAGCATCCTCATCGCGCCGAACTCCGTGATCGGCCTGCCTGCGGAAAAGAAGGAAGGATTGTCGACCACCATCACCCAGCAGGCGGGCTCAATCCTGCTCGAGGTCGAGAAAAAGAACGTCAAGCATTTCGAGGTCGAGACTCCTTACCTCGCCGCCGTCGTCAAGGGCACGCAATTCCGGGTCACGGTGAGCGCCTCCGGAGCCACCGTCGACGTCGTCCGCGGCCAGGTCGAGGTTTCCGACTTCAGGTCGGGCCAGATCGCGCAGGTGATGCCAGGCCAGCACGCCACCGCCTTCTCACAAGGCAATGCGGGCCTTTCGCTCGGCGGATCCGGCACGCTGCAACCGATCCAGCGCGGCCAGCCGCGCGCCTCCTCGGTCGATCGTGTACCGGTCCCGCGCAACGGCCTGTCGGCGCCCGACCGGCCCCGCTCGGCCTCGGTGCAGCAGCATCGAGCGGCCGCCAGCCCACACCACAGCGCGACGCGGATTTCGTCCGCGCTCGGTGAAGTCCGCCTCGATGTTCATCGAGTCACGCGCGGACTGGCGCGCGATCCGGCTTCCGCGGGCGGCACGCGAACCGCCAGCCGCGACAATGCAACAGTCTGGAGCTCCGGCGATTCCGGATCGGGCACGTCGAGCCAGGGCAACAGCAACTCCAACAGCAACGGCGGCAATAGCGGCTCTGCCGGAAGCGCCACCTCGACCGCGGCTGCGAATGCCGGCGGCAACGGCAACGGCCTCGCCCTGGGACTTGGCAACGGCAACGGTAATGGCAAGGGCAACAACGGCAACGGAATCGGGAACGGCGGCGGCAACGGCAATAACGGGAACGGGAACGGCAATAACGGGAATGGAAATGGGAACGGGAATGGCCGGGGTCGAATCTAGCAAAGGACACGCGGCGGGCTGAACTTGCAGCGCGGGGGATGGGGACAAGGTGAAGAACTATCGGCCACATATCCTGGTCGCAGCGGTGCTTGGCATTGCGCTGCTGACCAACTGGCCTGGCACGCTGCGAAATGCCCTGGTCGATTGGCGCTTCGCCTGGCAATCGCGCGCGGCCACCGGCGACGTCGTCGTGGTCGCGATCGATGCGCGGTCGATCGAGGCGATCGGCGTCTGGCCCTGGCCGCGCCGGCTGCATGCCGAACTGTTGCAGGGGCTCGACGGCGCCGGTATCAGCGACGTTGCCTTCGACGTCGACTTCGCAACACCTTCGGATCCTGCATCGGACCGCACCTTCGTCGATGCGCTGCACGGAGCCGGCGGATCGACGGTGCTGCCGGCCTTCAAGCAGCCCGGCGCCGAGGGCGCCACCTATTACAACCGGCCACTGCCGCAGTTCCGCGGCGAGTCCTGGACCGCGGTCGTCAATGTCGCGGTCGAGCCGGACGGGCTGGTACGCCGCTACGAGTTTGGCCAGGAGCTCGACGCCGAGTTCCTGCCCTCGATGGGCGCGGTGCTGGCCGGACGTTTTGATGCCAAAAGCCCGTCATTCCTGATCGATTTCAGCATCCGTTCCGCGACGATCCCCAAGGTCTCCTTCATCGACGTGCTGCGCGGAGATGCCGCCACGCTTGATCGCCTCAAGGGCAAGAAGGTCATTATCGGCGGCACCGCGCTCGAGCTCGGCGACCGCTTCTCGACGCCGAATGGCGGCATTGTTTCAGGACCCGTGTTGCAGGCGCTTGCAGCGGAATCGATCCTGCAGGGCCGCGTCCTGCATTGGACCTCGGGTGCGGTGACCCTTGCCTGCCTTGCCATGCTGGTGCTGGTGATGATGCTGACCTGGCGCCGTTTCTCTGCGGGCGCCCGTGCGGTCGCGCTCTGCCTTTGCGGGCTGGCCTTCGAGGCCATCGCCTTCGCCCTGCAAGCCAGTTACCCGCTCGTACTTGACACTTCGCTGATCCATATCGCCATCGCCACCTATCTCGCAGCCGTCGCGCTCGACGAGATCGGCATCCGCGCGCTGCTCGGCCGTATCGCCGAGAGCCGCTTCCAGCGCATCGCGATGTCGCTCGGCGACGGGCTGATCTGTACCGACTCCAACTATACGATCACGGTATGGAACACCGGCGCCACCACCATCTTCGGCTATCGCGCCGAGGAGATGATCGGCAAGCCGTTCGAGGCGATCTGCGCCAATGGCGAGAACGGATCCACCTTCTCGATCCGCGACGCCGCGCGGCACCCCTCCGGCACCGTGATCGAGTTCGACGGCCGGCGCAGCAATGGCGAAACATTTCCGGTCGAAGCCAGCTTCTCCGGCTGGCAGGGCGCCGAAGGTTATCAATATGGCGCGATCCTGCGCGACATCTCGGTGCGCAAGCGCGAGGCGGAAAGGATTCGCTATCTCGCCGAGCACGACACGCTCACGGGACTGGCCAACCGTTACACGCTCGATGCACGACTTGCCGACATGATCGCCCGGGCCGAAGCCCAGCACGGCGAGATAGCCCTGCTGGTCGTCGGCATCGACGGCTTCCAACGGATCAACGACACGCTTGGCCATGCCAATGGCGACCTGGTGCTTAGAGCGGTGGCCGAGCGGCTTAGCCTGCACGCCAGCCGCAACGCACTCGTTGCGCGTCTGTCAGGTGACGAGTTCGCGGTTGCTTTCTGCTGTACCGACTTGACCGAGAGCGTGGCCTCCATCGCCGACCGGATTCGTCACGCCTTCGACGAGCCGGTGCTAGCAGACTCGCGGCCGTACCGGGTCAGGGTCTCCATCGGCGCGGCGGTGTTCCCCGGCAGCGGCCGCACCGCGGACGAATTGCTCAGCAACGGTCATATTGCGTTCTATCGCGCCAAGGCGCTCAAGCGAGGCGGTTATGTCGCGTTCGAGAATTCGATCCGGGAGGAGCTGGAAACACGGCTGACCCTGGAGACCGAACTCGCGCATGCCGCTGATCGCGGCGAATTCGAATTGTTCTTCCAGCCCCAGGTCCGTCTTGGCGACGGCCATCTGATCGGCGCCGAAGCGCTGATCAGATGGCGCCATCCCGTGTGCGGCCTGATCCCGCCGGCCGAATTCATGCCCGTCGTCAACACCTCCGGCATTTCCGACCGCATTGCGCGCTGGGTGCTGCATAGCGCCTGCCGGCAGGCGCGCGCCTGGGAATTGGCCGGTCATCCGCTGCGCATCGGCATCAACCTCGCGCCGTCACAGCTGCAGTCCGGCGATCTCGCCAGATCATTGGCCGAAATCCTGGCAGCCTCGGGCGTCACGCCATCCCTGATCGAGCTGGAAGTCACCGAAGACATCCTGCTCACCGACGAACAGCGCGTGCTCGATCTCTTCCGCCGCATCCAGAAGCTCGGCGTACGTCTGGTGTTCGACGATTTCGGCACCGGCTATGCGAGCTTGAGCTATCTGAAGAAGTTCCCGCTCGACGGGTTGAAGATCGATCGCTCCTTCGTGCGCGACTTGCTGACCGATAGCGACGATGCGGCAATCGTTTCCTCGACCATCGGGCTCAGCCGGCAACTCGGATTGTCGGTGATCGCCGAAGGCATCGAGAACCGCGCCACCGCCGACCTGCTCCTCACCATGGGCTGCGAGGAAGGCCAGGGCTTCTATTTCGGTAGGCCGATGCCGATGGCCGCATTCGAGAAGCAGTTTCTTGCGGCCACCCGCGCGCCGGAAAAGGCAATCGCATAAGGCGCGGTCTCACGCGACCGCGCTGAGCTCCTTCTCGAACTGCTCGAACGCGGCGATAGCGTCGGCGGCGTACATCAGCGAGGGACCGCCGCCCATGTAGACGGCCATGCCGAGCGTCTCCTCGACCTCCTGACGCGTGGCATGCAGGCGCACCAGCGCTTCCGCATGAAAGCCGATACAGCCGTCGCAATGCGCGGCAACGCCGAGCGCCAGCGCGATCAGCTCCTTGGTTTTCTTGTCCAGCGTGGCATTGCTGGTTGCGGCCCTCGCCAGGGCCGAGAATGCCTGCATCGTATCGGGGATGCCGATGCGGAGCTTCTTCAGGTTGGCGGAAATTTCGCTACAGGTTTCCGGGTAGTTCTTGGTCATCGCGTCCTCTTCACTTGGATTCGAGCGGGGTTGGCGCTTCGGGAGGCGCCCGAAGCGCGATGTAGATGGCGGGGATCACCAGCACGGTGAGCAGCGTCGACGAAGCGAGGCCGAACAGCAGCGAGATCGCGAGCCCCTGGAAGATCGGATCAAGCAGGATGGTCGCCGCACCGATCATGGCAGCGAGCGCCGTCAGCAGGATCGGCTTGAAGCGGATGGCGCCGGCTTCGAGCACGATGTCACGCAGCGACTTGCCTTCACCATGGCTGTGCCGGATGAAATCCACCAGCAGGATCGAATTGCGCACGATGATGCCGGCCAGCGCAATGAACCCGATCATCGACGTCGCGGTGAAGGGCGCGCCCAATAGCCAGTGACCGATCAGGATTCCGATCAGCGTCAGGGGTATAGGCGTCAGGATGACGAGCGGCAGGCGGAAGCTGCCGAACTGGGCGACGACAAGCACGTAGATGCCGAGGATGGCCGCACCGAACGCCGCCCCCATGTCGCGGAACGTCACATAGGTGATTTCCCACTCGCCATCCCACAGCAACGTGGGGCGCGACTCATCCGCCGGCTGTCCATGCAGGCCGATCGCGGGCTTCGGCAGCTTGCCCCAGTCATGGGCATCGATGCGGTCGGCTACCGCCAGCATGCCGTACAACGGCGCCTCGAAACGGCCGGCAAGCTCCGCCATCACCATGTCGGCGAACCGGCCGTCGCGGCGGAAGGTGGTCGGCGAGCCCTCCTCCATGGTCGCCTTCACGACCTGCCCAAGCTCGACCACGGTCTTGTTGCCCGGCAACGTGTTGGCGGGCACCGGCGTCGAAGCCAGCGCCTCGTCCCACACCAAGCCGCGTTTGGGCAATCGCACCGCGATTTCGATAGGATTGCGGTCCTCGCCGCGGTGCGAGTAGCCGATCGAGATGCCGCCGAACAGTGCCTGGATCGTGTCATAGACGTCGCGCTGTTCGACGCCGAAGAACTCCAGCCTATCCTGGTCGATCGACAGCCGCAGCCGCGGCCGCTTCTCGCCGATGGAATCGTCGATGTCGACGATGAAAGGCACTTCAGCAAAGATCTTCTTCAATTCGGCGGTCACGGCGCGGCGCGTCGCGGCGTCGGGACCATAGATTTCCGCCAGCAGCGTCGCCAGCACCGGCGGCCCGGGCGGCACCTCGACGACCTTGATGCTGGTGCCGGCCGGCACGTCCAATGCCTTCAGCCTTTGCCGGAGATCGAGCGCGATGTCGTGGCTCGCCCGCTTGCGTTCGCCGCGCGGGACCAGATTGACCTGCAACTCGCCGAGCTCGGGCCGTTCGCGCAGATAATAGTGCCGCACCAGGCCGTTGAAATTGAACGGCGCAGGCGTGCCGGCATAGCTCTGCAGCGAGGTGGCCTCCGGCACCTGCCGCGCGATTTCGGCTGCTCCAAACAGGGTGCGCTCGGTGGCTTCCACGCTCGCGCCCTCGGGCAAATCGACCACGACAGCGATCTCGGACTTGTTGTCGAATGGCAGCAGTTTCACCGTCACCGACTTGGTCGCAAACAGCGTCATCGACAGCAGCGTGGCGATACCGACGCCGAGCAGGAAAATCCAGGCCGACCGCTTGCTGCGGACGACGGGGCTTGCGACACGCCGATAAAGCCGGCCGAGCCGGCCTTCATCATGGCCATGCGCCGCGTGGGGGGCGGCCGAGCCCTTCGGCGCCAGCCGCAGCATCAGCCACGGCGCCACCACGACCGCAACAAAGAACGAGAACAGCATTGCCGCCGAAGCATTCGCCGGGATCGGCGCCATGTAAGGCCCCATCAGGCCCGACACGAACAGCATCGGCAGCAGGGCGGCCACCACCGTCAGCGTCGCGACAATGGTGGGATTGCCGACTTCGGCCACGGCCTCGATGGTCGCCTGCAGGCGTGACCGGCCGTCGCCCATGGCCCAGTGCCGCGCGATGTTTTCGACGATGACGATGGCGTCATCGACGAGAATGCCGATCGAGAAGATCAGCGCAAACAGGCTGACCCGGTTGATGGTGTAGCCCATCAGATTGGCCGCGAACATCGTCAGCAGGATCGTCGTCGGAATCACGACGAAGGTCACGACGGCCTCGCGCCATCCGATCGCAATCGCGATCAGCACGACGATCGAAATCGTCGCCAGGCCGAGGTGGAACAGAAGCTCGTTGGCCTTCTCGTTGGCGGTCTCGCCGTAATCGCGGGTGACGGTGACCTGGATGTCGTCGGGGATCAGGCGGGATTTCAGCCCTTCGAGACGATGCGCAATATCGGCCGAGACCACCACTGCATTGGCGCCAGCGCGTTTGGCCAGCGCCACGCTCACCGCGGGCACGCGGGTCCACTGCCCCTTGCCGTCGCGCATGTCGTTCCAGACCCGATGCTCGGTCGCGCTCGGGCCGATGACGACGGAAGCGACATCCCTGACATAGACCGGCCGGCCGTCACGGGTCGAGATCAGGAGCAAGCCGATGTCGGGAACGCCGGCCAGCGTCTGGCCCGCCACGACGTTGCGTACGGTTCCGGCATCGCGCACCTGGCCTGCCATAAACGAACGGTTGGCGTCCCTGACCTTGGCGACCAGCTGCTGCAGCGTCACGCCGAACAGCGCCAGTCTGTCGGGATCCGGCTCGACCCGGATCTGCTGCGCGCTGCCACCGGAAATATAGGTCAGCCCGATGCTGTCCACCTTCATCAGCTCCGAGCGCAGCTTGTCGGCGAGCTCGAACAGATCCTTGTCGGTCCAGCGTCCGGCCGCTTCCGGCTTCGGCGACAGCGTCAGAACCGTCACCGCCACGTCGTTGATGCCGCGGCCGACGATCAGCGGCTCGGGAATGCCAACGGGAATGCGGTCTAGATTGGCGCGGATCTTCTCGTGGACGCGCAGGATGGCGTCCTCGAACTTGGTGCCGACCAGAAAACGCGCGGTGACCATGACGCGGTCGTCTTCGCTCTGGCTGTAGACGTGCTCGACTCCGTCGATCCCCTTGACAATGGATTCCAACGGCTTGGTGACGAGCTCGACCGCGTCGGGGCCGCGCAGCCCGTCGGCGTTGACGCGGATGTCGACCATGGGAACGCTGATCTGCGGCTCTTCCTCGCGAGGGATCACGACAACGGCGATCAGGCCGACGACCAGGGCTGCCAGCAGGAACAGCGGCGTCAGGGGCGAAGCGATTGTCGCCCGCGTCAGCCGGCCGGACAGTCCGAGGTTCATGGCCGCACCAGCTGGTCGCCGGCGCGAATGCCCGACAGGATTTCCAGCCCGTCCGGAAGCGAGGGCGTCGGCAGGTCGCGGCCACGTTGCACGGGGACGTCGATCGGCCGGCCCTGCTGCACGAGCTGGACATAGTCGATGCCGAACCGGGTCTTGAGGTAACCCGACGGAATGATGAAGGCCGGGCGCGACCCGCCGGAAACCCACACTCGTAGCCGGTCGCCGACGAAATATTCGCCGAGCCCCTCGACACTGGCGTCCGCGATGACGCGTCCCTCCTCGATCTGCGGATAGACGAGATCGATGACGCCCCATCTTGGAGAATTCTCGCCAAGCTCCGCCCCGTCGACGCGGATCCTGTCGCCGACCTTCAGGAAGCGGGCGTGCCGCTCGGGCACCCGCAGCCGAAGCTTGAAGTCCTGCTGCGCGACGGTGACGATGGGATCGCCCGGCAAGACGACGGAGCCGACCGTCACCAGCTTCTTCAGCACCCGTCCGTCGGACGGAGCCAGCACCTGGCCTTCGCTGAGTTGCTGGTTGACGACGGCGCGCTCGGCCATCCTTGCACGGAGCCCGTTTTCCGCCACGTTCAGCGCGGTGCGCGCCTCATCGAGCTTGACGCGCGGTAACGTGCCGCGTTCGACCAGCCCTTCAGTACGCGTAAAATCGATCTGGGCCTGGTTCGCTTGCGCCTGCAATGCCTCGATCTGCGCGTCCAGCGATTTCATCTGCAGGACCAGCTTGTCGTCTCCGACCGAGGCGATCGCCTGGCCGCGCGCGACGCGATCCCCCTCCCTCACATTGAGCTGGACGACGGTGCCGCCGATACGCACCCGTGCAGGAACCACGCTGATGCTTTCGACGGTGGCAAACACCGCCTTCTCGTCGGCGACCGCCTGTTGCGCTACGGTCAGCGTTTCCGCCACAGCAAAGCCGGCAGGCAGGCCGACGGCTGCGACGATCGTCAAAGGCTTCAACAACTTGGTCAGTCGCGCTGTCATGGGATCATTCCACCGCGCTGCGGTGCCCTGGTGATCATTTCATCGGCAACGGCGAAGGCGACGTTGATCTCCCTCAACGCCCCGCGATCGCGAGCCATTAGTTTCATCTCGTTCTTGCAGACTTCGGCGCGCAGAAGACCTGATAAAGCGTTTTCAGGATTTCACGCGCGGGTTCGCTGGCGATCGAATAGTAGATCGTCTGCGCGTCGCGCCGTGCCGACACCAGGCCATCCTTGCGGAGGAGCGCCAGATGCTGCGACACGGTGGAATCCCGCAAGTCGAGAAATCCCGCGAGTTCGCCGACCGAACGCTCGCCGTCGATCAGTTGGCAGATGATCAGGAGCCGGTGGCGGTTGGAAAGCGCCTTGAGAAGGTCGCTCGCCTGATCGGCCGCCCGCTCCATGACGTCACTGTTTATTTTCATACTTGCGTATATACGATAGTTCGAATATATAGTCAAGCGCGGGACAACAGCCGGAGCGCAACCGGCGGCGCGATCGAGAGAACCAACGGAGGTGTGTCCATGGCTGAAGTCGTCGTAATCGGAGCCGGTCTCAGCGGAACGCTGATGGCCTACGAATTGCTGCCGCAGCTGCGGAAGGAGGATCGCCTCAGCGTGATCTCTCAGGGTGCCGTCTATCATTTCGTGCCGTCGAACCCCTGGGTGGCTGTCGGCTGGCGCAAGCGCGGCGATATCGAGATCGATCTCGCCGATGTCATGAAGCGCAAGGGAGTTCGCCTGCTCACGCAAGGCGCCCGGCGCGTCCATCCGTCGGAGAACCGGGTGGAGCTTTCCGACGGGACCGCCGTCAGCTACGACTATCTGGTCGTCGCGACCGGCCCGGAGCTGGCCTTCGACGAGATTCCGGGGTTGGGTCCGCAAGGTCATACCCAGTCTATCTGTCACGTCGACCACGCCACTCATGCGCAGGACGCCTTCGAGAAGCTCGCGGCCAATCCCGGACCGGTAGTCATCGGCGCGGTCCAGGGTGCTTCCTGCTTCGGTCCGGCCTACGAATTTCTGTTCATCCTGGAAACCGAGCTGCGCCGCCGCAAGCTGCGCGACCGCGTACCCATGACCTTCGTCACCTCCGAGCCCTATATCGGCCATCTCGGCCTCGACGGCGTCGGCGACACCAAGGGTCTTCTCGAAAGCGAGATGCGCGAGAAGCATGTCAAGTGGATCACCAGCGCGCGCGTCAAGGGCGTCGAAGACGGCAAGATGCATGTCGAGGAACTCGCCGACGACGGTTCGGTGCGAAAGGCTCACGAACTTCCGTTTGCCTATTCGATGATGCTGCCGGCCTTCCGCGGCGTCGAAGCGGTCCGCGGCATCGAAAAGCTGACCAACCCGCGCGGATTCATCGTCGTCGACAAGCACCAGCGCAACCCCACCTTCCCCAACGTGTTCGGGATCGGCGTCTGCGTGGCGATCGCCCCTGTCGGTGCGACCCCCGTCCCGGTCGGCGTTCCGAAAACCGGCTTCATGATCGAATCGATGGTGACCGCGACGGCGTTGAACATCGGCGCACTCCTTCGCGGCAAGGAGCCGTCGGCGCAGCCGACATGGAACGCGATCTGCCTTGCCGATTTCGGCGATTCCGGCGTCGCCTTCCTGGCGCAGCCGCAAATTCCGCCGCGCAACGTCAACTGGTCGTCCAAGGGCGAGTGGGTCCACTACGCCAAGGTGGCGTTCGAGAAATACTTCCTGCGCAAGATGCGGCGCGGCGAAAGCGAGCCGTTCTACGAGCGCTTCGTCCTCGACAAGCTCAACATCGCCAAGATCAAGGAAGTCAGGACCGGCACATGAGCGGGACACGCCAAATCGTCTGTGGGCATTGCGGGCGGATCAACCGCCTGCCGGCCGAGCGCGCGCCACAGGGCGCGCGTTGCGGCTCCTGCCACCAGGCGATCTTCGCCGGGCATCCCGTCGAAGTCGACGAGGAAGGCTTTGGGCGTCATGTCGAAAACAGCGACATCCCCGTCCTTGTCGACGTGTGGGCGCCGTGGTGCGGTCCGTGCCGGGCGATGGCCCCCATGTTCGAGCGAGCCGCGCAGGAGCTCGAGCCCAAGGTTCGGCTGCTGAAGCTCAATTCCGACGCCGCCCCTGCCCTGTCCTCGCGCCTCGGCATCAGCGGCATCCCAACGCTGCTGCTGATGCGCGGCGGCCGCGAGATCGCCCGTCACGCCGGCGCGATGGACGCGCGCAGCATCGTGGCCTGGACCGAAGCAGGTCTGGCCCGTTCCTAAGTCCCCAAGAAAAGGAGTATCACAATGAACCTCGATAGAGCCGTCCTCGCCTTCGCCGGATGCGTCGTGCTGCTGGGCCTTGCGCTCGGCTACACCGTCAACGCCTATTGGTACCTGCTGACCGCGTTTGCCGGGCTCAACATGCTGCAGGCATCGTTCACCGGCTTCTGTCCGGCAGCGATCGTCTTCAAGAAGCTCGGATTGCCGGGCGGCTGCGCGTTCAACTGATCGGCGCGGGCCGCAGGATGGCCCCGTTTGTCAAGGATCGGCCAAGGGCTGCTGGCAGTTTCGCGAACTGCGCAAGCAGGTCGTTGCCGAGATCGCCCAAGCGCAACCGACCGACCGTGAGGATTGCTACCCGTGAGTGACGACACCTTCATCGAAGGCCCGCTATATGCGCCCCGCCCCAAGGTCTATCCGCAGGCCGTGCACGGCAGGTTCCGTCGCATCAAATGGACCATCCTCAGCATTACGCTCGGTGTCTACTACCTGCTGCCCTTCGTACGCTGGGACCGCGGGCCCGGATTGCCCAGTCAGGCGGTGCTGATCGACTTCCCGCATCGGCGCTTCTATTTCTTCTTCATCGAGCTGTGGCCGCAGGAGGTCTACTACCTCACGGGACTGCTGATTCTCGCGGCCATGGTCCTGTTCCTGATGAACGCCGTGGCGGGGCGCATCTGGTGCGGCTACATGTGCCCCCAGACGGTGTGGACCGACCTGTTCTACGCCGTCGAGCGCTGGGTCGAAGGCGACCGGCGTGAGCGCATCATGACCGACAAGAGGGGCTGGACGCTGACGCATATCCGCCGCGTCGCGCTCAAGCATTTCATCTGGATCATGATCGCCTGGTGGACCGGCGGCGCCTGGGTGCTGTACTTCGCCGACGCGCCGACCCTGGTGAAGGAACTCGCGACCTTCCAGGCGCCGTTCATCGCCTATCTCTGGATCGGCATCCTCACGGCGACGACCTACGTCTTCGCCGGACACGCGCGGGAACAAGTCTGTCTCTATATGTGCCCCTGGCCGCGCATCCAGGCCGCACTCACGGATGAATGGGCGCTCAACGTCACCTACAAGCGCGACCGCGGAGAACCGCGCACCTCGGTCAAGAAGGCCGAACAGGCGCGTGCGCATGGCGAGGCGGTCGGCGACTGCATCGATTGCCACCAGTGCATCAACGTCTGCCCGACCGGCGTCGATATTCGCAACGGCATTCAGCTCGGCTGCGTGCAATGTGGCCTGTGCATCGATGCCTGCGACACCATCATGCAGCAGATCGGCCGTCCTACCGGCCTGATCGCCTACGATACCGACATCAACATGCAGCGTCGGCACGAGGGCAAGCCGCCGATCTACCGGCCGATTCGCGCGCGCACCCTGCTTTATGTCGCAGTGATCGCCGTCGTCGGCAGCGTCATGCTCTATAGCCTGCTGACAAGAAGCACGATGGGCATCAACGTGCTGCACGAACGCAATCCCCTTTTCGTCCAGCTCGCCGACGGTGGAATCCGCAATGACTACGCCGTCCGTCTGCTCAACAAGGGCGCCGCGCGGTCGTTCGTGGTCGAGTTGTCCGGCTTGCCCGGCGCACAGATCAATGTTGCCGGCGTGGCACGGCGGCCCGACGGCAAAATGGTCATCGACGTCGGACAGGACCAGACCCGTGAGATCCGGCTTTCGGTGCAGGTCGGGCCGGCCGCCGTTCCGCCGAAAGCGATGGACATCGAAATCAGCGCCACCGACACCGCGACCGGGCAGACTGCCACCGCGCGCGACCATTTCGCGCCCGGGGCGAAGTAGCAAACTCGAAGCCGGCAGCATCGCTGCCGGCGATCGTGGTTAGCGGGCGGTTAACATCACCGCTCGATTTCGACGCTGGGCCCAGCGGGTTTCTCCAATCTTTGCCGCTAGTTTCCCCGCCATCAGCGCGAGGAAGACGGACGCCCCTGAAGTAACGACGTCCGCCCGTCGCGCACGGGGATCTTGCGGACGTGGCCGACATTGCCGACACAGCCTTGGTTCACCGCGCATCGATGCGGGATGCCACGACGACGCGCGCCGCGCTCACGCCGCTGGCAAGTGTCAATGCCGATGCGTGGCGCGCCCTTTCCGCGCGCGCGATCGAGCCGAACGCCTATTATCTGCCTGAGTGGGAACTGGCGGTGGACGCCTCCGCGCGCGGCCGCACCGATGTTGCCGCGATCTGCGCCTTTGGCGACACCCGGCTGACCGGGCTGTTGCCGGTCATCCCGATGTGGCGCGCCTACAGGGTGCCCCTGCCCGCGCTGGTCAGCGCCGACCCCTACGGCACGCTGTGTACGCCGCTGCTCGATCGCGAGCGGGCAGAGACTGCTGCACTCGAGATCATGGACCAGGCGCGCGCCGCCGGCGCGCATGCGCTGATCCTCACGGCGGCCGCGCTCGACGGCCCAGCGATGAAAGCCTTTCGCGAGGAATTGCGCCGCGACGGGCTGCGCCCAAGGCTGCTGCAATCGCATCTTCGCGCTGCGCTCGATGCAACGCGCGATGCCGATGAAATGTTGCAGGAAGCGCTCGGCACCAAGAAACTGAAGGAGCTGCGCCGTCAGCGCAACCGGCTCGCCGAACACGGTGCGTTGCGTTTCGAGGTGGCGCACACGGCGTCAGAGGTTGTCGCGGCGCTCGAGATGTTCCTGAGGCTGGAAGCCAGCGGCTGGAAGGCCAGGCGCGGCACCGCGCTGGCGCAGGATGCTGGCGATGCCGCCTTCATCCGCCGCGCCGCGCCGGCGCTGGCGGCGAACGGCCAGTGCGAGATCGTTTCGCTTCGTGCCGGCGAGACGCCGGTTGCCGCCGGCATCGTGCTGCGCCACGGAAATCGCGCCTTCTTCTTCAAACTCGGCGTCGACGAACGCTTTGCAAGATATTCGCCGGGCGTGCAGCTCACCGTCGATCTGACGCGGCATCTCTGCGCCGATCCCGATGTCCGTTTCGCCGATTCCACCGCGGCGCCCGATCATCCCATGATCAATCCGATCTGGCGCGCCCGCCTTGCCGTCGGCGATGTGCTGATCCCCCTGCGGCGGCGCGATCCGGTCGTGCCGCTGATCCACGTTACGCTCGCGCTGCGCCAGGCCATCCGCGAGCCAGTCCGTCGCGCCGTCCGTTTCATCCGGCAGCGCCGGGAAAGCGCTAAGGAGAAGTCCGCATGAACACGACCACGTTCGTCGCGCCCGTCATCACGGCCTCCAACCAGGCGCTGCGCCGCGACTTCCCGCTAAAGCCGTTCGCGATCCGCCACAAGCTCGCCGGCCATCCGCTGCTCGCGCTACCGCGCATCGCGCAACTTGCGGCCGAGCTGCCGCGCGACCTCATCGAATACAATTCCGGCAAGGTCGCGATCAGCCAGGATCCGGACCACATCCCTTCGATCGATCTCGACCCGGTCGCGATCGTGGAGCGTATCGAGACCGCCGGCGCCTGGATGGTGCTCAAGCGCATCGAGAACTCGCCGGAATATCGCCGGCTGCTGGAAGATACGCTGCTGTCGGTAGCCCGCGCCCGCGGCTTCAACAGCGTAGCCGATGCCGGCTTCGAGCAGGTTGAGGGCTTTCTGTTCGTGTCCTCGCCGAATTCGACGACGCCGTTTCATCTCGACAGCGAGGACAATTTCTTCGTGCAGATCCACGGCGAAAAGTACTTTGCCATCTACGACAACACCGACCGCGTCCTCGTCGACGACATCGAGATCGAGCGTTCGATGACCAAGCACCGCAACCTGAAATTCGACGAACGCTTTGCGCCGCGCGCGACCGAATTTCACCTGCTTGCGGGCGACGGCTGCTATGTTCCCTATCAATGGCCGCACTGGGTGCGCACCGCCGACAGCTATTCGATCTCGATGGCGATCACCTGGAAGACACGCACGGTTCGCCGCAACAACGACTTGCACTTCTTCAATTCCTGGCTGCGCGGCATCGGCCTGCCGCAGCAGGCGCCGGGCAAGCAGCCGGCCAAGGATTTGCTGAAGCTCGCGCTTTATCGGACAGTGACGATCGCGATCAAGCCGCTGCGCAGCTCCATGGCCATGCGCCGCATGCTCCGCCGCATCGCGCTCGGCAAGAGGGCGAATTACTATTTGAAGGGCGCTTGAGCCCTACTCCGCCGCCTGGGCGTTGATCTCGGCCGACACCTGGCGGATCGCGCGCGCAAGCTGCTCGGCCGGCTGCGCCCCGGACACCGCATATTTC
This sequence comes from Bradyrhizobium sp., assembly GCA_046349015.1. Classification (GTDB taxonomy): domain Bacteria; phylum Pseudomonadota; class Alphaproteobacteria; order Rhizobiales; family Xanthobacteraceae; genus Bradyrhizobium. The sequence continues at coordinate 234,127 of JAXMDE010000005.1, read as the reverse complement.
TGCGCGAAGACAAACGTCGGTACGCCGGAGATGCCCTTGTCGGAGGCTTCCTGCGCCCAGGAGGAAATCAGCGCAACGTCCTCGTCGGTGGCAAGACGCCGGCGCACGTCCTCGGCATCGAGACCGACGTCGGCGGCAGCCTGCACCAGCACATTGGCGTCGGTAAGATCGCCGCCATCGCGGAAATAGAGCTCCATCAGCCGCTGCTTCATCTCGGCGGCCTTGCCCTTCGCATCTGCCCAGTGGATCAGCCGATGGCAGTCGATGGTGTTGGGCTGGCGGCGGACGAGCTCAGGGTGGTAACTCAGCCCCTCCTCGGTGGCGGCCTGCACGACGCGGCCGGCAATCCCCTTGTAGGCCTCGACCGAGCCGAACTTGGCAGTGAGATATTCCTCGCGGCTGATGCCCTCGCGTGGAACCCAGGCATTGAGGAAGAATGGCCGCCAGCGCACCTCGACCGGCACGTCGGGCACCAGCGCCAGCGCATCCTCGATGCGGCTCTTGCCGATGTAGCACCAGGGACAAACCACGTCGGAGACGATGTCGAGTTTCAGGGGTTTCAGAGTGCTCATGGTATCCCTCCTGGGCCTCTCCCGGGGCGCGATGGAGCGCTGAACATAGGCCGATTGGGCCCGCGGACAAGCCGGGAGGCCGCATGCCACACCCAACATAACCTCCGCGGTTATTGTGGGATGACCCGGCCCGCCCTAGCAATCAGCCGACGTTTCGCCCGCGGAGAAGTCCCATGACCGCCGTTTTCAAGCCCGAAGGCCCCCTGTTCCGAGCCACCGAACATGCCGGCGGCCCGTGGTCGCCCGACATGCTGCAGGGCAGCGCCACCACGGCGCTGATGGCGCGTGAGGTGGAGCGGTTGGCGAAAACCAGCGGCTTTGCGGTGCGGCGCCTGACTTTCGACCTTTGGCGTCCCGCCGGCCTGCGCGCCTTTGGCCTCGAGAGCGAGATGCTGCGCGACGGCCGCAAGGCCAAGACGTTGCAGGTTCGGCTGATCGACGGCGACACCGAAATCGGCCGCTGCACGGCGCTGCTGACGGCGCAAGGCAACGAGTCGCCCGCCGATCCCTTCAGCAAGGCGGCCGGCGCCGATGTGCCGCCGGAAAGCGGCACGCCGCCGCCCGGCTTTGTCCAGCGCTGGAGCCGCTATTTCCAGAACGTCTCGGTGCGGCTGATCGAGGGCGCGCTGGAAAAGCCCGGCCCTGCGGCGGCCTGGATGCGCCTCGACGTGCCCATGGTCGAGGGCGAGGCCAACACGCCGCTGTTGCAGGCGGTCCAGGCCGCAGACTTCTCCAGTGGCGTCGCGCAGATCGTCGACATGCGCGAATGGACCTTCATCAATCCCGAGATCAGCCTCTATTTCTTCCGGCCTCCCGAGGGCGAATGGATTCTGATCCGCTCGCGCACGCGCGTCGGCACGGCCGGCGCGGGGCTGACCATGGCGACGCTGAGCGATCGCAGCGGCCCGTTTGCCGAAGTGTTGCAGGTCATGTCGTTCGAGCGGCGCGAGGCGCAGGCGCAGGCTTCCTGAGCCGCCAAAAACCTCACTCGATCACTTCATCGACAAGCAGCAGAAAAGCCTGACTGATCGACAGGCCCAAGGCCTTCGCCGCATTTAGATTGACGACCAGTTCGAATTTGATCGGTTGCTGGATCGGCAAGTCGGCCGGTTTGGCTCCCTTGAGAATCCTGTGCACGTAAGTGGCTGTCTGCCGAAACAAGTCCGGCAGGTTCGCTCCATAGGACATAAGTCCTCCGGCAACCGCTCCCTCCCTCGCGGCAAAGATCGCCGGCAACCGGTTGTCAGATGCCAGGGCTGCAATGCGGGGATAGGTGGCAAACAGCATCGGGCTCGGAAAAACAATGAGTGCGGTGGGCCGCTCCTTGATCATGGCGGCGAACGCGCCCGGAATTTCGTCGGGGTTGGCCGCCGGCACGAGGTGAAGCTCTATTCCCAGGGACCGGGCGGCGCTCTCGATCTCCTTCACCATGCCGGCCATCGTGCGTTCGCTGTATGCATGGGGATGCCAGAGCACCGCCACGCGGGAGAGTTGCGGCACCACCTCCCTGAGCAACTGCAGCCGCTTGGCAACCAGCTCCGGGCCAAGAAAGGTCGTGCCCGTCAGATTGCCGCCCGGCCGCGCCAGGCTGTCAACCAGACCATCCTCGACAGGATCGGCCATGCCCATGGCCACGATAGGAATCTGGCCGGTCGCTTGCTTGGCTGGAAGGGCTGCCGTCGTACTCTGTGCCACGATGACATCGACCTCGCGCGCGACCAGCTCGGCGGCAGCCTGACGGAGCCGATCCGGGTTCGACTCGCCGAACCGCCGCTCAAAGATGATGTTTTGTCCTTCCCGGTAGCCCAGCTCCCGCAACCCTTCGATCATGGCGTTGAAAGCTGCTCGACTGGCATCTGGTCCTTCGGCGCGGCCAGGCACCAGGATGCCTATCCGTGGGATCCGGCTTGCCTGTTGCGCGAGCGAGCCGAACGGCCAAATGACCGTCGCGCCGGCGACGAGACCGAAAAAATCCCGTCGCCTCATGTTGAACTCATTTCAGCGAGGGTCGCCTCTGACGCTGCATCTGCCGGCATGAACATCTCCACGCGCAGTTCCTGCAGCGTGACGTCCTGCGGTGTGCCGAGCGTCAGGACGGTGCCGATCAGTCCGACGGCGATGTCGCCCTTGCGCAGGCGCACCTCGCACAGCGGACCCGGCGTCTCGTTCTCGTCGAATTGCACGGTGGGCAGGTCCGACAGTTTCAACAGTTCCCGCCAGGTCGATTGCAGCGCGAGATCGAGCGGCGCGGCCATCGCCTCATGGCGCGCGCGCGTCAGGAGCGCAGCGGCGAGCTTCGGCCAATTCTCGACATGGGGCCGCAATTCGTCCGGCGCGAGAAACATCCGCATATGATTGAGCGGCCGCTGCATGCGCGCCTCGCCCAGCAGCATCCCCATCAGCCGCGCCGCCGCACCATTGGCCTGCACCACGTTCCAGCGTCGGTCGGTGACGATGGCGGGAAACGGTTCGTGCCGCCTCAACAGGAGATCGATGGCGCGCCTGGCGTCGGCCACCTCGGGTGCCGCGAGATCGCGCTCGCCATATTGCCGCGCGAAGCCGCCGGCTTCGAGCAATGCATTGCGGTCACGCAGCGACAGGTCGAGCGCGCCGGCAAGCTGCAACAGGATGCCGCGGCTGCCGACCGCCTTGCCGGTTTCGACGAAGCTCAGATGCTTGATGGAGATGCCGGCCTCGAAGGCGAGATCGGCCTGGCTCATGGCGCGCCGGATGCGCCAGCCGCGCAGGAGATCGCCGACGGGGTTTTCGCGCGAAGGAGTGTGCCTTGCCCGCGTGTCCATGCGCCGATTATGCGAAAACCCGGCTCGGCTGTAAACGCGATCTAATCGCGCGGCTGCATCTCTTTCAGCCGCCGGGCGGTCAACTCATCCGCCGGGAAGAACGTCTCCAGCGCCAGTTCGGAAAGCGTGACGTCCACGGGCGTTCCGAACACCATGGTGGTGGAAATGAAACTCAGAACCTCGCCATTGTGGCGGAGCTTGAAGGGGACCGCAACGTTGTCGAGAGAGACCGGCCCCGAGCGCGCCGGCAGCGGATAACTCTTGAGGTCATTGTACAGCCTGATCAGTTCGGGATCGGCGGTCGCTTCGCACTGGCGATGCAGCCGCTCCAGCAGATGCGCGGCCCATTCGCCGAGATTGACGGTGCGCGGCGCGAGGCCTTCGGGATGAAACGCCAGCCGCAGGATGTTGAAGGGCGGGCTGAGCAGTTTTGCCGGAATGCCCTCCAGAATCGGCGCCAGCATGCGGTTGGCGGCCACCAGATTCCAGTGCCGGTCATAGGCCAGCGCCGGGTTCGGCTCATGCGCCTTCAGCACCAGGTCGATCGCCTCGCGCGCCTGTCGCAGCGCGGGGTCGGCGAGCGCGCGTTGCGGGAAGGCCGGCGCAAAGCCGGCGGCGACGAGCAACACGTTACGTTCGCGCAGGGGCACGTCCAGTCGCTCCGCCAGTTTGAGCACCATTTCACGCGACGGCGCCGAGCGGCCGGTTTCCACGAAGCTCAGGTGCCGCGCGGAAATTTCGGCTTCGCCGGCGAGGTCGAGCTGGCTCAGGTGACGGCGCTGCCGCCATTCGCGCAGGTGCTCGCCAATGTGCACGGGTCTTTCGGCTCTCGCCGCGGATGCATGTGCGTTCATGGTGGAAAACCTACCATGCGGATTTCGCGCATTCCATTACGTGGCAGGTAATCGAAACGGCGCGGCCGGCGGATCATCTTCGGAGTACTTCGCCCCTCAGCACAAGGAGAACTGCCATGATCCACCCGTCCCCGTTCCTGCGCCGCGCCCTGATGGCCGACGCCGTCTTCAGCGGCGTCGCCGCGCTCGGCTTCACCTTCGGCGCCAGCATTTTCGCCACGCTGTTCAACCTGCCCGAGATATTCTTGCGCGAAGTCGGCCTGTTCCTGATCGCCTATGCCGCCTTTGTCGCCTGGCTCGGCACGCGGCAGGCCATGATGAAGGCGCTGGTCTTGCTGGTGATCGCAGGCAATGCGGCCTGGACGCTAGGCAGCATCGCGCTGCTGTTCTCCGGCGCCGTGGCGCCCAATGCGTTCGGCATGGTCAAGGTGGTGGCGCAGGCGATCGCCACCGGTGTATTCGCCGAGCTGCAATATGCCGGGTTGCGCAGAAGCGGCGGCACGGTCGCCGCGTAAGCCTGATCCGCCGCGAACCGGACGGCCGTCGCGCTATTCCGCGGCGGCCGCCGAATCGCGCGAGAAGCGCGCCCGCATCGAAAGGTCGGATTGCACGGCGTGGATCTTGTGCGGACCGGGTCCGTTCAGATATCCGCCATTGAGCTGCTTGCGCGCAGCGTGCTTGCGCTTGAGCTGCGCATCTTCCTTGGCCTTTTGCGCCTGCTTCTCTTTTTCTTTGGCGATCTTCTCGGCTTCCTTGCGCGCCCTCTTCTCGGCCTTCGCCTTCAGTCGCAGCTTTTCGGCCCTTGCCTCGGCGCGCTTCTTCGCACGCTTCTTCTGGCAAGCGGCGCACAGGCAGCCGATCGGCTTGAGGTATTCCTTGAAGTAGTCAGTGCCGTAGTCGTAGTTGATCTCCTCGCCCGGCGCGATGTTCTTGATGGCGCGGATGTAGACCTTGCGCTTGATCGGGCGAACGTCGGATTCGGCGTTCGGCCGGCAGGAGTGGTTGATATAGCGGGCGATATTCTCGCGTACCGAGCCGTCGATGGTCCAGCGGTTGGTCAGCTGGAACAGGTACTTGTTCTCGATCGCGTCGTCCTCTTCCTTGTCGCAATCGAGAAGGGGCCCGAAATAGCGGATGATCCGGGTGCCCTTTTTGATCGGCTTGGTGGCGAAGAGGCCGAGCCCGGTGCGGGAGCGGCCGATGCGATAGGGCTTGTTCGACGAAATGGCAGGCATGACCCTACTGAAAACACTGATGGCGGCGGAAAGTTTGCTGACAGGTATGTCGCGAAGGCATTCTTCTACAACGATTCCGCTTCGCTGTCAGGCATTTCCCGCATTGCGATTGAACCGTCCCCAGTTTGCGAACGTCTCAGGTAAGGTGACGTTCCATCGAATGGGCCGGCCGATGCGCTACATTCCCTCAACTGTCACAATTGTCGTCGCCACGCTGACGCTGTTTGCCACCAGCGCGGCCATGGTTCTGCAATCGAACGCCGAAACAATCGGCAGCAGCTACACTTCCACCGCGCCGAAGGACTGCCGCGTCAAGAGCGCCGGCAACGGCGTCGACGACAGCACGATCCGCGTCTGCCCCGGCAAGAACGGCCTCATCGTGCTGATCGCCGAGGATGATCTGCGTGAAACCGTCTCGGTCGGGCGCAATCGCCTCGCAGCCTCGAGGGAACCGGCGGCGCAGACCTGGTTCGGGCCGTTCAACTCGACCACCAACACGGTGGAATGGCGCGCCGCCGACGGCCGGCCCTATGCCATCATCCAGCGCTGGCACATCGCCGACAATGCCGACCGGGACAAGAACGACCGGCCCGTCGCCAAGCCGATGCTGGCGGTGACGCGGCTTTCGCCAGGCCCGGTCTGTCATGTCGCCTATATCGACGTGCAGGCCAATCCCGATGCCAACGAGCTCGCCCGCAAGGCGGCCGACGAGATCGCGCGCCATTTCAAATGCGGCAAGGACGAGGTGAAGATCGTCGGCAGGAGCGGCCGCGCCGTGGAGCTGGCGGGCCGATGAATTTCCTTAAATCCGCCGGTGCTCCGCACAGCTATGCCGACGGCCGCGGCGGGCCGACTTTCAGCGTGGCTTCGAACAGCTGGTCCATGGTGGTGCCCTTGGGCAGCCGTCGCAAGATGTCCGACATGCGGTCGTCGAGCAGCAGCATGGCAAAGCCGTGGACCAGCGACCAGGCCCGCACGATCGCGCCTGCCTGCTCCAGCGACAACGCTTCCGCGTCGATCTGCTCGTGGCGGCTGGCGCCGACCGAACGGGCAAAACCGGCGAATGAGGAACTGGCGGCTTCATGGAGCGCAGGCCGCTGCATGTCGAGCCGCTCTCTGCGGAACATCAGCCCGTACATGCCGGGATGGGCCTGTGCAAAGGCGAGATAGGCTTTCGCGCTGGCCATCCCCTTCTGCTGCAGCGATCCCGAGGCGTTCGCGGCCATCATCGCCTCGTTGAACCTGTTGTAGCCGATGGCGGCGAGTTCGCTGAGCAACCCGGTGAGGTCGCCGAAATGATGGGTGGGCGCCGCATGCGACACCCCCGCCTCCCGCGCCACCGCGCGCAGCGTCAGCCCGACCAGCCCGTCGCGCTCCAGCACTTTTTCAGCCGCCTGCAGCAGCGCCTCGCGCAACGCGCCATGGTGGTAGGGCGACTCCGCTTCTGCGCTCCTTCGCCGCACCGCCTGTTTCGCAGCCACAGGCCTCGCTGCGCCGCGCCATCGTGCGCGGCTCGCCTTGTTTTCTCTCGGTTTTCTCGCCATGCGATTCTTATACTTCGCTATTTTTACAGTGTAAAGATTTTGCTTGACGAAACCTGCCATGCCGACTAGTCGTATCTTTACGATGTAAAGATAAAGAAAGCAGGGAGTAGGCCATGCTCGACCAGGTGACTTCAAATCCGGAACGGACCAACGTGGCGCCGATCCCGATGGAATGCGACGCGCCCTTCCTCAAGATCACCGGTGAGCTGCCGCGCGAGCTCAACGGCACGCTCTACCGCAACGGCCCGAATCCGCAATTCGACGCCCCCGGCGCCCACTGGTTCGTCGGCGACGGCATGCTGCACGCCTTCCACCTTGAGGACGGCCGCGCCAGCTATCGCAATCGCTGGGTCCGCACTCCGAAATGGCTGGCCGAGCACGACGCCGGCCGCGCCTTGTTCGGCGGCTTCGGCCGCAAGCTGCCCGGCACCCCTGCCGACGTCACCACCGACGGCGGCGTCGCCAACACCAACATCATCTTCCACGCCGGACGCCTGCTGGCGCTGGAGGAAGGCCACCTGCCGACCGAGATTGAGCCCGGCACGCTGAACCGCCGCGGGTATTGCGACTATGACGGCGCCATCCAGGGCCCCTTCACCGCGCATCCCAAGATCGGTCCGGTGACCGGCGAACTCATATTCTTCGGCTACAATGCTGCCGGGCCGCTGACGCCGACGCTCTCCTTCGGGTCGGTCTCCTCTTCGGGCACCGTGAAGCGCTTCGAGCGTTTCGATGCGCCCTATGCCAGCATGGTGCACGACTTCATCGTCACCGAGAACCATTTGCTGTTCCCTATCCTGCCGATCACCGGCAGCATGGAGCGCGCCATGCGCGGCCAGGCGCCCTACGCCTGGGAACCGGAGAAAGGCGCCTATGTCGGCGTGATGAAGCGCAATGGTTCGGCCAAGGACATCGTCTGGTTCCGAAGCGAGACCTGCTACGTCTTCCATGTCATGAACGCCTGGGAGGAAGGCAGCCGCATCATCGCCGACGTCCTGCAATACGAAGAGCCGCCGCTGTTCAACCATCCCGACGGCACACCGACGGATCCGAAGAAGGCGCGCGCCCGCTATTGCCGCTGGACGTTCGACCTTGCCGCCAACACCGACCGTTTCACCCAGGTCTATCTCGACGATATGACCGGCGAATTCCCGCGCGTCGACGACCGTCGCGCGGGGTTCGCGACCTCGCACGGCTGGTACGCCTGCGCCAACCCGGATCTGCCGAAGTTCGGTGCCCTCTGCGGTATTGTGCATACCGACGGCAAGGGTAAGCGGCTTGGCAACTACCTGCTTCCCGCCGGCGACACCATTTCCGAGCCGGTGTTCGTCGAGCGCGGCAAGGATGCTGCAGAAGGCGACGGCTGGCTGTTGGCGGTGGTCTGGCGCGCGCGGGAGAACCGCAGCGACCTGGCCGTCTTCAACGCGCAGGATATCGGAAGCGGCCCCACGGCATTGGTGCATCTCGGCCACCGCGTACCCGACGGCTTCCACGGCAACTGGGTCGGTGCGAACTGACGCGTAACGTCATTCCGGGACGCGCGTGAGCGCGAACCAGGAAGCTCGATCGTTCACATTCCGGGTTCATCGCTGTGCGATGCCCCGGAATGACTCGTTGAAGCAAGCGGGAGAACGCCATGCACGCACCGTCCGTCACCGGCTTCTATCTGGCGATCCTTGCCCTCATCTATGCCGTGCTTGCGCTGAGGGTGGCGGGACTGCGCCGCACCAACCGCGCGCTGTTCGGCGACGCAGAGAATGCAGGGCTGCGCACCGCAATCCGCGTCCATGCCAACTTCATCGAATATGTTCCGATCATCACCCTGCTGGTTGCGCTGCTGGAAATTTCCGGCATGGCGGCAAGCCGCGTGCATCTATTGATGGGCGGCCTCTTGCTGTCACGGCTGCTGCATCCGATGGGCATGGCGGCGCGGCCCGGCACCTGGCAATTCAATGTCGGCCGGGTGGGCGGCATCCTGCTCACCATCGCGGTGCTGGTCGCTGCAGGCATCGGCGGACTGAGGCTATTCTGGCCCTCTTGAGCAGCTGCTCACTAAGCGCAATATATTGATAATACCTGATTTTTCGTTCTATACCGTCATATTTTGACACTGTAAAGATTATGCTTGACGAGCCTGCACGATATCCCTAGTGTATCTTTACATTGTAAAGATTTGCCGCGAGACACCGCCATGATGATCTTCCTGATCCTCGCCCCCTACGCCGCTTTCTCGTTCCTGTTGCTGGTGGCCTCGGCCCCCGTCAGCCTGTTCGGCTCCGCGGCCGTCTGCCTCGCCGTCATCGCCTTCGACATCTGGCGCGGCCGCTCGATCAAGATCCTCGCCGCCGGTTCGGCCACAACCTTCACCGCCGTCGGCATCTACGTCACGCTGGTCGATCCCACGCTCGGCGATTCCGTGGTGCGCTTTGCGGTCGATGCCGGCATCTTCCTGATGTCGTTGTTCTCGATCCTGATGCGCTATCCCTTCACGCTGCAATATGCGCTGGAAGTGGTCGACGCCGAAACCGTAAAGCAGCCCGGCTTCGTCCGCTCCAACTATGTGATCACCTGGGCGTGGGCCGCGGCCATGGTGCTGATGATGGTCGGCAACGCGGCGATGATCTACGTGCCGTGGCTGCCGTTCTGGGGCGGCCTGCTGATCGCCTTCGCCGCCCGCAACTGCGCGATCTATTTCACCAAATGGTATCCGCAATACCTGCGCGCGAAATACGCCACGCCTGCCGCTGGCGCCCTTCCCCCGTCCGCAGCGACCTGAAATCTCGCCGCGCCGGGTTTGCTTTCCCGGCGCGGACCGCCTATCCAACCCGTCCCGAGGGACCCTTAAGAAAATCAGGGGCAAGGAATCCGACGATGAAAGACGTATTTCGACGGCTCGGCTCCGACTTCCTCTCTACCATCGTCTTCCTGGTGATCTATCTCGCCACCGACAACGTGATCCTGGCGACCGGCATCGCCGTTCTCGGCGCCATCGGCCAGGTGATCTGGTCGCGCATCAAGGGCCACGCGCTGGGTTACATGACCTGGGCAAGCCTTGGCCTCGTCATCGTGCTCGGCGGCGCCACGCTGCTGACCCACGATCCGCGGTTCGTACTGGCCAAGCCCGCGATCGGGCATGTCGCGATCGGGCTGATCATGCTCAAGCGCGGCTGGATGCTGCGCTACCTGCCGCCGATCGTCACCGAGAACATTCCGGAATATGTCACCTTCGCCGGCTACGCCTGGGCCGCGCTGATGTTTGTGCTTGCCGCCGGCACCGTGGGGATCGCCATGACCGGCGACATGAAGCTGTGGGCGTTCTACGTGACGGTGGTGCTGGTCGGCGCCAAGCTCGTGGCGTTCGCGATCCAGTATGTCACCTTCCGCCTCCTGGTCGGCAGCCGCCTTCGTGCGGCCGCGCGTGCCTGATTCACGGCGTATCGAGTGACGCGTCAAGAAATCGCGCCGAGCAGCAGCGAGACTGTTGGGCTTGCGGGATGTGATAGGCTATAACCGCGCGACTGAAACTTACCTTTCGGGGAGGCACACAATGGCCGTGGACGGAAACTGGAACATCACCCTCTCGACGCCGATGGGCGAGCGCAAGACGACGCTCAGCGTCAAGGCTTCGGGTGGCGCGCTCAACGGCACGCAGGGCGCCGACGGCAATTCGACCGAGATTTTCGAGGGCACGGCGAACGGCGACGATGTTGCCTGGAAGGTTTCCATCACCAACCCGATGCCGCTGACACTGGCCTTCAGTGGCAAAGTCTCCGGCGACACCATCTCGGGCGAAGCTAGCATCGGCCCGATGGGCAGCTTCCCGTTCACGGGGACGCGGGCGTAACGATAATTCGATGCGCGGCGGTGCGCGATGGCCGGGCTTTGCCCGGCCATTTCATTTCGGCCGGCTCGGCACGATCGCGATCGGATTGAAAGTATAGACGGCCTCGCCGTTCTGGTTATGGGCGGTCCATTTGATGCGGGCGACGCCGTGTGGCTTGGAGCGCGACGGCACCAGTTCGACCAGCTCTCCTTCGAGATGAATGGAATCGCCGGGACGCACCGGCTTCAGCCAGCGCAACTCGTCGACGCCGGCGCCGAACAGCGGATGCGGGCCGAACGGCTTGCAGCTCGCGGCAAGCCGCATGGCAATCGCCGCGGTGTGCCAGCCCGACGCGGCAAGGCCGCCGAGGATCGACTGCTTCGCCGCCTCCTCGTCGAGATGAAAAGGTTGCGGGTCGTATTCGCTGGCGAAGCGGATGATGTCGTCCTTCGACACCGTCACCGCCTCGCTCGTAAAGCGCATGCCGACCTTCAGGTCGTCGAACCACTCGACCATGCTGTCCTCGATCTGATTTATGGCCGCTGAAGTCGAGCCACGTGATGACTCGGGCGGCATCGGAAAAATCACCGCTCCCTTGGGAGAGGTCGGCGCGCAGCGCCGGGTGAGGGTTTACGGTCTCTTCAGGGAGTCGAGCCCCCTCACCCGATTTGCTGCGCAAATCGACCTCGCCCCGCTGGGGAGAGGTGAGACAAATGACCGGAGTTGCTAACCCAGATTCAATTCCTTGAAGAAGTCGTTGCCCTTGTCGTCGACGATGATGAAGGCCGGAAAATCGACGACCTCGATGCGCCAGATCGCTTCCATGCCGAGTTCGGGATATTCCACCACCTCGACCTTCTTGATGCAGTGCTCGGCGAGGTTTGCGGCCGCTCCGCCGATCGAGCCGAGATAGAAGCCGCCATACTTCTTGCAGGCTTCGCGCACTGCCGGCGCCCGGTTGCCCTTCGCCACCATCACCATGGAGCCGCCGGCGCCCTGGAACTGGTCGACGAAGGAATCCATGCGGCCCGCCGTGGTCGGACCGAACGCGCCGGAGGCGTAACCTTCCGGCGTCTTGGCCGGACCGGCGTAATAGACCGGATGGTTCTTGAAGTAATCCGGCAGCGGTTCGCCTTTCTCCAGCCGCTCGCGCAGCTTGGAATGCGCGGAGTCCCGCGCAACGATCATGGTGCCGGTCATCGAGACTCGCGTCTTGATCGGATATTTCGACAGCGTCGCCAGAATTTCCTTCATCGGCCTGTTGAGGTCGACCTTCACCACCTCGCCGCCGAGCGTCTGTTCCACGGCAGGGAGATATTGCGCCGGGTTATGCTCGAGCTCCTCGAGATAGATGCCGTCCTTGGTGATCTTGCCGAGCACCTGGCGGTCGGCCGAGCAGGACACGCCAAGCCCGATCGGCAGCGAAGCGCCATGCCGCGGCATCCGGATCACGCGCACGTCGTGGCAGAAATATTTGCCGCCGAACTGCGCGCCCACGCCGAGGCTCTGCGTCATCTTCAGAATTTCCTGCTCCATCTCGAGATCGCGGAAGGCGTTGCCGTCGGCCGAGCCGTGGGTCGGCAGCGCGTCGAGATAGCGCGCGGAGGCAAGCTTCACCGTCTTCATGCACAACTCGGCTGAGGTGCCGCCGATCACGATGGCGAGGTGATAGGGCGGACACGCCGCGGTGCCGAGCGTCAGCACCTTTTCCTTCAGGAACGCCAGCAGGCGGTCTTTGGTCAGCACCGAGGGCGTCGCCTGGAACAGAAAGCTCTTGTTGGCGGAACCGCCACCCTTGGCCATGAACATGAATTTGTAGGCGTCATCCCCCTCGGCGTAGATTTCGCATTGTGCCGGCATGTTGTTGGCGGTGTTCTTCTCCTCGTACATCGACAGCGGAGCTACCTGCGAGTAGCGGAGATTGCGGCGCAGATAGGCATCGCGCGCGCCCTGCGACAGCGCCGCCTCGTCGTCGCCGTCGGTGATGACGTTGCAGCCCTTCTTGCCCATGATGATGGCGGTGCCGGTGTCCTGGCACATCGGCAATACGCCGCCGGCGGAGATATTGGCGTTCTTCAGGAAGTCGAAGGCGACGAACTTGTCGTTATCGCTCGCCTCCTTGTCGTCGAGGATGGCGCGTAGTTGCTTGAGATGCCCCGGCCGCAGATAGTGGTTGATCTCGCCGAACGCCGCCTCCGACAGCGCCCGCAGCGCCTCGCGCGACACCACCACCATGTCGCGGCCGGCCACTTTTTCGATCCGCACGCCCTCACCGGAAATCTTCTTGTAGGGCGTCTCGTCCTTGCCGAGCGGAAACAGCGGCGTGTGCTTGTAGGGCGGAACAGGCTTGGACTGGTCGGGAAAAGCGGTCGGGGCGTTCATGGCGAGTTTCTCGGGTTTTGGAGCCGAAGCGGCCGCAAACGCCGGCCGCGATAGAGCCGTTCTAAGCACTTTTCGGCCAAAGGGAAGGTTCGGAATGACAGATCGGTCCTTTGCGGGCCGTTACTTTGGTCGATTTCCGCGCTAGAGAAGCCTGCCTTGCGCCCACCCTCTTCGGACGCTTCAATAGGCATAAAGGGGCACCCGGACATGACATCACGACCACCGTTTCGCCGATCGATCTTCCTTGCCGCGGCGCTGGCGCTGGTCGCCGCATTTTCCGCCTCCCCCGCCCGCGCTGATCGCTGCGACGACAGCGCCAAGGAACTCGCCAACAACATCGACAAGATGAAGCTCAACTTCAAGGCGGCGAACACCGTCTATCTGACGCATCCGCTCGCCAAGGAACTGTCGGTGGCCTGCAAGGGCGACAAATATTCCATCGAGCTCTACGCCAAGGGCGACCGCAAGCCGTCGCAGGATTTCATCAACCTGGTCGGCGCCATGGCCGCGATCGTCTTCACCGTGACCAAGGACGACACCACGACCGGCGCCTCGCGCTGCCTCAAGCGCATGGGTCTCCTGCGCGGCGACAAGATCGTCATGCGGTTCCGCCGCCTCAACCTGGAATGCCAGCGCAGCAAGACCGAGGCGTGGATCGCGATCACCCGCGGCAAGGACGAATAGGCGCTCCGCCTGGCGCTCGAGACTGCGCGATCAGGCGCAAGGCGCCGCACGTCCGTCGCAAGACGGCGGAATTGCGATGCGTTTCGAGGGAACCGCATGATCGCACGCCTGCTGCTGCAAACCGTGCTGTGGGTCATTGGCCTTGGCGCCCTGCTGTTCTGGCCGGCGGGAACGCTGTACTGGCCTGCCGCCTGGCTTTACCTGGCAACCACGGCCGTGCTCGGCCTCGGCGCCGGGCTGTGGCTCGCCCGGGTCGACCCTGCCCTGCTCAAAGAGCGGATGAGGCCGATCATGCAGAAGGGCCAGCCCGCGGCCGACAAATGGTTCATGCTCGCCTTCGGCGTTGCGGCGTTCGGCTGGTTCATGGTCGTCGGTCTGGATCGCCGCTGGCATGGGTCCGACATGCCGATGGCGCTGCCGGCGCTGGGTTATGCGCCGCTGCTCGGCGCCACCGCGCTCATGCTGCGCGTGGTGCGGGAAAATTCCTTTGCCGCGCCGGTGGTGAAAGTGCAGTCCGAACGCGGCCACCATGTCATCGACACCGGCCCCTATGCCTGGGTGCGCCATCCCATGTACAGCGGCATCGTGCTGTATTTTGCGGCCATGGCGCTGTTGCTGGGCTCATGGTGGGGGCTTGCGCTGTCGCCGATTTTCTTCGCGCTGTTCTCGGTCCGCGCCGGTATCGAGGAACGCGCGCTCGTCGATGGCCTGCCCGGCTATGCTGACTATCTGGCGCGGGTGCGCTATCGTCTGGTGCCCGGCGTGTGGTGAGGAGAGACGATGGCCGACAGCATGACGTTCACCGGCGGATGCCATTGCGGCCAGGTGCGGTTCGAATGCACCAGCGACCTCGCCATGGTTACCGCCTGCAACTGCTCGATCTGCACCAAGAAGGGCCTGCACTTCACGTTCATACCGCCGAAGAGCTTCCAGCTCCGCGCCGGCGAGGAGAATTTGAAGGAATATCTCTTCAACAAGCATGCCATCCGCCACCAGATCTGCGTCGACTGCGGCGTGGAAGTATTCGCGCGCGGCACCAAGCCCGACGGCACCGAGGTAATAGCGGTCAATGTCAGCTGCTTCGACGGCGTCGATCTGTCCAAGATCAAGATGACGCCGGTGGACGGGCGGAACCGGTGACGACCGGCATCATGAGAGGTTGGCGCTCTCACGGTTCGATGCAAGCTTCATCCCGCTGCTTGACCAGCCCGGCCAGCCGCTGCAGCTCTTCCTGCGACGCGTGCAGCAGGAACAAGATGCCCAGCCGAACGGTTGCCGTGCAGCTCACTCTGCCCGGCACCGGTTCCAGATAGAGCCTCAGGATTTGCAGCTTCTCCTGTGGGCCGAGCGATGCGATCTTTCGCCCGCCCAGGGCTTCCGCGGCGCGAGGGGATTCAGTCTTGAGGCCCTGGCTTTCGAAGATCTCCCGCTCGAACAGGCCATGGCTGCCAGCCGGGTAGATCCCGCGATCAGCATATTGATCCAGCCCCAAGACCGCTTTTAGATTCGCAGCCACATAGGCGGTAGCCAGCGCGCGATCCGCGTTTTCATCCAATACATAGGCGCGACCCAAGGACGGTTGCAGAAGGCTCAGAAGCTCCGATGCAAGCATGCCCGGGGCCTCTCCGTAGCGCTCCAGGGTAAGCATCGATTCCAGCGCACGGGCGCGCACGCTCATTCCCGGACGCTGTTCCGCGGCCAATGCGAAGTAGAGCCCCTGGGTACGAGCCAGCGAAGAGAGCTGCGCATAGGCTACATGCTGATAGACTTCCTCCGGGTAGTCTCCCCTTGTCCGTTCAGCATCGAATCTGGCTGCAATCTGCGGAACGGATGCCACCGTCGCGCGCAGGGAAGCATAGAGCCGCGCAAATTCATTCGCCTGCTCCGCGAAAAGCTTCAGCAGCTGGATGCTCCCGGCGTCACCCAGCGCACTTGCGTAGGGTATCCTGCGGATCGATACGACTCCATGTTTCCACACATTGGCGAGCTCAGCAGCACGCAGGCGCATCTGACGATCATTCACAAGCAGCTCCGCGGGACGCACGGCAATCATGGCCGGCGAATCCTGCGACTCGAATCCCGCGCGATAGCCGGTCGCCTCGGGCAGCAGCTCGTCGTAATAGGTCGTGACCGTGATATCCCGCGGCTGCAGATCCCAAAATGCCGTCGTCTGCTTCTCCTGCCTGGAATTGCGGGCGACCAGCAACGTGAATGACGGCTCGCGGCCGGGAAGAGGCCAGGTGGTTATTTTGACATTCCAGCGCTTCTCAAGCGCGGCCATCGATTCCGGATCAACCAGGCTTGCTTCAGCTGCGGCAACGTCGGAGGCTGACGTCAGCATGTCCGGCAGCGCACAGATCTTCAGTGCCGTGGCTTCGCAGATCAACTCGCGAAAATCGCGCAGCCTTCGGTTGGCTTCGGTAAAATACTCTTTGCCCCACGGGCGGCCGTTGTCCCAGTCGTAGAGGATGGTCACCAGATCGCTGTAGGCGCGTGTCTCCGAACCGGGGGCGCTGAAGCTTTGGTATTCCTTCAGCCACGCCGCGTTGTCGAGAATGTGAGCAGGGTTGCCCAACCGTGGCAGCGCCGGGTTCGACGGCTCTGCCGCGTGAGACATCTGCGCCACGAACAAAAGAACAATCGGAAGAGATCGAATGCACCGGAGCATAACCGCCTCCCCGCAACATTGGACTGATCGTTCTCCGTCACCACGGAAGAGAACGGCACAAGCCCAAATCCGAGGGCAGCCCGCCTGAACGGCACTACCGCGATTTTTCCCTTACCAGATCGCGGGGCTTTCTTCGTTGATCCGCATCAAATAGCCCTGCGATGCCGGGACCAGCCCGGCCATGGCACATCACCCGTCCAGTTCCTTGTACCCGCGGAAAATCCCTTCCTCATTGAAGGGAATGCGGCGCTCACTGGCCAGATACGCCTTGATGTTCGGGCGCGCCGCGACGCGGTCGTGCAATTCGACCAGATGCGGCACCTTGCGCTCGAACGCCTTCATGCGTTTGGGAAAGGCATAGCGCAGTCCCGCGACGATCTGGAACAGCGAGAGGTCGACATAGGTCGCCCTGCGACCCGTGATGTAGGAGCCACCGCCCTCCGCCATCAGCTCCTCGAAATAGCCGAGATATTTCGGCACCCGCTCTTTCCAGAATTCTTCCGTGCGCCGCTTGGCGGGCGCGCGCTGATCCTCATAGTAGAGCGTCGGCCCGAGCGGATGATGGGTGTCGTGGATCTCCAGCACGAAGTCGGCGATGGTGAGCTGCATCTGATGCACCCACAATTGGCCGCCCTCCGCCTTCGGCGCCAGCCCATGGCGGGCGCCGAGATAGAGCAGGATATTGGCGGTCTGGCCGATCACAAGCTTGCCCGCCTTCAGGAACGGCGGCGCAAAGGGCGGCGTGCCCTTGCGCGCCTCCGTCATCCGCATCATCGCGGACATGCCGTCGCCGTGGCGCGCGGCATCGTCATAGTCGGCGCCGGCGTCCTCCAGCGCGAGACGGACATATTCGCCGCGCCCCTGGATCATCGGCCAGTAGTAGAGCTGATAGCGCATCGCGGCATCCTTCCAACATCAAGGGGCACAGCCCGAAAGCTATGCCCCCGATGTCGAACCGCCAAGCCGGATTCAGTTCGCCGCGAAGCAGTAGAACAGGCCGTCGCCGCCGGTCGATTTGAGATCGGCCTGCGAGCAGCCACCGTCCGACCCGCGCGAGGGGTGCGACGAGTTCCAGGACTTCGATGCGTCGTCGTCACGCAGTCCGATTCGATCGGAATGGCCGACCATGGCCGCTCCCTGCGTGCTGCTCGTCCAGTTCTTGCAGGTGCGGTCGTCGGCTCCCGCAAAGGCCGTGCCGTCGGGCTGCGATCCCGTCAGCACGTCGTGGCGGTTCGGCGTGTCGCCGCGGCCGTTGATCACCTCGCCCTTTTCGGAAAGCGCGGTCTGCTTGCTGAGATTATTGCTCGCGCCGTGGAGATCGGCGACGTCCTTGGCAACGACGGTGCCCTTGGCGTTCTGCCATGGCCCCTTGCCGATGCGATCCCTGGCATTCACCGCCGGCTGGCCGTCGGCCGCCTGCGTCGAGAGATAGGCGCGCCAGGTTTTGGCACCGGCACCCGTGGCCTGCGCCAGCGACTGGCAGTGCCGGTCGGCGCCGGCGATCCCGCCGAGATCGCCGCCCTTGCCCGGGCCGCTGCTGGTCAGGAAGAAACTGGTGTCGGCCGACTGTGCCATTGCCGGCGGCGCGGCGATGACGGCGAAGGCAAAGCAGATCCACGGCATACACTTGATGACGGCGCGCATAAAATCCTCCCGATTGTTGTTGGTTCACGCTGCAAGCGGGTCAACCCACAGCAGGCGATATTATTCCCGATCCGCAACATGAAAGGCGACGGTTCAAAACAAAAGCGCCGCGGCAAGGCCACGGCGCTTTCATCCCTATTGTCCGCGATCAGCTGGTCTGCTGGATCGCCGAGAGCTCCCAGTTTCCGCCGCGCCGGCGGACGAAAGTCCAGACTTCCGTGACCTCGCCGGGCTGATCGCTGCCCGCGATCATCTGCTGGGTGTTGCGATCGAAGGTCTTGTCGACCAGCGAGAAGCGCATGGCGACAGTGGCGTAATCGGCATCGCCCTCGCGCCAGGCTTCCGCAAGATCGCCCTGCAGCAGCTTGACAGCGGTGACCTTGTTGACCGCGTTGCGCGCCTTGTTGTCGGCGAGGTCGCGGGCGAAGTACGAAGCCATTTCCGGCGTCGAGAGCCGCTCCAGCCGGGACATGTCCTCGTCGGACCAGGCGCTCTGGATTTCCCCGAGCAGGCGCTCGAAGGCTTCATAGTCCTCCGGCTTGATCTCAAGCGACGGCGCGCTCGAGCCAAGGCCGAAGCCCATGGCGCTGCGGTAATTGGCCTGCGGGCCCGGGGCCGGTGCAGGGCCCGCGCCCATCCCGGCATAGGCCGGAGCGTTGCGGCGCTGCCACCACGACATCGCCAGCCGCACCACCAGGATGATCAGGCCGACCTGCAGAATCAGGCCGAGGATCGAGGCGAAGCCGCCGAGACCGGAGAACAGGCCGCCGCCGAACAGCATGCCGAGCAGGCCGGCGCCGAGGAAGCCCGCGGCAAGGCCCCCGAGCATGCCCATGCCCGGGCGGTTGAAGAAGCCGCCGCCGGTCGCCGCCGGCGCGCTCGGGCTGCCCGGCTGGGTCATGGTGCGGTTGAAGGGCTGCGCCGTGCTGGGCGCGGTGGTCGTGGACGGCGGCGCGGAGAAGGTTCGCGAGCCTCGGGATCCCGAGCTCGAACCGCCGCCGATGCGGGCATCGGCGTAGGACGCCACGATCACGGTCGGGAGCGCCAGCGAAAGAACGACGGCGATCGCCCGGGTAAGGCTACGTGTGCGCTGGTTGAATTTCATCGAGTTTTCCTCAAATCCCCGCCATGGGGACAGCGCCCTAAAGATGGGCAGGGATGCCTAAAAGTGAAGCCAATAAAGGGAATCGCCGCTGCGGCCCTCGGTCGCGGGGATGCGACAATTGTGCAGCAAGATCCGGCGCTTCGGACCCCGCCTAAGAGACCGTCATGGTCTCCTTCACCGCCGCCACCAGCTGGGCCAGCGTGAACGGTTTCGGCAGGAAGGCGAACTGCTGGTTTTCCGGCAGGCTCTTCTCGAACGCATCTTCCGCATAGCCGGAGACGAAGATGATCCGGATGCCGGGATTCTTGCTTCGCATCTCCTTCAGCATGGTCGGGCCGTCCATCTCCGGCATGACGACGTCGGAAACGACGAGATCGACCGCACCGTCCTTTTCCGCCAGCGCCTCGATGGCTTCGACACCGTTGGCAGCCTCGATCACGCTGTAGCCTCGCGAACGAAGCCCGCGCGCATTGAGCGAGCGCAGGCCGTCCTCGTCCTCGACCAGCAGAATGGTGCCCTGCCCGGTGAGATCCTGCTTCGGCTTTGCGGCTTCCGCCGCGGCGCCGCTGGCGGCTTGCGGTTCGGGCTGCGCCTCGAGTTCCGGGCGATGCCGCGGCAGGAAGATGTGGAAGGCGGTACCCTTGCCCGCTTCCGAATCCACATAGACGAAGCCGCCCGTCTGCTTGACGATGCCGTACACGGTGGAAAGGCCGAGGCCGGTGCCCTTGCCGACTTCCTTGGTGGAGAAGAACGGCTCGAAGATCTTGTCGATGATATCGGGTGGAATGCCGGTGCCGGTATCGATCATGTCGATGCGGACGTAGTCGGCCGCCGGCATGCCCTTGTAGGAAAGCTGTGCGGCGTCATCGGTGCTGACATTGCCGGTCTTCACCGTCAGCGTGCCGCCCTCGGGCATCGCGTCGCGCGCGTTGACGGCGAGATTGACGATCACCTGCTCGAACTGGGAGACGTCGACCTTGACCGGCCAGAGGTCGCGGCCATGCACGAGGTCGAGCTTGACCTTCTCGCCGATCAGCCGCCGCAGCAGCATGGTGAGGTCGCTCAGCGCGTCGCCGAGATCGAGCACCTGCGGCCGCAAGGTCTGGCGGCGCGAGAACGCGAGCAGCTGCCGCACCAGCGTCGCGGCGCGCGTGGCGTTCTGCTTGATCTGCATGATGTCCTGGAACGACGGGTCGGTCGGCTTGTGCGCGTTCAGCAGGAAATCGTTCGCCATCATGATGGCGGACAGCACGTTGTTGAAGTCGTGCGCTATGCCGCCGGCGAGCTGGCCGACCATCTCCATCTTCTGCGACTGGTTGATCTGGTTCTCCAGCGCGCGGCGCTCGGTGGTCTCCAGGAGATAGACGATCGCAGCCTCGGTCTCGCGCTCCTCCTGCTCGACCGAGGTGACGAAGAACTGGCCCCAGCGCTCGCGCGGGCCGTCGAGCATCGCCTCCACCGGGGCGATGTCGCCCTGCCCTTCGGCGGCCTGGTTGATCGCCGTGATCAACAGGCCCCGGTCGCGCGGGTTGACGGCCCGGAAGATCGACTTCGACGCCGCGCCGTCGGCACCGATGCCCTGCGCCAGCTTGGCGAAGCGCGCATTGGCGCGCACCACATTGCCGCCGCGGTCGACGGTGGCGATCGCCATCGGCGTGTGGTCGAAGAAGCGCATGAAGCGCACTTCCGCGGCGCGCTGCGGATCGGCGGAATGCTCGTCGCGGGCGCGGCTGATCACCAGCGTGCGCGAGGCGCCCGGCGTGCCGTCGGCCCCGAACGCCAGCTTGTGATAGAGCCGCACCGGCATGGTCTTGCCGCTGCGCATGCGCAGATCGATGTCAAGGACTTCCGTCTTCACCTCGCCCGGCGCCGGCGCGATCGAGGTCAGCAGCGCCGCGCCGTCACCCGAGACAATGTCGGTAAGCTTGAGACCGCCCGGGCCGATTTCGGCAAGGTCGTGGTCGAGCCAGTTGGCCAGCGTTGCGTTGACATAGGCGATCTCGCCTGCGGGAGTGACCGAGAAGAAGCCGCAGGGCGCGTGATCGAGATATTCGATGGCATGCTGCAGTTCCTGGAACACGTCCTCCTGGCGCTCGCGGTCGCGGGTGATGTCGGCAATCGACCACACGGCATATTTCGCGTTGCGCTTGGCATCGCTCAACGGGCGCACCCGCATGCGCAGCCAGCGGCCCTGGCTGCCGCCGGTGCCGGCGATGCGGACTTCCTCCTGCTGGCGCTTGCCTTCCCGCGCCGCCTTGAGCAGGCGGAACACGGCCTCCGAGACATCAGGATTGCCGATGAAGACGCGCTCGACCGGGCGGACGTCCTGCGGGCCCGTCGCTCCCGTGAGCGTCAGATAGGCCGCGTTGGAATAGACGACATGGCCGCGCGGATCCGTGACCGCGAGGCCGTCATAGGCATGATCGGCAATGCGGCTGATGATGGGATGATCGGCATTGCGGTCGGCAAAGCGGATGATGCCGGCGGCAAAGGCGAACAGGTTGAACAGCCCGACCATGGCGAGCACCGCCAGCACCCCGAGAATGTAGGGCTGGGCCTGGGTGCGGCCGAGCGTCATCAGCGCCACCGCGACCCCGACCAGGGCGGCGGCCACCAGCAACACCAGGATAATGCTGCCCCGCCGCGCCGGTTCGTGGACGGCGGCCGGCTCGGGCGGGAGTTCGTTATGGGTCTCGGCGGACATATAAAGAGACACGGACCTGACGCTTTCGCTGGCTCTTGAGTGCCTGAATCGGACCGGTAAACGCAAGCCCGTCAGACGGTTATTCGGTGTTTTACCAGTACTTTGCGGCCGAAACCGCCCTATCGCCGCGACGAGAACCCGCGCTTGAGCCGCATCACGAAGCCGATGACCTCGGCCACCGCATGGTAGTGCTCGACCGGAATCTCCTCATCGATGTCGACGGTGGCATAGAGCGAACGGGCGAGCGGCACGTTCTCGACGATCGGGATGTCGTGCGCCTTGGCGACTTCCCGGATCTTGAAGGCGATATTGTCGACGCCCTTGGCGACGCAGACCGGGGCGGTCATGCCGCGATCGTAGGCGAGCGCCACCGAATAGTGGGTCGGGTTGGTGATGACGACGCTCGCCTTGGGGACTGCGGCCATCATGCGCTTCTTCATCCGCTGCTGGCGCAGTTGCCGGATGCGGCCCTTGATGTGGGGATCGCCTTCCGACTGTTTGTACTCCTCCTTCATTTCCTGCAGCGTCATCTTCTGCCGCTCGTACCATTGCCGGTACTGGAAGAAATAGTCGGCGATCGCGACCGCCGCGAGCATGGCGACGACCGCACCCATCAGGTGCAGGGTCATGCCCGTGGTCACGCCCATGATGGCGGCGGGATCGAAGCGCACCATCGCCTCGAGGCGGTGGCGCTCGGGCCACATCACCGCGGTCATGACGGCGCCGAGCGCCACCAGCTTGAACAGCCCCTTGGCAAAATTGGCCACCGCCTGCTTGCCGAAGATGCGCTTGAAGCCGGCACCGGGCGAAATCTTGCTCAGCTTCGGCTTGAGCGATTCAGTCGACCACACCAGGCGGTGCTGGATCATGTTGCCGGCAATGGCGGCGATCATCAGCACCAGGAAGGGCACGCCGACAGCGGCGATCAGCGCATATTCGATGTGCATCAGCAGCGCCATCAGCCCCGGGCCATCGGTGTGGATCATCCAGGAATTGGCGACCAGGTTGCGCATCGGCGTGAGAATGCCGCTGCCCATCGAGCCAGAGAAGGTCGACAGCGCGAGCGTGGCGCCGGCGATGATGAACCAGGTATTGACCTCCTGGCTCTTGGCTACGTCACCCTTTTCGAGCGCATCGTCGAGGCGTTTTTGGGTAGGGTCCTCTGTGCGCTCGGTATCGTCCTCGGCCATCGATCACCTCATTTGAGCGGCGTGAGCTGGTGCATCACGCCGATGAAGTAATCGATGAAGGCTCCCATCAGGGCCGATATGACGAGGCCGAGGATCAGGAAGCCTGCGAGAATCGACAGCGGTACGCCGACGAAATAGACCTGCATCTGCGGCATCAGCCGCGCCAGAATGCCGAGCCCGATGTTGAAGACGAGGCCGAAAACGAGGAACGGCGCCGAGAGCTGCATGCCGATCTTGAACGCCGCGCTGAAGGCGCGCGTGGCGAGCGCCGCCACGTCGCCGCTCGGAAATACCTCGCCCGGCGAGAAGATCCGATAACTTTCGTTCAGCGCCGCAATGACCAGATGATGGCTGTCGGTGGCGAACAGCAGCGTCAGCCCGAGAATGGTGAGGAAGTTGCCGACCAGGAGTCCCTGCTGGCCTTGCGTCGGATCGACTGCGGTGACGAAGCCGAGACCCAGTTGCTGGGCGATGATCGAACCTGCCACCTGCAGGGCCGACAGCGTC
The DNA here is from genome assembly GCA_046349015.1 of Bradyrhizobium sp. GTDB lineage: Bacteria > Pseudomonadota > Alphaproteobacteria > Rhizobiales > Xanthobacteraceae > Bradyrhizobium. Next base: position 210,414 of record JAXMDE010000005.1, on the reverse strand, counting down.
ACGCGCGCGGTCGCCCCCAGCACGATGCCGATGACGATCTCGTGCAGCATCAGCACCAGAAGCGATGTCATCGAGCTCATGTCGACCTGGTAGGCCGTGCGGTGCAGCGGCAGGATGATCAGCGTGAGCAGGAGGGCGATCGACAGCTTGACGCGCGTCGGCAGGCTGGTCTCGCCGAAGCCCGGCAACAGCATCACCATCGCGCCGATGCGGGCAAACACCAGCATGAAGGTCGCGGCGAGCGCTGGAAGGACCGAGATGTCGACACGCATGACTCATGAAGAGTGCATCATCCGCCGATGATTCGCGATGATATCCGCATCATGTGACCGTGCATGGAATCGGCCATGAACGGCAGCGCCAGCAGCAGTGTCACGAATATCGCGAGGATCTTCGGGACATAGATCAGCGTCTGCTCCTGGATCTGGGTCAGCGCCTGAAACAGCGACACCACGACACCGACCACCAGGCCGACCACCATGAGCGGCGAGGACACCACCACGATGGTCCAGATCGCGTCACGCGCAACGTCGAGGGTTTCGGGGCCGGTCATGGCTGCTTCCTGCTTTGCTGTTCTTGTTCACAAACGCGAATGGCGAACAGTGAATGGCCTTCCTGTTCGCTAGTCGCCACTCTCCATTCGCCCCGATCAGATCGGCATGCGCATGATGTCTTCGTAGGCCTGGATCACGCGGTCGCGCACCGAGACCAGCGTCGAGACCGCGACGTCGGTTTCCGCCACCGCCGTCACCACGTCCATCACATTGGCCTTGCCGGAGGCCATCGACATGGTCTGGGCATCCGACTTCTTGCCTGCATCGACGACGTTGCCGATCGCGTCCTTGAGCAGCGCGCTGAAGGAAGGACCGCCGGCCTCGCCGCTCTTCCCGGCCCCGGGCTGCTCGATGATCTTGGCAAGACTGGCGTAGGCGTTGGCGGCGACTGTCGGTGAAGCCATGTTGCAACCTTTCCTGTTCAGGCCTTGAGGATGTCGAGGGTGCGCTGGATCATCCGGCGCGTCGCGCTGATGATGTTGAGGTTCGCCTCGTAGGATCGCTGCGCCTCGCGCATGTCGGTCATTTCGACGAGCGGATTGACGTTGGGGTATTTGACGTTGCCGGCCGGATCCGCCGCCGGGTTCCCCGGCTCGTTCTTGACGCGGAACGCCGTCGTGTCGTTGCGCACGCGCCCGAGCGTAACGACCTTGGCGTCGAGCGAACGATCGAGTGCGGAGGTGAAAGTCGGGATCTTGCGCCGGTACGGATCGCCGCCCGCGGTCTGCGCCGTCGAGTCGGCATTGGCAATGTTTTCCGAGATCACCCGCATGCGGCCGGCCTGTGCGCGCAGGCCTGACGTGGCGATACTCATCGATTTCAGGAAGTCGCTGGGGTCACTGGACATCGTGCGATCCTTTTTGCTTCAGGCCTCAGCGCTTGCCGATCGCGGTTTTGATCAGGCCAAGGCTGCGGCTGTAGAGTGAGGTCACTGCCGCATAGTCCATCTGATTGGCGGAGACCTTGAGCATCTGGTCCTCGAGATTGACGGCGTTGCCGGCCGGCCGGGTCTGGAACCCGCTCTTGCCGCCGTCATGCTTGAAGCTCGGCCCCGGATTGGACGAGCCCATATGGCTGGTGCTGGTGCGGGCCATGGCCAGCGTCGTCGTGCCGCCGATGTTGCCGCCGTTCTGGTCGAACTGGGGCTCGACCAGGTCGCGCGGCCGGAAGTTCGGCGTCGAGGAATTGGAGATGTTTTCGGCGAGCACCCGCTGCCGCTCCTGGTGCCACTGCATCTTGGTTCGCAGCGCCGAGAGCATCGGCAAATCGTTAATGGCCATCGGCCGGTCGCTCCCCGTTTGCCCCAAGGCGGGACGCCCGAGGTAGGCAGAATTTGCCGCCTGTATGGTTAACAACGGGTTAAGAATCGCGCCGCTATAGCCCGAAGTCCCCAGAGTTGCGGCAAAGCAAGCGCATTTTCGCCACGAAAGCTGCGTTAACCAGCAATGGGCATTACAATCTCGCCGGTCAGAAGTCGTTTTGGTCCAACCGATTCTTGGTCTATTACTGGACAAACGGCGGGTTTTTGCCGTGGGGAATTAAGGAATAGGGCTGATCCCGGGCACCTCTTTCGCCTGATGTGGCGGCTTGCTTCGTGGCTTGCTTAGATGTCCGCGTCGGTTGAGACCGGAGCTTGTGAAAGGCCAGTTGGCCGGGGACTTCCATGTCGTCAACGATTACATTCTTCTTCGCGTTCATAGCCGTCCTGGCCCTGATCGGCGCCGCCGCGTGGCTGGTCCGACGATTCGCCAACAACCGCCTTGGCGCCAATACAGGTCGCGGACGGATGCCGCGCCTCGCCGTGATCGATGCCGCTGCCGTCGACGGCCGCCGGCGCCTGGTACTGGTGCGCCGCGACAATATCGAGCACCTGATCATGATCGGCGGTCCGGCCGACGTCGTGGTCGAGACCAATATCGTTCGCGCCATGCCGGCACGCGAGCAGATCCCGCTGCGTCCCGGCGCAGCCGAAGCGCCGCCGCGCATCGCGCCCATGCCGGATACCGCATGGGAAGGCGAACCGGTCCGGGCCGAGATATTCGACCATGTCGAGCCGGCGATGCCGGAGCCGCCGCCGCGACCGCCGCGTCCTCCCTTTGCCGACGAGGTTCGCCGCCGCGCGCCGATGCCGCCGCCCCCACCGCCGCTGGAGCGGCCTTCCGATCCGCTCGCCGGTTTCGCGCCGGAGCCGATGGGTGGCCGAAGCGAGCCGCGCGCCGAACCGCTGCCGCCGCGCATGCCGCGTGGCGAGCCCATGCCGCGCAGCGAGCCGATCCCGCGCAGCGAATCGATGCCGCGTGGCGAACCGATGTCGCGCAGCGAACCGGTGATGCCGCGCCCCTCGCGTTCATCGGAAGTGCCGAAGCCGCCGATGCGCGAACGCACGCTTGTTCCGCCGCCGCCTCCCCCGCCGCCGCCGCCTGCTCCACCGCCGTCCGCCATTTCCTCGGCCGACCAGAATCTTGCGGAAATGGCTCAGCGGCTGGAGGCTGCGCTGCGCCGTCCGACCGGCGGCGAAAACGTTGCGCCCCCGGTGCAGCCGGAAGCGCCGCCCCCGCGGCCTCCGCGCGCGGAGACGCCCTCGCCTGCGCCTCAGAAGACCAGCTTTGAAAATCTCGAAGACGAGATGGCGTCCCTGCTGGGGCGGCCGAAGAATTCTTCGTGAGGATCGCAGCCCTTCCGCGTAGAGTTTTTTTCCTCGCTGTTCTCCTTACCGCCGCCGGATCGCTGGCCGATCCGGCGTCTGCGCAGGATATCAGCATCAATTTCGGCCAGGGTGGCGGCGGCGTCACGGAGCGCGCGATTCAGCTCATCGCGCTGCTGACGATCCTTTCGGTCGCCCCCTCCATCCTCATCATGATGACGTCGTTTACGCGCATCGTCGTGGTGTTGTCGCTGCTGCGAACCGCGCTCGGCACCGCCACCGCCCCGCCGAATTCCGTCATCATTGCGCTGGCGATGTTCCTAACCGCCTTCGTGATGGGGCCGGTGCTGCAGAAATCCTACGACGACGGCATCAAGCCGCTGATCGCCAACCAGATCGGCGTCGAGGATGCACTGCAGCGCGCCTCCGGTCCCCTGCGCATCTTCATGCAGAAGAACGTGCGCGAGAAGGACCTGAAGCTTTTCATGGACATGTCGGGAGAAGCTCGCCCGGCAACGCCGGACGACATGTCGCTGCGCATCCTCATCCCGGCCTTCATGATCTCCGAGCTGAAGCGTGCCTTCGAGATCGGTTTCCTGCTGTTCCTCCCCTTCCTGATCATCGACCTCGTCGTGGCCTCGGTCTTGATGTCGATGGGCATGATGATGCTGCCGCCGGTGGTGGTGTCGCTGCCGTTCAAGCTGATCTTCTTCGTGCTGGTGGATGGCTGGTCGCTGGTCGCCGGGAGCCTGGTGCAGAGCTACGGCGGCGGGTAAGCGGTTTTCGCGGTGGCTGGATTGGGCCGCCGGCTGCACTATGATGCTGCAAAACATGAGGGGAACCGGCCCATGCCGCAGCCTTTCGACCGTGCCGCCGAAGACCTCGGCAATGCCATCCATCTCGAGCACGTCAACGTGACGGTGCCCGACCAGCGCCTCGCCACCCTGTTCTACATCTCCGGCCTCGGGCTGACCCGCGATCCCTATCTGATGGTGTCCGACGACAACATGTGGGTGAATGTCGGCAGGAGCCAGTTTCATCTGCCGGCCGGCAAGGCCCAGGTGCTGCGCGGCCACACGGCGCTGGTCATCCCGCAACGCGAGGCCCTGCTCAGGCGGCTGGCATCGGTCGCGCCAAAACTGCAAGGAACGGCCTTCGCCTACAGCGAGCGCAATGACCATGTCGAGGCGACCTGTCCCTGGGGCAACCGGCTCCGCGTCTACGAGCCGGATGCCGCGCGCTTCGGCGCGATCAATCTCGGCATTCCCCATGTCGAATTCGAGGTGCCCATGGGGACCGCGACAGGTATCTGCACCTTCTATTCGCAGATCATGGGCATTCCGGCCTCCTTGCAGAACGGCGACGGCACCGTGGCGCGCGTCAAGGTGGGCAAGGACCAGTATCTGCAATTCCGCGAAACCGACCGGCCGCAGCCGGGTTTCGACGGCCACCATATCCAGATCTATATCACCGACTTCTCCGGCCCTTACCGGCGTCTGCTCGATCGCGGTCTGATCACGCGCGAAGACAACCAATACCAGTATCGCTTCATGGATATCGTCGATCCCGCCGATGGCCGCCGCCTGTTCACCGTCGAGCACGAGGTGCGCAGCGCCACCCACCCGATGTACATGCGGCCGATGCTCAACCGCAATCCGGCGCAGACCAACCGCACCTACGCCCACGGCCACGAACAGACGGCCTGGGCGATGGAAGTGGAGCCGTATTGACGGACGTGCTGCGACGGCCGCGCCGGGCGAGCGCAGTTTACAAAGCCGCCGCGCTCGCTGACGTTTCGCGCCCGGCCGGATCGCGCTCGCGCCGGGTGCGCCGTCGGCGCAGCTGGCGCTGAGCCCAGATCAACAGGCCGGTCGTCAGCAGCGTGATCAGCACGGCCGACGTGACAACATTGAGCGCAGCGCCAATCGTCGCCGACCAGTTGCCTTCGTGAATCAGCCGCGGCCAGTTGCGGGGCAGCGCGCTGGTGCCGTCCGGCGTCACGGCATAGGCGCGAAGCTCGCCGTCATCGAAGATGCGCGCCATGGTTCGGCCGCCTCGCGGAACGATCGATACGACGGTTGCGAGGTCATGCGTCTTGGCGACGATCTCGACCGCCTCGACCAGCGGCACCGGCCGTCCGCCCGCGGCCGGCGCAACGCCTCCCTGAAAGGTCAGGCCGAGGGCCATGCAGAGGCCGGTCAAGGGACTGGCCAGTATGAGCGGAAGCGTGAACCAGGCCGCGCCCTTGTGCCAGCCGGACAGCGTGTTGCGCAACCGCGGCAATCCCATCAGCATGCCGATGCTCATGATGACGACCATCGCGATGGTCGATGCCGTCACCAGCCATGATTGCCCGAGCAGCTTCTCGTGCGTGACACGCGCCCAGCGGAACAGCTCCGCCAACGGTGCAGATGAAGCCGCTTCCCCACTCGCCAGATCGATCGCCGCCGCGCCCCGCAGCGTCAGGCGTTGCGCTGCACTGTCGATCGAGAGTCCCCGCGCCTTGCCTTCCGGGTCATGGCGCTTGATGAGCCCGACCACGCGCGCCGCATCGAGCGACTGCGGCCTGATGCCGGCGAACTGCGTCATCGGCTCGAACGAAAGGATGGTACCGGTCGCGATCACCGCCAGCAGCGGCAGCGCGAAGACGAGTGTCGTCCAGCGATGCAGTTTGAGCAGTACAGGCTTGGTCATCTTGCTCCCCGGTGCGCCGCGACACTGCACGCCGTCGCATCACGACACAAATGACGGTTTGTCCATGTGGGGCTTGACCGGGATCAAATGCGCCGGTGCGGTCTTCAGCAAGTGACGGCAGTTCAGACGGGCTGCGCGTCGCGCGCGCCGACATGCAACAGCTTCGCAATCTCGGGCCGACAGGCGCCGCAATTGGTGCCGGCCTTCAGCCGCTTGCCGATGGTCTCGACGTCATGCGCTCCCTTGAGCGCTTCGGTGGCGATCTGGTTGCGGCCGACGCCGAAGCAGGAACAGACCACGGCACCGATGTCCTCGCGGGCATCGGCTGGCTGGCCTGCGAGCAACGACATCCGCGCCGCCGGCGACAGCGGGTCTTCCGCAAACAGGCTCGACAGCCAGGAGCGCGAGACCAGCCTGTGGTCGGGCGCGACGAACACGCAGCCTTCCAGCCTGCCGTTCTGCACGGCGGCGTAGCGGTAGCGTCCCGCCCCGGGATCGCGATAGGCGATCCACTCGATCTCGGCTTCGGCAAGGCGAAGCTGCTCCCGCGCCCAGTCGCGCCAGCTTTCCGGCCGCTCGTCGAAGGCAAGCTCCATGCGCCAGTAGCGCTCCATCCGACCCCGCACCCAATAGCCGCCGGCGGGACTTCCGATCTCGCGCCGGCTCAGGATGAAAACGTGCCATTTCGGCAAGTATGGCTCGGCCCGCACCGGCGTGTGCTTCAGCTCGGGCTGGCCGGAAATCGGATCGGCGGCGGGATTGACCAGCGCGTTGACGCGCGCTTCGCCCGCGAATTCGCCGCTCCAGTGCATCGGCACGAACACGCAGCCGCGGCGCTGCTCGGGCGTCACGGCCACGCGCGCCACCATAGCGCCATAGGCCGAGGTCAGCCGCACCAGGGCGCCATGGTCGAGCTTTTCCCGGCGCGCGTCCTCGGGGTGGAATTCGGCCGAGGGTTCGAACGTGTGCTGCATCAGCCGCGGCGATTTCGCCGTGCGCGTCATCGTGTGCCAGTGGTCGCGGACGCGCCCGGTGTTGAGCGCCAGCGGATAGTCGCGGCTGGTGGCATTCCGCGGCGCGCGCGGGGCGACCGGCACAAAGCGCGCCCTGCGGTCCGGGGTGAAGAAGCCGCCGGCCTCGAACAGGCGCGGCGCGCCGGTCGGATAGTCATGCGTCACCGGCCATTGCACCGGCGCCAGCGCGTCATAGGCGCGGTCCTGGATCGTTTCGAGCGCCGAGATGTCGAAGTCGCGGGTTCCGCGGTTCTCGAAGCCGGAAAGCCCGGCGTGCTCGCGGAAAATCTCCGCAACGCTTGCATAGTCGAAGCCGGCAAATCCCATGCGCCTAGCGACATCGCAGACGATCTTCCAGTCCGCGCGCGCCGAACCCGGCGCCGGAAGAAACGCACGCTGACGCGAGATGCGGCGCTCCGAATTGGTGACGGTGCCGTCCTTCTCGCCCCAGGCCAGCGCGGGCAGCAACACGTGCGCATGCCGCGTGGTCTCGGTGTAGCGCAGTGCGTCCGAGACCACGACGAGTTCGCAGGCATCGAGCGCGGCGCGCACGCGGTCGGCATCGGGCATGCTGACCAGCGGATTGGTCGACATGATCCAGATCGCCTTGATGCGGCCGTCGGCGACCGCGTCGAACATGTCGACGGCTTTGAGCCCCGGCTTGCCGGCGATGACCGGCGACTGCCAGAAGCGCTGCACGAGATCGCGATGTTGCGGGTTGTCGATCTCCATATGGGCCGCGAGCTGGTTGGCGAGCCCGCCGACCTCGCGCCCTCCCATCGCATTGGGTTGGCCGGTGAGCGAGAATGGCCCCATGCCGGGCTGGCCGATCCGCCCGGTCAGGAGATGGCAGTTGATGATGGCGTTGACCTTGTCGACGCCGCTGGAAGACTGGTTGATGCCTTGCGAATACAGCGTGACGGTGCGCTCGGTCCTGATGAACCAGTCGAAGAAGCGTTCAACTGCCGCTTCGGTAAGACCGCATATATCGGCTGTCTCCGCCACCGTCTGCTCGCCGGCGGCAGCGAGCGCCGCATCGACACCGCTCGTGTAGGCGCGCACGAAGTCGCCGTCGACGGCATTGGCCCGCTTCAGCGCGGCAAGCAAGCCATTGAACAGCACGGCATCGCTGCCGGCGCGCAGCGGCAGATGCAGGTCGGCGCCCTCACAGGTCGCCGTGCGGCGTGGGTCAATGACCACGATGCGGCAGTCCGGATTCCTCTCTTTCGCCGCCACCATGCGCTGGTACAGCACCGGATGGCACCAGGCCGCATTGGAGCCGACCAGCACCAGCAGATCGGCAAGCTCCAGATCCTCATAGCAGCCCGGCACGGTGTCGCTGCCGAAGGCGCGCCTGTGGCCAGCGACGCTGGAGGCCATGCACAGCCGGGAGTTGGTGTCGATATTGGCGGTGCCGCAAAAGCCCTTGGCGAGCTTGTTGACGACGTAATAGTCCTCGGTCAGCAGCTGCCCGGAGACGTAGAAGGCGACCGAGTCCGGCCCGTGCTCGCGGATCGTCCTTGCAAAACCTTGCGCGACCAGGTCGAGCGCGGCATCCCAGCTCGTCTCCCGTCCGTCGACGACGGGCGCCAGCAGCCGTCCGTCAAGATCAATCGTATCGGCGAGCGCGGCGCCCTTCGAGCACAGCCGCCCGAAATTGGCGGGATGGGTGGGATCGCCGGTGACGCTCACCGTGCCGTCCTTGTCGGTGCCGGCGACAACTCCGCAGCCGACACCGCAATACGGGCACGAGGTCTTGACCGGCATATCCGCTCACCCCGTCAGGCGGCTGCACTCTGGCGAACCGACAGCCAGACGATCCCGTTCTCCACCTTGGCCGCATGCACATGCGTGCAGCCTTCGTCGGGCGCGACCGCGCGACCGCTATCGAGCTCGATGACGAAATTATGCAGCGGACAGGTCACGCGCCGGTTGTGCACGATGCCCTGCGACAACGGCCCGCCCTTGTGCGGGCAGCGGTCGTCGAGCGCGAACACCTCGTCACTCTCGGTGCGGAATACCGCAATGTCGCCGCTTGCCGTACGCACCACGCGCGAGCCGAGCCGCGGAATGTCCTTCAACGCGCCGATTTCGATCCAGTTGCTCATGCGGGCTCCATTTCGGCCAGTTCGGCCATCGGCCTGAACTCGTTGCGGTCAATGTCGCGACGCGCGCGGGCCGCCCACGGATCGTCCTGGGAGAATTTCTGCGAATAGGCGAAACGGTCGTGCAGCGCCTTGCGGTTGGAGAGATCGTCGACCACCGCCTTGCGGATCTGCTCGAGGCCGACGCGGTCGCACCATTTGTACATGCGTTCGAGATACCAGCCCTGCTCGCGGTAGAGCTGGGTCAGCGCTGCGATCACCTCGATCGTCTCCTGCTCAGTCTCCATCTTGCACAGGAACTCGGTGCCCTTGATGTGCAGGCCCGCGGCGCCGGCGAAATGGATCTCGTAGCCGGAATCGACGCAGATGACGCCGACGTCCTTGCAGGTCGCCTCCGCGCAGTTGCGCGGGCAGCCGGAGACGCCGAGCTTCACCTTGGCTGGCGTCCAGGAGCCCCACATCGCCTTCTCGATCTTGATGCCGAGCCCGGTGGAATCCTGGGTGCCGAAGCGGCACCATTCCGAGCCGACGCAGGTCTTCACCGTGCGCAGGCCCTTGGCATAGGCGTGACCGGAGACGAGACCGGCGTCGTTGAGGTCGGCCCACACGGCCGGCAGATCCTCCTTCCTGACGCCGAGCAGGTCGATGCGCTGGCCGCCGGTGACCTTCACCGTCGGGATCTTGAACTTGTCGGCGACATCGGCGATGGCGCGCAGCTCGTCGGGCGTGGTGACGCCGCCCCACATGCGCGGCACCACGGAGTACGTGCCGTCCTTCTGGATGTTGGCGTGGACGCGCTCGTTGATGAAGCGCGACTGCTGATCGTCCTTGTATTCGCCGGGCCAGGTCGCGAGCAGATAGTAGTTCAGCGCCGGGCGGCAGGAATGGCAGCCGTTCGGCGTCTTCCACTCCATGAACTTCATGACTTCAGGAATGGTCTTCAGGTTCTGCTCGACAATGACGCGGCGGACATCGTCATGGCTGTGATCGGTGCACTTGCAGATCGGCTTGACCTTGGGCGCGGCGGAGTAGTCGCCGCCGAGCGTGAACGCCAGAACCTGCTCGACCAGGCCGGTGCAGGAGCCGCAGGAGGAAGAAGCCTTGGTATGGGCGCGGACGTCGTCGAGCGTGAACAGCTTCTTCTCGATGATGGCTTTCTTGATCTCGCCCTTGCAGACGCCGTTGCAGCCGCAGATCTCGGTGGCATCGCTCATGGCGGCGACCGAATTCTGGCCGGCGTGACCGCCGTCGCCGAGATTGGCGGCGCCGAACACCAGCCGTTCGCGCATCGCCGAGACGTCGGTGCCGTCGCGCAGATGCTGGAAGTACCAGGGACCGTCGACGGTGTCGCCGTAGAGCACGGCGCCGACGATCTTCTTGTCCTTCAGGATGATGCGCTTGTAGACGCCGCGGTTGGCGTCCTGCAGCACGATCTCCTCCTTGCCCGGCCCGGGCGCGAAATCGCCCGCCGAGAACAGGTCGATGCCGGTCACTTTCAGCTTGGTCGAGGTGACCGAGCCGTCATAGGTGGCAAAGCCCTTCATCGCGAGATGATTGGCGCAGACTTTCGCTTGGTCGAACAATGGCGCAACGAGGCCGTAGCACTGGCGGCGGTGCTGCGCGCATTCGCCGACCGCATAGATGCGGCCGTCATAGGTCTGCATGGTGTCGGACACTACGATGCCGCGCTCGCAGTAAAGGCCGGCTTTCTTCGCAAGCTCGATGTTCGGGCGGATGCCGACCGCCATCACGACGATGTCGGCGGGCAGTTCCGTGCCGTCCTTGAAGCGCACGCTGGTGACGTGGTCTTCGCCGACGATCGCCTCGGTCTCCGCCGGCATCTTGAACTTGAGGCCGCGCTCTTCCAGCGACTTGCGCAGCATGTTGCCTGCGACGCCGTCGAGCTGCCGCTCCATCAGCGTGTCCAGCAGATGCACGACGGTGACGTTCATGCCGCGTTTCATCAGGCCGTTGGCCGCTTCCAGGCCCAGCAGACCGCCGCCGATCACAACCGCATGCCGGCGCGTGGTCGCGGCTTCCACCATGTGCTCGACGTCCTGGATGTCGCGGAAGCCGATGACGCCCTTCAGCCTGTTGCCGGGGACCGGCAGGACGATCGGATTGGAGCCGGTGGCGATCAGCAAGCGGTCGTACGGCACGCGTTCGCCGACGGCGGTGACGACCTCGCAGGTGCGGCGGTCGATCATCGTGACCGTCTCGCCCTTGCGCAGCGTGATGCCGTTGTCGACATACCACTGCTCGGTGTTGAGCATGATGTCGTTGACGGTCTTTTCGCCCGCGAGCACGGGCGAGAGCAGGATGCGGTTGTAGTTGCCGTAAGGCTCAGCGCCGAACACGGTGATTTCGTAGAGGTCGGGCGCGCGTTCCAGCAGCGTTTCGATGGTGCGGATACCGGCCATGCCATTGCCGATCACCACCAGTTTCTGCTTCGTTAGTCTTTCGAGCATGGTCTGCCTTTCGGTTCCGACGGCTCCGCCCCACGGCGCAGCAGGCGTCGTTTTCGGCGGACGATTTCTGTGGGATTTTGCGAGGCCCGTCGGCGGGCGCTGGGCCGACGGCAATGGCGGCCTGTTACGTCCTGTTTCAAGACGCGTGCCAATCGGGCGATTCTGCTTTGTTTATTGATATCAGCTACTTATTAGCAGATCAGAATCCGTATCTCGGCTGACGACGAGCTGTTCTCGCCCAAAACTTCGGCTCGACAGTCCATGTATTGTGCAGTGCAGACTTGAGTCCCCTGACGCTTCAAAGGTCAGCGTGGGGGTTCGCTCGATGCCGGCTTCGTCATTGGAAAAGGCGTCGCCGCCCTACTCCTTCACACCATACTGCCGGCTGAGATGGTCTCCGATCTGCACCAGCATGGCGACGCATTCGGGATAGCCCGGCTTGCTCTCGGTGGCCTTGTCCGCCTGGGCGCGGAATTCCCAGCTGTCGCCGTCGCGAAGCACTGAAATCACCATGCCGTCGGGGCAGTCGGCATGCACTTTCAACTCCGCACGCGCCATGGCGATCAGCTCGGCTTCGGTCTTCTCAGGCTTGCTCATGACGTTTCCCCGGCGGTAACGCCGGGCAGGTTGCCGCGTCCGCGCCCATCTGTCGAGGGGCTGTCGCTATCGCCGGACCGGCGCGACCTTCCTGAGCCCGACGATCTCAGGCAAGGAACCGGTCGCGTCCGGGTCGCTCTTGGTGGTTTCCGGCGGCAGCGTGCCGCGGGCGGTCATGTCGGGGAAGCGGGTCTTCATCTCGCGCAGGAAGCCGTCCAGCGTATCGACGCCGGCGGCCATCTTGGCAATTTCGGCGAATTCGGCGCTGTTGCCGCTGGCCGGCTTGCTCGCGATATCGAAGGCGAGACGATCGGCCTCCCCGCTCATCAGCGGCGCATATTTCTCACGGAAGCGCGCGAGGCCGATCGCGTCTTCGGCGAGCGCATAGCCGACCACGGCGCGGATCATGTCGCTCTTTTCGTTGGAAGCGAGCGGCTTGAAATCCTGCCAGCGGTCGCCGTAGTAGAGTTCGATCTGCTCGGCCGACTCGCGCCATTGCCGCGACGCCCAGTAGATGTCGGAGCGCAACCGGATCGCTTCGCGCCCGGAAATGTTGGAGATGATGTCGAGCGCGAGATCGTGCCGGCCGACGTCGCTCTGCGCGCGGGCCTCCAGCAGCAGGCGCTGCTGGCGCAACTCGCCGGAGAGGTCGGCGATGCGGGTGGCGCGCAGCGCCGAGATGGCACGGTCGGGCTTGCGGTTGGTCAGGTACACCATGGCAAGGCGGGCAGCGACCTGCGCGCGCGCCGCGCCTTCCAGTCGCTTGTCGATCTGGTACTGCAGGAGCTCGGCGGCCTGGTCGAGCAGGTCGACCGCCACCAGGCGGTCGGTGAGCTTGCGGATCATCTCGTCACCGCGGCGGCCGATCGGGGTCAGCTCGCGGAATTCATAAAACATCGCCAGTGCCTCGACCGGCGGCAGGTCGTCGCCCTTCGGTGTGAGAAAGAGCTCGGTGAACAGCGCGGCCGCCATGTCCTGCGCCTGGCGCGACACTTCCGAATTCGGCTGCAGGCGCGTCGCGGTCCGCACCGCCAGCAGCGCCTCGTTGTAGCGGCCGTCCTTCGCATAGATGTCGGCCATCAGCTGCAGCGCCTTGACCTCGACGGTATCGCCCCGCCAGCTCACCGACAGCGTCTCCAGCTCGCGCAGCGCGTCGGCCTGGTTCACCTCCTCGCGCCTCTGCCGCAGCATGATCTCGCGCAGCTTGGCCTCCGCCGCCGACGGCCGGTGCTCGGACGAGATGGCGGTCCAGTATTCGTTCATGGCATCGCGGTCGTAGCCGAGCGCTTCTGCGAGCCGTCCGCGCAACACCGACACTGCCGGCCGCAACTCCCTGGGAACGCCGACGACATCGAGATCGCTGCGGCGACGGGCGGCCCCGGCATAGTCCTTCACTTCCAGCGAAGCGCGCATCGCGTCCATCAGTACGATGCGCTGCAGTTCCGGCGGCAGCGAGGTGACGGCGAATTCGACGTTCTTGAATTTTTCGCGCGCTTCCGCCCACTTGCTCTGCCGCGCCTTGGCAAGCCCCTGCCACAGCTGCGAGTCGTGATTGCTGCTGATCGCGGGGTTGGCGAGGTCGTGCAGGCCGGCATTCGGGCGGCCGATGATGATGTGCGCGACGGCGCGCAACATCAGTGCGGCGGGGTCTTCAAAGCCGGGCTTGGACTCATCGAGCACGAAATCGGCAACGCCCTTGGCTTCATGGTACATGCCCCGCGCCATGTAGAAGCGCGCCAGTTCCATGCGGGCGCGCTGCTTCTGCTCGGCCGACGTGGTCGCGTTTGCCACCGCCCGGATCAATTCGTCCTGGCGCTCGATGAAGGGACCGGCCTGGTTCTTGCGCCATTCCTCCATGTCGAAGGGCGAACGGGCCGCGGTCGCGGCCCGCTCCACCCCCACGTCCGCCGATGACAGCGTCAGCCCGCCGGGCTTGCCGAACCTGATCTTGTCGGTGGCGATCTCGGCGGTGACGTCATCGGAATTCGGACGGGCGGCAATGCCATGGATGGATTCCAGGAGCGACAGTTCGACGAAGTCCTGCCGCTTGATCAGGCCGCGGATGGGCGGCAGGGCGGTGACCACGAACAGCGTGTCGCCGGCGTCGGGATCGATGAACTTGTGCAACAGGCCGGGATTGGCGAGCGGCACCGAGACATTGGCAAGCGAAGGGTCGGTGATGTTGCGCACCGCCACCAGCGGCATCGGCGGAGCGCCGATGACGTCGGCGAAGCTCAGCGTCCAGGTCGACCCGCCGCCGCCACGTTCCTCCCCCGCGAGCGAAGGAAGCTGCGGCCGGGTGAGACGGATGCGCACCGCCTGTCCCTGCGGGATCGGCAGGCTGTTCACCTCGGCAACCAGCGCGCCGCCCTTGCTGCGGATGGCGTCGATGCTGACGGGATTTTCGGAATCGAACACCAGCCAGACCGTGTCGGCGCGGCGGAACAGCGCGGCCGGAGTCGCGGCGACAAAGGAGAATGTCACGCGCAGCCCGTCGACATCGCGCTGCGCCGTGACGGAGGCCAGCTTGTCGCCGGCGATGGCGGGCTGACCGGCCGGTGGCGATGCCGCGGGTTTCGCCTTTGCAGGTTCAGCGACCGCCGAGGCCTCCGCTTTCGGCGGCGCAGGCATTGCCTCCTTCGCCTCGACCGGCTTGTCCGGCGTGGCCGCGACGGCCGGCCTCGCCGGCTCGACGGCTGCCGACGGCTTCTCCGCGGCCTTCGGCTTCTCCTGATCCTGCGGCGCTTCGATAGGCGGCGCCGGCTTGGCGACGACGTCGGGCCTGGTCTCCGTCTTGGCCTGCGCGGCGATGCTTTCCGAGGTCGGCTGAGGTATTTCCGCAGGAACGATCGCGGTCTGCGGTTCGGGCTTGGCCGTGGTCTCCTGTTGAACGGCAGGCTCAGGTGCGGGCTTTATCGCTGCCAGTGGCGCGGCAGCTGGCACGGGAGCACGCGTGTCGGAGGCCGCCTTTTGCGGCACTGCCGGCATTTTTTCAGCCGACTGGAAGGCGACATCGATGATGTAGCTCTTCTCCTCGCGGAACGAGTGCACATCCGCGTCGCCGATCAGCTCGGCCTCGACCAGACTCTTGTCGCCGTCGATGCGCTGGTTGATCGAGGCGACATTCGGAGGCGCGGCGACCTTGGCGTCGGCAAGATCGAAGGTCAGCGGCGCGTTGAAGAGCAGCGACAGTTTTTGCTCGTTCAGTACCGATGAGACGCCGACGCCGTCGGGCATCTCGAAGATGAAGCGCACGAAGGTCGGTTGCACCGAAGCCTTGACGCGTATCGGCGGCCGCTTGCGGGCGGCATCGTCGGCCCTCTGCTGGCGGAGCGCGCGTTCGGCAGCGCGCGCCCGCTCCGACAGTTCGCGCACCACTTCGCTCGGCAGCGGCGGCGGCGGCCCGGTCCAGGTATCCGGCAGCAGATCCACGAACAGGCGCTCCCCGGCGGTCATGGTGTTGATGGTCACCCGCCTTGCAAGAGAGAGCCGGATCGCAACGCCATCCGGATCGGCGCGCGCGGCCGCGATGTAGTCCGGCACGGCATCGCCGATCTTGCCGACCGGCACGGCCACCGGCCGCTTGAAACGGATGACGATGATCTGGCCCGCCGCCGTCACCTGCGATTCGACATCCTCGGCGAGCTTGATGGTAAGGCGGGCAAAACCCTGATTGGCCTGCAGCACCGCCTCGCCGCGCACCGGTTCGGACTGCGCGAATGCGCCCGTCGCAGCCCCCGCCAGCGACAGACCGACAACGGCCGCCAGCGCACTGCGCCGGCAGCAGCGGCCGATGCCCGCCGCGGCGCGGCGGAGCGAACGGTTCTGATCCCTTCGCGCCATGCGTGTCATCAACGGTCCGGTCGTCGGCGGAAGGCAGATTCCGCCGGTTGCGACTGTAGGATTGGCGTTCTTAAGGACTTGTTAAATATGAGCTCTAATTGGCCTTCTGGTTCAGCATCTTGCCCTCGATCTTGGGCAATTCAGCCGACTGCTTGTCGATGCCGCCGGCGCGGCGGGCGAGCTCCACGGTCAGCCGCTCGGCGGCCTCCGGCTGCATCAGGCCCATGATGTCGCTCATCTTGCGCGGGGCGATCTGCGAGGCGATCTCGATCAGCACGGTCATCTCCAGCCGGTCGAACACTTTTGCGGCGTCCTTCGGCTTCATGCTCTCATACATCGTGATGATGCCCTTGAAGCGCGCAGCCTCCTGCTCGTTGCGCTGGCCGGTGGCGGTGGCCGCCTTGCCTTCCAGGGACTTCATCTCCTCGACCTTGCTCTCGATACGCTTCTCGGCGGCCTTGAGCAGGCTCTCGCGGATTTCGATCTCGCGGGCGCGCTGCTCCAGTTCCTGGCGGCGCGACTGCAGCCGTTCCAGGATGGCGCGCTCGGATTCCGACATCCGCGGCGTCTGGTCGGGAAACACCACGACGCCGTCCGGCTTGGCCGGCTCAGGCGGCGGCGCTGCCGGCTTTGGCGGCTCCTCCTTCTTGGGCGCACCATGCGCCGAGCCGGTGATGTCGGCCGGATCTGGCTTGGGTCCGCCGGGATAGTTCAGCATCTCCTGCGCCCAGGAAGCCGGTTTCGCGGGCGGCTTTGCCGTTGCCTTGGCGCTCGGCTGGTAATCGAACACATAGCCGCCGTCGATGACGAGGCCGGCGATCTTCAGCACGACGAGGCCGAAGATCGCGACCAGCACGACCGGAATGACGCGGATGTCACGAAAGGATCTCATGCAGCCAGGCCACTAGCCCTTCGGCGTTCGGAGAATGCTTGCGCTGCCTCGGCCACCGCCTTCGCGGTTGCCGACCTCGACGCCGGTGCGGGTGCGGGCGCCGGCGCCGCTTCTTCGCGCTGATCGGACGATGGCCGTGCGGCGATGGCAATCTTGGAGAGGCGGCGGACCACGGCGTCCCCCTCGGCAAGCTGCTGCCTGAGCTGCTGCGACAACTGGGTCGCCGCACTGAGCTGGCTGCCGAGATTTTCGTTGACGTCGCGCACCGTATGCTTGAGGCCGCCGATCGCGCGCTCGGCAATCTCGGTTGCGGTGATCAATTCGCCGATCGTGGCCTTCAGCGAGTGCTCGTCCGCCTTCAGCCGCTGCAGCCGCTTGTTGAGCAGGATGCAATAGCCGATCGTGAGCAACAGCAGCGCCGCCACCAGACTTTCGATCGCTACTCCCATGGTGTGGCTCATTGTGCCTCCAGCATCTTGGTTTGCTCGTCGGCTCTCTCGAACATGGCGAGCGTGGTCTTAGGCTTGCGCAGCTGTTTGGTGACGCGGATGGCGACGCGGTCGCCGACCCGGCCCATGCGTCCCTCGGTCAGGGTGACATCGCCGCAGCGCACGGTGACGAGCGCATCGGCCTTCATCTCCAGCGGCAGCGTATCGCCGACCTTCAGCGCCATCAGCTGCTTCAAGGGGATGTCGGCCTCGTACAGCACCGCATCGACCGAGATTTCGGCCTGCGCGACCTCGGTGGCGAAATGGCCTTCCCAGATCGGGTCGCGGCCGAACTTTTCGCCCATGAACATCTGCAGCAGCACGCTGCGGATCGGTTCGATGGTGGCATAGGGCAGCAGCAGTTCGATATTGCCGCCGCGCTCTTCCATGTCGATGCGCAGCCGCACCAGGATCGCGGCGTTGGCCGGACGGCTGATCGCGGCAAAGCGCGGATTGGTTTCCAGGCGGTCGATGCTGAAGGTGACCGGCGACAGCGGGCGGAATGCCTGCTCGGCATCGGCGAGCACGACCTCGATCAGCCGCTTCACCAGATTGGTTTCGATCGTGGTGTAGGGCCGCCCCTCGATGCGCAGCGAGGCCTGGCCGCGGCGGCCGCCGAGCAGCACGTCGACGATGGAATAGATCAGGCTGGAGTCGACGGTGGCGAGGCCGAAATTCTCCCACTCCTCCGCCTTGAACACGCAGAGCACCGCGGGCAGCGGGATCGAGTTCATGTAGTCGCCGAAGCGCACCGAAGTGATGCGGTCGAGCGAGACTTCGACGTTGTCGGACGTGAAATTGCGCAAGGACGTCGTCAGCAGCCGCACCAGGCGGTCGAAGACAATTTCCAGCATCGGCAGGCGCTCATAGGACACCATCGCGGAGTCGATGATGGCGCGAATGCCGGAATGGTCGTCGAGATTGACTTCACCCGCGGTGAAGCCGAGCAGATTGTCGATTTCCTCCTGCGACAGCACGCGCTCGCCGGAGTTCTTGCCGCCGAGGTCGCGGCTGCCGTCCTCGACCATGGCGGCCCATTGCAGCGCCATGGTGCCGGAGAGTTCGTTGGCCGCCGCCGCCTTTTCGGCTTCAGCGGGGTCTTCGGCGGCCATGGACGCTTCCCATTGCGCGGCAATGGCGTCCTGGTCCATTTGGTCGTTGCCAGCCATGGCTTGGAGGTCCCGCCCCTTTACTGGATCACGATTTCCTTGAACAGCACCGCGCTGACCTGCTGCGGCGCCACCGCGCTATTGACGCGGCGGGTCAGTTCCTCCTTGAGACGGAACAGCCCGGCCGAGCCGTTGAGATCGCCGGCCCGCAGCTCGCGCATGTAGGTCTGGAAGATGTCGGTGACGCGCGGCATGCTCGGCTTGATCGCCTCGATCTGCTTTTCTTCCTTCACCTCGAGAACCACCTTCACCTTGAGATACTGCACGCGCTCGCCGGGCATGCTGACGAGGTTGACCATGATCTCGGGCACTTCGACGTAGGACGACGGCTTGGCAGGCGCAGCCTCGGCATGCTTGTCGTCGCCATGTCCCTTGGACATGAGCAACCAGCCGCCGATGCCGCCGCCGATGACGACGAGGGCGCCCGCGGCGGCGATGATCAGCTTGAGTTTGCTCTTCTTGGCTGGCGCGGCCTCTGCGGCTTCCGCCGCTGCGCCGCCTTCCGCTTCATTGTCCGCCATCGCCCTGCCCCGTCTATCCCGGTAGAGCCCGCCAAAATGCTGCCAGCTGATGGCCGTGACGCGATACGAATGCCGCCGGCGCAAACGCGCGCCCTGATGCGGCAACGCTAGGGTAACAATGGTTAACGGTTCCTTTCTTTTGGACTTGGACTAGGAAAAAACTGCCGGGCAAACATGGTCAACAAGACCTTTCTGCCGCCCGCCCGCCTCCCCTCCGAACAGGTCAAGCGGCTGATCTTCCTGCATTTTCTCAACTGGCACGGCTTTCGCTGAGGCAGTGATCGAATCCTTCGCGGCTTGGGAGAGCCAGGAACGGGTTCGTCCGGTCCGCAAGCGGGTTTGGGAGAGCCGGTGCGCGGACCATCACCAGGGGAGATCCACCGATGGAGAACACGCTTCTCATCGGGCTTTCGCGGCAAGTGACGCTGGAACGGCAGATGGACGTCATCGCCAACAACGTCGCCAACGTGAACACCAACGGCTTCAAGGCCGACCGGTCGCTGTTTGCCGAATACCTGATGCCGACCGCGCGCGAGGACAATTTCGCCCCCGGCCGCGACCGCAGGCTCAGTCACGTGCTGGACCGCGCCACCTTCCGCGATTTCTCGCAAGGCTCCGCCGACCAGACCAAGAATCCGCTCGATGTCGCCGTCCTGGGCGACGGCATGTTCGTGGTGCAGACGCCGGCCGGCGAGCGCTACAGCCGCGACGGCTCCTTCCAGATCGACAATCAGGGCCAGCTGGTCAACTCTTCCGGCTTTCCCGTGCTCGGCAACAACGGCCCGATCCGGTTCCAGCAGACCGACAAGGAGATCCAGATCGCCAGCGACGGCAACATCACCGTGCTGGAAGGCACCAACCGCATCGACTCGGTCCGCGCGAAGCTTCGCATCGTCAACTTCTCGCAGCCGCAGCGGCTGGTGAAGGAAGGCTCCAACCTCTATTCGCTCGGCGAAGGCAACGCCGCGCAGCCGGACACCAAGTCGACGGTCGCCCAGGGCTTCATCGAGCGCT
Organism: Bradyrhizobium sp.; assembly: GCA_046349015.1. Taxonomy (GTDB): domain Bacteria; phylum Pseudomonadota; class Alphaproteobacteria; order Rhizobiales; family Xanthobacteraceae; genus Bradyrhizobium. Next base: position 190,412 of record JAXMDE010000005.1, on the reverse strand, counting down.
CGAACGTGAATGCGATCACCGAGATGAGCCGCCTGATCGAGGTCAACCGCACCTACACCAACATTGCCTCGATGCTGCAGCAGCAGCACGACCTGCACCGTACGGCGATCGACAAGCTCGCCGACGTGCCGGCCTGATAGGAGGATAGCAAGATGCGCGCAGTCATCACCGCAGCGACCGGCATGGCGGCACAGGAACTCAACGTTCAGGTGATCTCCAACAACATCGCCAACCTCCGCACCACCGGCTACAAGAAGCAGCGCGCGGCGTTCCAGGATCTGATCTACGACCATGTGCGCCGGGTCGGCGCGCAGGCCTCCGACCAGGGCACCATCCTGCCCGTCGGCGTCGATCTCGGCGGCGGCGTCAAGACCGTCGGCACGCCACGGCTGATGAGCCAGGGCACCCTGCTGCCGACCGGCAACGAGCTCGACATCGCCATCCGCGGCGAGGGCTTCTTCAAGATCCAGATGCCCGACGGCACCTATGCCTACACCCGCGACGGCTCCTTCATGATGGACGCGCAGGGCCGCGTCGTGAATGCGCAGGGCAATCCGGTGCAGCCGACCATTACGATCCCGCAGAACTCTTCGGGCCTCACCATCAACGCGCAAGGCCAGGTCTCGGTGACGCTGCCGGGCTCGACGACGCCCACCAATGTGGGCCAGATCGGCCTCACCCGTTTCATCAACAAGGCGGGCTTAAAGCCAATCGGCGACAACCTTTTCCAGGACACGCCGGCTTCGGGCGCGCCGCAGGACGGCATCGCCAACACCGACGGCTTCGGCGACATGCAGCAGTCCAACCTCGAACAATCCAATGTCGAGGTGGTCACCGAAATCTCGGACCTGATCGCCGCCCAGCGCGCCTACGAGATGAACGCCAAGGTCGTCTCGGCCGCCGACCAGATGCTGCAAACCACCTCGCAGATGTTCCGCTGAGGATGATGGCCATGATCGCCCGCCCCCTCCTGCTCGCCGCCGCCCTGCTCGCCATGGCCTCGTTTGCATCGGCGCCGGGCGCGTTCGCACAGAACAGGAGCGATGTCATCGCCGCGCCCACGCTGCGCGCCAATGTCGTCGTTACCTCCGACGTCGTGCGGATCGGCGACGTCATCGACAATGCCGGGCCGGCTGCCAGGATCGCGATCTACCGCGCGCCCGACCCCGGCACGACCGGCACGTTGCCGGTCGTACAGGTGGTCAACACGCTGCGCGCCCACCAGGTGATCGGCGTCAACACCAAAGACCTGCGCGAAATCTCGGTGACGCGGCTGGCCCGCAGTTTCGAGGTTTCCGACATCGAGCAGGCGGTCACTCGCGCGCTGGAACGCCGCAATGGCCTGGGCGACGCCGCCAACATCGCCGTCACCTTCGACCGCCCCCTCGGCGAGATCCGACTCGATGCCATCAACAGCGGCCCGCTGAACCCGGTCGCCGTGCGCTACGAGCCGCGCAGCAACCGCTTCGACGTCACCTTCGAGATATCGAACGAGGCGGGCCTGCCGCCGGTGAAGTTGCGCTTTGGCGGTACCGCGATCGAGACCGTGGAAGCAGCGGTACTGGCCCGCAGCCTCGAGCGCAACGAAGTGCTGAAATCCTCCGACATCGTCAGCGAGCGGCGGCCGAAGGCCGAGGTCGGCGCCGATGTGCTCAGCCGCGACCTTGCCGTCGGCATGCAGGCACGCCGCCAGCTGCGCGCCGGCCAGGCGCTGAAAGGCGCCGACGTCGCCAAACCCGATCTGGTGCAGCGCGACCAGGGCGTGACGCTGATCTACGAGACCACGGGGATTTACCTCACCGTGCTCGGCAAGGCGCTCGAGGCCGGCACCGAAGGCGACGTCGTCAACGTGCTGAACCTGCAATCCAAGCGCACGGTCTCCGGCGTCGTGGTCGGCCGCGGCCGCGTGGCGATCGTGGTCGCCCCGCGCCCGGAAACCCCGCAGGCCAAACTACAGGACAAGGTATCCGACAGCACCTCCTCGCTCGGCGCGGCGCCTGCCGCGGCCGCCACCCCTCTTGCCAATGCCGGCGCACAGGCTGCGGCCAAATCCGAGTAACGTAGATGTCCCGCTTCCCCTGCCTTCGTATCGTCAAGCTGGCCGCGCCGTTTGCAGTCCTCGCGCTCGCCGGCGGCTGCTCCGCTGTCGACCGCCTGTCGCAGATCGGCGAGCAGCCAAAACTCGCCGCGATCGAGAATCCGACCGCGCAGCCCGGCTACAAGCCGGTGCAGATGCCGATGCCGAAGCCCGAGGTCGCCTCCTACAACGCCAACTCGCTGTGGCGGAACGGTTCCCGCGCGTTCTTCAAGGACCAGCGCGCCGCGCGCGTCGGCGACCTCCTGACCGTGACCGTCAACATCACCGACAAGGCCAATTTGCAGAACGAGACCCAGCGCAGCCGCACCGCCAAGGAGAATTCGAACATTACCGACTTCATCGGCGCCAAGACCATCACGCAGTCCAACAAGATCCTGCCCGGCAACTTGCTGGCTACCGACTCGACCTCGTCGGCCGATGGCAAGGGCTCGGTCAACCGCCAGGAATCGCTGACCACCAACGTCGCGGCGGTGGTGACGCAGGTGCTGGCGAACGGCAATCTGGTGGTCGAGGGCAAGCAGGAGATCCGCGTCAACTACGAGATCCGCGAGCTGGTGGTCGCAGGCGTCGTCCGCCCGGAGGACATCCAGAGCGACAACACCATCGATTCCTCCAAGATCGCCCAAGCCCGCATCGCCTATGGCGGCCGCGGCCAGATCATGGACGTGCAACAGCCCCGATACGGCCAGCAGGTGGTCGACGTGCTGCTGCCGTTCTAGTTCCGACTTAGAGAGCTCCCACACTCCGTTGCGAACCTAGGCGCGGCGAAGTGTATCAACGCGGCCTCTGCTAGCTCCCCTGGCAGAGGCCGTGGCGTTTCTGGACCGTGTCGATTGTCCCAGATCCTCGATTTGACGCGTTTTCTTCACGCGAACCGGCATCCCCTTCGCTTGAAAACGCTCTAGGCGAAATACCGCCGGGCGAACTTCCGGAAATTTTCCATCAGGAACCGGTTGGCTCGCCTGCTGATCGGAGCGTCCGGCACCATCAGGTCAAAGCCGTGAAAGGCGCCGTCGAATATCTCGAACTCGACCGGAACGTTGGCGCGACGAAGATTCTCGACATAGATTTTCGTTTCATCCCGAAACGGCTCGAGACTGCCGACAAAGGTGATCGTCGGCGGCAATCTCGCATAGTCCGTGCAGCGTGCCGCAGCCGCGTAAGGCGTCACGTCTTCCACGCCATCGAGATAACGGGACCACGCCAGCCTGTTGGCTTTTTCATCCCATACGGGCGCGTTGTTTCCGATGGCAGAGGCGCTGTTCTGCCGGTCGTCGATCATCGGATATAGCGGCATTTGAAAGGCTATTTTTGCAGCGTCGTCATCGGTCGCCTTGAGCGAGACGGCCGCCGCGAGCCCTCCGCCCGCGCTATGGCCCGACACGATGAATCCGTCGGTTCTTCCGCCGAGGGAGGCCGCATTGTCCCTTATCCATAGCAGGGTATCGTAGCAGTCGTTGAATGCGGCCGGGTACGGCGATTCGACGGCCCTTCTATAGTCCGGCGCGACGATGATGCACGGCTCTGTCGCGATGAAGTCCCTGATGACCGAGCCGAATTGCTCCGGCACCCCGTAGACGTAACCGCCACCGTGCAGATAGAGCATGACCGGCAGCGGTCCGGATGCCGCGGCCGGCCGATAAATCCGCACGCGAATGGGTGGCCCGCCACTTCTGCTCGGAATATGCCTCTCCTGGCAGACAAGCCCCCTGATGTTTTTTCCCCGCAAGACCGCCCCGGTGAAACGGAACACCAGCAGAGAGAACCATCCGGTGTGAAATAAGCTCGCGATGATCCGGCCAACGGCATAGCTGCCGCGCAGGTCTCTATCCACCATGTCCCTGGTGACCTTCATCCGGTGCTTCCTGCCACAACTCGCCGAACTTCTTCCACCTGATGGGTCTCGGCCGAAATTCGCCTTTTGACCCATTAGAGCGTTTTCAAGCGAAGTGGACACCGGTTCGCGTAAAGAAAACGCGTCCAATCAAGAATCCAGAGCTTCGGTTCTGATCCAGTCAGAACCGAAGCTCCAGCAGATGCAACAGTTCAGGAAGCCAATCCAGCAGGACACCGGCCATCACGCCGCGGCGGTCATCTTTGCCGGGACGGGCCGCCGAAGGCCCAGCCCGCGGGAAAACCTCGGGCGCCTCGATGCCGGCAGTCTTTCCGGCAGCTGTCCGAAATAGGCGATGGCTTGCGTCATCGCACCCCTGATGGCGGGCTCGATCTTCGCGCAAATGAACCAGCAGATCAGGACAAGCATGGCCAGCTGCACCCACACGGCCGAGGTGGCATCGAGACCTGAATCGACCAGGAGACGAATGATCGCCGTGCCCGTGATGTTGTGGGTGAGATAGAGCGGATAGGTGATCAGCCCGAGCGTTCTCAAATACGCCGGCGCTTCAGGCGAAGCGGCGGCTGTCGAGCGCCTGTTCCTGTTAGCGCACCAGGCAATGAGGCCCACCGCCGCCGCCCAGACCGCGATCGGCACCAGGGCCGATTGACCCGAGATGGCGGGGATGCTCGTCAAGAAGAACGATGCGAAGAAGTAGATTTCTGCGGCTCCCGACAGACAGGTGATGGCGACGGCGAGCCATTCGAGCGCCGTCAGTTCCCTGTTTGCGGAAATGAAAAGCCAGATGCCCAGCGCAAAAAAGCAGCCATGGGTCAACAGGAATGCCGCGCACGGCACCCGGAACATCAGAATGACGAGATAGGGCAAGTCGGGATACGTCGTGAATGACAGCACCAGCAACGCCACGGCGTTGAACGCCGCGCTGTAGATGGTGAGGCCAAAGGCCAGCTGCCGCAGGGTGATTTTCCCGGTGAGCATCGCGCAAAACACGAGCCCGTAAAAAGCTACTTCGGCGGCCAGTGTCCAATAGACACCATCGAGCCAGTCCCCCGTGACACCCTTGGGAACCAGCGTCATGGCGTGGATGTAGGGGACGATGAATTTGGACGCAGGTCCGCTGCCAAACAGAACCAGGACGAGGAGGCTCGCGGTGGCGCAAACCCAGACCGCCGGATAAAGCCTGAGCGCGCGGCCGAGAAGAAACTCTGTCGGCGAAGACTTGCTCGCGGAATTGGCGATGACGAAGCCGGAAATGACAAAGAATATTTCAACACCCACCCAGCCGAACCACGTGAAGGGCGCGGCCGACGGGTACAGGAGATCGGCGGCGACGTAGCGCTCGAAACCGGGGACGCCGATCGAGACCCAGGCCCAGGACCAGAACATCTGGTGAAAAATGGCGACGCCGACGGCAGCGCCGAAGCGCAACGGATCCAGCAGGGGAAAATGGTTCTTCACGGCAGTGCTTCCAATCCATGAAACGTCCCCTTGCAGATACTGGATTGCCTCCATGGGGCTCTGCGAGGTTGGTCACACTGTCTCCGGCCGCGGTTCGAATGCAGATGTTCTCACGGATTTGCGAGCGCCCCGTGAGGCGCCTCCGCGCTATGTGATTTTCCTCACGGAGTCGCTGAACGTGGCGCCGCGGGAACGCTGGTCTGCACCCGAATGAACCTCCCGGACCGTTGCTGCCACTGAAACCATGACCTCACCCGCCCCGGACCAGACTTTCCTTGAAAATTCGGCTGATCCCTCTCCTGCTCGCGGCGTTCGCGCTGGCCTCGCCGGCCGAGGCGGAACCCTGCGGCAGTTTTCCGGCGCGCATCGAGCTTGCCGCGACGCTACGGCTGGCGGCGGAGAACCATCCGGTCAATGTCGCCTTCGGTAGCCGAGCCGAAGGCGTAACCATGCCGGACTGGCTCGCGGCGCAATATCCGGACGAGATGGCCATTGTGTTGCAGCACCAGTTCGACCGGCTGAAGGTGCTGGACAACCGTTTCGAGGTCGGCCTGTGGTTCAAGCGCCGCTATGCGCGGCTGGTCATCCCCTTTGCCGCGATCAAGGGATTGTGGGACAACGGCGCCTGGAAGTGCGGGGATTTGTGAGTCAGGCGAACGTCGCCTCGACCACGCCCAATCCATCCAGCTCCATCCGCACGTGATCGCCTGCGTTGAGCCACACTGTCTTCATCAGGCTTCCCGTCAGCACGATCTGCCCTGCATGCAGGCCCCGGCCCTCGGCGGCGAGATGATTGGCGAGCCAGGCCAGCGCGTGATGGGGATGGCCGAGCACGTCGGCACCGGTGCCGCGGCCCTCTTCCTTGCCGTTGATGATGGCGCGGCCGGTCACCTGCAGGAGGTCCGGCACGGCGGAGCGGGCGACGGGAGCCCCGAGCACGCAGCCGGCGGCGAAGAAATCGTCCGCCACCAGCGTGGGCGCGCCGAGCCGCTCCCATTTCACATAGCGGTCGTCGACGATTTCGATCGCGGGATAGTATGCCTCCACCGCCGCGCCCGCCGCTTCCGCCGTGAACGTCTGGCCGGCCGGCGGCAGGTCGCGCGCCAGCCTGACCGCGATCTCGCATTCGACGCCGACGCGGACGTAGCCGGAGGCGGCAAGCTTCACGCCGCTTGCATGCACGCCCTTCTCGAACACGCCGCCGCCGCATGGATGCGGGATCTGAAGATAGTCCTGCATCACCTTGCTGGTGCAGCCGATCTTGTAGCCGACGAGGCTGCCCATCTGCGGTCGCAACAGGTCATGCAGCGCGCGCTGCACCTGATAGCCTTCGGCCTCATTGGCGGGGATGATGTCGGGCGGCAGTGCCGCAAGCGGCGCGCGGCCGCGGCGGGCAGTGGCGATGAACTTGGCGGCCGCGAGAATCCTGTCCATCGGCGGCTCCTCTGCGGTGGGCGGGGCCGCACACTCTATCCCCTCAGGGTGAGGAGCGCGAAGCGCGTCTCGAACCATGTGGCCCGGCTGGTGGCCTTCATCCTTCGAGACGCGGCCAACAGGCCGCTCCTCAGGATGAGGGACAGGAAACGAGTCTTGCTACTCGTCCCGGTAGACCTTCTCGCGCTTCTCGTGGCGCTCCTGGGCTTCCACCGAGAGCGTCGCGATCGGGCGGGCCTCGAGGCGCTTGAGCGAGATCGGTTCGCCCGTCTCCTCGCAATAGCCGTAGGTGTTGTCCTCGATGCGCTGCAGCGCCGCGTCGATCTTGGAGATCAGCTTGCGCTGGCGGTCGCGGGCGCGAAGCTCGATGGCGCGGTCGGTCTCCGAAGAGGCGCGATCGGCGAGATCCGGGTGGTTGACGTTCTCCTCCTGCAGGGCCTGCAGGGTGAGCTTCGACTCGCGCAGAATCTCATCTTTCCAGGCCAACAGCTTGGCCCGAAAGTAATCCTTCTGCCGGTCGTTCATGAAAGGCTCTTTTTCGGAAGGCCGGTAGTTTTTCAACTTTTCCAAGGGCAGCCCATCTTGTTTGGCGGGCGGCAGGGGTCCGTCCGCGCGCCGCCTTATATAGCGGCCCCATGTCACAGACAATACGATCCCGGCGTAAAGCCGGACCTCCCGCAAGGCCTTGCACAGGCGAGTTTATCTGTTCCCGCCGGGCGCGTGCCCTGCCCCGGTCCGCCGGCCCGGGCGGTGCCCTTGCCGGTGCCGCAGCCGGGACCGCCCCGGGTCCGGAACCGGCCTCAGGATCGCCCGGCCTTGGCGAGCTCGACTTCGACGCGCAGCTCGATCTCCGAAAGCACCGCGTCGAGGCCGGGATCGCCGGAGGACGACTTCAGGCTGGCGGCGGCATCGCGCAGCCTGTTCACGGTGGAGACATCGAGATTGCCGGCAAGCAGACCGATCTTGAGATCGTCGAGCACGTCGAGCGCGCCGCGGCCCTTGGCCACCGAGCGCTTGCGGCGTTCGACCGGATCCTCCTCCACCCCCTGCAGCGCCAGCAGCGCATCGATATTGGCGGCGGCTTTCGGCGGAGCGGCGGAGCGGGTGTCGGGAGCAGCGGCCGCATCGGGAAGAGAGAAGCCGGTCGACGAGGTGCGCCGTGCATTGCCGGCCGGCGTGCCCAGTGTCGTGCCGTTAGGTCCGTAGATGCGCATGGTCGTCGAGCCCCAGCGAGAAAGCCTTTGCAAGAAAGCCTTGCGGGAACCATCGCCTTCTTATGGTTAATGATGCGTAAAGACCCCGGCAAAATCTGCCGCATACGGCAGTTTCGCTCGCTTTGGCGTGAACGTGAAGTTGCCGGTTCGCCGAAAACTTTCCAACGAAATCAATCGATTGAATCTCAGGGCGGATGTGGCACGCCGCTCGCATGGTGGGTTGCGGACGGCGCGTCATGGGAGTGTCGCGAAGTCCTGGCGAATTCCAGGGGAGTGGTTGGGATGCCCGGCATCCGGAAGGCAAAACTGGTTTGCGGCGTTGTCGCCTTCGTGGCGGCGGCGCTGTTCGCGCTGCCGGCAAGCGCGACGTCGCGGATCAAGGACCTCGCCAATATCGAGGGCGTGCGGCAGAACCAGCTGATCGGCTACGGCCTCGTGGTCGGCCTCAACGGCACCGGCGACACGCTGAACAACATCCCCTTCACCAAGCAGTCGCTGCAGGCGATGCTGGAACGCATGGGCGTCAACATCCGCGGCGCCACCATCCGTACCGGCAACGTTGCCGCCGTGATGGTCACCGGCAATCTGCCGGCGTTCGGCACCCAGGGCACGCGGATGGACGTCACCGTCTCCGCGCTCGGCGATGCCAAGAACCTCACCGGTGGCACCCTGCTCGTCACCCCCCTGCTCGGCGCCGACGGCAACGTCTATGCCGTGGCCCAGGGCTCGGTCGCCATCTCCGGATTCCAGGCCGAGGGCGAAGCCGCCAAGATCGTGCGCGGCGTGCCGACGGTCGGCCGCATCGCCAACGGCGCCATCATCGAGCGCGAGATCGAGTTTGCGCTGAACCGCCTGCCCAATGTGCGGCTGGCGCTGCGCAACGCCGATTTCACCACCGCCAAGCGCATTGCCGCCGCCGTCAACGATTTCCTCGGCGTCAAGACCGCCGAGCCGATCGATCCTTCCACCGTGCAGCTGTCGATTCCGGCCGAGTTCAAAGGCAACGTCGTCGCCTTCCTGACCGAGATCGAGCAGCTGCAGGTCGATCCGGACCTCGCCGCCAGGATCGTGATCGACGAACGCTCCGGCGTCATCGTGATGGGCCGCGACGTCCGCGTCTCCACCGTCGCGGTGGCGCAGGGCAATCTCACCGTCACGATCTCCGAAAGCCCGCAGGTCAGCCAGCCCAACCCGTTCTCGCGCGGCCGCACCGTGGTGACGCCACGCACCCAGGTCGGCGTGGTCGAGGACGGCAAGAAGCTCGCGGTGGTGAGGGACGGCGTCTCGCTGCAGCAGCTCGTCGACGGGCTCAATGGCCTCGGTATCGGCCCGCGTGACATGATCAGCATCTTGCAGGCAATCAAGGCCGCCGGCGCCATCCAGGCCGACATCGAGGTGATGTGATGACCGGCGGCATCATCGGTTCGATCACCATCTACGCGCCCACCCCTTCGGTCAAGCGCGCCGATCCGCTGCTCGCCGACGCCCTGACCAGGGTTCCGGCGGCGACGCAGAAGAAGATCCGCGGCCAGGCGCAGGACTTCGAGGCGATGTTCCTCAATTCGATGTTTTCGCAGATGACCAGCGGCATCAAGGGCGAAGGCCCGTTCGGCGACACACCCGGCACCGGCGTGTGGCGCTCGATGCTGACGGAGCAGTATTCGAAGTCCTTCGCCAAGGCCGGCGGCGTCGGCATTTCCAACGACGTATTCCGCACGCTGATCCTGCTGCAGGCAAAGCGCGGCTGATCGGAAGGGATTTCACATGAGCCAACATCCGCAAGCCAGGCACGCGCCGCCTTCCCGCTCCCCGATCGCGACGGCGGCCGATGCAAGGAAGCTCGCCGAAGAAGTGCTGGACGTGATGGGCAAGCTGCTTGCCGTCGTCGAGAAGGAAACCGAACTCGTCCGGGCCGGCAAGGTGCGCGAGGCCATGCAGCTGGAGGAGCAGAAATCGGCGCTGAGCGGACGCTATGTCAGGGCGATCGAGGCCCTGCGGGTCGCGCAGGAACATCTGGCACAGGTTGCGCCCGACCTTCTTGCTTCGATGAAGCGGCACCACGAGACGTTCCGCGCCATGCTGCAGATCAATCTCACTGTGCTCGCCACGGCTCACGCGGTGTCGGAAGGCATCATCCGCGGAGTCAATGCCGAGGTGCAGCGCCGCAATGCGCCGAACACCTATACCGCCTCCGGCCAGCGCGCCGCGCCCGGGCCACGCCATATCACCCCGCTCGCGGTGAGCCGGTCGCTGTAGGAGGCGCGCCACGCGCACCGTTTGCGACCATCGGCAACATCTAAAATTTGAATTGAAATCCGGCATCGGCTTGAACGCGGTATTCATCGCGTTTTCTTACCGCATGTTGAGAAATGGGCTGCATAGTTGCGGCTTGGGAAGGGTTGGGATTTGACTCGAGGCGGACGCCAGGAGGGCTGCCATGAGTACGGATTTCAGCATCAAGCCGGTCGGGGCACCGGTCGCCGCCCCGATCGCTCAACCGATCCGCGAAGCGGCGAAGCAGGCGGTCCCGACCGAACTGCCGCCGAGCGCGACTGTCACGGCGGCAGACGCGGGCGTTGCCGCGCGTTCCAACGTCGTGAGCCGTTCGCGATCGAACCAGGTGACGATCGACCGCGATGCCGCGGCCATCGTCTACCAGGTGGTCGACGACCGCACGAGCCAGGTGGTGACGCAATTCCCCGAAGAGGCCGTACTGCGGCGGCGCGCCTATTTCCGTTCGCTGGAGCTGACAAGAGAGGCTCCGACGCGACTGCGCGCGACCGATCGCAAGGCCTAGCGCTGGGCTGGAACTGCCAGCAACTCGGCTTCCTGCTCGATCAGCTTCTGTATTTCCTTCAGGGAATTGTAGAGCGATCCGCTCAATATCAGCTTGCTTGCGGTCTCGATCGACGGTCGAAACCGCGGCACTGCCTGCAGCAGATCCTTGACGAAATCCATGTACAAATCCTGGTACTTCGGGATGTCGTCTTCCAGGTACATCATCTGGATGCAGAGATAGAGCCGCTTCACCGGCGTATTGGCGGTCTCCGCGGTCAGGATGTCCTTTTCCCGCAGGATCGGCGCCTTCCCGTCGATCAAGAACCTCGCTCGCGAATCGGAGTTGGTGATAACGCTCTGTCCGATGATGATTCGCTCGAAGGGCTTCAGTTCAACCTTCAGCGCCATCGCTGTTACCTCCTTGCGCTCACCTGACGAGCGATTGAAATCGCGACAACCGATTCACGGCCGCCAGCCTAACACGGAAACGACAATCCCGGCGCCGCGCGAATCGCGCAACCCGATGTTCCGCTATCGGCACCCGAAAATGCAACAAAACAAAGGCCCTCAGGCTGGAAACTGAACCTCTTGCAGAACGTTTGGGCGGCCGGAAAGCAGGCTGGGCTGGGTTCGGGCAGTGCCGAATGTGAGGACCGCGGCCACCACTGCATCGAGGTCGCAGATATCGGTCCGATGATTGACGATGGCGGCGCGTATGGCGAGTTGGCCATCCAACAGCGTGGTCGACGGGGCGGCGATGCCCGATTCCTGAATGTCGATGACGATCTCGCGATTGACCCTGTCAGGGTCGGCCGCCCGATAGCGAAAACAGACGATATTGAGCTGCACCGGCGCCAGCAGTTCCAGCCGCGGCTCGGCCAGAATCCTCGCTTCCAGATAACTCGCCAGCGCACAGGTCCGGCCGATCACGGCCCCCAACTTCTCGGTGCCGTAGGCCTTCAACGTGAACCAGGTCTTGAGCGCCCTGAAGCCACGCGACAGATCCGGGCCCAGATCGCAAGGCCAGTGCGCCCCGGAAGCAAGCCCTCTGGTCTCCCGGCGCAGATATGCTGCCGGGGCAGAAAATGTCTGCCGATGGCGCTCGCCGTCACGCACGATCAGGAAGCCGGCGTCGTAGGGCACCTGACCCCATTTGTGAAAATCGAAGGCAATCGAATGCGCGCTTTCGATTCCCGCAAGCCGCGGCGCCAGCATCGGCGAGAGAATCCCGAGCGCACCGAAGGCGCCGTCGACGTGAAACCACAGCCCTTCCTCGCGGCACAGCGCACTTAGCGCCACCAGATCGTCGATGGCCCCGATATCCACCGTTCCGGCGGAGCCAACGACAAGGAAGGGCTTGAGGCCGCAGCTCCGATCCCGCGCGATCTGCCCTCGCAAGGCCGCCACATCGATGCGGTGGTATCGATCTGTCCCGATAGAGCGCAGCGCGTCGCTGCCGAAGCCGGCGAGATCCATGGCTTGCCTGATGCAGCCATGCGCGGCGGTCGAGGTATAAGCCGTCAGCAGCGCGCCTTCGCTTCCGATGCCGTGCTGCCGCCCGTCCTGTCCAAGTACGTCCGTTCGAGCCACCAGCACCGCCATCAGGTTGGCGATCGACGTGCCGGTGACGAAAATCCCGCTGGCCTCGCCGGGAAAGCCGAACATCTGGCGCGTCCACTCGACGATCTGGCCTTCGACCTCGATCGGAATGTGATCGCGCCCGCCGAGATTGGCGTTCAGCCCGGCAGCCAGCATCTCGGCCAGCATACCGACAGGGGTGCCGCCACCATGGACCCACCCCATGAAACCCGGATGAACGTTGCCGGTCGCATAGGGGACGATGAAATCGGCGAACTCGCGATAGACTTCGTCAAGACCGGAAGACTTGAGCGGAAGGTCGGCACGAAACCGCCCGCGGACTTCATCCGGTATCGGCTGCCAGACCGGGCGCTCCCTGATGCCCGAGATATAGTCGAGCATGTCATCGAGCATGCGATGACCTTGCGCGCGAATATCGTCCCAATCCTGTGGATCGAGCGACTTGCTCGATTCGGCTTGCAGGCTTGCGTCACGCAGCGGCTTCACGCCGCCTGCTCCCGTCCCTTGCGGCCGCGCCGATACAGCATTGCAGCGAAAGCCTCGAAGACCAGCCGCATCTGCGGCGGCTTGTAGGGAAACAGTTCGGGCGAATCCATGTTGTGCACGACCGCCGTATTGTCGGCCTCGAACACCAGCAACTCGCCGCGCTTGTTTTCAGCGCAATCGATCGTGAAATAGTCAAGGCCGATCCGGGCGGCCAACCCTGCGAGGGCGCTCCGATGCCGGCGCGCAAACCCGATGTCGAAGGTGCGCATGAACGTCTCCTCCTCGAGACGCTTCTCTGCGTTTTCCGACATCCCTGCGTTGAGATACCAGATATCCCAGCGATCGGCGATCGCCATATGACAGGCGTACGGCCGGCCTTCGACGAAGACGAGCCGGTACTTGCGGAACAATCCGTCTTCGCTCGCGTAATCGACGAACCGGGACACGAAAAATTCCTGTTCCGGCCGCTCAGCGAGGTAGCGATCGATCGCGTCGCGGTCATCGAGCTTGGCAAGCCCGACGCCGGCGTGCGAGCCGCGGGGGCGAATAATGACGGGAAACTCTGTCCCGGCCGAGATTTCGGAGAGCGATATTTTTGACCGGGCCAGGTCGGACAATTGTGCGCGCGTCATGTTGAACGTCGCGGGAATATCAAGTCCTTCGATTCCACCAAGCAGTTGATGCAGCTTGTCACGGTCCAGATTGCCGACGAGATGCGGCGGATTGAGCAGCGGCCGCGGCCAGTCGGCCGCAGCGCGATCGATGCTGAGCAGTGCCCCCCGGCATTCATCGGAATCGGATGCGACCACAATGGCAACGTCATGATCCGGCAGTTGCTGCGGCAACCCCTTTCCGTCGACGACATACAGGGTCTGGAGCTCGATCCCGGAATCCTCCAGCAGAAATTCGATCGGCGTATTGCCGCCCATATCAATGGCTGCCGCCAAAGCCAGCACGCGAAGTCGGGGCGGCTTGGCGGAGCACGGCGACCGGTAAAGCTGGTGAAAGGCCAACGCTTCGGCCTGAACCAGCAGGCCAGTCTCCTTGTCGCCCAGCAGTTGCGCGATCAGCGACAGATCGAGCGCGCAGCCCGCATCGGCGGTGCCGTTAGCCACCTGCTCCATCAAGCGCTGCCACAGCGGACTGAGATCAATCCCGTTGAACGCCATGCGTGTCAGTCTGGCAAAGCCGATGCGATCGGCAGCGACCGGCGGAAGCGCCTCTTTGCGCTCGTTCAACTCAGCGTCCATGCGCCCCCTCCGAATTGCATGCAGGTCCGGCAGCGGGCGACGCGCGACCCGTGTCGACGCAGGATGCAGCTCGTTGTCCGTTCATTGCCGGTGCGATTGCTTTGCCCCGTCCATGCGAGCACGCGCCGCCCGGCATGGATTTCCGTTGCCGAAAGGTAAACAGGTTTGGTTAATGGGATCTTAAACGCCGGTTTGTGCCGCGGCTGCGCCGCGATCAGACGAGATCGGCGTAGGCCGTGTTCAGCACGGTGCCGCCGGTCGTGGGGTTCGTGACAACCGTCTTGATTTGCGCGTGGCCGATTTTCTTCAGCAGAAACTTGGTGTCACCGATGCGGAAGGAATTGTCCTTGATCAGCACGTCCTGAAACAGGATCGGGCCCTTGTCGCTCTGGTACTTGACCTTGGCGCGAAAGCCCTGGACATCGGAAATCGAGAACGAAAATTTCTCGCCGGTGGAATAAGTACCCTTCCAGGTACCGTTGTAATTGGCGGGATCGACCGGGACATACTTCAACGACGCCGGCTGCGGCGTCGGCGCCGTCTTGTAGCTGTTGCTCAGGATGCTAAAGAAGTCCGCCACGCTTCGTTCCCTGCCCTCTCTCGCCCCTTTACGGACGCCCGCTCAATCCGGCTGCAATGTTGCGATTGATCTCGATCAGAGGCTTGAAGTGCTCGCGCTGCGGGCTGATCTGCAACGCAGCGGTGTGAGACAGCACGAAAATGCCGATGTTCGCTATGTTCTGCCGAACCTCGAGCGGCTGCGGATTGCTGTCGCGCTGCGCTTCACTGAGGAAGATCGACCAAAGCTTGCGGTTGAACATCAGCGCGTCGAACGTCTGCGAATAGGTCGCGTTGGTGTCGACCATGACCGCATGCAGCTTGTTCGCCGCGGTCAACAGGGCCTGAGCTTCGATGTCTCGGGGAGACGAGGTGGTATTGGCAACACGCGCATAGGCCTGGGCAGCAGCACTAGACATTCATCACCTCAGCGTCCCTCTCCGACCTACAAGCTTCCCAATTTCAATCTGCAAAACCGTAAAGAAAGTCACTTAATAATGGCTTACTCGCGCGAGCGCTCGCCACCCCCGAAAGTCCTGCTTTCGGTCTCCCGAAGGGCGGTTGCGCGGCGATCCCTTGCACCTGGCCCGCCCGGAAATCGGGTGACGGCGAGATGGGCTTGGCTCGGGCAGCGGGGTCACCCAGCCTCACCCCGAACGCCCAGCCGACAAGACAAAAAGCTATTTTATTCCAATCTCTTAGATGTCATCCAGCGTCCGGGATTGTGAGCGCCGCGGTCGGCTTTACGGCGCATTAACCACGTTCGGTAACCAGCGATTAATCATATTTTAAAAGCTTTTGTTCATATCTGGACCTGGCTGGAATCAGGAATCCGTTTGGACCAGGACGCCTGGCGATGCGCACTTAAGGAAGGCTTGTTATGACCTCAAATATTGTCCTCACAGCAGCGGTTCGCCAGAACCTGCTCTCCTTGCAGGGTACGGCCGAGCTGCTTTCCACCACTCAGACCCGCCTCGCCACGGGCAAGAAGGTCAACAGCGCACTCGACAATCCAACCAACTACTTCACCGCCGCCGGTCTCGACGCCCGCGCAAGCGACATCAGCAACCTGCTCGACAGCATCGGCAACGGCGTGCAGGTCCTGCAAGCCGCTGACACCGGTATCACTTCGCTGCAGAAGCTGGTCGATACCGCCAAGTCGATCGCCAGCCAGTCGTTGCAGCAACCCGTGGGCTACAGCACGAAATCCAACGTCCAGTTCACCGGCACGGGCGTCCCGAGCGGGCCCGGCGTCGCGACGTCCGCCGACATCACGACCAGCAAGCTCAATGGCGGCGTTTTCACCTTCACGAACTCGGCGGGCACTGCCGTGACGATCACGGTGGGCACCTCGCCTACCGCATTCAATCCCGTGACCAAGACGGCGACGGTCCAGTCGGTCGCCCAATTGAACCAGGCGTTGGCGGATGCCGGCGTCAATCTTTCGGCCATCATCACCGGACCTGACAGTCTGACCTTTACATCGACCAATGACGGCGCGGGCCAGGTCATCACCGCCACTGCTGCGCCCGCGGCTCCCGTCACGCTCGACGCCATCAACATCAGCGCCAACGCCGCCGGTGGCGGCGCCGGCGGCGCAGTCGTCGCTGCGGTACCCGACCCGTCGTCGCAGACCGCCCGGGCGACCCTTGTCACCCAGTACAACCAGATCATCACGCAGCTCACCACCACGGCGCAGGACGCCTCCTTCAACGGCATCAACCTGCTGGATGGCAACTCGCTGAAGATGATCTTCGACGAAACCGGCAAGTCGACCCTGACCATTGCCGGCGTGACCTTCAATCCGGCCGGTCTTGGTCTGGCTTCGCTCTCGCCCGGGGTCGATTTCACCGACAACGTCCTGACCGGCAAAGTGCTGACGGCCCTCAACAACGCGAGCCTCACGCTGCGCACGCAGGCTTCGGCGTTCGGCGCCAATTTGTCGATCGTGCAGATCCGGCAGGAATTTTCCAAGAAGATCATCAACGTGCTGCAGACCGGCTCGGCCGCGCTGACGCTCGCCGACAGCAACGAGGAAGCGGCCAACAGCCAGGCGCTGTCGACCCGCCAGTCGATCGCAGTCTCGGCGCTGTCGCTCGCCAACCAGTCGCAGCAGAGCGTGCTGCAGCTGCTCCGCTGATGCTGCGCCAGTTCAGTCAAGCTCCTGGAGGCAACCGGGTTATGTCGCGCCGCGTGCTTCACTGAGCATCGCCGAATACGCCGATCATCGCCGCGCGTAAGGACAGACGCGTCGACCAAAAGGAAAACGGCGGGGCCAAAACCCCGCCGTTCTCGTTTGCGTAAGTGTTGCCGATATCAGCGGAGCAGCTGCAGAACGCTCTGCTGCGACTGGTTGGCGAGCGAGAGCGCCGAAGTCGCGATCGACTGGCGGGTCGACAGCGCCTGGCTGTTGGCCGCTTCCTCGTTGGTATCGGCGAGCGTCAGCGCGGCCGAACCGGTCTGCAGCACGTTGATGATGTTCTTGTTGAAGTCCTGGCGGATCTGCACGATCGACAAATTGGCGCCGAAGGCGGAAGCCTGCGACCGCAGCGTGATGCTGGCGGTATTGAGCGCAGACAGTACGGTGTTGGTCGCGGCGTTGTCGATGAAGGCAGAGCCGGAGACGAGCGCAGAGAGGCCAAGGCCGGCCGGGTTGAAGATCACGCCCGCGATCGTCACGGTGGATTTGCCGGTTTCGTTGAACACCAGCTTCAGCGCGTCACCGTTGAGCAGGTTGATGCCGTTGAAGGAGGCATCCTGCGCCGTGGTGGTGATCTGCGTGATGATCTGGTTGTACTGGCTGACCAGATTCGCACGCGTCGCCTGCGACACGGCATCCTGGACCGCAGCCGTGACCGCACCGAAGGTTGCCGTACCGGAGACGTCCACCGAGGTCGAGGAACCGGCCGGCGGAGCGGCGTAGGTACCCGTCGCGGTGATCGTCTGCGACGCGGCATTGTTGGTCGAGGTGAAAGTCACCGAGCCGTTGGCGTTGAGGGTTGCTTGCAGTTCAACACCCGCCGCCGCAAGCGCCGTATTGATGTTGTCGAGCGAGTTGACGTTGCCGGCGCCGGCAACGTTGCTGATCGTCAGCGTCGTGGTGCCTGCGGCCGTCTTGAAGACCAGCGTCTTGCCCTGCAGCGAGTTGGTGCCGGCATTGGTCAGGTCGGTCGCGGTGCCCGGGACCGCCAGCGCACCGGCACCCGCCGGCGCGGCGATGGCGACGTTGGCTCTCGATGTGTAGCCTGACGGCTGTTGCAGCACCTGGTTGGCGATCGACTTGGCGGTATCGACCAGCTTGGAGAGCGAGGTGATGCCGGTGTTGGCGGCCTGCAGGACCTGCACGCCGTTGCCGATGCTGTCGAGCAGATTGCTGATGTCGCTGGCGCGGGCGTCGAGGCCGGCAGCAGTGAAGAAGTTGGTCGGATTGTCGAGCGCGGTGTTGACCTTCTTGCCGGTGGCAAGACGGCCCTGCGTGGTCGCGAGCAGTTCAGCAGTGCCCTGCAGCGAGAGCAAATTCTGGCGGACCGCCGCCGTAAGCGTAATGTTGGACAGAGACATGTGAACACAACCTTTCTGGTTTACTCAACCCTGGCCTTCTTGGCCGGACACGCGGAAATCTAGGAATTTGATGGTCAACAAAGGATGAAGCCGCGCGGGTCTTGGTTAATGCGCCGTGTGCTTACGAAGAGTTATGGTTAACAGACGGTCAAAAAAGGCGTCGTTGGGTTAAGCAGGCGTAAAGTGCGGGACGCTCGCACGCCGCCCAAAAAGAAAACGGCGGGGCTAGAGCCCCGCCGTTCTCGCTTGCGGAAGTGTTGTCGATATCAGCGGAGCAACTGCAGAACGCTCTGCTGCGACTGGTTGGCGAGCGACAGCGCCGAAGTCGCAATCGACTGGCGGGTCGACAGCGCCTGGCTGTTGGCCGCTTCCTCGTTGGTGTCGGCGAGCGTCAGCGCGGACGAACCGGTCTGCAGCACGTTGATCAGGTTCTTGTTGAAGTCCTGGCGGATCTGCACGATCGACAGGTTGGCGCCGAAGGCCGAAGCCTGTGCACGCAGCGTCACGCTGGCGGTGTTGAGCTTCGTCAGCACGGCGTTGGTCGCGGAGTTGTCGATGAAGTCGGAGCCGGAGGTGAGCGCCGCCAGGCCGAGACCGGCCGGGTTGAACGTCACGCCAGCGATCGTCGTCGACGACTTGCCGGTTTCGTTGAACACCAGCTTCAGCGAGTCACCGTTGAGCAGGTTGATGCCGTTGAAGGAAGCATCCTGCGCCGTGGTGGTGATCTGCGTGATGATCTGGTTGTACTGGCTGACCAGCGACGCACGGGTGGCCTGCGACACCGCATCGGAGACTGCAGCCGTGACCGCACCGAAGGTTGCCGTACCGGAGACGTCCACCGAAGTCGAAGAAGTGGCCGGCGGAGCGGCGTAGGTGCCCGTCGCGGTGATCGTCTGCGAAGCGGCATTGTTGGTCGAGGTGAAGGTCACCGAGCCGGTCGAGTTGAAAGTCGCCTGCAGTTCGACGCCCGCCGCCGTCAGCGCGGTGTTGATGCTGTCGATCGAGTTCACGTTGCCGGCGCCGGCAACGTTGCTGATCGTCAGCGTCGTGGTGCCGGCAGCGGTCTTGAAGACCAGCGTCTTGCCCTGCAGCGAGTTGGTGCCGGCGTTGGTCAGGTCGGTCGCGGTGCCGGGAACGGCCAGCGCACCGGCGCCCGACGGGGCGGCGATGGAAACGTTCGCCTTCGTCGTATAGCCGGAGGGCTGCTGCAGCACCTGGTTGGCGATCGACTTGGCGGTATCGACCAGCTTGGAGAGCGAGGTGATGCCGGTGTTGGCGGCCTGCAGGACCTGCACGCCGTTGCCGATGCTGTCGAGCAGATTGCTGATGTCGCTGGCGCGGGCATCGAGACCGGCAGCAGTGAAGAAGTTGGTCGGATTGTCGAGCGCGCTGTTGACCTTCTTGCCGGTGGCGAGACGGCCCTGGGTGGTCGCGAGCAAATCAGCCGTGCCCTGCAGCGAGAGCAGGTTCTGGCGGACTGACGCACTGAGGGTGATGTTGGACAGAGACATGGAACGACCTTTCTGGCGTTACGCAACTATCGGCCTTCGTGGCCGAACACAGCGACCCTATGAAGCGATGGTCAACGAGACCTAAATCTGCCGAGGTGCGGATGCTCCGATCCGACACGGCTCTAACATCATGCTTAAGTCCGGCTTTAAGTTCATGCTTAAGATTGAGTGAAGACAAACTGGACGAAGAAATCGGCGACGACATCGAGAAAATGTTCGTTGCAGATCGCTTCCATCTGGAGCGGGTACGGGTCGATGAATCAGAAAAAGAAAAACGGCGGGGCCGAAGCCCCGCCGTTCTCGTTTGCGGAAGTGTTGCCGATATCAGCGGAGCAACTGCAGAACGCTCTGCTGCGACTGGTTGGCGAGCGACAGCGCCGAAGTCGCAATCGACTGGCGGGTCGACAGCGCCTGGCTGTTGGCCGCTTCCTCGTTGGTATCGGCGAGCGTCAGCGCGGACGAACCGGTCTGCAGCACGTTGATCAGGTTCTTGTTGAAGTCCTGGCGGATCTGCACGATCGACAGGTTGGCGCCGAAGGCCGAAGCCTGCGACCGCAGCGTGGTGCTGGCGGTGTTGAGCTTCGTCAGCACGGCATTGGTCGCGGAGTTGTCGATGAAGTCGGAGCCGGAGGTGAGCGCCGCCAGGCCGAGACCGGCCGGGTTGAACGTCACGCCAGCGATCGTCGTCGACGACTTGCCGGTTTCGTTGAACACCAGCTTCAGCGAGTCACCGTTGAGCAGGTTGATGCCGTTGAAGGAAGCATCCTGCGCCGTGGTGGTGATCTGCGTGATGATCTGGTTGTACTGGCTGACCAGATTCGCGCGCGTTGCCTGCGACACCGTATCGGCGACCGCAGCCGTGACCGCACCGAAGGTTGCCGTACCGGACACGTCCACCGAAGTCGAAGAAGTGGCCGGCGGAGCGGCGTAAGTACCCGTCGCGGTGATCGTCTGCGACGCGGCATTGTTGGTCGAGGTGAAGGTCACCGAACCGTTGCTGTTGAGGCTGGCAGTCAGTTCAACGCCCGCAGTGGAGAGCGCGGTGTTGATGCTGTCGATCGAGTTGACGTTGCCGGCGCCGGCGACGTTGCTGATCGTCAGCGTCGTGGTGCCTGCGGCCGTCTTGAACACCAGCGTCTTGCCCTGCAGCGAGTTGGTGCCCGCGTTGGTCAGGTCGCTTGCAGTGCCCGCGACAGCCAGTGCGCCGGCGCCCGACGGGGCGGCGATCGAGACGTTCGCCTTCGTCGTATAGCCGGAGGGCTGCTGCAGCACCTGGTTGGCGATCGACTTCGCGGTATCGACCAGCTTGGAGAGCGAGGTGATGCCGGTGTTGGCGGCCTGCAGGACCTGCACGCCGTTGCCGATGCTGTCGAGCAGGTTGCTGATGTCGCTGGCGCGGGAGTCGAGGCCGGCGGCGGTGAAGAAGTTGGTCGGATTGTCGAGCGCGCTGTTGACCTTCTTGCCCGTGGCGAGACGGCCCTGGGTGGTGGCGAGCAGATCGGCAGTGCCCTGCAGCGAGAGCAGGTTCTGACGGACTGACGCGGAGAGGGTAATGTTGGAGAGAGACATTGGTACGACCTTTCTGGCGTTACGCAACTATCGGCCTTCGTGGCCGATCACAGCGACCCTATGAACCCATCTGTAAATGAGACCTGAATCGGCACAGCAACACGCCCCGAACTCGATCCGGTTCGAAATTAATACTGAAGAATGGATGAAGTCGGCCGCACGAATTGCAGCAATCGGCGCGGCCGCACGTCACGGCATGGATACCGCGATGTCAAAGCTCGTGACTAATGATCGATGAATCCGTTCGTCGAAGCTGACGCGTTGGCGTCAGCCGACTGCGGCAGCGCTGGAGCTGCACGAAGAAGCTGAGATGTGCTCGGAGTATCTCGGCTCGATGGTTCAGCCGGAGAGCCGCGTTACCCGATCGGCAAGAACTTCAGGAGAGAGAGCTGCGACAGCATCGACGTGGTTTGATACGATGCCTGCAATCTGGTCTGCAGCGCCAGAAGCTCGGTCGCCACCTGATCGCTCGAAACGGTTTCGCTTTGATCGACCAGGCTCTGCAGCATCACCTGGGATTGGCCTTGCCGTGCAGAAATGTCCTTCATCGCGACCTGCGCCGATGCCAGGTCGGTCTCGATGTCGGCAAGGCTCTGCTGCCTTCCCGTCGGCGTCAAGGTGCCGGCGACACGCTGGTTGAGTGCCGTAGCCACGGTCGTCGCATTGGCGCTCGTGGGCGATATGGTAACGGCGGCAAAGGCCGCGACAGCCTGCAGCGCGGTACGAATGGCTTGCTCGTTCGCCCGCACGCCAAATTGAATCGTCGACGTCTGATCCACTCGCGCAGTCGATGACGCACGCGCCGGGCCGGATCCGGCTTCGCCGGTATACCAGGCCACGGTGTTCGCCGCGCCGCTCACCAGGGTTGTCGCCGTACCCAGCGGTACGCCTCCGACCCGCAGCGGCGGTTGCACCGCCGTCGCGGTGGGGCCGAAGCCGAGCGCGGCGAACGCGGCGGCATTCGAGCTCGTAACGTTCAGGCTTGCTGCGTCATCGGTGTGCAACGTGATCACGCCGCCGCTCACGGATGATGGAGTCGAAGTGCCGGTGATCGCGTCGATCTTGGTCAACAATGTCTGGACATTGTCGGTGACGTTGAGCTGGTTGGCCTGCGCGCCGGCGGCAACGAAAGTAAGAGTCTTGCCATTGACGGTGATGGTATCGCCGACCGCGAAGTTCGTCGCGAGCGAATCGGTATTTGCGGCGCCGGACAACAGCGTCGCCCCGGTGATCGGGGCCGGGACCGCGGCCTTGTTATTGACGACGCTTCCGACCGCAATGCTGTCCCGGTTGAAGAAATTGTCCGAGGCGGCCATCGCCGAGGCGGCCACCAGCGCGGTGTTGGCAAGTGTACCGAGCGCGGTGTTGAGCGCCGCCTTGAGATTGGCCGCCGTCACCGTGGAGTTCGCGCCGATCGCAAAGCTCCCGCTTGGCGGCGGCGTTGCGTTCGAGGCGGTCAGCTGGATCGCTTCGGTCGTACCGTCCGGCAGGTTGAACGTGAAGGTGACCTGCTCGCCATTATTGGGATTGGTGGGGCCAAGATCGACCGACACTGCCGCCGGCGACCCGCTCGGACCGGTGACGGTCGCGCCGGTCAGCGAGGAGGTGATTGCATTGAGCTTGAAGCCGAATGGCGAGCCTGCGACATCTTCCGCAACCGCAACCGAGGTCGGAGACGGCGAAGAGATCACAAGGCGTCCGAGGCCGGAGGCGCCGAGATCGGCCTGGTTGCGCTCCGCGATCAGCTGCTTCAATCCGGCGAGCGCGCCCTTTCCGTTTAGTATCTCGTCCACCGAGGCGACGGACGGCGTATCGATGGCGCTGCCGGAAAACAGGAAGCGATCGCCGGCCTGCGTATTGAGAATTTCGAGCATCGACTTCAGCTGCAACAGCGCGGTCTGCTGGCCGACGGTTTGTCCTGAGCCGGTCACGATGGCGCCGCCGTTGGCCGTGGCGGACTTCACCTGCGTCGCGATCTTGCTGAACGACGTCAACGCGGTGTCGGTCGTGTCGATGATGGTGTTGATGTTGGTCATCGTCGCCGAGAATGCCGACAGGTTCGACAGCTGAGAGCGTGCGAAAATCGCGAACCCCTCGTTGAGGCCCATCCCCGAATAGACCGTCGACTTCCTGCCGGTCGCAAGCTGTATCTGAAGGGTATCGAGCTGGTTCTTCAGACCGACGATCGATTGCCCGAGCAGGATATTGGTGTTGCCGACACTGTTGATGACTGTCATATGAAACGCCTTACCGCATTGCCTGTATCAGGGTTTCCATCATGGTCTGCGCGACCGACATCACGTGAGCGTTGGCTCCGTAGATGTTCTGCAGCGCAATCAGGTTCGCCATCTCGGCATCGATGTTGACGCCGGAATTCGCGTTGAATTTCTGCTGCAGCGTGTTGACCACGACATCCTGGCCTTGCGCCACCTGCTGCGCGGAATCGGCCGCATTGGCCTGCAGGTTGAGGAATTGCTGCAGATAGTTCGGCAACGTGCCTTTCAGCGGCGAAGTCCTCGAGCCCAGTCCCGTCTGCGGCGAGTAGGTAAACAGCCCTGAAGTCAGCTGAGTGTAGAGATAGTCGGAGCGCGTGGTATCGCCCGCAGTCGTCAGCGGTGACGTGCTGTAGATCACGAATCTCGATGGGTCGTTGGCCAGCGCGGCATTGACCGAGATGCGTCCGGCAAATCCCGTCAGCTGCGTGCCGCGGCCGGTGATCACTCCGGTATAGAGCGTGCTGCCGTCTGTGAATACCGGCAGTTGCGGCTGGCCGCTCGTCAGCCCGGGAACCGTGGTCGTGGTCGAAGCCGCATTGACGCTTACCGCCGCCGTACCGTTGTCGAGAACCCGCAACGTCGTGCCGGCCGGATTGGAGAACTGAAGATTGGTGTTACCGACCCCGGCGGCGATTTGCGCCACGATCGAAGCTATCCCGCCCTGGAAATTGACGCCGATCACCTTGTCGTTGGGATTGGCGGCCGCAGGCAGCGGCAATGCGGTCGGATCATCGACACGGACGATCGTGACCTGATGCGGCGTATTGGTTGCGGAATCGGTGTAGGTCAGGTTGATCGTATTGCCTGGCAGCACATTCGACAGATCGACATCGAACCCCGCCTGGCTGCCCGAGTTCGCCGCGACACCCGCCGTCGTCTGGTCGGAAAGCGAACTGGCCAGGGTTGCGGCAAACTGATCGAGCTGCGTTTGCGCCTGCACCAGGACATTGTCGCGTAATTTCAGATCGGCGCCGAGTCGGCCCGATCCGACCGAGTTGGTTGCTATCAGATCGACACTCGCGCCGTTACCCAATGTCAGCGTGAGTGAGCCGGCCGTGGACAGCGCCGGATTGCTGTTCCACAGCGAACTGGCGTTGAGCGTGCCCTGCGAGTTGAACGACAGCTGCGACGCCTGGATACCGACCAGCTGCAAACCGGATGTCGTGTAAACCGTCGCCACGTTGGCGTTGTCCTTGACGACCCGGATATCCATCAGTTCGGCGAGATCCTTGAGAGCCGAGTCGCGCTGGTCCTCCAGCGTGGCCGCGGTGTTGTCGCCCGGCGGAAGGGACTGCAGCTGCGCATTGAGTTTCGCAATCTGGTTCAGGGCATTGTTGGCGCGGACCACCGAAACCCCTATGTCCTGCTCCGCGTTCGATCGCAGCGCCTGAACGCCTTGCGTCGCCGTATTCAAATTCTGCGCCAGGGATTGTGCTGTCGACAGGGCCAGCGATCGCGCCGACTGCGCGCCCGAATTCGCCGACAGCGCCTGCAAAGCAGAAGTGAAATTGTTGTAAGCTGACTCGAGCGTTCCTGCGCTGCCCGGATTGCCATACACGCTTTGCAGCTGCGCCAGCACGCTCGACATCTGATCGGCGTAAGCGCCGGCAGACGTCTCGGTGCGCAGTTGGGTTTGCAGGTACAGGTCGAGCTGGCGATTCACGCCGACGGTACGGACGCTCGCTCCGGCGTCCGCATTGCTGCCGGGAACCTCGACCTGGGTAAGGGTTCGGGAAACGTAGCCGGGAGTCTGCGCGTTGGCGATGTTCGATGAAACGATCGACAACGCCGCCTGGTTGGTATGCAAACCGGCGATCGCAGTGGCAAGTGCTGAACTCAAACTCATGGCAACTGTCCCAGATCAGCCGGATTGAATCCTTGTGGCAAGAATCACCGCAGCACGTTCAGCAGGTCCTGAACCATGGTTTGTGCCGTCGTGATCACCTTGGTGTTTGCCGAGTAGGCCTGCTGGGTCACGATCAGCTTGGTGAATTCGTCGGCGATATCGGTGTTCGAACCCTCGACGGCCGATCCGCCGATCGAGCCTGTTGCGCCGGCGATTGCGACACCCGACTGATCGGTCGCGGCATAGGCGCCGCCGTCGAGCGGCTTCAGGTAGTTGGGCCCGTTGAAATGGGACAGCGAGACCGCCGCAAGATTGAGATTTTGGCCGTTGGAGAAGGTTCCGACGATGAGGCCGCTATTGTTGACGGAAACCGACTGCAGCTGTCCGGCGGAATAGCCGTCCTGCTGGATCTGGTTGATGGTCGTCGTTCCGCCGACGCTGGCGTATTGGGTGAGGCCGCCGGCGCCGAAATTGAAGGTCAGGTTGCCGAGCGACTGGTTGTTCACCGCGACGTTGGCAAGCACGATGGTCGATCCCGAAGGGCTGACCAGCGATCCGTTCGGACCGAAGACGAAGTTGGTGCCGGCGTTGATCCACGCGGTTTGCGTACCCGTCGCATTGGAATTGGACTGATAGAACAGGTTCCAGGTGTCGGTATGCGGAACGCCGAGCGCGGCGCTGTCGGTCTTGGCCCATCGCAGCTGAAGATTGACCGGCGTACCCGTGGCGTCATAAGCCGTCACCGCGCCGCCGCTGATGGATTCGTTTGCGAACGTCGTCGTGTCGCTGCCGATCACGACGCCGGCGCCCGCCGTGCCGCCGCCGCCGCGGGTCGCGGTGACGGTCGGGGTAAAGCCGAGCGCGGCGAAGGCGGCTGCGTTCGAGCTCGTGACGTTGAGATTCGAGGTCGTGCCGGTATGCAGCGTGATCGCGCCGCCGGAGACGGTGGAAGGATTAGCCGTGCCGGTGATGGCATCGATCGCAGCCAACAGCGAGCCGACATTGGTGCCCGGCAGGGTGAGGTCCATGGAGAGGGTACCGGCAGCGGCCGAACCCGTGGTGCCCGCGCCGCTGTTGAATGTAATGGTCTTGCCGTTGACGGTGATGGTGTCGCCGGCCGCGAAGTTCGCCGTGATGGAATTGCTTGGCGCAGTACCCGACAACAGCGTCGCCACGGTGATGGGCGCTGGGACCGCCGCCTTGTTGTTGACGGCGCTTCCCGTGGTCGTCGCGTCGGTATAGGGCGTGGCCGGCGTGCCGATGATCTGCGGATTGTAACCGGGCGTGAAGTCGGCCGGGTTCAGGCCGCCGAGGGCCGTCAACGAGCCAGCAACAGCAGTGGCGCTGGCAACCGTCGCCGGCTTGGTCGGCAGGTTGGCGGCATAGGTGATCTTGGTCGTCGCCTGGGCCGGAATGAAGTTGTTCTGGAACTGCAGAACCTGGGGCACGTTGCCGATCGGGTTTCCGGTCTTGGGGTCGACGGTTACGCCGAGCAGGTAATATCCGGCGCCGTTGACGAGATTGCCGTTGGCATTGAGCTGGAAATCGCCGCGGCGCGTGTAGTTGGTGACGCCGTTGAAGACAGGCACGTTGTCGACGACGCCGACCGGCTTCTGCACGTTGAAGAAGCCGGCACCGCTGATGGCCATGTTGGTGCCCACACCCGTCGCCGACACCGTTCCCTGGGTGGTGATCGTGGCTTGCGAGTGGGCACGGACGCCGCCCGCCGGCTGCTGGTCAGGCGTCGTGCTCTGCGGAACGAGATCTTCGAAGCTGGTGTTGGTCCCCTTGTAACCAATAGTCGACGAATTCGCGATGTTGCCGGAAATGTTCTGGAGCGCGAATGATTGCGCCTGCAGGCCTGAAACCGATGTGTTCAGAGCGTCGAAAATACCCATAACATTTCTCCAACTTCGATCCGGGCGGCCAGCCGATCCCTGAACAACACGGCCGCAATCGAAGGAGGAGTTCGCAAGGACTATGCCAGTATAGAAAATACAGCTAAATCAATAGTTTGAACAAAAGGCCCCGGTCGCATGACCAGGGCCTTAATTGCCGGGCCGGGCAACTATTGCCGGGCAGGATCAGGATGCAGAAGCGGCGGAGGGCTTGAAGGTCAGCCCGAAACCGTCGATGCAATAGCGCAGCCCCGTGGGCTTCGGACCGTCGTCGAAGACATGGCCGAGATGGCCGCCGCAGCGACGGCAATGCACCTCGATCCGGGTCATGCCGTAGGAGCGGTCCTCGGTGCGGCCGAGCGCATTGTCGAGCGGCTGGAAGAAGCTCGGCCAGCCGGTGCCGCTGTCGAACTTGGTGTCCGAGGAGAACAGCGGCAGGTCGCAGCCGGCACAGGCAAAGATGCCCTTGCGATGTTCCTTCAGGAGCGGGCTCGACCACGGCCGTTCGGTGCCGTGCTTGCGCAGAATCTCGTATTGCTGCGGCGTCAGCTGCGCACGCCATTCGGCGTCGGTCTTCTCGACTTCAAATTTTTCGGCGGCGTGAGCCGGCTCGGCGCGCAGCCAACGGAAAGTAACGAGGCCGAACAGGCCGGCAAGTGAGGCAAGCAAGACGCGGCGATCCATCTGTTTTCTCCGTATGGGCGGCTTGCCCGAGTTACGGCGCGAACGCCGGGAAAGTTACACGGATCGGGGGGCGTCCGCCTCACATTAATGCGAGGATGGACCGGCTTCCTGCTCGCCTGCGGCGGCAAGGGTCTCCGGCGATGGGGCTTGTGGCCGCGGCTGATGGGGCTGCCCCGGCGGCGGGCGGCGGCGCGGGGGCCCGCGCGTTCCAGCCTGGCGATTGGCCTCCGCCAGGCGCGCCTCGCGCCGACTTTCCCTTATTCGCGCCCGCTCGCGATAGCGCGCGAGCGTCCCGGCTGCAGCCGAGGAACCGCGCGTCCATTTGCCGATCAGGTGTCCGGCGACACGACCGGTCGCGCCGCCCGCCCAGACCAGTTCGAACGGAGAAAACAGCCGCCAGCGCTCATCGCCCCAGAGAATACTGCGCGCCACCAGAAGCCCGGCCATGGCCGATGTCGCGAGACCTTGCCGGCCAAAGCCGCTGGCCACCCACAGCCCTTTGCGCAATTGCCCGACCTGGGGCATGCCGTGCACGGTGACGCCGACGGCGCCGCCGAACACGTCAGCGATGGCGACCTTGCCGAGCCGGGGAAACACCGTGCTGATGCGGCGCTGGATGGCCGAGGCAAAACGCTTTGGCCGCGCTTCCCAGGTGGTTTCCGGACTTGCCCACATCAGGCGATCCCCATCGACGATGCGGAAATGATCGATGCCATCGCTGTCCGTCACCGATCCCCTGTAGGCGATGACTTCATCGATCCGTTCGCCGAGCGGCTCGCTCACGGCCGCATAGCGCCACACCGGCAGCAGCGTTTCCGACAACCGCTTCAGCGGCGCACCGAGATGGACATTGCCGCACAGCACGATGTGCGAGGCGCGCAGCCGCGCCGACGGCGTGACGATGCGCTTGCGGATGCCCGAGGGATCGATGCTGACCACCGGCGTGTCCTCGAAGATGCGCGCGCCGGCGCTCCGCGCCAGCGCAGCAAGGCCGTAGACATATTTGCGGCCGTCGATCTGGAATGCCCGGGGATAATGGATGCCGTGGAAATACCGGTCGGTGCGCAGCTCGCTGCGCACGCGATCGACCTGCCAGCCCTCCACCTCGGTATCCAGATCTCCGGAGAGCGTCTGCAGCCGGCTGATCAGCACCTCACCGGCATCGACATTGCTGACTTCCAGCGCGCCCTCGCTCAGGGCGATGCCGGGCATCGCTTCTTCCGTCGCGGTCGCGCGGACATATTCGGCGCCTTCCTTCGACAATGCCCACAGCTCCCGCGCATCTTCGATCCCGACGCGCTCGATCAGATCGGCCACAGGCAGGCCGAAACCAGGCATGACGGAGCCGAGATGATGGCTGGATGCACCCCAGCCGACATGCCGCCCTTCCAGCACCGCGATGCTGGCGCCGAGCCGAGCGGCCTCCAGCGCCACCGTCAACCCCGCAAGCCCCGCACCCACGACGGCGATGTCGACGTCGAGATCGAACGACAACCGCGAACGCTGTTGCTGCGCTGCGGCGTCATACCCGTTCGTCGTCATATTTGCGGGAGGTTCGTTCATGGTGTTTCTTAAACTGACGATGCGGCGCTTGTCACCTTGTCCTGCGGGCTGGCTGGTATATTAGAGCATCCTGACCGGAATATACGTTCCCGCTTTGCCCGGTCATGCTCTAATCCGCTTCATCGGGACGAATCGAGACCATCGCCCATGCGTCGTTTGATGCTGCTTCGTCATGCCAAGACCGAGACTGACGCACCTTCCGGGCAGGACCATGACCGCCGTCTCGATGACCGCGGACGCAACGATGCCGACGAGATCGGCCACTGGATCGCCCGCAATCCGCCGTTCCCCAACCTCGTGCTGGTGTCGAGCGCCGTGCGTGCGCAGCAGACCTGGAATCTCGTTTGGGAAGCGATGAAGGATCGCGTGCCCGTCCCGGAAGTGGAGACGCTCGGCGAGCTTTATGGCGCCGAGCCGACGCAGCTGCTGCAGATCGTGCGGCTGGCTTCGGCCAGCGATCCGAAGCAGCTGATGCTGGTCGGTCACAATCCCGGCCTGCACGAGCTCGCGCTGATGCTCGCAGGCCAGGGCGCGAAGGCGGCGCGCCACGCGCTGGAGGACAATCTCCCGACCTCTGGACTTGCCGTCCTCGACTTCGACATCGACGACTGGACCGACGTGGCATTCCGCCGCGGCGAGCTTGCGCTGTTCGTCAGCCCGAAATTGTTGCGCCAGATGTCGAAGGATTAACCGCGATCGGATGCCGTGCTAGGCTGGAGACAAAGGGGAAGCGCAGATGTTCAAATCGATTCTTGTGCCGATCGATCTGGCCGACACGGACCTTGCAAAACCGGCGATCGCAACCGCAGCCACGCTGGCGCAGACCTGGAACGGCTCGGTGCGGATCCTCAACGTGCTGCCGATGACGCCGGTGATGCTGGCCGAGTATGTGCCGGCCGATTTCGACAGCCAGCAGCGACAGACTTCGGAAGAAGCGCTTGCCATCGTCGCCCGCGAGTCCGGGATCGACGCCTCGCGGATTTCCTATGTGGTGCGGCAGGGCGGAATCTATCACGAGATCCTGGAAGAAGCCGCCAGCATGAAGGCCGACCTGATCGTCATGACCTCGCACCGGCCGGCGATGCGAACCTATTTCCTCGGCTCGAACGCCGGTCATGTCGTGCGTTATGCCAAATGCTCGGTGCTGGTGGTCCGGCACTGAAAACGGGATGACGACACGTCATCCCGTCGACCGATTGCAGGCTTGTCAGCCAACCCTGCCGAACTCCGGATCGGATTTGCCCCACACCGCGTCCGCGATGTGGCTGCGGGTGATGCCGATGTCGCGCAGCTCACGATCGTTCATCGCCCGCAACGCTTTGAGCGCTTCCCGGCGTACCCAATAGGCGGCAAGGCCGTCGGCCAGATTGCCGAGCAGGCGGGTGAAACCGCGGAAAGCGGTCGCGGGAGCGGTTGGTGCAGTCGTGGTGATCGTGGTCATCTTCAGTCTCCAGTCGTGATGCAGCGGCCAAGCACCGCCGTTGACACGGGCGCCGGAAAAGCGCTCGCGCCTTTGTTCTCGGATTGCTCTCGCCTCCTCGGTGCAATCTCGGGCTTGTGAAACCCTTGATGATCCCGTAATTGTATCGGTGCAAGAAAAACATTGCTCTCGGTGCAATAATGTCGAGGTTCGAATACATCCGTCTTGCCGACGCCGTCGCCGCCGACATTGCGGGCGGCACCCTGAAACCGGGCGATCGACTGCCGCCGCAGCGGACCTTTGCCTATGAGCGCAAAATCGCGGCTTCCACCGCCAGCCGCGTCTACACGGAATTGTTGCGCCGCGGCCTCGTGATCGGCGAGGTCGGCCGCGGCACTTTCGTTTCAGGCGAATCGCGGCAGCCGATCGCACAGATTCCGCTCGAACCGCGCGGCGCGAAGATCGACATGGAAATCAACTATCCGATGCTGCCGATGCAAGCGGCGATGATCGCAAAAAGCCTGGCCGGGCTCGAGCGCACCGAGGCGCTCGAGCTGGCGCAGCGGCAGGGCTCGAGCGGCGGCACGCAGGCCACGCGCAATATCGCGGCGCATTTCATGGCCCGTCCCGGCTGGACACCCAACTCGGAGCAATTTGCCTTTACGGCCAATGGACGTCAGTGCATCGCCGCGGTGCTCTCGGCGCTGGTGCCGGCCGGCGGCCGCTGCGGTGTCGAGGCGCTGACCTATCCCTTCATCAAGGGCATCGCCGCCCGGCTCGGCATTGCCCTGGTGCCGCTGGCGATGGACGGTGACGGCGTGCGGCCGGACGCCGTGCAGAAGGCGCACCGCGAGGCCGGTCTGTCTGCGCTCTACATCCAGCCGACCATCCAGAATCCCCTCGGCATGACCATGCCGGCGGGCAGGCGCGCCGAACTCCTGCGCGTGGTGGAAAAGCTCGATCTCACGGTGATCGAGGACAGCGTCTACGGTTTCCTTTCGGATGCCGCGCCGATGGCGGCGATGGCGCCGGACCGTTGCGTGGTGCTCGACTCGCTCTCGAAGAAAGTGGCGCCGGGGCTTGCGCTCGGCTTCGTCGTCTCGCCCCCTCGCCTGCGCGAGAGCATCCTGAATTCGATCCGCTCCGGCGGCTGGACGGCGTCGGGTTACGCATTCGCCGCCGGCCAGCGGCTGATGGGCGACGGCACCGCGACCGAACTGATCCGGCTCAAGCGCGCCGATGCGCAGCGCCGCCAGCAGATGGCCGCCGAGCGCCTCTCGGGCTTCGAGATCCAGGCTGACAGGAAATCCTATCATCTCTGGCTCTCGCTGCCGCAACACTGGCGCTCGCAGACCTTCGTTGCCGCCGCCGCGCGCCGCGACATCGCGCTGACGCCGTCGACGACGTTTGCCATCACCCCGGGCCACGCGCCCAACGCGGTGCGGCTGGCGCTGGCCGCGCCTTCGCTGGGGCAGCTTGACTTCGCCCTGCGCACGCTCGCCGACATCCTGCGCACGCAGCAGGACGATTTCGATTCGACGGAGTGAGCGCGCCGCTCACGGCCATTCGGCAATGAAGCCGCGCGCCTTGTAAGGCTCGATCTTGTCCCATTCGCGCAGCACGCGGCGGCGGAATTCGGGATCGGTGTGCCAGAGCGCACGCGGCGTGGCGAACGAGTCGATCGTCACCAGCATCTTGGCAACCTCCGGCCAGTGCCGGTGCAGCGTCATCGCATAGCGCCGCGCGGTCCAGCTGTTGCCGAGGCAGATCACGCTTCCGACGTTGCGCAGACCGAGCGCAGCCTCGATCACCGGCAGCGAGAAGATGACATTCTCGCCCGTGTTTTGTGCGCGATCTTCCTCGAGGATCCTTTCGGCCGGCATGCCGCGCGCAACCATCGCCCGCTTGATGATCTCGCATTCGGAAACCTCCGAGCCCGGCGTGACGCCGCCGCTGACGATGGCCCAGCGGCAAAGCCCCTGATGCCAGAGCGCGCAGGCTTTCTCGGCGCGCAGTTCGGCATCCTCGCGCGTGCCGAACACGAACAGGAGATCGGCCGGCGAAAGCGTCGTCGTGTCGGCAAAATGCGTCGCATCGATCGCCGCGATCTCGGCGGCATCCGGGATGCGATCGCTGCGATCCTGTCCCACGGCTCTCCTCACGTCCGGCAGGCTGTCTCATGTGAAGGAGGCGCGATGAGGCACCTCCCTGTGGTGCATCCTTCGAGACGCCCGCCCTTGGCGGGCTCCTCAGGATGAGGCCTTTTCCGCGGGTGAAATCCTCGATCCTCATGGTGAGGAGCGCCGCTCGCGGCGCGTCTCGAACCATCGAGGCCGAGCATGCTCACACACATCCGATAGCGCTGCCCACGTCCCGCGGCACGATGCCGTGCATCACCGGGAAAACGAAGTCACGTTTGATGTCGCCGGATTACGGCAGCAGCGCTTCGGGCAGTCGATCGAACGCGTAGGCGATCGGCCGGTTACGCCGGACAAAGCCGCCGATCTGCCAGTTGAACAACAGCGCAAAGCCGGCCAGGAACAGCGCGCCGGCATACTCCCCCGTCGCCAGCGCGCGCACGAACAGTCCGACCATCGCCACCGCCAACAGGCCGATGAACACCAGCGCGGCAGCATAGAGGCTGAACGGCAGTCCGCCGGTCAGCGTCGCCTTGCTGGATGCGGCCGCCATGCGCGCATGCAGGCCTTCGATGAAGGCGCGGTAGCCGTTGTCCTGCGGCGTCATCAGCGACACCGTCTGCCAGTTGGTCGACACGATCCTGATGCGGCCGCCGTCCTTGTGCCAGAGGTCGGTGCGAAAGCGATGCGCCTGCATCGAGCTCGGCCGGTACGACATGCGCACGGCCGAAATGTCACGATAGGCCCACATGCCGGAGCGTCCCGATATCTTCCAGGACAGGCCCTTGTCTGTCAGCTCGAATTGATGTGCCGAGCCGATCAGCGATGCCTTGTAGGCGTAGCGGCGGCCGGACGAAACGTCGTCCTCATCGTCGGACGGCTTGTTCAGATCGGTTGGCAATTCAGGCTCTCTGGTACCCGCGCGCTTGCGCGGCGCGCCTTGCTTATCCTACAAACAGGGCATGGCCGAAACGACCTATTTTCCGCGCCGCCTGATTCTGGGCGGCGCGGTCATGACGGGGGTGCTGCTCGCGCTCGCCGTCCACATGCTGGGCGCCCGCTACGGGCTCGACCTCGGCGGCCTGTGGCGCAGCGACACGCGCGACTTCATGCCCGCGGGTGCGGCGATCGCCTGGTGGCTGATCGCCACCGTCGGCTTCTCCTCCGGCTATTTCACGGCAACGCTGATGGACAGCGCGGTGTCCGGGCAAATCCCGCGGCGCATGCGCCAGTTCCTCATTGCCATCGGCGTGCTGGTGCTGGCCGGCGCCGGGCAAGCCGCCTCCGCGCCGAGCCCGCTACCGACCGTCTCCGGCGTGCTCGCAGGCCTCGCTGCGCTGGTGCTGGGTGCCGTGGTGGCGTTCTGCGGCGCCTATTTCGCGCTACGCAAGGCGTGAGGCATGGCGATGAAGCGATCTGCCCGTCACCGGGGTGCTCCGCAATGCGCCGACGCGAATTCCTGACCGCTATTGGCGCGGCGGCCGCCTGGCCGGGCGGTGTCCTCGCCCAGGACACAGGCCGCGTGTTTCGTCTCGGCGTCCTGATCCCCGCCAGCCGCGAATCCATCGAACCGTTTTTCGACGAGCTTCGCCTCTCCGGATTTGTCGAAGGCCAGAACCTTGCCGTCAACGGCTACTACAACGTGCCGGGCCCGCAGAACGTCGGGCAAATCGCGGCCCTGATCAAGACGTCGCCCGATGTCATCCTGTGCGGGCCCGAAATCTATGCTCGTGCGCTGGCGGCCGCGACCACGCGCATTCCGCTGGTGAGCATGAGCGAAGATCTGGTCGGCGAGGGCCTCGCCGCTTCGCTTGCGCGTCCGGGCGGCAACGTCACCGGCATCAGCCTGCTGTCGCCCGAGCTCGACGGCAAGCGCCAGGAAATCCTGATCGAGGCCGTGCCGGGCGTGCGGCGCATGGCCGCGCTCGCCCATTCCGCGATCTCCATCAAGAAACATTTCGAAGAGCAGCAGGAACTTGCCCGCGCGCGCGGTATCGAACTCTCCGTCCATCCGTACGCAACGGGCGACGAGATCGGGCCTGCCCTGGACCGAGCCAAGGCAAGCGGAGCGCAGGCCATCAACTTCCTCGCGACGCCCCAACAGATCATCAGCCGCGCGATCATCCTCAATCACATGTCGCGCATTCGTCTGCCGGCGATCTACCAATGGCCGGAGACTCCGCAGTATGGCGGCCTGATGGGGTACGGACCGCCGTTTGCCGAGGTTTACCGCCAGCGCGCGCGGCAGATCGCCAAGATCTTCCGGGGCGCGGCCGTCGCGGAAGTTCCAATCGAGCAGCCCGCAAGGTTCGAACTGGCGATCAACCTCAAGACGGCGAGGGAAATTGCCCTCGATATTCCAGCCGGGCTTTTGCTGCGCGCCGACAGGGTGATCGAGTAGCCAGACCTGAAAGATGTTCCTGAACGCGCGATGAATGCCACCGCGGAAAAAATTGAGGCGCGTCAACGACCTGATTCGACTTTCCTGCGCTATTGCTTATGTACGTAGTATGACATTGGTGGCGCCCGAGGACTGAAAGCCGGGCTTGTCAAGGACTGCACAAGGCCCTGGTTTTGCCTTATGGGTCTTCGCGCACGGTTTGCGATTTGCCTGTCGCCCGTCATTTCGTGGCAGGCCGTCGCGCTGCCGCCCCCTGCCGGGAGGATGAATGTCTCGACTGCTGGCCGCGCTCAAGCGCGGCTTCAAGGAAAAGATCGGCTGGAAACGGCTCGGCATTGCCTTGAGCCTCTTCATCATTGCGCTGGCGCTCACGCATCTGGTGCGCACGCTGAGGGGCGTGGACACCGCCGTGGTGCTGACCGCGCTGACCGAGATCGCGCCGCACCGCATCGCGCTCGCCGCGCTGTGCGTCGTCGGCGCGTTCTGCACGCTGACCTTCTACGATTTCTTCGCGCTGCGCACGATCGGCCGCAACCATGTGCCCTATCGCATTGCCGCCATGTCCAGCTTCACGAGCTACACCATCGGCCACAATATCGGCGCCACCGTCTTCACCGGGGGCGCCATCCGATTCCGCATCTATTCGGACTACGGGCTGACCGCCATCGACGTCGCCAAGATCTGCTTCCTGTCCGGCCTCACCTTCTGGCTCGGCAACCTGTTCGTGCTCGGCATCGGCATGACATGGCACCCTTGGGCGGCCTCCTACATGGATTTGCTGCCGGACGAGATCAACCGGCTGATCGGCATCGGCTGCCTTGCAGCGATCGCCGCCTATTTCGCCTGGCTGATGACCGGCGAGAAACGTCGCGAGCTCGGCCAGAACGGCTGGAAGGTGATGCTGCCCTCGGCGAAGCTGACGCTGCTGCAGATGTTGATCGGCGTGGTCGATCTCGGCTTCTGCGCGATGGCGATGTACCTGCTGATGCCGGTGGAGCCCTATATCGACTTCGTGTCGCTGGCGGTGGTGTTCATCATGGCCACCCTGCTCGGCTTTGCCAGCCACGCGCCCGGCAGCATCGGCGTGTTTGACGCCGCGATGCTGGTGGCGCTGCCGCAATTCGGCAAGGAACAGCTGCTGGCAACGCTGGTGGTGTTCCGCATCCTCTATTTCCTCATCCCCTTCTGCATCTCGATCTCCATCATGGGCACCCGCGAGCTCTGGCTCAGCGTATTGCTGCCATGGCAGGAGCGCAGGCGGCTCAATGGAGGCTGCACGGCTGCCACCGCAACCGCGGTGCGGCAGCCGGTCCAGGGGCGTCAGGAAATCAGGGGTCGGAAGTAACAGCGACGTTATCGGCCTTTCGCGTTTCTGGACTATGCTGCTCAGGCAGTTCTCTTATTTCTGCCTTACCGCTAACGTTCAAGGCGCCATGGCCAGAATTGTCTTCCGCTTGCTCGCCCTTGTCGCGCTGTTCATGAACCTGTCCGTCGTGCTGCCGGCCTCGCGGGCCGAGGCGCAGACAGGCTCGCTGCAGATTACCTGGGAAGTCCGCAACCGCTTCCGCCTGTTCCGTGAGGAACGCGATTTCCTCCTGCAGGTCGATGCCGGCCGCGGCCGCTCCGTGCTGGCCGCCGAGCAGGTTCTGGCCGAGCAGAGCGACGGTCGCGGCTGGGCGCGCAACACCGTCGGCCGCCTTTGCATCGACGCGAACGGCCGCGTCAGCGAACCCTGCACCCGCGACAATATGAAGGAAAGCTATCTCACGCCGGTCGATCATCCCGTCACGATCCGTCTCGCGGGCGAGGTGCCGGTCGGCGCCACCTGCGCCTGGACCGTCGACGATGGCGACGGGCCGACCATCTCGACTTTCGACTGCGCGGAACCGGTGAACATGCGCGTGCGCTATGGCCGCACCACCAGCGTCACCGCCGACGTCGCCAGCGCCGAGGGCACCCAGCGCATCGCCACCGGGATCGCCGTACGCGACATTTTCATCGCAGGCCTCGGGGACAGCATCGCCTCCGGCGAAGGCAATCCGGATCGGCCGGTCGCGCTCGCCGACGAAGGTTTTTGCTTTCGTTACTATCTCTCATCGGCAACGGCGCAGTTCTACCGGCCGAGCCGCGCCGGCTACAAAGGCGGCCGCGCCTGCGAGGCGCCGGAATTGCTCCAGGTATGGCAACGCCAGAGCGCCCACTGGTTCAACCCGGCCTGCCATCGCTCGCTATACAGCTACCAGACCCGCACGGCGCTGCAACTCGCTGTGCAATATCCGCACATCGCGGTGACCTATTTGCCGCTCGCCTGCACCGGCGCCACGATCGCCGACGGCCTGTTCGGCACACAGCGCTTTCGCGAATGCCCGCCGTCCAAATCGAACAATATCTGCTCAGGCACGGTCAACAGCCAGATTGCCGAGTTGCGAGAGGCGGTGGCGGCCGCCAAGCGGCGCCAGCCCGAGCGCGCGCTCGACCTCGTGCTGCTGTCGGTCGGCGCCAACGACATCTATTTCTCCGGTCTCGTCGCCGACGTCATCGTCGACTATCCGACCGAACGCGCGCTGTTCAGGCGCAGCGGCGTGATGGCGACGGTCGAGGAGTCCCGCAGCGTGCTGACGCGCGATCTGCCGCAAGGCTTTGCCAAACTGCGCGAGGCGTTGCGGCCGCTGGTCGGCGATCTCGCGCGCGTGATCTTCACGTCCTACGCCAATCCGACGCTCGCCGCCGGCGGGGTGCCCTGCCCCGGCGGACGCGCAGGCTTCGAAATTCATCCGTCCTTCAATGCCGAGCCGCGGCGGCTCGCCACGGTGTCGGCTTTTGTCGAGAACGAGTTCCTGCCGCAACTCAAGAACATCACAACCTGCCAGGGGGGGATCCTCTGCCGCGACCCGCAAGCCGACCGCATGACCTTCGTCGACTCGCACCAGGTCGCATTCGCCGGCCACGGCTTCTGCATGCGTGCGCAGACCGACCCCGAGTTCGACCGCGACTGCTTTGCCTCCAATGGCGAGAGCTTCAACAACGATCTCATCACCGCCGCCGGCCAGCCGATGGTGTGCGGCCGCAGCCCCGGCGAATACCGCGCCTATCTTCCACGCGCCCGCTGGGTCCGCGACGCCAATGACAGCTACTTCGCCGCGATGACCTATCCGCAGGGACTGCCACCGAACATGCAGCCCGCTGACATCCACGACGCCACCTGGGGCGTGCTGTCGGCGGTCTATGGCGGCGCCGTGCATCCGAGCGCCGAGGGCCACGCGGCAATGGCGGATGCCGCCACGCCTGCCGCGGCCGCCGTGCTGCAGCTCAATGCCGGCGCGGGCGAGGTCATCTCGCAACCTGCCGCGCCGGCCGAGGGGCGGTGAAGACGCTACAACGGCGTCGCCGGATCGATCGGCAATCCCATCAGCACGCGGCCGGCGAGTTCATAGGTCGGCGGCGAGACCATCAGATGCTGGGTGGCGACATGGGCGTCGCGGAAGCGGCGCTGCAGCGGCGATGACAGAAACACCGACGAGCCGCCGGCGAGGTCGTACATCGCGCGCGTGACGTCCGCCGATTTGCGCGTGGCGTTGGTGGCGGCGAGGCGGAGCAGCGCGCGCTGCCGCACGTCAACCTGTCCCGTGCCCTGCGCCACCATCCACGCCGCCTCGACGGTCTCATAGAAGAAGGCGCGCGCCGAGCGCCAATCGGCCTCGGCCGTGGCAAGCGCCGTTTGCGCCGCGCCGCGCTCAGCGAGCGTCCGCCGCGAGCCCTGCGGCTGCTTGCCGCCGGCAAGTTCCACCAGGTCGTCGATCGCCGAACGCGCATTGCCGAGCGCGACCGCGGCGATGCCGAGCGCAAGCAGCCCGAACACGGGGAAAGCATAGAGCGCGCCCGCAGCCGCCGGCCGGCTCTCCAGATAGGACGTCGTACGCCTCGCCGGAACGCGGACATTGGCGACAGCCATTTCGCCGGAACCGGTGCCGCACAGCCCCGTCACATGCCAGGTGTCGCCGAGCGTCGCTTGCGATGCCGGGAAGATGAACTTCCGGTCGTCGACCGTGCCGTCAGCCAGCTTTCGCGGCGCGCCGTTCTCGAACACGATGGCGCCGGCCAGGAGCCAGTCGCAATTCGCCGACCCGGAGGCCCACTGCCAGCGGCCATCGAGCACATAGTCGTCGCCGTCGCGCACCGCCCTGCCCATCGGTGCGAACACGCCGCCTGTGATGACGTCGGGCGATGCAAAAATTTCGCGCGCGGTATCGACGGGCAGATAGGCCGCGTTCAAGCCGGTGGTGGCGCCGATCATCACGCACCAGCCGACCGAGGCGTCGGCCGCGCCGGCCGATTCAATGGCGCGCAGTGCGACGGCGGGTGGCAATTCCAGTCCGCCGACCTCGCGCGGCACCAGCATGTGGAACGCGCCGGCGCGCGCCAGCGATCGCGCCAGGTCAGCCGGCAGCCGTCGCGCCTTCTCGATCTCGTCGGCACGCGCGCGGATAGCGGGCCTCAGTTCGTTGATCGCGGTGAAGACGTCGGACATGATGCGGTCAGGCAGCGGCGCGACGCAGCAGCGTCACCGTTGCGGCGCCATCGCGCCTGCGGGCGGGCGGGCGGGTGCCATGGCGCCACCGGGTGGTGCCGCGCCTTTCTTGGCCGGAGGCGGCTTCAACGCCGCCGCCTGCGCGGGAAGATATTTCTGGATGATCTCGGGATCGAGATTGGCCATCTCCTTGTCGGGCAAACGCGTCCACACCTCATCCATGCCGAACAGCGAGATGCCGACGAAGCCGCGCATGGTCAGCGTCTGCCCGTCGGGACTGAGCGTCATCTTGGCCTTGTAGACGTTGCCGTCGCGCGGATCGAGAACGTTGCCGCCTTCGTAAGCGAGGCCGTTGCGCTTCATGTCGCGGATGAAGGGGATGCCGAGCCACGGCATGTCCTTGCGATCGTCGGTGCACTTCGCGCAGGTCGGATTGGGCGGATCGCCCGGCTCGGGAAACATCTTGGCGATCACGCCTTCGAAGATGCCATTGCGGTCGAGCACGAGAAACATGCCAACGGTCTTGCCCTTTTCGACCTTCTGCCACAGGCCCGCCGCCGACGGCTCGGCCGCGCAGGCGGCAGAAGTCGCGGCCAGCGTCACCGCCAGGCCGGTCGTGATCGAGAACAGCAGAGACCGCGCATTCCGCATCGTCATCACCTTGATCAATCGACAAATTTAATGGCCGCAGACTACGGCTAATCGGCGAACGGTTCCAGTGCGCGGGCCGCGGGCCAAGTCACGTTCCCGCGCGGTTCGCCGCCAAATTCCTGCTTCAATCAGTTGACTCCGAGCTTCTTCTGCAGGCTCGAGGACGAGGTCGTGTACTGGAACACCAGCCGCTTGTCCGGATAGACGTAGCGGTGCGCCTTCTGCGCCATCAGCGCGCCTTCGTGGAAGCCGGAGAGGATCAGCTTCAGCTTGCCCGGATAGGTGTTGATGTCGCCGATGGCGAAGATGCCGGGAATGTTGGTCTCGAACGCCGCGGTGTCGACGGGAATGAGGT
Source organism: Bradyrhizobium sp. (assembly GCA_046349015.1). GTDB lineage: Bacteria > Pseudomonadota > Alphaproteobacteria > Rhizobiales > Xanthobacteraceae > Bradyrhizobium. The sequence continues at coordinate 149,281 of JAXMDE010000005.1, read as the reverse complement.
TGTTGTCGAGCGCAACGCCCCAGTTCGCGACCGGGCCGAGCTTCATGGTGAGGCCGAAGAACGGCAGCATCGTGTCGCAATCGACCTTGCTCATCGCATTGTCGTTGCCCTTCACATGCGCGCCGGCAAGCTGGCCGCTCGCGCCTTCGAGGCCGGTGACCTGGCCGATCTTCAGATCCATCTTGCCGCTCGAGACCAGCGCGCGCATCTGCTCGACGCTGTGGGGCGCGGCGCGGAAATCGTCGCGGCGATGCAGGAGCGTGATGCGCTTCGCCACCGGGTGCAGGTTGAGCGTCCAGTCGAGCGCGGAGTCTCCGCCGCCGACGATCAACACGTTCTTGCCGCGGAACTGCTCCATCTTTCGCACGGCGTAGAATACCGAGGTGCCTTCATAGGCCTCGATGCCCGGCACCGGCGGCCGCTTCGGCTGGAATGAGCCGCCGCCCGCGGAGATCACGACGACCTTGGCCTCGAACTCCTTGCCGGCATCGGTCTTCACCCGAAACAGCGGATCGCCGATCTTCTCGATCGTCTCCACCATTTCGTTGAGATGGAAGGTCGGACCGAACGGCTTGACCTGTTCCATCAGTGCCTCGGTGAGCCCGTGGCCGGTGACCATCGGAATGCCGGGAATGTCGTAGATCGGCTTTTCCGGATAGAGCTCGGCGCACTGCCCGCCGATCTTGTCGAGGATGTCGACCAGATGCGCCTTCATGTCCAGGAGGCCGAGTTCGAACACGGCGAACAGTCCGCAGGGACCTGCGCCAACAATCAGCACATCGGTTTTGATCACTTCGCTCATGTCGTTACTTTTTCGGTTGAACTTCGGTTGGGACGCGCCGGGCGGCGCCGAGGGGCGGTGCCTTCCTAGCCAAGGCTGAGGGAACAGGAAAGCGATAATATGAGCCCTGCAATGCAACCCCTTGCGGCGGCTCAACATCTGGGCTGTATGGAAGCTGAGATTTTTGGAGAAGTTGAGCCCGTGAACGCCCCCATCCGTGCCGATGCCGAGCCGCTGCTGGAGGATTTTCCCTACCGGCTGTCCGACAATGTCCGCTTTGCCGACCTCGACATCAACCAGCACGTCAACAACGCGAGCTATGCCAGCTACTTCGAGACCAGCCGCGTCACGCTGATGAAAGACAGCGCCAACGGGTTGCAGCCCGAGGGTTTTGGCTGGGTCATGGTACGTTTGGACATCACCTTCCGCGCCGAACTGCATTGGCCCGGCACGATCGAGCTGGGGCTCGGCGTCGCCAAGATAGGGCGCACTTCGGTGAGCTTCGATCAGGTGGTCTTTTCCGAAGGCAGATGCGTGGCCTCGGCGCGTGCGGTCAACGTGCTCGTCGATCAGGTGACGCGCAAGCCCATAGCCCTCACCGACGCAATCAGGGCGAATTTCCAGCGCTGGCTGCGGAGCGGATATAGCGGGCAATGAAACGCGCGGCGTGGATCATCGTCGCTCTCGCCCTTGCCGCCACGCGGCCCGCCGCCGCGCAGGACTACACACGCGAAGAGTTGCGCGTCCCGATGGACGCCGCCAGCCCCCGCGGCCTCGAGGCGATGTTGGTCAGGCCCGCGGCCGGCGGCCCCTGGCCCCTGGCGCTGATCAGCCACGGCTCGCCGCCCGATCCGCTGGAGCGGCCGAAGATGTCGCCCTTCGGGATATATCGACAAGCCGTCGAGCTCGCCCGGCGCGGTTTCGCGGCACTGATCGTGATGCGGCGGGGTTACGGCGATTCAGGCGGTAGCTATGCCGAATCGACCTGCTGCAATCCGAACCTTTATGCAAATTCCTTCCAGGCGACCTCGGCCGATCTGCGCGCGGCGATCGCAGCGATGAAGGGCCGCAGTGACGTCACCACGCAAGGCATGATCGCGGTCGGCACGTCAGCCGGAGGACTGGCCAGTGTCGCGCTGGCCGCCGATGCGCCGCCCGGGCTCGCCGCGGTGATCAATTTCGCCGGTGGCCGCCGCTGGCGAAAGCCCGGCGGCGAAGACATCCGTGCCGCAGACAGCGAAAATGCGCTGGTCGCCGCCTACAGGACACTTGGCGCCCAAGCGCGGGTGCCGATGCTGTGGATCTACGCCGCCAACGACAGCTATTTCGGGCCCGATCTCGCGCGACGGATGCACGAAGCCTTCACCGCTGCCGGCGGCCGCGCGCAATTGACCAGCCTGCCTGCGTTCGGCGACGACGGACACCATCTGTTTTCGCGCGGAATTGCGGTCTGGACTCCGCTGGTCGACGAATTCCTGCGCTCGCAGAATCTGGGCCGGCGCGAACCGCTGCCGTCGCCAAGGCTGGCGGCGTTGCCGCCTCCGCCGCAGCTCCGCGACAAAGGGCGCGCGGGATTTGCCGACTACCTCGCCGCCGGACCTCACAAGGCATTTGCCGTGTCGCCGCGGGGGGCGTGGGGCTCGCGATCAGGGCAACGATCGGCAGCTGACGCGCAGGCGATGGCGCTCGAGGTCTGCAGCAAATATGCGGCGGACTGCATCGTCTATGCGGTCGACGATGAGCTGCCGGGCCAGACCGGCGCCGCGCGCTAGGTCAAATGCGCCATCAAGCGCGGGAGCGGCTCAAGCCTGCCGTTCCGGCGTAGTGACGACGAGGCCGTCGAGTTCGTCCGTCACCTTGATCTGGCAGGACAGGCGCGAATTCGGCCGCACGTCGAAGCCGAAGTCGAGCATGTCCTCTTCCATCGGCGAAGGCGCGCCGGTCTTCTCGCGCCAGGCCTCGTCGACATAGACGTGGCAGGTCGCGCAGGCGCAGGCGCCGCCACACTCGGCCTCGATGCCCGGAATGGCGTTGCGGATCGCGCCCTCCATCACGGTCGCGCCGTTCTCAACTTCAACGGTCCGGGTTACGCCGGTGTGGTCGACATAGTGGATTTTGGCCATGGTTTCTCGCGCTGACGGAATGTGCGGATCGAAGGGGTCCGGCAGTCCTATAACGGGTCAAATCAGGCAAGGCCAGCCGCTTGGCGGCAGGGCAAACCCGGCGTTTTAGGAGAGCTTGTGTTTATCGGCTGCGGCCGAGAAATGCTTCGATGGCGCCCTGCGCTTCCGCGACGGCGTCCTTGAGCCCTTCCAGCGCCGCCTCGGCCTCGCCGGCTTCTCCGAGCGCCGTCTCGAGCCGCGCTGCGGCATCCGCCACGGCAAACGCACCGATCGCCCGCGCCGAACCTTTAAGCGTATGTGTCAGGCGGCCCGCGTCCGACGGCAGGCCCGCGAGCTGGTCCAGCATCCGGGTCGATTGCGCCGAGAACATCGTCAGCACCTCGCATTCGAGCGCCGGATCGCCCAGCGTCATGCGCGCAAGATGCGCAAAGTCGATCGGCCCGTCATCGGGTGCGAGCGGCGGCGAAGGCATCCAGTCGATCCGTTCCAGATGAAGCGGCATGATTGACCTACTTCGACCGCAGCTTGGGCTTGGCTGCGGGCGCAAGTCGCCAGCCAATCACGGAATTGGTTAACGGAACGTTTTGGCGAAACTTGCCGCAAATTCGCCCTGTTTTGGCCGGACAGCCGCCCCATTCCGGCGGGTTCCCTCAAGAATTCTGAGGACTATTAATATCTTACGGCGCAAACCTGTTAACGATGATTAAGATTGTCTTAATCGCGACCATTTCATTCGCATCGCTCAACCAATAGGATGTTTGGCGGATGAAGCGGGAAAGTGCGCGCTGTTGCGCGGCTTTGCGCCGCTCGACGGGCATGTTTTCGGTGGCGCCCCGCGCGGGGACGACTGCAGGCGCACCGAATGCGTATTGTAAGAGGGCTCAGGGCTGATCATGGCGAACACGAAAAAAGCGAAAGACCCAACCGAAGTCGCGCTTTCTGCCATTCAGGAGGCCCTCAACATCAGCGAGCCCAATCCGGATCCGAGCCGCAAACCGCCGGTCGATCTGGACATGCCCCAGCCTCCGCCGGTGATGCCTTCCGCCGCGCCGTCCTATTCCGAGCCGGCGTTCGAGCCCCGCGGCGGCGCAGCCGATCGGTCGGTGTTCGAGCCGATTCAGGAACCACGCCAGGAATCCCGCCAGGAGTCGCGCGCGCCGCGCCGCGCCGCCAATGACGACCGCGAGACCATCGGTCAGCTCCTGCAGTCGCTGCAGAAGGGCCGCCCTGCCCGCAGCGTCTATACGCTTGCCACGGTGTTTGCGGGCGTCTGGCTTGCCGGCTGCGCGCTGCTCACCGCGACATCGCTCGGCTCGCTGCAGGCCGCGATCGGCCAGAGCGGCGGCGCGCTGGTGATCGGCGGCCTCGCAACGCTGTTCTTCGCGCCGGTGCTGCTGTTCTATTTCCTTGCGAGCCTTGCCTGGCGCGGCCAGGAAATGCGCATGATCGCGCAGGCGATGGCGCAGGTCGCGATCCGCTTCTCGGAGCCTGAGGGCGCCGCCAGCGATTCCATGGTCACCGTGGGCCAGGCGATCCGCCGCGAAGTCGCCGCCATGGGCGACGGCATCGAGCGCGCGATTGCGCGTGCGGGCGAACTCGAGACCCTGGTCGCCAACGAAGTCGCAGCCCTCGAGCGCGCCTATTCCGACAACGAGGTGCGCATCCGCGCGCTGCTGCAGGACATCGCCCATCAGCGCGACAACCTGGTCGGCCAGGCCGAGCAGGTGCGCAGCGCCATTTCCGGCGTGCAGATCGACCTGCGCCACGACATCGCGCTGATCTCGGACGCCATCGCCTCGCGCGTCGATGAAGTCGCCAAGAGCATCACCGGCGCCCTGGAAGAACGCGGCGCCCACATTACCGGCGCGCTTTCGCACGCCGGCGACAACATGATCCTGGCGCTCGGCGAGCGCGGCGGCGACCTGCTGGACCGCCTCGAGGAAGCGTCGGCCGAGACGACCCGCGCCGTGCTCGACGCTTCCGAGCGATTGACCGCCAGCCTCAACTTCAAGACCGGCCACGTCCACGACGAGTTTGTCGATCTTTCCGATCGCATCCACGAGATGCTGAACGAGCGCATCGACCGCATCACCGCCGATTTCGAGCAGCGCTCGGCGACCATCGTCGACGGCATCTCGGACCGCACCGAGCAGGTGCACGATTCCCTGAAGAACTCCTCCGACTCGCTGCTGCTCGAGCTCGAGCTGCGCTCGGGCGACCTCGTCAACAAGATCGACGAGGCCGGCAACAACCTTGCCACCCGCATCCTCACCTCCGGCGACAAGGCGAGCGACGCGCTCGACGTCACCGTCAACTCGCTGGTCGCCAAGGTGGTGAGCCAGACCGAGACCGCGCATGACAGCCTGTCGCTGCAGATGAGCGCGTTCGACGACCTCGTGAGGAACCAGGGCTCCGAGCTCGCCGAAAAATTCGCCCGCGACAGCGGCACGCTCGGCGCGCTGATCACCCGCCACATTTCCGAGTTCGACCGCACGGTGAAGACCTTCGGCGGCGACATCGTCGAGCGCCTGGGCCAGCGCACGGCGGAGATCTCCGACAACCTGAAGAGCTATGTCGACAATTTCGACACCCGCCTCACCTCGAACGGCGGCCAGATCACCGCTTCGCTGGATCAGCGCCTCCTGCAGTTCGAGACCACGCTCGGCACCCGCGTCGCCAACCTCGACACCTCGCTCGACGGCAAGATCAAGTCGTTCGACGAATCCATCGACAACCGCCTCAAGTCGCTGGAAGTGAATTTCGACACCCGCGCGAAATCCGTGACCGAGACCATCGACACGCGGCTGGCCGCGCTTGCCACCACGCTGACCGACGGCGCGGCGCAGACCATCCACTCGATCGACTCGCGCCTGTCCCACCTCACCTCCTCGCTCACCGAAGGCACGCAGCAGGCGGTGCAGGCGGTCGATCAGCGTATTGTCGCGGTCACCGACACCATCAACGGCCGCAGCGCGCATCTCGCCGACACCATCTCGGCACGCTTCCAGGAAATCAACCAGGGCCTCGAGAGCCGCGTCGGCCTCATCGCGTCCGATATCGACACCCGCGTCGCGCAGTTCGAGGACCTGCTCGGCTCGCGCGTCGAGGCGGTCGCCGGCCGCATCGAAAGCTCCGGCCGTCAGGCCAGCGACGACCTGATGTCGCGCGCCGAGATGCTGTCCTCCGGCATCAAGTCGCATGTCGAGGACGCCGAGCGCGCGCTCACCAACCTCGTGGTCAACACCTCCGAAACCATCCAGACCGGCGCGCGCACCGCCCAGCAGGCGCTGCTCTCCGTCTCCGCCGACGTCGGCGCCCAGCTCAAGCTGACCTCCTCGGATGTCGAGTCCGCGCTGACCGCGGTCGGCGCCGGGGCCGCCAGCTCCATCCTCACCTCCGCCCGCGAGGCGCAGACCACGCTGGTCTCGGCTTCCTCGGAAGCCGCCGGCCAGATCAAAACGCTCGCCGCCGACGTCGAGCGCACGCTCTCGGCCGCCGGCAGCGCCACCGCCGCCTCCGTGCTGGCCGGCGCCCGCGAGGCGCAGAGCACGTTGGTCAACGCTTCCGCCGACGCTACGAACCAGGTCAAGTCGCTCGCCGCCGACGTGCAGCGCACGCTGTCGATGGCAGGTGCTGCGACCGCGGAATCGGTCACGGCAGGCGCCCGCGAGGCGCAGAACGCGCTGGTCAACGTCTCCGCGGAAACCGCCAGGCAGGTCAGGTCGCTGGCCGCCGACGTCGAGCGCACGCTGACCGCAGTCGGCGCCGACACCGCGGCCAGCATCCTCGGCAATGCGCGCGAGGCGCAGGGCCTGTTCTCGTCGGCATCGACCGAGCACGCCAGCAACATCCGCTCGATCTCGGCGGAAATCGAGCGATCGCTGGCCAACGTCGCCGCCAATACCGCAGACACCATCCAGAGCGCGGCGAACACCGCGCACAACGCGATCCAGACCAGCGCCACCAACGCGCAGAGCGCACTGGTTTCGGCCTCGAACGAGGTCACGACCAAGATCAAGTCGGCCTCCGCCGACGTCGAGCGCTCCGTGCTGGCCGCCTCCACCGGTTTCGGCTCGACCATGACCGGCAAGACCGACGAGATCGTCACCTATGTGAGCCAGACCACCGACCGCCTGTCGCAGATGATCGACGGCCGCCGCGGCCAGCTGGTTGAGGCGCTCACCGCCAGGACCCACCAGCTCTCGAACGAAATCGACCGCGTCACCGCGGATTCGCTCAAGGCGATCGAGACGCGCGGCCAGGCGTTCGCCCAGTCGATGAGCGCCCACGGCTCCGACGTTTCACGCTCGATCACCTCGGCCGGCGAACTCGCCACCGGCGCGGTCGGCAAGTCGCTGAAGGAGCTGGAACAGGCCTCGCGCGCGGCCATCGAGCAGTCGCGGCAGGTTTCGGTCACGGCCGTCACCGAGATGCAGGAGACCAGCAAGATCCTGCGCACCGACACGGTGGCGCTGTTCGAGCGGCTGCGCGAAGGCAACATCCTGCTGCAGGAGGTGCTCACCGGCGCCCAGGACAACCTCAACTCGCTGGAGCGTGCGCTGGTCACCCGCGTGGCCGACTTCGTCTCCGCGATGAACGACGTCACCAGCCGCAACGGCGTGGCGACGCAGGCCCTGGAAGACCAGCTCTCGGTGTTCAACGACAAGACCGCCAAGGCGCTGCTCGACCTCAATTCGCTGTCGAGCCAGTTCGACTCGCACGGCAAGGCCCTCGTCGAGGCCGCAGCCGTCGTCGAGCAGGCCAACCGCTCGACCTCGAACTCGGTCGCCGAGCGCAAGTCGACGCTGGAATCGCTGGTCACCACCATCGACCTGCGTACAGCCGATCTCGACCAGCGGCTTTCGCGCTTCACCAGCCTGCTCGATGAATCGCTTGCCGCTGCCGAAGAACGCGCCCGCGACATCGCGCGCGTGGTGGCGGAGACCGCCGGCGCCGGTTCGGCCGCGATCAGCCGCCAGTTCGAGGCGGTGCGCGTCGCCGCCGAGAACGAGCGGCAGCAGACGCTCGATGCCATGAACGAGCTCTACCAGCAGAGCACGCATGAGACCGACGCCATGTTCAAGGAGTCGACCGAGAAATTCTCGACGATGGTGGCTGCGATGAAGCAGATGGCCGCCGAGATGCACAACGAGCTGGAAGCGACCCGCAACGAGCTGCGCCGCGGCGTGCTGGAAATGCCGCAGGAGGCCGCCGAGAGCACCGCGCAGATGCGCAAGGTGATCGTCGACCAGATCGAGGCGCTCGCCGAGCTCAACCGCATCGTCGCCCATCACGGGCGCGGTCTTGACGTGGTGACGACCGGCCGCGCCAGCGTGCGCCAGGAAGAGCCGGTGATGGCTGCTGCCGCCGCCGTCGCCGGTGGCGGTGGAGGCCGCGGCAGCGCCTCCACCCTGCCCCCGCCGGATCTCGGCATGCAGCAGACCGCGCGCCGCACCGAGGCGCCGCCCGTATCGCCCGTGGCGCCCGTCAACCCCGACGGCAATCGCGACGGCTGGCTCTCGGATCTCCTGAGCCGTACCGATGGCAATGCCCAGCAGCCGCCGCAGCGCGGCCGTGCGCAGGCACCGGCCAATCCGCTGGAGTCGCTGTCGCTCGACATCGGCCGGCTGATGGACCGCAACCTCGCCGCCGAGATGTGGGACCGCTACCAGCGCGGCGAGAGCAAGGCGTTTTCGAAGCGGCTGTACACGCCGGCCGGCCAGAAGGCGTTCGACGAGGTCGCGCGCAAGTATCGCGCCGACCGCGGCTTCAAGCAGACCGTCGACCGCTACATCGCCGAGTTCGAGCGGCTGCTCGACGAGGTTGCCCGCGACGAGCGCGGCCCGCAGCAACTGCGCGCCCACCTCACCTCGGAGACGGGCCTGGTCTACACCCTGCTCGCCCATGCCGCGGGCCGGCTGGGATAGCCGGCGCCGGCCAAACGAAGTTCACGGCAAACGGAGGCCTTGCGGCCTCCGTTTTTGTTTGGATGAACCTCGGCTCGCCTGCGGACACCAAGAAGGCAGCGCGGCATCGTCAAGCGGGAGGCGCGGAATGCGGGCATCACTCTCTCGGCAAGGATTGGGCAGCATCGCCGGTTTCCTGGCTCTGGGCGCCGCAACGATCGGGCCGATGCTGCCGATCGGCAGTGCCGCGGCGCAGGGGCTCCCTGCCGCCGTCGAAAAGGCCAACCTCTATATCGAGGTCGCCAAGGGCACCGAGCGCGCCGTCGATTCCTGGGAGCGCTATGCGAGCTGGGTGAACATGAAAACCGGACCGACCGGCAAGGAGCGCTACATCTCCTATGGCATGTACGAGCTTCATGACCTGGCCGGCCTTCTCAAGGAGGCGCGTGCGGCCGCGGCACGAAAGCCGAGCGCGCCGGCGCTCGATGCGACTATCCCGCGCTATCTCGATGCCTATGAGGCCTTGGCGCCGGTCATGAACCAGGCGAACGACTACTACGAGCAGCGAAAATATCGGACCGACAATGCCGCCGGGGGCAAGGCCCTGCATGCGCGCATGGTGCCGCTCGCCAATGCTTTCCTGACCCAGCGCGACGCGATGATGAAGGAATTGCGCCCTTTCATCCGCGAAGCCGAACAGCAGGAGCTTGCCGCGATCGAGGCGCGCGAGGGGCGCTCGCTGGCCTGGCAGGTCGCGCAGGTCATGCATGCCGCCAACGTGATGGTGGACGTCTTTCCGCGGGCCCGGCCCGTCGTCATGTCTTCCGATGAGATCGATCAGAAAATGATGGCAATCGGCCCCAACACGCCCGGCGAAAAGCTGGACGAGATCATCGCCGGCGTAAAGCCGCCGGCAACCCCGGCAGTCGACATCAACAGGTTCGACGCCGCCCTGAAGGGATACGCCGCGGCGGTGGAAACGTTCGACCGCTTCGCCGAGGCGAAAGCCGGAACGAAATCTGCCGAGTTGGAGGACTTCAAGTCACTGCCGCGCCGCCTGCTCGACGGCTTGCGCGCGATGCGGGAGCCGCTGGCGAAGAGCCAGGGCCGCAAGGCCGACGGCGCCGGCCGGATCGCCGAGATCTACTTCGCGATGCTGTCGAATGGCAGCTCGATCTCGGGCAGCAGGCTGCGATTCCTGGAGTGAGGCGCGAACGTCAAGACTTCGCGGGCGAAAGCAAGACCCACCCGGCGCGCTGCGTGCGCGATCAGTAGCACCTGATCACATTCACCGTCTGATCGCCGCTGCGTCCAGGCACCGTGACCGGCTCGGACGAACAGCCGGGCACATAGGGCCGGTCGGACGGAACGACCATCGGCGGATAGCGGTGCGCCCAGTCCCAGGGCACGTCCTGCTTGTAGGTGTAGGTGTAGTTGACGTCGGTCGACATCGGCAGCGACGATCCCGTCAGCGGTTCGCCATAGGGAACGCCGCCGTAATAGTAGCCACCTGCCGGCCAGAACCCGCCGGCAAAGCCGCGATGGAGATGCGGCGAGAACGGCCGCGCTCCGATCGGCACGCCCGGACTCACGAAGGGCACGGCGGCCGGACCGCCCCGGCCTCCCCTTGCAAAACTCTCGCCCGGCGAAAATGCCAAGGCAATAGCGCCCAGGGAGGCGATCATCGCAACCGTCTTGAACGTCATGATACGCACCAACTCATTGACACAACGAACATTTGTCGCAGGCTAGGCCGTAGCGTTCGGGCCCGCAAACCTATCCTTAATTTTGGGTAAAGGGGTAATATTAATAGGGGCGGTTTTGCCGCTATCTGGAACCTGAACCGGCCTCGCCGGGGTAGCCGCAGCAATAAAAAGCCCCGGCTGCGACAAGCAACCGGGGCAAGATCAGCAAGGTCTGACGTATCAGGCCGCGGCCTCGTAATTGACGGCCTTCTCCGCAAGCTTGCTCAAGCTCTCGTCGGTCTTCTTTTCCTCCGCGAGCGTCTGGTCGAGCAGCTTGACCGCCTCCGGCAAGTTCAGCTTGGCGGCCCAGGCCTTCAGCGTGCCGTAGCGGGAGATCTCGTAATGTTCGACCGCCTGGGCAGCGGCGAGGAGTCCGGCGTCGAGCGCCGACGTGTCGGCATACTCCTCCATGATCTCCTTGCCTTCATCGAGAATGCCCTCGATGGCGTCGCACTTCTTGCCACGGGCGGGCTTGCCGAGCAGGTCGAAAATCTGCTCCAGCCGCTCGACCTGGCCTTCCGTCTCATCGTGGTGCTTCTCGAAGGCGGCTCGAAGCTGGTCGGAATTCGCGGCCTTGGCCATCTTCGGCAAAGCCTTCAGGATGTGCTTTTCCGCGTAGTAGATGTCCTTCAGTGTATCGAGAAAAAGTTCATTGAGATCCTTGTCGGCAGCCATAGTCGTACTCCCCTGATGTTGGTGGCGGTACAACAACAACCCGCTGCACTGGTTCCTAACTCCGCAAACAATTGGAGCGGGCGGAATTCGGTCGATGGCGCGCCCAAGAAAAAGCCCCGGCGAACCGGGGCTTCTCGCTTTCTTCTCTCGATCACCATTTCTGGCGATCGAACCAGGCATTCACTTCCTTCTGTGCCTGGTCCTTGGCGTAACCGTAGCGCTGCTGCAGGCGGCCTTCGAGCTGTTCCTGCTTGCCGTCGATGACGTCGAGATCGTCATCGGTCAGCTTGCCCCACTGCTCCTTCACCTTGCCCTTGACCTGTTTCCAGTTTCCTTCGACGCGGTTCCAGTCCATTGCGGCTCTCCATGTTGAGATGAGCAGGAGCAACCGCCGAGGCCGTGCAACGTTCCGCCACTGCTGTGTTCCGCGGTCGGGAACCCGCCTGCCGCCATAACCCAGGAGAAGGTGCGCCCAGGCTTCCGCGCGCGGGTGCAAGCTCAGCGCCGCCGCGCAAATCAGTTCGAATGCTGTCAAGCCCCGCGTCGTAAATATTTCGCTTTACCGGAATTCTGATTTACGGTATCTATCAGCCAGCCCGCGCCACCCGAGGGACGTTTCGCGATCGTCACGGGACGTGGTGCGGGTTGCGATGGCCGTGGCGGCGTCAGGCGTTGTCTTCATGCCAGACGAAAACGCTGCGGCGGACGGTGAAATCGTGTGGTCCTGGCGCCGCGACCCTGGCGCTACGCCGGCAGAGACCATCCTGCCGGCAACGGGGGCAAGAAAGGCCGCTTCCCCGGGGAGATCACGTATAAGCCGTAAAGCCATCGCGCGGGGAAAGCCGGTGTCGTCGGCTGAACCTGTGGTGACCATGCTCGTATGCTTTCTTTCACTGCATACGAGGCTACGGGCGCAGTCGGCGCCCGGCTTTCCCTGCGCCCTCTTCCCGGAAGAGGGACAACGAAATGACCGAGCTCAGGTGAAATCTCGCCGTGAGAACGAGAGCGCTTGCCTGTGCCCGTCAGTGCCGGCGAGACAGCAACATGGCCGCTGCTTTCGGCTATTGCGCACGCCGCGGTGGCTGCGCGGCGGCCGCGGCAGGAGCGGCCCGCGGCGGCGGCGGTTGCTCGGCGGCCGGCGCGGAATTGCCGCCGCCGAAAATGACACGGCTCGGATTGCGATCGAAATTGTTCACGGCGCGGCTGATGTCGCCGAGCGTACGGCGGCCGTCGGCCATCAACGCGCCGGAGCGCTTGTCAAAATCCTCGGCGAGATCCTTGATCGCCTTTACCATCGCCGCGAGTTCGCCGCCGGTGGCCCCGCCGCCGATCGAGTTCAGCCCCAGCATCAGGCTGTCGGCCTTGCCCATCACGCCGTCGACGCGCGCCATCACGTTGTCGATCTTCTCGGAGTTGCGCGCCAGCGCGCCGGTGAAGGTTTCGAGGTTGTGCAGCGAGTTCTTCACCGACTGCTGGTTCTCGGCGACGAGACGGTTGACGTTCTGCAGGGTGGCGCGGATCGCCTCGGTGACGTCCTGCAGCGCGTTGGGATCGGCGGTCAGCACCGGAACGCCGTCGTCGTCCAGCGGCACCGGCGGCGCGCTCTCCTCGCCGCCCTTCAGCGAGATCGCCGCCACGCCGGTAAGGCCCTGGAACTCCAGGCCCACCATGGTGTCCCTGCGGATCGGGGCCTTGTTCTCGACCATCGCCAGCGCGACAACGCGACGCGGGTTGTCGAGCTTCACGGAGATCACTTCCCCTATCCGAATACCATTGAAATTGACGCTGCCGCCGTTGCGCAAGCCCGAGGCGGGGCCCTCGAAGACGACTCGCAAGGGGCTGCGCTGCTTGGTGGTGTGCAGGCTCTGGAACCACAACACGAAGCCGAACGCAGCCGCGATCACCGCCAGCGTGAAGGCGCCGATCAGGACGTAGTTCGCCCGTGTTTCCATCGATTGCTCCTAGACCACCACGGCGCGGGCGCGCTTGCCGTTAAAGTATTGGTTCAGCCAGGGGTGCTTCGAGGCCTTCATGTCGGCGATCGACCCCGCGGCAATGATCTTCCCGTTTCCCAGCACGGCGATGCGGTCGCAGGCCGTATAAAGGCTGTCGAGGTCGTGGGTTACCATGAAAACGGTCAGGCCCAAAGTGCGCTGCAGGGTTCGCACCAGCTCGTCGAAATCGCCGGCGCCGATGGGATCGAGGCCCGAAGTCGGCTCGTCGAGGAACACCAGTTCCGGATCGAGCGCCAGCGCGCGGGCCAGCGCAACGCGCTTGATCATGCCGCCGGACAGTTCCGACGGGAAGCGGTCGGCGACTTCGGGGCGCAACCCCACCATCACGAGCTTCGCCACCATGATCTCGTCGAGCAGCTTTTGCGAGACGTCGAGATATTCGCGCACCGGAAACTGGATGTTCTGGCGCACCGTGAGCGAGGAGAACAACGCGCCTTGCTGGAACAGGATGCCCCAGCGCCGTTCCACCGCGCGCCGCTGGTGGGCGTCCGCGGCGTCGAGGTCGACGCCGAACACTTCGATGTGGCCCGCGATTTTCGGCACCAGGCCGATGATGGTGCGTGTCAGTACCGATTTGCCTGCGCCGGAAGGGCCGACGAAGCCGAGGATCTCGCCGCGCTTGACGTCGAGATTGAGCCCGTCGAGCACGCGCGTCTTGCCGAATTGCACGGTGATGTCGCGAACCCGGATGATGGCGTCGGAGGCCGATTGCAGCGCCATGTTCACATCCCGATCGAGGCGAAGAAGATCGCGAATACGCCATCCATCACGATGACGAAGAAAATGCCCTTCACCACCGACGAGGTGGTGTGCTGGCCGAGCGACTCCGCGCTGCCCTCCACCGCAAGCCCCTCGACGCAGGCGACGATGCCGATGGTGGCCGCCATCACCGGCGCCTTGACGAGGCCGACCACGAAATGATTGATCGAGATCGCATCGCGCAGCCGCAACAGGAACGCCTCGGGATCGACGCCGCCATAAAGCCAGGCGACGAGGCCGCCGCCATAGAGCGCGGCCATGGCGCCGAGGAAGGCCAGGATCGGCAGCGCCAGCACCAGCGCCAGCATGCGCGGCAGGATCAAGACCTCGATCGGATCGAAGCCCATGGTGCGCAGAGCGTCGATCTCTTCGCGCATCTTCATCGAGCCGAGTTCGGCGGTGTAGGCGCTGCCGGAGCGGCCGGCGACCATGATCGCCACCAGCAGCACGCCGATCTCGCGCAGCACCAGCACGCCGAGCATGTCGACGACGAAGATGTCGGCGCCGAACTGGCGGAAATGGAAAATGCCCTGCTGCGAGATGATGCAGCCGATCAGGAAGGTGATCAGCACGATGATCGGCACGGCGCGCCAGCACACCTGCTCCAGATGATGGATGGTGGAGGTCAGGCGGAAGCTGCGGGGATGGATCAGGACGTGGCCTGTGGCCGCGAGCACCGCGCCGAGCATGTCGATCAGGCCCACGAACGTGCCGCCGACCCCGGCCACGCTGCGGCCGACCCCTTCGAGCATGCCGGAGATGGTCACCGGCTCGCTGTCGGCGGCCGGGGCATCCTTCACGCGACGCACTTCGTTGACGAGGCTGGAATAGTTTGCCGACAGCCCCGCGATCTGCGCCTCGACGCCGCCTCGCGTGGTCAGGCTGCGGCGCAGCCGCTCGATCAGCCAGGCGCCAAAGGTATCGAGCCGCGAGACCTGCGAGACGTCGATGAAGATGTTGGGACGGCTGCCGCCGAGCTTTTCGGCATCGGTGACGATCACTTCCAGCACCGCGGCATGGCGGGCAATCCAGGGACCGGTCGCGCAAAGCGCAAGCCCGCTGCCCCGTGCAATCCGCTCCAGTGTCGGGTCGCCGTTCACGCTGCCACCTCCGGCGCCGAAGCCCCGCGGCTTTCCCGCGGGGTGGCATGCCGCCCCTCGCCTTCTCGAAGCCGTCATGTACCAGCCCTGATGGGTCAGGGCCAGTCGGCCGACGGTTCAGAATCATCAGACTTTAAAATGACTTCCAGCCCATTCACAAACCTGTCGGTGAGAATTGAACGCCCGCCGGTGGCCGGAAGCCTGATCCTATTCGCTCGAAGCCATGTCGTGGGGCGCCGGCGCGAGCCGATGCCGCGCAAGCCACATGATGAGCGCGGCGGCAAGCGCCATCGCGGCCATCAGGTAATAGACGCCTTGCCCGAGCTGCGAATAGATCGCACCCGAGATGATCGAGGCCGCGCTGGTCGCCATCCCCGTGCAGGCCACGAGATAGCCCTGCCCGCGCGCTAGCACATGTCCGGGCACGCGCTGGGCGATCAAGCCCATGGTACCGACTTGGGTCAGGCCAAAGCTCAGGCCATGCGCGAGCTGGACCACGGCCAGGACCGCGATCGGCGGCGACTGCGCCGTGATCAGCCAGCGCAGGGCCGCGCTCAGCGCCGCGATCACCACCAGCAGCGAGAATGGCTGGCGGAAGCGCGGCGAGACCGCAAACAGCACGATCTCCGCCAAGACACCGAGCACCCAGAGGCCGGCGATGGTCAGCCCGCCAAAGCCCTCCTGCTGCCAGGCAATGGAAGCGAAGGTGTAGTAGGCGGCGTGACTGGCCTGTATCAGCGCGGAGCTGGCAATGATTGCAAGAAAGCCGGCGTCCCGCAGCAGGCGGCTGTCGCCGTGGGTTCCTTGCGCGGCCGGCTTCGGCGCCTCCAGCGGCTTGAGGCCGAGACTGACCAGGGCGCTGACCGCGGCGACGGAGGCGATCACCCAGATCAGGTGCCTGGCGGCAATCCACTCGACCAAAAGCCCGCAGGTCAGCGTGCCGACCACGAAGGCCGCCGAGCCCCACAGCCGCAACGGCCCGTATTTGAGGCCGTAGCGCCGTACCCCGCGCAACGCGTAGGCATCTGTAAGCGGGGTCATCGGCGTCCACAGGCAGCAGGTCGCGGCATAGATCACGAACAGGACCGGCGCCTGGTGCTGGGTGCCGAGCACGATCAGGCCGATTGCGGTGGCAACGGCCGTGACCGTGATGGCTTGGCGAATCGCCTGCCGCCGCTCGGCAAGGCTGGTGACGAAGGGCAGCGCAGTGAAGCGCGAGATCGCGGGCAGCGCCGTGATGATCCCGATCCAGGCGGCGTCGATCCCGATGGCCTTGAGCCACACCGGGAAAAACGGCAGGTGCGTCCCCACCAGGCCGAACAGCGAGGCATAGAACGCCGCCAGACCCAGCGCGAACTGCCGCGAATCGCCGTGTGCGGGGTTGGGGATTTGTGCTTGGCTGGACATCAAGTCGGTTGCGATTCGCGTGCGTTCATGTTGTTCGTTATATGGCAAACTGCCGAGTTTAATATGGCTGACGAAGTCTTTGCCCTTTCTCCGATTTCGGCGCGCGCCGCGCAGCCGAGCGAGGAGGATTATGCCGCGATCCATGCCGCCTTCATGGAGACTTCGCGCGGCCGCTGGTTTCTCGGAGAGTATGCCAAGCGCAACCGCAACGCCGATACCCACCTCGTGCTCGACGCCGTCGCCCGCATCGAGGAGAGCCTCGCCGCCCAGAAGGAGTCCGCCGCCGAAGCCGACCTCGCCGAGGCGCTCGCCTCGATCCGCAAGGCGGTCGAGGAGGCGCAGGCTGCCGCCCATGCCGGACTGGAAGGGCTTGCCCTTGACCAACACCTCGCCCCGATCGCCAAGGGCGTGCGGATCATCCGCGAAATATCCTGGCGCTGGCGCGAAACCGGTGCCGACGGGCGGATTTGCGATATTCTCGACGCCCAGGTTGCCGCCATCGAGGACAACGCCGGCCAGATCTCGACAAGCGAGGCGCGGACCGCGGTCGACCACGCCTTTGCCTCGATCGAGGCGCGGATCGACGAGTTTTCGCCCCAGCACGAAGCACCTGTCGAGCCGCGGCGCGCGGCCGAGCGTACCTCCGATGCCAATGTCGTACGCTTCCCGGCCCCCTCCGAGGAGGCTGCGGAGCCCGAAATCGAAACGGCGGCCGTCATAGAACCTCCGGCGGAGGTTCTTGCCACGGAGGCAACCGCTGAAGTTGCCGAGGCACCAGCTGCCGAGGTTGCCGAAACCGCTGTGGAAGCTACCGAGCCGGTTCCCGAAGCTGCGGCCCCGATCGCCGATGTCGTCGGGACGATCGAAGTCGTCGATGAAGTCGCGGCCGACGCCGATGCCCATGACGAGGCCGTGCTCGATCTGATCGCGGCCGAGATGTCGGCGCCGCAGCCGATCGAAGACGATTTCGACATCACGGTTGCAGAGACGACGATTGCCAGTCCGCCCATGGGCGAGCGGGCACCCTATGAGCCCGAGGCTGTCGCGCCCCGGATCGAGGCAACGGCCCCGCCTGTCGCACCGCCGGCCCAGCCGGCAGCCATTGCCCGCGAAAGTGACCCCGCCCGTGCAAGTGACCCTGCGCCCGCTCCTGCACAAATTGGTGATGCCGTGGAGTCGGTCGGCGCGGCCGTCATCGCCAGCGGCATTTTGAACAGGCCGGATATGCCCGCCAACGACCCGCTCGCGCCCATTCGCCGCATGAGTCAGGCCGAGAAGATCGCGTTTTTCTCCTGAGCGATTTCTCCTGCAATTAGCGGCATTTCCCGCATTTAACTCGCGTTCATTTTCAAGCCTGCCGCTTCGTGATGCAGCTCACGCACTTGATGTGAACCCGGACGTAGCGTCACCGCAACCAATCTCGAGATCGAGATTCTGTTTGAGGAGGACGTCATGTCCCGTTTGAAATCGCTGCTGATGTATGCCGGCCTGCTCGGAAGCCTGCTCGGCTTTTCGGTGAACACCTCTTGGGCCCAGACCGCTCCCGAGGGCAGCTCGGCAGCACTGCTGCGCGGACCCGAACAGCGCGTTGCGCTGGTCATCGGCAATTCGCACTACAGGAATGCGCCGGAACTCGCCAACCCCGACAATGACGCCGAGGCGATGGCGCAATTCCTGAACAAGGCCGGCTTCGAGGTTACGTCGGCGGTCGATCTCACCCAGAACGACATGATCCGCGTCGTGCAGGACTTCTCGTCCAAGGTCGCCGCCCGCGGTCCGAACTCGGTGGCAATGGTCTACTACGCCGGCCATGGCGTGCAGCTCGCCGGCGAGAACTATCTCGTGCCGGTCGACGCCAAGGTCTCCACGCCGAACGACCTGACCGCCAACTCGCTGCGGCTGGTCGACCTGATGGCGACGCTGGAATCGATCCCGAGCCGGATGCGCATCGTCCTCTTGGATGCCTGCCGCAACAATCCGTTCCCCGGCGTCAATGACGCCGGCCGGGGCCTGGCCATCGTCGACGCGCCGAACGGCTCGATCGTCGGCTACTCGACGGCGCCCGGCACCGAAGCGCTCGACGGCTCGGGCGAGCATAGCCCCTATACCCAGGCATTCCTGAAGCTGGCGGGCGAGCCCAATTTGCCGATCGAGCAGCTGTTCAAGCGCGTTCGCCTCGAAGTGAACAGCACCACCGCCGGCAGGCAGATCCCGTGGGAGAGCTCGTCACTGACCTCCGACTTCTACTTTTTCGGCGACACCGCCGTGGCGGCGACCCGTGCGCCCGCCCGCGGGCCGGTGGTAGCTGCGGCTTCCAACCTGCCGAGCCGCTCGGTGCAGCAGGCCTATGACTTCGTGCTGTCGGAGGGCCAGCCGCACTACTATCAGCAGTTCATCGAGATGTATCCGAACGACCCGCTGTGCGACCGCGTCCGCTGGCTGCTCGGCAACATCCTGCGCGAACAGGCCTGGCACAAGACCGTGCTGGCCAACTCGCCATTCCTCTACAAGACGTTCGCCGACAATTTTGCCGACAGCCAGTATGCGAAGGTCGCGATGAACCTGCAGACCGCGCCGAAAGCCATCCCGCTGATGCAGGCCACGAAGCTGATCGTGTCGCCGCAGCTTGCGCCGCAACTGAAGCAGCCGGTCAATTTCGGCCTGCCGAAGGACGGCATCAAGATCGGTGAGACCGGCGGCCAGAACACTAGTCTGCCGAAGGTCGGCGGCGGCCTCGGCATCAACCTGCCCGGCAAGGGCGACCACGACGGCGCAGCCAACAGCGGTAACACCGGCATCAATGGCGGCAAGATCGTCACCTTGCCCGCGAACAATGGCGGTAACAGCGGCAACCCTGGCAACGGCAACACCGGCATCAACGGTGGCAAGATCGTGACGCTGCCCGCCGGCAACAACGGCAATAACAGCAACGGTCCCGCCAACACCGGTATCAACGGCGGCAAGATCGGCAGCCTGCCGGTTGGCAATGGCGGCCGGATCACCTCCGGTCAGGACACCAAGTCCGACGTCAAGACCAGCATGCCGGTCAACCGCGTCACCACCCTGCCGGCCAACAACGGCCAGGTGATGAAGCTCAACAACAACCCGCCGCAGGGCAACAAGCTCAACCAGAGCAACCCGCAGCCCCGCAACATGAACTTCGGTGGCAACAACGGCGGCAACAATGGTGGCTCCCGCATGGCCATGGGCGGAGCCCAGATGCGCCGCGGCTTCTGATGGCAGCATGGCCGATCATCGACGAAATCGGGGCAGAGCAACGATGCTCTGCCCCGATCCGCTTTTCGAGATCTCGCCTATGCCACCAGCTTCGCAAACAGCTCGGCATCCACATTGCCGCCGGAGAGAACGATGACGACATTCTTGCCCCTGGCGTCGATGCGGCCGGCCAGCAGCGCTGCGAGGCCGACGGCGCCGCCGGGCTCGACCACGAGCTTGAGCTCGCGATAGGCAAAGGCGACGGCGGCGGCGACTTCATCGTCGGAGGCGGCCACGCCCCGGGCCAGCAGCCTGCTGTTGATCGAGAAGGTCAATTCGCCCGGCATCGCCGCCATCAACGCATCGCAAATCGTGTGCCCGGCCGCCGGGTGCGGTTCGCGGTGACCGGCCTTGAGCGATAGCGTGTGGTCGTCATAGCCCGCCGGCTCGGCGACGATGACTTCCGCCTTTGGAAAGCGCGACTTCACCGCGGTGGCAACGCCAGCGATCAGGCCGCCGCCGGAAGCCGGCGCAACGACGATGTCGGGTGAGAGGCCGCGTGCGGCCATGTCCTCGGCAATCTCGCGCCCGGCAGTGCCCTGCCCTGCAATCACGAAGGGATCGTCGTAAGGACGCACCAGCGTGGCGCCGCGTTGGCTCGCGATGCCACCTGCGATCGCCTCGCGATCCTCCTTGTAGCGGTCGTAGAGCACGACCTCGGCCCCATAGGACCTGGTGCGCTCGCGCTTCGACAGCGGCGCATCCGCCGGCATCACGATGGTGGCCTGCATGTTGAGGATTTTCGCCGCCGCTGCCACGCCCTGGGCGTGATTGCCGGAGGAGAACGCCACCACGCCGCCGGCACGATGATCCTGCGGAATCGACGCGAGCTTGTTGAAGGCGCCGCGGAACTTGAACGAGCCGGTCCGCTGCAGCATCTCCGGCTTGAGATAGACTTTCGTCCCCGCCCGCTCGTCGAGAACGGGAAAGGACAATAGCGGCGTGCGCACGGCAAACGGCGCCACCACCTTGGCGGCCGCCTCGATGTCGGCAGCGCTGACGGGCAGGCTCGGCTTGTCTTGGGTCATGGCCGCGTTTTATCGCGCCGGCCGCAATCCGGGCAAGCCGGATTGGCGGGCAACCGGATCACGAAATGCGGCTTGTGCCATCCATTCGGCCGGTCAGGCCGCGCGCGCCGCCACACGGGGGACCGGCGCCACGCTGCGCACCGGGTCGGCCCAGGTGATGATCTCGAAGCTGCCGTCCTCGTGTTCGACCAGCGCGGTGCAGCTCTCGACCCAGTCGCCGCAATTCATGTAGCGGATGCCGTGCTCGTCGCGGATGGCGGCATAGTGGATGTGGCCGCAGATCACGCCGTGGCAGTCGTGGCGGCGCGCTTCGCCGGCGAGCGTCGATTCGAACGCGCCGATATAGTTGACTGCCTTCTTCACCTTCAGCTTCGCCCATTGCGACAACGACCAGTACGGCACGCCGAACATGCGTCGGAAGAAGTTGACGAGGCGGTTCATCTGAATCGCGAAGTCGTAGGCCTTGTCACCGAGATGAGCTAGCCAGCGCGCATTCTGCACCACGAGGTCGAAGATGTCGCCGTGGATCACGAGATAGCGTTTGCCGTCGACGCCGGTATGGATGGTGTTCTCCATCACGTCGATGCCGCCGAAATGCGTGCCGTAATACTTGCGCAGGAACTCGTCGTGATTTCCCGGCACGTAGATGACTTTCGCGCCCTTGCGCGCCTTGCGCAGCAGCTTTTGCACGAAATCGTTGTGTGATTGCGGCCAGTACCAGTAGGACTTCAGCGCCCAGCCATCGACAATATCGCCGACGAGATAGATGGTGTCGGCATCATGGCTGCGCAGGAAATCCAGCAATCGGTCGGCTTGCGAGCCGCGGGCTCCGAGATGCACGTCGGAGATGAAGAGAGTGCGGAAGCGCCGATCGGGGGTCTCATCACTCAAAGAGTCACTTCCCATGCGCGTGCCCTAACAGGTTCTCATGACAGACCGATGACGGTCCGCGCGGTATTCCCCGGTTTGAGCATGACCCGATCGGAAACCCGGTACCTACGTTTCCGGATCATGTGCTGGCATCGACGAGAATCAGTCGCACGTCCCCTGTACGGCGAAATAGCAGCGCGATGCGACAGGCAGGCGACACCAGGAGCGTGTGCAGGACGCTCAGTAATATTTGTAAAAATGATGGATCGGCCCGTGACCGTGGCCGACGGCAAATCGATCCGCTGCGGCAATCGCCGCGCTGATCCACGCCTTGGCGTTGCGCACGGCCATCTCCATGTCCTCGCCTTTGGCAAGACCTGCCGCGACGGCAGAAGACAGCGAACAGCCGGTGCCATGCGTGTTCCTCGTCGCCACCCGCAATGCAGAAAGCGGAATCGTACCGCTCGCCGTGACGAGATAGTCGATGCTTTCGGCGCCCTTCCCGTGTCCGCCCTTGATCAATACGGCGCGCGGCCCGAACGCGAGCAGCCGCTTGCCCTGATCGGCGATGCCGCTCTCGGTTGTCGCCACCGCCTCGTCGAGCAGCGCCGCAGCTTCCGGCAGGTTCGGCGTGATCAGCGACGCCATCGGAATCAGCGTTCGACGCAACGCCTCGATGGCATCCACCTTCAGCAACCGGTCGCCCGACGTTGCAACCATCACAGGATCGAGCACGACGTGCTTAGGTTGCCACTTAGCTAGGCCCGCGGCGATCGCGCCGATGACCGAAAGCTCCGCTACCATGCCGATCTTCACCGCGCCGATGGCGAGATCGGAAAACACGGCATCGATCTGCGCAGTCACGAAATCCGCGGCCACTTGATAGATGCCGGTTACCCCTTGCGTGTTCTGCGCCGTCAGCGCGGTGATCACGGAAGCACCATAGACGCCAAGCGCAGCGAAGGTTTTCAGGTCGGCCTGAATGCCGGCACCGCCGGAGGAATCCGAGCCGGCCATGGTCAGCGCGATCGGCGTCGTCATCGCAGGGCTCGCGCGGCTGGTGGGAACGGGGCCATGGCTTGTCCTAACGCGACCGGTCATGGCCAGCAAGCTGGCTTGCAATGGGTCTCCGGATTTGGCCTATTGGCCGGGCCTGCCCACCTCGGAGACCTCGGCGATGGTTCCCTTTTTCGTCCAGATCAAATGCAAGCTCGGCCAGTCCTACACGGTGGCCAATGCGCTGGCCGAAGCCGAGATCGCGTCCGAGATCTATTCCACCGCAGGCGACTACGACCTGCTGGTGAAGTTCTACGTCGACAAGGACACCGACATCGGCCACTTCATCAACGAGAAGGTGCAGATACTGCCGGGCATCCAGGACACCCACACCATCATCACATTCAAGGCGTTCGGCTCCTCCTGAAAAGGGGGCGGTTAGTCCGCCGGGTTTAGATTCCGTTCAAGCTTTGCATGCAATCTGCCCACGTTTGGCTGGGGGGCCAGGCCGTTGCCGCACACGAGCGGGCAAGCGGCGAAGCTCCAGGAAACGGCCAACATGTCCCAATTTGGATCATCCTTCGCGAGCCCGACATGCGCGCGCGGAATGCCGGGCGCACTCCTCGTCGCGTTCATTGCGGCAGCCGCAGCGGCCGGCTGCGCCCAGCAGCGCGGCCAACAGGAGGCGAATGCCACCTTGGCGGAAGAAGCGCAGCCGGTTTATTGCCAGCCCCGCCCGGCGCCGGATTGCCGGTTCAGTAATGCCAGCCTTCGTACGGTCGATCCGGCGGAATTTGCCCGGCTCAAGGTCGCCTATGAGCGGCGCTGCGCGCGGCGTGCCGAGAGGGTCGAGCGCGAACGTATGCGCGAATTGCAGGCCGCGGGGGCCTGCCAGAGCCGGCCGACTCCCTCGCTGGCCGCCAGCCGGTAGTATTTTGACTTAAATGCACCCCGGCGGCGGCACGCTTTCGCCATATGTCCATCACGGGGAAGCCCCGAAGTTTTCGATTACCTAGGGGGTCGTCGATCGGGAACCCCGGTGGGGGTTTCTGAGGGGGAATTAGTTGCGAGTACCACCATGGGGACGCTCTACGATTTGCTCGGAGCCCTTCCGAATGATGATGCGGAAGCTCTGAGGGTCGCGTTTCGGCGGGCCGCGAAAGCGACCCATCCCGACATCAATCCAGGCAATCCCGACGCGGCGCTGCGTTTCAGGCAGCTGGTCCGCGCGCACAACATTCTCAGCGACTCCGAGCAGCGCGCGACCTACGACCAGTTGCTTGCGATCGCCACCCGTCCGCCCGCGCCGCCACCGGCACCGCCTGCGCGCGTCGCCGTCTATGAGAAGATTCATCGCGGCGCCACCAACACCATGGCTGCCACCTTCATCGCAGCCGCGCTGATCGGCGGCTATGCCGTGTTCAGCCACATGTCGAAGACGTCGGCAATGTCGGAAGGCCGCGCGAAGCTCGTCGAGAACGCGCCGGTCGAAGCCGCCTCGGCCTTGCCCGCGAGCATTCGCGATGCCGCGGCCGAAACGACCGAGAGTGTCATTGCGGTCAACGAGCCTCCCAACGCGACGGGCGCGATCGCCGTGGCTGCGAACGCCATCAATCCGCCGCTCGCGGTCATTGCACTGCCTGTGCTTGCCCCCTCGCCGGTGCCGGCCCCGGCTGACGCCAAAACCTTGCGCGAACGCGGCATGTTCGCCTATCGCGGCGGCGACCTCTCGGGCGCGCTGGCGCATTTCAATCTTGCGATTGCACAGGAACCGGGTTTTGCACCGGCCTATATCGATCGTGGCATCGTATTCTATCGCATGCGCAACTTCGAGCGGGCCTTCGCCGATATGGCGCACGCCAAGCGCCTGGCGAAGACGACCAAGGACAAACCCAAGTCGGTCGCGCAATCGCCGGAAAAGCCGCCGGTGCCCGTTGTCGTGGGCCGCCCGCCAGCACCGCGCTGGCGCATGACTGCGGCCATCACCCCATAGACCGCGACAAAGCTATTTGCTGTCCTGTTCGCTCTTCTTCGGCCGCGGCAATCCTTCGATCGGCGGCAGCGACTTGACGTATTCGGCCATCGCAGCCCGATCCGCCGGGGAAAGCTGCGAGGTGTTCTTGATCACGCGCGCCATTGATCCGCCCGCCGAATCGCCATCCGGCGTTTGTCCCGTCTCCAGCAGATAATCGATGTCCTTGGCGCTCCAGTCGCCGAGCTTTTTCTGGGTGATGTTAGGTACAAAACCTTCGCCATCCGGATTGGGACCGCCGGCGAAGCGTTGCGCCTCGACAATTCCGCCGAGGAAATTGCGCGGGCTATGGCACTCCGCGCAATGGCCGAATCCGTTGACCAGATAGGCGCCGCGATTCCAGTTGGCGGAGTGTGCGGCATCGGCAACGATCGGCTTGCCGTCGAGGAACAGCAACTTCCAGATTCCAAGCGTGCGGCGAATGTTGAATGGGAATGGCAAGTCATGGTCGCGCACGCTGCCCGGAACCGGCGCGAGCGTCTTGAGGTAGGCAAAGAGATCGCGGACATCCTCGATTTTGCCGCGTTGATACGACGTGTACGGAAATGCGGGATAGTAATGCGTTCCCGAGGGCGACGTCCCCTTCAGAAGAGCGGTGATGAAATCCGCCTCGCTCCAGCGCCCTATGCCGTCGTTCATATCCGGCGAAATGTTCGGCGCGTAGAAAGTGCCGAAGGGCGACGGCAGGGCGAGCCCGCCACCGAGTTTCAATCGATCAGGTTGATTGGGCACTGCATGGCAGGAGGAACATCCGCCGGCATTGAACATGATCTGCCCGTTGGCGAGATCGGGTTGCCGGGCCGGCAAGGAAGATGCCGCGACGGTTGCGGGAATTGTGAGCCACCAGAACACGGCAAAGCCAATCGACGCGAGCAGGATCAGGGCAAGGAGGATACGTTTCAGCATTCGCCAATCCGTCATTTGGAACAGCTGCGACAGTATGGCGGCATTTGCCGGCCCAGGCTCGCCGGAAATTTCGTAGCGGCGATGACCCATCTGGGAATAAATCCAGACGGCCGGCGCCTTGAGGCTGAAAATGATGATCGATTCGCCGGCTGCCGATCTCACGGCCGGCAAGCACTACATCAACATCGATACCGGCCTCGCACCCGGATGGCAAATCCGTGGCCAGGTGTCCAGGTAGCCAAGGCAGACCAAAGGGACCGGACGCGCCAGGCGTCCGGTCCCTTGTTGCGGCAGGTGAGGAGTTCTCTCAATAAGGAGCCGCGGCACGCGAGATCGCGTATGCGGCCACAGCTTTCGAGCAAACGCTGCGATCCTGCTTGCTGAGCAGGCTGCTGCGCCGGGCCGGAGACGGCTATAGCTTGACCCGGTAGGTCTCGTGGCAGCCCATGCATTCCTTGCTGAGAGAAGGGAACGTCGCTTTGAGGCTGTCCAGATCCTTGATCTTGCTCTTGGCTTCGCCAACGACCTTCGTAAAGCTGGCGACACGCGCCTCGAAGCCCGCCCGGTCCGTCCAAACCTTGTCCGATGCGTAGTAATCCCCACCGGGCTTCAGGCCCTTGATGCTTTCGGGAAACAGCGAGGCAAAGCGCTTGGCGACGTCCTCGAGTTCGGCGAGCGACTTGTCGACGGCGGCCTGATCGTAGGGCTTCTCGCCCTTGACCATCCCGTTCATCGTCGCAGCGCTCCTGAGGTTGGATTTCATGGCCGCCTGGGTCGTGGCAACCTGATCCTGCTGGGCCGACACTACGCTTGCGCTTAGCAATAACGTCCCCACGATAGTGAAAATTCGACGCATCGGGCAGTCCTCCAGTATTCAAGACACCGCGCGCCCCTGACGGGACGCGCGGCTATCAGAACAAAGAACCCTGGCAGCGGCAATTCATTCCCGTGGCAAAATTACGGGTTGCGAACGGCTCAGAGCCTGTGCTGGCGCTGCGCCTCCCGGATGGCGATCCATACCCGTTCGGCCGTCGCGGGCATGTCGATGTGGTCGATCCTGTACTCGCGCCAGAGCCCTTCGATGATGGCATTGACCACCGCCGGGCACGAGCCGATCGCGCCCGCTTCGCCCGCGCCCTTCACGCCCAGCGGATTGGTCGTACACGGCACGTTGTGGGTCTCGAACACAAAGGACGGACCATCGGAGGCCCGCGGCAGCGCGTAGTCCATGAAGGTGCCGGTAACCAGCTGGCCGTCCTTGTCGCTGTAGACGGCCTGCTCCATCAGCGCCTGCCCGATGCCCTGCATTGCGCCACCATGGACCTGGCCCGCCAGCAGCAGCGGGTTGAGCGTCACGCCGAAGTCGTCGACGATCACATAGTTGACGATCTTGATGATGCCGGTCGCCGGATCGATCTCGACTTCGGCCAGATGGGTGCCGTTCGGATAAGTGCCGTCAGCCTGGGCGAAGGTTGCGCTTGCCTTCAGCCTGGACGGATCGACCCCCGGACGTTTGGCGAGGTCTGCAAAGCTGACGGAGCGATCGGTACCGGCGACCCGCACGGAGCCCTTGCTGATCTCGAGATCGCCGATGCCCGCTTCCAGCGCCTGGGCCGCGATCTCCTTCAGCTTGTTTCCAAGATCATGGGTGGCACGCTGTACGGAGACGCCGCCTGTCGGTATCGAGGCGGAACCGCCGGTACCAAGGCCGGTAGCGATCTTGTCGGTGTCGCCCTGCAGGATGTGAACGCGCTCCGGCGGCAAGCCGAACTGCTCGGCAACGAGCTGGGCGTAGGCGGTCTGGTGGCCCTGCCCGCTCGATTGCGTGCCGATCAGGATGGTGACGTCGCCATTGGGATCGAGTGCGACATTGGCGGTCTCCTCGCCCATGGTGCCGCAGACCTCGACATAGCTGGCGAGGCCCATGCCGCGGACGAGCCCCTGCTTCTTCGCCAGCTTGGCGCGCTTGGGAAACTCCTTCCAGCCCGCGATCTCCATGGCGCGCTTCATGTGCGCGGTGAAGTCACCGGAGTCGTAAACCTTGCCGGTCGCGGTGGTGTACGGCATTGCCTTCGGCGATATGAAATTCTTGCGCCGGATCGCATCCGGCGTCATGTCGAGCTTTCGAGCGGCGGCGTCGACCAGCCGCTCGACGACGTAAGCCGCTTCCGGCCGACCCGCGCCGCGATAGGCATCGACCGGCACGGTGTTGGTGAACACCGTGCGGACACGGCAATGGAATGCCTGGATGTCATAGAGCCCCGGCAGCATGCCGGCGCCGCCATGCGGGATGTAGGGTCCGAACGTCGACAGATACGCCCCCATGTCTCCCATCAGGTCGACATCCATGCCGAGAAACTTGCCGTCCTCGGCGAGCGCCATCCGCGCCACCGTGACGTTGTCGCGGCCCTGAGCATCGCCGACGAAATGGTCCGACCGCTCGGCGGTCCACTTGATCGCCTTCTTCAACTTGCGCGCGGCCACCGCCATCAGCGCATATTCGCGGTAGGGAAACAGCTTTGTGCCGAAGCCGCCGCCGACGTCGGGGCAGACCACCCGCATCTTCTCGACGGGAATCTTCAGTACGTTCTGGCACAGGATGTCGCGCAGGCGGTGGCTGCCCTGGCTGCCGACCGTCAATGTGAGGTGATCCCGCTTGGCATCGTATTCGCAGACCGCAGCCCGCGTCTCCATGAAGTTGGTGACGACGCGGGGGTTTACGATCTTCACCTCCGCGACCGCATGGGCCTTGGCGAAGGCGGCCTCCGCCGCCTTCTTGTCACCAATCGAGACGTCGAACAGCAAATTGCCGGGCTTCTCCGGCCAAACCTGCGGCGCGCCCTTCTTGACGGCATTGGCAAGGCCGACGACGGCCGGCAGCGGCGTCCAGTTCACCTCGATCGCCTCGATGGCGTCGCGGGCGTGGTCGACGGTGTCGGCAACGACGAACGCCACGGCGTCGCCGACGTGGCGCACCTCGTCCCGTGGCAGGATCGGATATGGCGTTCCGGTGAAGGGATCGACCTCGAAGTTGAAGAGGCACGGCAGGTCGCCGAGATCCTTCACATCCTCAGCCGTGAGGATCAGCGATACGCCCGGCAGGCCGCGGGCCTTCGACGCATTGATGGCATATTTCGCATGGGCATGCGGTGAGCGCAGCATCAGTGCGTGCAGCGCCGGCTGCGGCGCGACGTCGTCGGTGTAGCGACCCTTGCCGCGAATGAGCGCGTCGTCTTCCTTGCGGCGGACGCTCTGCCCGACGCCAAATTTAATGGGAGCAGCCATCGTGTCTCCAATTGCAGTGCAGGTTCCGACCGACATATTGCAGCGGTTCGCCGTCCGGCGCAAACCGCCTTTCTCAGGGCTGGAAACACGCCAAGTTGCAACGCAATATCGCGAACGCAGCGGTCAACGCCCGGCGGGGCTGAACAGGAGCAGATTTGGGACGGCCAGACGGCCACTCCGGTGTCAGAGCGGAATGGGGCGGAAAGGTCTCGTTTCCACGGTTGCCCTATAGCCGTCGATTATCTTCCGCGCGTCCTCGATGCGCTCTGTCTCTGCCAACTTGTGCGAGTAGGCCATACGACGAACGACAGATGCGGTCTGGAAGGCCCAGTACTGCGACATCAGCGGATTGACGAACAGTTCATTCCCGCTTGTTCGGCTGGTGGCATGAAAATTTCCGAACTCACCGCGTAGTGCGCTCGCAATCGAGTTGCATACGATGCTCGGGTGTGCCGGCTGCCGTTGGTTGGCATAGTCCACGAGATCGAGAAACGCGCCAGCCTCCACGCTGCTTGGTGGCAATGAAAATGCACCGAGAAAGCCTCCGTCTCGCGTCAACTGGGCGACGTTTTCGAGAAAGGCGTGGTGCGAGACGCCATGATAATGATCCACTCCAAAACCGATCGAGACAAGCATGGCCTGCCCGGATGCCGCCTGATCGGCGGCGACGATCGATACTGCATCTTCAAGGACGCTCCCAAGCCCTGGCTCATCGCCGAACAAAATGCTGTCAGTACCACCATCAATCAGGACGACCGTATCGATCCCGTGGCAATCGATGATCCACTTGTAGGCGGCGGCGAGAGGACGGACGCCGCTCTTTGCGAATGCGTAGATCGGCGCAGACAGCCCCTGCCTGAAAAGCCATTCAGCGAGCCATTTCTCGGGAAAATACGGCAGTTCGGCCGATTGCTGGTCGACCTGCCAAAGCGTATCGCTGATGCGCTTGCCGCCGCACAGCCACAAATTAGTGAACGAGAAATTGGCAAGTGCGACACGCTTGTTCTGCGTCACCAGACGCTGCGCAAGCGGGACGCCTGCAAAGATGTCGAAACCGCCACCACAGCCAGCGACGAGCACGCTGGTCGAAGCATCCAATCGTTCAAGGAAAGGAATCATTCTTGGCCTATCCCCGCAGCAGCGAGACGAGCCAGCGTCGGCCGAACAGCACGAGGATAGAGCCCGCATAGACGAGCGCGCCAATCGCGATCAGCAGACCGAGGATCGCCTCGTCCCGGAAGGCGATTTGCGGCAGGCCGGCGGCGGCAAACCGCGCCGACAACCACAGCGCTGCGCCGAGAACGGCTCCGGAAAGGAGAAACTTCGCAAATGACCGCGATAGCGCGCGATCAAGCGAAAGGTAGCCGGCCCGCACGGCAAAGCCGACGACCAGCAGAAGATTGATCCAGGCGCCGACCGCGGTCGCCAGCGCAAGCCCGATCTGCGCCAGCGAGCCGACCAAGGCGACCTTCAAGGCAACGTTGACGGCAACGCCGGTCAACGCGGCCTTCACCGGGGTTGCGGTATCCTTGCGGGCGTAGAATGTCGCAACCGCGCTGCGGATCAGCACAAACGGGATCAGCCCGATGGCGTAGGCGGCAAGCGTCGCGCCGGCGGCAGCGGCGTCGCCCCTGGTAAATGCGCCGCGGGCGAACATCGCGCGCATGATGATATCGGGAACGGCGATGAAGGCGGCCACAAACGGGACCGACAACAGCAGCGTGAAATCGAAGGCGCGGCGTTGCGACACCGCAGCGCCGTCGAAATCGCCGGCTGCCAGCCGCCGCGACATTTCCGGCAGCAGCACCGTGCCCATCGCGATCCCGATCACGCCAATCGGCAGCTGGTTGAGGCGGTCGGCGTAATAGAGCGCCGACAGCGCTCCGGCCGGCAGGAACGTCGCGATAATGGTGTCGGCAAACAACGCAATCTGCGTTCCCATGGAACCTATGGTGGCGGGCCCGAGCGCGCGGAAGAAGGCGCGGACGTCGTCGTCGAGTTTCAGCGGGGCAAAGCGCGGCAGGATGCCGCTGCGCCAGGCGTCACCCGCCAGCAGCAGGAATTCGAGGATGCCGGCAATCAATACGCCCCAGGCCGCCGCATAGCCGGCGCCCGGGAAGAAGGCTGCCAGCGCCAGCGTCGCCATCATCGACAGATTGAGGAAGATGGGTGCAGCCGCGGCGCTGGCAAAGCGATGCATTACATTGAGCATGCCGCCATAGAGCGTCACCAGCGTGACCAGCAGCAGGTACGGAAAGGTGATCCGCGTCAGCTCGATGGCGAGCTGGCCGCGCTCGGGATCTTTTGCAAAGCCTGGGGCCAGGATCGCGATCACCTGCGGCATGAACAGCCAGGCGACGATGAGCAGGATCACCTGCGCTGCAAACAGCAGCGTGAAGATGCGGTCGGCGAAAATCTTCGCACCGGCCTCGCTCTGGCCGCGGACATGCGCATAGGCCGGCACGAAAGCGGCGTTGAAGGCGCCCTCGGCGAAGATCGCGCGAAAATGGTTGGGCAGCCGCAGCGCGACGAAGAAGGCGTCGGCCACCGGGCCGGCGCCGAGAATCGCCGCGAGCATGATGTCGCGCGCGAATCCGGTCAGACGGGAGAGCAGCGTATAGCCGCCGACGGTGAAAATACGTCCGAGCATTCGCCGCCTCTATAGCACGACGCGGCGGCCTGGCACGGCCCTAAACCGCGCTACGTACGGCGGCGATGACGCGCTCCTGCGCCGGCTCGTCGAGATAGGGGTGCATCGGCAGGCTGATGACGTCCGATGACAGCCGTTCGCTGGCCGGCAGGCCACCGTCCGCGACGGGGAAATCGCGATAGGCGGTCTGCTGATGCAGCGATTTCGGATAATAGATCCCGGTCGGCACGCCCTTGGCCTTCAGCGCGGCGGCAAAGCCATCGCGATTGACGCCTCGCGGCAGGCGGATCGTGTACAGTGCCCACACCGAGGTGCAGCCGGGCGACAGCGTCGGCACGGTCACGACGTTGCCGAGACCGCGTGCATAGCGCGCCGCCACCGCATTGCGCGCGGCGATCTCGTCCTCGAAGATTTTCAGCTTTTCGAGCAGGACCGCCGCCTGGACGGTGTCGAGCCGCCCGGTCATTCCGATACGGACATTGTCGTATTTGTCGGACCCCTGACCGTGGACGCGAATGCTGCGCAACGTGGCGGCAAGATCGTCGTCGTCGGTGAAGATCGCCCCGCCATCGCCATAGCAACCGAGCGGCTTGGTCGGAAAGAAGCTGGTGGTGGTGGCATCGGCCAGGGTGCCGAGCTTGCGGCCATGATAGGTCGCGCCAAAAGCCTGTGCGGCGTCGTCCAGCACGAACAGCCCTTCTGCGCGGGCCACTTCGCCGATCGCGTCATGATCGGCGCTCTGGCCGAACAGATCGACCGGGATCACGGCCCTTGGCTTGAGGCCAAGCCTCTTCGCCGTCGCGATCCCGCGCGCGAGCGACTCTGCGGTCATGTTGAACGTGGCTTCGTCGACATCGACAAGCAGCGGCGTGGCGCCGGTTCGCGCCACAGGAGAGGCCGTAGCGCAGAACGTGAACGACGGGCAGAACACGGCATCGCCCCTGCCCGCGCCGATCGCCATCAGCACCATGACCAGCGCATCGGTGCCATTGGCGCAGCTGACGACATGCCTGGCGCCGCAGAATTCGGCGAGCGCCTTTTCCAGCGCCGTCACCTCCGGCCCGCTGACGAACTGACAGTGGGCGAGCACCCGCCCGACGGCCTCGTCGATCGATTTGCCGAGCCTTCGCCGTTGCGCGCCGATATCGAAGAGGGCCACGGGATCGGGAGGCATGTGCTGGTTCATATGTCTGCAATATCCGGAAAAGGTCAGCCGACGACGCGGCGCGGCCCCTTGCGCTCGGCAGACGCTGCGGGTCGGGTCGGATGCTCGAGGCAGCGGATAGCAATCTCGAGGCTGGCAACACCCTCGTCGCCGGTCACCGCGGGCGCACTGCCGGCGCGTACGGCGTTGAGGAAGGCGATCAACTCGGCGCGCAACGGCTCGTCATGACCGACCGGCAGATGCCGCATCGAATAGGAGCCATCGGGCTTGAAGCCGAAGCATTCGGTGACCTGCCGCGTGAGCAGATCGCCCATGATGTATTTCTGCCGGGTCGCCACCGTCACGCTGCGCGCCTTGAACGGCGTCAGCCAATTGGTGTTGATGTGCGCCAGCACGCCCGATGCCGTGCGGAACTGCAGGAGCGCAATGTCCTCGCGCTCGGCCACGGCGCTCGAAAGCTGCGGCTGCACCTCGACGATATCGGACTCGGTGAACCAGCGGATCAGGTCGATGTCGTGGACAGCGAGGTCGATGACGACGCCGACATTCGACATGCGCGGCGGGAACGGCCCGACACGGGTGATCGCAATCGAGAGAATATCCTCGCCGGAAAGCGCCTGCTTGATGGCGGCGACAGCCGGATTGAACCGCTCGACATGGCCGACCATCAGCGTCACGCCGGCGCGGCTGGCAGCCGAGACGATCTCGCGCCCCTCCTCCACCGTGGAAGCGACAGGCTTTTCCACCAGGATGTGAATCTTGCGCGCGATGCAGGCGAGCGCGATCTCGTGATGCAGGTGCGTGGGAGCTGCGATGGTGACGGCATCGACGCCTTCGGCGACGAGTTCATCCAGCGTTTCGAACGCCCGGCAGCCGGCAAGCTCGGTCGCCCTCGCCCGGTGCTCGGCCAGGGGATCGACAATCCCAACCATCGTGGTGTTCGGCAGTCCCCCGAGGACGCGCGCGTGGTTTGTCCCCATCACGCCCGCGCCGATCACGCCGACCCGCATCGAGTTCCCCTCACTTTATCGGCGCAAGCCACTGCAAGAGCTCGCGAATTTCCAAAACGGCGAAGCAGGCCGCTATCCCCAGCTGCCGCTTAGCAGGCCGGTTGGCGCTCTGGAAGACACAATTTGCTGCACTCCATTACCAAGATTACAGAGTCGCGAGCCAGCGCCTTTCTTGGCGAGCGATCCATGGACGCCTGGCCCTTCCCAGCCAGCATTTCCTGCTCGCAGGGATTGAGGGTGACGTCGAACTCAATCGGCGCCTCCGTGTGCATCCGAGCCAGAAGAAAAAGACGCCGATCTACCGGAATCCGTCGGTACCCAGCCTAACGGAATTCAGGCTGGACCCAAAGGCCTCCATTGATCGCTATGTCCTCCGGTAGTCATCCTCGATCCGGATAATGTCGTCCTCGCCGAGATAGCTGCCGGTCTGGACCTCGATCAGTTCCAACGGGATCTTGCCCGGATTTTCCAGTCGATGCACCGCACCCATCGGGATGTAGATCGACTCGTTCTCATGGACGGTCTTCACCAGTTCGTTGACCGTGACCTGCGCGGTGCCGCGCACTACAATCCAGTGCTCGGCGCGGTGGTGATGCTTCTGCAGTGACAGCCGCCCGCCCGGCTTGACGATGATGCGCTTGACCTGATGACGATCTCCATTGTCGACCGACTGATAGGAGCCCCAGGGCCGGTGCACCCGGATGTGTTCCTCGGTCACCTGCGGCACCGTGCTCTTCAGCTTTGCAACCAGGCGCTTCAGCCCGTTGGCGTCTTCCTGCCGGGACACCAGCACCGCATCCTGGGTCACGACCACGACGAGATCGTCGACGCCTTCGAGCGCCACCAGCGC
This sequence comes from Bradyrhizobium sp., assembly GCA_046349015.1. Classification (GTDB taxonomy): domain Bacteria; phylum Pseudomonadota; class Alphaproteobacteria; order Rhizobiales; family Xanthobacteraceae; genus Bradyrhizobium. The sequence goes on along the minus strand of JAXMDE010000005.1, from coordinate 114,702 downwards.
GCGATCGGTGACCACGTTGCAGTTGCGCGAATTCTCGAACACAGCAGCGCCCTGCGCAGCATTGCCATCGCTGTCCTTGTCGGACAATTCCCACACCGCGCGCCACGAGCCGACATCGGACCAGCCGCATGCGACCGGCACCACGGCGGCACGCGTGGTCTTTTCCATCACAGCATAGTCGATCGAGATCGACTTCGCTGATCCGAACGCGGTCTCGTCGATTTTGACAAAGCCGAGGTCAGACGCCGCTTTCGCCACAGCGTCGGTAACAGCGTCGACACTCGTTGCATCGACGTTGCGATATTCGTCGAGCAGCGTGCCAGCACGGAACATGAAGTTGCCGCAGTTCCAGAGGTAGCCGGACTTGACATAGCTTGCAGCGGTCGCAGGATCCGGCTTCTCGACGAACTTCGCCACCGCGCGAACCTTGCCGGAAACAACGTCACCGGGTTTGATGTAGCCGTATTCGGTGGCGGCGCGTTCGGGCTGCACGCCGAAGGTCACGATGTTGCCGGCCTCCGCGGCTGACAACCCCTCGCGGCAGGCGGCCAGAAACGCCGGCACGTCACCCACCACGTGGTCGGAAGCCAGCGCCAGCACGACAGCATCCTTGTCGCGGGCCTGCGCAAAGGCCGCGCCGGCCGCAATCGCGGGACCGGAGTCGCGCCGCATCGGCTCCAGCAGTACATCGGCCTCTTGGCCGATCTCCGCAAGTTGCTCCAGCATCATGAAACGGTAGGCATTGTTGGTGACGACGATCGGCCGCTCGAACAGCGCCGTGTCGGAGACGCGCAGGATGGTGTCCTGGAACATCGAACGCGTGCCGAACAGCGGCAAGAATTGCTTTGGATGCACTTCGCGCGAGGCGGGCCACAATCGCGTTCCGGCGCCGCCACACATGATGAGGGGGATAATTCGTCGGGTCATCGGTGCCTCACATCCTGTAGTAATCGCGATACCAGGCGACGAAGTGACGAAGCCCGTCCTCGATTGGCGTCTGCGGCCGGAAACCGGTGTCGCGCATCAGGTCCGTAACGTCGGCGAAGGTTTCGCTGACGTCGCCGGGCTGCATCGGCAGCATCTCTCTCACCGCCGGGCGGCCCAGTTCCTTCTCCAGAAGCGCCACCACATGGGTCAGTTCTTCCGGATGATGGTTGCCGACATTGTAGACCCGCGCAGGTGCGCCTAACGCCTGGCCGCCATCAGCGGGTGAATGGTCGACCAGCTTCGATACGACACGCGTGACATCGTCGATATAGGTAAAATCACGCCGCATCTTGCCATGGTTAAAAAGCTTGATCGGGGTCCCCGCGAGGATGGACTTCGTAAACAGAAAAATCGCCATGTCGGGCCGCCCCCACGGCCCGTAGATGGTAAAGAACCGCAGCCCCGTCACCGGTAACCGGAAGAGATGACTGTAGGAGTGCGCGATCAGTTCGTTGGCCTTCTTGGTCGCGGCGTACAGACTGATCGGATGGTCGGTCTTGTCGCTGACGGAAAACGGCAGCTTGGTATTGGCGCCATAGACCGACGATGAGGACGCATAGACCAGATGCTCGCAGCCGTAGTGCCGGCAGCCCTCCAGCACGTTGATAAAGCCTTCGAGGTTGGACTCGGCATAGACGTGCGGATGATCGATCGAATAGCGCACGCCGGCCTGGGCCGCGAGATGCACCACCCGCGCAAATCGATGCCCGGCAAACAACCGCTTGATCGCGGCGCGATCGGCCAGATCGGTCGCCTCGAACAAAAAACCCGGATCGTTCCGCAGCAGGTTCAACCGGGCAGCCTTCAGTGCAGGATCATAATAGTCGTTGAGATTGTCGATGCCCACCACGGTGCGGCCCTCGGCCAGAAGCCGGCGGGCGACGTGGAAGCCGATGAAACCCGCGGCCCCGGTGACCAATATCGTCTGATCCGACATCATATTTATGAAATACCAGATTTCCCTGAAAATACCGGCCGGCTCGTCTATGCCGGCCTCTTTACCCGGCGCTTTACCGATCCCGCAATACTTACCAGCGGCCCCTATTGCCAGATTGGCCCTAAAACCATACCAAGACGCCGAACTTCTGCGCACGATGCCGATTTGCGCTCTTTTTGACATCCCTCAAACCTGGCAAGCGCGAACGAGATGCGCCGGATTCTGCTTTCAGCCATCAAGATGTTGATCTCCGCAGCGCTGCTCTATTTCGCGCTGCGCAAGGTCAATCTGTACGATCTCGGTTCGCGGCTTCATGTCGAGAGCCTGGGCTGGATCGTGCTGGCGATCGCGGTGCTGTTTTTCCAGATCTTCATCGGCGTCCTGCGCTGGCGCGAGGTCAGTTCGGAATGTGGCGCGCCGATCGGCGTCAGGCAGGGTATGCGCTTCAACCTGATCGGAACCTTCTTCAACCAGACTCTGCCGTCCTCGATCGGCGGCGACGCGGTCCGCCTGTGGCTGGTCGCGCGCAGCGGCTCCGGATGGCGGGCCGCGACCTATTCAATCTTCGTCGATCGCGCCATCGGCCTGATCGCGCTAGCCATCGTCATCGTCGCCAGCCTGCCCTGGAGCTACAATCTGATTACCGATCCGGCCGGACGCTCCGCGCTGCTGCTGGTCGATTTCGCGGCGCTGGCGGCCGGTGTCGGTTTTCTGCTGCTCGGCGTGATGCCGTTTCCGTGGCTGAGGCGCTGGTGGGCCACCCACCACGTCCACGCCTGCGCGGTGATCGCCAACCGGGTGATCTTCAGCCGGGACCGCGGACCGAAGGTGGCGGTGCTGTCGCTGCTGGTTCACGTGCTGGCCGTCGTCATCGCCTGGTGCGTGGTGCAATCGATCGCAGCACCCGTGAAATTCAGCGAAGTGTTCCAGCTGATGCCGCCGGTGATGCTGATTACAATGCTGCCCATTTCGATCGCCGGCTGGGGCGTCCGCGAAGCCACCATGGGACTGGCGTTCGGCTATGCCGGTCTGATGTCCAACGAAGGCGTCAACATTTCGCTGCTGTTCGGCGCGGTGTCGTTCCTGGTAGGCATCATCGGCGGCCTTGTGTGGATTCTCAGCCCCGAAAAGGCTGCCCAGCGCACGGCTCCCATCGAAGTCCCGAAATGATCTCTCGCGCCGGATAGCATGGCCAGTTCGCAGCTCACCTTGTCGCTCGTTGCCGCGATCCTCGCCGCGTTGCTATCATCGCTGGTCACATGGGCGATCCGGCCGTTGATGTTGCGGCATGCGCTGGCGCAGCCAAATGCGCGATCGTCGCACCGCGTTCCGACGCCGCAGGGGGCGGGCATCGCCGTCATCACCGCCACGCTGGTCGTGGCCGGCCTTGTCATCGCGCTTGCGGGCAGCGCAGGCATGACTATCCCGGCTGTCGTGTTTGGTGCGACGCTGTTCATCGCGGCCGTCGGCCTTGCCGACGACGTCAACTCCATCCCGGTGCTGCCGCGGCTGTTGTTGCAGGGAGCAGCGGTTGCCGCGATCGTCTTCTCGGCGCCCGAGAGCTTGCGGATCGTCGCTTCGTTTCCGCTGTGGGCCGAACGCGCTTTGGTGCTGCTGGCTGGGCTGTGGTTCGTGAATCTCGTCAATTTCATGGATGGGCTCGACCTGATGACGGCGGCCGAGGCCGTACCGGTCTCCGCCGCCATCGTCCTGCTCGGCTGGCTTGGCGACGTATCGGCGCCCGCCACGATCGTCGCGGCGGCCCTTTTCGGCGCGCTACTCGGCTTCGTGCCCTTCAATCGGCCGGTCGCCAAAATCTTCCTCGGCGACGTAGGCAGCCTGCCGATCGGCCTGCTGCTCGGCTGGTGTCTGCTCCAACTGGCCTTGCACCAGCAATTCGCGGCCGCCGTGCTATTGCCGCTATACTATCTAGCCGACACCACCGTAACGCTGTTTCGCCGCATGTGGCGGCGCGAACCGTTCTGGGCAGCACATCGCTCGCACTGCTATCAGCAGGCCACCGACAACGGCTTCACGGTATGGCAAGTGGTCGGCGAAGTATTCTTGCTGAATGTCGGTCTCGCTGCACTTGCCATCGGCTCGACCATGACGTCATCGAGCGCCATCTCCAGTTTGCTGGTCGTGATCGGATGCATGGCGACCGCCCTGGTTATGCGCCATTTCTCGCGCAAGCGGTCATCGGTCGGCTAGTCCGGATTTTGTTGCAAGAGCTCGCGAACCAGCCGGCTGTAATCCGCCATCGCCGCCTCAAAATCGAACCGTCTGGAGATTTCTGTCGCGCGCCCTGCCCGCTGCGGGTCATGAGAATACGCGGCAGTGGATACCGCCTTTGCCAATTCGGCTGGGTCTTCTGGCGGGACCACCCATCCGATATCGTGCTCGGCGACGATCAGCGCCGCTTCGGCGCTTGGCTCGGACACCAGGATCACCGGGCGGCCGATGGCCAGCAGATTGTAGAACCGGCTCGGGACCGACACACCGGCAACGTTCTTCCGGTAGGGAATGATCCAGACATCGGCAGCCGAAAGAAATGTCTCGAGCTGATCATCCTCGACGCGATCGACCATAGTGACATTTGGAAGCCCGGCACCGGATTGCAATTCCCGCAACTGATCGAAGCCCACCCCCCAGCCCGACAGCAGGAAGTGAATGTCTGCGTTGTCGCGCAGCAAACGCGCCGCCTCGAATACGTTGACGGGATCATGGGTGAAACCGAGGTTGCCCGACAGGCCGACGACGAAACGGGCGGCAAGCGGACGACGATACGGATTGTCGGCGGCGACCGGCCGAACCCCAGGCACCAGCGTCGCCCAGTTCGGAATGAATCGGATCCTGTCAGCGGTCATTCCGCGGTAACGCAACAACAGCCTTTCGGTGTCGCGGCCGATGATGACGACGGCGTCCAGCGTGCGAAACATCAGAACGTTCAGGGCGTGCATGGCCTTCGCCAGCATCGAACCAGGCTTGAGGAGACCGGCCAGGACAAGGACATCAGGATAGAGGTCGTGCATGATCAGCACCGACTTCGCGCCCTTCAATTTGGCCGCAACCGCAAACGCGTAGGGCAGCATGAAGGGGGCGGGAACGGTGAGCGTGACGTCGCCACGCCGCAGCTTCGCCAGCAGCGTGACGAACATCCGCAGCGTGAACAGCAGTTCGGCCATGGCTCGCCTGACCAGCGCGCCCTTTCCGGGCATCCAGTTTCCGACCTCAACAACCTCCGGCCTGCCGGCGGATGCAGACGTGGCCGAGGCCGGAGTACCTGACAGCACAAGAACTGCGGCTTCCTGCGCAACCCGGTCGGAGATTGCGGCCATGATCGCGGCCGTTGTGCTCGGGTCCGGCGGATAGTGCTGGCTGACGACAACGACTTTTCTGGACTTTTGCATCATGACTTTCGCGCTTCGCCGGACTTGAAGCCAGTTCGTGTCAAGGCGCGTCAGGGACCGAGGGTCTAGGCGGCATTTGACCCGAATTCGGGAATGGCGTCCTTCAGGACGGCCTTGATCGTCGAACGGTCGTCCCTTGCGATCGCATCCTCCAGCGCCGCCAGCCATTTGCGCAAGGTCTGCATCGGCGGTTCGTTCGGCTTGGCCGCCATGATGCCGGCGATCCCGATCTCGACCGTCGGCTCCTCGCTCGCAAACAGGATCTCGTTCAGCCGTTCGCCCGGCCGCATACCGGAGAACACCACCTCTATGTCGAGCCCGGGTTCGAGCCCGGACAGGCGGATCATCCGCTCGGCTAGGTCCACGATCTTGACCGGCTGTCCCATCTCCAGAACGTAGACCGAGACATCCGGGCGCGCAGGCGTCAGCGCGTGGGTTGCGGCGGTCAGCACCAGATCGCAGGCTTCACGGATCGTCATGAAATACCTGACCATGTCCGGATGGGTGACCGTAACCGGGCCACCTGCCTCGATCTGCGCCTTGAATTTCGGAACCACCGATCCATTCGACGCCAGCACGTTGCCGAACCGCACGGAAATCAGGCGCATGCGCGGACTGCCGTCCGATTGCGCCATCAGATCGTGGTCGAGCGCCTGGCAATACATTTCGGCGAAACGCTTGGTCAGCCCGAGCATCGAAACCGGCTCGATCGCCTTGTCGGTGGAAATCATCACCATCGCGCCGGCGCCCGCGGCCAGTGCCGCATCCGCGACATTGACCGATCCGAAGATGTTGGTCTTGACGCCTTCGCTCCAGTCCCGTTCCAGGATCGGCACATGCTTGAGAGCTGCGGCGTGAAACACGATGTCGGGCTTGAAATCGGCCATCAGCCGCATGATCCGTTCGCGATCGCGGATATCGGCAATTCGTCCCTCGATGACCGCGCTGGTCTCACGCGCCGCAAGCGCTTCGGTCACCGCGTAGAGCGCAGGCTCCGAATTCTCGATCACCAGCAGCCGCGAGGCGCCGAAGGTCGCGACGCGATCGCAGATCTCCGAACCGATCGAGCCGCCACCGCCGGTCACGATGACGGCCTTGCCCTTCACCAGTCCCTCGAGACGGCCGTAGTCGATCTTCTCACTCGGGCGCAGCAGCAGGTCCTCGACGGCGACACTGGTCAGCCGTGGCGCATCGCCGCCTTCCAGCGAAGGCAGCCGGTTGACCATCAGGCCGAGGCGCCTGGCGCGCATCAGAACGGCTTCCGGGCGCGCCTCGGGCTCGAATGCCGACGGCGTCATGACAAGGCGCTTGATCGGCTTGCCGCGGCCGGCGAAATCCCGGATGACGTCCTCGACATCATCTACCCCACCGAGCACCGGAACGTTACGTATCGACTGGCCGCGATCGGCGGCCGACGGCGACAGTACACCCACGGGCCAAAGCTGCTTGACGGCGCCACTCTCGATCGCGCGAAGCAGCACCTCGGCATCGGCAGCGCGGCCGACCAATAGCGAGGTCGAGGCGGCGCCGGTCTGCGCCTGACGGCGCACGCGCGTATATCGAAAGTAGCGATAACCGAAGCGCAGCGCGCTCAGCGCAAATATTTCAAGAAACCAGTAGAGGACGATGGTAATCCGGCCAAAGAATACCGGTTCCGCGCCGCGCGGCGCGACAAAGATGAAGATATAGTCAAGGACCACCAACGCGACGGCCAGCACAGACGCCGCGCGCAGGATGTTCAGCGCATCGGGCAGCGAAATGAACCGCCATTTTGTCGTCGTCAGATTGAAGAAATAGCAAATCACGACGCTGAACGCGACGAAGAACGGCAAGACCTTCAGCAGCGACGGCAGGCGCGCGAAGAAGGCTTCGCCCCCCTCGAAGCGCAAATAGAAGCTCGCCAGCAATGCAAACGCCGTCGCCAGCCCGTCATGAACGGCAATCAGCAGATTGCGATAAGTCAATTGCGAAAAAAGTGTCATTCCAGTCCGGAAAACGACAGAACGGGGGTTCGAAAGACGTCCAGCGATGCAGATAGCTTATCTCCGGCGCGCATGCCAGCGATCATGGCCTAAAACCCCGTGCCGGCTCACCTGCTTTGTCGGCCGTTCTCGCGTGCAGCGTCATGCCGCCGGCGACCCCGACGCCCAGCACATACATCCAGCCCTCGTGAAAATCAAAAATGTGCGAGTTGAACAGTGAAGTGAAGATGTTCTGCACGACGACCAACAATCCGATCCAGTGGATCAGACCTTCACCGCGGAACAGCAGCAAATGCACCAGCCACATCGCGTACAAGACGATGACCCCGACCGCGCCCCACTGAACCGCGACGCTGAGCGTCTGGTTATGCGGATTACCGATCACCTGACTTGAGACATTGCGGAAATCGCCGGTAGCGGCCCGCTCGAACAATCCGCGGGTTGAACCCGTACCGTGCCCGACAATCGGCGCTTCGATAATGAACAGCAGCGACTTCCGCCAGAATTCGAGCCTCATTCCGATCGAAGTCGGAACATTTTGCGACTTGTACAGTTCATAGTCCGTGACGAAAGAATCGACCGTTCGCCGCAATTGCGGTGACGTCGCGAAGGCCAATCCCGCCAGCACGATCGACGCGCCGACCATCATCACAATGGTTCGGCGTCTCAGGTGCAACAGCGCGAAAACCGCGAGCATGATCGGTATCGTGACCATCGCCGTTCGCGAAACGATGGCGAACATCATGTTGACGACGAAGCCGAGCGAGATCGCCGCCAGCAGCAGCGCCGGCCATATCCGACGCGCCCGCAGCAGGCTGATGATCGGATAGGCCAGCGCCACAGCACACAGCGAAAACTCCTGGCTCTGGTCGATGTAATTTTTGACAAAGATGCCGCGCCCCCCGGCCTGGTCAGCCCTCTTGAGCGTAAGGGAAGGATCGATCACGACAAGCCACGACACCAGCATCAGCAATGCGCACGACACCAGGAAGCCGACGAACACCCACATCCCGCGCGTCGAGCGCTCGAAATGATAGAACAGGAAGGGCAGCACCAGCAGCTTCGATACCGGACTCAGGGCATAGAGACGCGCGCTCCATGGCGCGTCCGACCACAGGGTCCCGACCGCGGCCAGCAGGAAAAACGCGATCGGGAGCACGCAAATCGGCCGCCACAACGAACGCAGGAACGGTCGCAACTCGAGCGTCGCGGCCAGTGCCGCAAGCCACAGCACCACGCCGATGGAAACGCCGCTGGTCGACCAGGGCAAAAGCACCGCAATCAGGACGGCGATGACGTCCGAGACCATGGTCCGGAGCGGCCTGTCCTGCAAAAATCGCCGCGAGGCCGGGACCGACGAAGTGGCGGCCGCACTCACCTCTCACCTCCGCGGGCGCGGTTCACCAGCGAAGTCGTGCTGTGGCCCTCAAGAATGTCGACCAGCAGCACTTCGCCGCCATGGGCCTCGACGATCTCGTATCCGACCACCTGCTCGCGGGAGTAGTCGCCGCCCTTGACCAGCACGCTCGGCCTGACCTGTTCGATCAGCCGGATCGGCGTGTCTTCCTCGAAGACAACGACGAGATCGACCGCCTCCAGCGCCGCCAGCACTTCGGCGCGTGCCCGCTCGTCCTGCACGGGACGGTCCTCGCCCTTCAGCCGTCGCACCGAGGCATCGCTGTTGAGGCCGACGACGAGCCGGTCGCAGGCGCCGCGCGCCGCGGTCAGCACCTTGACGTGACCGGGATGCAGGATGTCGAAGCAACCATTGGTGAAGCCGATGCGCAGGCCCTGCTTGCGCCATTCGGCAAGATGAGCGTCCAGCACGTCAGTTGGCGCGATCTTCTCTTCGGCGGCAAGCGAGGCATGCGGCAAGATCTTTCGCCGCAGTTCGACCTGCGTCACCGTGGCCGTGCCCTTCTTGCTGACAGCCACCGCCGCCGCTGCATTCGCCACGCGCAGCGCAGCCTCCCAATCGGCGCCGGCGGCCAGCGAAAGCGCGAGCGCGGCGGCAACGGTGTCGCCCGCGCCGGAGACGTCGCGCACCTTCACCGGCAGCGCCGGCACATGGAGGGAGGTGCCCTCGCGTGTGACCAGCGTCATGCCATGCTCGCTCCGTGTCACCAGCATCGCCTCGCAATCGGCGAGATACATCGCGTCGCGCGCGGCTTCGGCAATGTTCGCCTCGCTGTCGGCGCGGCTGCGGGTCGCCTCGGCAAACTCCCTGCGGTTGGGCGTGAGCAGGGTCGCGCCACGATAGATCGCGAGGTTCGGACTCTTCGGATCGACGATCACGCGCTTGCCGAGTTTCTTCGCGGCGTCGATGACGTTGCGGATCACGCGCGCGGTCAGCACGCCCTTGGCATAGTCCGACAGCAGCACGATGTCGGCGCGCGCGATGTTCGGCAGCACCGCATCGATCAGCTTCTGCTCGATCTCACCGGACGCCGGCTGCGCCAGCTCCCAGTCGGCGCGCAGCATATGGGTGGAAAAGTGCTCGGAGACGAAACGCACCTTGCGCGTGGTCGGCCGCTCCGGATCGTGCACGAGGACGCTCTCGATGCCCGGCTCCTGCGCCAGCGTCACCGCGAGCTTGATGCCGGCCTCATCCTCGCCGATCAGGCCGGTGAAGATGCAGTGCCCGCCGAGCGAGGCGATATTGCGCGCGACGTTGCCGGCGCCGCCGATATTTGTCTCGCTGCGCTGTGCGGCGATCACGGGAGCCGGCGCCTCCGGTGAAATCCGCGACACCTCGCCGTAGACGAACTCGTCGACCATGAGGTCGCCGATGCAAAGCACCGTCTGGTGGCCGAACGCCTGGGCGAGTGTGTCGAAGTCGAACATCGGTACCCGTTGTCCTAAAGCCGCTCAGCGGAAACGATCGGCACGATCGAGGAAGCCTTTCACGTAATGATCGACCGCGTCTTCAAGCACGGTGAAGCCGCCATTGTAGCCTGCGGCACGCAGCCGATCGACCTTGCTCTCCGTGAAATACTGATAGCTGCCGCGAATCTGTTCGGGCATGTCGATATACTCGATGTTCGGCGCCGCGCCGAGCGCAGCGAAGGCTGAGAGCATCATCTCCCTGAAGCTGCGCGCCGTGCCGGTTCCGACATTGAAGAGGCCGGAAACCTTTGGCGTCGCCAGGAGCCACATCATCACCCGCACGACGTCGTCGACATAGATGAAATCACGGCGCTGGTCGCCATCCGCAACGCCATCGCGATGCGATTTGAACAACTGCACCGGCCGGCCCGCCTTGACGTCCGCAAAGCGCCGCGCCAGCACGCTCATCATCGTGCCCTTGTGATACTCGTTCGGCCCGAACACGTTGAAGAATTTCAGGCCCGCCCATTGCGGCGGCAGTTTCTCGCCGCGCGCGGCGCGATCGATCACGGCCATGTCGAACAGATGCTTGCTCCAGCCGTAGAGATTCATCGGCCGCAGCTGCCTCAGCGCCGATGGCGACGGATCGTCGGCAAACCCCTGCGCGCCGTCGCCATAGGTCGCCGCCGACGAAGCATAAATGAAGGACACGCCATTAGCGGTGCACCAGTCGAGCAGGCGCATCGAAAGACGGAAATTGGTTTCGATCACGAGATCGCCGTCGGTCGCCGTGGTCTCGGAGATGGCGCCAAGATGGATCACCGCGTCGAGCTTACGACCTTTCAGCCAGTCCGCGAGCTGCGCCGGCGGCACGATGTCGGCGAGCCCGCGCTTGGCGAGGTTGCGCCACTTGCCGTCATGGCCGAGCAGATCACAGACCACGACGTCGCTGCGGCCGGCGTCATTCAACGCGGCCACGACATTCGACCCGATAAAACCGGCGCCGCCGGTCACCAGCAACATGCCCGTCCCTGCCCTGATGGTTCGAGGGCACCTTTGCCCCACTCCCGCGCGGCGGGCAACCTGGGTCGTCCCATGTGGTGAAAATCGGAACCGGCTTTTCCAGTGCTTTACGTCCTCTTCGGGAGCCGCTACCGACGGGGCCCGACCCCAAGCCGCAACAAGTTATGAACGGTCGTTCAATTTATCCCGATCCAGCCGATACGCGGCCGATTTTGATTGTCCCCTATATGTGGATCGGCGATTTCGTCCGCGGCCACACGGTCGTGCGGGTACTCAGGGAGCGCTGGCCGAACCGGCCCGTGGACCTTCTGACGACGTCCCTCTGTGCTCCGCTGGTGGGCTACATGCCCGGGGTCCGAAAGGCCATTCTGGCCGACCTGCCCCGCGGCCGGCTGGCGCTGACTCGGCAGTCGGCGTTGGCGGCTGAACTGCGCCAAGGTGGCTACGGGACGGCGCTGGTTCTCCCCCGCACCTGGAAGGCCGCCATTGCGCCGGCGCTGGCCGGCATCCCCGAACGGGTCGGCTTTGTCGGCGAGTTCAGATTTGGGCTGATCAACCGGTGGCGCTGGGGCGAAAAGTCCCTGCCCCGCTTCATCGACAAGAATGCCGCCCTGGCGCTTCCCGACGGAGCGCAGCTGCCGGCGGAATGGCCAGCGCCGCAGCTCCGTGTGCCGGCCGAGGAAGCTGCCGGCTGGCGGCAAGCCAATGGGCTCGGCAGCGGCCAGGCGGTTGCGCTCGGGCCCGGCTCGGTCGGCGCTTCGAAGCGGTGGACCTATTTCCCCGAGGCCGCCCGGCTGTTCGCCGATCGCGGATTTGACGTATGGGTGGTCGGCGGCCCCGGCGAAAAGGCAATGGCGCAGGAGATCGTCGCCGCCGGCGGACCGAAGGTGCGCGACCTCACCGGCAACGACCTTCGCAATGGCATTCTGGCGATGGCCTCCGCCAGCGTGGCCATCTCGAACGATTCCGGCCTGATGCACATCGCGGCTGCGATCGGCACGCCCACCATGGGCATCTTCGGTCCGACCAGCCCGTATCTTTGGGCGCCTCTCAACGGCCTTGCCGCGACCGTGCTGGCGAAGACGCAGCTTTCCTGCCAGCCCTGTCAGAGCACCATCTGCAGGCAGAACGACCATCGCTGCATGCGCGACATCGCCGCCACCGACGTGGTCGAGATCGCGCAGCGCGTGCTGGCAACCGCAAGCAGCGCACCATGACGCAAGCGCTCCGGCCGGCTGCCTTCCTAGACCGCGACGGCGTCGTCAATCACGACGATGGTTACATGGGCACGATAGAGCGCATTCGCTGGATGCCGAACGCGGCGAAAGCGATCAGGCGGCTCAACGACGCCGGCTATCTCGTGTTCTTCTTCACCAACCAGTCCGGCATCGCACGCGGCTTCTTCACCGAAGCAGACGTCAAGGTGCTGCACGACTGGATGCGCGCCGAACTGCTGGCGCAGGGCGCGCGTGTCGATGACATCAGATATTGCCCGCATCATCCCGACGGAATCATCGAGGGCTATCTAGAAGAACACCATTGGCGGAAGCCGTCGCCGGGCATGATCCACGACTTGATGGAACACTGGCCGGTGCGGCATGAGGGAAGCTTTGTCATCGGCGACCGCGACAGCGACATCGAGGCAGCAGCAGCCGCGGGCCTGCCCGGCTTCCTTTTCGCCGGCGGCGATCTCGACGCCTTCGTTGCCGAGGTGATGACTGAGACCAGCCGCAGATAGGACCACTGCGAACCGGCCATGAAGCCCGCCCGCTACAAAGCCATAGCGAGCAGGCTGCGCCTTTTCATGGTTTCTTCATGCAGAGCCCAACGGTCGGGGCCGTGCCGCACTTCGCACCATCTGGCGCCCCGCCCGATGGACAGAATACCGACACCAGCATTTCGTTCGCCTCGCAGCTGACGGCGCCATCGGCCTGCACTGAACGTATCGCCTGTCCGGATTCTCCCTTGGGTCCGGCAGCACCCTGAGTCCCTTGCGGTCCCTGTGGTCCCTGTGGTCCTGGTTGGCCTTGCGGGCCTGGCACGCCCTGTATGCCTTGAGCCCCCTGCGGGCCGGCGGGACCTTGCGGACCCGGATCCCCCTTCGGGCCGGGGTCTCTGCTGCACGCTGCCAGCAGCAATGCAACACCGCTCACTGCCACAACAACCGATCTTCTCATTTGCTGTCCTCCCCGCTTCCCGCCCGCGCAGCATTAGAAAGACGAGCAAGCGTTCAGGCAAGGAGAAATGTTTCATTCATTCGTCGAGCGGCAATCGGTCACGCAGCAATCGACCGGCGCGGCCGGGCCGATAGCTTCGTCAATTCAATGGGCTTTAAATCAGCCGACGATAGACGTCCGCGATGGCATTGGCCTCGCCATCGAGGCTGAATTTTTCCAGTACTCGGGCCCGCGCCCGCTCACCCATGGCCGCCGCCGATGCAGGATCGCGCATCAAGGGCTCGAGTGCTGCGACCAGCGCATCGGCATCGCCAGGCAGCGTCAATACGCCGGTAATACCATCCTCGACGACGAATTCAGCGGCACCTGCGCGCGCGGCGACCAGCGCCGCTCCCACCGCCATCGCCTCGATCAAGGTCAGCCCGAAACCTTCGTTGCGCGAGGTGAAGGCGTAGATCGTCAGCCGCTGGTACCAGCGCTGCACGTCTTCGATCGCGAGCTCGCCGAGGATAACGATCCGCGACTGCAGGCCGGCCGCTTCGATGCGCCGCTTCAGTTCATTGGCAAAGGCCTGCTGCTCCGGCACGACAGCGCCGACCATGACAGCGGTAAAATCCGGATAGCGCGGCAGCAGGCGGCACATCGCCTCCACAAAAACGTCGCTGCCCTTCTGTGCGCGCACGCGGCCGAAACAGCCGATGGCGTAGCGTCCGGGCAGCGCGCTCTCTGCAAACGCCGCGGCTCGGTTCGCAGGCGGCGCATAGGCATCTGTATCGACGCCATGCATGACGACAACAGCCTCGCGCGTGAGAAACGATGCCGAGAGTTTGCTGGTGGCGATCACCGCATCCATCCGCCGGACTAACCAGCGCGTAATCCAGGTGTGATGCCGCTGCGCCGCCGAGGTGAACACTAGCTTGAGCGGCCAGCCCAGCGCGCGCAACACGACGCCGACGATCATCTCGTCATTTCGACGCGCGTGCCAGATAAGCGGCGTGCGCCGCCGCCACAGCTTCAGGAGATCCGCAAAACCGATCCGCGCCATGCCGCCGGGAGCATCGGAACCGAGCCAGGCCGCCCGGAATATCTTAGCCAGCTTCGGCGCCACCATGCGGTTGGTGGCGGTCACGCCCGAGTAACGCATGTGCAGGTTCGGCACGATTAGCTGCAGATCGGCGGGCAATTGGGTTTCGATCGGCACGTCCGGCTCCGTTTCGGGAAGCCTCTATACGCAACATTAAGCATACTGGCCAGTTAGCCGGACCCGAAACCCGGTCTTCACGGCGCTGCAGCTAGCATCGCCGCTATAATCGAAGAAGGCAAAGCCCATGACCGTGCTCGTCACCGGAGGCGCCGGCTATATCGGCAGTCATATGGTCCTTGCGCTGGCGGAAGCCGGCGAGAGCGTCGTCGTGATTGACAATCTCTCGACCGGTTTTTCCGCGTTCCTGCCCGAAGGCGTGCCGCTGTTTATCGGCGATGCCGGCGATGAAAATCTCGTCGAGGGCGTGATCGAGCAGCACCACGTCGACAGCATCATCCATTTCGCCGGCTCTGTCGTAGTGCCGGATTCCGTACGCGATCCGCTCGGCTACTACCGCAACAACACGTTCACGACGGGCCGCCTGCTCAACGCCGCCGTGAAGAGCGGCATTAATCGCTTCATCTTTTCCTCTACGGCGGCCGTCTACGGCAATCCGGACCAGGTGCCGGTGCCGGAAATCGCGCCGACGCGACCGCTGTCGCCTTACGGCTTTTCCAAGCTGATGAGCGAGATCATGCTGCATGACGTTGCTTCAGCGCATGGCATGAGATACGTCGTGCTGCGCTACTTCAACGTCGCAGGAGCCGATCCGCAGGCGCGCATCGGCCTTGCCACTGTCGGCGCCACGCATCTTCTGAAGATCGCCGTCGAGGCCGCTACCGGCCAACGCGCCCAGATGGACGTGTTCGGCACCGACTATCCGACGCCGGATGGCAGCTGCATCCGCGACTTCATCCATGTCAGCGATCTCGCACAGGTCCATCGCGCCGCACTGTCGTACTTGCGCGGCAGCGGCGGTTCCGTGACGCTGAACTGCGGTTACGGCCACGGCTATTCGGTGCTGGAGACCATCGAGGCGGTGCGACGCATCTCCGGACGCAACTTCGCCGTCCAATACGCCGCACGAAGGCCAGGCGACATCATGACCATGGTCGCCGATACCAGCCGCATACGCGCGTTGCTCGACTGGGCGCCGCAATTCGACAATCTCGATACGATCGCGACCCACGCGCTGGCCTGGGAAGAGAAGCTGTTGCACGAGCGTGGCAACGCGGCCAAGCAGGCGCAATCAGCTTGAAATCAAGCCGTTATTTGGCTTGAAAATCCGCGATTTAGCGGGCAAGACACCGCAAGCTGCGGCGCACCGGATTTCCGGCCGCCAAGGAACGCGGATGGCCGAATTTCCCGGGAAAACTCCGAAGAAGATCACCGATGACCCCTATGGGGCCGCGGTCCTGATTCGCCGTCTGGTAATGGAACAGGGCATTGTCTATTGGCGGCGCTACCTCACCGCCTTTGCGCTGATGGCTGTTGCGGCCGGTGCCACGGCGACGGCGACTTACGTCCTGGGGCAGGTGATCAACCAGGCCTATGTGGACAAGAACGTCGCGGGCATAGCGATGCTTTCCGGCGTCACGGTGGTGCTGCTCTTCATCAAGGGCATGTCGACATACGGCCACATGGTGATCCTGTCGAAGATCAGCAACGCCATTCTCGCGAACAGTCAGCGGGCTCTGTTCGCCAAGCTGATGAACGAGAGCATCGGCTTTTTTTCCGCGCGCCATTCGTCGGAATTCCTGGCGCGGCTGACCGCCGGTGCCAAGTCGATCACCGACGTCCTCAACATGCTGATCAACGCCATCGGCCGGGATCTGTTGATGCTGGTCAGCCTGCTCGGCGTGATGATCTGGCAGGATCCGCTGATGTCGCTGCTCGGCCTCGTCGCGGTGCCGCCGGCGATGCTGGTCATGCGCAAGCTGGTCAAACGCATCAAGGGCCTTGCGCATAACCAGTTCACCGGCACCGCCGATATTCTGGAGACCATGCAGGAATCGCTGCAGGGCATCCGCACCGTCAAGGCGTTTACGCTCGAAGGCGCCATGCAGCAGCGCATCGACCAGAACATCGCGGCGGTCGAGCGCAACGCCAACAAGATGGCACGCGTGGCCAACCGCTCCAACCCGCTGATGGAGATGCTCGGCGGTTTTGCCGTCGCGGGCTGCCTGCTCTATGGCGGCTACAGCGTGGTTGCGCTCGGTGCGACGCCCGGCCAGTTCTTCTCCTTCATGTCGGCGTTTCTGCTTGCCACCGAACCGGCGAAGCGTCTGGCGCGGCTCAATATCGATCTCAACAGCCAATTGGTCGGGGCGCGGATGCTGCTGGAAGTCGTCGACAGCCCCGCCAGCGAGAAGGCCGACGACGACAAGCCGGCGCTAAGACTTTCCGATGCAAGGATCGAACTGCGCGATGTCAGCTTTTGCTATCGCGAAGGCGAGGCCGTGCTCAATCGCATGAGCTTCATTGCGGAGCCGGGCAAGGTGACCGCGCTGGTCGGTCCGTCCGGCGGCGGCAAGTCGACGGTGCTGGCGCTGCTGCTTCGCTTCTATGAGACGACTTCCGGCGCCATCCTGATCGATGGCCAGTCGATCTCGTCCGTGTCACGCAAATCGCTGCGCCAGCAAACCGCCTATGTCGGGCAGGATGTCTATCTGTTCCGCGACTCGATCCGCGCTAACATTGCCTTCGGCAAGATCGGCGCCACCGAGGAAGAAATCGTCGCCGCGGCGAAAGCCGCCTGCGCCCACGACTTCATCATGGGTTTTCCGCTCGGCTATGATACGCCGGTCGGCGAGCATGGCGCGCAGCTGTCAGGCGGCCAGCGCCAGCGCATTGCAGTCGCACGCGCGTTGATCCGGAATGCGCCGATCATCCTGCTGGATGAAGCCACCGCCGCACTCGACTCCGAATCCGAAAAGCAGGTGCAGGAAGCCATCGAGCACCTCTGCCAGGACCGCACCACCATCGTGATCGCCCACCGCCTGCACACCATCACCCATGCCGACGCCATCCTGGTGGTGGAGGGCGGCGAGATCGTCGAGCGCGGGCAACACGACGAGTTGCTGCGCCGCAACGGCCGCTACGCTTCCTTCTTCCGCCTGCAATATCGTGACCCCGGCGAACTCCGTCTGGCGCCGGTCAGCGCAACAGCGTAAAGACTATCCGCTTTCCTGCCCAAAACCCCCGAGTCAACAATGACAGCCAGCTCGTACGTCATCCCCGCACCGCCTCAGGCTTCCCTGCCCGTGGTCGGCGAGACCAAGACTTTTCCGGTCCGCCGCATCTGGTGCGTCGGCCGCAACTATCTCGAACACATCCGCGAGATGGGCAATGACGAGCGCGCCCCGCCGTTCTTCTTCGCCAAGCACGCCGACATGCTCGTGCCTGATGGAGCCACCATCCCCTATCCGCCGCTGACCAAGGACCTGCATCACGAGGTCGAGCTGATCGTCGCCATGAAGAGCGGCGGCCTCAACATCCCCGCCGACAAGGCGCTCGACCATGTCTACGGCTATGCCGTCGGCATCGACCTCACCCGCCGGGACCTGCAGATCGCCTCGCGCAAGAAGGAGCGGCCGTGGGAGATCGGCAAGTCGTTCGACTACTCCGCGCCCTGCTCGGCGATTCAGCCTGCCTCCAAGATCGGCCATCCTGTCAAAGGCAAGATCTGGCTGACCGTGAACGGCAAGGAAACCCAAAAGGGCGATCTCACCGAGCTGATCTGGAACGTGCCGGAAATCATCTGGCAACTGTCGCAGCAGGTGAAGCTCGCCGCCGGCGACATCATCATGACGGGCACGCCGGCAGGCGTCTCGCAGCTGCAGCCCGGCGACGAGATCGAATGCGGCGTCGATGGCGTCGGCACTTTGAAGGTGAATATCGGCAAGCCGGAGTAGTTATCGAAGCGCCGACGCCACGATCAGGCCGATGACCAGAATGCCCACGCTGTATTTCAGCGCATAGTAGAAAGTCCGGTTCCAAGCCTTGACCTTGCGGCTGGCGAGGTGAAGCTCATAGAGCTTGCCGAATGCCTTGTTAAGCGCGCCGACATGCTCGCCGTCGACGTTCTGCGTCGCCGAGGCCTTCACGATGTTATGGCTGACCCAGCGGTTGATCGCGGTCATGAAGCCGTACTTCATCGGGCGCTCGACATCGCAGAACAGGATGATGCGATTGACGTCGGTCTTGTTCTCGGCGCTGTGGATGAACGTCTCGTCGAACATGAACGCCTCGCCGTCGCGCCAGACGCATTCGACGCCATCGACAAAGATGTGGCACTTGTCCGAATTGGGCGTAACGAGACCAAGGTGATAGCGAAGCGAGCCCGCGAAGGGATCGCGATGCGCTCCAAGTTTGCCGCCGGGCGGCAACATCGCGAACATCGCACCGTGCACGGTCGGAATCGAATTGAGGAGCTCGACCGTCTTCGGGCATAACGTCCGCGCCGACGGCAGGAAATCGTCGTACCATTTCAGGTAAAAGCGCTTCCAGCCGCTCTTGAAGAAGGAATAAAAGCCCCAGTCATTGTTCTTTGCCGCCGCGCGGATGAAGCCCTCGTCGAACAGCCGCACCGCTTCGTCGCGGATGGTCTCCCAGTTCTCGCCAAGCTTCTTGAGCTCAGGGAATTGTTCGACCGGAATCACCGGCGTGTTCGGCGCCGCGGAACCGGCGTACATCAGCACGTTGTAGGGCGCCAGATAGGTCGAGTGGTCGCCGATCTGCCGCGCGAAGCGCAGGCGCTGACGGCCGCGGAAATGCACATACAGCGTGGACGCCACGAAGGCATAGAGCACGACAAGCTGCGGCGCGAAAATTTGCTTCAGCACGGCCTGCTCCTGTGATCACCGCCACCAACCAGCCGATTGGTCCCATCAGGCGAAAACAGTTCTTAAAGTCATTGCGCCGGAAGTTCAACGCAAGTCTGCGCCGGCGTCCCCCGGTGCCACGCCCAGCCAAGACGGCCTTGAACCTTCGTTTCGCCTGAAAATGCGATGCTCGTCCGCCTCCTCGAGGACGCACCGGACGGACGATTCCGATACACGGAGGGCTTTGGCCGCTCCCTATCGCTTCATCTGGCGAAGCTCAGCACGCGCGCGTTCGGCCAGCGGGCTTTCGGGGTGCCTTGCAATGAACAGTTCAAGCGCCTCCGCCGTGCCACGGCGTTGCGCAGTGTTGTACTCTTCCTCGACCGCAACCTCCGGGTTCCGGGCCGGCGGCATGGTACGTTCCGGCGGCGCAGGGGGGTTTTCGCCCGCATTCGCTGGTTTGGACATCGAAAGAATCCCTACGGGGTTTGGACGATCCGGGAACTGCAGCAGCAGAATCGCCAGGATCATGCCGAAATGGCGCGTTTTCCGCACGCTTTCCCGGTTTTCGCTTCGCGTCTTGGTAGTCAGCATATTGGCCGTGGCTTTACCCAACAGTAATATCCTAGTTAACGAAGTGTTGCTATCTATCGTATACGGGTGCGGCGAAAGTTAATTCGTACGTATAGTAGGCGAATTTAGTATTCCAGCTGCACTGCGAATCATATTTCGCAGGCATCTTCCGGAGATCGACGTGGCCACCGCTGTCAGCATAAACGCAACCGGCAATGCCGACATCGACGGCCTGCTTGCTGGCGCCGCGTGGACCGGCGCTATCACCTACAGCTTCCCGAATTCAACGATCTACTATCCCTCCAGCGGTTACTCCCAAACCAACGAACCGGGGGTAGCGGGTTTTGCCCAGGCGCCGGCCGCGATGCAGGCGGCCATCAACTACGCGATCGGGCTGATCCAGAGCTATACCAGCATCAATATCAGCAATGCCGGCAACGGCGCCGCCGACATTGAGATCGCGCAGTCGCCGGCGGCAAACCCAACCTCCTACGCGTACTATCCGGGCAACTATTCAGCCGGCGGCGACGTCTGGTTCGGAACCGCCTACAACTATTCGGCTGCGCAGCTCGGCAACTACTTCTTCGTGACCGCGCTGCATGAACTCGGACATGCGCTCGGCCTCAAGCACAGCCAGGAGACGGGCGGAGTCGCCAACGTCGCCGTGCCGACGGCGCACGACGATTCCGAATACACCGTCATGAGCTACCGCAGCTATGTCGGCGCGCCGCTCAACGGGTATACCGCCGAACAATGGGGCTTCCCGCAGACCTATATGGCGAACGACATTCTCGCCCTGCAAACACTCTATGGCGCCAATTACAACACCCAAAGCGGAAATACCGTCTATAGCTGGAGCCCGACGACCGGGCAGGAATTCATCAACGGCGTCGCCCAACTGGCGCCGGGCGGCGGCGCGGGCGGTTCGGCAAACCGCGTGTTCGAGACGATCTGGGACGGCAATGGCGTCGATACCTACGATCTGTCGAATTACACGACGTCCGTGTCGATCAATCTCAATCCCGGCGCCTGGACGACCACCTCGACGGTCCAGCTTGCCAATCTCGGCAGCGGCAACTACGCCGCCGGCAACATCCTCAATGCCTATCTCTACAACAGCGATCCGCGCTCCTATATCGAAAACGCCAACGGTGGTTCCGGTAACGACACCCTCGTCGGGAACGCCATCGCCAATGTCCTGAATGGCGGCACAGGCAACGACACCTTCACCGGCGGTGGCGGCAACGACACCATCATCGGTGGCACGGGTACCGACACGGCTGTCTACTCGGGCAACAGGGCCAACTACCTCATCACCTACAATTCCCCGACGCAGACTTTCACGATCGTCGACCAGCGCGGCGGCACACCCGACGGCACCGACACCGTCACGGGAGTGGAGAATCTTCAGTTTGCGGATATGACGGTAGCGACCTCATCGCTGATCCCGAACCAGGCGCCCGTGCTTACGGTACCCTCGGCCAACGTCGCGGCCACCGCGGGACAATCGATTGCCGCCTCCAGCCTGTTCAGCGCGACCGACGCCGATGGCGATCCTCTGACCTACTACCTCTACGACAACACGTCCGCGGCCAACAGCGGCCACTTCGTGGTCAACGGCACCGTCGTGGCGGCGCAAACCCCGGTGGCCGTCAGCGCCGCACAACTGGCGCAGACCACTTTTGTGGCCGGAGCGGCCGGCACTACCGACGATCTCCTTGTGATCGCCTACGACGGCAAGGCTTTTTCGAACGGTGGTGTTTACAGCGAGTTCCACGTCAACGTCGCCGCTGCCACCAACCAGGCGCCCGTGCTTACGGTGCCTTCGGCCAACGTCTCGGCCAACGCCGGACAATCGATTGCCGCCTCCAGCCTGTTCAGCGCGACCGACGCCAATGGCGATCCTCTGACCTACTACCTCTATGACAACACGCCGGCGGCCAACAGCGGCCACTTCGTGGTCAACGGCACCGTCGTGAGCGCGCAGACTCCGACACCTGTCACCGCCGCACAACTGGCGCAGACCACCTTTGTGGCCGGAGCCGCCAGCACTTCCGACGATCTCCTTGTCATCGTCTATGACGGCAAGACGTTTTCGAACGGTGGCGTCTACAGCGAGTTCCACGTCAACGTGGCCGCCGCTACCACCAACCAGGCGCCCGTGCTTACGGTGCCCTCGGCCAACGTCTCGGCCACCGCCGGACAATCGATTGCCGCCTCCAGCCTGTTCAGCGCGACCGACCCCGATGGCGATCCTGTGACCTACTACCTCTACGACAACACGCCCGCGGCCGGCAGCGGCCACTTCGTGGTCAACGGCACCGTCGTGAGCGCGCAGACTCCGACGCCTGTCACCGCCGCACAACTGGCGCAAACCACCTTTGTGGCCGGAGCCGCCGGCGCTTCCGACGATCTCCTCGTCATCGCCTACGACGGCAAGGCTTTTTCGAACGGTGGCGTTTACACCGGGTTCCACGTCAATGTCAGCGCATCTCCCTCGTCGCCGGTAGCGAGCGGTGTCGGCCCTTCGCGATCAGAGGAAAACAGCGCCGACCTTACTTTGCCGTTATTTGGAGATCATAGCTTCACCTCGTCGCTCCAGGACGGCATTGGACATTCCAGCGATCCGGCAAGTGATGCTTTCAACACGGCAATGGATCAGAGACTGGCGCTTTGGTCTCAATACCTGGCATCCGAGTTTCCGTCTTCGGGGCCTGTCAACGATGCCGCTTCCCCCATCGGCCTCACTGAAGGAAGCCCATTGTTGGCGAAACCGCTGGTCAGCCAGCAGTATGCTGGAAGCTCCTCCTGACCTGTCCGACTTGAGTGAATCATCAAGGCCGGCACGCCTGGCAAGCAAGACGCGCCCCTCTTCGCAGCAACGAACGACGGCGTCGCCGACCTGCGGCAACGGGGTGAAGCGTCGGTCGCGATCGGAGGATCCGTGCGATCATAGATCGCACGCCACCGCCTTTCATCCCTCTGATATGCTGGTTGGAACAACAGGCCCGCCGGTTGGCTCAAGGGAAATGATCCCCAGGCGCTTGCCCAGGAAAGCCATTGCACGACGTCTCATCGGACTTTCGTTGCCGCTTCCCAGGGATTAGCCTGTTGTCGGTCGTTTGCCGCTTTGGAGGCGGCAGAAAGCGATGGGAGGTCTTGGAATGAAGACGATCCTGGTGCCCACCCAACTCGTGGCAACGATGAAGTCAGCGCTTGAGACGGCGGTGCTGCTGGCGCGGCGAACCGGCGCCTATATCGAGGGGTTTCCGCTACGCATTGCCATTCCGCCCTACGTGGTCGCGGAACTGACCGCAGGCCTCACCATGGACGCCTACGACGCGCAACGCGACGACGAAGTGGCGGAGTTGCGCCGCACGTTCGAAACCTTCATGCAGGCACATGACATCCCACCAAGCGGCTCGGACGATCGCCGTCCCTGCTTCGGATGGCTGGCCGCTGCGCCCGATGACGAAGGTTTCATCGGCAGCCACGGCCGCGCCTTTGACATCACCGTGATCGCCAGGCTGGACACAGATTCCACCGGCCTGCACCGGCGCGTCATCGAATCCGCGCTGTTCGAGAGCGGCCGGCCAGTCCTGCTGGCGCCGCCCGCAGCCCCGAAGCAGATCGCCAGCAATGTCATGGTGCACTGGAACGGCTCCACCGAGCAGTCACGCGCCAACGCCTTCGCCATGCCGCTGTTGCAGCTAGCCGAGCGCGTAACGGTACTGACCGTGATCGGCGGTCAAGAGGTGCCGGGGCCCTCCGCCGATCACATCCTCAGGCAGCTGCAGCACAACGGAATCTCCGCCAAGCCCGTCCGCATCAAGCTGGGCGATCGCGAGACCGGCGAGGCTGTTCTCGACGCTGCAAGGGCGGAAGGCTGCGATCTCCTGATCAAGGGCGCATTCACACGCAACAGGCTGCGGCAAATGATCTTCGGCGGCGCCACCAGCTACATCATGGAACACGCCGAATTGCCGGTGCTGATGGCGCATTGATGCGCCCGGATGGTCACATCGCGGCAAGAAGACCGAGCCGAGGTGCGCGTAACGCGTGCAATCGCTTCCACAGCGAAATTCAGAGCACGAACGAAGCCAGCTGATAGAACGCGTAGGCAAGCTGGAGGCCGAGCAGAACCAGGGCCGCGATCATCAGATATGCGCTGAAATGCATGAGGGTTCGGTACCGGAATGACTTCTCGAGATAGCCGCGCGAGGAGCATCGAGCACCGTCCGCCACGCCGGCTGACGCGCGTGCACTTGGGAAAGAAGACTTCCGCCGCCGCGGAAGTGATGCCTTTGTCGCGAGCCTCTTCTTGAGCGGAGGTCTCTGTTCGACGCCTGCTAGCTCACGCACCGTAGAAAATTTTCATTCCCCACAGCACGACGACGATGGCCGATATCAGTGTGGCCGCCGTCAGTACACTTTCCAAGGAAGCGACTCTCATACACCTACTCCGCTTCCCAGCCCCGTCAAACGGTCTAGTTGATTCGATTCGTCCGCCGCAATTGCGCGATCGATCGCCGCGAAACAAGGCGTCGCGATTGTGGTTTGTCTGCCACATTTCCCCGTGGAACCCCGCATGGCAGCGGCGGCGAGCCGCCTCCCTGCACGACGCAGCCTTGCGGATGAGCACGGCGGAACGGTTCTTCACGCCGGCAACAGGCTTCGCCGAGCCGTCAGCAGGCGCACATCGCGCAACCCGCCGGCTTGCAGCAACCGCAGTCAGACTGCCGTCACCTCAATAGCGGTAATGGTCGCTCTTGTACGGACCTTCCGACTTGACGCCGATGTAGTCGGCCTGGTCCTTGCGCAGCTCGGTCAGCTTGACGCCGATCTTGGCGAGATGCAGGCGCGCCACCTTCTCGTCCAGGGTCTTCGGCAACACATAGACCTTCTTGTCGTACTTGCCGTCCTTGTTGTTGGCGAACAGCTCGATCTGCGCCAGCGTCTGATTGGTGAAGGAAGCCGACATGACGAAGGACGGATGACCCATGGCATTGCCGAGGTTCACCAGGCGGCCTTCCGACAAGAGGATGATGCGGTGCTTGTCGGGAAATTCGATCTCGTCCACCTGCGGCTTGATGTTGGTCCATTTCAAATTGCGCAGCGAGGCAATCTGGATCTCGTTGTCGAAATGGCCGATGTTGCAGACAATGGCGCGGTCCTTCATCGCGCGCATGTGGTCGATGGTGATAATGTCCTTGTTGCCGGTGGCGGTGACGAAGATGTCGGCGCGGGGCGCAGCGTCTTCCATGGTCACCACCTCGTAGCCCTCCATCGCCGCCTGCAGCGCGCAGATCGGATCGATTTCGGAGACCATGACGCGACAGCCGGCTTGGCGCAGCGAGGCGGCCGATCCCTTGCCGACGTCGCCGAAGCCGGCGACCATCGCCACCTTGCCGGACAGCATCACATCGGTGCCGCGGCGGATGCCGTCGACCAGCGACTCGCGGCAGCCATAGAGATTGTCGAACTTCGATTTCGTCACGCTGTCGTTGACGTTGATGGCGGGGAACAGCAGCGTGCCCTTGTTGGCCATCTCATAGAGGCGATGCACGCCCGTGGTGGTCTCCTCGGAGACGCCCTTGATGTTCTTGGCGATCTCCGCGAACCAGCCCTTCGGCTTCTCCTTGAGAAGCTTCTTGACCAGCGCGTAGAAGATCTCCTCTTCCTCCGAACCCGGCTTGTCGAGGAAGGCGGTATCGCCCTTCTCGGCGCGGTATCCGGCATGCACCAGCATGGTGGCGTCGCCGCCGTCGTCGAGGATCATGTTGGGCGTGCCGCCGCCATGCCAGTCGAACAGTTTTGCCGTGTAGTCCCAGTATTCGGTGAGCGTCTCGCCCTTGACGGCGAACACCGGGATGCCGGCAGCTGCGATCGCAGCCGCGGCGTGATCCTGCGTCGAATAGATGTTGCACGAGACCCATCGGATGTCGGCACCGAGCGCGGCAAGCGTCTCGATCAGCACCGCGGTCTGGATCGTCATGTGCAGGGAGCCGGCGATGCGCGCCCCCTTTAGCGGCTGCTTGGGTCCGAACTCTTCGCGGGTCGCCATCAGGCCGGGCATCTCGGTCTCGGCCAGCGAGATTTCCTTGCGGCCGAACTCGGCGAGCGAGATGTCCTTGACGATGTAATCGTTGGAGGCGGGCTTCTTGGCGGCGGCGGTCATGCGATCGATCCCTTAAAAAGCATATTCCGAAAAGCGATCGCTTTCCGGAATATGCAAGACAGTTGCTGATGAAGTCAGACGGCGCGCTTCAGTGCGTCGGCGAGGTCGGTGCGCTCCCAGGAGAAGCCGCCGTCGCGCTCCGGCTTGCGGCCGAAATGGCCGTAGGAAGCCGTGCGGCGGTAGATCGGCCGGTTGAGCTGCAGCGTGCGGCGGATATTGGTCGGCGTCAGGCGGAACAGCTCGGGCAATACCTTCTCGAGCTTCTTCTCGTCGACCTTGCCGGTACCGTGCGTTTCGACCAGCAGCGACATCGGATCGGCTACGCCGATCGCATAGGCGACCTGGATGGTGCAGCGCTCGGCCAGGCCGGCCGCAACCACGTTCTTGGCAAGATAACGTGCGGCATAGGCGGCCGAACGGTCGACCTTGGTGGCGTCCTTGCCGGAGAAGGCGCCGCCGCCATGCGGAGCGTAGCCGCCATAGGTGTCGACAATGATCTTGCGCCCGGTGAGGCCGCAGTCACCGTCGGGACCTCCGACGACGAAATTGCCGGTCGGGTTGACGAGGAAATCGCCGGGCTTCTGCGGCATCCATCCCTTGGGCAGCGCCGATTCAACCGCGGTCGAGATCATCTCCTTGATCAGCCCGGGGGTGTACTTCTTGTTGTTGCGGCTCTTCTCGTTGTGCTGGGTCGAGACCACGACCTTGGTGCAACCGACCGGCTTGCCGTCGACATACTTGACAGTGACCTGGCTCTTGGCGTCGGGCTGCAGGTCGGCAAGCTGGCCGTTGCGGCGCTTTTCGGAGAGGACCTTCAGGATCTTGTGCGCGAAATAGATCGGCGCAGGCATGTAGGAGCCCTTCTCGTACACCTCGCTCTCGGTGCAGGCATAGCCGAACATCATGCCCTGGTCGCCGGCGCCTTCTTCTTCGCCGCTCTTCTTTTTCTTGGCATCGACGCCCATCGCGATGTCGGGCGACTGGCCGTGCAGCAGCACCTCGATGTCGGCGCCGTGATAGGAGAAGCCGTCCTGATTGTAGCCGATATCCTTGACGACATCGCGCGCGATCTTGCTGATCAACTCGCGGTCCACCACCGACTTGCCGTTGATGGTACGGAACAGCTGGCCGCGGCCCTCGCCGGCGATCACGATCTTGTTCGTGGTGCACAGCGTCTCGCAGCCGAGCCTCGTGTTGATCAGGCTCTCGTCGGCGATGCCGAGTTCGACGTCCTTGGCGATGAAAGCATCGAGAATCGCATCGGAGATCTGGTCGGATACCTTGTCCGGGTGCCCCTCGGAAACGGACTCGCTGGTGAACAGATAGGACGCGCGCATCAAAACCTCTTCTTGCGCCGGACCGCCGGCGGCTTTCGTTCGTGTTTGGAGTTCGGAATGTCAGTCTCGACGGCGCGAGATGACGTAGGATTCGTCGTAAAACCAGAGCCCATTATGCTTGCGCAGAACCTCTCGCGTCGCCTCGAGGGTCCTGCTGTTGTCCGTCAATTCCGCCAACCGGTCGTCTTCGATCTGGGCGACATACACCGCCGCATTCCATGCTGCAAAGGCCGTCGAGGCGCCGATTGCACCGGTCACCTCGTTGGGCAGCGCTTCCATATCATAACGGAAGATGGAACGGTTATCGGCATAGGCGTTAAAGTTAAGGTCCCGCCCCGCCGACCCCAGCTCGTATTTCACCGCGCGCAATAGCTCATGCCGGCTCACTGTGAAAGGATTTTCTCCCGGCCAGACCGCCTGGATGATTTCAAGGCCCGGATCGTGGCCATGGGAGTGGATTCCAATTAGGCGCCCCCCGGCGCGGAGGGCCCGGGCCAGGGGGGCGATGATGCGCTTGGCCCGGAAATTCACAGAGGATTTGGCCCGATAGGGCTGGGAGGCGATGACAAGGTCGAAACTGGCCTCGGTGCGGCCGGCTCGCGGGATGATCGAATCGAGCAGGAACCGGTGATCCTCCCGGTACAGGACCAGTGCCACCGGCCGCTCATAGATCGGCATGCCCGATTTGGGGCTGACGTCGGCCCGCCAATTCTGTTCCAGAAACGGCCCCAATTCGGCGATTTGCGCCTCGAACTCGCCGGAAGAGGCCCCCCGCAGCGCCACCTCATGCCAGATCATGCCGGCGGCCGCGGAAGGCGTGCCGGGAGCCAGCCATGGGGCCTCTGCGTAGTACATGTTGGTGAGCACGAAGACCGTCGCCGGGTGCTCGAACAGCCGGTCCGGGATCTTGTCCAGGGTCAGGCGGACGTCCTCCAGGCTCAGTTCCTTGCCGGCAACATAAAACGGCATGTGGGGAAAGCGGCCGTGCATGGATCGGAGCACCCGCGCCAGCACCGTGCCGTCGCCGACGCCCGCGTCGAATACCCGCAGTGCCGGCGGCCGGGGGTGGATGCTGGCAAGCTCCAGCGCCACGCGCTCGGCAATGACCCGCTTCTCGCTGCAAGTGTGCACGAACAACAGATATTTCTGCCGGTTCTCGAAGAAGCGGAAATTGCCGCGGGGATCGCGCTTCTCCGGCGCGGCTTCCAGCCTGGGCGGCGGCGGCAGGCCGTCCGGGGTAGAGGCTGCGATATAGGCCTGGATGCGATCCAGCGTGTCGATGGTGATACGTTTGCCCTCACGCAGCCGCGCGACCAGCTTGCCGTCGTTGACCGCGCGCCTTCCGAAGGTCGATTCCGCCATGTCGGAGCGACGGCAGAACTCGGTGATCGCAGCCAGAATCTGGTCGTTTTTCATCGAAAGCTGGTTGGGATGCGGTTGGGCAGCGGCTGATTGATATACTTGTCCTATCACCCTCTGCCCAACTGGCAAAATGCTGTTGGCTGCGGGTCTTCCGGCTTGAACCCTGATCCTGCGACCGGCAACAAAACCGCAGCTCTTTCATCACGATCGGGACGAAACCTCATGCACCGTTTCCTGGTGTTGCTTTCGCTGCTCGCCTCCGCGCTATGGCCCGCCGCCTCGCCCGCCCAGCAGCGCAACCAGCTCGGACCACTCTGCACTACCGACACCACGCCAGCCGACCAGCAGATCGATGCCTGCAACAAGATCGTCGCGTTGAAGGTGTTTTCCGGCGAGAAGCTCGCGACCATCCATTTCTGGCGCGCCGTCGGCTGGAACAAGAAGGGCAATTATGCGCAGGTGATTGCGGATGCCTCTGAAGCGATCTGGCTGGCGCCGAGCGTCCCTGCCTACAATCTCCGCGGCTCGGCCTACTATGACAAGGGCGAGTACGACATCGCGATCGCCGATTTCAACGACGCGCTGCGCATGGGAGCTACCGGCGACGTCGGCATCATCTATCATAACCGGGGTAACGCCTGGCGCGCCAAGGGCGATTACGCCAAGGCGATCGCCGACTACGACATGTCGATCAGCAAGGGCCCGAAGTCGGCCTTCTCCTATCAGAACCGGGGCGCCTCGAAGCTGGCACTGGGCGACATCGACGGCGCGCTCGCCGACATCAACGAAGCGATCCGCGTCGATCCGGCGCTGCCCCAGCCGCTGACGCACCGCGCGGTGATCTGGCGCGCCAAGGGCGATCTCGATCGCGCGGTCGCCGACACCACGGAAGCAATCCGGCTCGCGAAGGCCAAAGTACCCGTCAACATCATGACACCGCCCGGCAGCGTTCTGATCTCGGCCTACGCCGAGCGCGGGCTCGCCTATGAGGCCAAGGGCGATAGCGCCAACGCAAGGCAAGACTACACCGCGACGCTGCAGGGCGTCGCCTCCGACGCCGGCAGCAAGGCCAATCAGGCGATGGCCAGAGTGCGGCTGTCGCTGCTGTCGGACGCCGAGGCGCCGCGCACGGCTCCTACCTCGGTGCCGACGCAAACGGCGGCACCCTCGCCTGCGCGGCCGGCGGCCGACGCTGCCACGGGCCGCCGCGTGGCGCTGGTCATCGGCAACGGCGCCTACACCCATGTCAAGGCGTTGCCCAATCCCTCCAATGACGCGCGCGCCGTTTCAAAAAGCCTGCGCGGCATTGGCTTCGTCGTCACCGAAGGCATCGACCTCGATCGATCGGGCATGCAGAACATGATCCGCGAATTCCTGCGCGACGCCGCGCGTTCGCAGGTGGCGATCGTCTACTATGCCGGCCACGGCGTGCAGGTCGACGGCCGCAACTATCTGGTGCCCGTCGATGCGCAGCTCAAGCCGGGCGGCAGCATGACCGACGTCATGATGGACATGGACAGCATCATGGCCGGCCTCGACGACCAGCTGCGCACCAACATTTTCATCCTCGATGCCTGCCGCAACAACCCGATGGCGCCGCAGGTTACAGCTGCCGCCGCGGGCCGCGCGATCGAGGCAGGCGTGGGACTGGCCGCCCCCTCCTCACTCGGGTCGGGCTCAACCCTTGGCGCCGGCACGCTGATTGCGTTTGCCACTGCGCCCGGCAAGGTGGCGCTCGACGGCGAAGGGAGCAACAGCCCGTTCTCGGCCGCCCTGTCGCGCCACATCGGCACGCCCGGCCTCGAGGTGCAGCAGATGCTGACCCGCGTCCGCGCCGAAGTCGTCGCCACGACCAAGAGCCAGCAGGTGCCGTGGTCAAATTCCTCACTGCTCGGCGAAGTCTATCTGGCGGAGAAGCCGTAAAGGGCGCGGGCCGAAAAAACTTCAAAATCCGCCGTTGAGGTCTGGAAGCCGAACCCCAACACCGCTAAAGCCACGCTCGCGCCGGGTGCGCCGTCGACCCCGGCGGGCAGCACAGCACGTCAACTTTCGGACCGTTCGAGTTCGGGATGAATTCAACAACGCCTTCCTCCCCGGCATTGCCCTCAGACAATCCGCGAAAGCGCGCCTTGCGCGAGCGCGTCGACGACACGCTTGAGGAGATCGAGCGCTGGCGCCGCTTCAACGCCGCCTATCACGACGACGACCGCAAATTCATGCGCTTCCTTATTCCGCCGGGCAAGCGCGTGCTCGAGCTCGGCTGCGGCAGCGGGCACATGCTGGCGGCGCTGCAACCATCCTACGGCGTCGGCATCGACTTCAGCGCGAAGGCCGTGGAGCGGGCGAAACTGCTCTATCCGCATCTCAACTTCGTGCTGGGAGACGTCGAGAATTCCGCGACACTCTCCGCCATCGAAGGCCCGTTCGACTACGTCGTGCTCGCCGATACCATCGGAGTGCTTGAAGACATTGACGGCACCTTGCGGCTGATCCATCAGCTCTGCGGACCTTCGACGCGGCTGATCATCGCCTATTACTCGCACCTGTGGGAGCCGATCCTCAAGACGGCCGAGGCCGTTGGTCTCCGCAACAAGCAGCCGCAGGTCAACTATATCGCGACCGCCGACTTCCTGAATCTGATGGACCTCGCCGATTTCGAGGTGATCCGTCAGGAACAGCGGCAACTGATACCCCGGCGCTGGCTTGGGCTCGGGCCGCTCATCAACAAATATCTCGCGCCGCTGCCGGGTATCCGTCAGTTGGCCCTGCGCAGCTACATCGTCGGCCGGCCGGTGCGGCTGTTCGAGGATCGCAAATACTCGGCCACCATTGTCATCCCCTGTCGCAACGAGCGCGGCAATATCGAGAATGCGATTCTGCGAATGCCGAAGTTCGGCTCGCACCAGGAGATCATCTTCGTCGAGGGCAATTCCAGCGACGACACCCTTGCCGAATGCAAGCGGGTCCGCGAAGCCTACGAGGGCAAGTGGGACATCAGGGTTCTGCGCCAGGACGGCATAGGCAAGGGCGACGCCGTGCGCAAGGGCTTTGCGGCGGCGACCGGTGACGTGCTGATGATCCTCGATGCCGACCTCACCATGCCGCCCGAGGCGCTGCCGAAGTATCACGCCATCCTCGAAAGCGGCAAAGCCGAGTTCGTCAACGGCACCCGCCTCGTCTATCCCATGGAGACCGAGGCGATGCGGCCGCTCAATTTCATCGCCAATCGCTGCTTTGCCTATCTGTTCAGCTACCTCGTCAACACTCGCATGACCGACACTCTGTGCGGCACCAAAGTGCTCTTGCGCAGGGATTACGAAGTGTTGGCGCGCGAGCGCGAGTACTTCGGCAATTTCGACCCGTTCGGGGATTTCGACCTGATCTTCGGCGCCGCCAAGCAGAACCTGAAGATCATCGAGACGCCGATCCACTACAAGGCACGCACCTTCGGCGAGACGCAGATCTCGCGCTTCCGCGACGGTTGGCTGCTACTGAAGATGGTGTGGTTTGCCTACCGGAAACTGAAGGCTATCTGAGCGCTGCCGGACTCGTCTGCCGGAGCAGGCCGCGCTCTTCGCGCGGGCGAGGGACCGGCCGCTTGGCCGCGGTCCTCGCCCATTCGAAGGCACGGCTATTTTCCCCACACTTCGTTCGCGACTTCGACGGCGAGCCGCAGCTTGGCCCACTGCTCTTCCTCGGAAAGGAGATTGCCCTCCTCGGTGGAGGCGAAGCCGCATTGCGGCGACAGCGCCAGCTGCTCCAGCGGCGCGAACATGGCCGCCTCTTCCAGCCGGCGCTTGATGTCGTCCTTTTTCTCCAGCTGGCCGAATTTCGAAGTGATGACGCCGACCACCACGACCTTGTTGCCCTTGGGCAGATAGCGCAGCGGCTCGAAACCGCCGGCGCGGTCGGAATCGTATTCCAGGAAATAACCGTCGTAATTGGTGCCGCCCAGCATCGTCTCTGCTACCGGCTCGTAGCCGCCGGAGGAAATCCAGGTCGATCGGAAATTGCCGCGGCAGACATGCGTGGTGATGAACATATCGGCCGGCTTTTCAGCGATGGCGTAGTTGATGATGCGAGCGTAGATCTCCTGCAGCCCGTCCGGATTATCGCCGCGCTCGCGCGCCTTCTTCAATTCGTCCTGCGAACAGAGATAGGCCCACACCGTGTCGTCGAACTGCAGATAGCGGCAGCCGGCGTCGTAGAACGCCTTTACTGCCTTGCGATACGTCTTGCCGAGGTCGGAGTAGAACTCCTCGAGGTCCGGATAGATCTTGTTCGAGATCGACTTACGCCCGCCGCGGAAATGCAGAACCGCCGGCGAGGGAATGGTCATCTTCGGCGTGACGTGGGCGACGTCGGCATGCTTCTTCAGGAATCTGAAGTGATCCAGCATCGGGTGATCGGCGGGAAAATCGAGCTTGCCGATCACTCGCACCGCATCGTGCCGGGTCTGCACGCCGGCGAACTGGATGCCCTGGTCGGGGTGAAACAGCTCGCAGCCGGTCAGCTTGGCGAGAAAATCGAAATGCCACCAGGAGCGGCGGAACTCGCCGTCGGTGGCGAGTTTGAGGCCAACCGAGGCCTGCCGATGCACGACCTTCTCGATCTCCATGTCCTCGATCTTGCGGAGTTCATCGGCGCCGATCTCGCCCTTCTCCAGCTTCGCGCGGGCTTCCTTGATGCTGGCCGGGCGCAGGAGGCTGCCGACCTCGTCGGCACGGAAGGGAGGCTTGGTTCGCTGCATGGTGTCCTACTCCAAAAATTCTCAGTGGCCGACGCCGCCGGAGACGCCGAGATGACGCTCCAGCGCCGAAGGATCGGCTCTTAGCGCGCTACTCGGCGCATCGTGAACGATAGCGCCGCGTTCCAATATCACAACGCGGTCGGCCAGCCCCAGAATCTTTTGCGCATTTTGTTCGACGATGATCGAGCAGATGCCACCCGCACGGGTAATGGTGCCCAACGCTTTCAGCAATTCCTCGACGATGATGGGCGCCAGCCCCTCGGTCGGCTCATCCAAGAGCAGAACTCTTGGATTGAGGGTCAGCGCCCGGCCGATCGCCAGCATCTGCTGCTCGCCGCCAGAAAGCTGGTTGCCATAGTTGTTGCGGCGCTCCTTCAGGCGCGGAAACATCTCGTAGACCTTGCCCACCGTCCAGGGCCCCGGCTGTGCCACCGCCGTCATGTTTTCCTCGACCGTCAGCGAGCGGAATATATTTCGCTCCTGCGGTACCCAGCCGATCCCGGCTCGCGCCCGTTGGTCCGGCCGCAACGCGGTGATATCGGCGTCGGCAAGACAGACGCGGCCTCCGAACCGGCGGGTGATGCCAACGATGGAATTGATCAGCGTGGTCTTGCCGGTACCATTTCGGCCCAGCAGCGCCAGCACCTGGCTTTCCGGCAGCCTGAGCGACATCCCGGGCAGCACCACGGCCTCGCCATAGCCGGCGCGCAAATTCTCGATGACGAGCAATTCAGGCATCGGCGCCCTCGCCGAGATAGACCGCCCGAACCTGCGGATCGCGTGCCACCGCCTCCGGCGGGCCCTCCACCAGCATGGCGCCGTTGACCAATACCGAGATGCGGTCGGCGAACGAGAACACGAGGTCCATGTCGTGCTCGATCAGGAGCACGGTCACATCGCGAGGAAGTGCTGCGACCGCGGCAAGGATGTCGTGGCGCTCGCTCTCGGGCACGCCGGCGGCGGGCTCGTCGAGCAGCAACACGCGGGGCTTTGTCGCGATCGCGACCGCAATTTCCAGCAGACGCTGCTTGCCATAGGGCAGTGTCGCGGTCGGCTCGTTCATCACGTCGAGCAGATGGAAGCGCGACAGGATGCCCGCAAGCTCTTCGGTCACGTCACTGCGCGTGCCCATGCGCCGCCACCAGTCGCCGCCGCGGCCGAGCCGTTCGGAGACTGCAAGCCCGATGGTTTCCAGCGGCGTCAGATCGGCATAGAGCTGGTTGATCTGGAAGGTCCGCGACAAGCCGCGCTGCACGCGCGTGTGCACGGCGAGGCCGGTGATGTCCTGTCCTTCGAGCAGGATGCGGCCGGAATCCGCCTGCAGTACGCCGGTGAGAAGGTTGATCACGGTGGTCTTGCCCGCCCCGTTCGGGCCGATCAACGCATGACGGGCGCCCTGCATCACCTGCAGCGAAAGGTCACGCGTGACGTTGAATCCGCCGAACGACTTTTGCAGATCCCTGGTTTCCAGCGCGATCGTCACGACGCATCGCCCTCCGGCACTACGATAGTCGATTTGCGACCGGTGATCTTGCGGATCACGAGATTGGGCAGCCACAGCACCCAGCGATGAATGCGCTCGCGGCCGATCATCACCATGACCACCAGCACGAGCCCGATCCAGAACAGCCAGTATTGCGGCGTAATCGCCTGGAACAGTTCCTGAAGCAGCTTGAACACCACGGCGCCGATCAGCCCGCCATAGAGATAGCCGGTGCCGCCGATCACCAGCACCAGCATCAGATCGGCCGATCGCTCGAACGAGAACACGTCGAGCGAGGCGAGCGCCGTGGTCTGGGTGAACAATGCGCCGGCGATACCGGCATAGAATGCCGCCAGCGTATAGATCGCAATCAGGCGGCGATTGACGGGAATGCCGATGGCGGAGGCCCGCAACGGATTGTTCTTGATCGCACGCAGCGACAAGCCGAACGGCGAATGCACCACGCGGCGCGCCAGCAGAAACAGCAAGAACAGCACGATCAGACAGTACCAGAATCCTGTCTTGCCAAACATATCGAAGGCAAAAATGCCGAGGATCGGCTGCATCTCGATGCCCTGCAGGCCGTCGGTGCCGCCGGTGATATTGGAGAAGCGCTCGCCCAGCGCTTCCATCAGGAGCGCAATGCCGAGGGTCACCATCAACCGCGTCAGGTCTACGCCTCGGATGACGAGGAAGCTGGTGAAGAATCCGAGCACCGTCGCGGCGAGGCCTGCCGCGATCAACGCCAGCACAGGCTCGGTAATGACGCCATGAAGTGCGAGAAGTCCTGCCGAGTAGGCGCCGACACCGAAGAAAGCCGCGTGACCGAGCGAGACGATGCCGGCATAGCCGAGGATCAAATCGAGCGACAGCGTGAACAACGCCAGCCGCAGGATGTCCGTCATGATCAGATAACGTGACGGAAACAGGAAGCCGCAGGACAGCACCATCAGCCAGAAGACGATTTCGGCCGGGCGCCATCGGCTGGAAGCCATCGCGGAAATCGAGACGTCATTTGCTGCGCTCATAGCATCACCGCGCAGCACTGCGGCCGAACAGGCCGTTGGGACGCCAGATCAGGATCACGATCATGATGGTGTAGATCACGAACGGTCCCATCTTGGGTACGTAATACTTTCCGGCGACGTCGCCGATACCGAGCAGCAGGGAAGCGAGGAACGGCCCGGTAATGCTGGAGGAGCCGCCGACCGTCACCACGATCAGGAAGTAGATCATGAACTTCAGCGGAAAATAGGGATCGAGCCCGAGGATCTCCGCGCTAAGCGCGCCTCCAAGTCCGGCCAGACCGCAGCCGAATGCAAACGTGAAGGCAAACACCTGCGGGACGTTGATGCCAAGCCCGACCGCCGCGCGGGAGTCATCGACCGCGGCGCGCAGCCGGCTGCCAAAGCGCGTACGCGAAAGGATCAACTGCAACGCGAGCGTCAGCAGTCCGCAGATGACGATAATCATCAAGCGGTAGCGGCCGATGCCGACGCCGAACAGATCGAACTGCCCTTCCAGCGCCGCTGGCAATTTGATGAAGATGCGCGACGATCCCATGATGTAGTCGACCGCCGCCACCGACATGAAGGTGAGGCCGATGCTGAACAGCACCTGGTCGAGATGGTTGCGGGCATAGAGATGGCGGTACAGGGTACGCTCGAGCGCAGCGCCGATCGCGGCACTGACGACGAAGGCCAGCGGCAATGCCGTGAAGAACGGCCAGCCCTGGTTGTTGACCAGAACCGCGCAGATGTAGCCGCCGGTCATGGCGAAGGCGCCATGGGCAAGGTTGACGAAGTTCATCAGCCCGAGCGTCACCGCCAGCCCGCAGGCGAGCACGAACAGCAGCATGCCGTAGGCGACGCCGTCGAACAGGATGGTGAATATGGTGGTCATTTGCGAAGTTTGGTCAACGCGAATAGGAACGATAGCCGGCAGTCGTCATGACAGCGCTCGTCCCCGCCAATCCACGCCTTCTCGCAACCTGAATTGAAGAAGGACGTGGATGCCCGGGACGAGCCCGGGCATGACGCGTTGCAAGACGAGGCAATCCTCCTAGATGACGCGCTTTCGCGCGTCATTTCTTCGTCTTGCCGGAATCTTTCACCGCTTCGAAGGTTGCGAATTCCACATTGTAGAGTTCGCCGTCCACTCTCTCGACCTTGCGAATGTAGATGTTCTGCACGATGTCGCGGGTTTCCGGATCGATCGAGATCGGGCCGCGCGGGCTCTCCCACTTCATGCCCTTCATGGCCTCGACCAGCGCATCGCCATCGGTCTTGCCGCCGGTCTTCTTGAGCGCCTCGTAGATCAGGTGGATGCCGTCATAGCCGCCGACCGCCATGAAGCCCGGACGGTTGCTGAAGGCTTTCTTGTAGGCGGCAACGAAGTCCTTGTTCATCGCGGAGGGATGTGCCGCCGAATAGAGGTGCGCGGTCACTGCACCGACCGCAGCGTCGCCCATGTTGTTGAGCAGGTCGTCGTCCATGACGTCGCCGGGGCCAATCACCTTGATGCCGCTCTTGTCGAGCCCGCGCTCGGCGTATTGCTTCATGAAGTTGCCGCCCTGCCCGGCCGGCACGAACACGAACACCGCGTCCGGCTTGGAGTCCTTCATGCGCTGCAGGAACGGAGCAAAGTCGGGGTTCTGCAGGGGTACCTTGACTTCCTCGACGATCTCGCCGCCGCCGGCGGTGAAATTCTGCTTGAAGAAGTTCAGCGCGTCATTGCCCGGAGCGTAGTCGGAAGTGAGCGTCGCTACCTTCTTGATGCCGTTCTTGGCGGCCCAGTCGCCGATGATCGTGGAGGACTGCGCCAGCGTAAAGCTGGTGCGCACGATGTACGGCGACCGCTCGGTGATGATCGAGGTGCCGGCCGCCATCACGATTTCCGGGATCTTGGCCTGCGTGGCGAGCGGCGCAGCGGCGAGCGCCGCCGGCGTGACGCCGAAGCCCGCGATGACGTTGACCTTGTCGTTGACGATCAACTCCTGGGCGACGCGCTTGGTGTTGTCGGGCACAGCGCCGTCATCCTTGAGGATGACTTCGATCTTCCTGCCGGCGACGGTATCGCCCTTCTGCTGCATGTAGAGCTTGATCGCGTTATCGATCTGCTTGCCGGTCGAGGCTTGGCCGCCGGTCATCGGCAAGATCAGACCGATCTTGAAGGTTTCCTGGGCATAGGACGGCGCGGCGAACAACACAGCCAGACCGACCGCGCCGGCAACCGCGGCACGGCGGGAAAACATCGATTTGGGCACCTCTTTCCTCCTCTTAATGACTCACCCGGACCGCCTGACGCGGCTCTTCGCTCTTTTTCCCACCAACCATGACATTTGTACCATTGTACAAATAGCTAATACCAGTCAACAACAAATAGGTTGGCTCGCTGGAGCGATAACAACTGAGAAACCAACGGCTTAAAAGGACGACACAGCTTCCCGCCGCTTGAGCCCCTCCCCGTCGGTCACTCCGTACCGCCGTGCATACGCTCGCGGAAGGCGCGCGGAGACAACGCGGTGGCGGCGGCATAGACCCGGCTGAAATAGGCAGGATCGTCGAAGCCGAGCGCATAGGCGATCGCGGATACCGGCAGGTTGGTATAGACCAAATTGCGCCGCGCCTCGCGGATCAAGCGGTTGAGGATCAAATGCGAGGCGGTGTCGCCGGTGGCCGCACGCGTCACCCGGTTGAGATGCGTCGCCGTCACTGACAGCGCACGGGCATAGTCGGAGACGCTCCAACGCTCAAGGTGATGCTGCTCGAGCAACGCCTCGAAGCGGCGAAACAGTTCGGAATCTCCCGCGCTCCCATCGCGTTTTCCCCGCGCCAGTTCCCGCGCGACCAGCCCGATCAGGCCTGCCGACAGCGCACGCAGCACGTGCGCCCTGCCAAAATCCCGGCCGGCGAATTCGGCAAAAATCTGCTTCATGGTAGCACGCATCTGCGGCGTGCTGCGGACCACTGCGCATCGCGACAGCACGCTGCGCAGGCCTTCCGGGGCAAGCAGCGTCTCGTCGAGGATTTCAGCCGCAATGGTAACCACCCAGCCCTGGGTCCCCGGCAGGAAGTCGAAACCGTGCACATCGCCAACCGGGACATTGACCGCATGCATCGGACGCAGCGGGTGAACTTGTCCGTCGAGCGTCGCCTCCCCGCCGCCGCGCTCGACCAGCAGCACCTGATGCAGCCGTGCATGACGGTGCGCGGCGAGCTTCCAATCGTGCATCACCGCACGCGCGGCGATGGTTTCGCAATGCACCACGTCCGGCAGTTCGACCGACTCGCCGAACAGATTGTAGACTTGGATCGCCGAACTCGATCGTGCCGACTTCATGTTCGAATCGTACAAGACAAAGGCCGATCCCTCCATCCGCCTATCGTCGCATAGCGGGCAATGTCGCTGCACACACGGGGGGACACGAGCATGAAGGTTCAAGTCTGCATCATCGGCGGCGGGCCGTCAGGTTTGCTATTGTCGCAGCTCCTGCATCTGCAGGGCATCGACACCGTCGTGCTGGAGAAATACAGCCGGGAGCACGTGCTGGCCCGCATCCGCGCCGGCGTATTGGAGCACGGCTTCGCCAAACTGATGCGCGAGGCGCAATGCGGCGAGCGGATGGACCGCGAGGGCGAGATCCATCATGGCTTCGAGATCGCCCATGACGGCCGCCTTGACCGCGTCGATCTCCACAAATATTCCGGCGGCAACTCGGTGATCGTCTATGGGCAGACCGAACTGACCCGCGATCTCTACGAGGCTCGCGACCGGCTCGGCGGCAAGGTGATCCACAACGCAGAAGACGTCACTCCGCACGACGTCGCTTCCGATGCCCCGTACGTCACCTATCGTGCCGGCGACAAGGTCGTGCGCGTCGATTGCGAATACGTGATCGGCGCAGACGGTTTCCATGGCGTCAGCCGGAAGTCGATTCCCGGGGACGTGCTGCGCGAGCATGAAAAGGTCTATCCGTTTGGCTGGCTCGGAATCCTCTCGCGCACCAAACCGGTCTCGCCCGAACTGATCTATGTGAAACATGAACGCGGCTTCGCCCTGTGTTCGCTGCGCTCGCAGGTGCTGAGCCGCTATTACATCCAGGTGCCGCTGACCGATAAGCCCGAGGACTGGTCGGACGACGCGTTCTGGGCCGAACTCAAGCGCCGCCTTCCGCTCGAAGTAGCGGCGCGGCTGGACACGGGGCCGTCGATCGAGAAAAGCATTGCGCCGCTGCGCAGTTTCGTCGCCGAGCCGATGCGCTATGGCCGCCTGTTCCTGGCCGGCGATGCCGCCCACATCGTGCCGCCCACCGGCGCGCGGGGGCTGAACAGCGCGGCCTCCGACATTTATTACCTGTACCACGCCATGGTCGACCACTATCGCAAGGGCGACGATTCCGGGCTCGACACCTATTCGCAGAAGGCGTTGGCGAGGGTCTGGAAAGCGCAGCGCTTCTCCTGGTGGATGACGATGATGCTGCATCGGTTCCCGGACCGCATCTCCTACGATGACCGGCTGCAGGACATCGAGTTGTCCTATCTGCTCTCCTCGGAGACTGCGATGCGTCTCCTCGCCGAGAACTATGTCGGCCTGCCCTTTTAGGTGACCTGCCGGCTTTCATAAAAACCGGCTGCGGGAGCGGCAGCCGCTAACAACAGTATAAAAATACCCAAACGACCGAGGGTCACGCGCGAAGCGCCGGAACCACGCGGTCAATTTCGCGGTAACCTGACACTTGGTCCCCCCGTTGCCGTAGTCAGATGGTCTATTACACACCATCCTATTCCCCTGCCGGGAATTGCAGGACCGAGCACATGCCATCGCGCCTTCGTCAAATTTCCCTGCTGGCTGGCGTCGCACTTCAAGTGTGCGGCCTGGCCGGCTGCGGGACGATCAACGAGCGGGTGGCAGCCGGCGTCAGCGACATGATTCCGGCCTGGGCGGGCGGCCTGCCCGCTGACGCGCCGCCCCGGCCCGGCACGTCGAAATACGATGAATACATGAGAGAGCGGGAGCGAAAGCGGCTGTTACCAGCGTCGGAGCGAGAGGAATTATCCAAGGCCGATGAGGCAAGACCGGTGCAAAATCGGGAGGAAAATCGCTGACAATCTTCGATCAAAAGCCTGTCGGCTGCTCCCCATCGTCGAAACCGGCCGCCAGGCCTGCCGGTCAAACAGAAAGAGCTCCCTCAATCCACGAACACCACGGTCTTGCGGCCGTTGAGGATGACGCGATCCTCGAGGTGATGGCGTACGGCACGCGCCAGCACGCGGCGCTCGATGTCGCGGCCCTTGCGCACGAGATCGTCGGGCGTGTCGCGATGGCTGATGCGTTCGACATCCTGATCGATGATCGGGCCCTCGTCGAGATCGCGGGTCACGTAATGGGCGGTGGCACCGATCAGCTTGACGCCGCGCTCATGCGCCTGATGGTAAGGCCGCGCCCCCTTGAAGCCCGGCAGGAACGAGTGGTGAATGTTGATGCAGCGCCCGGAGAGGCTGGCCGACATCTCATCTGATAGAATCTGCATATAGCGCGCCAGCACCACGAGATCGGTATGGCTGGCCTCGACCAGCTTCAGCACCGCCTGTTCCTGCTCGCGCTTGGTCTCCTTGGAGACCGGCATGTAGTGGAACGGGATTTCGCCGAAGTCGATGGCGCCATAGACCTCGCGCGGATGGTTGGAAACGACCGCGGTCGGAACCATGTCCAACTCGCCAGTGCGCCAGCGGTAGAGAATGTCAACCAGGCAGTGATCGGATTTGGAGGCCAGCAGCATCACGCGGCGCTTGGCGGCGCGGTCGCGCATCTGCCAGTCCATGGCAAAGCGCTGCGCGATCGCCGCAAAGCCGGTCTGCAGCGCGGATAATTCAACAGCCAGGTCAGCAGCCGTGAACACCACGCGCATGAAGAACATCTTCGTCTCAATGTCGTCGAATTGCTGGGCATCGAGGATGTTCTGGCCGTTCTGGGCAAGGAACGTCGAGACCGCCGATACGATGCCGGGACGATCGGGACAGGACAGGGTCAGGACGAATTGGCTGTGAGGCATTTGATCAATACTTGGGCAGGACTACTTGGGCACGCTGGCGAATTTGCGCCCTGCTCTATCACCGCAGGAGCCCTTGCGCCAATCCCGCCATGGAGACCAATATGAACAAAATTCGATCGATCCATGCATGAGCGGAATCATGGCTGACAGGCTGAACGGCTATCGCATCCTCATCCTCGAAACGCGCGAGGAGGCGCAGTTCTCCCGCCTCCTGTCGGAGCAGGGTGCGGACGTCCTGCAATGCCCGATGTTCACCATCAACGACGCGCCCGACGGGACGCCGATCGAGGCCTGGATCAGACGCGCCATCGAAAGGCCATTTGACGATCTCGTGCTGATGACCGGCGAAGGCCTGCGCCGCCTGATGAAGGTCGTGCGGCGGATCGGCGTCGAGCCGGAATTCGTCGAGTCGCTCGGCAAGAGCCGGAAATTCGTGCGCGGTCCCAAGCCCGGCAAGGCGTTGCGCGAGATCGGGCTCGAGCCGCAGGTGACGACGGAGAAGCCGACCACGGAAGGTGTCGCCGAGACGCTGTCGCGGTTCGACCTCGGCGGTCGCCGCGTCGGCCTTCAGCTTTACCCCGACAAGGACCACAGTGCGCTGATCGGCGCCATCAAGGCGCGGGGCGCGGAGATCGATACGGTGCTCCCCTATGTCTACGATGCCAAGGCAGCGGACGCGAATATCGTCACCGCCATCGACGAGATGGCGCGCGGCCGCATCGATGCGCTGGCGCTGACCAATCTCGGCCAGATCCGCCGCTTGATCGATACGGCCAGGAAGCACGGCTGGGAGGACACGTTGCGCGAGGGTCTGGCGCAAACGCCGATCGCCTCCGTCGGGCCTGCGGTCTCCGACGAACTGAGGTCGCACGGCCTCTCCGCAGCGATCTATCCATCGGACGAGGCGTTCTTCATGCGACCGCTGATTTCGGCAATGGCGACGGCGCTGGCGAAAAACCCACCGCGGGTAAAGAAGGCCAGTTGACGCCTATTCCGCTGCCTGCTTCTGCTCGCTCAGGAACGCCTGATATGCCAGCCGGATGCCATCACCGAGCGTCGTTTGCGCACGCCATCCGAGCTTGGCTAGACGGCTGACATCAAGCCATTTACGCGGCGTGCCATCGGGCTTCGAGGTGTCGAAACTGATTTCGCCGGTATATCCGACGGTGGCCGCGACCACTCGTGCAAATTCGGCGATCGTGATGTCCTCGCCGGTACCGATGTTGACCAGCTCGTGGCTGGAATAGATCTTCATCAGATGAACGCAGGCGTCGGCGAGATCGTCGACGAACAGGAATTCGCGGCGTGGCGTACCGGTCCCCCAGACCACGACATTGCTGGCCCCGGACACTTTCGCCTCGTGGAACCTGCGGATCAGCGCGGCAACCACGTGGCT
Organism: Bradyrhizobium sp.; assembly: GCA_046349015.1. Taxonomy (GTDB): domain Bacteria; phylum Pseudomonadota; class Alphaproteobacteria; order Rhizobiales; family Xanthobacteraceae; genus Bradyrhizobium. Next base: position 71,320 of record JAXMDE010000005.1, on the reverse strand, counting down.
GTATTCGGGGTGATAATTGTCGCCCTGTCCATAGAGATTGGTCGGCATAACGCTGACGAAGTCGGAGCCATACTGACTGCGATAGGCCTCAGCCAGTTTCAGGCCGGCGATCTTGGCAATCGCATAGGGCTCGTTGGTCGGCTCGAGTGGCCCGGTCAGCAGAGCATCCTCGCGCAGCGGCTGCGGCGCCAGCTTGGGATAGATGCAGGACGAACCAAGGAACATCAATTTCTCGGTGCCATGGACATGAGCAGCGTGGATCACGTTGCTCGCCACGATTAGATTGTCGTAGATAAATTCGCCACGCAGCGCGTTGTTGGCAGCTATTCCGCCGACCTTCGCGGCGGCGAGAAAAACCACCTGCGGCCGCTTGTTGGCGAACCATCTGTTGACGGCGGATTGATCGCGCAGGTCGAGTTCCGCACGCTTCGCCGTCAGCAGCTCGACATTCTCGCGCGCCAGTCGGCGCACCAGCGCCGAGCCGACCATGCCGCGATGGCCGGCGACGAAGACCGTCTTGCCCCTCAGTTCAAACGGGATTCTTGCCATTAGCGGCCTCGCGCTTGGCAATTGCGACATCGCCTGCGACCATTTCCTTCACGAGTCCGGCAAACGTGGTCTTGGGTTTCCAGCCGAGCCTTTTCTGCGCCTTGGTGGCATCGCCAATCAGCAGTTCGACTTCGGTGGGACGGAAATAGGTCGGGTCGATACGCACCAGCGTCTTGCCGGACTTCACATCGATACCGGTTTCGTCGGCGCCCTTGCCGCGCCATTCGATGCTGCGGCCGACTTCCGCAAATGCCAGTTCGACGAACTCCCGCACCGAATGGGTCTCGCCGGTCGCCAGCACGAAATCGTCGGGCGCATCGGCCTGCAATATCAGGTGCATGCCTTCGACATAGTCGCGCGCATGGCCCCAGTCGCGCTTGGCCTCGAGATTGCCGAGATAAAGCGCTTGATCCAGGCCTACCTCGATGCGCGCGACGCCACGGGTGATCTTGCGCGTGACGAAGGTTTCGCCGCGGATCGGGCTTTCATGGTTGAACAGGATACCGTTGGAGGCAAACATGCCATAGGCCTCGCGGTAGTTCACCGTGATCCAGTAGCCGTAGAGCTTGGCAACGCCGTAGGGCGAGCGCGGATAGAACGGCGTGCTCTCCCGCTGCGGCACTTCCTGCACCAGGCCGTAAAGCTCCGATGTCGAGGCCTGATAGAAGCGTGTCTCCTTTTCCATGCCGAGAATGCGGATCGCCTCCAAGAGGCGCAGCACGCCGACCGCGTCGGCGTTGGCGGTATATTCCGGGCTCTCGAAGCTGACGCCGACATGGCTTTGGGCGGCGAGATTGTAGATTTCGGTCGGACGGATTTGCTGCATCAAACGGATCAGGTTGGTCGAATCCGTCATGTCGCCGTAGTGCAGCAGGAACGGCACATTGCCGGTGTGCGGATCCTGGTAAAGATGGTCGACCCGCGCCGTGTTGAAGGACGACGAGCGGCGCTTGATGCCGTGCACGGTATAGCCGAGCCCGAGCAGGTATTCGGCAAGATAAGCGCCGTCCTGACCGGTGACGCCGGTGATCAAGGCAACGCGCTTCGGATTTTGAGCCGTCATTCTTTCTCCAGGCGCCCGGCGGTCAGGCCAGTGCAATTGAGGAGGCAATTTGCCCCATCTTTCGGGTTCGCCGGAAGTCCCCATGCGCGGGCAAGCCCATAACATCCGCCTGCAGCGGAGTCTAATGCGAAAGTCGGTTAATTTCAGACCCTTAGGGGCGAATCCCCGAGTTGCAGGCGAGGCCTATCCCCTGCCTGCCAGCACCGTGGCGGCGGCTGCAACGGTCTGGCGGGAAAGCCATTTGTCCAGCAAGGGCTCCGCGCCGGCGATCGCCGCGTCGATGGCCTCGATCGCGCTGCTGCGAAGCTGTCGCTTCGTTTGCGCGAACGCCGCCTGCGGCAGGACGGCGAATTGCTCGGCCTTGGCCAGCGCCCGCTGCAGCAACTCGCCGGCATCGATGGCTTCGTCAAACACGCCGGCCTCCATGGCGTCAGTGGAGGCGATATTGTCGCCGAACAACACGAGCCGGCGAGCCACGTCGGAACGCAACTCGTGCCGGGCCACCTCCATGGCCGCGACCGGATAGGGCACGCCGACCCGAACTTCGGTCAAACCCGCGAGAAACGGGGTTTTGGAGGCGATGCGCCAATCGCAACACAAGGCCAGCACGAGCCCGCCTGCGATGGCGTGGCCGTTGATCGCACCCACCACGGGGAGCGGGCATGCGAAGACGCTGCAGAAAGCACGGTTCAGCGCGTTCACCATCCGTCGCTGGTCGCCTCGGTCGAAGGTAGGCACGATCTTCAGGTCGACACCGGCACAGAACGATTTTCCGTGGCCGGTGAGCACCACGGACTTCACATCATCATCCTGCCCGAGGTCGCTGAAAACAGAGGCGATTTCCTCGGTCAGCTCGATGTTGAGCGCGTTGGCCGGAGGCCGCCGCAGGGTAACGAGTACTGTCTTGCCGTGCCTGGCGACGTCAATCATGCCGGCAGTCACTGCGTCATCTCCGCATTCAGCCCGAGCGCCGTCCGCATCGACTGATGGTAGTGGATCATCGCAGGCTCGTTGCGGCCATAAACCAGATGCTTCTGCGCGCCCGAGGTCAGGCCGATCTGAATGCTGCGCCCGGTTGGAAAATCCTCCCCGGTGACGACATCGAGGACAAGCTGCATGTTCTTGTCCCAATGGATGCGCTCTTCCTCGGTCTTCGGTGCCTGCGGCACGTAAAGCCCGAGGTCCATGACGGCCAGATCGGTGCGGCCCTCGCGGGGAAACACCCGCGCCAGCTCGACATGGTCACCCTGTGCAATGAGCACGGTGTTGGGAAACAGCAGATAAACGATCGAGGTGTTCCACATCAGATCCCACTTGTCTTCCGGCTCCGACTTGAGCCGCTCGAGCTTCTTGCGTGGAAACGTCAGGCGGTGGTTAAGACCGAATGCCTCGAAGTCGTTGACATTGCCGTGCAAGACCTCGCGCAGGGAATCCCGGTGCAGGAAGCCGATATGATAGCCCTCGTTGAAGGTGTCGACGACGATCTTCCAATTCATGGTCTCCGGGATCACGCGGCTGTCATAGAACGACCAGGACGCAAATCCGTACGATGCCAACTCCTCTGCGAGCCCTCCAAGCCAGGGATCGACATCGAAACTGGCCGTGCCGTCCGCGGTCGGAATCACCCACACCAAACCGTATTTTTCGCACAGCGGCAGCGCGACCAGAGAATTGCGCTCGTCGCGCACGTCAGGAAAGCAGCGTTCGTCCGGTATGCCCGCCAGTTGCCCCGCGAGATCGTAGGTCCATGCGTGATAGGGGCATGAGAACAGGCGCGCCTTGCCGCAACCGTCGACAACCTTGGCCCCGCGATGTCGGCATACATTGAGAAAGGCGCGCAATATGCCATCGCGTCCCCGCACGATCAGGATGGGCAAGCCAGCATAATCGTCGGTGCTGAAGCTTCCGGGCTCGGACCATTCCGATGCAAAGCCCATCACCAGCGGATGCTTCCGAAACAGGATGCGTTGCTCTTCGGCGAAGCGGTTGGCACAGGTGAAGACCGAGACGTCGTTGCGCCAGGGGCTGTCCGCCATCGCCGTGGTTCTGGTGTCCACGTAGTGCAACAGGCGCTTCAAGAGGTCGATCTGGCCCTGCCTGCTCATCGGACACCTCCCCAATTTTGCCGTCGCCACCCTCAAATTATTGAAAACAACCCCATGCGCAGTAGCCGGAGCTGGTTGCATGTTTTCGATCGCGATACGGTACCGTATCAATACCATTGATTACCCGGATTTTCAATACGGCGCCGTATCGCGTCACACACAACCCCGCGAGGAGCCGGCAAGGCGTTGCGCCCGCTCGATTTTCGCGCAGCGCTACTCGCCGTAGCGGCGCAGCTTTTCGAGATCGACGATGGTCACCCCGCCATATTCCAGCCGGAGCAAGCCCTCCTTCTCCAGCCGTTTCAGGCACTGATTGGCGTTCTGCCGCGACAGGCCGGACAGCGCGCCAATCTCCTCCTGGGTGATCTCCAGATGCCGCGTCAGATCGGGATAGAGGATCGGGTTGAACAGCGACGCGATCGAGCGGGCAACGCGGCCGGTCGCATCGAGCGTCCGGTCGATTTCCAGTGCGCCGATGAACTGACCCAGCCGCTCGTTGAGTTGCCGGACCAGAAAGCGGTTGAAGCCGACGCTGTTCTCGAACAGCCAGAAGAAGGTATTGCTGTCCATCAGCGCCAGGCGCGTGTCCCGCAGCGCCACCACATCGTAGCGGCGCGGCTCGCTCTTGAGCACCGAGCCCTCGCCGAACCAGGCGCCTGCAGTGAGCCCGGCGAAACTCGCGGCCTTGCCGCCACTCGACACCGTTCCCATCCGCGCCAGCCCCGTGACGATGCCGGTCCAATAGTCGAAGGCATCGCCGCGCATGAAAATAAACTCATCGGCGGCGTAGGACTTCTCAACGATCCCGGCCCGGGCGACCTCGATCTCCCGATCGTTCAGTTCGCGCGACCATGCCGCAATGCGCTTGAGGTTGTCGGTAGCAATCATGAACGCATCGACCGTCGCGCGAACCCATCCGATGCCGCCACGCGACTACCTGCTGCACTGCAACAAGGCCAACACAGCGACTAAATTTCCCGACCGAATTGTCGGGCAAAAGACATTTCAAGCTACCGCATTGCCCTATGGAGGGCCACCTCGCGCAATGCCCGCGACGGCGCAAGCGCGGGGTGCGGCGTTACCACGCATGAGGGCTGGCCGGGGCCAATCTCCATAGTCGGATGGCCTCGCGTAGAGCCCCGGGGTAAGGTCTTCGTCGCGACAGCAAGCCTAAAGATAAAGAGCGCCGGCGCAGGCGCCCATATCCGGAGGGAATGAGTGTCAAATACGTTGGAAGTGCGCGGGGTGTCGCTCCGCTTCGGGGGCGTCCGCGCGCTGACCGAGGTGTCCTTTGGCGTAAAGGACGGCGAGCTGTTCTCCATTATCGGCCCAAACGGTGCCGGCAAGACCTCGATCGTCAATTGCATTTCCGGCCGATACAAGCCGACCGAAGGCCAGCTGTTCTATCGCGGCAAGGACATCACGGGCCTTAGCCCGAACGCCCGCGCCTCGCTCGGCATCGGCCGCACCTTCCAAAACCTGGCGCTGTTCCACCACATGAGCGTGCTCGACAACATCATGGTCGGGCGGCATCACCTGCTGAAGAACAATTTTCTCACGGGATCGCTGTACTGGCTGACCGGCGCGCGGCGAGAGGAGCTCGAGCATCGCCACAAGGTGGAGGAGATCATCGACTTCCTCGATCTGCAGGCGGTGCGCAAGGCGACGGCCGGCACCCTGCCCTACGGCTTGCGCAAGCGCGTCGAGCTTGCCCGCGCCATGGCGTTGGAGCCGCAGCTGATCCTGCTTGACGAGCCGATGGCCGGCATGAACTTCGAAGAGAAGGAGGACATGGCCCGCTACATCGTCGATCTCAACGAAGAGTTCGGCATGACGGTGGTGATGATCGAGCACGACATGGGCGTGGTGATGGACATCTCCCACCGCGTCACGGTGCTGGATTTCGGCCGCAAGATCGCCGAGGGCGATCCGGCTACCGTGCTCGCAGATCCTCACGTCAAGCGCGCCTATCTCGGCGAGGAAGACGAGGTCCTGGTCGATCCCGACGACAAGCCGGCGGCTCCGGAGTGCGCGGCATGATGGATTATGCAGGCCGCGTCGCGCAGGCCAACACCTATCCAAAGCTGCTGCGCCTCAATGCCAGGGAGCATGGCGACGAGATCGCGCTGCGCGAAAAGGATCTCGGCCTGTGGCGCGTCTTCACCTGGAACGACTACCAGGCGCGCGTGCGCGACTTCGCGATCGGGATGGTCGAACTCGGCCTCGGCCGTGGCGACGTCATCGGGATCATCGGCGACAACCGGCCCGATTGGGTCGCTGCGGAAGTGGCCAGCCACGCCATCGGCGGGATGAGCCTCGGGCTCTATCGCGACGTGCTCGACGAGGAAGCGGCCTATCTCCTCTCCTATGGCGAGGCACGCCTCGTCTTCGCGGAGGACGAAGAGCAGGTCGACAAGCTTCTCAATCTGGCCGACCGCGCACCGCACCTGAAGCACATCGTTTATTCCGACCCGCGCGGCATGCGCAAATATGACGATCCGCGGCTGATGGAGGCGAGCCAGCTGGCGAAACTCGGCCGCGAGCGCGCCGCCCGCGAGCCCGGTCTCTATGACAAGCTCGTGGATGCCACCAAGGGCGAAGACTGCGCCATTCTCTGCACGACCTCGGGTACCACGGCCAATCCCAAGCTTGCGATGCTCGCGGCGGGCCGCGTGCTGCGCCATTGCGCGACCTATCTTGCTTTCGATCCGAAGGGCCCCGACGACGAATACGTCTCGGTGTTGCCGCTGCCCTGGATCATGGAGCAGGTCTATGTGCTCGGCAAAGGACTCCTGTGCCGGATGAAGGTCAACTTCGTCGAAGAGCCCGAAACCATGATGCACGATTTCCGCGAGATCGCGCCGACCTTCGTGCTGTTCGCCCCGCGCGTGTGGGAGCAGATCGCCGCCGACGTCCGCGCCGGCGTGATGGATTCCTCACCGCTGAAGCAGAAACTCTACGACGTCGGCATGAAGTCGGGCCTTGCCGCTCTGGCGCAGGGCAAGCACTCGGCCTTTGCCGACGCCTTGCTATTCCGGGCGCTACGTGACCGCCTCGGCTTTACCCGCCTGCGTTCGGCTGCAACCGGGGGCGCCGCGCTCGGGCCCGATACGTTCAAGTTCTTCCGCGCGATGGGCGTGCCGCTGCGCACGCTTTACGGCCAGACCGAGCTATTGGGGGCCTACACGCTGCATCCCGAGGACAAGGTCGATCCCGATACCACCGGCATCGCCATGGCCGACGATATCGAAATCCGCGTCGACAACCCCGACGTCAACGGCGTCGGCGAGATCGTGGTGCGCCACCCCAACATGTTCCTCGGCTACTACAAGAATCCGGAAGCCTCGGCCGCCGACATCAAGGACGGCTGGATGTGCTCGGGCGACGCCGGCTACTACAACAACGACAAACAGCTGGTGGTGATCGACCGGATCAAGGATCTGGCCGAGACCTCGCGCGGCGAGCGCTTTTCGCCGCAATACCTCGAGAACAAGCTGAAATTCTCGCCCTACATTGCCGAAGCCGTGGTGCTCGGCGCCGGCCGCGAAAGCCTCGCCGCGATGATCTGCATCCGCTACTCCATCATCTCGAAATGGGCGGAAAAGAACCGCATCGCCTTCACCACTTACACCGACCTCTCCTCGCGGCCCGAAGTCTATGCGCTGCTGCAGAAGGAAGTCGAGGCGGTCAACGCCACGCTGCCGCCGGCGCAGCGCATCTCCCGCTTCCTGCTGCTCTACAAGGAACTCGACGCCGACGACGGCGAGCTGACCCGCACGCGCAAAGTGCGCCGCGGCGTGATCAACGAGAAATATGCTGACATCATCGATGCGATCTATCGCGGTGACGCCAGCATCCCCGTGGATACCGTGATCCGCTTCCAGGACGGCACCACCCAGCGTATCCGCACCACGCTGAAAGTAGTCGACCTCGCGCACCCGGCAATGGCGGAGGCCGCGGAATGAACGCCCAGTTCCTGATCCAGCTCATCGTCAACGGCCTTGTCGTCGGCACGCTCTATGGCGTGGTCGCGATGTCGTTCGTGCTGATCTACAAGGCCACGCAGGTCGTCAACTTCGCCCAGGGCGAACTGCTGCTCGTCGGCGCCTGGGTATGCTGGGCCCTGCTCGCCAAGTACGAGGTCCCGTTCTGGATCGGCATGCCCATGACGCTGGTGTTCATGTTCATCCTCGGCATCGCGATCCAGGTATTCATACTGCGCCCGATGATCGGCGAGCCCATCATCTCGGTCATCATGGTGACGATCGGTCTCTCCACCGTGTTTCAGGCTGCGCTGAAATGGATATTCGGCGTCAACCCGCAACCGTTTCCGCGCGTCTTCCAGAGCCAGTCGGTCAACCTGTTCGGCCTGCAGATCCAGACCGTCTATGTCATGAGCCTCGTGGTGTCGCTCGCCATGATGGTCGGCATGGCCTGGTTCTTCCGCGCGTCGAAATACGGGCTCGCCATGCGCGCCACTGCCTTCAACCAGCAGGTGGCGCAGTCGCTCGGCATTTCCGTCAAGAGCGTCTTCGCGATGGCCTGGGCGATCTCGGCGACGGTCTCGGCCGTGGCCGGTGTCGTGGTTGGCGTCGTCAACGGCGTGTCCTCGGGCCTTTCGGCCTACGGCATCAAGGTATTCCCCGCGACCATCCTCGGCGGGCTCGATTCGATCGGTGGCGCGGTGCTCGGCGGCATCATCATCGGGCTGCTCGAGAACGTCGCCCAATATGTCGACAGTCAGTATCTGCACTGGGGCAATCTCTACGAAATCGCGCCGTTCTACGTGCTGATCATCATCCTCATGATCAAGCCCTACGGTCTGTTCGGCACCAAAGACATCGAGCGGGTTTAGATCATGGCAAGCTCCACTCTCATCCCTGCCGGCGATTTCCGCTCCACCTATGCGGAAGACACCACGATCTTCCCGACCGCGACCAGCCGCAACATGGCGATCGTCGGCGTCGTGCTGACCTGCCTTGCGCCGCTGGTGTTCAGCGGCTACTGGCTGAGCATCCTGATCCAGATCGGCATCTTCTCGATCGCCGCCCTCGGCCTCAACATCCTGGTCGGCTTCACCGGCCAGATCTCGATCGGGCATGCCGCCTTTTTTCTGTTCGGCGCCTTCACGTCCGCCTACATCTCCAACAACCTGCCAATCCCGGTTTTCTTCGCCATTCCCCTTGCGGGCGTCGTCACCGCGATGGTCGGACTGATCTTCGGCGTGCCGGCAGCGCGGCTGAAGGGCCTGTACCTGGTGATCGCGACCTTGGCGGCGCAGTACATCCTGCTCGACTTCTTCTCGCGTGCGGAATGGTTCTCGGGCGGCTCGGTGCCGGCAAGCGCCAACCCGTTCTCGATCTTCGGCTATACGCTGCGCGGCGACCGGCAATATTTCTATGTCGTGCTCGCCTACGTCGTCGTGAGCTTCATCTTGGTGACCAACCTGATGCGCACCCGCGACGGACGCGCGCTAGTGGCGGTTCGCGACCATTACCTCTCCGCCGAGATCATGGGCATCAACCTCACCAAGTACCGCACGCTGTCGTTCGGGCTGGCCGCCTTCTTCGCCGGGATTGCCGGTGCACTATATGCGCACTACCAGCTCGTGGTCTCGCAGGAAGGCTTCGGCATCGAGCGCTCGGTCCTGTTCCTGGCCATGGTCATTATCGGCGGCGCCGGCTCGGTCATGGGCACGCTGATGGGCACCGCTTTCGTGGTGCTGGTGCCGGAGTCGATGGAATGGCTCAGCCACGTGCTGAAGGGCGGCGCCATCGACAAGGCGCTGTCGCTCAACACCAACCTGACTTTCCTGCGCGAGATCGCGATCGGCCTGATCATCATCGGCTTTCTGATGTTCGAGCCGGACGGGCTGGCGCATCGCTGGCGGCAGATCAAGGCGTATTGGAAACTCTACCCGTTCTCGCATTGAGCGCGGTACGGGCTCTGCTTGCGAAGATTAGTCTCGATGGATAACAGGAGGAAACGACCAATGACCATCAAGTCTCTGTTGAGCACGGCGTCGCTGGCTCTGCTGATCGCGGGGGCCTCTGCCACCGCGCAGGCGCAGATCGCCATCGGCCATCTCGCCGATTATTCCGGCGGCACGTCCGACGTCGGCACGCCCTACGGCCAGGCCGTTGCCGACACCTTCGCCTGGGTCAACAAGAACGGCGGTGTCGGCGGCAAGCAGCTCAATGTCGATACCAACGACTACGGCTACCAGGTGCCGCGCGCAATCGCGCTGTACAAGAAATGGTCGGCACCGGACACCAAGGTCGCTGCGATCATGGGCTGGGGCACTGCCGATACCGAAGCGCTCACCGGCTTCCTCGCGCAGGACAAGATTCCGGATATCTCGGGCTCCTACGCTGCCGCATTGACCGATCCGGAAGGCATCAGCGGCAAGGCCAAGCCCGCGCCGTACAATTTCTTCTACGGCCCGAGCTATTCGGACGCGATGCGCGCCATGCTGACCTGGGCGGCCGAAGACTGGAAGGCCAAGGGCAAGAGCGGCAAGCCGAAATTCGTCCACATGGGCGCCAACCATCCCTATCCGAACGCACCGAAGGCGGCCGGTGAAGCGATGGCGACCGAACTCGGCTTCGAAGTGCTGCCGCCGCTGGTGTTCGCGCTCACGCCCGGCGACTACTCGGCGCAATGCCTGAGCCTGAAGAGTTCGGGCGCCAACTACGCCTATCTTGGCAACACCGCTGCCTCCAACATCTCCGTGCTGAAAGCCTGCAAGACTGCCGGCGTCGACGTGCAGTTCCTCGGCAACGTGTGGGGCATGGACGAGAACGCGGCCAAGACTGCGGGCGATGCCGCCGACGGCGTGATCTTCCCGCTCCGCACGGCGGTGAGCTGGGGCGGCAACGCACCGGGCATGAAGACAGTGATGGAAATTTCCAAGATGTCGGACCCGACCGGCAAGGTCTATCGGCCCGTGCATTATGTCGCTGCCGTCTGCACCGCGCTCTACATGAAGGAAGCCCTCGACTGGGCCGCCAAGAACGGCGGCGCCACCGGAGAGAACGTCGCCAAGGGTTTCTACCAGAAGAAGGACTGGGTGCCCGCCGGCATGGATGGCGTCTGCAATGCCTCGACCTGGACCGACAAGGACCATCGCGGCACGCTCAAGGTTGACCTCTACCGCTCGAAGATTTCGGGACCGACCGACGGCGATCTCAATGACCTGATGGCCAAGGGCACCATCAAGCTGGAGAAGGTGAAGACCGTCGAGCTGCCGCGCAAGCCGGAATGGCTGGGCTGGTGAGCCGACAAGCGGTCTGAAACGCGAACGCTATCACCCGCATTTGCGGGTGATAGCAGCCTAGTGGAAACCGAGATGACCCAAACCGCCGAAGCCATCCGCCCCGCTCCTGCCGCCACCGCGGCCGCCCCGTTGCTGTCGGTAAACAACATCGAGGTGGTCTATGACGACGTCATCCTGGTGCTGCGCGGCCTCAGCCTCGAGGTGCCCAGGGGCGCGATCGTCGCGCTGCTCGGCGCCAACGGCGCAGGCAAGTCGACGACGCTGAAGGCGATCTCCGGCCTGCTCAAGACCGAGGACGGCGAAGTCACCCGCGGCGACATCCTGTTCGACGGCGAGCGCATCAACGGCATCGATCCCGACAAGATCGTGCGTCGCGGCATTTTCCAGGTCATGGAAGGCCGCCGCATCATCGCCGACATGACGTCGCTGGAGAACCTGCGGCTTGGCGCCTTCACCCGCAGCGATCGCGAAGTCGATAGCGACATCGACATGGTCTTCAAGTATTTCCCGCGTCTGAAGGAACGCACGGGACTCGCCGGCTATCTCTCCGGCGGCGAGCAGCAGATGCTGGCGATCGGCCGCGCGCTGATGGCGCGCCCGAAGATGATCTTGATGGACGAGCCGTCGATGGGCCTGTCGCCGCTCCTGGTCAAGGAAGTGTTCTCCATCATTCGCGAGATCAACCAGGATCTCGGCGTCACCATCCTGCTGGTCGAGCAGAACGCCCGCGCGGCGCTGTCGGTCGCCAGCCACGGCTACATCATGGAGCAGGGCAAGGTGGTGCTCGACGGTTCAGCCGATGAGCTGCGCGACAACGAGGACGTGAAAGAGTTCTACCTCGGCGGCGCCGGCGACCAGCGCAAGAGTTTCAAGAACCTCAAGAGCTTCAAGCGGCGCAAGCGCTGGCTGTGAACGACAGCGTTTTCGGGCGAAGTGGAGACCGGTTCGCGTGAAGAAAACGCGTCAAACAAAAATTCAGCCAATCACCTGTTCCGCTTCCGTCACGGCGCAGAGCACATGATAGAACGAAGACGCCGGAATGGTCGCCACCAGCGACTTGCCGTCGCGGTCGAACTGGTCGTACCAGCCGCCAGCCACGGGATGGCGCAGGTAATGCCGCTCGAGCCGCGCCAGCGCCGCGCGCGCCTTGTCCGCGGCCCCTTCCTCACCCGACTCGGCCTGCGCGATCCACGCCTTTGCAACTTCCGTCTGCGGCCAGAGCCGCCGCGTGGGCTGCGTGATGTTCCCGGCAGCATCGCCCACATCGACCAGACAGCCCGTCGCCGCGTCCTGGTAGCGCAGCGCTGTGGCGAGCAACTCGCCGCGCGGCCGTCCCGTCGGGCAACCGGTGATGCGCTCGAAGCCTTTCAAGAGCCAGGCCCATTCGGCCTGGTGCCCGGGCTCGATCACGACCGGCTCGATCTTCGACCAATCCTCTTCGAAATATTCGCCGAGGACCTGCCGCTGCTTGTCGTAGAGACTGGCCATGAACAGGCCGAAGAATTCGCCGGCGCGCTGCTGGAAGGCAAGATCATGCGTCGCATCGAACAGCGCGATCATCGCCTCGAACAGATGCATCTGCGGGTTCTGCCGCCGCGGCAGCGTCGCCGGAAATCCCTCGGCAAAGCCGCCATGCGGCGAGCGCAGCCTGGAATCGACAAATGACAGCGCAGAGTCGATTTCGGAGCGCACCTGCGCGTCGCGGTCGAGCGAATAGACCGTTGCAAGCGCCAGCAGCACGAAGGCGTGGTCGTAAGTATCGCGCCTGCGATCGAGCACTGCGCCATCGGCATCCAGCCGATGGACAAAGCCGGGCTGGCCGTCGGGCGCTTTGGCCTTGGCCAGAAGGTGCTCGAGCCCCTTCAGCGCAACCGCCTTGCCTTCGGGGTACCAACCCATCTGGGCGGCCTTTGCAAAGCAATAGATCTGCCGGGCCTGCACGAATGTCCGTCGCGGCGCCAGCCGGTCGGCGCGGCCCTGCCCATCGAGACGATCGACAAAGCCACCCGATGCGGCATCCCAGCCCTCGCCCGACCACAGCGGCATGGAGCGCTCGATGATGAAGTTCTTCAGCCCGACGACGATATCGCCGGCCTCTGCGGTCTCGGACGGATCATCCATGGCTGTTCCCGACACCACCCCCGGCACCGCCGAAACCCGTCTGATACCACGCCAACGCCGAACCGCAATCGGCCGGAGCCTGCCATGACCGAGCATTATGACACCCTTGAAACCCGCGAGCCGGCCAGCCGGGAAGCCGACCTGTTTGCCAGGCTGCCAGGCGTGCTGCGCAAGGCCATGGAGGCGCCTGCCTATGCCGAGCGGTTCAGGGGACTCGACCCTGCCCAGGTCACCAGCCGGGCCGCGCTGGCGCGCCTGCCGGTGCTGCGCAAGTCGGAATTGCCCGCCCTGCACAAGGCGGCCCCGCCGTTCGGCGGCTTCGTCGCAGCCTCCCCGGGATCGTTCGCGCGGCTGTTCACCTCGCCCGGGCCGATCTTCGAGCCGGAGGGCACGCAGGCCGATCCCTGGCGTGGCGCCCGGGCGCTGCATGCTACCGGCTTCCGCCCCGGCGATATCGTGCTCAACACCTTCAGCTACCACCTCACCCCCGGTGGCTTCATCTTCGATGCCTCAGCGCGCGCACTCGGCTGCGCGGTGATCCCGGCCGGTCCTGGCAATACCGAGGCGCAGTTCGAGCTGATCGACGCGTACCGTCCGGTTGGCTACAGCGGCACGCCGGACTTCCTGAAAATTCTGCTCGACGCCGCCGCGAGCGCCGGCCGCGACGTCTCCTCGATCAAGCGTGCGCTGGTCTCCGGCGCGGCGTTCCCGAAGTCGCTGCAGGAGGAAATCAAGTCGCGCGGCATCGACGCCTATCAGGCCTTCGGAACCGCCGATCTCGGCCTGATCGCGTTCGAGACGCCGGCACGCGAGGGCATGACGGTCAACGAAGGCCTGATCCTGGAAATCGTGCAGCCGGGAACCGGCGATCCCGTCCTCGAAGGCGATGTCGGCGAGATCGTCGTCACCTCGCTCGACCCGCATCACCCCTGGATCAGGCTCGCAATCGGCGACCTCACCGCGGCGCTGCCTGGCAAGAGCCCGTGCGGCCGCACCAACATGCGCATCAAGGGCTGGATGGGGCGTGCCGACCAGACAACCAAGATCAAGGGCATGTTCGTGCGCCCCGAGCAGGTCGCGGAGATCGGCAAGCGCCATCCCGAGCTCGGTCGGCTCCGCCTCGTCGTCAGCCGCGCCGGCGAGGCCGATGTCATGACGCTGCGGGCGGAATGCGCCTCCCCAAGCGATGCGCTGCGTGATCAGCTCGCTTCGACACTGCGCGCCATCGCCAAGCTCGGCGGCAATGTCGAGCTGGTCGGCCGCGGCTCTCTGCCGAATGACGGCAAGGTCATCGCCGACGAACGTTAAGCGCCGCCTAGCCGAGCCGCCTCCACGTCAGACGAGCCCCTTCGCGCTGTCGTTCAACGCGCGTCTGCGTCCAGACCGGCGGCGTATCCCCGCGGCGCATGATCCCGATATAATAGAAGATGCTCTCGCCGGTCAGCGTCGGCGAATCGCCGTCGGTAAAGACGATCTTGAGGCCTGACTCCTCGATCATCCCGCGAAAGCTCTCGACCGTCGACCCCGCATTGTTTTCCTGCAGAACGACAATGCCGCCTGGGGCAAGGAAACTGCCGACCGTCGCGAAAAACTCGCGGTGAATCTGCCATTGTGGATCGTGGGCAAGCAACTGCCCCTCATATGCCTCATCGATGAAATGAGGCGGATTAGACACGACCAGATCCCATTTTTCCGAGGTCGGGATGTTCCTGAGATTGTTGGACTCGTAGATTGATACCCGCTCGCCAAGGCCGTTGATCTCAACCGTATTCCTGCAGGACGCAACCGAACGAGGATTTATGTCGGCAAGGCAAAGCGTTTCGCAAAAGCCGTTGCCAAGCAGGGAGAAGCCGATGAAGGCCGGTCCCGAGCACCACTCGAAGGCACGCTTTTGTTTCGGCATACCGCGTGCGCGGAAGAAGGGAAGGAAGTCCTGGCCGAAGCCCGTTCCCCCACCATCCAGCTCCGGCCGGTAGCTGATCTTGATGCCGCCAACGCTGGCATGGCGGGTCGGGCGCAAGCTTCTACGAATGGGCCGCAAATATGTGTTGGCGAATTGCTTCAAAAATCCTGTCATCAGGGCAACTCGCTTCAGTTCGGCTTCGACAACCGGTAGTTCCCGAGGAACAGCACGTCGAGGCCGGAGCAGAAATAGGTGTGCAACGCTTCAAGCGGCGAATTCACGGTCGGCTGTTCGTTGATGTTCAGGCTGGTATTGATCAGCATCGGCACGGATGACGCCCTGCCGAACTCGCCGAGCAGGCGGCTGTAGGTCGAGTTCGTTTCGGGGTGGACGCTCTGAATGCGAGCCGTGCCATCGACGTGGACCACCGCCGGGATCAGCTGCCGGACCTTGTCGTTGACCGGAAACGTGACGACCATGAACGGCGCATCGAATGCATCTTCGAAATACTCGGCCTGCCGTTCATACAAGACCGATGGACAGAAGGGACGAAATTCCTCCCGGTATTTGATGCCGAGATTGATGCGATCCTTCATGCTCGCCGAGCGCGGATCGGCAAGGATTGAACGATTGCCGAGAGCGCGCGGGCCGTACTCCATCCTGCCCTGAAACCAGCCGACGGTCTTCTGTTCGACGAGATCAGTAACGCAGGCGGATACAGGATCATCCAGAAGCTCGTAACGAGCGCCAATCTTGTCGAGCGTTTGCTTGATGGTGTCGTTGGAATATTCGGGACCCCAATACGCATGCTTCAAGGGGGCTATCGCATGTCCAGCTTCCACGCATTTGAGCATCGCCGCGCCGAGGGCGACACCGGCATCATGCGGAACTGGCGGAACGTAGAGACGCTTCACTGACGGCTCGGCGGCGATCTCCATGTTCATCTTGCAGTTCAACGCGACACCGCCTGCGAGGCAGACATCGGCACAGCCCGTCATCGCTATCGCGTTGCGCACCACTTCGGTCGTAACGATCTCAAGCTGCTTCTGGCCGCTCGCGGCGATGTCGGTGAAGCGTTGGTCGAGCGGCTGCCCGCGCAGTCGACGCGGCCCCAGCACATCCTCCATCTTCTCGGTGAAGATTCGTTCCTGCCGGGTCGAGAAATCGCTGGTAAAAATCTCCGCGTCGCGCCTGCGCTTGTCGAGTTCGGGGGCAAGCACATAATCGATGCCATCGGGACTGAGCAGCTTGGCGAACTTGTCCAGATATTTCGGGCTGCCGTAGGACGACAGCCCCATCACCTTGTATTCGTCATTGGTCATCTGATAGCCGAGATACTGGGTCAGCATCCCGTAGTAGAGACCAAGGCTGTTGTGCCGCGCGAATCTCGTCAGTATCTTGAAGTCGTTGCCTTTGACGTGCGCCACCAGCCCCGAACTCGAATCGCCCGAAAAATCGAAGCATGCAACCGTCGCCTCGGTGAAACCCGAGCCGTAATAGCTGCTCGCGGCGTGGCACAGGTGATGGTCGTAGAGTTCGATCTTCGGGCTATGGCCGAATTGAAACTTGAAATACTCGGTCAACCGCTGCGCGTAGTTTGTGTAGGTGCGCAGCGGCGAGCAAATGACGTCGACGTCGCGAATGGTGATGCCTGCCTGCTTCAGGCAAAAGTCGATGGCGCCGCGCGGCAATTCTCCGCGGGCATGCTTGGAAAGCGTAAAGCGCTCCTCCTCGGCAGCCGCAAAGAGTTGCCCATCTCGAAGCAGAACCGCAGCGCCGTCATGGTGGCCGTGCTTGATGCCGGAACTAATTCCAATCACATACATGCGTCGTCGTGCCTGCTAGCGAGATGCCTGGACCAGGGATCAAGGGAAACATGAGGTACCGCGGAAACACGGCTGCGCGAAGCCAATGGTTCTATATGGAAGCCGCCGCAAATCAAGGCGTTTCTCACGCTCTAAGACTCTGAAAAATCAGTGATTACTCCCGGGCGGCGATGGACGCGGGCGATCCGTTTTTTCAAGACGCTCCACGTCAGCTCGGTCAAGCTTGCCACGGCCGGCTCGACCTCGAAGAGACATCTGTGCTCGCCACGCTTTTCGAAAGGCGACCCAAAACGGTCAGACATCTGGCGGCTGGATGAGTGGATCATCTGCGATGCCGGTCTGTCCCAGAACGCGCTCTATTGGAAGGCGTCCCGCCGGAATTCCACCTTGTACGCCCCAATCCGTTGCGATAGTAGGAAATCAGGGACCACGAGCAGCGGCTGGACGGACAACCGGATATATGACGGATAGCCGACAACTGGTCCGCAAACGTGTCGGCCTGGAATCGCTCATCTGTCTTCACGTCATCGCTTGCTGCGTGTCCCTCGCCTGCGTCGCGACAATTTATCCACAATATCACCTTCATTTTCGACCGGCCGAACTGGCCGGAGCCGCCGCCGTCATCGCGGCATTTGCGCTGATATCCATTTTGTTTATTTTTTCGGAATTCAGTTTCGGATTTTTTGTCGGGTTCTACTTTTTCACGATGGTCACCGGCTATCTGTGGCTGAACACATTTTCCGAGTTCGACTATAATCACCGACTGACCGGGCTTTCGGCGGCGGCGGCGGCGATCGCCTTTCTGTTGCCCGCGCTGCTTGTCACCAAACCGTTGAAGACAATCTGGATGCCGTCGGTGGCGGCATTCGATCGCCTGCTGAACGGGATTTTGGTGCTTTCGGTCGCGACTTTCGCCGCCGGCGCAGCCTACAATTTCAACCTCGCCCCCCTCAACAAGCTCATTGCACTCGACAGCGACATCTACGTCTTGCGGGACTCGCTGCAGTTCCCGACAATCTTGAACTATCTGTTCGGAATGGTAACCGGCGCGCTGTTGCCGTTCGCATTTGCCTGCTTCTTGGAGCGCAGGAATTTCTGGCGCGCCGGCATGGTCCTGGCCCTGATATTGCTGTTCCATCCGATATTGCTGAGCAAGACCGTGTTGCTCAGCTCCGCCTGGCTCGTCGCCATGGCAACACTCTCCAGGCTTTTCGAAGTCAGGGTAGCCGTCGTCCTGTCGCTGCTTGCGCCGCTCATCATAGGCCTCGTTTTCTTCGTCCTGTTCAGGATCGGCGCAATCCCGGAAAGGGCGATGATATCTTACTTCTCGCTGATCAATTTCCGGATGATCACAATTCCTTCGATGGCGATGGACTACTACAACGAATTCTTTTCCAAGAACGACCTCACTCATTTTTGCCAGATCGGGCTGTTAAAACGGCTCATGCCCTGCCCGTATCAGGAGCCGCTGGGCCAGGTGATCTACAACGCGTTCAGGATCGGTGGAAATTTCAACGCCTCGCTGTTTGCGACGGAAGGAATCGCCTCGGTTGGCCCGATGTTCGCTCCCGTAACGGCCCTGGTTGGTGGAATGGTGATCGCGCTTGCGAACCGTATGTCGGCGGGCCTGCCGCCCCGCTTCATCCTGGTATCCGGAGCGGTCATTCCCCACATCCTGCTGAACGTTCCCTTTACGGTGGTCATGCTCACACATGGTGCGGCGGTGCTTTTTCTGCTCTGGTACGTGACGCCTCGTGCCATGTTCCGGCCAACGCACGAGCAAACGGATCAACCAGGCGCGCCTCTCGCCAAATTGACCGGCGCACAATGATTGCCAACTGCTCCAATTGCGGGCTTTACCAATATCTGGAAAAGCTGATCTATATTATTGATCCTACCCGCCCTCGACCGATCAACGCCTTCTGGAAAAGCGCAGAAGCCCGGGTCCCGTTCGCGATCTGATGTCTTTTTGAGAAAATGATTTGATGCAAAGTGACAGCAGAACTATCGTTGAGGGTTCGCACGCTCGCCCTGCTCCAGGTACAATCACCACCTTCATGACCGCTATTGCCGAGGACGTTGCTTCGGAAACCCGATTGATGCGTGCGCCCGCCAGCTGGGAAGTCGGCATCGATTTGCGCCCCGGCGAATACGACCGAAGGTCGTCGGATCGGCGGGTGTCATCCGCCAGGCATCGCGCCCTTCTGCAGCCATCCATTCTGCCGGCAACCATGACAAGTCATCGCAATCGCTTGCATCAGCTGCTACACAGCCCGGCATGACCATGGGATGGGTATCGTGAGAGAGGGGCGACCGGTTGTCCTTTTGACGGGCGCAAGCGGTTTCGTCGGGCGCCACCTTGCGCCGGCGCTGATCGCCGACGGCTGGATTGTCCGGCGAGCGGTGCGCAAGACGCCGCTTGGCCCTGACGACGTGCTGGTCCCGACCATCGATGGCAGCACAGACTGGGATGCCGCGCTGCGCGATGTCGATGCGGTGGTGCACCTTGCGGCCCGCGTCCATCATCCAGAATCCGAGGGCGAACACGAGCTGTACCACTCGCTCAATCGGGAAGGCACGTTGCGGCTTGCTCAATGCACGGCGGCGGCCGGCATTTCTCACTTCGTCTACATCAGCACAATCCTCGTGAACGGCAGCAAAACCGACGGGCGCGGGCCATTTCGGGAGGACGATGTTCCCGCACCGAGGGGCCTCTATCCGACTTCGAAAGCCGAGGCCGAACAGGGCCTCGCCAAGGTCTCGGAGGCCACTAACCTGAAGATTACCGTGATCAGACCGCCGCTGGTTTACGGGCCCTCTGTGCGCGGCAACTTCGGGCGCTTGCTTGCAGCGATCCGGATCGGGTTGCCGCTGCCGTTTGCCAGCATTCGCAATCGCCGCGCGTTCGTGGGCATCGAGAATCTGGTGTCGTTCATCACGCTCCGGCTTGCCAATCCCGGGAAATCGTTCGAGGTGTTCCTGATCGCCGACGACGAGCAGCTTTCGACACCCGAGTTCGCGCGTCGGATCGCAAAGGCCTGCGGCGGCCGCGCCTATCTTTTTCCCCTGCCCGATATTGTACTGGGTCTGTTCTTCAAGCTGACCGGACGGCCCGAGTTCGTCGACAGCGTACTGGGCTCCATGGAGATCGACATCACAAAGGCGCGCAAGACAGGCTGGAAACCGAAGGTCGCACTCGACGAAGGTCTGCAGTTCGCCGTGCACGGTACGAAGCTCGAATCCGGCCAACCCTGAGCGCCCCCGGGAGAAGGCGACCGACGGCGGCAGCATCATCATCTCGAGATTCGGATCGATTGCTGCAGCTCCGTGTCGAACTGCCTCTTTCCGGCCGCGGCGTGCCGTAACCGGCCTGCATTGACCGCTCGGTGGGCTGTGGTATCAGTGCGCACCCTCCAGAATCTCTTGGACAATCGTTGATTCCGGAGTCTGTCTCCATGAACAATCCCGAACTTCAGACCAATGATCGAGAGTTCTATTCCGAAGCGGTAGACTATTTCGATTCTGAAAAAATACAGCAGATCAGAGAACATCTTGCGGTCGTCCAGTCGTATATCGCTGCCATCGCGGATCATCTGGACGAATTCTACAGCCGCAAAAACCGCAAGGTCCGCTTTGTCGAAATTGGCGCGGGCACCTGCCTCACGTCGCTCTCACTCCGAAAGATGTATCCGGAAGCCAGCTTCACATGCGTTGACATTTCAATGTCGCGCATGCAGCAACTGCTTGAAAGTTCCGCCAAGCTCGTGGGCGTGAACGGCGGCGGCATTGAACTCGTCGAATGCGATATGTCCAACAAGCTGCCGCTCGACGATGGCCAGTTCGATATCGTCGTGTTCGACGCTTCGCTGCATCATTCGCGCAACATCTGGCTCACCCTTTCCGAGTGCAAGCGGATCCTCGTGCCGGACGGCGCCATCGCAGCTTTCCGCGAGCAATATCTGGCGCCGTTTTCGGCGGGACATGCGCTGAAACGCCTGCTGCAAACCAAGGAGGTTCAGTCGGGAGTGGCCGAAAATGCGTATCTGAAGGATCAGTATGCGTATTATTTCCTGGCCAACGGTTTTTCTCCGCAATTCCGGGCGGTCACGCCAGGGGCAAGATGGCGCTTGCTGTCGCCGCTGAATGGCCTGCTGTTTTCCAAGTGGTCGATCTGGGCACCTGTTACCCGTTAACCTCGCCACGACGCGAGGCGGTTGGGAGGTTTTCTTGAAGGAAGCAATCCGCAAGCTGGCGCGCCTTGCACCGGTGGCGATCCTGGTCCGTCTGTTGATGTGGATATTGGCGAGCGCACTGCGCGCGGCGAGCGTCTTGAAGACCGCGGCGCTGTTTCCCCATGCTGTCGAATTGCCGTATTGTCACTGGTCGGTCACGGTCAAAAATCCTGAAAACATCAGGCTTGGGCGGGGCGTCGTGATCGGCCCGAAATGCACGCTGGGTGGCACCGGCGGAATCACAATCGGCGATCATGTCCGGCTTTCGGAAGGGGTCATGATCGAAAGTGCCGGGCTGGACTTCACCGGTGATCCTCCCTACCCGCACACGCACAAGCCGATCGTCATCGAGGATGGCGTGTGGATCGGCGCTCGCGCGGTGATCCTGGCGGGCGTCACCCTGGGCGCTCGAAGCATCGTTGGCGCCGGCGCCGTCGTCAGTCGTTCCGTTGCTGCCGACACCGTTGTTTCCGGCACCGGCGTCAGGCAGTGGTCGCGACAGCAAGGCCGCACTTACCGGGGCGAGAGATAGACCCGGTTGATGAAGGGATCGATGTCGGCCGGCACGCCGTCCATACCGATGCGTCCCACCGGCCTGTCGGGTCCATAGATCGAGTTGCGCAGCGAATACAGCACCTGGAACAACAGGCGCGGTTTTTGAGTGGGCGGCACGCCTCGATGGAAGCCGTAGGTATTTTCGAGGAAGGCTGTCCCCGCCTTGCCGGTGAACGTGAGGTGACTTCCTTCACCGAAGGCATCCGCAATTTCACTGTCCTGGTAACGGCGGATCTTGGTCAACTTGTTGACGCTCTGTGATCCCGGGACGAACACGTGCGGACCCGAAACCTCATCGACATCGGTCAAATAGCAGAACAGCTTGACGAAGCGGATGTCGTCGACGTCGCGGTGAAACAGCTCTGCCTCTTCCGCCTTGCCGTCCTTGTGCGGCATCGACCACCACGCGGTAAGGAGGCTGATCGTGGGCTTCGCGCCGAGAAATCGCGAAACGATGCTCAGCACTTTCGGATTGTTGGCGATTGCCAGCGCATGGGGCGCGCGAATGATCGTCTCGTTCGAAAAGAAGGCGACATGCGTCTGCGGCGGCGCGTTACCCGGCGCGACAAAGCTGCCGAGCTCCGGCCGGTAGGGGTCGGCGCATTCATTGGCCGAAAAGAAGGCGCGCATAGCCTGGAGCTGATCAGGCTTGATCAGGTCGTCCAGAAACAAATAGCCGCGATCTTTCAGCGTGGCCGTCTGCGCCAACGTCTCATTCGTGCCTTTGGATTCGAAGACCGGCAATCTGCTGGCGAGACTGTCTGCCCTGCGTTCGCGCGACGGTATGCCGAGAATCTGCCGCTGCGCGTAGAACTGCCGATAGCGCTTGTCGGTCAGGACTTTCAGACCCTGCTTCAACTTCTGTTTCAGCATTTCGCCTCACCATGAAAGTGAAAAAGCCGGGACGTGAATCTTCCGGCACTCGGACCAGGCTGGTCGCCTTTAACAACGATCGCGCCGAATCTGTCAATGCGACGCCGCAACCAGAGCACGCGCGCTCCGGCGCCAGCCTTGAGCCAGATCAAGCCGACAAATACGGGTTCGGTGGAAAGGCCGTGGCGTGGCTCTTGCGCAGAACATCGACCCCGATCGTCTGGTCCGGCTTCGGCACGCCATTTACCGACGGCGCCATGCTGCGACGCAACAATCTGTAGGCCGGACTGGCGAGGAAAAAGCGCGAGAATTCCATCTTGTACGACCGAATTCCGGGCCGGTGCACATACTCGTTGTAGTAGGGAACGGGCTCGATGAAGTCGTAGATCAGCAGCAAGCCACCTTCGGCCAGCACGCGGTCGGCTTCAGCGACACAGCGCAGATGCAGGCGCGGATCGACCAGATAGAAACAGAAACCAAATACGACCAAGTCGAACTGCCCGTCCGGAAACGGCAACGCATCGGCGGTGCCGACTTCAAGCGACAGCGATGGAAACCGGGTACGACCGTCGGCAATCGCATTGGCTGACGGCTCGACACCGTATCCCGTCGCGCCAAATCGCTCGCAAATGCTGGCGACCCGATATCCGTTGGCGCAGCCGATCTCAAGGACGGATTTTGGCGCAACTCCCATTGTCTCCAGCGTGGTCAGGACGATGTCCGGCCCCGGTGCACGCAGATGCTGCAGATTGCGCCCATACCATGCATCGCCCTCGCCGCTGAGAAAAACGTCCTTCTGGCTGCGCTCTGTCATGCGTTCCGCGAATTCAACGAATCAATGGGGCCAGGATTGGCAAACTGGTTACCAGGTCCGGCGGCGCCGGATTCTTGTGCCATTTGGGTCATGTTTTGCCAAGCGCCGGAAATAGCGATAGGTCACGCAACCATGAACCGGTTTCGATGAATTACAGCCCACACCAGCGGTTTGCGACCGCGGGCGAGCCGAATGACACCGCAAGGAGCCGTCTCGGCTAAGACCCATGCGTTGACGAGGAGACACAGCTGTTGAGCGGAGACGGCCGAGCAGACGACACGTCGCACGAGGTCGCCCGGCCCGCTACCGGCAGGCTCGACCTCCTGCCCCGTGCAAACACTGTCGTCGGGATAGCGGTGTATTTTGCGAATTTCGGATTGTCGAAGGCCGCCGCCTATCTGGCGCCGCTGGCGCTCGCTGCCTGGCTCGACAGCTCCTCCTACGGCATCATCGAATATGCATGGTCATGGTCGGCGTTGATCGCCACCGTGCTGACGCTCGGAATACCCGGCGCTGTTCCGCAGCTTTCGTTGCTGCGGCGTTCCGTTCCGGTGGCGGACATCCTGGCGCTTTGCGTGGCCGTTCCTGGCGCAGCGCTGGCAGCGGCCGCGATCGTGGCCCTGATCGCTGCCGGGTCACCGGCGTCAGCCGTTGTTCTGGGCGCCTGCGTCATTGCGCTCGCGCAGATCACGCTCGCGTCCTACAGCAGGACGTTTTCGCATCGGAACCAGGCGCTGTGGTTCGAAGGCCTTTCGATCTATGGCATGGCCACCATAGCGGCTGGCCTCGCCCTGACCGGATCGGCAGGACTGTTGCAGCTTGGCATCGTGTCGACGCTGGTCGCGGTTGTTTTCGTGATCGCCGCGTTGACCCTGTTCGCGCGGCAGCGGCGGAGCGAACTGACAACCAGGCTGCGAAACGCCGTCGGCCTCGGATTGCCGCTGCTGGCATTTACGCTCTCATCGATCTGGGCCTCCGTGTGCGGCCGGATATATATCGGCGCATTTCTCGGCACCGGCGAGCTGGCGGTCTACTCGGTCGACTTCCGTATCGCCTCAGCCCTGTTGATCGTGCACAGCATCATCGCGACCGGTCTGTTCGCGCGTCTCTACGGCATGCCCTCCCGGCAGTACGACCGCTTTCTGAGTATCTATCTTGCGGCGATCGCATTGCTGGCCGTGGCGATGATCGCAGCCTTTCCCATTCTGGTCGGCGCGTTCCACTTCCGCTCGATCGGAACGGACAACATCCAAGCTGCCGTCAACCTCTTTTCGATCGTGATGCTGCAGGTCTACGCCTGGGGCGCCTGGGCGTCGCTCGAAATGCGGCTGGCGCGGACCAGGCGCTCTGCGCCGGCCGCCTGGCGCACGATGATCCTGATGGCCGCGATTGCGGCCGCAACCGTTGGCTTGGGAATGCAGGGCCAGCTGAGCCTGCGCGTCTGCACAATTCTGGTGACCCTACAGATGCTCGGTGGCGTCGCCATTCAGCTGCGGACCCTGTGGCGACGCGGCGCGAAAATGCCACGCACGATGGCGGCGTTAAGCCTCGGTGTTCTTGTGATTTGTGTTTGCGGTTGGGTCATGGCGCGCTGACGGCCAAGCACCCTGACAGCGGAACCTGATGAAGCTCGCAGTCATGGGCAAAATCATTGATCAGGCAGTGTTTTTTGCTGGCCCGGAGCCGTCGCCGACATTAAGACTGCTGTGGACCCCCTTAAGCCGTCGACAAACGAACTCTGGAAATTGCGATAATGACTAGCCAAAAGGTCGTCCTCGTGGTGGCTGCTCACCCGGACGACGAGGTTCTCGGTTGCGCCGGAACTGTTGCCCGGTTGAAGCGCGAAGGTTGGCGCGCCGTTCTGGTGTTGATGACACGTGGAATTTCCGGCCGCGCTGAAACGACGGCCCTGATCGGTTCGGGCCACCTCACCCAGCAACAGAAGCTTGCCGAGGAAACACGACAGGCAGCGGCGCTGATCGGCTATGACGAGGTCATCAGCCATGACTTCCCGGACAACCGGATGGACACCATCAGCAAGGCCGACCTTGCCCACGTGATCGCGACGGTCGTTGCCGCGGAAAAGCCGAGCCTGGTCCTCACGCATCATCCCGGCGACTACAATTGGGATCACGGCATGACCTTCAGCGCGGTCCTCATGGGGGCGCGAAGCAGTCCCGGGGAACACAGCCCCGACGATATCTGGTGCTTCGAAGTCGCTTCATCTTCCGAGCGAGGCTGGCGCGGCCAGGGACCGCAGTTCCAGCCGACGGTCTACGTCAACATCGAATCCACGATCGGGATCAAGCAGGACGCCATGCGCGCCTATGTCACCGAGCTGCGCGAACCGCCTCACCCGCGCAGCATCGATGGTATCGCCGCCGTCGCACGCAGACGGGGATTTGAAGTCGGCTTGCAATGGGCCGAATGCTTCGAGGTGGTCAGGAAGATCGTCCGGTGAAGGAATTGCGGACCTTTGTCTGGTGCACCTATCGTGACTGGTCATTCCAGGTACTGGAAGCGCTTCTGGATCTGGAGGACTGGCGCTGCGGGTTGGTGATTACCACTGCCGATTGCCGCTACGACTTTTCCGCGATCGAAGCAGCAGGCATCACGGTCATGCGGATCGATCCGCGAACCGGATTGAAGGCCGGTGCCGACGGTTTTGCCGCGATCAGCGATCTCCACCCGGCCGCCGTATTCCACTATGGATGGTCATGGATCGTGCCTGAGGCGCTTTGCCAGCTCTGTCCAAATGTCACCATGCACCCGGGCAAGCTGCCGCGCGACCGCGGCGGCAGTCCGATTCAAAACCAGATTCGCAACGGCGAGGATTGGACTTATATCAACATCATGGAACTCGTAGCCGGTCTGGACGAGGGGCCGGTCTATTGCCGGGCGCGTATCAGTCTCGCCGGTGAGGAAGCGGATGCGGTGTGGGCCCGCATGATCGCGGGCGGCGCCGCATTGACGCGGAAATTTCTCGGGGATCTCGCGCGAGGCCGGGCCGTCGCTGAAGCGCAGGACGCATCGATCGAGCCTACCATCTACAAACGCGTGACACCGGCTGCATCGCGGCTCGATCCGACGACCCAGACGTCACGCTTCATCCACGATGTGATCAGGGCCCACAACGAAACCGACGCAAATACCTATGTTCGCCCGGCATTTTTGCCTCTGGGAGAAAGCCGAAAGCTGATAACGCTGAGAGCGTGCCTGGTGGCCCCGGAAGGGGTTCAGGTGATCAGCAGCGCCGATCCGGCGTGGAACGGCGAGGCCGCCTTCGACATCTGTCACCGCGTCAACAACGGCGAGGCCGTTGTCTCGGTTGAAGCCGCCGATGGCGGCAAGATATTTGTCACGCGATGCCGCATTCAGGCGGCGCGCCAAAGCAGGTGAGTTGAAGAGGTTTCATGGACCGCGAGCAGATCAAGGAACACTGGCGCAACTGGGCATCCACTTTCGGCACCGGGCTCAACGCGACAACGAAGACGGGTACGCTGAAAGCGCTGGAGATCGATGCGCTGGCCCGCCGGTTCGCCACCATTGGATTTCAGAACGCGCCGGTCCGCGTCCTCGAGGTCGGTTGCGGCAACGGCCTGAACTGTTTTGGTCTTGCCAGCCAGTTCCCCCGCATGCATCTGGACGGCATCGACTACACCCCGGAAATGATCGACGCCGCGGTCAACGCGGCTGTCGCCAACGGCCTCCAGGACCGTACCCGGTTTTACGTGGGTAATGCGCTGGATCTGTCGGCAACCGCTGAATTGCACGGGGAATACGACGCGGTCTTCACCGATCGCTGTTTGATCAACATCGAACAGGTCGAACTGCAGATACAGGCGATCACCGGTTTGGCCGGCAGGGTGCGCCACGGCGGTCATCTGATCATGATCGAGAATTCCACGAAGACCTACGACATGCAGAATCATTGCCGTACGCTTGTGGGTCTGCCGCCGCGCACGCCCGCCGAGTTCAATCTTTTCTTCGACGAAACTCGTATCCTGCCGCACCTCGCCAAGCTCGGCCTTGAGGTCGAGATCGAGGACTTCATCTCGCTGCACGACCTCGCGCTGTATGTGCTGGTGCCCGCCATCAACGGCGGAAAAGTCGACTACGATCATCCTCTGGTTCACGCGGCGACCAAGTTGAACATCGCGATGTCGGCGGAAACCGCCAGCGCGTTCGGCAGGTTCGGACAAAATCGCATGTACGTCTGCCGCAAACCCTGAGCTCGGAGGCGTCACTCGTTGGACGGCAGGGGGTTATTTCTGGATCTCGACGGCACGTTGGCAGATAGCCTGACGGCGCTGAAAGGCGTCTACCGTTCATTCCTCTCGGGCTTTGGCGCGACGGGGGATGAGGCCGAGTTCCAGCGGCTCAACGGACCGCCCCTCGCCAAGGTCGTTGAGCTTCTCAAGGTTTCCCACGACCTGCCCGGTGAGCCAGCCGATCTGCTTGAGCAATATTCCGTCATGCTGCGGCAAGCGCACGCCACCGCCCGGCCGGCTGCAGGTGCGCTGGAATTGCTCAACTATGCCCGCAGCCGCGGATGGAAGACCGCCATAGTGACCTCCTCACCCCGGTCATCCGCCTTGAAATGGCTCGAGTTGGGCGACCTCTCGGGCCAGATCGACACCGTCGTCGGCGGAGATGACGTGACCAGTGGCAAGCCTGCTGCCGAACCCTACATGCTGGCGCTGGCACGGCTGGAGTGCTCCGCAGTCAAGTCTCATGCGGTGGAGGATTCCCGGATCGGAGCAAGGTCGGCGATCGCAGCCGGCCTCAATACCTTTGCGCTCTCGGATCCGGCCGACCGTTCAGGCTGGCCCGATGGCGTGGTGTTCGTCCAGCGCCTGGGCGACGTTCTCGAGAGACTACCGGCGTGTTGACGGTCCAACCGCTGACGTCAGGCTTGAAGGTCGAGCTCGGCGCGCC
Organism: Bradyrhizobium sp.; assembly: GCA_046349015.1. Taxonomy (GTDB): domain Bacteria; phylum Pseudomonadota; class Alphaproteobacteria; order Rhizobiales; family Xanthobacteraceae; genus Bradyrhizobium. The sequence continues at coordinate 43,065 of JAXMDE010000005.1, read as the reverse complement.
GGCGCCATCGATCGCGCCTGCGATTCTCGCGCGCGTCGAGGCGATATGGCAGCACGAAAAATCGCGACGCGGCGACGCGTTGTTTAACGGGCAAATCTTCAGCATCTATCAGTCCGGCTCCAACCGTATCGTCGGATGGATGACGGAATATCGCTATTTCCTGGCGCAGCAGCGCGATCCCGCTCTCCATGCGGAACTGAGAATCAAACCGCTGGCCGTGACCGGAATCCTTCGCTGCAAAGATGGCGTCGTGCTTGGCCGCCGCGCAGGTCAAGCAGAAATGGACGCAAACCTCTGGGAACTGGTGCCGTCCGGAAGCGTCGATGACACGGCAATTGATGATGACGGACAGGTGAGCCTCGAACGCTGCCTGCTGACAGAGCTTGAAGGCGAGACCGGAATTCGAGCCGCGGAGGTCTCGACACCTCCAAAGGCGGTTGCGCTCGTCGAGGATCAACGCACCCGCGTCACTGACGTCTGCCTCGTCCTGGGGGTTGACTGGTCGGCCGGCCAGATTCTGCGAAGGTTCGCAGCGCTCGAGAACCGGGAATATACCGGGCTGGAAATCATTTCTGCCGGCGCGATCCCCGAGTTCCGGCGCAAATCCGCGGCGTCGTTGAGCGAGGTCTCCGGCGCACTTCTGGACTCTGTCATCCGCTGGCTCTAACCCGGACGGATATCGCTGACAGATTTTCTGCAACCAGCTGAAATAATTCAGTAAACTATCCTCGTTCGAAGCCCTGATGGCGCAAGCCGAGCCAAGGCGCGGGACCGTTTGTATTTCCCGGCGCGGCCTCGTATAGCGGCCGTCTTGGCTGTAGGTTTCGCCCGGCGATGGAGCGGTGCGCGTGAGTATCCGCCACCTGGTTACAGGAGCTTGAAGTGTGATGCAGAGCCCGGAATTCGAGATCGCGGGTCGCAAGATAGGGCCGGACCACGCGCCCTATATCATTGCCGAACTGTCGGCGAACCATAACGGCAAGCTCTCCAAGGCGCTGGAATTGATTGAGGCTGCGGCCGCCACCGGCGCGGACGCGATAAAGATCCAGACCTACACCGCGGACACCATGACCATTCCTCATGATAGCGAGGAATTCCAGATCAGGGGCGGCCTGTGGGATGGATATCAGCTCCATCAGCTCTACAAGGAAGCCTACACGCCGTTCGAATGGCACGCGGAAATGTTTGCCAAGGCGCGCGATCTCGGGATTACGATTTTCTCGACTCCGTTCGACAACACCGCCGTCGATCTGCTCGCAGGGTTGGATGCGCCCGCCTACAAGATCGCATCATTCGAAGTCATCGACCTGCCGTTGATCAAATACGTCGCCAGGCAGGGCAAGCCGATGATCATTTCGACCGGCATGGCCAACCTTGGCGAGATTCAGGAAGCCGTGGAGACCGCCAGGGGCAACGGCGCGAAAGCCCTTGCTCTGCTGCATTGTACCAGCTCATATCCCGCCCCGATCGAACAGGCGAACGTACGTACCGTCCCTCATCTCGGCCAAGCGTTCGGCGTTGTCTCCGGCCTCTCCGATCATGCGCCGGGATCGGCCGCATGCGTCGCATCGACCGTGCTCGGCGGCTCCATCATCGAGAAACATTTTACGATTGCGCGCGCTGATGGCGGCCCGGATGCCGCGTTTTCGCTGGAACCCGACGAATTCAAGAAGCTCGTCGATGATTGCAAATCGGCCTGGTCGGCACTTGGCTCCATCAGCTACAGCCTGGCCGAAGCTGAGCGGGCCAACACGCGATTCCGGCGTTCGATCTATGCCGTCAAGCCGATCAAGGCCGGGCAAGCTCTGACCGCCGAGAACATCCGCGTCATCAGACCCGGATTCGGACTGCCGCCGAAGCACATGCCCAATCTCATCGGGCGCACGGCCGCGCGTGACATCGCCTACGGTGAAGCGCTAACGTGGTCCGCGATCGCCTGACAAGATAACCAACTCCCGCACTCGTCTGGACCTCGTGGTCTTCGGTGGAATCAACATGTCAATTCGCTACGCAAAATCGGAAGAATTTCTTGCACGCGCCCGGCACTCGATACCTCTCGGTGCGCAGACATTCTCCAAGAGCGTCACTCAATACCCGTTCGGCGTATCGCCCTATTTCATTTCGCGCGGCAAGGGATCGAAAGTCTGGGATATCGACGGCCATGAATATATCGACTTCATCAACGCCTTGGCGTCGGTAACGCTGGGCTATTCCGACCCGGACGTGAACGCCGCTGTCGCCGCCCAGCTTGAGGACGGCACGATCTACACCCTCTCCCATCCGCTCGAAACCGAGGTTGCCGAGTTGTTGTGCGAAGTCGTTCCGAGTGCGGAAATGGTCCGCTTCGGCAAGAACGGATCGGACGCAACGGCAGGCGCCATTCGGGTGGCCCGTGCCTTCACTGGACGCGATCACGTGCTGGTCTGCGGCTACCATGGCTGGCAGGACTGGTACATCGGCTCGACCGCGCGCAACAAGGGAGTTCCGCAGAGCAGCCGCGACCTGACCCACAGCTTCCCCTACAACGACCTTCCGGCGCTGGAGCAGTTGCTCAAGCAGTACCAGGGTCAGGTTGCCGCCGTCATCATGGAACCGATGAACGTCGTGGAGCCCGCTCCCGGTTATCTCGAGGGCGTGAAAGCGCTGGCTCATGCCGCGGGTGCGCTTCTGGTGTTCGACGAGACGATTACGGGTTTTCGCTATGCGATTGGCGGTGCGCAGGAGGTATTCGGGGTAACTCCCGATATCACCACGCTGGGAAAGGGCATCGCGAACGGTTTTCCGCTGTCGGCAGTATGCGGACGCCGGGACGTGATGATGGAGATGGAAGAGGTGTTCTTCTCCTTCACAATGGGCGGCGAAACCCTTTCGCTCGCCGCCGCCAAGGCGACCATCGACAAACTCCGGCGCGAGCCCGTCATTGCCACCATGAAGGAGCGCGGGTCACGCATCCTCACTGAAGCCGCAAAACTTGTCGACAAGCATGGTATCGGCCATTTCGCCTCGGTCAGCGGCCATCCGACATGGTCGTTCCTGCTGTTCAAGGATGTCGAGGGGACCAACGCGTTCGAGACCAAGACGCTGTGGATGCAGGAAATGATGGAGCGCGGGCTGCTGTCGTTCGGCACCCACAATCTCAGCTATTCCCATAGCGACGCCGACATCGATGCGCTGCTGTCGGCATACGACGCCATCTTTCCGGTCTTGCGGCAGGCGGTCGACAATCGCGCAATCCGCCAATATCTCAAATGTGAGCCGCTGGAGCCGCTGTTCCGCGTTCGCTGATCGCCGTGATCAGGAGATGACCGCGCCGCACAATACCAAGATATCTTCCGTGCCCAGAATTGGACTGGGCACGGTGCAGTTCGGAATCGACTACGGCGTTTCCAATACGGCTGGCCAAGTTCCGGCTGCCGAAGTGTCGGGCATTCTTGCGACCGCGAGCGATGCCGGCATGAAGGTGCTCGACACCGCCGCCAGCTATGGCAACGCCGAAGAGGTTCTCGGGCGCGCGCTTCATCCCGGTCATCGCTTCGCCATCGTGACCAAGACGCTGCCGCTTAGCCACGGCCTCGAACAGGTCGAAAGGCGGGCACGGCTTTCGCTGGAGTTTCTCGGCACGCGACCCGCCGACGCCATCCTCGTGCATGCCGCCCAGGACGTGCTGGGAACAGACGGGCCGCGCCTCTGGTCGCTGCTGCAGCGGCTGCGCGACGAAGGCCTGTTCAGGCGGATCGGCATCTCCGCCTATTTCGCCGACGGCCCGCTGCGACTTGCGCGGCAATACCGGCCCGACCTCATGCAAATTCCGTTCAGCCTCCTCGATCAGCGCTTGCTGCAGAATGGCGAGTTGGGGGCATTGAAGGAACTTGGCGTCGAAATTCACGTCCGTTCGATCTTCCTGCAGGGGCTTCTGATGATGGATCCTGCAAGACTTCCGGCCAGCCTGACCCATGCAGCCCCCGCGCTGGCGGCCACCCGCGCCCGGATCGCTGAAGCAGGGCTCACTCCGGTTAGGGCTGCGATCGGCTTCGCTCTCGCCCGCAGCGAGGTAGACGTCGCCGTCGTCGGCGTCACCAGCCGCGGCGAGTTGTCGGAGATCGTGGCCGCCGCGGCCGCAGACCTTCCCGAATTCGACTGGCCGGCCTGCGCGATCGACGACACGACCACTCTCACCCCGTCCCGCTGGTAACGCGCTCAAGAGAACGCCCCATGATCCTCGCGATCCTCCAGGCCCGCATGTCCTCGACCCGGCTTCCGGGCAAAGTCCTGAAGCCGATCCTTGGCCGGCCCATGCTTGCCTGGCAGATCGACCGCATCAAGCGATCGCGAACGATCGACCGACTGGTCGTGGCAACGAGCCACGACGCGTCCGACGACGCCATCCAGGCCTTCTGCGAAGCAAACGGGGTCGCGTGCCATCGCGGCCCGCTGCACGACGTGCTGGCCCGCTTTCACGGTGCGGTCGAAGCTTTCGGTCCGGCCGAACACGTCATTCGGCTGACCGGCGACTGTCCGCTGGTCGACTGGACCATCATTGACGCTGCCGTCGAACTGCAGAAGCGCGAAGGTTCCGACATCGCCGGCAACGGCATCGTTCGCACATATCCGGACGGCCTGGACGTCGAGGTGGTTTCATATGCAGCGCTCGATCGCGCTCATCGCGAAGCAACCGCGCCGGGCCATCGCGAGCATGTGACGCAGTATATCTACCATAATCCCGGGAAATTCCGGCTGGCGCATCTGACCCAGACGCCGGATCTCGGCCTGTTGCGCTGGACGGTGGATACCCCGGCCGATTTCGAGATGGTCGAGAAGGTGTTTTCCGGACTGGCCGGCCTCAACAACAATTTTGGGCAGAAGGATGTGCTCGATTTTCTGGACAAGCATCCCGAAATCGTCGCCATCAACGCGCCGGCCTGATGCCCGCTGAGAGCTGAAGCCCTTACCCGTCGAGGCCGCCGCCAAACCGCTCGGCAAACTCGATCGCGATACCATCGGGATCCAGCACATAGGCGGAGCGGCTGCGCGCCCATTGCAACGGCTTGTCGTCGAATTGCAGGCGGATTCCAAGGCCGTGAATACGGCGTATGGTTTCGTCCATATCATCGACGACGAACCCCACGTGGTTGATATGAATATCTCCGGGATTGTAGGTCCCGTCCTTGACCTCGAAAAAGCAGACGTAAAACCGGTCCTTAGCGCCGAGGATGCACCATCGCACTCCGCCACTCTCGCCCTGCTCCTTGATTTCGATCCCGAGCAGGCGGGAATAGAAATCCACCGAAACATCGAGATCGCGGACCGATAAATTCACATGGTCGATGCATCGCGCCATGACGGCCGCGGATGCCGGTTCTTTCGCTTCGGCCTGCAATGCTGTCTCGGTCATGTGAGCCAGTCCCTCGTTGATCGCTGCCTGGCGATCCGATCCATGCCACTCGCCCCCGATCCGAAGTGTATCCGATCTGCGGGCAAACGCGTCAACGCGCGGATTGTGACAGAGCTTTACGCCGGGAAAATGCCTGATGGTATTGTTCGGCGACATCGGAAGCGAATTTTCGCCAACCAAACAGGCTGAGCGCCCGGGCCTTGCCGGCCGCGCCCAGACGCTTGGCGAGATCGCGGTCGTCGAGCAGCCGTGTCATGGCGGCAGCCAGCGCAGCCTCGTCGCGGGGCGCGACCGTGAGGCCTTCCTGGCCGTCCCGGGCGACCCAGGGAACGCCGGTCGGCAAGCTGGTATTCACTATCGGGATACCGCTGCACATTGCTTCGAGCTGGACGATTCCGAATGCTTCGGCCTCATTGACCGACGGCAGGACGAACAGATCGGCAGCACCGAAGGCCTGCCGCTGCTCTGCCCGCGACAGATAGCCCGCAAAGGTGACGCGGTCAGCCACGCCGGATGCTGTCGCCAAGCCCCGCAGTTCGGCCTCCAGCGGACCGGTACCGGCGATCAGCAGGTGCGCATCGACGCGCCCGAGCGCCCTGAGCAGCACGTCAAATCCCTTATACGGCACGAGACGTCCACATGCCACAATCAGACGCGAATGCTTTTTCCTGAGCTCGCTGATCGGCGCGGCGTCTTCAGGCGCCTGGTTGCTCCAGAAATCCGTGTCGATACCGTAAGGCGCCACCACACATTTGCTGGCGTAGTTCGCCAGGTATTCCGACTGCGCGACGATCGAGGGATGCGAGACGATGATGCAGTCGGCCCGCTCGACGGATTTTTTCAGCAGCGGATGAAAGATCGGACGAAACAGGTTCCTGCCGGTGATCTCGGCATGCCAGTGGATTACCAGCGCCGTGCTGTCGGGAATGCCGAGCAACAATCCGATATCGACGAACGGAAAAGGCGCGTGAAATGCGATGACGTCGGCGTCCCTGGCGCGCCGGCGGAAAACCGGAATGAACCCGGGCGAGATCGGAAGCGAGCTGAATTGCGCCAGCGTTGTCGTCCGCTCGACCGGAAGACCATCGACGTCGATCGTGTTCCCCAATCCGAAATAGCGGCAGACCAGCAACGAAGCGGAATCGCCGTCAGGAGTTCCCGCAGTGATGCGAGCGATGGCTTCCACGATACCCCCGTGATTGTCGGGCGTATAAACCTTGAAAGCGTGCAGGACTCGCATGAGACGGAGACACCATTGGCATCACAAACAAAATCAAAATGCTCACGATTCCAAATTCGGCGCAACCAGAATCACGTCATTTCCGCCTGCACAACCGAGATTGCTCGGCCGCTACCGAAGGTTAGCGCTTCGCGAGTTTCAGGTCTTGTTCAGCCATCGTCTGAGCAAGTTCCGCAAAGGTCATGGTCGGACGCCAACCAAGCTCCCGTTGTGCCTTTGTCGCATCTCCGACCAGAAGCATCGATTCGTTTGGACGATAAAAATCCTTGTTGATCCTGACAATCGTGCGACCTGTCTTGGTGTCGATCGCTCTCTCCTCGACACCCGCGCCTTGCCACGCGAGATCGAGACCGACGGCCTCGGCAGCGATCTGGCAAAAGTCGCGCACCGAGTGCGAACGGCCGGTCGCGAGGACGTAGTCCGACGGCTTCGCGCTCTGCAGCATGCGCCACATTCCATCGACGTAATCGGCCGCGTATCCCCAATCGCGGCTGGCGTCGAGATTTCCAAGCTCAATGCAATCGCGTTGGCCGAGCGCAATCGCCGCGAGGCCGTGCGTGATCTTGCGCGTCACAAATTCAAGGCCGCGCAACGGACTCTCGTGATTGAACAGGATTCCGCTGCAGGCAAACATGCCATCGACGTTGCGGAAATTGACCGTCATCCAGTATGCGTAGAGCTTGGCCACGCCATACGGATTGCGCGGACGAAAGGCCGTCGTCTCGGACTGCGGCGACTCGCTGGCGTCACCGAACATCTCCGATGTCGATGCCTGATAGAACCGGATCGACCGGTTGACCTTGCGCACCGCCTCGAGAATTCGGGCCGCGCCCAGCGCGTCGGCGTCGCCGGTCAGGACGGGCGTCTGAAACGAGGAGCTCACGACGCTTTGCGCCGCCAGATTGTAGATCTCGTCCGGCCTCTCGCGTTCAATGACCGAAAGGATGTTCGATGAGTCCAGCAGCTCAAGATCAGTGATCTTGACGTCACGATCGACATCGAGCGCCTTGAGCCGCCAGAGATCCCTGGCGACTGCCGGACGAGATCCGCCGGTCACGGCGTATCCCTTGCTCAGCAGAAGCCGCGCAAGATAGGCGCCATCCTGGCCGGTAATACCTGTTATGAGCGCCCTCCGCGTCATGCCTTCAGATCGCCACGAGTGTCAACGCTCAAAGTGAGCCGGTAAACAGCCGCGGTCCGATCATTGTCAAACCGGAAGCCAGCCGCGTTCAGCAAATTCGCAGTGGAGCAGGCCGGCATCGTTCTCGTTCTTCACAGCAACCTCCACCCATTGCGCAACCCACCCTGAACCCACTTTTCCTTGCAAAACCGGCTTGAACTGACTACTACCGGGCAAATTTTTCAATAATCCCGAAATGGAACGTATGCTTCAACAGAAGTCAATCCTGATCACAGGCGGCACCGGCTCGTTTGGTACCGAACTCGTCAAGGTTCTGCTACGGGATCACGATCTCAGGAAGATCATCATCTATTCTCGCGACGAATACAAACAGGCGATGATGGCCCAGGCGTTGCCCGACAGCCGGCTTCGCTTTTTCATCGGCGACGTGCGCGACCTCGAACGGCTGACAATGGCGATGCGCGAGGTCGACGTCGTGGTGCATGCGGCCGCGATGAAGCATGTGCCGATTGCAGAATATAATCCCATGGAATGCGTGAAGACCAACATCATGGGCGCCGAAAACGTCGTCCAGGCCGCGATCAGCAATCGCGTTCCAAAAGTCATCGCGCTGTCCACCGACAAGGCCTGCAATCCGGCGAACCTCTACGGCGCCACCAAGCTCGCCTCGGACAAAATCTTCGTCGCCTCGAATAACCTCTCGGGCACTACGGGCACCAGATTCGCGGTGGTCCGCTACGGCAATGTGGTGGGATCGCGCGGTTCCGTCGTTCCGTTCTTTCGCGACCTCATCGCCAAGGGCGCCGATCATCTGCCTATCACCGATCCGCGAATGACCCGTTTCTGGATCACGCTCGACAAGGGCGTCGATTTCGTCCTCTCCAGCACGGAGATGATGCAGGGCGGCGAGTTGTTCGTGCCGAAGATCAAGTCGATGTCGATTATCGATCTCGCGAAGGCGATGGCGCCCGGCCTCCCGCATCGGATCGTCGGCATCCGGCCGGGCGAAAAGCTCCACGAGGTGATGATCACCGAGGACGACGCGCGCTTCACCGTCGAGATGCCGGACCGCTACATCGTTCAGCCCGCGCTCGCCTGGTGGAGTTACAAGGGTTACGACGACGTGGGAAAAGCGGTCGCGGAGGATTTCCGTTACGCCAGCAACAACAATCCGGACTGGCTCGACGCCGATGCGCTGAAGGTCATGCTCGAGAATCCGACGAGCATTCATGGCTAAGCCTTCCATTCCCTATGGCAAGCAGGTCATCGACCGCGACGACATCGCGGCGGTAGAGGAGGCGCTGCGGTCGGCATGGCTGACCACCGGTCCACGGGTCGGTGAGTTCGAACGCGCCTTTGCGGAGTTTTGCGGGGCCGCCGAAGGCGTCGCGGTCAACAGCGGGACCGCGGCGCTGCACGCCGCGATCCGCGCGCTCAACGTCTGCGCTGGCGACGAAGTCATTGTCCCCGCAATCACGTTCGCCGCGTCGTCCAATGCAGTGGTCTATGAAGGCGGCACGCCGGTTTTCGCCGATGTCGAGACCGATACGTTGCTGATCGATCCCTCCGACGTCGAAGCAAAGATCACCCCGCGCACCAAGGCGATCGTTGCCGTCGACTATGGCGGGCAGCCCGCCGACTACGACGCCCTGCGCGCGCTGGCAGCCAGGCGCGGCATCAAGATCGTATCCGACGCCTGCCATGCACCGGGCGCGACCTACAGGGGGCGCAAGGTGGGAACCATCGCCGACCTCTCGGCTTTCTCGTTTCACCCGGTGAAACATCTCACGACCTGCGAAGGCGGAATGGTTCTGACCGACGATGCCGGGATGGCGGAGCACATGCGGCGCTTCCGCAATCATGGCATCGATTCCGACCATCGATCCCGGGAAAAGACCGGGACCTTCGCCTACGACATGGTCGAGCTCGGCTACAATTACCGGCTGCCCGACATCCAGTGCGCGCTGGGCATTTCGCAGCTGAAACACTTGCCGCAGTGGCTCGTCCGGCGGCAGGCGATTGCCGCGCGGTACGACGAGATGTTTGCGGGCCTGCCCTTCGCGCGGCCACTGGTGACACGTTCGGACCGCACCAACGCCTATCATCTGTATGTAATCCGCCTCGACCTCCAGGCGCTGAAGATCGACCGCCGCCGCGCCTTCGATCATCTCAGGGCGTCCGGGATCGGCGCCAACGTGCACTACGCGCCAGTCTACCGTCACAGCTTCTATCGCGAGCGATTTGGCGACCAGGCCGGATTGTGCCCCCGCGCCGAGGCGGTCTATCAGGAAATCCTGACGTTGCCGATGTTTCCCACCCTCACCGATGCCGAGATAGATTACGTCGTCGGGACCGTGAGCGAGCTCAGGAACCTTTCCTGACTGCAGGAGGCACGGCTTGCGCGCACTGTTCGTCACGAACCAGCTCAAGACCGGGTTCTATTCGCCGTGGGCGCGCGCCATGGAAGCTGCCGGCGCCGTCATCTTCTGGATCAGCACCGGCGAACGCTGGACCAGTTATCTGGTGGGCCAGGGCTGGGACCGGACCCGCATCCTCGACCTGTCGGAACTGGGTTCGCGCTGGACCGCTCCTTTCAAGCCGAGCGCGGAACAAGCATCCCGCATCCAGCGCATCGACGAGGGCGCCGAGATTGGCCTCAAGAATGCGTTGATCATGGATCGCGAACTTGCCCTTAATCCAGGATGGCACATCGAGGCCTATGGGCAGGTCGTTGCGCTGGAGATCGAGCGCTTCGTGCTCGACAACGACATCCGCTTCGCATTTGGCGAGGATACCTGGGCACCAGAGATCATCACCTCGGCGGTAATGCAGGCCAACGGCAGGCATTTCCACGCCCCCCACACCATCCGGATTCCGTCGGAGCGCTTTGCGTTCTTCCCCGGCGTGTTTCAGAAGCGCATCGATGTCTTTTGCGAACAACCAGACGTGGAGCACCGGGCCATTGCGCGGCAGGCGCTCGCTAACTTGCGCGAACGCGGCCAGCGTCCCTACTATTTTGCGCTCAACATGAATCAGAACCGGTTGCGAAATCACTGGCTGGACGAAGCCTGGCGGGCCGTCATGCAGCCGGCGGGCGCGCGGTTCGATCACACCATGCCTTCGTTGCGGACGCGGGTCGGGCGACGGCTGGCTTCCGTGCTATCTGGAGCACTTGCAAAACGGACCGGCGCATTCGAGGCGCCGCCGGAGACCGCCGAACGGCCGTTCGCGCTGTTCCTGTTGCAGAAGCAGCCGGAGTCCTCCGTCGACGTCATCGGCGCGCCGTTCACCAACCAGTACGAAATCATTCAGGCCCTGACCCGGCTGCTTCCGTTCGGCTGGGAAATGTGGGTCAAGGAGCATCCGAACGCGATCGGCGATCGTTCGCCCGCCTACTACCGGGATCTCCGGCGGCTGCCCGGGATACGGCTGATCGACCCCTTTGCCGACACCCATCGCCTGATTTCGCGCGCGGGACTGACCGTGTCGATTTCCGGGACGGCGTGCTTCGAGGCCGGACTGTTGGGCAGGCCGGCGATCACGATCGCCGAAATGTATTTCGGCCGGGTTCTGCTGCGCAACGGCTTCAACCCGTTTCAGGCAAGCCACGGCGACTTTGCCGCGATCGTTGACGAGGCCGCCGCCATGACGCGGGCGCAGGCGGGAAGCGCAATCGAGGACTATCTGGCCTGGAACGTCGCGCAGTCCTTCCCGGGCATGATCTCGGATCCCGCCAACGTCCCTTCGGTCATCGATCCGGAAAACGTTCGCAACGTCGCGGATGCGACCATCAGCTTCCTGCAACGGCTTTCGCGATAGACTGCGTCGCGGCCACAGCCAGTGTCACGCTGCGAGCTCCGCCGATCCCGCTCGTCTGCGAAGATACGCTCCCGTCAGCAGCCAGATGGCGAAAAAGCCGACATTGAGAATCACGGACGAAGCCAACAGGACGCCGTTGACGATCGGAACCAGGAACAACTGGAAAATGAGCAGCACATAGAGAGGAAGCGCGAACAGGTCGCCTTGGTCGACGAGCCGGCGAACCCGCCCCGTGACGTATCCGAACAGAAAGCCGTAGACGACCATCAGATACCCGAAATCGAGATAGGCCGGCCCCCAGAACGTGCTGAACAGTCCTGCAGTCGGATCATAAGCCGAGAGGTTGGCAACGGAGCCTGGTCCCAGGATCGCTCGCTGAAGCTGATCGTAGAGCGTAAACTGGTACTTGCCCCAGAAAAGACCATCCGCAGGGCTCTTGGCCTGAACCAGATAAAAGAACTCGAACACGCCGTGCAGCACGTACTGTCCGACGCTCGTCACGTAGTAAAGGACGTACCGTCCAAGATTGGGCAAGTCCCTCATCGTGAGGAGAGTGTCGGCATCGAGTGGAACAAGTTTCGTATAATCGGACAGGCTCGCCAGCTTGTCCACCTGCACGCCGACGTTCTCGACTGCGCGAGACACAAACAGATACATGGTCATGACGAATACGACCGAAAGCGCGCCGAGGACGTAGAGCACATGCCGCCGCGAAACCGTGGGAAGGGTCAGGAGCCAGGTGATGATCGCCAGCGCGACAATGAGGAACAGGACGGACCGGCCGCCATAGACGAATGAGAAAACCGGATTGATGCCGAACAGGACCAGCGCCGCAATCGATATCCGGCGAAACTGGCCCCTGCGCAACAGCACGAGGGCCAAAATCCCGCCGGCCACGATCGCGGGCGACAGGCCAAAATAGATCCCGGAAAAGAAGTTCGAACCGTTTGCCTCCATCTTGAGGCGGGCGTCGGCGAAAGACCTCGCTTCCAGGATGCCGCGATACGCCACGAGGTCGACCACCTTGGCAGCGATCGCCACCGCGCTGGCTACGACGAGACACAGCAGGATCAGACGAATGTCCGCCGTGTCGAATCCGCAGCTTTCGGTCGAAGGCCGCGGATCGGCCGTCGAGGACCACCCGAATGACAGCCCGAACCAGAGCGCGAGATTGGCGCAGATGAACAGGGCCACGGTTTCGAACGTGCCATAGAACACGACCGAGATCGGCATCGCCAGAAAGCACACAAGCCAAGCTGCCCACGCCACCAACAGCGTTCGTTCGGGGCTCACGCGGGCGGTATGGAAAACGAACTGTTCCATGTTCGAGCTGTTTGGCGACCATCTGGAAATTCAGGGCTGCAGCAGCTCGGACAGATATAGCCTTTCATGCACGGTGTCACTTCTCGTCCCTGTGCCCGAGCCAGAACGCGGCCCGTCTCCGGAAAGCTGGTCACGGCAAACGGGAAATATCCCGGTTTCTGACGGCAAATACCTGGACCGAGGCGGGCCTCAAAAAAGGCCATGCGGCATTCAGCCGGTCCGCGCTCTGCCGAATCATGTCCCGACTTGACGAGATCCATGGAGCACTCGGTTGCGTCATGGGCAGCAAAATCTAGGTGCTGGTGGTCAGAAATTGCCTGAGCTACAAGGAAGAGCGAGATCCTGCCCTGAACGATCAAGATCAGTTTGAAGCAATTGATGGCGTCGCCCGACCCAAGTCCCACCGACCCGCCGGGCGCATCCATGTATGTCGCCGCAGTTGCCGTCATGATCGTTGTGACGGTCCTGATTTTCCTCTCGATCAATTTCGTCCTCGGGTTCTTCTATGCGATGCCGGTGACGCCGGCCGACCCGAACGCGTATCGAAAGGAATTGTCCGAGGCTCGCGGCGAGAAGCTTGACTGGAGTTCGATGGACGAGGCGCTGTCGGCATGCGGTCCGACGGACTGTCGCCCTTACATCAACCCGGTTGAATTCAGGGTAGTCCCGGGCAACACCCGCGCCTTCTCGAACCGGCCCAACAGTAACCTCATCTACTGCAACGAGACCGGCAAATGGAAATTCATCCGGTCCGACCGATTCGGTTTCAACAACAGGGATCCGGAGCGGTTCGTCGCATCGGACATCGTGTTGCTCGGCGACAGCTTCGGAACCGGAGCCTGTCTCGACGACGAATTCTCGATTGCGAACAGCATCGAAAACAGCGGAAAGACCGTTCTGAATCTTTCGATCGGCGGACATCAGCCGCTGGACGAATTGGCGACCCTCAAGGAATATGCGCCGCGCTTCAAGGTGCTGGTTTGGCTGTTTTTTGAAGGCAACGATTCCATCCCCGCCGCCGACGGCGAATTTGCCGTCCGGTATCTCGAACCGGGCTTCACCCAGAATCTGAAGTCGCGAGAGCGTGAGATCGCCGAATTGTTCGATGCGCTGGAGCACGATTGGAACACTCGCGCGACGGACCGAACCCGACAGCGCGAAATGGCACCGCGCATTTCCTTCCGTAAATTGGCCTCGGGTCTGGCGGAGTGGCGCGACAGGTTTTTCTCACCTACGATTTCCTTCTTGCGTTCGCTCAAATCGGCCGAGCCGATCGTGCTCGATCGAGAGCTGTTCAGCGCCACCCTCAAGGAGGGAATGCGGACGGCGAAATCGAAAGGCGCCGAGCGGTTTATTGTCGTCTATCTGCCGTCATGGGAACGATTGAGCTGGAAACCGGCCGCTCACCCCCAACTGGCTGCGTTCGACCAGCTTCGCCACTCGATATCGTCAATATCCACCGATGCGGGATTTGAGTTCCTCGATGTCACGCCCCGCTTTCCTAGCGACGACCGCCCCAACCTGTTTCCCTACGGCACGCGCGCCCACTACACCGAAAAAGGCTATGCGCTCGCGTCAGAAGCCATCGTGCAACGCCTGGGAAAAAACTAGTCCGGCATTTCCAGGGAGGCGGGCGGACGACGATCTGTCACCGGGAAACGTTCAGGCCACGCTCAATTCCGGGCCCGCTCCTGCGCTGCCGCACCATCCGGTCTCTCAGGCCTTGATTCGGCCGGCGAGATCGACGAATACCGCCCCGTCACGTACCTCGGCATCGTAGGTCTGTATACGTTTGTACAGCGCATTCTGGCACCGGCCGGTCTTGATATCGAACTCGGCGCCATGGAGGGGACAGACCACCGAGTCGCCGTCGATATAGCCGGTCGAGAGCAACGCAAACTGATGTGGACAAACATCACCGGTCGCGTAAACCTTGTTGCCGATCAAAAACAGCGCGATCCGCTTGTCGCCGTGTTCGACGCCGAACGGCTCACCTTCGTTGAGATTTTCCAGCGCGCAAACCTGCTGCCACTCGCTCATCAGATCGTCCCTAAATTGAAGTCGCGGAAAGCGCGCATCTGCTTACATTCCCGCGATGAAGACGGCGGCTTTGGAAGCCGCATGGCGACGCCGCACCGGCACGCAAGGCGCCGCCCAATCCTTGGACGCCGCTGCGTAGCGAATCCGGAACGGCGCGAGTTCTGATTTGCGACGATCTGTCGCTGGATGTGGGCGACAAATGACGGTTGTCGAAACTAAGAAAAAGCGCGCGGGAATGATCGCTTGAAAACAGATTCATCAAAGAACACGCTCAGCTATCGCCTTCGACTCTGGGCATCCGCGGCGACTAAAGCGACGTAAGTTGCGTCACCCGAGATGCCCAATGTATGCAAGTAATCTGCTGTATACAAGGACGGTTTGTTGGGAGCAAATAGGCCTACAATGAGGGTATCTGCAATGCTTAGGGCATCGACGTTGAGCTGCTGCTTGATCCTGCTGGGTGTGATTGGACCGACAAGCGCCCAAGACTGGACACGATCGAAATGGGGACCCAACGATGAAGTCGGCGCGGCCAACTACATGACACCGGAGCTGGTCGTCAAAGCAGCCTCACTGGTCAAGACGGGCAAGACCTATGCGCTAGGTATTCCCGTCGATGCCAAGACCACGCCGTACGGCCCGCGTGCCTTCAAGCTTACGATAGTCCAGCCGGGCCAAGCCGGCAGTCCCGGCTATGGACCCAACAAGTTTACCTACAACGACGACATCATCGAGACTTGGGTCGGGATCGGAAGCCAAATAGACGGGCTCGGCCACGCCGGTATTGAACACGTCTACTACAACGGCAACAAGCTCGCGGATTTCGCCGAGCTCAGCGGCCTCAAGAAGCTCGGTATCGAAAAAGTCCCGCCGATTGTGACGCGCGGCGTGCTCCTTGACATGGCTCAATATTACAACACGAGCGTCTTGAAGGAAGGTACCGCCTTCAATGTCAAGGAGATCGAGGAAGTTGCCAAGAGGGAGGGAGTCGAGATCCGGCAGGGTGACGTCGTGCTGTTCCACACCGGTTGGCTCAGCTTGCTTGGCAAGGATGACAAGCGCTTCGGAGCCTATGAACCGGGTCTCGGCGTTGAGGGCGCAAAATATCTCGCCGGAAAGGGAGTCGTTGCCGTCGGTGCCGACACTTGGGGTATTGAGCCGCTCCCGTTCGAGTCGGAGAACATCTGGCCCGTGCACCAAATCCTGCTGGCGATGAACGGGACCTACCTGCTGGAAAACCTGGATACCTCGGAACTGGCGAGAGACAAGGCGTATGAGTTTCTATTCGTCCTTGGTCAGCCACGTTTACGCGGGGGGGTGCAAAGCATGATCAATCCGATCGCGATCCGATAACTCATCTCGCATCGGGACAACACATGCTGAACTCGTTGCAGCGACAATGTGACTGGCGTGGCCGCTGTCCACCGCGCCTGAGAACGTGGACAGCGCTTGAAGCGTCATTCGTCGATTCCAGTGCCAAAATGCTCTGGCGTTCCTTTTCGCGTAAAGTATGCTCCCGCGCGTATTTCGGCGAGCGGGCACTCTGACCATGGGAAACGAAGATGTCGTAGATCGCTTTCTGCGAAACGCAGAAGCCAACCCCGAGGCGATTTGCGTTGACGCCGGTGACACAAAATATTCTTTCAAGACATTCGAAGTCAGGGTGCGCCAATTTGCGGCTTGTTTTGCTCAGCGTCCAAACTCTGTAGTACTGATTGCTCTTCCTCAGATCCCGGATGCCTATGCTGCGATGTTTGGAGCGGGCTTGGCCGGCGGCTACTACAGTCCCGTCAACATCGCAGCGCCGCTCGCCAAGCTAAAACGTATTCTCGAATTGCTCGAGCCGGATTTCATCGTTGCGAATGGCGACTTGGGAAGGCAACTTTCGAACGCTGCGCCTCGCGCGATCCTGGTCAATCCCGCGACATTGAACGAAATTCCTCCGCTTAACGGCAGCGAGACTCGTCACAAACTTGCTTATGTCATCTTCACCTCCGGCTCGACGGGAACTCCGAAAGGCGTGATGATCAGCCGGTCGGCTCTGAATAGTCATATTGCCTGGCTCGGAGAGGCTTGGGGTATCAGGCCAGGCGATCGAATATCTCAGTACCCTAACATCGGCTTCGATCTGAGCGTCGCAGACATTTACGGTTCCATTTGTTTCGGAGCGACCCTCTTTCCCTTCCTTGAACCAGCAGACCGACTTATGCCAGCGCTGATGATTCAACGGGAGCGGATAACGATTTGGAATTCAGTGCCGAGCGCGATCAGCCTCATGGCCCAATCCAGGAGTCTTACCGCCTCAACGCTGGAGTCTGTGCGGTTTTTCAATTTTTGCGGCGAGCCGCTCCTCCGCCAACACCTTGAGGGTATTTTCAACGCCAATCGCGACGCGATTGTCCAGAACACCTATGGGCCAACGGAGGCGACGGTTTCGATGACCTCTATCCTGTTGCGAGCTGACAACTACCTCGCTGCCTGCGAGACATCCGCTGCCCTGGGCCGGCCAATACCCGGAATGAATTTGAGTTTGGTCGGAGGCAAGGATGCGAACGAAGGAGAGATAGTCATATCCGGACCGCAGCTGGCCGAGGGTTACTGGAGCGACGAACAGCGAACGTCGGAACGTTTCAGGCTTGCCGATTCCGACGGCGCCCCTGCCCGAGCCTACTTCACCGGTGATTGGGCAGAATGGCGAGACGGAAACCTCTACTTCAGAGATCGCATCGATTTCCAGATCAAGATAAAGGGATATCGCATCGAACTTGACGAAATTTCTGCAGCGATTCGGGATTGCGGTTGGCCAGTCGCATGCGTCTTCAAATGGAAGGACGGTCTCGGCGCAGTCGTGGAAAGACAAGGCGGCAAGGACTTCGATCAGAACACCTTGCGCGTTGCGCTAGCGGACAAGATCGAACAACACGCGATCCCCCATGTCATTCTGGAGATCGATTCAATGCCTAGAAGCGAAAACGATAAGCTGGACCGCAAAGCAGCAGCAGATTGGTTTGCTACGCATGTCACGTCGGGGCGAGCTTCGTCAACGCATGCCGGCAGATCTTCATCATCTTGATGAATTGAAATCCGGATGATCTAGAAAAAGAAGTAGAGAAACTCGGCTGCTCCGGACAGCAAGAGGATACTTACGCTGGCGATCACGCCGAGCACGATTCCCCATGCCTTGTTCGGAACCCATTGTATCGCAGACACCGGTACGGCTGGATAAACGGGCGAAAACGACCCGAAGAGCTCGATGGAATTCGGCAAAATTCGCGCGATGACGAGACCAATTGACACAAGAACCCCGATGGCAAGGGGGGACAACTCGAGCGCACTGACCTGGCCCTCGAATGCACCGTGCAGACCAAGCATGCCTTTGAAGACCTCGAGAGCGTCCGACACGGACTTGGCGCGAAAAATTACCAGCGAGGCAACGACTGCGAGAAAGGTCAGCACGAGCTGCATCTCGGAAACCACCAAATGCAGCGGCGTCGGCAACTTCAGTCTGGGACCGAAAACCCGCCACGCGTGATTCACAGTGAGATAGAACCCATGCAGCAATCCATAGACAAGAAACGGGAGTCCGGCACCGTGCCAGACGCCAGCCAGAAACATCGTGCAAAATGTCGGTAGTGCAACAGTCATCAGAAAGGCCGGCGGCGTCGCCATGCTTTGCCTCGAAATCGGCCTGCCTTGTGCCAGGCGGCGGCGGATAATCCATGTCGATAGCGGACTGTAGACATACAGATTGAGGTAACGCGACAACGTAATGTGCCATCGCTGCCAGAATTCGATAATCGATCTCGATTTGAAGGGCGAATCGAAATTCGCCGGAAAACGCACTCCGAACATGCGTGCGAGGCCGACTGCCATGTCCGAATATCCGGAAAAGTCGAAATAAATTTGCAGCGAGTACGCGAGCGCTACCGTCCAGGCGCCATAGGTATCCAGTCTCGCAGGATTGGCGAAGCCCGCTCCGACGTGACTGGAAAACGTATCGGCGATGACGACCTTCTTGGCGAGGCCGATCACGAAGATGCTGAATCCGACGGCGAGATTCTCGGGATTGAACCGGTAGGTTTCCTTGGCCGCAAATTGCGGCATGATGTCCCGATGGTAAAGGATCGGGCCGGCTATCAGATGGGGGAAGAACGTCACAAACAGGACGTAGTCGAGCAATCCGTCGCGCCGGGCGAGGCCATCGCGAAGATCGATGAGATAGCCGATCTGGGTAAACGTGAAGAATGATATTCCGAGCGGCAGCAGGATGCCATCGCCGGGCGATACCAGGTTCAGATTAAGTTGTGCTCCGAGCCATCCCGCCAGAACGAACCAATATTTGTAATATGCCAACAGCAGGATATTGCCCCCGACCGCCAAACCCAGCACCGCTCTCTGTAACGGGGGCCTTTTTTCATACCGGTGTATCAGGAAGCCACTACCGAAATTGAATGCAATGGAGGTGGCGAGCAGTATCACTGCCGAGGGATTCCAGAAGCCATAAAAAACGAACGACGCGATTGCCAGCGCAAGGGCCGCATACCGCGGTCCAAATCTTGCCGCGCAATAATAGACAATGAGTACCGCCGGAAGGAAAAGGAATAGAAATGGAAACGAATTAAACAGCATCAGACTGCAATTTTTTCTCGATGAAAGCGACGAGATCGCCGACGTTCATAAGCTCGGCCGTTTCGCGAACGTTGACCTTCAGGGCAAATTGCTGTTCGAGCGACAGCACAATTCGGATGTGATTGACACTGTCCCATGTCGGAATGTCGCGCGCACTGGTGCGCGGAGTAAGGACAAGTGCGTCATCACCGAGTATCTCCCGGAAGATGGGCGTCAATTTTTGGTAGATTGCAGAAGTTTCCACGCTCAAGTGCATCCAGTCTGGTAGTATAGGTACGGGCCAATCCGGCAAGAGGACTGCCGAAATGGAGCCTGCATTTGCGGCCCCGTTGATTTATTATCATAATGTTTAGGGCACAGGGAGTGGAGCGTTGCAAGTCCAGAATAGCGGGTGACGCTTTCGCGCGAAATAGATTCATCAGATGCCTGGCAAGTCCGAGTTTGGACGCCCTATTTCACGGCACTGGTACTGACGATCATGGTGGTTCTGATCGCAACCGCCAGCGTCAATTATTTTGTCGACGTCCAGGATGTTTACGGCCGGCGAAATGAAATCCTGCTTGCCTATTACAGGAACTATGTCCGACACCTGATCCGGAGCGAGCGCCCGCTCACCTACATCGTGCATGAACGGGCAATGAAGCAGGAACTAGCGCGGCAGACGCAGAGTGACTGCTATGTCTTTGGCTCCAGCCATGAGATGCGCGTCAATATCTGGACCTATCCCGTCGCGCGGCAACTTGGTTGCAAGGATGTCACCAATCTTGCGGTGTCGGCCGCCAGCTTCGAAGATCTCCTTGTCATGACCAGTCTCATATTCGACAAGCCGACGGTGAAAACATTCTTGATCGGGATCGGACCGTGGGCGCTACGACCGAATGCCAATTCGTTCTGGACTGAGCCGCCGGACGTATTGCCACCTGCGCGCCGGGCCTTGGGATTATCCGATGAGACCGAGAACACGCTTCTGATCAAGATGCGCCAGTTGGTCAACGGCCGCTATCTCTGGGCCAACCTCAATCAACTCTACGCGCCGGACCTCCAGATACAGGCACCAACGTTCCGCGAACGCGATCAAGCCATCTTTGGAAGTTTCGATCCCGACGGAACCTACAACTATGCATCGCTGCGACCGGACGGTGTGACCCCCTATTCGGACCGATTGGCGCCAGGAACGCCGGTGGATGATGGAAGCTGGGGCATCGAGAAACCCTTTGTCGATCCAGGACTGATGCGCGAGCTCGAACACGTTCTTGCACTACTCAAGCAACGTGGCATTCAGGTCGCGATCGTGCTTAATCCCTATCATCCTTACGTGTGGACGTGTGCATCAGCGATCACCTGCGATGCACTTCGAACTGTCGAACCCGTGCTGCGCGATCTTGCCCACCGCATGGGTCTTCCGATCGTTGGCAGCTATGACCCCAACGTGTTCGGCTTTAAGGAAACCGATTTTCGGGATGACGCGCATTTGAGCAGGGACGAACTGCACCGCGTCGGTTTTACGAATTGAAGCATGCTTTTTGTGATGGCCCTGGCTGGAGGCTCTGTATCACAGGCACAGCCAGGGTCTCACAAGATAGTAGCTGGCGACAAAGCGATTCATCCAGCAGGGCTTCTCCGACAAGGCCTGATCACTGCTTCATCGATTCGGGCGAGCACCCCTTGAGGACCTTGAAGGCAGCTTCAGCCTCCGCTTTCGAGTTGTAGGGAGGGAGGTCCGCGAGGTTGGGGTTAGTCGGCCTCTTGTCCACGACGACGCACTTTTTCGCAGCATAATCCCAATCGACATAGTATTTGGTGCCTTGCGCCTGGGCGAAGGTTACCGAAAGGACGGTCAATGCAAATAGCATGAAAGCGTTCTTCATGACTTTCTCCCTTCGTGACATCGCTGTTTCGCTATTTGGTCGTGATCACATCGCTATTTTGTGACCTCTTGAGAATACGACAGTGAAGCAAAAGCGGCAATGAGACAAAAGGTTCCGAAGACTCGCGCGAATTGGCGTCAGGCCCCGAAATGCGTTGCAAACAGGGGAAAGATGCGACGATCGGCGCGATATTGCTCGCATTAAGGCTGCCGGCTATCCGCACGATCCCTCACGTCCTATCGAACCGATCAACGACCGACCGTCACCGAGAACCCGCATAATCGCGCGGTTATGCAAGATATTGCAGTGCAGCTGCAGCAAGACAATGGCCAAATTAAAAATGCAGGATTACTTCAACGAGTAGAGCGGTTGGAGCATCCGCTGCACCTCAGTGCCCGCGAGTTGGACAGCCGACGGTGCGCCACCGCTTGCGGCGATGAGGCATATTTCCCAATTTGAGACTGAACGCGGATTGAGCGTTTCGACGATGACTACCTCATCGACGCTCTCACAGCCGTCGAGCTTTCGTATTTCGGCCAGAACGAGGGCGGCCAACTCTGTCTTCGTCACAATCAATTTGGACATGCATCCTCCAGGCAATGATCTTTGGACAAGATGCAACGTGTCGCCCTCTTCGATCGACCGCCCTGCTACATCGGGGGTACCCGATGCCGGAAGCTTTTTCAAATCGGGCGATTCGACCGCCCTGGAAGGCCGAGGGCCGCTGCGGCTCACACTTCTGTCCCGGCGACGGAGCGGCGATAGTGGCTGCCTTGCCGTATTCAGCGGCGCCAGTTGGGAAAAAAAGCTCCCCGAACGGTCGGCAGACGTTTAGTGTAGGCCGTGCTACGATCCTGGGCAGGCGGGAATCTACGAAACGTGCATATTGGAACGCGGAAGGCTGTGGCAACAGCGGCAGCTCTGGCGATTGCTTTGATCGCCTGTATCGCTGCATGGCTCGCACCTGTCCAGGCGTGGGAAGGCGGGCGCGCTGTCCTCGGCTTTATCGGCCGCCGCTTGGAGAATGCCGTAACCGCACAAAGGCTGGAACTCATGCTGCTCGCCGCGGCGCCGCTGGCGCTCGAAATCGTGCTGCTGGGATGGCAAAACTCGAGCGTGTTCCGGCTTCTGTTCGCTAGAAAGACATCCGCCAAAATCGATGCGATCATCTTCGGGATATTCCTGGTGGGTCTGACCGACGCACTGTCGATCATCCTCACCTTTGGCATATCCGTGGAAACCGGCCGGGCAGTCAGTTGGGTGCTGTCCCAATACGGCTGGAACCGGATTGCCCTGCCGAGCGAAGGCGCGCTGCCGCTCGCAGCGGGATTTGCCATCTACTGGCTGCTGACGACATTCTTCAGCTACTGGGGTCATCGCATGATGCACCTGCCGCAGTTCTGGCCCCTGCACCGCTTCCATCACGCCGCCACCGAGCTGAACATGATCACCAGCTTCAGGCAGCACTCGGTCGAACCGGTCGTGCTCAACCTGCTCAGCGTCGTTTCGCCCTTGCTGTTCTTCAAAGTATCGGATTCGATCCTCTTCATCTATTTTCTGGTGGGAACCACGACAGACCTCCTGGCCCACAGCCAACTGCCGTGGACATACGGATGGATCGGATCCTGGGTCATCCAATCGCCGCGATTTCACCAGGTACATCACTCGAGCGAGAAGGAACATCGCGATCTGAATTTCAGCAATTGTCCGTTGTGGGATCGTCTGTTCGGCACCAGGTACAAGGGTGAGAAAATACCCGTCGCTTACGGGATACCCGACAATCAGTATGAAGAACGCCCCGTGAGGCAATTTGCTTTTGACGCGATCGAGTTTTACGCTGGCATGGCAAAAAATATTCGTTTGCGGTTCCGCCGCAGGCGTGCTCCGAACGATCAGACAGTTCAAATGGCGGAATCGGCTAGCGGCAATTCATCATGCCTTTCATCGAAGCTTCGTCCCTGACTTCCCCCTCGGGCTGGAAGACCTCCGATCAAGGATTCGGTCGAGCGGCGACAAGGAGGAAGCTTGCCGTCCTGGTTGCGTTGGCAGCTTTCGCGGCCGGCTCGACCTGCGCGGGCGCGAGCAATGCCGCTCAGGATGTCCGTTCGGAGCCGTCTAGCAGTCAGCGAGCCGGTAACCGGATCAGAAGCGCCGAGTGGCTTGGAATCGATGCGGCGATGACACGCCGCGGCTCCTCCTGCATCGGCAACGATTTACGTCCGGAGTGTCTGGGCAAACACGGCAGCGACCTCGACTCCGGCCAGTTTTTCATTGACTGGGATGTCTGGGCGAACAGATGCTTTGTCACGCCGAACAGGCCGATTGGCCGTACCGTCACGGGTGGCGGCCCCTTTCAGACCGCGGCCGCTGCCCGGGCCGCCATCAAGACCGTCAAAGGGTGCTAGGTCGCGGTCCGCGATCGCTTGCGGGACCGCCACGCGGCCACGGATAAATTGAACTCGCGGAGTTGATATTGAAAGCGTCAGCCATCGAGGCCGGGGCCGGCCGCGAAAGCAGGAGATCAGTGATCGCGCTGTTCTGCGGTCTGGCGTTGGCGGCGGTGGCGCTGGTGGCCTACGATTACGCCAAGGTCGACCCGACGACGTTCGATCTCGATCCGGCGATGATCGAAGTGGCCGAATCCTGGAACGGCGTCACGTTCACCGGCTCCTATCCCGAGGCGATCGCATCGATGATCGCGGCTCAAGCCGGCAATCGGCCCGTGGATACGGAGCGTTGCAAGGCGTTCGACATTCTCTGGCTTGGCAACTCACAACTGCATTTCATCGAAAATTTCGAGAAAGGACAGCATTCCGCGCCGTATTTGCTGCGGCGCCTGCTGGAATGTCCCGACACGACCGTCCCGCTCGGTGTGTCGCTGCCGCATGCCAACCTGCAAGAGCAATATGTGCTGACCCGCCTCGTGCATCGCCGCCTGCCGGTCAGGGGCATCATCGTTCAATTGTCGTTCGACGATCTGCGCGAAGACGGCTTGCGCGACGATTTCGGCCAGCTGCTCGATGCCGCGGACCGGGCGGCGTTACGAGCCGATCCGGTCGGCCAGGCGATCATGGCAAAAGCCGAAAGCCAGTGGCAAGGCCGCGACGCCGGCGAGGAGAGCGCGGCGCTGGCGGGCTTTTTGCAGAAGAAGCTCGAGGATACGATCAACCTGAAGTTGACCGAGAATTGGCGGCTGTGGGCGGACCGAAAATGGCTGAGATCGCGCCTGCTGATCGATCTCTACGGCATCCGCAACGCCGCGTTGGGAATCAGGTCGACCACGATCCGCCCGCTGATTCCGGATCGCTACGCCGCCAACATGACGGCGCTTCGCGGCCTGCTCCGGTATGCGGCGTCCAACGACATCCGCACGCTCCTTTACGTGGCGCCGATACGCCACGATCTGGCCAGTCCGTACGACCCGAAGGAATATGAGACATGGAAGCGGGAAGTCGGCGAGATTTCGCACGCCTACGGCAGCAAGCTGCTCGATTTCGGTGCGCTGGTTCCCGACGACCAGTGGGGACCGCTCAATGAAAATGCCGATTTCAATCATTTCAAGGCAGGCGGTCACGAACGGCTGGCGACGGCCCTGCTCTCCGCGGTGACGGCCATGAGCCGAAGTCAATAGGCGATGCTGTTCAATTCCGTCAGCTACGTCCTGTTCCTCATCGCGGTCACGACCGCGTTCTGGCTGATTTCACAGGGCTGGCGGATCTGGCTTCTGCTCACGGCCAGCGCGCTGTTCTATGCGCTGTGGCGCCCGGAATTCCTGCTTCTGATCGCTTTCTCTGCCTTGCTGGATTTCGGCTTTGCGCTGAAACTGGGCTCCGAGCATCGCCAGGGCCGCCGACGCGCCTGGCTTATATGCAGCGTCGGAATCAACCTTCTGCTGCTTGGATATTTCAAATACGCCTACTTCATCGCGGGCAATTTGGAAGTCCTCGCCCGCTTGTTCTCGGCCGACTGGTCGATCAGGCTCGGCACCATCATTCTCCCGCTCGGAATCAGCTTCTATACGTTCCTGTCGATCAGCTACACGATCGACGTCTACCGCGGACTCTGCAAGCCAATCACCAACTTTGCGGTCTATCTGACCTATGTAATGTTCTGGCCGCATATGGTCGCGGGCCCCATCCTGCGCGCCAACGAACTCATTCCGCAGTTGATCGCAGCTCAACGCTTCGACCTCGACCGGCTCGCCGGGGGCGTGAAACGAATACTGTTCGGGCTGTTCCTCAAGGTTGGTCCGGCCGACCATTTGGCACCGCTGGTGGACGACTGGTTCCTGCGCAGCCCCGCCTCGCTCGGCGCGCTCGACGTCTGGACCATGGCGTTCGCCTTCGGGATGCAGATCTATTTCGATTTTGCCGGATACAGCATGATCGCGATCGGATCGGCGCGCCTGCTCGGAATTCACTTCCCCGAAAACTTCAACTGGCCGTATCTGGCGACCTCGCCGCGCGAATTCTGGAAGAGATGGCACATTACGCTGTCGTCGTGGATCCGCGACTACCTCTATCTTCCACTTTGCGGCGTCCGCTTCCAGGACAGGTCCGAGGGCGGAATCGAGACCGATCTTGTCAGGCCCGGCTCGTGGCGGTCGACCGGCGCGCTGTTTGGCACCTGGGCGATCATGGGCCTGTGGCACGGGGCCGGCTGGCCGTTCGTCCTGTGGGGTCTCTGGCACGCGGCCTTCATCTGGATCTATCGCGTGACGATCCCGATCTCAGCGCGGCTGCCGGACCGATCGGGTGCGCTGCTGGGCTGGGGCATCACGGTAGCGATCAGCATGCTCGGCTGGATCTTCTTCCGGTCCCGATCGACCGGAGACGCCATCGCCTTGCTGGCGCGCATTTGCGACCCCCATGCCTATGCCCAGCTGGGATTTCGCGAGAGTTCGTATCTGCTGGTGGCATTGCTGTTCCTCGCGATGCCTGCCACGCATTTTGCCATCCGCTGGATCGTCCGTACAAAACTTTTCTGGCTGCGCCTGACCGTCGAGACCCTGGCGATTGCGATATCCGCCTTCGCGGTGTTCATCTTCCTGCGGCCGGTGAATCTGTTCATCTATTTCCAGTTCTAGCGCCTTCGGACCGAAGTCACTTGCCGTCCGCGTTGCTCCGCAGATCGAGCGCGGACGGCAATCCGGCATGAGCGTCAAATGACCTGCGGGAACGCGTCAGAACGCGCCGCATCTGTATCATGTAGTATTGCGGGTACATCCGCAGGTCGAACGGGCGCTGAAAGCGGGTCTCGAGGTCCCGCAACCGCGGCAGCAGCATCGTTCTGAACGCACGCAGTGCGGCCGGGACCGTGCCGCCGAACGCCAGCCGCCGCAGCCGGCTTTCGGTCGGACGCGGATCCTGCGTTCTTATCAGCGCACGCTCGGTCAGCATCGCGCAGGCCATGCGCGCACGCACCCCCGGCGGTCCCGGGATCAGGCGGGCGGTCATCGGATGAGGCTGCAGAAGCCGTTCGCTCAGCCGCGCCGTCAGATCGACCATCGAATGCAATTCGAGAGAGCGAGCCAGCCGCTGCAACTTGTCCGGATCGACGGCTGCGCCGAATTTCACCGCGGCAAAACGAAAATCCACCAGTGGCTTCAGCTCGAGAAAACTGTGCCGGCAAAAGTGCTCCGCAAGATTGACCAGCGTGAGCTCCGGTGACATCCGCTGCCCCGGCAGCACGTTGGCGTTCCCGGGCGGCCCGCAATTGGCCCAAATGATGTCGGTGTCCTTCATGAAGAGCCGATCGGTGCTCAAGGTCCAATGCAGGTCGACCGATGCTTCGGACCGCTTCATCGCAATGGCGGTGGATCCGTTTGCAATCTGTCGTGCGACGCTGGCGGAGGCAGCCGCGGCATAGCCGATGTCCTGAAGTGCATTGAACGCGGCATCAGCGTCGTCGGGGCGGACTAGAATGTCGCAATCGCCGTAAGCGCGCAGTGACAGGTCGCCGTAGACCTCATCAGCCAGCGCTACGCCCTTGTACACGACGAAGTCGATGTTGCGCGCCACCAGGGCATTGGCGGCTTGCCGGGCCGCGCTGCGCCGCGCAAGAAGCTGCAGCAACTGGTCCTGCCGCGCCCGCGCCAGGCGTGCTCTCGCCGGAATTTCCGTCCCCAGTTCCTGGTCTGCCCAGTCCAGACTTCGGCTCACGAGACCGACCAGGCCATGGCGTGCGGCCACGGAACCGACGTTCAGCCAGCCGACCGCATTCAGCCCGCGTATCGTCCGTTCCTGGTCGGCCCAGTCCGCGGGGGAAAGCGCGGCACACGCGCGCAGGAAAACCCCCTGCCACCCATTTGACGGCGAATGGCTCATGTCGAACCCATGTTCCGCTCCATCCACAGCGGGCCTTATTCAGGACCTTGCGCAGCGACAATCAACAGATCGCGGGAATCTGCACGGCATCATGCTTTGTCCGTGAGCCGGCCGGACGGCCCCTTGATGGCTCGAATGGCGAAGTACGCCGCGAATGCGGCAACCAGACCAACCAATACCAACGCCAGAAACCGCGGCTTTTTCGACGAAACGCTGCGCAATACAAACTCCGCCACGACAGGTTCGCGGAACGCCGATACCTGCTCGGTCAGCTCCCTGATCGTCTGCCGCGACTGAGTAACCGTTTGACCGAGGGCAACCACCGTCCTTGCGCTGTCGGCCCGCAAGAAAGGAATCTCGGCCAGGCCGAGCTTCTTGTACATGGAAAGCTGATCCCGAGCGCCCGGGCCAACCGCTTCGTTGCCGGCTCCCTTGCCCCCATCAGCCCCCTCGGCCGATCGCGAGCCTCGCGGGGGACGTTCGACGCCTGCGATCTGATCCGCGAGGCTGCGGGCCTGATCCAGCGTCTGCAATTCGGAAGCTTTCGAATTCGCGACAATCTCGGAGAAAACCGCCAGATTATCCGAGGCGACCTTGAGGGCTTCTTGGGCCGACAGCAGCCGGTTGTTCAGCCGCGTCTTCACATATGTGGCGCGTGGCTTCAGCCTCGCCAGGATGCCATCCGCGATGAACCGATGAACGGCCTTGACGCGATCAACGCCCTCTTCGTCCGACACCGAGAGGATGCGAATGGTTTTTCCAGCCTCGACCACCTTGACGATGACAACCGATCGGAGCTGCTCCACGCCAAATCTGCTCAATTCCGGCGTGGTGGGAGCAACGAACAGCTTATCGAGAATGAAGGACTCGGTGGCCGAGACAGGCTCGAACGGCTGAAAACCATCGTCGCTGGCGTACTCGCCGACGAAAACGTCGGTGAGGTACTCGTAGGTCGGCGATCCTCCGATCATGAAATAGGCGAATGCGGCAACGAGGCCGACAGCGCCCGCCAGCCATAGCGACATGTTCCTACGCACATCCACCATCATCCGTCGCAACTCACAAACATCACCCCGCACAAGGCTCCCAGGATACCATCTGGCAATGGGGCATACTATTTATTTCCGGCGGAGTCACTTCCGGGCCTGCTCTCTGAACGGATTTGCTTCAGCTCCATTGCAGCCTATGCCGCCTGCGCGAAACGCCCTCCGCTCCGGGTGTTGGCGATCAAAATTCGGCCATCGAGATGCAGGTGAGAAATCGAGGCACGGCGCCGTTCGTGGCGGCCAATTCGTTCGCTGTGGTCTTGCCGGGATCGATGCGTTAACAGGTTGGGACCGGGCCGTTTGAAGCCGGCGGTCAAGTCGACGGGACGCATTCTTTCGAGGTATCGTCGATTTCCCGGGATGCTCGATATCCGATTAACCGAAGCCGCCATAGATGGAAAATACGCAGCAGCTGCCAATCACGAACGCCTGGTTCGGCCCGAACAATCTCCGGGGCATGATCGACATGCTCGGTCATTTCGCGGGCCGAGTGTCCAATTCCGTCTCGCGCTGGACGCTGGTGAAGGCCGGCTTGCTGTCGATCGTCGCAGGCCTCACGGAAGGTCTTGGACTGACCTTGCTGGCCCCGCTGGTCGGCCTTCTCGGAGACGGGAACTCCCACGGCGCCGTCGCCGCCGCGATGGCCCGGTTTCTGGCCGTGCTGGGCCTGCCCCTGTCATTGCCCGTTCTCGTAGGCGGCTTCGTCGCGATAGTCGTATTGAGAACCATTGTTGCAGGTTTGCGCGACATCGCGCTGGAAACCCTCAGCTCGATCTTCATCGAGCGTTTGCGGGTTCAGCTTTACGACGCCATCACGCAGGCCGAATGGTTGTTCATCGCAAGACAGCGCATATCCAATCTCTCCAAGGCGCTTACGGCCGACGTGGAAGCGGTGGGTCACGGCACGCATTTCTTCTTTAGGTTTATCGCGCTTGCCGTGCTCGGGCTGGTTCAACTGCTCGTGGCTCTCTTTTTCGCACCGCTTGTTACATTGGCCGTGCTTGCCTGTGGCGCATTGATCTCCGTCGTCGCCTGGCGTTGGCGCAAGAGTACCTTTCCAGCCGGCCAGATGTTCGGCAAGGCGCAGCAATCCGCCTACGACGAGATGAGCGATTGTCTCGTCGCACTCAAGCTGTCGAAGAGTCACAATGCGGAGGCATACAACCGGCGCCGGTTCCGCGCAGCCGATCTCGCCCAGCATAAATACTATCTCTCGGTCATCCGGCGAAACGCCGAAACGCAAGCGCTGATTCAGATCTGCGCGACGATCGCCTTGGGGCTGTTCGTGTTCGCAGGCTCCGGGCTCTTCAAGCTTTCGACGGCGGAATTGCTGTTCCTGATCCTCGTGTTCGCGCGCCTGATGCCCACACTGGCCGAGCTCCAGAACAGCACCAACGCGGTTCAGCTGATGTTGCCGGTCTACGACAAGCTAACCAGGCTGATGTCCGACTGCGTCGCCGCGCAGGAGCAGCTGCCTGCCGGCGGCGACGCCCGCTTGACGCTGCAGCGTGAAATCCGCATCTCGGCACTTCATTTTCGCTATGACAGGGCCAGAGGTCCTGACGTCCTGGACAATTTGAACCTCGTGGTCCCCGCCCGTTCCGTTGTCGCGATCTCGGGCGCCTCGGGCGCCGGCAAAACCACGCTGGCCGACATTCTGCTGGGACTGCTGACGCCGGACAAGGGATTCGTATCGATCGACGGCGAGCCGCTGAACGCGTCGCGGCTGGCGGCCTGGCGGCGCAGCGTCGCCTATATCCCGCAGGATAACGTGCTCTTCAACGAAACCGTGCGCGCCAACGTGTTGTGGGGCTCCGACGATTCGACCGACGCGGAACTGAGAGAGGTGTTGGCGCAAACCGGCATGGAGCAGACCATTGCAACGATGCCACTGGGCGTCGATACCGTGATCGGCGAACGCGGCAATCAGTTGTCCGGCGGCCAGCGCCAGCGGCTTTCGCTAGCGCGAGCCTTGCTGCGACGACCCACATTGCTGATCCTCGATGAAGCGACCAATGCCCTCGACGAGGACAGCGAGAGCACGCTGTGGACATTGATCCAGCGGCTGAAGAGCACGACCACCATCCTCATCATCGCCCATCGCGAATCGACGTTGCGCAAGGCCGACTTCGTCGCGGTGCTGGAGAATGGCGCGATTTCACGGTTCGGCCCGTGGCTGGAAATGCCGAACTTGCCCCGAACCGGGTGACTGCACACGCCTGCCAGCGACCCCATCGGGCCGCCGGACCCGGACGTCCTAGTTCGGCTTCAGGACGCGTCTGATCGTCTGCGCCAGGCGAAACAGCCACGACGCCTCGATCCGCTCCAGCCGGTCGGATCGCTTACGATAGTGAGACAACGCTTCCTTGATCGGAAAGGATTGGTTGAGCTCGGCAAGCTGGTCGATCTTGGGCTCGAGGCCCGGCACGAAAAACACAAACCAGGCCTGGCCGCCGATGTGGAACCAGTCGAGCCGTCGGCAAGCCAGTCCGGCCTCTCTGGCGAACCGCTCGATGGTTTCGGCGCGGTAACGGATCGTCCCCGGATAGACCCAGTCGCTCCCGGTGTAGTCCTCGTCCCCCTCGACAAAGCTCGCCGCGAACAGCGAGGTATCCTTCATCGACGCGCGCGCTTCTGCGAGGCATTTGCGAATCTGCGCCTCGGAGGCGTGCGAGAATATCGATTGCGCAATGATGAAGTCGAACTGTACACCGAACGAAGTGCAGGGGAACTCGGCGCTGTACTTAAATCGGGGCCGTTTCCGTCCGGCGAGTTCGCCGCCGATTTCCTTCTCGATCCCCTCCTCCACCAGCCATTGCTCGGGCTCGATGCCGAAATACCGGTCAGGGAGAAGATAGACCAGAAACAGCTTGCCGGCCCGCAGCGAGCCACAGCCGATATCGAGCAAGGTGTGTTCCTGGCGCAGTCCCAGCAAGGTCATCAGGGAAAACTGCATATAGGCAAAAATATCGTAGGTTTGGGTGGCCCCGATAAAGGCGCGATAGTGCCGCGCGCCCGGTGCGACGCCCTCGCCTGTATCGGTGTTCTGAGCAGACATCCGCCAAACCTTGCGATAATAATCGGCTCGCTGGCCTGAGTGGCCGCGAAGCCTGGAGGCCGCTAGCTAACACGCTCCGCCGTCCGCTTCCAACCACCGTTCGCGAGGACATCAAACGCGATATGCCCACCATTTCGGACCTTGTGAGCCCCCACGACGTTGCGCTGCAGCTGCCGCTGAAATTCGACCCGGTACGGCTCCTGGCCGATCTCGACCGGATGCCCAAGACGTGGTGGCACGTGCATCGCGGCCCCTACCATGACGGCAATTGGGAAGGTATTTCATTGTGGGCGCCGAACGGCGACCGGACCGAGCAATCGAGCAAGGGCGGGGCCTTTACCGCGACAGAAGCGCTGCGGCTGTGTGACTACGTGCCCGAAGTGGTGGATGCGTTCCCGGGCCGAAAGAACCGGGTCCGTTTCCTGAGATTGCGGGCCGGCGGCCACATCTTTGCCCACTCCGATCCATTGCACCAGATCGACAACGGGATCGTTCGCATCCATGTCCCGGTCCGCACCAACCCGTCGGTCGATTTCACGGTGCACGGTAAGCGAATTGTCATGGAGGCCGGCAGTTCCTGGTACGTCGACGTTCGTTTCCGTCACTCGGTGGACAACCCCGGCACCGAGGATCGCATCCACCTGGTAATCGACATCGTTCCAAATCCGGAATTGTCCGAACTGTTCGAGCGGGCCGCTTCAAGCGGCAAGGGCATGTTGACGACCTATTTCCTGAAGCATTCGCTGCCGCGCGGTCTCGTCCGACGCCTGGGGCTTGCGAACTGAACTGGCTCCCGCGGTCATCAGAGCGCTTCGGGTGAAGTCGCGTCAGTTTGACGCCGCGGTCCCCTGAGGCCCCGCGGTCAGATAGGGCGTAATGGCGTTCCTGATGACGGGCCGGCTGAAAGCCCAGAACAATCCGTCCAGATAAAAATGCAGCAGGACCAGCGCGACTGTCAGCGCCATGAAGTTGATCTGCAGCACCATGAACAAGCCGCCGATCAGAAGCGCCGCGGGCAGCAGGATCCAGGGATCCAACCACACCCTGGACAGCCAGCGCTGGCCACGGGTGCCGCCGCGATGGGCGAGCTTCCGGTTGGTCAGCAGCCACACGATCCCGAGATACTGGATGAAATGGCCAAGCAGCATTCCGAGCGTGGCCAGATTGGATTCCTCGACCCAGAGATAGGGATGAAACAGCAGCAGGCTGGTGACCAGAAAGCCGGCCTCCGCGATGGTATAGCGCGAGCCGCTGCGCAAACGCTTCACGATCGAAACACCAAGCGCGACCAGGCCGACCACGGCGGCCGCCAGCGCCAGCCGCGACAGCAACATCGGCAGATAGGGCGACAGCTTGAGCAGCACGTTGTCGAGTTGCGGGTACCAATCGATATGGGCCACGGCCATCGCAAAACTGGTACTCAGGATCGCGAAATTGGTGACGGCGCGGTGACGCTGGTCGCCATAGCCGGCCCGGCGGCGATAAATCGACAGAATGCCGCAGCTCTGCCGCGCCACGTGAAATGCATTCCAGAAGAAAACCACGAAGACGATGACGGCGGGAATTTCGTACAGCGCGACCACGCCGACAGCGAACACGATCAGGATCGGAACCAGAAAATAGGCGACCCAGCGCTGCTTGTGATAGGCCGCGGTATCGTCGAAAAAGTAAAACGAGTAGGTGGCGATGTAGTGCGGGCCGCCGATCAGGGTTGCAGCCGCGAGTGCAAGCACCGGCCCGACACTGGTCGGCGCGGCTAAAATCACCGCAAGTCCCGCAATCGGCGACAGAATGAAAAATGCCAGATCGAATCCCGGCGACTGAATCCAGCCGTCCGAGTGGACGGCGCGGGCGCCGAGGTCTTCCGCCGTTCCGACCGACATCGCAAAATCCTCTTGGCGTCACCGTCCTGCTGCGCTCAACGCTGGCAAGACCGGGTGGCAAGACTGGGTGGGCAACGCTCGCCGTCGCCGGCGATCAACTGCCCATTTGAGCCAAAGACCAGAACGACGCGATCCCCAGTTTATCAAGCCCCCGCTCCGCCGCAACGACGGCTTAAGGCGTTGCTCCCGATACGTCCGGCGGGCATAATGCGGCCGAGGCGCGCCGGATGATGCGTTCGCCGACCCGCGAAAAACGCAATGTTGCAGCATATCTGGACCTACCTGACCCAGGCGAATGCCCAAATTGCGGCCATGTTGTCGCAACATGCGCTGTTGCAATCCCTCTACAGCGGCATCCGCGGCCTGTTGATCGTCTTTGTCATCGTCTTCACGATTGAATGGGCCACCGGCGGCAACCTCGGGCGCTACTGGACCCGCAACTTCCGCACCGACCTGCTGTATGGACTGCTGTATACCGGCGGCATCTACAACACGGTGATCTACGCGCCCCTGATCGTGGCCCTCGCCTTCCTGGTTCCCGCCTGGCAATTCCGATTGCTGGACCACATGCCGGCATTCGCGGGTTTTCTGGCCTACTGGCTGATTACGGATTTCGCGGGATACTGGATTCACCGCCTCTACCACAGCATCGATTGGCTCTGGAACTTTCACAGGGTGCATCACGGGCAAACCGTATTGACGTTCGTCACATCGTTTCGAAACCACGTCGTCGAGCAGTTCATCTCCAATATCATCATGTTCGTACCCGCGATGCTTCTGGGCGTGCCGGTCTGGTATTGGGGACCGGTGTTCCTGATGCAAAACCTGTTTGAGGGGCTGCAACATTCCGACGTCAATTGGCGGTACGGCTTCCTCTATCCAGTTTTCGTCAGCCCGGTGTTCCACGCGATTCATCATTCGCCCGAACGCGCCCGCCACGACAGCAATTACGGCAAGATCCTGAGTGTGTGGGATTATCTGTTCGGGACCATGTCGGTCGGCGAGCGGCCCTCCCGTTACGGGTTGCCCGGAAAGCCGATGCCGGTGTCCTTCACGGGAACATTCGTGGAACCTTTTGCCGAATTGTGGCGGGAGTTATGCCGAACAATGGCCAACAGCAAGGCCACTGCCGATTCTGCAACTTCCCGCGGATCGAATCGTGGCCCCGAGGTCACATCGAGGAAATAGAACGCGTTTCTCACGAGTTTTGCATGGCTGTCCGATTGACGGACCGGATTGGCAGCCAGTATAAATACTATTAGCAACCTAAATTAACAGTTGCAACTTGAGGAAAAGGTACGGCGGTGGTCTCAAGCCACAGCGTATATGATTTAAATCGTCCAACTATAGGGGCCCACTGATGAAAGCCGAAAACACGCTGGTTGAAGCGCGGAACGATATCGCGACCGTTCGTTCCTACGAGAAGCCGAGCATTCGTGAGCTCGACGAAAAGGAAGTCCTGAGTGCGTTTCAGGTGACCGTCGCCGCCATCACCTGGTGGGTGATGTAACCAGCTATCGGGAGGCTCGCAGAGACTGTGACTTCGGTTGCGTGGTGGCTGCGAGCCGCCGATTTTACCGGTGTTAGCGAAAAGGTCGCTCCAGACCCCGCAATTGAACGCTGGTACAGATTCGCACAAGGTTGGCTCTGCCTGATCTGCGCGGAGCCGAGCCTCTCTAAGAGATTCAATGAGATATACCCGGAAGGTGCCGAATCGGCTCCACCTTCCGATGCCTCGCTGAAGGTTGTCTGCCGTGTTCGCCCGGTCGAAGGCAGCAAGCTTGTGGCAATTGCCTTCGAAGATCCCGAGCCTCTGGATTCGTTCACATTTTGCCGGACGCTGTTCCCGGACCGGGGCTATGTCGAGGGGCCGGCTTGCCCGGACGGCTGGCGTACCATTGCCCTCGATGAGCGATCCGAGACACCCTTTATCGCGCTCCGGGGATTGCAGGCGGTCGTCGATTCCAGCCAGGTCTGGCAGCCCTTCATTGCCAATTACGCCGTCAGCCGCGTGCTGCGGCTACAGCGGCAGCTGTTGTTCTTTCATGCCGGATCGATCGGCATCGACGGCCGCGGCCTGATGATCACCGGGCCGAAGAACTCCGGAAAAACCACCACTTCCATGACGCTGGCGAGCCGCGGACACAGCTTCCTCGGCGATGAAATGGCCGCCGTGGACAAGAAGACCGGCGCCATGTTCCCGTTCCGGCGCGCCGCCTCGATCAGGACCGGATTGCGCGGCAGCCGGGTTGACGAAAAAATGAGCCAGGGCTCGTTCAGATCCGAGAGGTTTCCGGACGGAGGCGAGCGCGTCCTGGCCAATGTCGGCGATATGTTTCCGGATGCGGCGGCTGCGTCAGCAACTTTGACCAGCATCTTCTTTTTGCGCGGTTTTGCCGCCCAGCCCGTGGCCTCCCCCCTGGCCTTCGGTGTAGAACATTTCCACATGCTTTCTCCCCTTGCATGTAGTATGTGGGGCGTCCCGGCGGTCACCCGCATGATGGATCTCGCAAGGCTGGCTGGCCGTGCCAAATGTTATTTCCTTGATCTGGGCAAACCAGACGACACCGCAGACCTGATAGAGCAAATAGTGCGTGGAGATACCGAGTGACCATAAAGCTGAACGTTAAGCAGAGAGCCGCCGCAGTCGGAACGCTTCGTTTCACCTGCGTATTTCTCATGGAAACGCTTTCACGCTGGATTCCGGCCACTCCGGAGATGGAAGTGAAGATGCTGCTGTCGCGCCATGTCTGGCGAATGGCGCAGCAGGCTGACCGGCTCGGCAAGCGCGCCCGCGAGCTTCGCGCGCCCCTGCACTACAACCGCAAGCCGCAGGCGGAGTTTGCCGAGGCCTTGAAGCAGCTCGCGACCGTCTCCGACACCATCGATCGCGTCGATGCGTTCCATCTCGTGGCGCTGCCGGCCCTCGCCGGCCACTATCGCGCCTATCTCGCCGAGACGGACAAGGTCACCGACGAACCGACGGCGATCATCTGCGAGCAGGCACTGCTCGAAATCGCAACCATGATCGAGGAGCGCCGCAGCTGGGGTGACGAGATTCCGCCGTCGCGCGCGAAGGACTCGGACGCGCTGCAAAAGGTCAAGAAGGCCTTCGCCGCGGCAAAGGAGATGATCGATTACACCGAGCCGGCCGCCCGCACCGCGCCGGCGGCTGTGCGCGCGTAAGGGAGGCATCGACATGGATCCCATCGAGTCGAAAGTCGTTCGCGGCATGAAGATGCGCAAGGACCCGGCGCGTGAAGCCTGCTTCACCGTCGCCGATACGGACGACCAGATGATCTCCTGGCCCGACTGGTCGGAACAGTCGAAGCGGGAGCGAATCCACCGCCACATGAACAACGAGATGACGACCACCGAGGTCGCGGCCCAGTGCCTGGCCGACTTTCCCGATACCGATTGGGATCTGCGGATGGAACTCGCCCGTCAGGTCTGGGACGAGAGCCGCCACTGCATGGCCCTCTATCGCCGGCTCAAGGAGCTCGGCGGCCGCAAGGGTGAGTTCCCGATCGCCAACTTCGAATGGGCGGTCTCATCCTACCTCGATTCCGTGGTCGGACGAATCACGGTGATGAACCGGACGTTCGAGGCCGGCACCATGGACCTCATGGCGTTCATTCCGGACGGTTGGCGCCAGAAGGCCAACGACTACGAAACGGCGGAATTGCTCGACGCCATCGCCGCCGATGAAATTCAACACGTGCGTTTCGCCAACCAGTGGGTCCACAAGCTTTGCGCCAAGGACAAGCGCAACCTGTTCAGGGTCGCGCAGGCGGTGAGCTTCATGGACGCGGCGCAGAAGGCGCTGGCGCCGCCGGAAGGGTCCACCAACCTGATGGGTATCTCGGTCGAGGAGTTCTCCCAGACCGCGCCGATCAATGTCGAGGACCGCAGACTCGCTGAATTCAGCGACGACGAGATCTCGACGCTGCTCAAGCAGCATGACCTGGAATCATTGCTCGAACAGCAGGAAGCATAGGCCGCTATGACCAATGTTGCTGTAGAGAGCGGTTTTCCGGACACCCCGGCCCGCGACGCGCGGTTTACCGTGGTCGATCGCTGGGATCAGTGCGCGAATTTCTCCGACGACGATCCGCGCAAGGTGATGGA
Source organism: Bradyrhizobium sp. (assembly GCA_046349015.1). Taxonomy (GTDB): domain Bacteria; phylum Pseudomonadota; class Alphaproteobacteria; order Rhizobiales; family Xanthobacteraceae; genus Bradyrhizobium. Next base: position 5,172 of record JAXMDE010000005.1, on the reverse strand, counting down.
ATTCATGCATCGCCAGATGAATGAGGAAATGGACGCGACCGAATGTTCGGCGCGTGCAATCGTCGAATTTCCCGACGCGCCCTGGGAAGTCCGGATGTTCCTGGCACGGCAATGCGCCGACGAAGCCCGGCACGCCCTGATTTTCGCGCGCATGTTCCAGGCCCGCGGCGGCAAGCTCGGTGACTATCCGATCCTGAACTTCCAGTACCAGATCATCTGCAAGGTTCCGACGCTGATCGGCCGCCTTGCGGTACAGAACAGGACCTTCGAGGCCGAAGGCATCGACGCGATCGGATATGGCATCGACGAGGCGCGTGCCCAGGGCGACGAAGAACTCGCTGAATTCTTCGACGGACAGTTTGCCGACGAGATCATGCATGTTCGCTGCGCCAATGAGTTCATTCACGAGATGCTCGCCAAGGATCCGCGCTTGGCGATGAAGGTGGCTCAGGCCCTGTCGTTTGCAACCAAGGCCTTCGGTCAGGTGGTCGGCGGCGACGGAACGGCGGTGGCCAAGTACACCATCAGCGAGACCGGGCGTCTTGAAGCCGGCTTCCGGCCCGAGGAGGTCAAGGTGGCGAGCCGGCTGGCCGAGGACCGGCGCGACAGCGTCCTCGCCCGGAAGAACGCCTAGCGTGGGAGACGACCCCACCTCGTCCCCTTCAGAAGTTCTTGTCTCGGGACCGGCGTGGAAATCGGGCCTGGAGGATCTGGCCCGCTTTCGGGCGCTGTCGCGAAAGCGTGGCGGAATAGTCCATTCGGTCGTCCATGGCACGAGCATGGGCTCGTCGCTGCCGGCGGGGTCGCGAATCCGGATCAGGTCGGGGCCCGATGATTCCTGGGCTGTAGGCGACGTCATCGCCTTCCTGGCCGGAAGCCGGGTGATGGCGCACAGGATTGCCGCCCGCGGGCGCTCCAGCGCCGCAGAAGCGTTTTTCATTGCCCAGGGCGACAATAACTGGCTGTGCGATCCGCCCGTCCACAGGTCCGCGGTGATCGGCAGCGTCGAGGTTGCGAACGCCGAAGGACATTGGGTCCCGGTCGCCGCGGCGACCCCCTCGCGGCCCAAACGATGGGTCGCCGGCGCGTCACAGAAGGTCATCCACGGCCTGCTCGAAGCAAGTCCTCCGCTCGCCATCCGGCTTTCGCGCGTGATCAGCTGGGCGCGGATGGGCCCCCGCCTTACATTGTCGATCGGACGGCGTTTCATCCGCAATGTGTGGAATTAGCGCGATTTATCGCTTTGACGGCGATCCCGGCGGGGATCTGGCCGATTTGCGGCGAATGCACGACGCCCAGCGTCATCGCGGTCCCGACGGCGAAGGCGCTTTCGTCATTCGCACCGATTTTGCGGGCGCTCGCTTCGACCGGATTCCCGATGACGACGCTTCCATGCGCTTTGCCGGCGCCGTCCGCAGGCTGCGCGTCTCCGATCCGCGGCCGGAGGCCGACCAGCCGCTGGTGTCGGCCGACCGGCGTCTGTGGGCAATGCTCAACGGCGCCATTTACAACTATCGCGAATTGACGGCGGAACTGGCCGCAGCAGGACATACGTTCCATACCGGGAGCGACACCGAGGTCGTGCTGGAAGCGTATCGCCGCTGGGGCCCGGCCTGCTTCGAACGCTTCGACGGCATGTGGGCGATCCTGATCGTCGACACCGAACGCCGCCGGGTGATCGGATCGCGCGACCGCATTGGCATCAAGCCGTTCTATTACGCGGTGGATGATGGCCGTGTGCTGTTTGCATCCGAGCCGTGGGCGGTGGCCCAGGTCCAGGGCAAGGGCGCTACCATTGAGCCGGCGCGGTTCTTCGAGTTCTTGAGCGGCTATCCGCCGCGCTCGAGCGAGTTGACCTTTTTTCGCGGCGTGAACCCGGTTCCGGCGGGCAGTTGGTTCGAACTCGATCTCAACGGCGGGACTCGGGATATCCGGTTTCAGACCTATTGGCGGCTTGCGGATTTTCATTCCGGCAACGGCCGGTCGCCAACATTCGCGGAAGCATCCGAAAAATTCTCCGAGCTGCTGACGCGCTCCGTCGCCAGCCAAAGCCTTGCCGACGTCAAGGTCGGCGCGCTGATGTCGGGCGGCCTCGACAGTTCGACCATTGTGATGTTGTGGTCGGAGCTCGCACGCCAGCGCGGTTCGCAGCGTCCCGACACGATTTCGATTGCCTGGGACGACCCGAAGATGAGCGAGCGACCCTATATCGAGGCGATCGCCGCCAAGGCGGGTTCCGACAGCCACATCCTGGAACTGTCGCACCGCGATGTCTGGAGCTCGATCGATCAGGTGGTGCGCGCGCAGGGACAACCCCTGCTCGGACAGGATTTGATCGCGCAATACCACGCCTATCGTTTTGCCCGGCAAAACGGCGATGTCGTGATCATGGACGGCAACGGCCTCGACGAAGTCCAGGCCGGCCTTCCAAGCTACGAAGCGCAGATGGTGGTCGAGCGGCTCAAGAACCTCGATCTGGTCAACCTCGTGGCCGAGCTGCGCGCGATCGCCCGCAACTACGACCGGTCCTATGCCGGCGTCCTGCGCTCCTACCTTTACACGCCGCTGCGGCGCAATTTCCAGGAGGCGCAGCGGCTGCCTCAATATCCCTGGCTCGACATCGGCGGCTGCGACATCGACGATCCGGCCTGGACTGCCGGCTCGACCCGTGACCGCGGCAACGATCCGTCGCATCTGAACCGGATCCTGTACCGCGAAGCCAGGCACACCAACATTCCCGCCGTGCTGATGCACAGCGACCGCAACTCGATGGCCCATTCGGTCGAGGCCCGGTTTCCCTATCTCGACCATCGCCTGCTGGAATTGTGCTTCTCGCTGCCGCCCGAACACAAGGTCGGATTCGGGCGGCGAAAGCGGTTGCTGTACGAAGTGGCGAAAGCCAGGCTTCCCCAGCTCGTCGTCGAGAACAAGCAGAAGATGCGCTTTGTGCTGATGAACAGCTGGATGCCGCTACGCGGCGAGCACGCCGGTACGATCCGCGAGGCAGTACGTCATCCTGCCTTTGCGAAATTGCCGTATGTCGACACGGCCAGACTTCAGGCCTTTGTCGACGACTACCTCGCCGAGAAGCACGACAACGGCTACGCCGTCTGGCGGATTTTTACCGCGTCGCGCTGGCTTGATATGTTCGGCCTATGAGCGGTCGAGCCTCGCCTGCCATTGCGTTCTTCGGCACCCCGTCGCAGTTCAGCGCCCTAGCGCTCGAGCGCCTCGCGGTCAGATGGAAGGTGACGGCCGTCATCCTGCCGGCGTCCGGCGGATTGCGCCGGTCGTTGTTGCAGAAAATCGGATGGCGGCAACCCTCGGCGCTGGAGCGCATCGCGCACGAACGCCGAATTCCGATGGGACGATGGCTCGCCGGCCAAGACGGCCCGGCTGTTGAATTGTTGCGGCGGACAAAGCCGGACCTGGTGTGTGTCGCGAGTTTTCCGAAGCTGATTCCACCGGGGCTGATCGACGCCGCACCGCTCGGCGGGATCAATCTTCATCCCTCGCTGCTGCCGCGGCATCGTGGTCCGTTGCCGCTGTTCTGGACCTATCACGGCGATGACCGGTCGGCAGGCGTAACGGTTCATCGTTTGACCGAACAATATGATGCCGGCGACATCGTGATGCAGCACGGCTTTCCGCTCCCCCGCGGCTACCCCGTCAAAAAACTCGACTATGATGTAGCCGTTCATGGCGCCGCCCTGCTCGACGCAGCCGTGGAAGCGTTGACGGCAAATCAGGCGCCTGGCGTCGCGCAGGACGAGCAGGCCGCAACACTTGCACCACGCATTCGGCGCGGCACCCCGATGGTGGATTTCGAGCATTGGGACGTGGAACGGGTCTGGCACTTTCTCGCCGGGCTGTGCCCGGGCTTCCGCGAGCCGCTGACCGATCGCGACGGGGCGCCCGTAATCTACACGCGCGTCTCGGGATTTGATCGCGGCGCCACGTCTGGCCACGGCTCGATCGAGAACACAGGGGACGGCTGGCGTCTGCACTGCAAGGGCGGTACAGTGCGGCTGGAGCAGTGACTCCAGACAGCTCGCAAGCCTCTCAAATCCGGTTGCCATCGCCCGGTTGCGATGCAACCATACCCCGTTCATTGCAAGAAATGAGGCGTTCTTTTGAGTTCCTATTCTGCTTCGTTTGAACAAGACGGCTTTGCGATCGTCCGCGACGTGTTTTCACCGCAAGAAATCGCGGACATGCGTCGCCGAATTGAGCTGCAGGTCGAAGTCGACCGTGCCGAAGGCAAATTCGAGCAGACCTTCTTTGACGCCATGGGCGTGAAGACCGGACAGGGCGATCTGATCAGCAAGATCCACCTGCGCGACTATCTTCTCGACGATCGAATTCTCGGCATCGCGCGCTCGCTGCTGCCGGCACAGCCTCTGACCTATTTCGGCGAGAGCACCTACCAGCTGGGAAGCAGCGGACGAGTATTCCACCGGGACAATGTCGACCGTGACAAGGCTGCGGGTCCCGACTGGGACGGGCCCTATCCGCTGCTGCGTATCGGCATTTATCTCCAGGACCACCGCCGCCACAGTGGCGGCCTGAAGGTCAAGGCGGGAAGCCATCTCCGCGACGACGGCCGTGCGGTCCTCATCGACAACAACGCCGGAGACGTCGTCGTCTGGAACATGCGGACCTTGCACAGCGGCAACGCCGTGCGCCTGCGCTTGATCCCGAACTTCGCCGCCATCCCCCCGTCGAGCAATCTGCGTCGTCTGAAACTGGGCGAGGACAGGATTCCGTCCTGGATGCAGCTGCCGCTTCAGCGTGAGCGTGCCGTCATGTTCATGTCGTTCGGCGTGGAGTCGAAGCATCTCGATCGGTATCAGTCCGAATTTCTGAAAGCGCATGATCCGGCGAACGAGGAAACGATCAAGGCCCGCTTCGGGAACGAAGTCTGGGAACTACTGCAACGCAAGCAGCTCCGTGTCAGCCGGCTTCACCCCGAAACCGCCTCCAACTGGCGCGCATTGAAGCATTGATCGATGCCGCTACCGCAGGCACGCAAAATGCCTCGGTCATGACGAAAATATATTGCGTAAGACATTTGAAACACTACGGATTCCGCGAATTATCGGGAATTTGACGAGCCGCTATGCTCGGGTTATCAGAGGACCGCGCGGTCCAGGCTGCAATTCATGGAGGCGA
>JAXMDE010000004.1:0-450939 GCA_046349015.1 Bradyrhizobium sp. | reverse complement strand
GGGGCGGCACGGGCTGGGTGGATCAATGCCCCCGATTTGGCGCAAAGTCAAGAATAATTTCCGATTTTCCTATTAACAATTCGTTATACCGGAATACGCGCGGATTGCCGGGCGGGCCGTTTTCTCGCTAGGATCGCTGGAAAAGGGAGCGAGCCATGGAAGAGAGCGCAGCGGCGGGCGCAGCCGAGATGCTGCTTGCCGAGCACAAGGCCGGCACGCGATTCAGGACGCTGGCGCCGCCCGGGGGACCAGCCACGATCGCCGATGCCTACGACATCCAGGACCGCTACGTCGCGCTGCTGCGCGGCGAGCACGGCGAGGCCGTGGGCTACAAGGTCGGACTGACCTCGGCCGCCATGCAGACGTTTTGCGGCATCGACCATCCGATCGGAGGCGTCGTGCTTGCGCGCCGTGTGCATCGCTCGGGCGCCACCGTGCGGCGCGCCGGGTTCGGACGGCTGGGCCTCGAATTCGAAATCGCCGTCCGCCTCAAGTCGGACGTGCCGTGCGAGCCCTGCACGGCCGCAACGCTCGCGCCGCACATCGACGGTGTCTGCGCGGCCATCGAACTCGTCGACGACCGCAGCGCCGACTATGGCAATCTCGATGTCCTCTCGCTGGTGGCGGACAATTCCTGGAACGCCGGCATCGTGCTGTCGGAGTTTTCGTCGAAATGGCCCGACCTCGAGGCCGTACTCGGCCGCGCCAGCAAGGATGGTGCCGTTTTCGGCGAAGGCCACGGCCGCGACATTCTCGGCCATCCCTTCAACTCGGCCGCATGGCTGGCGACTCAGCTGGCCTCGCGCGGCGAAGGCCTGAAGGCGGGCCAGGTGGTGATGACCGGAAGCGTGATGAAGACGGTGTTTCCGGAAGCAGCCGCCAGCTATTCCTTCGAGCTTGAGGGAATCGGATCGGTCGGGGTAGAGGTGCGCTAGGCGCGCCTTGCTTCCGCATCGAACGCGGCCCCACATCCGAAGGATCTATGAACTTTACCAAAGCGCATTTCATCGGCATCGCCGGCAAGGGCATGAGCGCGGTCGCGCTGCTGCTGCGGCAAATGGGCGTGCGGATCACCGGCTCGGACGAGGGATTTTATCCGCCGGTCAGCGACTATCTGAGGAGCGAGAAGATTCCGTTCGCGTCGGGTTACCGCAAGGAAAACATTCCCGAAGACGCCGACGTGATCGTGATCGGCAAGAACGCCAGACTCGTGCCCGAAAGCAATGAGGAAGTCCGCGCCGCGATGGCAAGCGGCAAGCGGGTGGCTTCGTTTGCCGATCTGCTGCAGGAGATGACGGCCCATTCCGACAACATCGTCGTGGCGGGAAGCTATGGCAAGTCGACCTGCACGGCGCTGCTCGCCTGGTGCCTGAAGACGGCGAGCAAGGATCCGAGCTATTTCATCGGCGAGATCACCAATGGACTCGACCGGCACGCCCATCGCGGCACGGGCGCTACCTTCGTTCTCGAAGGCGACGAATACCCGGCGTCGAACTGGGACGACCGCTCGAAATTCCTGCTCTACAACGCCGGCAGCGTGCTGCTCACCTCGGCTACGCACGACCACATCAACGTGTTTCCGACGCACGCGGAATATCTTGCCCCGTTCCGCGCCCTGCTCGCCGCCTTGCCGAAGAGCGGGCTTGTGGTCGTGAGCGGCGAGTCTCACGCCCGCGCGCTGGCGGAAAAGCTTGCCTGCGCCACCGTCACCTACGGGCTGGACGACAGAGCGGGCTGGCACGCCGAAAACATCGCCCGCGGCGCGGAGACGAGCTTCGACCTGATGCGCGGCGGCGAGAAGATCGTCCGCCTCTCGACCCGGATGCTCGGCGACCACAATATCGAGAACATGATCGGCGTGGCCGCGATGCTGCTGGAGAAGCAGTTGCTGTCGCCCGAGGAGCTGAACGCCGGCATGCGCAGTTTCCTCGGCGTGAAGCGGCGCATGGAGCTGTTGTCGCTCGCCTCGCAGGTGCCGGTCTACGAAGGCTTTGGCTCGTCCTATGAGAAGGCGCGCAGCGCCATCGCCGCGACCAAACTGCATTTCCCGGAACGGCGGCTGATCGTCGTGTTCGAGCCGCACACCTTCACCTGGCGCAACCGCGCGGCCATCGCGGCCTATGACGACGTGTTCGAAGGCGCGTCGAAAATCTTCATCTTTGAGCCCGCCTCTCAGGGCGCCGCCAGCCATGCGCAACTGACCCAGGACGAAATCGTGGCGCGCACGCGCACTGCAAACTACGATGCCGAGGCGATCAACGATCCGGACGCCGCCTTGAAGCGGCTGGACGATATGCTGCGCGCGGATGACGTGGTGCTGCTGCTGACATCGGGGGAGCTTGGCGGGCTGATCCGGAGAATCCCGCAACTGGCCGAGACGAAATACCCGAGCTAAGGCTCGGCGGCCAAGAAGTTGCGGACCGTGTTCTTCGCCGACCGCTTCAGCGTGCTGGGCCGCGACGGCTATGTGAACTGCGAGCGGTCGAAATGAGGCGCATGACGACTAAAGCACGTTGAGAGCCGCAAGAAGAGCCGCTTCACGCCATTCCAGCTCTTCTTCTCGTCTAGTCGTCAAACAGCGAAAGGGTGCGCCCGAAGCCAGGCCCAGGGCCGAACAACGGTCGTGGCTCCCTTCGCTCCAGGCGGGTCCCGTCCATCCCGAAGCTGGTTTCGTTGCGGCCCACCAACCGGCGCTCGGTGTCTTCCCGCACGCTTGCCTCGACGTCTCCGAGATCGTCAATGCCGCGCTGCCGCCATTTGCGCTTGTCGCTCCATTTGCGGCGCTCGTATTTTCGCCGGTCCTCGGCGCGGCGATCGTCCTGCTTGAGGTTCGCCTCGTGCGCCTTGACGCGGGAATCTTCCGGGGCAAACCGCTGATCGGCACTGGCAGGCGGCGGCGCTGTGACGGTGGCGGCTTGCAGCGGCACCTTCTGCTCCACCGGCTTCTGCTCCACCGGCGCCGGCTCGGCCGATGTCGAAGCCTGCATGGTCTGCGGCTGCGCCTGCCGGTCGGGCTGCGCTTGCGGTTGAGGCTGGCCCTGCGGCTCAACGGTGTTGGCGATCTGCGTCGGCGACATATATGGCACCGGCTGCGGCGAAGCGCGTTGCGCGAGCCGCGTTACTTCGCTGCTCGGCTGCTTCGCCTGTTGCGGGCTCATAATGTCGCCGAGCGCGAGGCCGCCGGCAACACCCGCAGCAATCGCCACGGCCACGGTTCCGACGCCGGCAAAATAGGCTGTGACTGGGCGCATGGTTCGTGTCTCTCTGACGCAGCAACGTGCCGAGGAAAACGATGTTCCGGGGAAATTCAGAGAAGTAGCGGGGAACGTCTATTCGGTCTTGCGGATCACCCGGTCCGAAGACCGGTTCCAGCCTTTCGGCCTTATGCGCCTCAGATCATCGAGGCGACGCGTTCCAGGCCGATGATGCGGGCGAGCGAGCGGACCTCGCGCTTCTGGTCTTCGCGCAGCTGGAACAGCAGCGGCATCGCCGCCGATTTGAGTTGCGAGACTTCCTCGGAGTCCGGATCGATCGGCGGAGCCCCGGCGGCGGGATCGGCCTGCTTGGTCGAATGCATCTTGCGCGCAATCGCACGCAGCGCCTTCTCGACGCCCGGCCAATAGGATTCCTGGTCGGGCGAGAGCTTCAGCCGCTCCTTGATGCCCGCGATCTGCACGTCGGAGAGCAGCGTGTAGTTCTTCTGTACCGGCGGCTTGGCGGCGACCGGCTTCTGCTTCGGCGCGGGCGGCGCGGTGACGTTCGGCACCGCCAGATCGGAAGGAGCTGCGGCGGCATAGGCCTGGCGCAGCGGCTCCGACAGCTGCGGGGTGGCCTGCGGCTCGATCGCCGCGGTCGCCAGCGCAACGACAGCGAGCTTGTCGGCCTTGGCCTGCCTGTTGGAAATGACGGATTGCCGGCCTGCCGGGGCGGCATAGTCGGCGCTGGCTGCCGGAACGCTGTCCTGACCGATGATGGCGGTTGCGGCCGCGCCAACCACGAGAATGCAGGTCAGCGCGACAATCGTGATGGCTCGGGTCAAGAAGGTCTCCATTTCCGCCGATCGCCTTTCGCAATTTCCCGAAAAGTGAGGGTGAATTAAGGCTTAACGGGGCCACCCCAAGATTTGGTAAACAGGAAAAAAACGTGAAAACGGGCCGAAATGGTCGCGAATCGACCGCGAATCAGGCCGCGGAGGCAAGATCGTAGGCTTCCTGGATGTCCGCCACGATCTCATTGGCCTCGAACAAGGCATCCGAACGCACTGATTTCAGGCTGACCGTCCAGTTGCTGCGGCGGGTACGGGGCATGGAAACGATCTCGAATTCGACGCCGCGGCAGAGCGGATGCCGCGCCAGCGCATTGGCCACCCGCCAGCGGATCTCCTCGAGGGTGGCAGGCCGTTTCGTCCAGATCGGTTCCATGTCGAACCCTCTTCGCCCCGGGGCCGGAGTGGCGGCGGGCCGCGATCCCGGACTAATGTTGGGTCGGACATGGTTAATGGCGCGTTAAGCCACCTTTTCTTGCAGCGGAGTTCACGCCGCGCGATGGCAGCGACGGAAACGACAACGGCAGCGGCAGCAAGGCCTTCGGTCGTGGCCGGCGTGCTTGCCGCCGGCATCGTCTCGCTGGTCACACTCGGCATTGCGACCTTCGAACTGTCGATGAGCGACTTTCCCTCGGCGCTGGTGCTGATGGGGATCCTGCCGCTGGCGGCCCTGCTGTTCTTCGCGTGCCTGGTCTGGTCGGCAGCGCAACTGCTGCGCATCCGCAAGGACGGCATCAAGTTCGCCCTGCCCTTTGCCATTTGCGTCGCGACGCTGCTGGCGCTGCAATACGCGCCCCTGTCACAGATTTATCTCAGCCAGAATTTCTGGCACTATCGCACCGACCGCCTGCGCATCGTCGAGCGGGTGGAGAACGGCGAGCTCACGCCCAATGTCGACTACAACAGCAGCCTGATCGCGCTGCCGCGACGCGACGCTCATGTCTCCGCCGGCGGCGACATCGTCATCGAGGACGCCGACGAGGGCGTCTATGTGCTGTTTCTGACCTCACGCGGACTGAAGCACTACTTCACCGGTTTCCTGCGCGTGCCGCCGGACGGCGACCCGAAAAAATTCTTCGAGTTCGCCGACAAGCCGCCGACGCAGCTGGTGCGCTACGACAGGGAATGGTGGTTCGTGGCGAACTAGGGCAGCACGATCCGCGCTGACGCCGCGCGATATTCCTCGCGCGTGCGCGCTACCAGTTCGTCCACCGGCAGCACCGCATTTACCCCGGAAACGGAATGCCCCGCGCTCCAGACGTCGCGCCAGCGTTTCGGACGGTTTTCGCGGGCGCCGATGTCGATGTCCTTGCCGATGTCGATGGCGCCGCGGGCGGGGAGGTTGTCGGGATCGAGGCCGGCGGCCTCGATCGAGGGACGCAGCATGTTGGTCTGTAACCCGGTGAAGGCGGTCGTGAGCAGGACGTCGTCGGCGCCGCTTTCGACCAGCATTTCCTTGTATCGGGCATCCGCCATGCTCTCGCGCGTGGCGATGAACTTGGTACCCATATAGGCGAGATCGCAGCCAAGTGCTTCGGCCGCGCGCAACGCATGGCCGTCGCTGACGCCGCCGGCGAGCACGATCGGGCCGTCGAAGAAGGCGCGCACTGCGCGCACGAAGGCGAAGGGGTTAAGCCAGCCGGTCTGCCCGCCGGCACCGGCGGTGAGCAGCACGAGGCCATCGGCGCCGACCGCGGCCGCCCGCTCGGCATGGCGGATGCTGGCGACGTCGGCGAACACCAGCGCGCCGGCATCGTGCAGCGGCTGCAGCACCGGCGCCGGCGAGCCGACCGAGGTGATCACCAGCTCCGGCCTGTGGCGCAGCAGGATCTTCAGGTCCTGCTCAAGTCGCGCATTGGAGCGATGCACGATCAGGTTCGGGCAGACCGGCGCGGGCTCGATGCCGCTGTCGTCGGCATGGCGGCGCAGGCGCCCGCCGATCTCGGCAAGCCATGCGTCGAGCTGTTCCACCTCGCGGCAATTCACCGTGGGAAACGAGCCGATCACGCCGTTGCGGCAGGCGGCCACCACGAGTTCCACGCCCGAGACGAGGAACATGGGCGCGGCGATCAACGGCAGCGTCAGTCGATCGCGGAAGCGCGAAAGCGTGTCTCTTGCAGGCAAGGCGTATTCGTCCCGGCTTGAGCAGTCGTGGTGTTGTGCTAGCGTTGCGCCCGACATTGGCATGATCGCATGCCCAATACAAAGAGAAGCGGGGAGAAACATCCATGAGCAATCCGCTATACGCATTTCCGTCCGTCTGCGAGCAGACCCTGCGGGCGCTGGCGCGCTATCCCTCGCGCACGGCGTTTTCCTGGCCAGGCGGCTCGATCACCTATCAGGGCGCAACCGACCTGATCGGACGGATGCAGGGCGTGTTCACCAAACTCGGTTTTGCGCCGGGCACACGCGTGGCCTTCCTCACCGCCAACCGCGCCGACACCTGGTGCGCAGGCACGGCCGCGCAATTATCGCGGCTTGCGATTACCTGGCTGCATCCGCTCGGCTCGCTCGACGATCAGCTGTTCCAGCTCGAGGATTCGGAAGCGGAGATGCTGATCGTCGACCCCGTGACCTTCGGCGACCGCGGCGGCGAGCTTGCCGCCAGGGCCAAAGGCCTGAAGACCGTGTTCACGATGGGCCCGGCCTCCTATGGCGCCGATCTGCTGCAGGCGGCGGAAGCCGCGGGCCACGCGACTGCGCGCAATTTCGCCGGCCCGGACGACATCTCCACCCTCAACTACACCGGCGGCACCACCGGCAAATCCAAGGGCGCGCTGCGCTATCATCGCGAATATGGCGGCTTCGTCAGCGCCATCCTCGCCGATTTCGAGCTGCCGGACACGCCGAGCTATCTGACGGTGGCGCCGATCAGCCATGTCGCAGGCACCAAGGTGCTGCCGACGCTATCGCGCGGCGGCACCGTGCATATGCTGAAGGGATTCGACCCCGAGGCGGTGCTTTCCACCATCCAGCGCGAGCGCATCAATTTCACGCTGTTCGTGCCGACCATGATCTATGTGCTGCTCGATCATCCGGCGCTGGACAAGACCGACCTTTCCTCGCTCGAGCTGCTGCTCTATGGCGCGTCCGCGATGTCGCCGAGCCGGCTGGTGGAAGGCATCGAGCGGATCGGCCCGGTGTTCTCGCAGCTCTACGGGCAGACGGAATGCTATCCGGTCTCCGTGCTGCGCAAGAAGGACCACGATGCCAGGACGCCGGAACTGTTCCTGTCCTGCGGCTTTCCGATCTCGGCCTGCCAGGTGAAGATCCTGGACGACAACGACCGGGAAGTCGCGACCGGCGAGGCCGGCGAAATCTGCGTGCGCGCGGCGCATGTAATGGCCGAATACTGGAAGCGGCCCGATGTTACTGCCGAGACGCTGAAGAACGGCTGGCTGCACACCGGCGACATCGCCAAGGCCGACGAGCGCGGCTACATGTACATCCTCGACCGCAAGAAGGACATGATCGTCTCCGGCGGCTTCAACATCTTTCCGCGCGAGGTGGAAGACGTGCTCACGCAGCACGCCGATGTCGCGATGTGCGCCGTGGTCGGCGTGCCCGACGACAAGTGGGGCGAGGCCGTCACCGCGGTCGTGGTCGCGCGCGAGGGCGCCCGGCCGAATGCGGAAGAGCTGATTGCGCTGGTCAGGGCCAGGAAGGGCGCGGCGCATGCGCCGAAGCAAATCCAGTTCGTCAAGCAGCTGCCGATGACCGGCGTCGGCAAGGTCGACAAGAAGGTGCTGAAGGCGAGTTTCTGGGCCGGCAAGGATCGGATGGTGGGGTAGCCGTGCGGCCGCCAGGGCGACCGGCACCGATCGACAAGACCTGCATCGTTAGCGCTTGGTAACGGCCGCACGTCAAATCATCCGCCTTCGATTTTGCCTTCCTTGATCGGCGCCGTGCAGGGTGCGGGCCTTGGCCCGGCTGCCGTCAAACCGGCAAATACCTGCAAGAGGCGGAGATGAACGCCAAGTTCGCTGTCCCGGCATTCCTGCTCGCTTGCTTTGTCGGAATTCGCTACGCGTATATTCACGGCTACCCGCCGTTTACTTCGCAATTCGTCAAGACCTGCGAGGTTGCAACCAAGGACCGGCTGGCGGATCCGTCTCTCTATCAACGGATTGCCGTGGAAGAGTCCCGGAAGACAATCTCATGGGACGAATTCTTCGCCGAGCCCGCACGTGCCGTATCCAAAGATGTCCAAGAAGCCATGATCCGAAGCGCACGTGTGCCGCCGGTTCAGTATATCGCCGTTATCGACTACCAAGGTCAGGACGCTGTCGGCGCCGTCATGCGTGAAAGGGCGACATGTACCTTCAACTCGCTTCAGGGGGACGACGCGCCTACCAGGACGTACTGGGTGAAGGTCGACGGCGAGTACAACATCGCCTGGGTCAAAAGGCAGCCCAATCCCGGGACTTTCCTGAAGCGCGTGATCGAGCATTAGTATCGCTTCGGTCAAACGCGGCGTTGCACCAAGATTGGCGCCCGTCGAGCGTCCCGAATATCCGGGCCTTACCGCTTCTCGATCACGAGACTCTGCGTGCAGCGGCCGAAATAGCCCTGCGTGTCGGCAAGCCGCGCCATGGCGAGGCCGGCGCCGTCAGGGCCGATCCAGGAGACGGCGTCGAGCAGAATCCATTCGCCGACCGGCTCGCGCGCCATGCTGACGCTGAGGTCGGCGTTGAGGAAGGTCCATTGGCGGAAGTCCAGCGCGCTCGAGGCGTTGCAGAAATCCGAGGCGACCACCGCGCGCATTGCCTGCGATACCGCGGCGCCCGCAATCAGCGGCCGCTCGACGCGGTACCAGATCGCGCCGGGTCCCGGCCCGCCGAACCGGCCGCGCGCGGCACGGATGGTCATGCCGAGCCCGAACGGACTGTTCTGCGGCTCGGCCCGCGATTGCTCGGGCGCGGCGATATCGAGCGGCGGCTCGACGATGTCGGCGGGTAACGGCTGGGCCTGCCGCCTGATCTTCAGCACGGTCGCGGCGACCGTGAGCACGCCGCCCGCTTTGAGCCTGACGGCGCAGAGCTGGATCTTGCGGCCCTCGCGCAGCACCTCGGTCTCGATCGTCAACGGCGCCACCGGCACCGGACGCATCAGGTCGATGGTGGCGCGGGCGACCTGCATCGGCGCCGGCGTCGCGATACGCTCGGCGGCCCACACCGCGAGCGAGGCGGGAGCCCCGCCATGCTGCATGTTCGGATCCCAGGGGCCGGCGGCATGGGGGCTGGTGACGGCCGTCGGGCCGTCGACGCGAAAAATGGCTTCCGTCAAATGAGGACTACATGTTCGCGGCGAGGCAGGTTTCGGTTCAGCCCGCGGCCGCGAGCGCCGGTTCGAGCCCGTTGGGGAGCTCGATATCGACCTCGAGAGTCGAGACGTTCTTTCCCCGTTCCATCCGGACAATAACCTTGTCGGGGTCGAGCGCAACATGGCGCGATACCGCAGCGAGGATTTCCTCCCGTAGTTTCGACAGCAGATCCGGCTGCTGGCCGAGCAACCCCCGCTCGTGCGCCAGCAGGATCTGCAACCGCTCCCGCGCGACGGTAGCCGTCGCCGGCACCGGCGCCTCGGGACGCGAGAACAGCCGCAACAATCTCACGCTCATGCAGCCCTCCGTCCCAGCAGGCGGTTCATCAGGCCGACGCGGTCGGCCGGCACGGTCATCTCGACGGTCTCCCCCAGCAGGCGGCGCGTGGCGTCGAGATAGGCGCGCGCCGGCGAACTGTTGGGATTGTTCAGCGTGACGGGCGAGCCGACATTCGAGGCGCGCAGCACGTCCTGGCTTTCCGGCACGATGCCGAGCAGAGGCGTCGCCAGGATCTCGAGCACATCCTCGATCGACAGCATCTCGCCGCGCGAGGCGCGCGCGGCATCGTAACGGGTGATCAGGACATGCTTCTCCACCCGTTCGCCTTTCTCGGCCTTGACCGTCTTGGCGTCGAGCATGCCGATGATGCGGTCGGAATCGCGCACGGAAGAAACTTCCGGATTGGTGACGATGATCGCCTCGTCCGCAAAGCGCATGGCGAGCGTGGCGCCGCGCTCGATGCCGGCCGGGCTGTCGCAGATGATCCAGTCGAACGTCTCGCGCAGCTCGGCGATGACGCGATCGACGCCCTGTTCGGTCAGCGCATCCTTGTCGCGGGTTTGCGAAGCCGGCAGCAGCCAGAGATTTTCCAGCCGCTTGTCGCGGATCAGCGCCTGCGGCAGCTTGGCTATGCCCTGCACGACGTTGATGAGATCGAACACCACCCGCCGTTCCGCGCCCATGACGAGATCGAGATTGCGCAGCCCGACGTCGAAATCGACGACCACGACCTTCTTGCCGTTTTGCGCCAGCGCCGCGCCAACGGCAGCCGTGGTCGTGGTCTTTCCCACCCCGCCCTTGCCCGACGTCACAACCAGAACCTTCGCCATCTAACCCTCCATACTGTTAAAATGAGCAACTCAACTAAGCGGGGCGATCCGCATGACCTGGCCGTCAAGCAATGCCTGCACCGGCTTGTCACGCAGCGCATCGGGAATTTCTTCCGCGGTCTGGTAATAACCGTCGATCGCGAGCAGTTCGGCTTCCATCCTGTGGCAATAGATCCGCGCCGACGAATTGCCGTTGATGCCGGCCATCGCGCGGCCGCGCAGCGTGCCGTAGACGTGGATCGAGCCGCCGGCGACGATTTCCGCGCCAGAGGCGACCGAACCCACCACCGTGACGTCGCCGTCGGGAAACACGATCGACTGGCCGGAGCGCACGGGGCAGTCGAGCAGCAGCGAGCTTGGCGGCGGCTTGACCTCGGGCTTTTCCGGCTCGACCTGCTGGACCGGCGCGTGGCGGCCGCCAGTGAGCAGCGGCGGCAGGTTCTGGGTCAGCCGCGAGCCGTCGCAGCCCTCGATGCCGAGCACGCGGATCGAACGCTTCTCGAGGCTCATCACGAGATGGGAAATGGCGGAGCCCGAGAGATCGAGGGTGGACAGATCGAGCACCACGGGCTTGCCGACAAAGAAGCCGGGCGAGCGCTGCAGCGTCGCATCGATGTCCTCCAGCCATTGCATGATCGGCACGATCGGGGAGAACACGAAAGCGAGGTAGGAACGGCCTCGCAGACGAACCAGTTGGCGGGTGGGCTCAACGTCAGCGTCCATGGCTCGAGTCGACCTTTCTTAGTGAATGGTTTACCAATCGAGCGGCGTGGTTAATGAAAGCTTAATGCCCTGTGGCGGCATTCGGGCATCTCGGAGGCCATTGTTTTCCCACAAGAAGTCGGGACTTCGGCGCCGACCGGCGCCTCCGCCGCCGGATTGGACGTGGGAGGGGGTGGCTGCCGGTGGCCGGCGATTGCCGCCCCGCAACAACTCGACGCGAATTTGCCGCGATCTCGGCACACTATTGTCCAGCGCGTGTTCCATCACAGTCCGGTGACGCCGGCTTCTGAAGGCTCCTGGAGGCTTCTGGAGCCTGCGTCAGACGCGCTCTTGCCAGGGGATGGGCAATGGGGAGCTGTGAGCCACGGTTACGGGAGTTGTCCCGGACCTTGAGAGCAAATCCGTCGGGCGATGTGTCGGTTCCCGGCGCCGTTTTGATTCAACTTCTTCATTCCGGGTTTTCAGATCGATCAGGACGTCGGCAGGTCGCCGGTGCGCGAAGGCGCGCAGGCGAGAATTTTATCTACCCGTTCGATGAAAGAGTAAGAGTCACGCGTCAGAGGAGTAGAGTATGAACGCGACAATCGACCAAAAAGCTCCATTGAGCCCCAACGATCCGGCCTATTACGCACCGCGCGCGCCGCGCGACGGCGACCAGACGCGCCTGCCGAGGCTCGGCGAGACCCGGTCCTATCGGCCGCCCGCGACCTCCATCACCGACACGACGGTCGAGGCCCAGCTCGAGGACGCGGTCCGCACGTCGCTCCGGCACCCGCTCGATCCCGAAGCCGTCGAGGAGCCGGCGGAACTCGACCGCGCGGGCATTCTGGGCGTCGTCGGCCGCTTCGCAGCCGCGGTCGGCGCGGCCGCATTCGTTGCGCTGCTGTTCGTCATCGTCATCCCCTCGCTGCAGCAGCAGCCGAGCGGCGATCACACGGCCGCCGACGTGATCAATTCCATGAAGGCTGCGATCGCGAAATCCGAACCGGTCGCGGCAAAGCCTCAGGAGCCGCAGCTTTCGACCGAGTTGCAGACGATCACGGCCCCGGCCGAGAGCAGTGCGCCGGCAAGCCACGAAGAGTCGGAAGCGCTGCTGAAGCAGTTCATGCAATGGCAGAACAAGCCTGCGGAAGCGCAGGACAAGAACTGAAGCACCGATCGAAAGCGCTGAACCTTGAACCTTGAACCAAACACGACCCGAAAGGGGGCAAAGATGAAGATGCCGCAACGCCGGTTTCGGCCGGTCACGCATTGGAGGTACAGTCCCCCGTTCCACGCCGCGCTGCTGATCGGCGCGCTGCTTGCCGGTCCCGCCAACGCAGCGCCGGGAGACAAGATCGAGGTGCTGCGCGACCTCGCCACCCGCGTCGGCGCGGTGGTGGGTTCGGCGCTGACCTGCAAGGACATCGCAAGGCCTCGCGTGCAGACGGTGGTCGACAAGTTCACCTCCGTCATCAGGGAAGCCTCCACCAACGAGGCGGAACGCAACGACCTGACGCAGGCGCTCGATCGCGGCGTCACCGAGGGACGCACGGCAGTGGCCGTCGGCAAGACCGATTGCCGGTCGGCCGACCGGCAGCTCGCCGATCTGGAACGGTCGGTTGCCGGCCCGAGCCTGTCGGCCGTGATCGGACCGGCACCGGCCAACGCCGCCCCGGCACCCGCCCCGGCCCCTGCACCTGCGCCCGTCCCGGCACCGGCCCTTGCCGCGCCGGCAACGGGATCGGTGGTCGCCGCCGCCACGCCGAGCCAGACAGTCAGCCAGCCCGGCGTTGCGGTTCGCGGCATCACCGACCGCGAGATCCGCTTCGGCATGGCAGCGCCGTTCTCCGGCTCCGCGCGCGAGCTCGGGCGCCAGATGAAACTCGGCATCGAAACCGCGTTCAACCGGGTCAACGACGCCGGCGGCGTCGACGGCCGCATGCTGAAACTGTTCGCCGCCGACGACGGCTATGAGCCGACGCGGACCGTGGACGCGATGAAGCAGCTCTACGAAAAGGACCAGGTGTTCGGCATCATCGGCAATGTCGGCACGCCTACCGCGGTCGTCGCGGTCCCGTATTCGCTGGAGCGGAAGATGTTGTTCTTCGGCGCCTTCACGGGCGCCAACGTGTTGCGTAACGATCCGCCGGATCGCTACGTCTTCAACTATCGCGCCAGCTATGCCGAGGAAACCGACGCGGTCGTGCGCTATCTGGTCAAGATACGCAAGATTCCGCCGAAGCAGATCGCGGTGTTCGCGCAACAGGACTCCTACGGCGATGCGGGCTATGCCGGCGTCGCCAAGGCCTTCCGCACGATGGGCGCCAACGACGGGACGATCCTGCGGGTCGGCTACAAGCGCAACACCGTTGATGTCGACGAGGCGGTCGCGACGCTGAAGGCGCAGAAGACGCCGATCAAGGCGGTCGTGATGGTCGGCGCCTACCGCGCCTGCGCCAAGTTCATCGAGAAGACCCACGATCTCATTCCGGGCCTCACCTACACGAACGTCTCGTTTGTCGGCTCCACGGCGCTTGCCGACGAACTGATGCTGCTCGGACCGAAATACGCCACCGGCGTCATCGTCACCCAGGTGGTGCCGGCGGTCTCGGGCTACTCCAGCATCGTGCTCGAATACAAGAACGCGCTCGCCAAGTACTTCCCCGGCGAAGCACCGGACTATGTCTCGCTCGAGGGCTATGTGGCCGCCAGTGTCCTGATCCAGGGGCTCAGGAAAGCCGGCCCGCAGCTCGACACCGAGAAGCTGGTCGACACGCTGGAAGCCATGCGTGAACTCGACCTTGGTCTCGGCGCCAAGCTCGGCTTCGGCCGCGCCGAACACCAGGCCTCGCACAAGATCTGGGGCACGGCGATCGACGAACGAGGCAAGTATCAGGCGATCGAGCTGGAATAAGTCGGCGCCGCTTGCCTTCAGACAGAAATGCCCGGCTCTTTGCCGGGCATTTTCTTTTTGCGGCACGCCGCGCGGGCAACGACTTTACGGGTGTTGTGCCGTATATTCCAAATCCCAGGCCATAGAGCTGCAATGGAATCGGAACGATACTTTTCTGGAGAGATCGCCGTCGCTCTCGCCGATGGATCGCGCCTGCCCGCCAAAGTTACGGCCGATGAAATTTACGAAACCGGGAAAGAAATTTATCGAATTTCTTTCGAGCAAGGCCCGGATGCTAGAAAATGGAAAAGGCGCGTCCTATTGCTGTCAGTCTGCGACTGAAAGGGTGAAGGCTTCCGGTTTCGTAGTCCGAAGGCCAACTTTGTTAGGTCGAGACCGGACCTAATCGGACCCACCCAAAGGTCAATTGGGCTTTTCGCCCTTGTGGGCTTACGAGACCTAGCAGGGATTTTGATTCTGCGTCCGCTCGCCACTGTCGGCGGCCGGATCAGATTTGGTTCTATCGAGTACGCTATTAAAGAATGTGCACTCACCTTCTCGCTTTTTGAAAGTATATGCTACGCACTTGCTTTCACCTTCACATTCTCGTCTGCAGAATTCTACTGATTGCGCGCGAAAAACGCGGATCGAATTCCCACGCATTGAACTATTTGGATATGGACAGGTATGCGGCTTCGCAGTTTCGAACAATGGTTTCTGATCGCTCCGCAATGAAGCGTCGGAACGAGGTGTTTGGGTCAGCATGGACAGCTGCCTCTTCAGATAACACGCGCTATTCCATTTATCGAAGACAAACGCGACGCACTCGTGAGTGGAACGACAGCGAGCGAGGCAGGTTGCCGAGTCTGTCTTGATAAATTTGACCATACTGCCATCGTCACCTCTGAACTCGATATCGCCTCCATACATGTCGTAGTTGAGGTTCAAAGTGAACTGTAAGGGAGGGCGTTGCTCCTTAGCCTTGTTGAGGCGATTGGTTGCTTCTTGCAGTGCCGAACAGGACACCTTCTGACATTCGCCCACAATTCTTGTTAACTTTTCAATGTCGTTTCCCACCTCTGCGAGGTCGTTGCGAAATCTCTGTTCACGCGCCGCCAATGCAGCGGTAGCCTGAGCTTCAGCTAGACGCCGAGTGGCATCATAAAGCACCGCACAGGCAACCTTTTGACATTCGCTCACAATCCGCCTCAATTTATCAAGGTCACTTCCCGCCACGATCAAATCATTACGAAACTGTTGTTCGCGAGTCGCCGCCTCGGCAATAGCCTCAGCAGCAGTCAGGCGGTTTCTGGCCTCGGTTAGCGCGGTACAGAAGGCCCTCTGACAACCCGCGACAATCTTCCGCAGCTTATCGATGTCATCGCCCGCCGCAGCCAGCTCGCGCCGGAATTGCTGATCGCGAGCAGCGGTCTCCGCCGCGGCTAGTTTGCGATTTGCATCGCTCAGCACAGCACAAGATACCTTCTGGCATTCGTTGACGATCATCCTAAGCTTGTCGAGGTCGTCCCCGGCCGCAGCCAAATCGGTACGGAACTTTTGCTCGCGTGCCGTTGCTTCGGCAACAGTTTGGGCGGCCACTAGTCGGCGGCTTACATCGCTCAGCGCAGCGCAAGAGGTCTTTTGACAGTCGCTGAGCAGCTTTTTCAGCTTCTCAACGTCATCGCCCGCCGCAGCCAGCTCGCGCCGGAATTGCTGATCGCGAGCAGCGGCTTCCGCCGCGGCTAGTTTGCGATTCGCATCGCTCAGCACAGCACAAGATACCTTCTGGCATTCGTTGACGATCATCCTAAGCTTGTCGAGGTCGTCCCCGGCCGCAGCCAAATCGGTACGGAACTTTTGCTCGCGTGCCGTTGCTTCGGCGACGCGCATTCTCTCCAGCCGCCCAGTGGCGCTTTCAAGCACCGGGCATGTGGTAGCTTTACACCAGTCAACAAAACTCTGTAGTTGAGCTATATCGCTACCAGCGGCGTTCAGCTCCCGCGTACTCCTCTCGATCTCAGTGGTTCTGTCGTAATAGATTCCAATCATAATGGCCGCGACTACGACAACAGCCGCCGTTATCAAGACGCCGCCACGGTAAACGAATCGACTTATGCCTTCATGTGACTTGTCGGCTGTGGAAGGCTGTTCCGCCGCATGGGCGACAGGAGAGATGATTGACAACACATCATGTGCGGCCGGCGCGGCCTTGATGTCAGCACCAATTAAGTCGTCTGCCGCGTCGCTCGCTTTGGGTTTGTCCTCGGCGGTGAGCTTACCACTTGGAGGTGTCCTCTTGAGACGATCTATTTGCAGTCTCGCCTCTGCTGCTTTCGGGCTCTTTGGAAATCTCTGAATGAAACGTTCATACTCAGCGACATCCTTTAGCTCTAGAATCCGTCTCCACGTCAAATCGGCCAAATGAAGTGCGACCGTTTCGATGATCCCTGAACTCGGATGATCCACCAAGTAGTCTGCGAGACCTTTTTCATCTAATCGACTAATCTGCTTCAACAGAAATGCACGAGCAGGCTTTGAAAATATCCCGTTGGGAAACTTGCCGAGAAAGTCCTCAAGCACGAAGGAAGGCGAGTCTTCCGATATGCTCTTCCAATATAAGTGCTCCGTTACTCGATCATCCAAGTTTATCCAGCGACCATCTTTGCCGCCATCTATGTTTGGCACGAATGCGCGATTCATAAAGAAAGGCGTCCGCGTGATGTCACTAGCCGAATCGCTATAGGACATTAGGGTAGGAATTGGCGCATCAGCTCCTAAGCGATCCTGTATAATTCGGACAACTTCGTCCTTCACATCTAGCCAGGATAGCGCTTGCACTTCCTTTTTTTGTACGACACCTTCCTTGAGACACCGAATGAATGCTCCCGTGAAAAGCGTCAACCGGTCTTCGGACTTTGCTAGCGCTACTCCGAATCTGCTCGAGGCCGCGAGAACCGCTGTTCCGCGACCATTGTCGTGGACTGTCTCAAGCAGACGTCTGCTTATTAACGTTTCAGCGCCTCCCACGTCCATCGTCTCCATCTCGCCGACGGCCGATCCCGCATAGCAGGCGTCAATAATGAAATAGACTCTCTTCCTGTATGCGGCGCGCTTAACGCTCTTTATTAGAGTGGGAACATTGATCAACGTGTGTCGACGTTCTCGATTGCTTTTCCGAAGAAATACGCCGTAGTCGCCCTCCCGAAGTCCAACATCGCCGTGACCGCAATAATAGACAATGATATCATCAAACTCTTTGCCGACGAAATCTAAGACCTTGTCGTGCGTTTCACTAACTGACAATGGCTTATTGTACAGATCGAGCGTTTCTGTCTCGCATTCTGTAGCGATCTTGGTTTCAGCGATGGTTTTCTTGAATTCCCTAGCGGAACTTACAAAACTCGGATTATTAAGATCGCTGTGGAAATCAAAGATACCTGCCCCGAAGATGATGACGCCCAACCTACGCATTTGCGCCTCACGCTAGGTCCTTTCATGTTAAGCTTGCGTACCCAAAGCGGCTTCGATGCGTTTTCTATCAATTTCAGAAGCAAGAATCGTTACGGTGCGGTCTTGGTCTTTGATCACCACTCCGCGATTATATTTTCCTGCAATCTCATATACGCATTTCGCGAATGAAGCGATGGAAGCGATGGGCCCAAGGATATGTGCAGCAGTCTCGACGCTGAACCACAACACACTTCCGATATCCATGTTTTCAGAAGACGATCGCCCTAGCGAAAGGGCCTTCGCTGGCACGCCATCTTGACGTAGAAGGAACTCTAGTTCCTGAGCCAAAGCGCTAGCATCCGCGCTGTTATCGCAAATAAAGGACAATTGCATCTCTACCCCGCCGCGAGCTTGCAAAAGTTGTATGCTACAAGCCAAGCGGGAGGGGAGCAAGCCTCGCGGATTGGATCCAGATATTTGCTGTGAGACGAGACCAATACCGTCCATCCTTGGCCACGCTTGTTCAGCTAAGGTCCAGTAACCCCTAGTCAATTTTCATTTGATTGAGCGATTTAGGAAGTCACGATGAGGCGCGATAAGTGTCTGTCTTCACCCTCGATGGCCGATTCGTAATAGCAGAAGAACGCGCTCGACACCTCAGCTAGGTGTGCGTACGAGACGTTTTTGCGGCCACGTGAGGGTTACGGTCCCTCCATGGAAAGAGACCCCTCACCCGAATTGCATCTGCGATGCAATTCGACCTCTCCCACAGGGGGAGAGGTGAAGCGGAACAAGCGGACGCGGCCTTACGCCAGCGCCGGGTCGACGGCTTCGTCGTATTCCTTCTTGAAGCGCGCGATCAGTTCGGCGGCGGGCACGACCTTGCCGATGCCGCCGATACCCTGGCCGCTGCCCCAGATCTCCTTCCAGGCCTTCGGCTTGGCGCGCTCGCCGGAAGCATCGGTGCCGAAGTTCATCTTGGTGGGATCGGATGTCGGCAGCTCGTCGGGGTTGAGGCCGGCCCTGACAATCGACGGCTTCAGGTAGTTGCCATGCACGCCGGTGAACAGGTTCGAATAGATGATGTCTTCCGCCGACGAGGCCGTGATCATCTCCTTGTAAGCCTCGACCGCATTGGCCTCCTTCGTGGCGATGAAGGCCGAGCCGATATAGGCGAAGTCGGCGCCGAGGATGCGCGCCGCGCGGATGGCGCGGCCGTTGGCGATGGCGCCCGACAGCGCGATCGGGCCGTCGAACCAGGCGCGCGTTTCCTCAACGAAAGCCAGCGGCGAGATGGTGCCGGCGTGGCCGCCGGCGCCGGCCGCGACCAGGATCAGGCCGTCGGCGCCCTTCTCGATCGCCTTGTGGGCGAATCTCTGGTTGATGACATCGTGAAAGACGATGCCGCCCCAATCATGCGCGGCTCGGTTCAGATCCTCGCGCGCTCCGAGCGAGGTGATCAGCATCGGCACCTTGTACTTCTCGCAGACCGCCATGTCCTGATCGAGACGGTTGTTGGACTTGTGGACGATCTGGTTCACCGCGAACGGCGCGGACAGGCGGTTCGGGTTGGCCTTGTCCCAGGCGGCGAGCTCTTCCTTGATCCGCGCGATCCATTCGTCGAGCAGCGCGGCGGGCCGTGCGTTCAGCGCCGGAAACGAGCCGACCACGCCGGCCTTGCACTGGGCGATGACGAGGTCGGGCACGGAGATGATGAACAATGGCGATCCGATCACCGGTACCGACAGGCGGCCCTTGAACAGCGCAGGCATGGACATTGAGAGACGATCCCTATTGAGGCGGCATGTTGGATGAAGCCCGTCATACCAACAGGGCTATCTTTCCAGTGTCAAGTATTGCGTTTGCACGCTGCCATGCGCGGCGGGCCGGCGGAATATTCAACCGCCGGACGGCTGCATCCGGCGGGAATATCCACAAGGCGCGTCCCGGCCGGCGGAATCGGCCTATGTCTTATTGCAGCAGATCGGGATTGATCAGCCGCTCGAAGGAGAACATCTCGTCCCATTTTTCCTGGGTGAGCAATTTCCGTTCGAGCACCACGATCTGATGCAGCGACTTGCCTTGCGTGTAACCCTCGCGCGCGATCTCGGCGCATTGCTTGTAGCCGAGCAGCGGTTTCAGCACGGTGACGATGCCGAGCGAGTTCAGCACCATGTTGCGGGTGTGCTCGTCATTGGCGGTGATGCCGACGATGCAGTTCTCGCGCAGGCTGTTGACCGCACGCTCCATGGTGTGGATGGAGAAGAACAGCGCGAACGAGATCACCGGCTCCATCACATTGAGCTGGAGCTGGCCGGCGGAGGCCGCCAGCGTCACCGTGGTGTCGAGGCCGATCACCAGGAAGCTGGTCTGGTTGACGACCTCCGGAATCACCGGATTGACCTTGCCCGGCATGATCGAGGAGCCCGGCTGCAGCTGCGGCAGGTTGATCTCGTTGAAGCCGCAGCGCGGGCCCGAGGCGAGCAGCCGGATGTCGTTGCAGATTTTCGTCAGCTTGCTCGCCGTGCGTTTCAGCACGCCGGAGAGCTGCACATAGGCGCCGGTGTCGGAGGTCGCCTCCACGAGGTCGCCGGCGAGGATGAACTCGACGCCGGTCAGCGCGCTGAGATGGCGCACCGCGGCCTTGGGATAGCCCGGCGCTGCCGTGACCGACGTGCCGATGGCGGTCGCGCCGAGATTGACCTCGCGCAACAGCGCGCGGGCCTCGGTGATGCGGTCGACCTCCTCGCCGATCGTCGTGCCCCAGCCGCGGAATTCGGCGCCGAGCGACATCGGCACGGCGTCCTGCAGATGGGTGCGGCCCATCTTCAGGACGCGGTCGAACTCGCGGCCCTTGGCGAAGAAGGCATCCTGCAGCCGGCGCAGCGCCGTGATGTAGCTGTCGAGCCGCAGGATCAGGGCGAGCCGAAAGGCGGTCGGATAGGTGTCGTTGGTCGACTGCCCGTAGTTGACGTGGTCGTTCGGGCTGACCTCCTGGTAGTCGCCCTTCCTGAAGCCGAGCGATTCCAGCGCGAGATTGGCGATGACCTCGTTGGCGTTCATGTTGGTCGAAGTGCCGGCGCCGCCCTGGATGAAATCCGTGACGAACTGGTCCATCATGTCGCCGGCGATGATGCGGTCACACCCGACGATGATGGCATCGGCGACCCTGGCATCGAGCGCGCCGAGATCGCGATTGGCCATGGCGGCGGCCTTCTTCACATAGCCGAGCGCCTTCACGAAATACGGCTCCTGGCTCATCGGGATGCCGGTGATGTGAAAATTCTCTTTGCCGCGGATGGTCTGGACGCCGTAATAGATGTCGTCGCTGATCTCGCGTGTGCCGAGAAAATCCTGTTCGATCCGGCTCATGGGCGCTCCTTGCCTTGCTGCTGGGGGTGACGCGCGGTGTCAGCCTTTGGCTACTGGCACAGCGCCTTGATGACATAGTTTTCGGTCTTGCAGTCGCCGGGCTGGCGCTGGCGTCCGGGAATGAAGACCTTTGGCGAGCATTTCTCGACCGCATCGGTATCGAGGCTCTTGCCCTCCTTGTAGCC
The DNA here is from genome assembly GCA_046349015.1 of Bradyrhizobium sp. Classification (GTDB taxonomy): domain Bacteria; phylum Pseudomonadota; class Alphaproteobacteria; order Rhizobiales; family Xanthobacteraceae; genus Bradyrhizobium. The sequence continues at coordinate 429,857 of JAXMDE010000004.1, read as the reverse complement.
CTTGCTCTGGCACAACCTGTCGGCCCCGGCCTTGCAATCCGCCGCGCCATTGGCCGACACCGCGCAGGCCATGCGCCCCGTCACCATCATCGCAGGCCTTGCCAGATTGGTCAGGCTCTCGCCGGCGCCCTTGATATCCTCGATCGTCTCCGAAGGGCTCTTGATCTTCGGCAGCTTGTCCCAGAGCTTTCCGAGCTCGTTGATCAGGCCGGGATTTTCCTCGCGCGGGGGCGCCGCAGGCTCAGGCGCCGGCGGCTGCTGCGGTTGCGGCGGCGAGGCAGATTGCGGCGAGGGCGATTGCACGCCGAGCGGAGGTGCCGCGGCTTGCGGCAAAGCCGGGCCTGCGATCAAGGTCATGGACAGCGCAAATGCGGCGCCGATGGCGCAAACCGCGGAACGATGATCCGTCCAACCGTGCATTCGACCGCCAGAAATCGCGAGCCCCCGCGGGCCGGGCGGGAGCGAGCGCTGTTACCCGCCAATCGATGTCAGCATTACGCCAGGCACCGCCGCCGTAGCAACTCGTTGTCACAGCAAGGCGACGAATTGCTCCATGGTGAGCCCGGCTGGGCCCTCGATGGCAGCCTCTTCAGACCAGTCGATAGGCGATATAGAAACCCGCAACGAGAACGATAGCGCCGAATATGACGTAAGCGGTCAGCCGCTTCTCCAGTTCCTTGCGAATGAAGTCGCCATAGCGGTTGAGAACCACTGCGAGCACGAAGAAGCGGCCGCCGCGCGCGACGATCGAGCACAGGATGAACAGCCAGATGTTGTAGCCGGCAAAGCCCGAGGTGATGGTGACGAGCTTGTAGGGGATCGGCGTGAGTCCCTTGAGCAGGATGATGACGGCGCCCCATTCGGCGTAGGACTGGCGGAAGGTCTCTACCTTGTCAGTGAGATTGTAGATGTGCATCAGCCACTGCCCGAGCGAGTCGTAGAGCAGCGCGCCGATGCCGTAGCCGACCAGGCCGCCGGCGACGGAGGAGACGGTGCAGATGGCGGCGAAGAACCACGCGCGTTGCGGCCGTGCCAGCGACATCGGCAGCAGCATCACGTCGGGCGGGATCGGGAAGAACGAACTCTCCGCAAAAGAAACCGCCGCCATGATCCAGAGTGCATAGGGCTTGTCGGCGGCGGCAATGCACCAATCGTAAATTCGCTTCAGCATGGGGCGCGATGAACCATCATGGCGCCGATTTGTCCATGCCGGGATTTGCCGAAAAACGAAGGAATCAGTGCCGCTTGCGGTAATTTCGGCCTTCCAACGCGACAATTCGCCGCCCTGTGGCCGGCGCTGCGGCGGCCTTGGGCAATTTGACCGCAGACTTCGGCATCTTCTCGGCGATCCCGAGCAGCCCCTCGCGGCGCTGCATTTCGCGCCAGACGTCTTCCGGCCGCACGCCGGCCGAGGCCCAGAGAACGGTCAGGTTGTAGAGGAGATCGGCGCTCTCGCGGATGACCGCATCGGCATTGCCGTTCACGGCATCGATGACGACCTCGATGGCTTCCTCGGCGAGCTTCTTGGCCATCTTGGAAGGGCCGCGCTGAAACAGCTTGGCCGTGCGCGACGTGGCAGGATCGAGATCCTTGGCCGCGATGACAGCAAGATAGAGCCGTTCGAGCGAATCACTCATGGCCCCAACCTAGTCGAAAGCGCCGGCAAACGCGTTAACATACGGCTTCAAAAGCGAAATTTTCCGCCGGCCAGAGCGGCCGGCGGAGTTACTTTCGGCAATCTTGGTTACCGGCCTCCTAGGGGGGCGGCCCCATCCCTCCGCGGTACGCACCATAATTGGGGGGATAGGCGCCGTAGCCGCCATGGCCGTAGCTGCCATAGCCGTAGCCGCCATGGCCGTAGCCGCCATAATAGCGGGGCTGCGGAGCATAATAGACGGGCGGGCCGCCGTAATAGCCGCCGTAGGAATCATAGTAATAGTCGCGCCGCGCATTGGCGGCGGCGATCGCAAGCCCGGTGCCGACGACGCCCGCAAACAGCGCGGCGGCCGCCGGGCCGCCACGATAGTAGCGCGCCCTGTAGTAGCGGCGACGAGCGCTGAAATCAGTGGCGCTGCTGGTGCCGGCGGAAGCCGTCAGTCCCTTCTCCTTTGCTGCGGGCGCGGCAACCGCTGCCGTCGGCCCGACCGAGGTCAGCACCGTGGCCGCAACGCCGGCAATCATGGCCGTGCGGCCCAGATGGGAAACGAAGCCCTTATACGCGAACATTTTCACGTCCTCCGTGGCAGACGGCCTGACAGCAGACTGTCCTCTTCTTAACCACGCGACCGATATTGGGTTCCCGAACCCGAATGCAAGCTGAACAACCGGTGACGAAATCATGGCACTCATCCCCGGTTCAGACTAAATGGGGACAATAGCGGGTGTTACATCGGCGTCATGAATCTTGCATGACCGATGGCGATCATGACCGATGGCGATATTGCCATTGCCGGCCCGTGGTTCTGTCTCGATGCGTGCAAACCGGACCAACACATTCCGCGTCATCCTGGCCTTGTTGGCGGCCTTCGGCGGCGGCGTGTGCCCGCCGGCGCACGCTGCGGACCCGGTGGCGGTCCAGTTCTCCCTCGACCGGCCGATCGACGCGGTGGCAGCCCCCTTTCTGACGGCACAGTCGAGCGGGCTCTTCAGCGCCGAAGGCCTCGCCGTCACCGTCAGCGCGGGCACCTCCACCCAGGACGCGATCGCGCGTGTGACCTCCGGTGCAAGCGAACTGGCGCTGGTCGACATCAACGCCCTGATCCGCCATCTCGACAAGGAGAAGCCGGATGCGCCGCATGCCAAGGCGGTGTTCGTGCTGTTCGACAAGGCCGGCTATTCCGTCATTGCGCGCAAGAGCCGCGGCATTCAGACCCTGGCCGATCTCGCGGGCAAGAGCCTCGGCGTGGTCGAGGGCGACCCGGCCGCAAAGCTGTGGCCGGCAGTGGCCCGTCTCAACGGCATCAAGCTTTCCTCCGTCAAGCAGAGCGCCATCAGCCCGGCGGTGCGCGAGCCGATGCTCTCGGCCGGCCAGGTCGATGCAGTCACGGGTTCCTCGTTCCTGTCGGCGCTCAACTTGCGGGATCGCGGCGTGCCGGCCGACGACCTCGTTCTGCTCCGCTTCGCCGACTACGGCAGCGAGGTCTACGGCTATTCCATCATCGTCAATCCGGCCTTTGCCGCGGCGAAGCCGGAAGCGGTGAAGGGATTCGTCCGCGCGGTCATCGGCGGCCTCAATCTTGCGATCAGGCAGCCTACTCTCGCCATCGAGCAGGTCGTGGGCAAAATGGAGGGCGGCTCGTACAACCTGGAGATCGAGCGGTTCAGCACGATCCTGCGCGACAACGTGCTCACACCGGAGGTGCGGCGCAACGGGCTCGGCGGCATCGACACGGCACGGTTCGAGAAGTCGATCGACCAGATCGCCGAGGACTTCAAGTTCCACAAGCGGCCGACGGCGTCGGATATTTTCGACGGCAGCTATCTGCCGCCGCTGAACGGGCGGCTGATCAATTGACCCCCGTCCGTCACGGTCGGGCCGCGCAAATTGGGTAGTCGCGCCCGCTGATCCCGGCTTAGAATAGGGAACTTCGGTTTCGCCTTTCGAGTTCCCGCCGCATGTCCATGCTCCGCCTCTATACCCGCGTGCTCGAACTGCTCGGCAAGGAGGCGCGACTCGGCTGGATCCTCGCGGTGGCGAACCTGCTGCTGGCCGCCGCGCAGTTCGCCGAACCGGTGCTGTTCGGCAAGATTATCGACGTGATGTCGGGGCGGCCGGCCACCGGAATGTTCGCCACCGCTTCGCCGTGGCCGCTGCTGGCGGCATGGGTGGCGTTCGGGCTGTTCACCATCGCCTGCAGCGCCGCGGTGGCGCTGCATGCCGACAAGCTGGCGCATCGCCAGCGCCAGGCGGTGCTGACCGACTACTTCGAGCACATCCTGCAGCTGCCGCTGATCTTCCACACCGGCACCCATTCCGGAACGCTGATGAAGACGATGCTCAGCGGCACCGATGCGCTGTGGCGGCTGTGGCTCGGCTTCTTCCGCGAGCATTTTGCCGCGATCCTGTCGGTCGTGGTGCTGCTGCCGCTGTCGTTCTACATCAACTGGCAGCTGGCGATCCTGCTGTTCGCGCTCTGCGTCGTCTTCACCATCCTGACCACGTTCGTGGTGCGCAAGACCTACGGCATGCAGATGCAGGTCGAGGAGCAATACAGCGACCTCTCCGCGCGCGCTTCCGACGCGCTCGGCAACGTCGCACTGGTGCAGAGCTTCGTGCGCATCGATTCCGAGGTGCAGGGGCTGCGCTTCGTCGTCGACAAACTGCTGGCCGCGCAGATGCCCGTGCTGTCGTGGTGGGCGCTGGTCACCGTCATCACCCGCGCCTCCACCACCATCACCGTGCTGGCGATCTTCACCGTCGGCATCGCGCTGCACGGCAAGGGCCTCGTCACGGTCGGCGAGATCGTGATGTTCGTCTCCTTCGCCACCATGCTGATCCAGAAGCTGGAGCAGGTGGTGAGCTTCATCAACAACGTGTTCATGGAGGCGCCGCGGCTGCAGCAGTTCTTCGACGTGCTCGATGCGGTGCCGGCGGTGCGCGACCGTCCGGGCGCGGTGGACGCCAGCCGGCTTTCCGGCCTCGTCGAGTTCGACGATGTCTCGTTCTCCTATGACGGCAAGCGGCCGGCGATCGAGGACCTCTCCTTCTCCGCCCTGCCCGGCCAGACCATTGCGCTGGTGGGCCCGACCGGCGCCGGCAAATCGACCGCGATCGCGCTGCTGCACCGCGCCTTCGATCCGCAATCCGGCATCATCAAGATCGACGGCATGGATATCCGCGCGCTGAAGCTGACCGCGCTGCGGCGGAATATCGGCGTAGTGTTCCAGGAAGCGCTGCTGTTCAACCGCTCGATCGCCGAGAACCTGCGCGTGGGCAAACCCGACGCGACGGACGAGGAACTGCGGCTGGCGGCCTCGCGGGCGCAGGCGCTGGAATTCATCGAGCGCGCCGACAAGAAATTCGACACCCATGCCGGCGAGCGCGGCCGCATGCTGTCGGGCGGCGAGCGCCAGCGGCTGTCGATCGCCCGCGCGCTCTTGAAGGATCCGCCGATCCTGATCCTCGACGAGGCGACGAGCGCGCTCGATGCGGTAACCGAGGCCAAGGTCAACGCGGCGCTGGACGAGGTGATGAAAGGCCGCACCACCTTCGTGATCGCGCACCGGCTTTCCACCATCCGCAATGCCACGCGAATCCTCGTGTTCGACAACGGGCGCGTGATCGAGAGCGGAACTTTCGATGAACTCGTCGCCAAAGGCGGCCGTTTCGCGGAGCTCGCGCGGGCCCAGTTCATGGTGCAGGAACAGGCCCGGGTTGCCGTTGCAGCGCCCCAGGCCGACAGCCGCAAAATTACCGGCTAAGCCCGCCGAAATTGCGCCCATTTCATCCACGAATTACGCGGGTAAGCCTCTGTTCTCAAAGGGCGGCCCGGTATAGGTTGCCCTCGGCCACAAATTGCGGCGCCGGACACGCTTGAAGCCCGTACGTCACATTCAAGGACCTCCTCCTGACATCGAGGCGGGTTCTCAAAGGACCGGAACTCGGATTGTGCAATTCATTCGTTCGCTGTGCGGCAGCTCGCCGCTGAAATTCATTGCCATTGCCGCGTGCGCCGTGACCTTGTCGAGTGCCGCGCGGGCCGAGGCCTGGCTCGTGATCGAGGCCGACACCGGCCGTGTGCTGCAGGCCGACAATGCGACCATGCCGTGGTATCCGGCTTCCGTCACCAAGATCATGACCGCCTATGTGACGCTGAAGGCGGTCAAGGAAGGACGCCTCACGCTCGAACAGACATTGACGGTGTCGCCGGTCGCCGCTTCGCAGTCGCCCTCCAAGATGGGTTTCAAGCCGGGCACCCAGGTCACCGTCGAGAACGCGCTCGCCATGATGATGGTGAAGTCCGCCAACGACATGGCGGTGGTGCTCGCCGAAGGTGTCGGCGGCTCGATCGACGGCTTCTCCGCGATGATGAACCAGACCGCGCAGCGGCTCGGCATGACGCAGTCGAGCTACGTCAATCCGAACGGCCTGCCCGCGGACGGCCAGATCACCTCGGCGCGCGACCTTGCGATCCTCGCCCGCGCCGTGATCCGCGACCTGCCCGAGTACGAATACTTCATGCACATCCCGGCGATCCGCTTCGGCCGCCGGGTCACCAACAATTTCAACAAGCTGATCGGCCACTATCCCGGGGCCGACGGCTTCAAGACCGGCTTCATCTGCGCCTCCGGCTACAATCTCGTGGCCTCGGCCACGCGCGGCGGCAAGCGGCTGATCGCGGTCGTGCTCGGCTCGTCGTCCGGATCGGCACGCGCCGTGCGCGCGGCGCAATTGCTGGAACGCGGATTCGGCAATGCCGGCCTGTCGTGGCTGCGGCCCTCGATGGGCACGGTGGAGAGCCTGGCTCCGATCGATGCGACACCGCCGAACCTGCGCGACGAGATGTGCAACGGCAAGCGCAAGCGGCCCGCCACCGACGAGGACGCAGACACCACGATGGCCGCCAATGGCGGAGCCTCCGGCAGCGAGAGCGGCATGACCTTCTTCACCGCCGGGCTGCAGGCGCCGATGCCGAAGGCTTCCGAAGTATTGCTGCAGGACATCCCGGTCGGCGAGCCCATGGTGGTCTATACCGGCCCGAAGCGGAGCGGCGCGGCGCTGATCGCGGCCGTGGCGACGGATGCCGAAAAACAAACCACGGGCAAGCGCGGCAAACGCACGCGGGTGGCAAAGAAGCCGGACGGCGCCGCCGAGCCAAAGGCGGCCGAGTCCAAGCCCGCCGCGAAGCCAAAGGTGCAGCATGCCTCGGCCAAGCCGGAATCGGCCGTTGCGGCAAAGCCCGCAGCCGCTCCGGCAGCGAAGCCCGCCGCCAAGCCCGCCACAACCGCCAAGCCCGCGACGGCCAAGCCGGCGGCGACCGCAAAGCCCAAGCCGGACACCAAGCCGGCCGGCTGATCCCGTTGCATGCCCGCAAATTGAGCGGCTTTGCCGCCGTTAACCGCGTTGCCGGCTGAGCCGCCAATGCGTCGATAACGCGCAGCCGCTTGCCATCCGCGGCCGCATTGCCAATACTGCCGGAAACTCGGCGGTCCGGATCGGCAAAACCGGCAGCAAACACAACAAATACAGAAGATATCGAGGGGAGAGACCCATGGAGCGTATCTGGCTCAAGCAATATCCGGCCGGCGTGCCTGCCGACATCGACGTCAACCAATACTCGTCGCTGGTTGAATTGCTCGAGGAAAGCTTTGCGAAATTCGCCGACCGCAAGGCGTTCATCTGCATGGACAAGTCGATCAGCTATCGCGATCTCGACGAGATGTCGCAAGCGCTCGGCGCCTACCTGCAGAGCAAGGGCCTGACCAAGGGCGCGCGCGTCGCGCTGATGATGCCGAATGTGCTGCAATATCCGGTCGCGACCGCCGCCGTGCTCCGCGCCGGCTATACGGTCGTCAACGTCAATCCGCTCTACACGCCGCGCGAGCTCGAGCACCAGCTCAAGGATTCCGGCGCCGAGGCCATCATCGTCCTGGAGAATTTCGCCACTACCGTACAGCAGGTGCTGGGCAAGACCTCGGTCAAGCACGTCATCGTCGGCAGCATGGGCGACCTGCTCGGCTTCAAGGGCGTGATCGTCAACCTTGTCGTGCGCAAGGTGAAGAAGATGGTGCCGGCCTATTCGATCCCGCGCGCCGTTTCCTTTAACGACGCGCTGGCGGCCGGCCGCGGCATGAAGCTGGCCAAGGCGAAGCTGACCGGCGAGGACGTCGCCTTCCTGCAATATACCGGCGGTACCACGGGCGTGTCCAAGGGCGCCACGCTGCTTCACCGCAACATCGTCGCCAACGTGCTGCAGAACGACGCCTGGCTGCAGCCTTCGCTGAAGAAGCCGCCGATCGTCGACAACATGATCATCGTCTGCGCGCTGCCGCTCTACCACATCTTCGCGCTGACCGCGTGTTACCTGCTGGGCGTGCGCACCGGCAGCACCAACCTGCTGATCCCGAACCCGCGCGACATGGCCGGCTTCGTCAAGGAGCTGACGAAATACCAGGTCAGCTTTTCCCGGCCGTCAACACCCTCTACAATGGCCTGTTGAACACGCCCGGCTTCGACAAGCTCGATTTCTCCAAGCTGAAAATCTCCAACGGCGGCGGCATGGCGACGCAGAAGGCGGTCGCCGAGAAATGGCTCGCCGTGACCGGCTGCACCTTGTCGGAAGGCTACGGGCTGTCGGAAACCTCGCCGACCTTGACCTGCAACCGCGCCGACATCGAGCAGTTCTCGGGCACGATCGGCCTGCCCGTGCCTTCCACCCTGCTCTCGATCCGCGACGATGACGGCAAGGAAGTGCCGCTCGGCCAGGCCGGCGAGATTTGCGCCAAGGGTCCGCAGGTGATGACGGGCTACTGGAACAGGCCGGACGAGACCGCGAAGGTCATGACGGCCGACGGCTATTTCCGCACCGGCGACATCGGCGTGATGGACGACAAGGGCTACACCAAGATCGTGGACCGCAAGAAGGACATGATCCTGGTCTCCGGCTTCAACGTCTATCCGAACGAGATCGAGGACGTGATCGCGATGCATCCGGGCGTGCTGGAATGCGCCGTGATCGGCGTGCCGGACAGCAAATCCGGCGAGGCGGTGAAGGCCTTTGTCGTCCGCAAGGATCCGAACCTCAGCGCCGAGGACGTGATCAAGCATTGCAGCACCAATCTCACCGCCTACAAGGTGCCGAAGCAGATCGAGTTCAGGACCGAGCTGCCCAAGACCAATGTCGGCAAGATCCTGCGCCGCGAGCTGCGCGACGAGAAGAAGGCCGCTGCCGCCTGAGCCACCGGGACGCTCCACGGTCATTCCGAGATGGTGCATAAGCACCAGACCCGGAATCTCGGGATTCCGGGTTCGATGCTTGCGCATCGCCCCGGAATGACGGTCCACCCATCACACCCCGGTGAAGCGGTTTCCCTCGGGCTCAAAAATGCACTAAGAAGCATCGGCTCATTAGGGAGAACAACAATGGCGATCCAAGTTGGCGACAAGCTGCCGGAGGCGAAATTTCGCGTCATGACGGCGGAGGGTCCGCAGGTCAAAACCACCGACGACATTTTCAAGGGCAAGAAGGTGGCGCTGTTCGCCGTCCCCGGCGCCTATACCGGCACCTGCCACAAGATGCACCTGCCGAGCATCTTCCTCAACGCCTATGCCATGAAGGGCAAGGGCGTCGACACCATCGCCATCGTCTCGGTCAACGACGCCTTCGTGATGAACGCCTGGAAGCGCGACACCGACCAGCGCGACGAGGCCACCTTCCTCGCCGACGGCAATGCCGATTTCACCAAGGCGATCGGCATGGAGCTCGATGCCTCCGGCAACGGGCTCGGCATCCGCTCCAAGCGCTATTCCATGCTGGTCGAGGACGGCACCGTGAAGAAGCTCAACCTCGAGCCCGCCCCGGGCAAGGTCGAGGTTTCCGGCGGCGAGACGCTGCTCGGGCAGTTGTAAGCGGCACGCACCCTTGCCTTCTCCCCTTGTGGGAGAAGGTGGCGCGGACGAAGTCCGCGACGGATGAGGGGTTCTCTCCACGTATGAAAGTGCCTGGCTGAGCCGTCTTCACTTGCGGAGGCAGACCCCTCACCCCGCTTCGCGTTCCGCGAAGCGCCCCTCTCCCACAAGGGGAGAGGGTAAGCTCTCACCCCTTCAACCTCGCCAGCGCCACGCCTTCGCGCGCCAATTGATCGGCGCGCTCGTTCTCGGCATGGCCGGCATGGCCCTTGATCCAGTGCCAGCGCACCTCGTGTGGCTTGAGCGCCGCATCGAGGCGCTGCCACAGCTCGGCATTCTTGACCGGCTTCTTGTCGGCGGTGCGCCAGCCGTTCTTCTTCCAGCCGTGAATCCAGCCCGTGATGCCCTGGCGCACATACTGGCTGTCGGTGGTGAGATCGACGACGCAGGATTTCTTCAGCGCCTCCAGCGCCGAGATCGCCGCCATCAGCTCCATGCGGTTGTTGGTGGTGTGGGCCTCGCCACCCTTCAATTCCTTCTCGACGTTGCCGAAGCGCAGGATCGCGCCCCAGCCGCCGGGCCCGGGATTTCCGGAACAGGCGCCGTCGGTGAAGATCACGACGTGAGGCTTTTCGCTCACGCCGCGCACCCGGCCGGCGTCACGCCGTAGTCGCCGACGCCGGCGACGCCCTGCTGGAAGCGCAGCTTGCGGACATATTCCAGGGGGTCCTTCGGCTTCACCAGGGCGCCCGCGGGAACGTTGAGGAAATCGACCAGCCGCGTCAGCAGGAAGCGCAACGCAGCCCCGCGCGCCAGGAGCGGCAACGCATTCTGCTCGGCCGCGGAGAGCGGCCGCGTGCGGCCGTAGGCGTTGAGCAGCGCGCGCGCCTTGGTGACGTTGAAAGAATTGTCCGGTTCGAAGCACCAGGCGTTGAGGCAGATCGCGACGTCATACGCCAGCATGTCGTTGCAGGAGAACGGGAAGTCGATCAGCCCCGACAGCTTGTCGCCGAGGAAGAACACGTTGTCCGGAAACAGGTCGGCATGGATGACGCCGACCGGCAGATCGTTCGGCCAGTTCGCCTCGAGCCAGTCGAGCTCCCGCGCGATGAAATCGGCAAGGCCCGACTGCACGCCATCGGCGCGGTCGGCGGCGCGCTCGAACAGCGGACGCCATCCGGAAACAGAAAGCGGGTTGGCGCGGAACAGCGGAAAGTCGCTACCTGCCAGATGCATCTTCGCCAGCGCTTCGCCGACGCCGGCGCAATGCGCCGCATTCGGCCGGCGCGGCCACATGCCTTCGAGGAAGTTGATGATCGCCGCGGGACGGCCGGCAAGCGTGGAATAGACCGCGCCGCGCCTGTTCTTCGCCGGCTGCGGACAGCTCACGCCGCGCTCGGCGAGATGCGCCATCAGCGACAGGAAATACGGCAGGTCGCCTTCCGCCACACGCTTCTCATAGAGCGTGAGGATGTAGGCGCCCTTCGAAGTGTGCATCAGGAAATTGGAATTCTCGACGCCCTCGGCGATGCCCTTGTAGGAGAGCAATTCGCCGATGTCGTAGCCTTTGAGGAATTCCGCGAGCTCTTCGGCGGCGACGTCGGTGTAGACCGCCATGGGACTGACCTTGTGCCGGATTACGCCGCGTCTGGCCGCACCGAACGCGGCAGCGGGAAGAACTCGTTCTCTTCCGCGGCCGACACCGTCTCCACATGCAGCGTGTAGCGCTCGGCGAAGGCGCCCATGATCTCCTCGACGATCACTTCCGGCGCCGACGCACCCGCGGTGATGCCGAGGCTCCTGATGCCTTCAAAGCGCTTCCAGTCGATGTCGCTGGCGCGCTGTGCCAGCACCGAAATGGGACAGCCCTCGCGCTCGGCGACTTCGCGCAGGCGCTGCGAGTTCGACGAATTCGGCGCACCGACCACGATCAGCGCATCGACCACGGGCGCGACCTTCTTCACCGCGAGCTGGCGGTTGGTGGTGGCGTAGCAGATGTCTTCCTTGTGCGGACCGGAGATGTTCGGAAAGCGGGTTTTCAGGATTTCCACGATTTCCTTGGTGTCGTCGATCGACAGCGTCGTCTGCGTCACGAAGGCGAGATTGTTCGGATCCTTCGGCGAAAAGGTTTTGGCGTCGTCTGCGGTCTCGATCAGGGTGATCGCGCCCGGCGGCAGCTGGCCGAGCGTGCCGACAACTTCGGGATGGTGCGAATGGCCGATCAGCAGGATCTCGCGGCCGCGCTTGAAGTGAATGGCGGCCTCGCGGTGAACCTTGGTCACCAGCGGACAGGTCGCATCCAGCGAGAAGAAATTGCGCGACTTGGCCTCCGCGGGAACCGACTTCGGAACCCCGTGGGCCGAGAACACCACCGGCGCGTTGGTATTGTCGGGAATCTCGTCGAGTTCCTCGACGAAGATCGCACCCTTGGTCTTCAGGCTGTCGACGACATATTTGTTATGGACGATCTCGTGGCGGACATAGACCGGGGCGCCGTGGATGGCGAGCGCCCGTTCCACGGTATCGATGGCCCTCACCACGCCGGCGCAGAAGCCGCGGGGAGAACAAAGCACGATCCTCAAGGCCGGTTTCAGGTCTGGTTTGGCTGGCATTGGGGCAATTCCCGGGGCCGAATCACCCCCTGCCGGCGGGCGGGGAACGGCCTGTTAGGGTAAGGACTTGGGACCGGTTTGCAGCCGTGTCAAGGCACTTTTGGAAGGCATTGCGCCTTTTGCCCCTCAGGGCTTATATAGGGTCAATTCCCGTCATCGCCGATGACCAAAGGCTTCGCCTTCAAAAGAGGTGGGCGAAGCGCAAAGGAGATTTGCCATGAGCAACGCGCCGCTGATGCCCAAGGCAACAGCCGTCTGGCTGCTTGATAATACCGCGCTCACCTTCGACCAGGTCGCCGATTTCACCAAGATGCACCCGCTGGAAATCCGCGCCATTGCCGACGGCGACGCCGCCCAGGGCATCAAGGGCATGGACCCGATTTCCAACGGGCAACTGACCCGCGAGGAAATCGAAAAGGGCGAGAACGACTCCGAGTACCGCCTGAGACTCGAGGAGAGCAAGGTGGTGCTGCCGCCCGCCGCCAAGCGCAAGGGCCCGCGCTACACCCCGGTGTCGCGCCGCCACGAGCGGCCGAGCGCCATTCTCTGGCTGGTGCGCAACCATCCCGAACTGAAGGACGCGCAGATCATGCGCCTGGTCGGCACCACCAAGACCACGATTGCGAGCGTGCGCGACCGCACCCACTGGAATGCTTCGACGCTGACGCCGATGGACCCGGTGACGCTCGGCCTGTGCTCGCAGATCGAGCTCGACTTCGAGGTGCAGCGCGCGGCCAAGGAAAAGCCGGTGCCGGCCAATTACGGCGGCGCCACGCTGCTGCCGGCCTCCGAGACCACCAAGAAGGAGCCGGAACTGGAGCACGCGGAGAAGAGCAGCGACGATCTCAACGTCGACGCCGTGTTCGCCAAGCTGAAGACCATCGGCGGCAAGAAGGCGGAGGAGGAGTAACGCCTTTCGCCGGCTATTGAGTTTCGGAAACGCGGCGGGGAAGCTCGCCGCGTTTTTGTTTGCGGCGGTGAACGCTTTCTTCCTTCTCCCCCTGTGGGAGAAGGTGGCGCGCAGCGCCGGATGAGGGGTTCTCTCCGCGGACGCAGATGCATCAATTGAGGACCTTTATCCGCGGAGGCAGACCCCTCACCCGTCCGCGATGCTTCGCATCGCGTCCACCCTCTCCCACAAGGGGAGAGGGAAATGGCGCGCGCCACAGCTAGCCCAGCTCGATCTCGCCCGCGATTTCGTGCGTTAGACTCACCCCGCCGATGGTAAGCACCATCTTCGCCGGCAGTTTCTCGTTGCCCTTGAGCTTGCCGGTCGCGACCGCGTCGCGCACGGCTTTCTCGATCTCGCGCTGCGAGTTGATGCCGACCTTCTTGAGGAACCCGCGCAAGCTGCTGTTGAAATTGTCTTCGTTCATGGTCGTCTCCGGGTTACGGCCGCACGGGATTGTTGAGCATGTATTCGCCGAGATTGCGATGGGCGCGGTCGGCGCGCGCTTCGGACCTGGCGCGCGCGTCATCGCGCTCCCGGCGGCAGACGATATAGGCCGGCGAGCCGGGCTGGGTGTTGTTGGCGCGGCAGATGGCGTCGTCGTCGGGAGGCGGCGTAGTGTCGGCCGTCACCGTCTGCCCGCGCTCGAGACAGCCGGCGAGCATGGGGGCGATAAGGAGAAGCGCAATCGCGATCCGCGCGTTCATTCGTTCTCCCGGTCCTTGTGGCGAGGAGCCCGCACCGGCGGGCGTTCCAAACCGTGTGGCCCGTATCGGGCCTCATCCTTCGAGACGCGGCTTGCGCCGCTCCTCGGGATGAGGGTCATCGCGAACAAATGCGGCGCATTCAGGAAGGTCTCACACCCTGCCCTTCAGCGCGTCGCCGATCTCGTCCAGCACCTTGGGATCCTCGATGGTCGCCGGCATGGTCCAGCTTTCGCCGTCGGCGATCTTCTTGATGGTGCCGCGCAGGATCTTGCCGGAACGCGTCTTCGGCAGGCGGCCGACGGTGATGGCGAGCTTGAAGGCCGCGACGGGGCCGAGCTTGTCGCGCACCAGCGCCACGATCTCCTTCTCGATCTCCGCAGGCTTGCGCGCCACGCCCGCCTTCAGCACCAGGAAGCCGCAGGGCACCTCGCCCTTGATGGCATCCTTGATGCCGAGCACGGCGCATTCGGCGACATCGGGATGCGAAGCGAGAATCTCTTCCATGCCGCCGGTGGAGAGACGGTGACCGGCGACATTGATGATGTCGTCGGTGCGGCCCATCACCCAGACATAGCCGTCCTCGTCCTTGTAGCCAGCGTCCGAGGTCTTGTAGTAGCCGGGAAACTCGGTGAGGTAGGCCTCCTTGAATCGCTCCTCCTGGTTCCACAATGTCGGCAGGCAGGCCGGCGGCATCGGCAGCTTGATGACGATGGAGCCCATGGTGTTGGCGGCGACCGGCTTTGCGGCCTCATCGACCACATCGACCTGGTAGCCCGGCATCGGCACCGTCGGCGAACCGTGCTTGACCGGCAGCGTGCCGAGGCCGACCGGGTTACCCGCGATGCACCAGCCGGTTTCGGTCTGCCACCAATGATCGATGACCGGCACCTTCAATTGCTGCTCGGCCCATTCCACGGTCGGCGGGTCGGCGCGCTCGCCGGCCAAGAACAGCGTGCGGAACTTCGAGAGGTCGTATTTCCGGATGAACTTGCCTTCCGGGTCTTCCTTGCGGATGGCGCGGAACGCGGTCGGCGCGGTGAACAACGCCACCGCCTGGTGTTCGGCGATCACGCGCCAGAACGCGCCGGCATCGGGCGTGCCGACCGGCTTGCCCTCATACATGATGGTGGTCGCGCCATGGATCAGCGGGCCGTAGACGATGTAGCTGTGACCGACCACCCAGCCGATGTCGGAGCCGCACCACCACACCTCGCCCGGCCTGACGCCGTAGAGATTGAACATCGACCATTTCAGCGCGACCAGATGCCCGCCATTGTCGCGCACGACGCCTTTCGGGATGCCGGTAGTGCCGGACGTATAGAGGATGTACAGCGGATCGGTAGCGAGCACCGGCACGCAGTCCGCCGATTTCTTTGCAGCCATCGCATTCTTGCGTAACGTCGCCCAATCGTGGTCGCGCCCGGCGACTAGACCGCAAGCCTGCTGCGGCCGCTGCAGGACGATGCAGGCAGACGGCTTGGCGCTCGCCAGCTGAATCGCTTCATCGAGCAGCGGCTTGTACTGCACGATGCGGCCGGGCTCGATGCCGCAGCTCGCCGTGAAGATCAGCTTCGGCCTGGCGTCGTCGATGCGGGTGGCAAGCTCCTTGGCGGCAAAACCGCCGAACACCACGCTGTGGACGGCGCCGATCCGCGCGCAGGCGAGCATGGCGACGACGGCCTCCGGCACCATCGGCATGTAGAGGATGACGCGGTCGCCCTTGACGACGCCGAAATCCTGCATGACGGCGGCGAGCGCCTTCACCTCGGCAAGCAGCTCGGCATAGGTGAATTTGGTGATCGAATTGGTGAGCGGGGAATCGTGAATCAGCGCCACCTGATCGGCGCGTCCGCCCGCCACGTGACGATCGAGCGCGTTATGGCAGGTGTTGACCACGGCGCCGGCGAACCAGCGGCCATAGACGCCGGCGCTCGCGTCGAAGACCTTTTTTGCCGGCTCGATCCAGTCGATCTCCCGCGCCGCCTCCGCCCAGAAGCCTTCGGGGTCGGCGAGCGAACGGGCATAGACTTCGTGATATCGGCTTTTCTCGTGAATGTTCATGGGCTCGCTCCCTCTGACGTCCCGAACCACTGAATGGCGGCCGGCGCCTCCGCCATGACCGGGATCAATTCAGCCGCATTTTCTCATGGCGTCATTGCTCTCAAGGCTTCATTGTCACGGGATGGCGCGGGGTTTCAAGCCGAAAAGCCCTGCGAAATCCGGCCGGCAAGCCATGTCCGGGCATGATCCCGATCGGGAAGGCAATATCAGCTTGCGCTACCACGGCGCGTGACTTCGGGATCACGCCCTAATACCCGTCGACGCCATTAATGGCTTGCAGCCGGTCACGCATCGCCTTTTGCAGGTCGTAGCCGGGCTTGCCGAATTGCGCATTGCGGCGGGCGATGAATTCATCCTGTTCGCGCTTCACGATCCTCGCGTCGCGGGGGCCGGGAGCCTCCTGCAGCGCCCGGGCGTAAGAGCCGTGAACCTCGCGATCGAGATTGGCGAGCACAGGACTGGCACAAATTGCCTTCTCGACCGGCCGGCGCGCCGTGGCGCAGTTGAAGCTGGGCTTGCCCTCCACCGCCTTCAGTGCGCCGACCCTTTCCAGCTCCTGCGCCATCGATCGATGGTTGGCACGGGCCGCAGCATGATCCGGGTTGAGCTTCAGCGCCGCGGCGAAATCCGCAACCGCCCTCGGACCATTGCCGTTCCTGCGCCAGATCTCGCCGCGCGCATTGAAAACATCCGCAAGCGTGGGATCGAGCCTGAGCACGGTGTCGTAATCGTCGATCGCATCACCGTATTTCGCCCTGCGCTCGAAGACACCGGCGCGGGCGACCAGCGCCTTGATGCGGTCGGCCTTCGCCAGCTTCTCATTGGCGAGCAGCGGGCCACAGAGTTCCATGATCCGGTCGTCGTCAATGGCTGCCGCGGCAGCCAGACACGGCGCAGGGTCGAGTTTCGGATCCTTGTCGGGCTCGGCACCGGTTGCAAATGCCGCATGCGCCAGCGCCGACAGCGCCAACGCGATCGCAATCCTCAACCCGGCCCTGCACGCCATCGGCATCGTCAGATCGTAACACCAACGCGGCACATCGACATCGGCAGATTCCGGCGGAAGCATGGCGTACCGAACCGAACGGCGAAAGCTCCGGCCTTCAGCTGCGAGCGTGAGCAGCCTCGAAATCCCATTCCCGGCCGCGCGATCACGACGAGGACGGCGGTTTCGCATGAGATTGCCTGACCGTGACAGAAGTCACGGATAGGCTCCCCTCCAGGTTGCAAGCTGGCGATGAACCTTTTGCAGCTGCGAGAGACTCAAACAACATGACAACCTTCGTCGATGATCATCCCACTGGTGCCGCAATCGTTTCGCGGCATTTCTATTTCAACATGGCGCTGGCCTGTGCGGCTGTCGCCTTCCTGGGCTTTGCTCCGACCTATTTCGTACCGATTGCGGCTGGAAAGTTCTCGGCGCCGCCATCGGTCCATGTTCACGGTCTCGTGTTCTTTGCGTGGTCGCTGTACTTTGTGTATCAGGCCCAACTTCCCGCCGCCGGTCAGGTCGGGCGGCATCGCACGGTCGGACTGATCGGCGTGTCGCTGGCGACCGCGATGACCATCTTCGGATTCCTCGCGGGCATAACCGCGATGAAGCAGTCCGCCGCGCTTGGCCAGACCGACGCGGGGATTGCGTTCGCGATCGTGCCGTGGAGCGGCATCCTGTTCTTCGCCGTCACCTTTGCGATCGGCATCGCCATGGTGCGCCGGCCGGAAGTGCACAAGCGGCTGATGCTGCTGGCGGGCATCTCGATCCTGGATGCGGCCGTCGCCCGCTGGTTCCTGACCTTCCTCGCTCCTCCCGGACCTCCCGGACCACCGCCGGTTGCAGTGACGATCGCGCCGGCATTCGTTGCCTATCTGCTACTCGTCGTCGCCATGGTGCATGATTGGCGTACGCGCGGCCGGCCGCATGCCGTATACGTCATCGGTGGCACCGTGCTCGTTGCGATCAAGATCTTGAACTTGCCGATCAGTTCCACGCACGCCTGGCACGCTTTCGCCGGCGGAATTTTGGCAATGGCACAATAGCTAGAACGGCGCGGTAGCGCGGCAGACCATATCCCAGGAAGGTTAGTGTAGTTGACCTGTTACGCCATGACCGACAGCATAAATGGAAATATAAGTCCGAATCTTCCCGCTCGAAATCTTCGCAAAATCATCGGCGAAACAGGGAGGCTGGTTTAAGCGCCATGCCCGACATCGTTCGCGGTATCAACACCGGCCGGAATGACAAGAACAACGAGCAGCCACGCGCATACGCTCCGCGCCGTCTGGCTGCCATCGTCGTTGGCGACATTGCGAGCTACAGCCGCCTCATGGAATTCGATGAGGAAGGAACGCATTCTCGCGTCATGAGGATCCAGCGCGACCTCATCGAGCCCAGCATCTCCGAACACTACGGGCGGCTCGTCAAAACGACCGGCGACGGTTTCATCGCGATTTTCGACAGTCCGCTCGAAGCCGTGCGATGCGCCATCGTCATTCAGCAAAACATGACCGGCCGCAACGCCGTGCTGTCGCGGAATTTGTGGATCGAGTACCGGATCGGCGTCAACCTCGGCGACGTCATCATCGAGGACGGCGACATCTACGGCGACGGCGTCAACGTGGCTTCGCGCATCGAAGGCATTGCCGAGCCCGGCCAGGTCTTCATTTCCGGCGGCATCTACGAGCAGATCAAGAACAAGCTGGTCTGCGGATATGAGTCGCTCGGGGACCGCAAGGTCAAGAACATCACCGATCCGGTGCGGGTCTATCGCGTGCTCTCGGATCCTTCCGCGTTCAAGAGCCGCAGGCGCCGGGATACGATCCTGATCCTGCTGATCAGCCTGCTCTGGCTTGGCATCGCAACGGCCGCGCTCTGGTATTGGTTCCCGCGGTTGCAGCAGTTGGCGTCAGCCCCGACGTCGCCGCAATTGCAAAGCGCCTCGTCGGCGCCGGTTGATGCGAATGCCAAGCAACCGGCACCGGCCGCCGCCAAGGCGTCCACTCCGGCAACGCCTGCTGTCCAGCCCCGGCCGCAGCCCGAGCCTGCGCCTCCGGCAGCGGCGCCGGCAGAAAAGCAGGCAGCGCTGCAGGCAGCGCCAGCGCCCCCGGCAGCCGCTGCGGTTCGCGAGCCCGTCATGGACACGCTGCCGGGCGGCACCTTCTCGATGGGCAGCAATGAAGACGCCTCCGAGAAGCCGGTTCATCGCGTCACCGTCAAGCCGTTCGCCATGGGCCGCTACCCGATCTCGGTCGGCGAATGGAATCAATGTGCCGCAGCGAAGGCGTGTACGTTCGTGGCGACAGGCAGGGATGACGCGCCCATCACCAATGTAAGCTGGAGCGACGCCAAACAATTCGTTGCCTGGCTCGCGGGCGCCACCAAGAAGCCGTACCGGCTGCCTACCGAAGCCGAGTGGGAATATGCCGCCCGCGCAGGAACGCAGACAAAGTACTGGTGGGGTGACGAGATCAAGCCCGGCATGGCCAACTGCAAGAACTGCGCGGATATTGCAGCCGCCGAGCAGCCGATCAAGGTTGGCAACTTCAAGCCGAATCCATTCGGGCTGTTCGACATGGGCGGCGGCGTCGATCAATGGGTCGAGGATTGCTGGCACAAGAACTATCAGGGCGCGCCGTCCGACGGCTCGGCGTGGGTCGAAGGCGACTGCGGATCGCATGTCATCCGGTCCGGCTCCTGGAAGAACGATGCGCGCTATGTGCGTCCGGCCAATCGCGATGCCTACGACAATGCCCGTTACCCGACGCATGGATTTCGGGTTGCCCTTTCTCCTTAAGCCATCAGAGGGAAACCTATGAAAATCGTCCGACTGATTGCGCTGGTTGCGGCTCTGGCTCTCGTCTCGGGCGCTGCCCAGGCCCAGGGAAAAGCTCCTGCAAAGGATGCGGTCCTGTATTTCGTGTGGCCGCAGAACGGCACAACCATCAAGGGGGCATTCTGGTGCCGCTTCGGTCTTCGCAACATGGGCGTGACGCATGCGGGCGACGATTTTCCGAACAGCGGCCACCATCATCTGCTGATCGACGTGAATGAGCCGCTCGATCCCAACGAGCCGATCCCTGCGGACAAGAATCATCTGCATTTCGTTGCGGGTCAGACCGAGATGCGTCTCGAACTGCCGCCCGGCAAGCACACGCTCCAGCTTGTGCTGGGCGACGGCAAACACTACCCGTTCAATCCGCCGCTCGTGTCCGACAAGATCACGATCACGGTGAGATAGCGATTATATTACCGACACGTTTCGAACGAACGCAGTTGTCCCGCCGACTGAATAAGAACCCGCGATTACAGAGGGCGAATACATGATTGCGAAATCAATTGCGATTTTCATTGTCGGATGGCTCGCAGGCGTTGGCGCAGCACAGGCAGCAGGCGACGCCGCCGCCGGTCAGCCAAAGGCCGCCATGTGCGCAGGTTGCCACGGCGACAAGGGCCAGGGATTTCCGCCATTCCCCGCATTGGCAGGCAAACCGGAAGCCTACCAGGTCAAGGCGTTGCAGGACTTCAAGTCCGGCGCGCGGTCCAATCCGATGATGAGCAGCATGGCCGCCATGCTCAGCGACCAGGACATGGAGAACCTGGCCGCCTACTTCGCATCATTCAGGTGATCCCTAGCTTCGCACCGTGAGCCCGCCATCGACGACGAGTTCGATGCCGGTGACGTATTTCGATTCGTCGGAGGCCAGAAACAGCGCGGCATTGGCGACGTCCCAGGCATCGCCCATGTGTCCCATCGGCACCTGCGCGTCGCGGGCGCGCCACATCGCCTCAACGTCGCCGCCGGAATAGCTGGCAGCCAGACCCGCGCTGTGCTCGACCATCGGCGTCTTCATCAGTCCCGGCAGGATGGCGTTGACGCGGACATGGTCGCGCGCAAACTGCACCGCCGTGGTGCGCGTCATCATGTTCATCGCCGCTTTCGACGTGTTGTAGCTGGCATAGGAAATGCCGACATGGCGGATCGAGGCGATGGAGGAGATGTTGATGATGGAGCCGCCGCCCTGCTTCTGCATGATGGGGATCACGTACTTCATGGCGAGGAATGCGCTCTTCAGATTGACCGCCATGACGCGGTCCCAATCGGCCTCGCTCGCCTCCACCACGCTGCCGATCTCGGCGATGCCGACATTGTTGTCGAGCACGTCGATGCGGCCATAGGCCTTGATGCAGGCGGCGACCATCGCCTCGACCTCGGCTGCGCGGGAAACATCGGCGACGAACGCCGTCGCCTTGCCGCCTTCGGACTTGATGATGTTGACCGTCTCCTCCGCGGCGGCGCCGTTGCGATCGACACAGAACACCTGCGCGCCCTCGCGTGCGAAGGTCACCGCGGTCGCCTTGCCGTTGCCCCAGCCGGGCCCGATCGAGCCTGCTCCGACCACCATCGCGGTCTTGCCCTTGAGCCGGTTCATGGCGTTCTCCCCTTTGTCATTGCCTGCAAGCGCGCATGGTCGTGACATTGGCCCCGACCGGATGCCCCAGAATTTCCGACAGCGTCCGGCATTTGCCGCGTGCGCACAACCGCCATTCACCGGCGGTACCGGAATTGCCGAGCGTCACTCCCGGCATGGCTGGCCGCACAGGCTTCCAGCGAAACCACCCCTGCATGAGGCGGGCCTCCGGCGGCGGCTCCATGCCGGCGCCCGATCCCTTGACGCGCGCCTCGACAAGTTCGAGCCCGGACGGGGTGACGCGCCAGTCCTCCTGCCATTCGACCTTCTCGATCGAATGGGTCCAGGCCAGCGTAAACGCGGTGACGGCAAGCACCTTCACGGCGCCGGCGGAGGCCAGGCACAGGCTCAAGCGGGCGCCACCGAGCTTGGCGAGCGCTGTCGCCATTGCCAGAGCACGACGGCGGCGGCGAGCGTGAAGCCCGCAATGTCGCTAAAGGGGAAATCGCCGAGCAGGCAGAGCGCGGCAGCAAAGGCAATGGCCTGCTCGACCCGGCTCAGCCGCGTAAACAGGAAGCCGATGGCCACGATACCGAACAAGCCTATCGCAACCAGCGCCTTGAAGGTGGCGAGCGCGACCGCACCGTAGAAACCGAGCTTTGCAGCCATGGGGTCGCCGGCCTGCAGCATCAACGCCGGCGAATAGACGAAAATGAACGGAATAACGTAACCGGCGAGCGCAATCCGCATCGCCTCCCAGCCGATCTTGTCGGGGTTTTCCCTTGCGATCGGTGCCGCCGCGAGCGCGGCGAGCGCCACCGGCGGCGAGAGATCGGCCATGATGCCGTAATAGAACGCAAACATGTGGCTGGCGATCAGGGGCACGCCCAGCTTCGCCAGCGCGGGCGCTGCGAGCGCCGCGGTGATGATGTAGGTCGGAATGGTTGGAATACCGGTGCCGAGCAGGATCGAAAGCAGCATGGTCATGATCAGCGCGAGGAACAGGCTCTTTGCGCCGAGGCCGATGATCCAGGTACCGAAGATGGTGCCGACGCCGGTCTGCGTCATCATGCCGATGATGGTGCCGACGATGGCGCAGGCCATGCCGACCGTCAACGCCGACTTCGCGCTGTCGGCGAGCGAGTCGCGGCAGGCGACGAGCGTAGCGCGACCGCCGCGGGTGATGAAGGCGATCAGGATCAGAAGCACGACGACGCCGGCGATCGGCACGATCTCCAGCCCGTTGCGCGACACCGCGGCCGTGACGAGCGCAAGACCGATCCAGAAGATGTAGCGCAGCGCCGTGCCGGAAAAGCCGAGCGTGATACTGGCGCCGAGAATCAGCGCGACCGTGAGCGCAAGGCCCATGCTGCCGGCATAGAGCGGCGTAAACCCCTCGAACAGCATGTAGACCAGAGCCGCCAGCGGCAGCACGAGATACCAGCGATCGACCAGCGCCTTCCAGGCGCTCGGAATCTCCGACTTCTTCATGCCGACAAGGCCGTGCTTGCCGGCCTCCAGATGCACCATCCAGAAGGCGGAGGCAAAATAGAGGATCGCCGGAATGACCGCGGCCTTGACGATCTCGGAATATTGCACGCCGAGCGTTTCCGCCATGATGAAAGCGACCGCACCCATGACGGGCGGCATGATCTGCCCGCCCATCGAAGCGGTCGCCTCGACGCCGGCGGCGAAGGCGCGCCGGTAGCCGAACTTGATCATCAGCGGAATGGTGAACTGGCCGACCGTGACGACATTGGCGACGCCGGAACCGGAAATCGTGCCCATCATTCCCGAAGCAACCACGGCGACCTTGGCGGGGCCGCCGCGGCTTCGGCCGAACAGGCCGAGCGAGACGTCGGTGAACAGCTGGATCATGCCGGCGCGTTCGAGGAACGAACCGAACAGGATGAAGAGGAAGATATAGGTCGCCGACACATAGATCGGCACGCCGTAAAAGCCTTCGGTGCCGAACGACAGGTGCGAGATCACCTGATCGTAGTCGTAGCCGCGATGATTGAACGGCGCCGGCAGATACTGGCCGAAGAACCAGTAGAGCAGCGTGGCGCCGCACATCAGCGGCAGCGCCGCTCCCATCAGGCGACGCGTGCCCTCGAAGATCAAGATCGCCAGCACCGTACCGACCGCGAGGTCGAGACGAGTCGGGTCGCCGTCGCGCAGGATCAGGTCCTTGTAGAAGATCCACTGGTAAAGGCCGCAGGCGAAGCCGAGCGCGCCGATCATCCAGGCAGCAGCGCGGCCGAAATCGGTCCTGGCGGTGAAGTTGCCGATCAGGCCGAAGGTGAGCAACAGCAGGAAGCCGACATGAACGCCGCGCACCACCTGCGTCGCAAGATCGCTGCGGGCCGCCACATAGAGCTGGAACAGGGCAAACAGGATGCCGACGGCATAGCCGAGGCGGCCCCAGATGCCCGGGCCGAAGCCTTCCGGAAAGCCGTGTTCGAAATTGTCGAACTCGACCTTGACGGGGCCTTCCGTCCCCTCAGCCTGTTGCATGTCGCGCGTCCCCGTCCCTGTCCGCTTATATCATCGGTGCCGCCGCACCTCGACATGTCATGCGCGGGCTCGACCCGCGCATCCATCGAAAAATGCGACTTCGTAAAAGAGGGGCGGCGCCGCGGTCTGCGATCCTACTTGATCAGGCCCTTTTCCTTGTAATAGCGGGTTGCGCCGGGATGCAGCGGAACCGGGCTGCCGCCGGCGGCGGTCTCCAGCTTGATCTCCTTGCCGGCGACGTGCGAGTTGGCGAGCTCCGGCAGCGATTCGAAGACCAGCTTGGTCATCTCGTATGCGAGATCGTCCGATACGGCCGACGAGGTCACGAGATAGTTCACCACAGCCGCGGTCGCCACGTCCTTGTCCTGGCCGGTGTAGGTATTGGCCGGGATCGTTGCGGCAACGAAAGGCGGGCCGATCTTGTCGACGACCTCCTTCGGCACCGCGACGACCACGATGGGACTCGACGTGCTCAAATCTTTCAGCGAGGCGACACCGAGACCCGCCGACTGCAAGGTGGCATTGAGCTGGCGGTTCTTCATCAGGTCGACGGATTCGGCGAACGGCAGGTACTCGACCTTGCCGAGATCCTTGTAGGTCATCCCGGCGGCGGACAGGATCGCGCGCGAGTTAAGCTCGGTGCCGGATTTCGGCGCGCCGACCGACAGGCTCTTGCCCTTGAGATCCGCCAGCGTCTTGATGCCGCTCTCGGCAGTGGCAACGATCTGGATGTAATTCGGATAGATCGCGCCGATGGTGCGCAGCTTGTCGAGCTTTTCCTTGAAGCCGGCCTCCTCGTCACCCTCCCAGGCGGCCTTCAGCGAATCGCCCAGCGTGAAAGCAAGCTCGCCACGGCCCCGCTGCAGCAGCACGAGGTTCTCAACCGAGGCCTTGGTGGCCTGCACCTGGGTTTTGACGTTCGGAATCTTGTCGCTGTAGATCTTTCCAATCGCGACCCCGAGCGGGTAATAGACCCCGGAAGTTCCGCCGGTCAGAATGTTAATAAATCCCTGCGCCATGGCGGCCGGCGCCGGCAGGACCAGGACGGAAGCGATGAGGATGGCTGACAGCCGCAAGCGAACGCGCATTAGTATTGGTTTCCCCCTTGATTTACAGGCCGCAAATAGGACGGCAGGCAGGGCCGGGTC
The DNA here is from genome assembly GCA_046349015.1 of Bradyrhizobium sp. Taxonomy (GTDB): domain Bacteria; phylum Pseudomonadota; class Alphaproteobacteria; order Rhizobiales; family Xanthobacteraceae; genus Bradyrhizobium. The sequence goes on along the minus strand of JAXMDE010000004.1, from coordinate 404,889 downwards.
AATCCGACCTTGGTGAAAACCAGCCCTGCAACAGGCTCTTTGGACCTTGAAATGGTTCCCTAAACAGGCGTCAATAGGCCCCAATAGAGCCCCAGGCTGAGACTAGGAACAAGCTCCAGCCCGCCGGAAACGCAGATCGATGCGTCCCGGCTGCGCCCACGTGGTCTGGAAGCAACCAACATGGCACCGGTGGAGACCATGAAAAGAACGGCCGTGGTTCTCGCACTGGCAATTTCTGCGGGCCTTGCGGCAGCGGGCGCGGTCGAGGCGCAGCAGAAGCAGGTGTCGATCGGCACCGGCGATCCCGGCGGTGTCTATTTCCCGCTCGGCGGAGCCGTCGCGAGCGTGCTGGCCAAGGCGCTGCCCGACCTGCATGCTACCGTCGAGGTCACCGGCGGCTCGGTCGACAACATCAAGCTGATAGCAGCGGGGCAGAGCGACCTCGGCTTCACCATGGCCGACGCCGCCATGGACGCCATGCAGGGCCAGGACAAGTTCAGGAACAGCAAGGTGGCGTTGCAGACCCTGCTCGTGGTCTATCCCAACCGCATGCATGTGGTGACGGTGGAGGGGACCGGAATCACCACGCTCGCCGATCTCAAGGGCAAGCGCGTGTCGACCGGCTCGCCCGGCAGCGCTACCGAGATCATGGCCTCCCGTGCCATGGAGGCGGTCGGTCTCGACAAGGACAGCGACATCCAGCGCGAGCGGCTCGGCGTCGTCGAATCCGTCAACGCCATCGCCGATCGCCGGATCGACGCGTTCTTCTGGGTCGGCGGCATTCCGACCGCCGCGATCGGCGCGCTCGCCACCACGGCCGGCGTCAAGATGAAGCTGATCGACAATGCCGACGTCGTCGACAAGATGAACGAGAAGTACGGCAAGCTCTACAGCAAGAGCCGTATCAAGGGCGGCACCTATCCCGGCTACAAGACCGACTGCGACGTCGCCGAAGTCTGGAACCTGATCGTCACCGGGAACCGGATGAGCGACGAGGACGCCTACAACATCGCCAAGACGCTGGTCGAAAAAAAGGACGACATCGTCAAGGTGCACAAGGAAGCCGAGAGTTTCTCGCTCGACAACCAGGTGCAGGATCGCTCGCCGGTGCCGTTCCATCCCGGTGCGCTGAAATATTTCAAGGAAAAGGGCGTCGGCGGCTGATCGAGCCGCGAAACGCAGCCGCTAGCGTGAATGCCGGCGCAGCGCCTCGCCGCGCGCGATCAACCGCTTGGCGTTGGAATACGCGGGCATCTCGACCAGGGCGCCATCGAGCTCGACGCGGCCGCCGCCGCGCTGCCGAGCCGCCTCGAATGCCGAGACGATGTCGCAGGCGCGGCGAAGCTCGGTCTCGTCCGGGGTCAGCACACGATTGACAATGGCGGCGTGCGCGGGGTCGACCAAGCTTTTGGCGACATAGCCAAGCCGTCGCGCCCACCGCGTCTCGTGCTCGACGCCCTCGGCATCGCTGAAGGTGTAGGGGCAATCGACGGCGACGACATCGGCGGCACGGCACTCGACAATGAAGCGCTGGCGGCAATAAGCGAGTTCGAGACCGTCCCTGCCGCGCTCGGCGCCGAGGTCGGCCGCGAGATCTTCCGACGCCAGCAGGCAGCCGACGACGCGGCGGCTGGCGGCCGCGATCGCGCCGGTCTGCACCAGGCCCCGCGCGAACTCGATATTGGGCAACAGCGCAGTTGAGCCTTCGGGGATGCCGTAGTCGCGCTCGAGACGCGAAACTTCCCGATCGAGCCGCGCCACCTGATCCGGACCTGCGACCTTGGGCAGCGCCACGATATCGGGCGCGCCGCGCATGACGGCGACGAGATCGTCCATGCCGTCCTGCTCCAGCGGATTGACGCGCACGGCCGTCACGGCGCCGGCCGCGCGCCAGCCGACGTAGAGTTCGGCTGCGAGCGCGCGTGCCTGCGGCCGCAGCGTCGGCGGGGTGAAATCCTCGAGCTCCTGGATCAGGACATCCGCGCCACTTTGCGCCGCGCGTTGCAGCACGGCCTCGTTGGCGCCTTCGAGGAACAGCCAGGAGCGGCAGAGATCGGCGGGGCGTCGCGGCGCCATGGCCGCTTCAGGCGCCGGTCACTGGAACGTCATATCGACGCATTTCGACACGTCCGTGCCGAGCCCGGAGGCGATGGTGATGCAGCCGCGCACCTTCTGGCGGGTGTTGTCGCTCGCCCACACCGCAAAACCGCCGGGGCCGAAGAACGAATTGGTGTTCGGCGGCTCGGTTTCGGTCGCGTCGAAGGAGTAGCTCGAATCGGTGTCGAAGATGCGCGGCCTCTTGCTGCAGCCGCCGTCGGCCTGCACGTTGATGACTTCCTTGTTGTCGCGGGTCAGCGCCAGCGTCACCTGGCAGCGGAAATATTCCGAGGTCTTGCCGTTGAACAGATAGGCGTAGGACTTGCAGGTCGCCGTGTTCAGCTTGCCGGGCGCCAGACCCCGTCCGCAAGCAATGCGCTGGTTGCTGACCAGCTTGAAATCGTCGGCCGCAGCCGCCGATGCCAGCGTCATGAAAGAAAGCACGGCAGCAAGACAGGTTTTCATGACGGGGCTCATCCGAATCATCCTATGAGGTGGCTGTCGACCAAACGGCAAGATAGTCGCGAAGAGGCAGACGGGGAATCACAAAGTGGCAACGCACGCGTGATGCGGTGCGAACTGAGGTCGTATTGACGGGGCAACATCGTTCGTGATTTGTTCAAGAAATCGGGGCAATACCGGGCGCGGATAATCGGGGAGCATGACCATGACGGGATTTTCGACCAAACCATTTTTGATCGCAGCCGCGCTGAGCGCGCTGTCGACGTCCGCCTTCGCGCAATCCGCCACCCCGTGGGAGCTGAAGCCGGACACCGGCTACGCCTACGACAAGGAAGGCAAGACCTTTTCGTACAAGATGGGCACGAGCAATGCCGGCACGCTGCTCAAGGGCGCCAAGAAGGTGCCGAAGGGCACGCTGTTCTTCCTGGGCCAGAACGGCCAACTCTACATGCGCACCGGTCCCTATCTCGAAGGCGACGGCAAGTTCATGTTCGGCGCGAATTGAGCGCCGCCAAGCGCGACGGCATTTTGTCGGATCGGTCGGCCGCGGGGCTCGGCACACCTCTCCCTTCGGGAGAGGTGGTTCGCGGCGCTGTGCCAGTTCAAGCTAAATTCTTCACGATCTAGAACGACGACGCCAGCTCGATCGCACCGGGCTTGTTGCTGTTGAAATCCATCCGCTGATCGGTGACGGCCAGGAGCTTGGCCACGGTGTTGTTGCGGCTGGCGACCGGGTTGCGCTCATAACCGCCGCGCTGGAAGAAATTCGAAGTCGGCACCTGCTCGCGCATCGCCTGCGGCATGGTCACCATGTCGAGCCCGGTGCCGTCGCCGGTGAGATTCATCATCTCGAGCTCCGCGGCCGTGAGCGGCCTGGCGTAACCCTTGGCGCGCGCGAAGATGACGGACGTAAGGAGCTTGTGCGTCTGCAGATGCGGGCCGACATCAATGTCCAGCACCATGGCGTGCAGCGCCCAGCCCTTCTCCGTATCGGCCAGCTTCTCGTGCTCCGACCAGGTGTCGGGCACGGACCTGGCAAATGCGACCATTCTCTTCGTGACGGCGATCTTGTTGTCCATGGCCTTGCGCGCCGCGCCCGACAGCGTCGCCGCCTTCTCGTGAAGTGCCTTCAGGATCGCATCCCCCTGCTCCGCGAACAATTCGACGCTGTTGGTGGTGAGCAGCTGGTTGTAGCCGATTGCCGTCGAGATCGGCCGCGTGCCGGGGCCGCGATAACCCGACTGCATGTCGTAGCTGCCGCTGCCGCCGGTCTCGAAGGAATAGACCCGCACGGCCTGCTCGCGTGTCAGGCCCGCCGCGGCGGCTACTCGCGCATAAGCGCGCTTGAACTCGACCTCCGACGCCGGTCGTTGCGGCGTGAACTGGAAATGCTCCGATGCCGCCTGGATCAGGTCGGGCACCATCGGCAGCCGCTTGCGCAAGCGCTCCACTTCGGGTGCCGATGGATCGACCGGCCTCGGAGGCCCGGAATAGACCGGCGGCTGCGTCAGCACGTAGTCGTCCAGCGTGATTGGCTGCCCGGCGCGCCGCTTGGCGTTGCGGCCGCGGCGCTTCTCGGCGATCGAATTCCAGTAGGCATCGACGGGCGCCCGCGCCTCCTCGTACTCCTTGAGCTTGCGGCGGTATTCCGCCATCGCCTCCGGCGAGGCCTGCGCCATTGCATTGGCAACAGCGTCGGAAAGCACCGGCATCTCGATGGCGACAGCATGCGGCCCGCCTGCAAGCAGCGCGAGCGTAACCAGTCCAAGGCGAATCATTTGCGGCGGCATGGGCCCTTCTTAGCAAGCGGGCCCGCGATGTCAGATGAAAACAGCGGGAGGAACCGCGGCGTTTTGCGCTATTCCGGCTCGACGCCGCTCGCTTTCACGAGCTGCGCCCACTTCATCTCGTCCCTGTCGATAAGGGAGGCATAATCCTCGGGCGAGCCCGGCGTGATGTCGGTGCCGTCATTGCCAAGCTGCCGCTTCACCTCGTCGGAGGCCAGCGCATCGCGCAGCGCCTTGTTGAGTTTGTCGATGATCGGCCGCGGCGTGCCGGCGGGCGCAGCGAGCCCGTAATAAAGCGAGGCATCGAAGCCGGCGATGCCGGACTCCGCGACGGTCGGCACATCGGGCAGAAGGCCGGAGCGCTGCGGGCTGGTGACGGCGAGCGCGCGCAGCTTCCCCGCAGCGACGTTACTGTGCGAGGCCGGAATCGGCGCGACCGCCATCGGGATGTGGCCGCCGAGCAGATCGGTCAGCGCCGGGCCCGTACCCTTGTATGGAATATGCACCAGCGTGATTCCCGCGGCGCGCGCGAAATATTCGCCGGTGATGTGGCTCGCCGTGCCGGCGCCGGCCGAGCCGAAATTGACCTTGCCGGGATTGGCCTTTGCATAGGCGATCAGCTCGGCGAGCGTCTTCGCCGGGAACGACGGATGGACCACCAGCGAATTGGGCGCGTTGCCGATCATGCCGATCGGCGCAAAGTCCTTGCGCGGGTCGTAGCCAACATTCTTGTAGAGCGACGGGCCGATCGCGAGCGTGCCGGTGTAACCGAGCAGCAGCGTGTAGCCATCCGGCTCGCTCTTCGCCACCGCGCGCGTACCGACCGTGCCGCCGGCGCCGGGACGGTTATCGATGATGATCTTTTCGCCGAGCAACGCGCCCATCTTTTCGGCCACGCCGCGGCCGACGATGCTGGTGCTGCCCCCGGGCGCGAAGGGGATCACCAGCGTGATCGGCCGGGTGGGGAAGTCCTGCGCCTGCGCTGAAGCGGACGAAACAGAAAGCGCCGCGACGGCGACGAAAAGAGATTTGCGAATCGACATGGACGCACTCCCCTGCACCTTGTTCTTGTTGCGCTCATGGTCGCCGAAACGCGGGACCCGCGCAACCCGCCGTTCGACGGACATTGTCTGACCGTCAACGCCAGGCGAACACCGGCTGCTCCAGCTCCGCCACGCGCGTTTGGCGGCCGGCCAGGAGCTCGCTGAACTGGTAGATCAGCGCCGCGGTCGGCGCGTGGATATGCCCGTCGCGCAGGTGGAACCGGATCACGCGGCGATGGCTCTCGGGGATGCTGGTGAAGCTGAAGGCGTCGTCCTGCTCGATCTCCTCGAGCGCGATGCGATGAACGGAAGCGACCTCCGCCGGGTTCGGCGCGATCGAGACCCCGGTCCCCGCCCACACCACGACCGGCGTGATGAGATAGCCGGAGCGGGTCGGATAATCGTCGAGCAACCCGAGCACCTCCCGTTCCGTCAGCGCAAGACCAAGCTCCTCGTGCAGCTCGCGCAGCGCGGACTGCGCCTGCGTCTCGCCGGCGTCACAGCGTCCGCCCGGCAGAGCCCATTGTCCCTTGTGAGAGCGCAGCCCCTCGGCGCGGCGGGTGAGCAGGAAGGCGGTGCCGTCGCCGCGATCGGTCTCGGTCAGCGCGATCGCGACCGCCGCTCGTTTCAGCGCGGGAGCCGCGTCGTCGCTGGCGCGCATAAAACCTGCGCAGAGCTCTGCGATTTTCCGCCGGGTGGTATCGTCGAAAACGCGGGTCATGGTGCTTGACTACAACAGGTCCGCGTTCGATGAAATGTGCAAGATGACATGACTACATGCAGGACCGGAACGATCATATGACTCAGAAAGCCGCCGCCAAGCTCAAGTCCGACGGCTGGACCATCGTCGACACTTCGGGGTTCCTGCACCTGGTCGGCCCGCTGTGGCAGCGCCTCGTCAATGGCGAGCATGAATATGCGCTGATCACGGAGGACAAGCACCACAACCGCCGTGGCCTGGTGCAAGGCGGCGTCCTCATGACGTTTGCCGACCGCACCTGCGGCATGACCGCCCGCCATGTCTCCGGCAAGCCGACGCTGGCGACGGTACAGCTCGACACCCATTTCGTCGAGACAGGCAAGATCGGCGAAGTGCTGGTTTCGAAGCCGCGCGTGGTACGCTCGACAAGGAGCCTGATCTTCATCACCACCGAGGTGACGGTCGACAAGCGCGTCATTGCCATGGCGAACGGCGTTTTCAAGATTTTGAAGAACGAGTGAAGCCGTCGTTCCGGGATGCGCGAAGCGCAGACCCGGAATCTCGAGATTCCGGGTTCGATGCTACGCATCGCCCCGGAATGACGACCGGAGACGACAGATGCAGTACCGCCAGCTCGGCCGCAGCGGCCTGAAGATTTCGCCGATTTGCCTGGGCACCATGATGTTCGGCGGACCGACGGATGAGGCGACCTCGTCACGGATCGTTGCGAAGGCGCGCGAGGCCGGCGTCAACTTCATCGACTCGGCCGATGCCTATAATGGCGGGCAATCCGAGGTCGTGGTCGGCCGCGCCATTTCCAACAGCCGCCAGAGCTGGATCCTCGCCACGAAACTCGCCAACCAGATCGGCGACGATCCCAATCGCGGCGGCCTGTCGCGGCGCTGGGTGATGCAGGCCGCGGAAGAAAGCCTGAAGCGCCTCGGCACCGACCACATCGACATCTACTACCTGCACAAGGAAGATCACGCGACGCCACTGGAAGAGACTGTGCGCGCGATGGGCGACCTGATCCGCCAGGGCAAGATCCGCTATTTCGGCGTGTCGAACTACCGCGCCTGGCGTGTCGCCGAGATCTGTAACATCTGCGATGACAACGGCATCGACCGGCCGATCGTCAGCCAGCCCTATTACAACGCGATGAACCGCATGCCGGAAGTCGAGCACTTTCCGGCCTGCGGCTATTACGGCCTTGGCATCGTGCCCTACAGCCCGTTGGCGCGCGGCGTGCTCACCGGCAAATACACGCCGGATGCCGCGCCCGACAAGGACACCCGGGCCGGTCGCGCCGACAAGCGCATGATGGAAACCGAGTGGCGGCCGGAGTCGCTCAGGCTTGCGCAGGAGATCAAGCGCCACGCCGAGAGCCGTGGCATCACCGCCGGTCAGTTCGCGGTCGCCTGGGTGCTGAACTCCGCCTTCGTTACCGGCGTGGTCGCCGGCCCCCGCACCGAAGCGCACTGGGACGACTACATCCGCGCGCTCGACTATCATTTCACTGAGGACGACGAGGCGCTGATCGATCGCCTCGTCGCGCCCGGCCATCCCTCGACGCCCGGCTTCAACGATCCCGCCTATCCGATCGAGGGACGAAAGGCGCGGACGGGGTGAACGCCGCGAAAGCTCGCAGAGCGCCCTTACAACAGGCCGAACAAGGCACTATTTATTGGGGAGGCGCCGCAATCGCAGAGGACCGATCTTGAGCAAGAATCCGGATGAAGAGCGCTCACGCAAGGAACTGGCCCAGGAAAAACGCGAACGCCTCGCCGCAGAGGGAAGATCCGCGATGGCGGAAATCGCCGCGCGTAACGCCTTCGTTGCGAAGAACACGTTGCGGCTGCGCGAATTGCGGCTGGCCAAGGAGGCCGCCGATCGCGAGGCGGAGGCCGCGCTTCCGCCCGAGCCAGCCAGGAAATCGAAGAAGAAGGCCGGTACCGTCTGAAGGTGCACAACGCAAAGAGCCCCACCGTTTCCGGCAGGGCTCTTCTTCGACAAAGACTTCAGTACATCCGTGAAATATTCGCCGTAGCGGGTCAGATCAGCGCGAGATTTTCCGCACTGGTCTTGCCGCGCATCTTGTCGGTCTTGAGTTCGAAGGACACTTTCTGCCCTTCACCGAGGCCGGTCAGGCCTGCCCGCTCCACCGCACTGATGTGAACGAACACGTCCTTGCTTCCGTCGGACGGCTCGATGAAACCGAAACCCTTCTGACCGTTAAACCACTTCACCACACCTGTAGCCATCTTAGCTCTCCGAAGGCGCAAACCGCCCGCACGACCTCCGTGCAGGCTCCCAATTCAATCCTAGCGATGTCTCGGGGAAGGTGGCGCCAGCGCCGCAATCTACAAGGTAACGCGTTCAAATCGAATGCGCCTGAGATAATAGCATTTTAGGGCAATTTCAAGGGCGCACACCAGATATCTTCCCGAAGCCGCCCTTCCGAGCGTCATTGGCCGGTTTTCGACGCTTGGCTGCGCCGGTCTCGCCCATTCGATCGGGCGTCGGAAAGCACGGACGGGCGACGACCAGGCTAGTCAGCCCGCGTGCGGGGCCTCCTCGCGCTCCTCGTCGGACCAATCGGCAGCGGCAATCGTGGTGTCGATCAATTCGCCGCGCACGAGTGCGACCGGCGACTTCCAGTAGATATGAATATTGTGGAGCGGGTCGGTCAGGACCTTGATGACCCACACGAGCCCGGTGAGCACGCCGCGGGTGAGGAAGAGCTGGATCATGCGAAACAACCCGCCCGCGATGCCAAGCCCGAGCCAGACCGCGCCGACATGGCGGAGGAAATCGAGCCGGCCGGCCGGCGGCTCGAACACACCGAACAGCGTCGGATAGAAGAACAGCGCCACCGGCACGCTTCCCCAGATCAGCAGCAGCACGATCTTGCGATTCTGGTTATAGCCGACCTTCACTTCTTCCTTGTACGCGTTGGTGACCTTGTTGACGGCGTCGTAGCCATTGGGCTCGAAGAAGAAGTGGCCGGTCTGGCGCGTCAGCATCGCAAGCCAGCCGACGAGACCCGCCATCGCGGCATCCTTGAACAGCAGCGCGTAGCAGACCAGAAAGATTAGCGCACTGGCGAGGTGCAGCGTCTGATTGATCCGGCTTTGATGATAGTAGCGGTGATCGTCCCAGCGCAGCGTGTGCAGCGTGTCGGCGAAGCGGCCCATTGCGGTCCCCATGTTTGCTTTCGAGTGGCGCAACCCCTAGGTCGATTCGGTGAACTGGCTGTGACAGTAAATATATGTCACACTTTCCCCGAAGAAATCGTCGCAGTAACGATCCTTGTCGGGAGGAGGATTCTGTCGCATGGCCATTGAAGATCGCTACGGGTTGACGCTCTCCACGACTTCTTCCAAAGCGGCGGCGGCCTATCGCGAGGGCATGGACCTGCTGCAGGCAGCATGGCCGGGCGCCGCGGAAGCGTTCGAGCAGGCCATCGCCGACGATCCCGATTTTGCGCTGGCGCATATTGCGCGGGCGAGACTCCACACCTTCTATCAGCAGGGCGATTTGGCACGGCAGAAGGCCGCACTGGCGCGCGAACTCGTCGCGCGCAACGGCAGCGAACGCGAGAAGGGTCATGTCGAGACGCTGGCGCTCGCCATCGAAGGGCAGCTCCCGGCGGCCCTTGCCGCTTCGCTGGAACATCTCGAAGCGCATCCGCGCGATGCGATCGTGATGTCGCTGCCGATGGGGGCGTTCGGATTGTTTGCCTTTTCCGGAATGGCCCAACATGACCAGGCCCGCGTCGATCTCTGCGGACGCTACGCCGATCACTACGGCGACGACTGGTGGTACGTCTACAATCACGGCTGGGCCCTGGTCGAGAACAACGACGTGGCCAGGGGCCGCGCGATGATCGAGCGCGCCTTTGCCCTGCGCGAGGCCAACGCCAACGCCGTGCACGGACTGTTGCATGCGATGTTCGAGGACGGCTCGATCGATGAAGCCAATGCACTGGTCGATCGCTGGATCCCGAGCTACGACCGCTCCGGCATCCTGCATGGCCATATCCGATGGCACCAGGCGCTCGGCGCGCTCGAATATGGCGATGCGGCCCGCGCACTGAAAATCTATGCCGAGGTGCTGCAGCCCTCGGTGACACAAGCCCCGCCGCTCAACGCCGTCACCGACGCCGCCTCGCTGCTGTGGCGACTCGCCGCCTATGGCCATGCCGTGCCCGACGGTCTCTGGGCCGAGGCGGACGCGGCTGCGCAGCGCGCCTTCCCGCGATCGAGCATTCCCTTTGCCGACGTGCATATGGCGCTGTTTGCGGCAGCGACCCACAACCAGGCGGCACTGGAGGAGCGGCTCGCCGTCATCGAAAAGCGCCTCGCCGAGGGCAAGCTGCCGGCCGGACCCGTGGTGCCCGCGCTGTTCCGCGCCATGAAAGCCTTTGCCGACGGTGACTATCGCATCTGCGTAAAGCTGCTGTCGCCTGTTCTCGATGAGGTCGTGCGCATCGGCGGCAGCCACGCGCAGCGCACCCTGATCGAGGACACTTTCATCGTCGCGTCGATCAAGAGTGGAGATGTGCCGGGCGCCCGAGCCATGCTGGATGCGCGGCTGCACCGCCGCCCGTCGCCGCGCGATGCCAGGTGGATGTCAGCTGGCATGTAAGGCAAACGCTGCTAGACTGGGCCGCAAGAAGAGCGGCCGGGAGGACAGCCGATGACCGAGATCGTTTCGCTTGAAGCGCTGGCGGCCGATGTCGCATCGGGTCAATCGCTGGCGATCCCGGTGACAGGGGTGTCGATGGCGGCCACCGCCGCGCTGATCGAAGCGGGCGCGCGTCATCTGCGGCTGATCTGTGTGCCGATCTCCAGCATCCAGGCCGATCTCCTGATCGGGGCCGGCGCGATCGGCGAGATCGAAACCAGCGCGGTCTCGCTCGGCGAGGCCGGCGGCGCGCCGCGCTTCAGTGCCGCCGTCCGCGCCGGCAGTTTTCGCTTACGCGACTCCACCTGCCCCGCCATCCTTGCCGGCTTGCTCGCCGCACAGAAGGGCGTGCCGTTCATGCCGATCGCCGGCATTGTCGGCAGCGACCTCCTGAAAGTGCGCCGGGACTGGAAGGTGATCGACAGCCCCGTGGGCGAACCCGGCAAGGTCGTGGTGGTGCCGGCGATTGCGCCCGACATCGCCCTGTTCCATGCCCCGGAGGCCGATCGTGCCGGCAATGTCCGGATCGGACGCCACCGCGAGCTGGCAGCGATGGCCTATGCGGCCAAGCGGGCCTTCGTCACCGTGGAGCGGATCGTCGAGCATGATCTGATGGCGACGGAGGATTCCGCAGCCGGCGTGCTGCCCTCGCTCTATGTCGACAAGGTCGCAGTCGCCCCCCGCGGCGCCTGGCCGCTGCCACTGCCGGGCGAATATCCCGGCGACGACGTCGAGGTCGCACGCTATGCCGCGATGGCACGCTCCGAAGAGGGCTTTCGCGCCTATCTCTCGGGGTTCCTTTCCCTGCGCAAGCAGGTGGCCTGAGCCATGTCCGGAAAGCCTGTGACCGGCGAGCAAGCGCGCCGCGAACTCCTGATCAACGCCATTGCGGGCCTGCTCGACGGCATCCGACATGTCGCGGTCGGCGCGTCCTCGCCGATTCCGGCCGCCGGCGCCATGCTGCTGCGCGCCCGCAACGAACGCGATGGCAAGCCGCCGGTGAAGATCTCGATCCTGGGTTCGCAGGAGCACAATTTCTTCACCAACGGCGCGGTCGAGGTGTTCGACTGCGCCGCGCAAGGCCGGATCGATGCCTTCTTTCTCGGCGGCGGGCAGATCGACGGTGCAGGCAACATCAACCTGGTCGGCACCGGCACCTACCCGAAGACCGATGTGCGCTGGCCGGGATCGTTCGGCTCGGCCTATCTCTATCACCTCGTGCCGCGCGTCATCCTGTTCCGCGAGGAGCACTCGCCGCGCATCTTCGTCCCCAAGGTCGATTTCGTCAGTGCGGCGGCGACGACGCCGGAAGTGAGGCGCCGGGGCGGTCCGCACGCGCTGCTCACCAACATGGCGCTGTTCGACTTCGACAAGGCGCGCCGCGGCTTCACCCTGCGTTCGGTACATCCCGGATTTTCAGCAGCTGACATTCGTGCCCAGACCGGCTTCGATTATTTCGAGCCCGGGCAGATCCCCCAGACGCCCATGCCCGATGCCGAGACACTGGTGCTGCTGCGCGGCAGGATCATGGACGAGCTTGCCGAGACCTATCCAGCCTTCGCACGTGCGATGCAGCAGGCCGCCGCCTAGCGTGAGAAGATTTATTTTGACGCAGACGGAATAAATCGCTTCGGCGGCATCAGTTGTCTGAGCCGACCTGGCTGCGTCGAAGGGTCGCACTATCGACAAGCCTAATTGCCAAAGCCCGACGCAAGCCTTTGTGTTGCCGCCAATAATTAAAGGGCCGTTCGTTTGAAGCCGGCCGCATCACGGGAGAGAGAAGATGACCAAGCCCATCAAGGACAAACGCGCGTCGCGGCGGCGCTTTCTGAAGACCGCCGCAGCCGGCGCTGCGGCCACCATGGCTGCGCCGGCCGCCATGGCCCAGAGCGGCCCGATCAACATGCGCTGGCAAAGCACCTGGCCATCGAAGGACATCTTCCACGAATACGCGCTCGACTACGCCAAGAAGGTCAACGACATGACCGGCGGCGATCTCAAGATCGAGGTGCTGCCGGCAGGCGCCGTGGTGCCGGCCTTCGGCCTGCTCGACGCCGTCTCCAAGGGCGTGCTCGACGGCGGCCACGGCGTGCTGGTCTATCACTACGGCAAGCAGACCGCGCTCGCGCTGTGGGGCTCGGGCCCGGGCTTCGCCATGGACGCCAACATGCTGCTGTCCTGGCACAAATACGGCGGCGGCAAAGAGCTGCTGGCCAAGCTCTATGACTCGATCGGCGCCAACGTCGTCTCGTTCCCTTACGGACCGATGCCGACCCAGCCGTTCGGCTGGTTCAAGAAGCCGATCGCCAAGGCCGACGACATCAAGGGCCTGAAATACCGCACCGTCGGCATCTCCATCGACGTGTTCACGGCGATGGGCGCGGCGGTCAACGCGCTGCCCGGCGGCGAAATCGTCTCGGCGATGGACCGCGGCCTGCTCGACGCGGCCGAGTTCAACAATGCTTCTTCCGACCGCGTGCTCGGCTTCCCGGACGTGTCCAAGGTCTGCATGCTGCAGAGCTACCATCAGAACGCCGAGCAGTTCGAGATCATGTTCAACAAGGACAAGTACAGCGCGCTGCCGGAGAAGATGAAGGCGATCATCGCCAATGCGGTGGACGCCGCTTCCGCCGACATGTCCTGGAAGGCGGTCGATCGCTATTCCAAGGATTACCAGGAGATGCAGACCAAGGACAACGTCAAGTTCTACAAGACCCCGGACGCGATCCTGAAGCAGCAGCTCGAGGTCTATGACGAGGTGGTGAAGAAGAAGGCGGCTGAAAATCCGCTGTTCAAGGAGATCCTGCAGTCGCAGCTCGACTTCGCCAAGCGCACCACGCAGTGGGAGCAGGACACGGTGGTCGGCCGCCGCATGGCCTACGACCATTACTTCGGAGCCAATGGCGCCGCCAAGAAGTTCGGCTGACGCAAATAAAGCCGGCAAGGCACCGTCCGGGGCACTACCCGGGCGGTGCCCCGTGTTATAGGGGATCGCCGAAATGCGCCCGCTAGACTGTATCTTCCGCCAAACCGCATCCCCATGAGCGTCCAGAATATCCTGCATACGATCGACGGCATTTCGACCTGGGTCGGCAAGGCCACCGCCTGGTTGATGATCGTGCTGATGAGCGTCGTCTGCGTCGAAGTGTTCAAGCGCTACATCATGAACATGCCGACGGCGTGGATCTTCGATCTCGACAACATGCTGTACGGAACACTGTTCATGCTGTGCGGCGCCTACACGCTGGCACAGAACGCCCATGTCCGCGGCGACTTCCTGTATTCGTCGATGCGGCCGCGCACGCAGGCGCTGCTCGACCTCGTGCTCTATTTCATCTTCTTCATTCCGGGCATCGCCGCCCTGATCTACGCCGGCTATTTCTATGCCGCGGACTCGTGGCGCATCGCGGAGCACTCCAACGTCACAGCCAACGGTCCGCCGGTTTATCATTTCAAGACGATCATCCCGATCGCGGGCGCGTTGATCATGCTGCAGGGGATTGGCGAGATCGTGCGCTGCATGGTCTGCCTGAAGACGGGCGAGTGGCCGAGCCGGCTGCACGACGTCGCCGAGATCGACGTCATCGAGGAGCAGCTCGCACACAGCGAGTTCGTGGACGAGGAATCGCGCAAGATCGCCATCGAGGGAGCGGCGCGCATCGACGAAATGGCGCGGCAGCGCGGCATGGGCGGGGAAATCAACACATGAGCGATCCGGCACTCGGCCTGTTGATGCTGGCGCTCATCGTCGTCGTCATCATGATGGGCTTCGCCACGGCCTTCACGTTGATGGGCCTCGGCATGTTCTTCGGCTTCATCGCCTTCTACGACCCGTCGCACAGCTGGACGCAGAACAAGGTGTTCGACCTGATGGTCCAGCGCACCTACGGCGCCATGACCAACGACGTGCTGATCTCGATCCCGCTGTTCGTGCTGATGGGATACGTGATGGAGCGTGGGGCGCTGGTCGACAAGATGTTTTACTCGATCCAGCTCGCCTTCCGCCGCCTGCCGGCGTCGCTGGCGGTCGCAACTTTGATCGTATGCACCTTTTGGGGCATCGCCTCGGGCCTGGTCGGCGCGGTCGTGGTGCTGATGGGCGTGATCGCGTTCAACCCGATGCTGCGCGCGGGCTATGACGTCAAGCTCGCCTCCGGCGTCATCACCGCAGGCGGCACCCTCGGCATCCTGATCCCGCCCTCGGTGATGATCATCGTCTACGCCGCGGTGGCCGGCCAGTCGGTGGTGAAGCTCTATGCGGCGGCGATGCTGCCGGGATTCTTCCTCGCTTTCCTCTACCTCGTCTATGTCATCGGCTGGGCGATGATCAACCCGAAGATCGCCCCGCCGCTGCCGGAGGAGCAGACCCGCGTCCACGTGCCGGAATGGGTCAAGAAGCTGCAGGCGCTTTACTCGCCTAATCTGTTCGTCGCGCTCTCGAAGGCGCTGGTTTCGCCGGCGCAGGCCACGCAGCTCGAGGTCGACGGCAAGCCGATGGGCTATGGCGGGATCCTGCAGAATTTCCTCATCGCGCTGGTACCCTTCCTGATCACCGCGGTCACGCTCGGCACGGTGTGGTGGTATGTCGTTATCCACCAGCAGGCGGGGGCGACCGAGGCCGTCGAAGGCCTGCAGCAACTCGGCAGTGCCGTGGCCCGCGAGGCAACGCCAGCCGAGCAAGGCCCGGGCTATCAGTTCTATCTTGGCTTTGCGATTACGGCCGTCCTCATGGCCGCCTGGAGCCTGCGCTCCTATTTGCGCATGGATGCCGAGCGGTTCGAAGTGCTGCGGCTGCTCACCTCTTCGGTGATGCCGCTCGGCATTCTGACCGTGGTGGTACTCGCCGTGATCCTGTTCGGCATCACGACGGCGACCGAGTCGGCGGCCGTCGGCGCGGCCGGCGCCTTCCTGCTGGCGCTGCACGCCCGTACGCTCGACTGGAAGCGCACCAAGGAGGCCGTGTTCCTCACTGCCAAGACCACCGCGATGGTGTGCTGGCTGTTCGTGGGCTCGGCGCTGTTCTCGGCGGTGTTCGCCATCCTGGGCGGCCAGGCGCTGCTGGAGAGCTGGGTGCTATCGCTCAACATGTCGCCGGTGCAGTTCATGATCCTGTCGCAGGCGATCATCTTCGTGCTGGGCTGGCCGCTGGAATGGACCGAGATCATCATCATCTTCGTGCCGATCTTCCTGCCGATGCTGAAGCACTTCAACATCGATCCGATCCTGTGGGGCACGCTGGTATTCGTCAACCTGCAGGCCGCGTTCCTGTCGCCGCCGGTGGCCATGTCCGCCTTCTACCTGAAGGGCGTCGCGCCCAAACACGTCACGCTGAACCAGATCTTCTCGGGCATGATGCCCTACATGCTGATCGTGATCCTCTGCATGATCATCATGTATCTGTGGCCCGGCATGACGCTGTGGCTGCCGAACTATCTGTACGGCGGCTAACCGGCCTCGACCGCCTCACCTTCGCGGAATCCATGGCGGCAGCAATGCTGCGAAGCAACTTGCGTGCATGCTACGCAAGCGCAAGGAACGCGACCGTCAGCCAGAAGGCGATCGCCGCGCTCCAGAACAGCAGCCTGATCGCCAATGGACCGAACGGCACGATTTCGTCCTTCTCGCGCGACCGGAAGTACTCAAGCGCTTCGCGCCGAAGCAAATCGTCCTGGGCGCTCATGTCATTTTCCCTGCAAGATAGTGGCAATTGGAGCTAACCGCTGGTGAAGAGTTCCTGGCGATCGCTGCTGCCGCCCGAAAGTCCGAGCTTTCCGCCGCCGCCATTGACGCGGACAAGGTCCGCCTCGCAAATCAGTCGCAATGCGTCCGAAAATCGAGAGCGGGTGCTCGCAAAGCTGACGAGAGTTGCGATGCTTCTCCTGATCACGTTCATGAGCGTCTCCCTTGCGCGACCGGAATGGCCGCAGGGAGCAACCTAGGCGGCCGCCCCAAAGGCTGCTGTGGCAAAACGCACATCGGCGTCCCGATCGCTCCGCCGCCGGGAAAATTCAGGGAGGGCTGTGAGAAAACTCACATCTGCTCCGGTCTGTTTCGGCGAAACTGTCGCCGACCGACAAGCCCTGTCGGTTCTGTGCAAGGCGCAGCGAACAGGAGGAGGCAAAGAGATGTGTTGCAGGCTGGCAATCAGGCACGCCGCACGACCGGACAAGGCCCCTGCCCCTCTTTCCCCTCCGGACGCGACCTCGGAATCGTCTTTGCCGCTGGCGCCGAAGGCGGCCCTTCCGGAGAGCTTCGCGACGACGAGCCATCAAGCCGAGACCGAGCGCAGCCCGGAAGTCTCATAGCGAAGCCAGCGCCCTACTTCCTCAAGAAATAGAAATCCGTCGGCGGAAGCGAGCCGTAGGTGAAGGGCTGCTGCTGGCGGCGCGTGGCCTTCAGCACGTCGTCACGGACGTATTCGAACACGCGACGCATGTCCACGTTCGGCATCTGCATGCGCTTGGCCAGCGACTCCGCAAACGGGCTGTTGCTGCCCTCGCCGTCGAGCGCCTCCTGACCGTCCTTGGCGGCAAACGCGGTATATTCGCCGGCCTCCGTTTCCGGCGGCGCGGCGAGACCTCTGCCGATCGCACGCGAGGCCACCGTTCGTGTCATCTGCCGGATGAACGGGTTGGTTCGGCACATGTCGAGGATCGTCAGCCTGAGCGTCGATGCGCGCGCCATGGCCGTCGAGATCTTGCCGGCATCGATGGCCTCGATGTCGATGTCGCGGTCGGCCTTCAGCCTGGCATCGACCGGAATCATGTAGTTGGCGCCGTTGTAGGCGATGCCGTGCCCCGAATAGTAGAACACGCTCCAGTCGGAATTGTCGGCCTTTTCGGCGAATTCCTGCAGCGCCCGCAGCATCTGCTCGCGCGACATGTCGGAGCGCACCTCGACCGACTGAAAGCCGATGCTCCGCAGCACGGCGGCGATCAGGTCGGCATCGTTCTTCGGGTTGGGCAGCACCGGAATGTTCGCCGCGCGATAGTTCGAGTTGCTGATGATCAGCGCGACGCGGCGCTGCGAGCTCGCGCCGCCGGCAGCCTGCAGGCCCACCGCGCTGTCGTTGGCGGCGGCCGGCTTCTTCTCGCCCTCGACCTGCATCGGCTGCGCCTGGGCCGTGCTTGTCGACGCGATGGAAGAAGACGATGACGCCGCGGCCGAGGGGGCGGCAGACGGACTTTCCAGGGACGCCAGCCTGGCCTTGGCATAATCGAGGCTGGAATCGATCCTGAGCGCCTCGGTGAGGTCGGCCCTTGCCCGGCCGAAATCGCCCATCTTGGCGTAGGTGATGCCGCGGTTGGCGATGGCGCGCGCATTCTTCGGATCGAGGCGAAGCGCATCGTCGAAGTCGGCCAGCGCATTGTTGCAGTCGTCCTGGTCGAAGGCCTCCTTGCGGTCCCGGTAGACCAGACCGCGGTTGTTGCGCGCCCAGCCATACTTCGGATCGAGCCGGATCGACTCGTTGAAGTCGGCCAGCGCCCGATCGTAGTCTTTCTTGCGGAAATAGAGCCGGCCGCGGTCGTTGTAGACCCAGGCGTATTTCGGATCGAGGCGGATCGCCTCGTTGTAGTCGGAAAGCGCGCGGTCGAGATCGCCCTTGTCCCGCCAGGCGTCGGCGCGATTATTGTAGGCCCTGGCGAATTTGGGATCGAGCCGGATCGCGTCGTTGAGATCCGACAGCGCGCGGTCATAGTCCTTCTTGTCGATATAGGTCAGGCCGCGGTTGCTATAGGCATAGGCATACTTGGGATCGAGCCGGATGGCGTCGCTGTAGTCGGACATCGCGCGGTCGAGATCGCCCTTGTCCCGCCAGATATTGCCACGGTTGTTGTAGGACCACGCATCCCTGGGGTCGAGCCGGATCGCCTCGTCATAGTCGGCGCGCGCGCGGTCGAGTTCGCGCTTGCTCCGATAGAGGATGCCGCGATTGCTGTAGGCCGTGGAAAATTTCGGATCGAGCCGGATCGCCTCGTTGTAGTCCGACAATGCGCGGTCGAGATCGTTCCGCGACTTGTAGATATTGCCGCGGCCGTTATAGGCCCTGGAATGCTTCGGATCGAGCCGGATCGCGTCGTTGTAATCGGAGAACGCCCGGTCGAGGTCGCCCTTCTCGCGATAAAGATTGCCACGGTTGTTGTAGGCCCAGGCGAATTTCGGATCGAGCCGGATCGCCTCGTTGTAGTCCACCAGCGCGCGGTCGTAATCCTTGCGGTCGAAGTAGACATTGGCGCGGCCGTTGAAGGCCCTGGAATTGGCAGGATCCAGCCGGGCCGCCTCGTTGTAGTCGGAAAGCGCCCGGTCGAGATCGCCCTTTTCGCGATAGACGTTGGCGCGATTGTTGTAGGCCCAGCCATATTTCGGGTCGACCCGGGCGGACTCGTTGTAGTCGGCGAGCGCGCGGTCGGAATCGCCCTTGTCCCGGTAAAGATTGCCGCGGCCGTTGAGGGCCCTCGAATTCCTGGGGTCGAGCTTGATGGCGGTGTTGTAGTCCGACATCGCACGATCGGGGTCGCCCCGGTCGCGATACAGGTTGGCGCGATTGTTATAGGCCAGCGAATATTTCGGATCGAGCCGGATGGCCTCGTTGTAGTCCGACAGCGCGCGATCGAAATCCTTCTTGTCGTAATAGACGTTGCCGCGGCCGGTGCTGGCATAGGCGTTTTTCGGATCCAGCCGCAACGCTTCGGAATAGTCGGCAAGCGCGCGATCGAGATCGCCCTTGTCGCGATAGCTGTTGCCGCGGTTGTTATAGGCCCAGGAAAGATTGCCCCTGCCCTGGGCGATGACCCGGCTGCAGGCCTCGATCCGCACATCGCCCGATGCGTTGACGCAGTCGGACCGGACGTCGGCCACGGCCGGCGAGGCGAACGGCAGCAGTGCGATGAAAATCCAGAAGTGCTTCGAGACAACAGACATATGAACCAGCCCGGCGCGCCATGCTGAAATACAGTCTGGCGGGTCAGATCGCGCGATGTCTGTGAGTAATATCACTCCGGCAACGCTCCTGTCAGGGCCGAGGAAGCGGTACCGGCGAAAGTCACACGTTCTCATTCCCGCGGCACGATTTGCCCGAGTCTTGCGATTTGGTCGGCCCTCCGGGATCGGAGGACGCGGGGAAAACCGGGCGCCGACTGCGCCCGCAGCCTCGTTTGCTGGAATGGAAAGAGCAAACGAGCGTAGTCACTACAGGTACAACCGAGACATCCCGGCTTTCCCCGCGCAATGGGTCTACGGCTTATACGCGCTCTCCTTGGGGAAGCGGCCTTTCTTGCCCCCATTGCCCGGCGGAGAACCCGCCAGCGTAGCGCCAGGGTCGCGGCGCCAGGACCACACGACTTCGCCGTACGCGACAGCCTTTCGTCGGGCGGCGGAAACCCGATCCCTCACGGAACCGAGCCGTTACGCCTGAGATTGCCGCGTCCATCGCTTCCCGCACCCAACGTGCCGTGACGATCATGATACGCCCTCTCGAAGGGGCGCGGGATGGGGCGGAAGATAGTTCTGATTTGCGGAATTGTCAAGGGTAATTTTTGTATTTCAGAACAGACAATCCGGCTCTCGCGACGACGGCCTCTGCACCGCGTGGAGCCAACTTCCATCCTTTGCAACAACGCCTTTCGGATCGAAGCGCGGCCTACACTCGGTGAAAAACCAGGCTGCGCAGCTCGATGCTTTCGCGCGGCGGCGCGTCCGGCGGCGTTGTCGGATCGACGAAAGCAGTGTGCGGGCCAAAGCGGGTGCGGCCGTCGGTGGCAGAGTCATAGCACTTCAAAAGGATTGCCTCATCCGGCGTCATCTCCGGGAAGTAGAACCAGCGGTGTCGAGGATTGTACTTCACGGCATATGTCTCGCCGTTGCGGTCGGGATAGATCAGGTCGGAGGCGACGAGATCATCCGACGCCACGGTCTGGCCGTCACACATCGCCAGCGGCGTGTCGCGCAAGGGACCGCGGATCGGACGCCAGAGATTGATCACCTGCACCCGGCCCTTCAGCAGTTCCTCCGCCTCGTCCGGCAGATGCTCCCGGACGCGGTTGGCACCGGAAGCAACGGTCTGGTCGACATGGATGCGCGTCGCGGGCTGGCGCGGCCCGCCGTCCCGCACATCGGGCGTACCCTCGACGCGCTTCCTCAATGTGTGGTCGAAGATGAAGACCCGATCGGCCTTCAGCGTTGCCGTGAGGAAAGCCTCCGCTGCCGAGTAGTAAACCGTTCTCACCTCTTCGCTATTGTAAAAGTCTCTGATCTGGGTCGGATGACGCACCAAGGCAAAACCCTCGCGGTCGAGCGAAAAACGATCGGCAATCGGCCGCGCATCAAATACCGGAACCTTGTGCGGCTCCGCCTGCGCTGTGCTCTTCGGTTCGCCAAGTGGCGGGTCGAAGGCGTAGGTCCGCGGCCTGGCCGTCATCGGGGCGAGATAGTTGAGCTCCGCCGTAACGAAAGGAAGCGATTCGATCCGTGCTTCTTGTCGTCCCATTGCTATTCTCCCAGGCGACATTTCGCTTCTGCCGATGATCCATTCGGCGATCCCCGACGTCGCGAACGTCGACGATCGAAATGGCTTTCATTTTTTCTCGTCGCCTGAAGGAAGCGAATGCTTCGGACTGCACCGCCAAGCCCTTGGCGTTGTCCATGCTTCGCGGCCCTCCTGCGATTCGTTACCCACGCTCACAATTCCGGGGCCTTGGCGATCGCCTCCGTAAACGAGCGGTCGACAATGTCGGACGCATTCAGTTTTTGCTTGATCAGACCCCAACGGAAATAGAGATCGATCGTACTCTGCTCGTCCGCCACCACGCCGTCGTCGATCGCCGTGATCCGGATTCTCGCCCGGGACAGCCAGTTCAACGGTACCGCCGTCGGAATGTTCATCAGCTTGCCCCAGGTCTCGGCGTAGCTGTTCACGTTGTTGAGCGACCAGGCACGCGCCGCCGTGAGCCGCTGGACGAAATCGGCCAGCTCCGCTCGCTTGTCTCTGATAGCGTCAGGCCGAGCGACCTGGAAGCTGAGGCCCGGCGTCAAACCCTCGGACGTGATGATGCGACGCGATTTGAACAGCACCTCCTCCTGGCTGACATAGGGTTCCCAGGTCGACCATGCGTCGACCGAGCCCTGCGTGTAGGCGACCTTTGCGTCGGAAGGCGCCAGGAAGGCGATCTGGATATCGTTGGCGCTCCAGCCCTTCCTCTCCAACGCGGCAAGGATCAATTGATGGCCGATCGAACCGCGGCCGGTTGCAATCTTCTTGCCGCGCAGATCGTCGAAGTTCCTGATCGGTGATTTTTCCGGCACCAGCACCGCAAGCCCCTCGCGCGTCTGCCGGATCGCGGCGATTGCTTTTACCGGTGCGCCCGCAGCGGCGGCGAAAGTGAAGGGCGCATCGCCAACGAGCCCGGTCTCGATCGCGCCGGCGCTTAGCGCTTCCAGCAAGGGAGCTGCGGCCGGAAACTCCTTCCACTCGATCCGGTAGGGCACGTTCCTGAGCACGCCGGCCGCTTCCATGACGGCCTGCGCGTTACCCTTCTGATCGCCGACGCGCAGAACGGTCTGCGCCGCGCCGAATTCGATCGAGCCGGCCAGCAGCGCGGCGACAAGCAGCAGCCTGATCATTCCGCGGCCTCGCCCCGGGCAACCTGCCGCTCGGCGATCAATTTTCGCGTCAGCGGGATGAGCTCGCGGCCATATTCGATCGCATCGACCAGGGGATCGAAGCCGCGGATAAGAAAGTGGGAGATGCCCAGATCATGGTAATCGCCGAAGACCTCGGCGACCTGCGCAGGCGTGCCAACCAGCGCCGTGGTATTGCTGTTGGCGCCGGTGAGCTTGGCGATTTCGGTCCATAGTCGCTTGTCGATCCGGCTGCCCTGGTCGGCCAGCGCCAGCAGTCGACGCGCGCCGGCCGTGGCATGACCATCGGCCGGCTTGCGGTAGCCGGTCTTGTCCTGCAGCGCGGTCGCCCGCTCGAGGATGGAAGCGGCCTTGGTCCACGCCTTCTCCTCGGTGTCGGCCAGGATCGGTCGAACCGAGAGGCTGAAGCGCGGTGCCGGGCGCCCGTACTTCGCCGCCGCCTGACGCACGCGGGAAGTGATGTCGCGGACCTGCGCATAGGATTCACCCCACAGCGCGAAGGTGTCCGCATGTTTGCCCGCCACACTGACCGCGGCGTCCGAAGCACCTCCGAAGTAGATCCGGATGCCATCCGGGCGATAAGGCTTGACCTGGGAATATCCGTTCTCGACCTGATAGTACTTGCCTTTGTAGGTGAACGGTTCGTCACTGCTCCATTGCAGTCGAACGATGTCGAGGAATTCGCTCGTGCGAGCGTACCGCTCGTCCTTGTCATCAAGCGTGTTGCCATCCTGGCGCAGCTCGCTGGCGTTGCCCCCGGTGATCACGTGCAGCGCAACGCGTCCGCGCGAAAACTGGTCCAGTGCCGCGAATTGCCGGCCAAGCAGCGTCGGCGCGGTGAAGCCGGGCCGTTGCGCGATCAGCACGTTGAGCCGGTCGGTCACGCCGAGCACATGCTGGGCGACTTGCAAGCTGTCGGGCGAGGTCGAGTGAAACGCCAGCAACGCGCGATCGAAGCCGGCATTTTCGTGTGCTTTCGCCACCGTCTCGATATGAGTCGGATTCAGGACCGGCCCCTCCCGGACGACTGTCTCCGAAGAATTGTTGTTGCTGATGAAGCCAATGAACTCGATCGACATGGTCGTCTCCTGCTTGATTTCCAGATGCGTCAGAATCCCAGCGCCGCCCGGCCGAGGCCGATGCGCGTCGAATCGTCCTGCGGGGTATGTACGCGGCCGCACAGCACGTCGCGATGATACCGTTCCAGCGGATTGCTGCGGGCCAAGCCGTGATTTCCCGCGAGCGAGAGCGCGTCCTCGACTACCGCGACGGCATTGTTGGTCACGGTCAGCTTGATGGCATTGGGTTCGCCGGCCGACAATTCGGCGCCGTCGTCAAAGTCGCAGGCAAGGCCGTTGATCAGCCGCGCGTTCACGACCAACCGCGCTTCGATACCACCGAGAATCTCCTGGGCGCGCGGCAGCGTCGCCAGCGGCGCGCCAAGGCCGGAGGGCACGCGATGCCTGAGGAAGCGGACCAGCCAGTCACGCGCGGCGCGCGCGATGCCATCATAGATCGCCGCGACGAAGACGGTGTGGGCGGCCGCTTGCGTGAAATCGGGCGCCCGCCATTCCTCGGGCCTGCGCACGTCGATCTCGTAGTCGAGCGGAATAACGACCTCGTCGAAGATGACGTCGTGGCTGCCGCTTGCCCGCAAACCGAGATGATTCCAGGTCTCGACGATGCGGGTGCCGGGCAAACCCGCGGGCACCAGGAACTGCCCTACCCGGGGCTCGGGCTCGTCGGTCCTGGCCCAGACCGCGTACCATTTCAGAATCGGCGCTCCGGTCGAATAGATCTTGTGGCCCGTGAGGCGCCAGCCCGTCTCGGTGCGTCGCGCGACGGTCGCGGGCAGCCCCCCGCGCGAAGGCGATCCCAACTCCGGTTCGACGCGCAACGCATTGATCAGCGCGAGGCCATCGACGCTTTCCCGGGCGAGCTTGCGCGACAGCCGGCCCGGCCACGTCGGGCTGCGAGCCATCACCAGATGGTTGATGTAGTGCATCGAGAGCACGAGCGCCGTCGAGGGGCAGGCCCTGCCGAAAATGCCGATGACACGCGCTGCAGCTCTTGCGCCGGCGCCTGTTCCGCCGAGCGCGGCGGGAACCGTCAGCGAAAGCAGGCCGGCATCGGAGAGTTCGTTGAAGTTCTCGAATGGAAAACTGCCGTCGCGGTCATGACCTGCCGCGCGATCGGCGAAATTGGCCGCGATCTCTTGCGCACGCGCGATGTGGTCCGTCCCGCCTGCGCCCGGCCGGATTCTGGCGACGGAACCTTCGGGCGACGTCACCATGTGGCGTCAAGCCCAAGCAGACCGAGAATCTGTCGGCGCAGATCCGCCAGATAGGGATCGCCGCGATGGCGCGGATACGGACGCTCCACGCGGATGTCGGCCTTGACGCGGGCGGGACGCTCGCTGAAGACGATGACGCGGTTGGCGAGGAACAGCGCCTCCTCGGCATCGTGGGTAACCAGCAGGGTCGTGAAGCGCTTGCGCTGCCACAGCGAGACGATCTCGGCCTGCATGGTGATCCGTGTCAGGGAATCCAGTTTGCCCAGCGGCTCGTCCAGGATCAGGATCCTGGGATCGTTGACCAGTGCGCGCGCCAGCGCGACGCGCTGCGCCATGCCACCGGAGAGCTGATGCGGATAGGCATTGCGGAAGGCCGACAGTCCGACCAGATCGAGAACGGCATCGACGCGCTGCCGCTCGCTCTTCAGGATGCCCTGGGCTTCCAGCCCGAGGGCGACATTGTCCCACACCGAGCGCCATGGGAACAGTGTCGGATCCTGGAACACAACCACGCGCGAGGGATGCGGACGCGCAATGCGGCTATCGTCCTCGCGCAGCGTCCCGGTCCGCGGCCTGTCCAGACCCGCAACCAGCCGCAGCAGGGTCGACTTGCCGCAGCCGGAGGGACCGAGCAGGGCCACGAATTCTCCCGGCTCGACCGCGATGCTGACATCGTCCAGCACCGGAAGTTCGGCACCGTCGATATCGAAGGCGTGACTGACCTGTTCGATATCGAGTGCGGCGCCTGCACGAAGATAGCTGCCGGCCTCGCTGACGCTCGCAACAGCTACCATTTGACTGTTCCCTTCTGCCACACCAGCAGGCGGTCACGGATCGCAAACAACAGCGTGATGGCGCCGGAGCAGAGCAGCGACATCACGATCAGCGCCGCATACATGTTGGCATAGGCCGCCCAGCCTTGGGCCCATTGCAGGTACCAGCCGAGCCCGGCCTTGACGCCGATCATCTCGGC
Source organism: Bradyrhizobium sp. (assembly GCA_046349015.1). Classification (GTDB taxonomy): domain Bacteria; phylum Pseudomonadota; class Alphaproteobacteria; order Rhizobiales; family Xanthobacteraceae; genus Bradyrhizobium. Next base: position 379,211 of record JAXMDE010000004.1, on the reverse strand, counting down.
CACGACGAGCACGGCAAAGGACGAGCCAAGCCCCATGAAAAGGCCGACGAAGACGTGCGGCAATGCTGCGGGAATGGCGACCTTGAGCACCAGGAAGGACGGTTTCGCGCCCAGGGTTCGGGCGACATCATAGTAGGCATTGCTGACGCTCGCGACGCCCGACCAGGTCAGCACCGTCACGGGAAAGCCCGTGGCGAGCGCGATCAGGAAAGTCGAGGCGCTCCAGCTCGACGGAAACGTAAAGAACGCAATCGGAAGCCATGCCGTGGCCGGCAAGGGCCCGATGAAGCGCAGCACCGGATGCACCCAGTAGCCGACTGAGCGCGACCAGCCGATCGAGACCCCTGTGAGAAATCCGACGACTGCGCCGATCAGGTAACCGCCGAGCTGCAGCTTGACGGAGGCAAAAATGCTGGCAAGCAGCTTCGGGAGGTCGTCGGTATAGACCTCGACGATGGCCTGCGGCGGAGGAAAGAACGGCAACGGCAACCAGGCGAATTTTGCCGTCGCCAGTTCCCATACGGTGAGAAACAGCCCGAGCGCGAAAAGCCAGGGCGAACGCTTGCGCAGCGCCGCCGCTGTCGAGCCGAGATAGTCCGCGCAAAGCGTACCGAACAAGGCCAGCGCTGCGACGATGAAAGCGGCGATGCCGATCGAATGCGTGTGCGACCAGTCGCCGACATCGCTCCACCACAGCGAAGCGGCACCGAAGGCGGCCCAGGCGCCAGCGGCGGCGATGCCGGCTCCGGACTCCCTGAGCCGGCTTGCGAGCGCCCGTTCGCCCGCTTTCCCCGGCACCGACGACGGCAGCCCGTCAGACAGCGAATACGTCGACATAGATGCGCTCCGCGAACTTGGCGGTATCCGTACTCTGCTTGAACACCGAAACGGCCTTGAGGTCGTCAGCGTAGGCCTTCAGCTCGCGCTTCAGCGCCTCGCCGACCGGATGATGGTGATGGGTATGGTAGCGAACCATGCCTTCGAGATCGGTCAACGTTGCCGTCTTGGGCGCGTAGGGCTGAAACGACGCCGCAGCGACGGCCGGATTCTGCGACGAGAACATTGCCGCGTCGATCAACGCCTGGGTGATAGCCCGAGCAACCTGCGGCTCCTCGCGCACCAGGCTGCCGCGGATGCCGAGGATGCAGCACGTCCGGTCGCGATACTCGCCGTCGAGATTGGAGGCGACCTCCTTGTACTGGCTGTCCTTGAGCCAGATATAGGCCAGCGGGTCGGATTGCAGAAATGCATGCACCTCACCCTTCTCCACGGCCACGTTGAGCAGATTGCCCGGATAGGCTCGCCAGTCGACGTCCTTGTTTGGATCGATCCCGAGCTTCGCCAACTGGATGGAGAAGAAGTTCTTGTCAGGACCTGCAAGATCGCCGACTGCGACGATCTTGCCCTTGAGATCGGCGAGCTTGTCGATGCCGGAGTTCGTGCGCGACAATACGCGCATGCAGCCGCCATGCGTGCCGGCGGCGATCTTGACGTCGAAGCCCTGCTCCAGCGGCTTTAGCCAGCGCAGCGCCATTCCTAGGCCGGCGTCGCTCTTTCCGGTTGCGATCGCTTCCAGGAGCTGGTCCGTCGAACCCGAATAGTTGATGAGCTCCACGTCGAGATTCTGCTTCTTGAAGAAGCCGTGGTCGATGGCGACCGGGACCGGCACGAGACATACGGCGTTCGCATTCCAGGACAGCTTCAATTTGCGCGGCGCCCCGGCAAGCGGCGGCGCCTCCGAGGCCGTGCGGCAGAGCGGGAACTCGGAAAAGTCGATGGCCGGCGCCGGCGCGCGCGCCGTAAAGGCTTGCGCTCCCAACGCTCCCAAGGGAGCCGCGAATGCCGCCGCCAGACCCGATTGCAGAAGAAGTCGGCGGTCCAAGGTAGATCCGTCGCGCTTGTCTTTCTCGCCCATGAACTTGATCCCTGCGTTGGTTACGACTCCTCCGGCAGCACAACGCCACGCGTTGCGCATGTTCCGTCCGGAATCTGCGTCAAGAAGATGATCCTTGCAGAAGCGATCACATCGCCCGATCGCTGCAATGCGCAAATCATGCGGCGATATTGCCGCATCGTCAATGAAATGGATTTTCGAATGTAGCTCGCGACGCAGTCATTCCAACCACAGCGATCCGCGCAAACAACGCAACGATTTCAGAAGCCATCCTCACGATCGTTGACGTGATCGCGATCTCGGCAGTCTTACTCGCCGGAGAAATCCTGCCGGCGACTTCCACTTCCATCCATGGCAGAAATGGATGCAGGAGCACTCACCCAAGCCGGACGATGGCTGTTGCCCTTGTCAGGCCACCTCCGCCTTCGCTCCAGCCAATTGCACCTGCGCGAGCGGACTGATTGCGAGCCATTGTGAAAGCGCGCGCGGCGCGCTTCCGGACCACGGATGTCCGCTTGTGGCCGAAACAGGCACGCCAGCCAAGCGGCCATTTCTGCAAATGACCCAGAACGGGAAGCGACGCCGCCGTGAACCAGGACGATTGCGATCTAGTCAATGCGGGTCAGATCGAGCACCGCCTCCAGAAGGGCATCGGCATTCGTGCCTTCGGGCAACATCGCAAGCGTGTGTCGCAGCCGCCCGTCCAGCAGCAGCGTCGCAAATCCGTGGACCAGGGCCCATGAAGCGGTGGCGCGCGCTGCGAGTTGCAGCGGAGAGACGTCGGGTGCCACGGATATAGCGGCGGCACGCAGCGCCTGACGGGTGTCCTCAATAGCTTCGCGCAATGCGGCCCGTGTCATGTCCAGCCGTTCTCCGCGGAACATCAGGACGAACAGGCCGGGATGGGCGACTGCAAAGCCGACATAGGCGCGACCCATCGCCCTCATCCGCGTGCGCGGGTCGGTACCGGCGGCATCCATGGCACCTATTAGCGCTGCGCCATAGCGTCGGTAGCCTTCCGCCGCGAGTTCGCTGAGCAACCCCTGCAGATCGCCGAAATGATTTTTCGGCGCGGTATGCGAAACCCCCACTGCGCGCGCGACCGCACGCAGCGTCAGGGCGTCGATACCTTGCGTTTCAAGGATCTTTTCAGCGGCCCGAAGCGCAGCGGCGCGCAGATCGCCATGATGATAGGTCCGGGCCCTGGCTCGGGGAACAGGCTTCTTCATTCAAATATTTACACTGGAAATATTTTCGTTGACAAGCAGGTCGCCGGGCCCTAGTAGATATTTCCACTGGAAATATTGTGTCGTAATCAACGAAAGCGGAGATGCGCGATGGGTATGCTGCTGGCGTTTGCACCGTTCATTGCTTTCGCGGTCGTCGACCGTCTGGTGGGCTCTCCGGAGGGTCTCCTGGCCGGGTTCGCCGTTTCAGCGGCCATCCTGGCGCGGGATTGGTTGAGCGCGACGCGCAAACCCAAGTCGCTGGAGATCGCAACCGCAATCCTGTTCGGGCTATTGGCGGCATACGCTCTCATCCTCGATCCTGCGTGGTCGGTGATCGGCGTCAGGTTGTTGGTCGATGCCGGTCTGCTCGCGATTGTCCTGGCCTCGATCCTGATTCGCCGGCCATTCACACTGCAATATGCGCGCGAGCAGGCGTCCGAGGAGGCGATGAGATCCCCGGAATTCCTGCGTACCAACTATGTGATATCGGCGGCGTGGGCGCTGGCATTCGCCGTCCTGGTCGCCGCCGATCTTCTGATGATCTATTTACCCGACCTGCATCGCTTTGGGATTATCGTGACGATCCTCGCTCTGATCGGAGCGTTCAAGTTCACGGACGGCTATCCCGCGCGACAACGGGCGATTGCGCGCTGAGAATTTTGAGGAGGTCTGCCGAGGGCCCTCCGAGACCGGACGCGGCCGGCCGACAGCCAAACCGACCCATTGGCCCGAAGCGGAAGCCTGTTCCGATAGTCCAGCGATGTCCGAACAGGAGGCGTCGACGCCTTCAACGCGGCCGGAGTGCGGCGAACATGGTACTCCAAATGGATGCAACAGCCCTTATCCGGTCGAGCCCGAATACGAAATCCTGGGCCTGTACCTTGTTGTGGCACGCGAAACAGTCGGACGCGGAGGGCTTTGCATTACGCGTCCCATCAGGCGCGAAGGACTGGAAATCCCATTCGCCAGCCGGATGCCTTCCTGCCCAACCGGTGCGCTTCTCCATGACATTGACGCTGAGCAGCTTCGTCTTTGTAAGCTGTCCTTCTGCGTTCTTCATCGGCGTACCGTCGGGACCGCGCAATACGTCATAGATGTTGCGGACCAGAACCGAACCGGATGGAAGCGGCTTTCCAGCCTTCGCAGCATTCAGTGCGATGCGATTGACGAACATTTCGCGGAACTGGCCGTTATTTTCCAGCGTTGCGTAGTGGATGCCAAAGTCGCGGGGAAAGGCGATCTGATCGTTCGAGGATTGGTGCGCGCGCAAATACAGCCACGTCAAACCGCCAGACACCGCTATTGCAACCAAAATTGAAGCCGCGAGCATGCTCCATGCAGGCCTTGTCCACGCAGGTGTTGCCCATCGCCGCGCGCTGATGGCGTTATGGATTTGCGCCATCTGCAGCGATGTTACCTGCTCGGGCGGAAGCCGGCTCCGCAACGCCGTTTGAAGGGCGGCGTAGTTCGCAAGCTGACTGGCCACTGCCGGATCGGCATCGATTCTCTGCCGGATCAATGCCGCATCAGCCGCATCGAGTTCGCCATCGAAATATGCGGAGACCAGCAGTCCGAGGTCCTGCACAGGCTTTGCAGAATTGCCAGATGCGGTCATGGTTGCTCGGCCTTCAACAGTTGAATCAGCTTTTGTCGGGCCCGCGCCAATCGCGACATCACGGTTCCAACAGGGGCGCCGATCACCTGAGCGATTTCGCGATACTCCAAACCCTGCATGTCTCGTAATACCAGAACCTCGCGAAAATGAGGAGGCAGTTCCTGGATAGCGGTCTCTAGACGTGCGGCGTCAGCCTGCTCGATCAGTTCCGTTTCCGGATTTCCATCATTGGCGCCGGCCCGGTCGGCGCCAAGCTCGGCGTCGATACGCTCCTGCTCGGCGAGATCTTCGACAAGGACGAGCGCCTTCGATCGATGCTTACGCAGCCACGTATAGGCGGTGTTGCGAACGATTGCCAGTATCCACGCACGTCCGTTCTCATCACGAAGCTGACCAATGGATCGGAATGCCCTGATGCAGGACTCTTGGAGGACATCATCGGCATCGGCGCGATTGCGCGTCAGCCACCGGGCAATGGTCAGGGCGTCGGAAAGATGGGGGACAACGAGCCGGTTAAATCTCGCAATTTCATCGTCTTCAATCTGCACGACGACCACGACCCAAATCAGACTCGGTCCACCGGCGGCTTATTCCAAATGCCTCAAAAAATAAAACGGAGACCGAAACGGAATTTTGCCGATCGCGCTCAAGTCAACTTCACGCGAGCTGAACTATAGGCCGGCTTCTCGCCGGGAAACAAGCTTCTGCGAGATTTCATTGCGCCAGATCGCAAGGAGAACTGCATGAGAGCCATCGTAACGAGTTGCGCTTTCGCGGTCGTGCTGCTTGCAGCATGGGCCAGCGCCAGCATCTTTGGGCACAATCTCGAAACTCGCGGGGCTGCGGCCCAATCGGGTGAGATCGATATCGGCAAATTGACTCGTGAGGCCGGGCGCTTGCCGGTCGAAAGTTTCGACGCGCATTAACGGGCGGCATGACGCTCTAATTTCCAGGGATGGCCCCACATGAAACACCCAATTTCGACCGACAGCGCTCCCACCGAGATCAAGTCCATCGATATGAAGCTCATAGTGTCATATATGGTCTTTTCAGCACTGTTTCTGGTTGCGGTTTATGGTCTATCGGACCATCCGGATATCAGGTCGGCCTACGAGGCTGCTGTCATGGCGTGCCAGTGCTGAAATGACATCGCTAAGATATCTCGGTGTCGCAGTAGCAATCGCGATCGCCATATGGACGGTTCTCGGTCCGCCGAAGTCCCTGCACGCGCCAAACGCATCGCAACTTGCCCGCAGCCGATAGGCCCGCCGCGAGGCCAGCTATGGCTGCCCGCAGACGCCGACAATCGCGTTGCGGTAATCGCAGCCCTTCTGAAGCGGGCTGCTCTTGCGTCAGAAATGACGGGTTTGCCGCGCTCACCCCATCCTGCGCACCGCAAGATCAGCATTCCGGCGCTTATCAAGAGTGCCTTGAGTGAGTCGAACGCTTCGCGAACCCCATCGTCGTGGCCTCGAACCTGATGGCTTCGTTTCCGCTCAACCCATTCCATATGCTGACGGTCATACTTTCTGCAGGATACCCGCGCCTTGGCGACCCGGAATAGGTTGCTCTTTTTCTTGCGCAACCTCTCAGGTTGCGATTGAATATCGGCGGTCATTTTGAAAAAATTGTTCGGCTCCGGGCCGGTTTTGCGATCGTCATTTTGACGCGTGGAGTTCAAAATGAATATTTTCAACACGGCCGCTGCCGCCTTCCTGATGCTGCTTTCTCCAGGCTTCGCCGCGCTGGCTGCAGCGGCCGACGCGAAGATCGAGTGGGAGATCGAGAATCGCTTTCGCTACTTCAAGCGGGCATCCGACTTTCGCGAGATTGCCAAGATCTACAAGGCGCTGAAGCAGACGACGCCAAAGCCCAGCGCGCTGCAGCTGGAGCGCGCGCTTGAGAAAGCAACCGTCGACGGCGTCTTCAACGGAATTTCGGGCGGCGACATCCGCAACGGCTGGGCCGCCAGCGTCTTCCTGCATACCTGCGGCAGGGGCTCGCATCACGATCACGCCAGCTGCAAGCTGGAGAACGGCGACGACTACCTCAATCCGCAGAAGGCCAACCTCATCCTCAGGCTGACCAATCCGGCCGATAGCCCCTGCGAATGGAAGCTCGACGGCGTGCTGGTAGGCACCAAGCCCTGCGCGGCGGAGATGACCGCCAGGGATGTCAGCTACGACCAGCCGCATGTCCTTTCGGTCAGCAATCCCGTTCAGGGGACGATCAGCACCACGATCGTGCTGAAGGACGCCTTCATTCTCTCCTTCGGCGATTCGTTTTCCGCCGGCGAGGGCAATCCGGAGCAGCCGGTGGCGTTCGACCCTGGCAGCTACAGTCTCTATCGGGATTCGTCCGTGACCGGCGGCGGCGAGCGCCAGTATTTTCCGGTGCGCGAGGACATTTCGGGGCTGCATGCCGGGGACCGGCATTTCTTCGGCGACCTGGCGGCGTCGTGGACCAACACGCAGTGTCATCGCTCGCTGTATTCCCAGCACACCAAGGCGGCGCTGCACTGGGCGCTCGAGCATCCCCATGTGAGCGTGACCTATGCAAGCTACTCGTGCACAGGCGCGGAGGTATACGAGGGCATCCTGAATGCGTGGTGGGCGCGCGACGACGTCAGCGACTCCTTTTTCGACGATGCGCCGCAGATCGTGAAGGCGCTACGCGACCTCTGTGAAAGCCCGAAGGCATTCAACAACACGCAGTGGACTCACGGCGACCGGACCGACAGCCATTTCAACAGCAAGGCAGCCAGCATCCCGCAATGCACGACCCTCATTGCCAAGAAAGTCAGTGCGATCCTGCTCAGCATCGGCGGCAACGACGTCGGCTTTGCGCGGATGATCGCGAATTCTTCCGTCGACGTCCCCAATGCGTTCAGCAATGCGCGACCCTGGGTGTACGGCCTGTGGCGAGCGGCCTCCAAGCCGCAAGACTTCGATACCGGGCTGCGGCTTGCCCGCAAGAACATTCCGGGTCGGTACCAGGAACTTTCGAAGGTTTTCATTACGCGGCTGGCGGTACCGCCCTATCGCGTCATCCTGTCCGCCTACCCGGATGTGTCGACCGATGAAAAGGGAAAGACCTGCCGGCGGGCGAACGTCGGGATGGACGTTCATTCCATCTTCGGCATGAGAAACCCGAAGGCCTCGGCCGAGGGTGCCAATTTCGTCATGAAGCTCCGCGACATCATGAAGAGAGAGGGCGAAGACCAGGGCTGGCGATTTGCCGACCGGCACATGACGCGCGGCGCGCCGAACAGTTTTGCCGCCGATGCCGACGGGATCGGCCACGGGCTGTGCGCCGCCGGCCCGGCCTCCACCCCCGAAGGCAATATGCGCTTCCTCCGGCCGGACGTTCCGGGCTCGCCGCCCTACACATGGCGCCCTTCCAATCCGGCACGATGGCGATCCTATTCGGATCGCACGCGCTGGCTGGTGACGCCGAACGATGCCTTCCTCACCACCAACTATCACGATGCCTATGTCGAGAACGTCGACGACATCATTCAGCCGCTATACGCCGCGACGCTGAGCGGCTCGTTTCACCCCAACGCGCTTGGCCATGCAGCGCTTGCCGATTCCGTGCTGATCGAGCTGCGTAAGGTGCTCGGCGCGTTCGAGGATTAGCGGCCCGGCATCGGGGAGAACGTCGGAACCCTTCGTTCGCGACGCAGGGCTCCATTTTGTCGCACCGCTTTTCGGCAGCCTGCTCCGCTGTTACATTGGCGTCCGCTTTTTCGGCAGGGACCCGATGCAGAGGGAAACGCTCAAACGCATTGCGACGCTCGGATTGTTCGCAATGGTCATTTTTTGTTCGTGGCCGGCAGCCGCCGAGAAACGCATTGCGCTCGTGGTCGGTAATTCGGCCTACAAGAACGTCACGCCGCTCGACAATCCCTCAAAGGATGCCTCGCTGATGGCGGAGACGCTGGCCGGCCTCGGCTTTGCGCTGGTCGGCGGCGGCGCCCAGATCGATCTCGACAAGATCGCGATGGACAATGCCGTGCAGAGCTTCGGACGCCAGGTCCAGGGCGCCGACGTCGCCCTCTTCTATTATGCCGGCCACGGCGTGCAGGTCGCCGGCTCGAACTACCTCGTGCCGGTGAACGCCAACCCGACGCGCGAGGCCGACGTCGATTTCCAGATGACCGATGTCGGTCTCGTGCTGCGACAGATGCAGGGCTCGGGCACCCGGCTGAACCTCGTGCTGCTCGATGCCTGCCGCAACAATCCCTTCGGTGCGAGAGGCCTTCGCGCGTCCGATGGCGGATTGGCGCAGATGCGCGCACCTGAGGGTACGCTGATCTCCTATGCGACCCAGCCGGGCAACGTCGCGCTCGACGGTGCCGACGGCCACAGCCCCTACACCAAGGCGCTCGCCACCACGATCCGGCAGGCCGGTCTCGATGTCTTCCAGACATTCAACCAGGTCGGCCTCGCGGTGAAGCGCCAGACCGGCGGATCGCAGCAGCCATGGGTGTCGTCCTCGCCGATCGACGGCACCTTCTATTTCGTGCCCCCTGCCATCCAGGGTGCGCCGCAAGTCGCGGCGTCACCGGAACCACAGACATATGCTTTGCGGGCGGACCCGGACCGCGTGCCGTTGCGGGATCCCGCGCTGCTTGGCGAATTGAGCGAGCGGCTCTACGAGCACAATTTCGATCCGGAGACGCCGGACGGACGCAGCGACCTCACACGCGCCATCAGCCAGCTTCAAGGCAAGATCGCGATGGCGCCGACCGGTGAAGCCACCGAAGGCCTGCTGATGCGCTTGCGCAAGATGGACGATCTGAAGCCCTGGGGGTCGATCGTCTACGGTCCCGACACCGACAAATGGGGGATGTCCTGGAATCATCCCTCCCGGCGCGCGGCTACCACGGATGCCCGCGGCAATTGCGGCAGCGCCAAATGCCCGGTCGAACTCAGCTTCTACGGCAACCATTGCGGCGCCTTTGCGATCTCGGACAAGTCTTGGTCGCTGGTGCAGCGCGATAGCGTACAAAAGGCCAAGGCGGCCGCGCTTGACGAATGCGGCAAGGCTGGCAAATCTTGCCGCATTATCGGAGCCGTCTGCGCCGACGGCTCCGGCCGCTGATACTCGATCGGGATTGCCATGATGAAAATCGCTTGTCGCGGGATTGCCCTGACATCTTTGCTGCTCACGATCGCTGCCGCGCCGAGCGTTGCGCTTGCGCAGTCCGGCAGCGCCGGCGGCTCGATCGGAAATGACGACAAGTCGCTGTCCGGATCGCGCGAACCGTCGCGGTCGGCCGAACCGTCCGGCTCGGCACGCGACAAGAAGCCGGAAGCCGCGACGCCAGGCCGGGCGGCAAGGAAGAGCAGCAACGAGGGCGGCGGCGGCAATCTGGACGGCGCATGGGTCGTCGTTGCCATGGGCACGCCGTGCGGCTCCAGCACCGAGACAATCGTCATCTCCGGCGGCCGGTTCGCCGGAGAGCTGACAAGCGGTCAGGTCGCTCCGAATGGATCGACGACCGGACATGGCGCGGTTTCGGGATTGAGCTGGTCCAGTTCCGGCCGCTTCGCCGGCCGCAGCGGCTCCGGCTCGTTCGTGCGCTCCGACGGATGCAGTGGGCGCTGGACCGCATCGAAGCAGTAGCCGCTGGTGCGCACTCGGCGGTTGAATGCGTCTCGTCAAAAACTGGGGGGGTTACATGAACAAGTCGATCGCGCCCGTTGCAGGGCTCGCACTTGCGGCGTTCCTTGCCGTCGCTCCGGCGCATGCCGTCTCATGCACGCAGCAGGCGGCCAGTTGCCGCAGCTGGGCCGCCGGCCAGGGACCGCAAGCGGCGGCGTATGCCGCCAAGTGCAATGCCGAGATTTCGCGCTGCGTCGCGCGGTGCAAGGGCGGCAACAAGGTCTTCATCGGAGTTTATGACGGTCCCGGCGGCGGCCAGTCCTATCCGATCGACGAGTGCAAGTAACTCGCGGACGCCGGTGATTCAGGAAGACGTGCACGCAATTTGACCCATACAGGAAGTGATGCCACGCTACGAGCGGCTGAATACCGCTCGCACCGCTAGGCGGACTGGTGTGTCTTATCCAATTGGGGGCTATCTTGAACAAATTGATCGTGCCCGTCGTCGGGCTCATTCTGTCGACCGTGATTGTCGCGCCTTCGGTGCAAGCTGAACCGTCTTCCTGTTCTTCGGCCGGTACTAATTGCCGCGCTCAAGTGAAGCTCAAGGCGTCTTCCTCGCAACTGGCTCTCGGCATGAGCATGTGCGCCACCGCCGTGCAGGAGTGCAAGGAGAGATGCAACGGCAAGACCAGCGTATACGTCAGCAAGTTCGACGGCTCGCAACATCCGACCGGTTCATGCAAGTAGCGCGGATGCCGGGTTAACTATGACTTTCGCGGGCGGCCGCCCTTTTTCCATTGCACCGCGCGGCCGCAACCTTCTTCCTTGTCTTGATCGAGCCGAGCGCAACGGCTGGAGGATTCTTCATACGAATCAGTATCGGGCATCGACGACTTGCGCGCGGCGCCCGCTAATTTCATTTCGCCAGGACAGTCAGTGCTTGCGCTTACGCTCTCAGCAATCAACGGCGCAGTGAGCGCAATCGTTGGTTCGAAATTGTGGAGTGATCATCCATACTAGATGTTCTGAAATGAATATCTTCCATCGCATCGAACCACGGACAAAATCGGATGGGTAGGCCGCAGTTCGGCTTTCGTCGCTACCCAGATTCCTACCCATATGAAAGTCGCCCGCGGTTGTTCATCGCGTTCCATAGCGCTTAGTGTGGGATGAAATAGAGAACCGAACCACCGACATTTGGTGGGTAGAAGTCATGGTGCCCAGGGGCCGACCAAATTTGATCTTCTAAGTCGTTGCCAATGCTAGGCAATCCAGCCGAACGAAAATTACCTACCCAGCTTCCTACCCACGCGCGCGCGGGTTGCAGTGGTGCGCTATGGTGCACATCGGAAGACTCGATGGAAAAGAAACCAGCAGCGGCGTGACGAGCAATGATTTCGGTGCAATGGCTTAAGGGCTACACACAGGCCGAGCTTGATCGCGCTCAAAGTCGATTCGGTTTGGAGTTTCCCCCCGACTTGATTGCCTTGTTAAGGGAGAAACGTCCGGCAAATGGACACGATTGGACGAACGAAACTGACATTCGGGAAGCGCTGGCTTGGCCGTTTGAAGGACTTCTGTTCGACGTTGAACAGAATCACCTGTGGTGGCCCGAGTGGGGAACGAGGCCAATCGACGCAAATGCCCGCGAGGAGATTTTGCGATCAGTTGTTTCGCGTGCGACGAAGTTGATACCGTTGATCTCGCACCGATATTTGCCGGAAGAACCTCGCGAGCAAGGCAACCCCGTATTCTCCGTCTATCAGGCCGACGTGATCTACTACGGAGCCGATTTGGAGGACTATTTTGAGCGAGAGTTTCTTGGGTACACCCATCGCCCTTGGAGCCAACCAACCAAGCACATTCCATTTTGGTCCGACCTCGTGGAGCGAAATGGCGACCCAAGTTTCAAGGCATTATAAGGAGTCCCTGCCGTTCGAGGCGGAGAAATAAGCGACTATCTTTTATTGAGCAGCAGAGAAATCCACGTAGTAAAACTCGCCCGGTGCGAGCTTGCCTATCAATTCCGGATTGGCAATTGTGATCTCGACTGATGCCGTCGGCGAGAACTTCGCGTACGTATTGTCCTCGTCCGACCCATCGCTCGGGTAACTATCTTTTCGCGCCACTGCGCGGAATTTCAAAATCTCTGGGGTGGGAGCCCCCTTCGGCTGCCCTTGATGACGAACGGTGGTAACGGTTTCGAGCATCATCTTTGCTCGCATGTTCGCGGCCATATAGAAATTGAATTAGCTTCTATACCGAAATTGAAGCACGGATCGCGCAGCGAGCAAGCATCGCTGCAACAGCTCGAGTGGATTGTCAAAGGTGGGAATCGAACCACGGACAAATCGGATGGGTAGGACGCCAGTTCGATTTTTGCGCGCTACCCAGACCCCTACCCAGGATTCCGAGTCCTGTGCATCACCATGGCGCTCCACAGCGCATCATCTGGCATGAGATCGGGAATCGAACCACCGACATTTGGTGGGTAGAGAAGTCATGGTGCCCAGGGGCGGAATCGAACCACCGACACTGCGATTTTCAGTCGCATGCTCTACCAACTGAGCTACCTGGGCGTGCCGCGGAGAGAGCCTTTCGGCCACAAGCGGGCCGGCGGTTTATAGTTGGGCCGGGCGGCGCTGTCCACCATGCTTCGCCTGCGGCTTCGCATGGCGCGGCCGTGCTTCGGGGGTTCCCCAACTAGTTGGCAAAACTGAGGTTTTTGGACGCGTGCGGAACCCTTTAGGCGTTTCAGGCGCGGCGATGATGGCTGCGGCCTCGTGGTTCGAGACGCGCGGCGCTTGCCGCGCTCCTCACCATGAGGGTCCGACGGCGGTGTTCGCGGATGGCAAGTCCCTCACCCGGAGGAGCGCGCATCGCGCGCGTCTCGACGGATGAAGGCCCGACCGCGGCCCCTACTCCGGGTCGTCCTCCTCGCCCTCGCGGGCGGGGATGGCGTAGGAGCCGGAGAGCCAGCGGTTGAGATCGACGTCGCGGCAACGCTCGGAGCAGAACGGCTTCGATGCGGCGGTCGCGGGCTTGCCGCAGATCGGGCAGGGTTTTGCGGCGCTGGTCTTTGCGGGCTGGTCCGCCATTGCGGCAGTCTACACCAAGCGTGAAGGTTACGCGCCGGTGGCTGCTGCATTGAGCCAGCCGAAGCGGATCGGAAAGCCCTCGCCGCCGAGCAGCGTGCACGATTCGTAGAGCGGCAGGCCGACGACATTGGAATAGGAGCCGACCATCTTGACCACGAAGGAGCCGGCGATGCCCTGCACGGCGTAGCCGCCGGCCTTGCCGCGCCATTCGCCGGAGCCGATATAGGACTGGATGTCGTCCTCGGAGAGGCGCTTGAAGCGCACGCGCGTCTCGACCAGGCGCTGGCGAAACGCCTCCTTCGGCGTGACGAGACAGATCGCGGTGTAGACGCGGTGATTGCGGCCCGACAGCAAGCGCAGGCACTGCGCGGCCTCGTCGACCAGATTGGCCTTCGGCAGGATGCGGCGGCCCACCGCCACCACGGTGTCGGCGGCGAGGATGAAGGCGCCGCGCAGCTCGTCGTCGAGCTGCACGGATTTCAGCGCCGCGTCGGCCTTGGCGCGCGCCAGCCGATTGGCGCAGGCGCGCGGCAGCTCGCCCCGCCGCGGCGTCTCGTCGACATCGGCAGGACGCAGCGCGTCGGGCTCGATGCCGGCCTGGTTGAGCAGCGACAGGCGCCGGGGCGAGCCGGAAGCAAGGACGAGTTTGGGGCGGCCGAGCATGCGGGATGTTTGCAGCGGGAATCGAGGGGCGAATGCGCGCGGAACCTATCGGATGGGGGCTGCTTTCACAACCGGGGAACAAGGCTTTGTGGTGGCAGAGGAACGAGTCGCCCCGGCGCAGGCCGGGCCCATGACCACAAACGATCGTCATGGAAACGACATCGAGCAATCGCCATTGCCTCAAATCGCTCCAGCACATGGGCCCCAGCCTGCGCCGGGGCGAATCTCACCCGCTCGCCGCGCCTGCCTTGGCAAAACGGCGGCGTATGCGCATCGACAGGGCGTCGCAGACCTCGCGATAGGCGGCGAGCTTCTGCTCGCGGCTGCCGTCGGTGTCGGTGGGATCGGGGGTCGGCCAGTATTCGACGTCGGCGGCCACGGTGCGCGTCAGCTCCAGCGCCTTGTGATGCGCCTCCGGCGACAGCGTGATGATGAGGTCGAAATTCAACCCCTCCCAGTCGTCGAGCTCCTCGAAGGTCTGCGGCTTGTGCCGGGAGATGTCCTGGCCGAGCTCGGCCATCACGGCGACCGCAAAGGGATCGAGTTCGCCCTTCCTGACGCCGGCGGATTTCACGTAGAGCCCCTGCGGGAACATCTGCTTCAGCAGGCTTTCGGCCATCGGCGAGCGCACGCTGTTGAGGCCGCAGGCGAACAGAACCGCCTGCGGATTCTTCGCGCGCGGCAGCGCCACCACCGGAAGCTATCCTTTCCAATGAAGGACGCAGATCAGCGTGAACAGCCGGCGCGCGGTTTCGAAATCGACCCGCACCTTACCCTTCAGCCGTTCCTGCAGCGTGCGCGAACCTTCGTCATGGATGCCGCGGCGGCCCATGTCGATGGCCTCGATCTTGTCCGGCGTGGCGGTGCGGATCGCCTGATAGTAGCTGTCGCAGATCATGAAATAGTCCTTCACGATCCGCCGGAACGGCGTCAGCGACAACAGATGCGCGACGACGGGCGTGCCGTTCTCGTGGCGGATGTCGAACATCAGCCGGTTGCCGGTGATCGCAATGTGCAGCGTAAACGGACCTTCGACCGCACCCTCCGGCGCGAACAGATTCTGTTCGATCAGATCGTAGATCGCAATCGCCCGCTCATGCTCGATGTCCGGCCCGGAACGGCCGATCGATTCCTCGTCGAGCGTCACGGCGACGATGCGGTTGTTGGCGTCGGGATCGGCGGGTTTCGGGGTCATGACAAATTGAGCCGCAATCCGACGGAACGCGAATGCGCATCGAGCCCCTCGGCCTGGCCGAGCGTCATCGCCGCAGGCCCCAGCGCGCGCAGCTGGTCGGGACCGCATTTGAGGATCGAGGTGCGCTTCATGAAGTCGAGCACGCCGAGCCCGGAAGAAAAGCGCGCCGAGCGCGCCGTCGGCAGCACGTGGTTGGAGCCGCCGACATAGTCGCCGATGGCTTCCGGAGTATGGGGCCCGAGGAAGATCGCGCCGGCATTGCGGACCCTTGCCGACAGCGCCTCGGCGTCCGCGGTCATGATTTCGAGATGCTCGGCGGCGATCGCATTCGCCAGCGTCACGGCCTGGTCGAGATGGCCGACCATGATGATGGCGCCGAAATCGTTCCACGAGGCGCGCGCGATCGCGGCGCGCGGCAGCGTCGCAAGCTGGCTTTCCACGGCGCGCTCGACATCGGCGGCGAGCCGCGCGCTGTCGGTGATCAGGATCGACTGCGCGCTCGCATCGTGCTCGGCCTGCGCCAGGAGATCAGCGGCGATCCAGTCGGCATTGCCGCCATCGTCGGCGATGACGAGCACTTCGGAAGGCCCGGCAATCATGTCGATGCCGACCTTGCCGAACACCAGGCGCTTGGCGGCGGCGACATAGGCATTGCCGGGACCGACGATCTTGGCCACCGGCGCAATCGTCGCGGTGCCGTAGGCCAGCGCGGCCACCGCCTGCGCACCGCCGACGCGATAGATCTCGCTCACGCCGCCGAGATGGGCCGCCGCCAGCACCAGCGGATTGAGCTTGCCGTCGGGCGCCGGCACCACCATCACCACGCGCGGGACGCCTGCGACCTTTGCCGGCACCGCGTTCATCAGCACCGAGGACGGATAGGCGGCGGTGCCGCCGGGCACGTAGAGGCCGACGGCGTCGACCGCGCTCCAGCGCCAGCCGAGTTCCACCCCAAGGGCGTCAGCAAAGCGCTCGTCCTTCGGCATCTGCTTCCTGTGAAAGGTCTCGATGCGGTCGCGGGCCAGCACCAGCGCCTCGACCGTCTTGGGGTCGCACGCCTTCACGGCGGCCGCGATCTCGGCGGCGGTGACGCGCAGCCCGGCGGCGTCGATCTCGAGCCGGTCGAATTTCCTTGTGGCCTCAAGCAGCGCCGCATCGCCCCGCGCGGCGACGTCCTCGACGATGGCGCGCGTCGCCTTCTCGACGTCGGCCGACACCTCGCGCTTGGCTGCCAGAAAGGCGGCGAATCGCTGGTCGAAATCGGCGCTGTTGCGGTCGAGACGGACGGGCATTGCGGGCTTTCTTGGGGGATTTCCGGCCTGTTGCCTCAATGGCGCGGCTGGGGTGCTGCCGTCAACCCTTGAGGCCGTCCCGCAGCCCGGGATCGGCCGAGCCCAGATCGTCCGGACCCAGATCGTCCTGACCCAAGTCCGTCAGTTCGCACTCCAGGCATTCCACATCGAGCCGCAGCGCGCCGCCATGGCTGAAGAGCAGGAGGGCGCAGCCGCCGGGGGCTTCGCCCGGGCAGAATTCGATGCCGACCAGTTCATGCAACTCCGCCCTCGCCGCGGGATCGATGTTGCGGGACTTGCAGGCCAATACCCGATCGAAACGGAGCGCCGCGATCAGCCGGCGCGGCGAACTCTCGCCGGCCAGCGTCTCTTCCCAGTCCAGACGGTTCAATCCTATCACCAGCCGCTTCTCGTCCTGCCGCCAGATGATGTCGGAGGTCTGGACCCGGGCCTGCTGGACATGCGCCGAGATCACCGCGAGGTCGTCGGCGTCGAACGCGATCAGTTTGAGCGGAGCATTCAACGTGGAAATTCCCGGGGGTGGAGACAGGCGAGATATAGGGCCGGCCGGCGCCGAGCAACAGCCCGGAACCGACCCCCGCCTAGGACCGGACCACGTTCATGATCTGATGAAGGCCAGCAGGTCGCCGTTGATTGTGGCGGCTTCCGTAGTCGGCATGCCGTGCGGAAAGCCCTTGTAGGTCTTCAGCGTGCCCTGCTTGAGCAATTTGGCCGACAGCGGCGCCGAGTCGGCATAGGGAACGATCTGGTCGTCGTCGCCATGCATGACCAGCACCGGCACGTTGATCTTCTTCAAATCTTCGGTGAAGTCGGTCTGCGAGAAGGCGACGATGCCGTCGTAATGTGCCTTGGCGCCGCCCATCATGCCCTGCCGCCACCAGTTCTGGATGACAGCCTCGGACGGCTTGGCGCCCGGCCGGTTGTAACCGTAGAACGGCCCCGCCGGCAGCGCGCGGTAGAACTCCGAGCGGCTGGCGGCGAGCTGGGCCTGCAGGCCATCAAAGACAGATTTCGGCAGGCCGCCGGGGTTGGCCGGCGTCTGCACCATCAAAGGCGGAACCGCCGCAATGATCGCGGCCTTCGCCACCCGGCTCTCGCCATGGCGCGCAATGTAATGCACCACCTCGCCGCCGCCGGTGGAATGGCCGACATGCACGGCGTCCTTCAGGTCGAGATGCGCCGTCAGCGCCGCGAGATCGTCCGCATAATGATCCATGTCGTGGCCGTCGGCGACCTGCGACGAGCGGCCATGACCGCGGCGGTCATGGGCGATAACGCGAAAGCCGTTGTCGAGGAAGAACAGCATCTGCGCATCCCAGTCGTCCGACGACAACGGCCAGCCATGGCTGAACACGATCGGCTGCCCCTTACCCCAATCCTTGTAGAAGATGTCGACGCCGTCCTTTGTCGTGATCACGGGCATGGAAAGTTGTCCCTCCAGGACATGCGGCAGGATGCCGGGCCGGCTCAGGCCGGGTGGAATCGCTTGACCGCGCGGAAGGTCATCAGGACGAAGAAGGCGAGCACGACGAGTTGCGCCGCGCCGAAGACCGGTCCGCTCGGCGGCGCGCCTGGCGCGATCTCATGCAGCACCGGGATTTTCAGGAACGACTGGATCACCAGCACGAAGCAGTTGAGGTAGAGCGAGACCAGCGCCGTCACGACATAGATCAGGCGCCAGCTGCCGGAAAGTCGCTGGCCATAGAGCGCAATGCAGGCCACTGCGAGCAGGATCAGCGACAGGATGCCGATCGCGTGCGACGGCAGGAACTTGTCGGTGAGGAAGGGCGGGATGAAGAAACCGGTGACGTTGGTGAGGATCGTCAGCACCAGGAAGATCGCGGTCAGCCCCGCCGCGCGCTCGGAGCCGAGCATCCTGAACATCACGACCAGCCCCGCGACGATGGCCACCAGGCTGATCACCACATGCACCAGTACCAACGTATCCACGCGGCTTCTCCCCGTTGAGATCCCGCCACCACGTTACGATGGGTGGAAATAAATTTCCACATGTCTCCCGCGATAATATGCGCTGTGACGTCATCGGCGATGGTTTGGGCGGCGTCATTGGTCGCGATCATCAGGGACGGCGGTGCGCACATTTGCATCACCGCTGTCACAAAAGCAGCAAACTCCAGGCGAGTTCACCGATTGAGGAATTCGACCAGCTTCGGGATGACCTCGTCCGGCGCCTCTTCCATAAGCCAGTGGCCACGGCCTTTCACCAGCACGCCCTCGACATTCGTTGCCACCATCCTTCCCTGCTCGATCAGGAACGTGCCGCCGGCCTTTTCGCCGGAAAGCACCAGCAGCGGCATGGAAAGCTTGTGTTGAGCGAGAACCGCAAAGTCCTCGGCATCCTTCGGGAAGGCACGGAAGACTTCCATTCCCGCCTTCATGTGCCCGGGCCTGGCATATTCGGCCGCGTAGAATTTCCGATCCGCCTCCGGCACAGACCTTGCGGCGTCGGCGGCAAAATCGTTCCAGAAATGTTCGAGATAGATTCGCTCACGACCGGTGACCAGCGCCAGCGGCGTCTTGCCGAAAAAGTGGAAGTGCCAGAGATCGCGCAGCAGGAAGACGTTGTTCCATTCGCCGACGCCGGGCAGGAATGCTTCCATCAGCACCAACCGGTCGACCTCGGCCGGGTATTGCACCGCATAGGCATAGGCCACCATCAGTCCGATATCGTGACCGACAAGTCGGATGCGATCGTATTTGAGGCTCTTCACCAGGGCATGGATGTCCTGCGCCAAGGCCTTCTTTGTATATCCGCTGTCCGGTGCGGCTGACCGGCCGAAGCCGCGCAGGTCCGGCGCGATCACGGTGTGCCGGTCGGAGAGTTTCGCGATCAGCGGCCGCCACATATGGCTGGTTTCGGCAAAGCCGTGCAGCAGCACGACGGGATCGCCTTTCCCCGCGACGAGATAGTGCAGCCTGACGCCGTTGACGTCGGCGAATTTGCTCTGCGGCGCCTGCGCCAGCGCAGGTGGAGCAAAGGACAGCACCGCCGATGCTGCCATCAGCATGATTGCGACAACGGCATCGGGAATTTTGGGAGCGCGTGGCATTCGATTGCCCTCTTCGTTGAAGGAGTGATCAGCAGGAGCGCGATATTGGCCCGTTGTGCAGAGTCTGTCGATCACAGGGATCGAACAGCATCCCCTCGGCCGATTTCGGCTTCGCGTCGTCTGCCGGATTTTCGTGCAGTTCTCAGTCCGACGCTTCATCCGCCGCGTCACGCCGGGAGGCTCGATCGCCGGAGGAAGATGCGGCGTCGGTCCGCCCCCGCGCCTGCGCTTTGCGCCGCTTGAGATTCTCGCGCAGCGCCAGTTTCAACCGATCCTGCCGCGCGGAATTCTTGTCGTCTTGATCGTCCTGCTTCATCGCCTCGCGCCGGTGGTTCCGCCCGATCTCGTCCCGGCACTATGGCGCCTCGATCGCGCAAGGCAAATGGCGGTCACCGGCGACGCGGAACCGGGTCAGCCGGCCCCGAGCAGGCACTGCGTGATCAATACGGAAACAGGCGCCTTTCGGCCCGATTTCGTCCCTCCGCCATACCCCCGCGCGCTTGCGCATGGGGGGTGCTTGTGGCAAGAACCGGCCGCCCGCCCGGGCCGCGCACGGCCGATTCTGTATCTTTGCGGGGCACGCATGCTGCCGTAGCTCAGTGGTAGAGCACTCCCTTGGTAAGGGAGAGGTCGACAGTTCAATCCTGTCCGGCAGCACCATCCAAGTCATTGGAACATCAAGGGACTCTGCAATCGCTGGAAGGCGACCGGCAGATCAATCCACCAGCGGATCGATCGTGGACTGCGACGCCCAGCGGAACTTTCGCTCCTTGTATTGCGAGCCGTCCTTGCCTGACAGCATGGTCAGCAGGTCATACACGCTTCGGCCGGACTCGATCCACGCCTGCTCCTTGTCGTCAAAGACGATGTTGCGCATGGCAAGATCGAGCACGTCGCCCGCCTTCGCCCACGGCACGACCGCCAATCCATCGTCGTCGCCAAAGATCAGGTCTCCCGGATTCACGACCACACCGCCGCAGACCACGGGCTCTCCGACAGTTCCGACTGACGGCGCGCCAAAGCCGGCGATCGCGGGCGCGCGGCCGCAGGCAAACAACGGAATTGCTTCGGCCTGGCTTTCGATTTCGAGCAGGTCTCGAACCATTCCGTCGATCACGACAGCCTTCAATCCGTTCCGGGCCGCATTCCAGTGCACCATGCTTCCCCACACCGAAAGCTCGGATGCACCCCCCGCATCGACCACCAGAACGTCGCCCGCCTTGGCCAGCGCCAGTGCTTCTATGGCCCGGCGGGTAAATCCAGGCAGGGTGCGGGCCGTGAACGCGCGACCGACAAAACGCCGGCGCGGAAGCAGCGACCGGATGCGGGGCGACATGCAGATTCCACCTCCGGAATTCACATGCTCGCTGGTCATGCGCGGATGCAGGTATCTCTCCAGAACAGAAGAAAGCGACGCTTCGTTGCCGCCTGACGTTGCACTCACATCCATCACTCCAGGTTCCAGATCCCTCGCCATGACGGCAGGTGCATCGTCAAATCGCACGCGCCCTGCCGCCGTTCTAGGCGGCCCAGTGCATGCCGGCAAATTCCAAATTGCTTGCATTCCATTCCAGCGGGTTATGTAATGAGGCATGCCGCACGCGGGGTGTGACGCATGAACATGCAGAGGCTGCGCGCCTTTCAGGCCATCATGCAAACGGGCTCGGTCACCCTGGCTGCCAGCGAGCTTGGGCTGACGCAGCCAGCCGTGAGCAAGCTGCTCAAGGCCCTCGAACTGGAGGTTGGGTTTCCTCTCTTCCAACGGGCGAATGGCCGCCTGGCTCCGACAGCCCAGGGCACTGCGTTCTACCAACGTGCGCAGCGCACCCTGTCCGATATCGAAGAACTGGCAACCATCGCGCGCAGGGTCGCGGAAAACAGGCTGGGCGAGATCCGGCTGGTGGCGACGTCGCAATTGTCGACAACGCTGTTTCCCCGCGCAATCAGGGAGTTTCAGAAGAAGCATCCCGACGTGTTCGTCTCGCTCGAAATCATTCCGCTCCGCGATGCGGATCGCTGGATCAGGGGACTTAACTTCGATCTGGGCGTCAGCGCCCTGCCGATGGCCTGGAGCGGCCTCAGCTACGAGCCGTTTCTGACACTTGCTCCAGTCGTGGTGGTCCCGACCGCCAACCCGTTGTCGTCGCGCTCCCATCTCAGCGCCCGCGACCTCGACGGACAACCGTTTGTCCGCTTGACGAGCTCGAACCTGCTGCGATCGCAGGTGGACGCCGACCTCATCAAGTCGGATGCCCATCCTCTCGTCAAAGCGGAGGTATCCACGCCGGTGACCGCGTGCGCGTTGGCGGCGCAGGGCGTGGGCCTCGCTGTGGTCGATGCATACAGCCCGGTGGTTGCGAAGACGGACGGCTTCCAGATCCTTCCCTGGAAGTCTTCAACGTCGCTGACCTACGGCTTCTTCTATCCGAAGGATTCCACGAATCCGTTCGTTCCTGCCTTCAGGAAGATACTGCGGCGGCTGGCGATCGCCGATCAGCCGAAATCGCGATTGCGTGGCGCCGCTAACGGCCGCTGAAGAGGCCGAGACAGGATTCAGACTGCTCCCCACGGTATTCCAATTCCTTATGGAGTCACTCTGATTTTGAATTTGCCGGGATGGCCCCTCCCTCCTAGTCTCGCCTGGAAACAACGTTGTGCATTACTCCACCAAAGGGAAGCAGCATGGGCGAGGTGGTTTCGAGGGGACAGCACCCGATCGCATCTTCTCCAACCAGGAGGGGCTTGATTCTCGGCGGCGCAGCCATGGCGATAGCGGGCGCAGCCGGGATCGGCGGTGCTGCCGCACAAACCCAGAAGACAATGCGGGTCGGAGTTCACAAAGGGGTGGTCTTCGTTCCATCGCTGCTGCTTCAGCAAATTCTCGGTTCTGCGTGGAATGTGGAGCTGTCCTACTTCGGCTCGCCCGCCGACATGGCCAATGCCATCGTCACGCGCAGCATCGATGTCGGCTATACCGGGGTGACGATCGCAGCGATCGCGCGATCCAAGGGGCAGCCGATTGTCCTCGTCGCCAGCTCGGCCGGAAAGGGCACCGCGATCATTGTCGGGGCAAAGACCTCGATCCAGAAACTGGAGGATCTGAAGGGCAAGACGATCGGCCAGGTGGTCGGAGGAATTCAGGATGTCCAGTTGCGGGAGCAGTTGCGCCTGGTCGGCCTGACCATGAAGGATGTCAATCCAATCGCGATCTCCTTTGCGGACCTGCCTGCGGCGTTGCAGGGCGGGAGCATCGACGCCTTCTGCGGCGGCGAGCCGGCATCCACCAAGACCATCGAGGACGGCTATGGGCGACTGCTCAAATACCCCTATGACACGCCGGTCGGCACGATCAACGCGGGGATCCTCGCGCGCGAGACCACCGTGCAGGAAAACCCGGACCTGATCCGGGCATTCGTCGGCGCGCACCGTGATGCCGTTGCGCGGCTGCGGAGCAATCTCGACGAAGCCGCAGATCTCGCGAACAAGAACTGGGGCTTCCCGCTGAAGACATCGCGCAAGGCGCTCGAGAATGTGGACTTGCGCTGGGTCATCGACGATGCATTCATGAGCGATCTGGCCAACTACATGGATCGGATGAAGGATCTTGGTCTCATTGCAGCCGTTCCCGACATCAACAAGCTGGTGGTCCGGGATTTCGCCAAGTCCTAGCCAGACGGATCGCGCGGGCAGCCGGCACGTTGCGGGCTCGGAGAATGCTGGAGTTGGCTAGTTTCGACCGCCTTGTAGCCTGGGGAAAAGCGGCCTGCCTGCCGGTGGCCATCATCATCGTTTGGGGGCTGGTCACCGAGACGGGCGCCGTTCCTGCTTATGTGCTGCCGTCCCCACGCACGGTCCTTGCAACGCTGGGAGATTTCTTCTTCGGCGGCTCCAGCCAGGCCTATTCCGGCAAGTTCGCCGCCCATTTCCTGCAAAGCCTGTATCGCGTTGCAGGCGGGTTTGCCTGCGGTGCGGTGCTCGGCATTCCGCTGGGGATCGTGCTCGGACACAATCGCAAGATCGGCGCATTCATCGAGCCGACCATCCAGCTGTCGCGATCGATCCCCGGAATCTGCTGGCTTCCGTTGGCGCTGGTCTGGTTTGGCATTGGAACCGGCACCAGCGTATTCCTGATCGCGCTCGGCTCGTTCTACTCGATCTTCCTCAGCACGCTTGGCGGTGTGCGCTATGTCAATCCAGTGCTGCTTCGGGCAGGCCTGTCGCTCGGCGCGACGGAATCGAGTCTTCTATACACGGTGATTCTCCCTGCGGCGTTTCCTTCGATCCTGAGCGGCCTGCGGCTCGGCCTCTCCTACTCCTGGATCTACATGGTCCTGGGTGAGTTCACCGGCGTCAATTATGGCCTGGGAGCCCTGTTGCTGCAGTCGCGTGACACCATGGACACGCCCTTGATCATTGGGCTGATGGGCGTGATCGGCGCATTGGGCGCGCTCTCCGACCGATTGATGCTGCTCTTCATGACCAAAATTCTCAAGATGGACGTCAGATGACCCGTGCCGCCGCAACCGATGCGTCGACAACGGCCGGACCGCCTCGGCAAGCAAAAATCAGGTTCAGCAACATCACCAAGGAATTCATGTCGCAGGCCGGCGGGCCTGCCATGAAGGCTATCGACCACCTGTCGCTCGATATCGCCGAGAAGGATTTCGTATGCCTGATCGGCCCCTCCGGTTGCGGCAAGAGCACATTGTTGAACCTGGTCGCCGGATTCGAGCAACCGACGAAGGGCGAGGTGCTACTGGACGGCGCTCGCATCGATGGCCCGGGTCCCGATCGCGGCGTGGTGTTTCAGGAGGGCGCACTCTTCCCCTGGCTGAGCGTGCTCGACAACGTCTGCTTCGCGCCGAAGAGGCTGAATGTGCCGAAAGAGCGCTATCTTCACGATGCCCATGCCATCCTCGAACAGGTTGGCCTGTCGGCATTTACGAAACATCTGCCGTCTGAACTCTCCGGGGGCATGCGCCAGCGCGTGGCAATCGCCCGCGCATTGATCAACCGTCCTCCGGTCCTGCTGATGGACGAGCCGTTTGCCGCGCTGGATCCGCAAACCCGCGTGCTGATGCAGGAGATGCTGCTGCAAATCTGGGAGCACGACAACCGGACCGTGCTCTTCATTACGCACGATGTCGAGGAAGCGCTCTTTCTGGGCACACGCGTCATCGTGATGAGCAGCCGGCCCGGACGGGTGCTGGAGGACGTCCGCGCGGACCTGCCGCGGCCGCGTGACTATTCCGTACTTAAGGACCCTGCATTCGTGAAGATCAAGGCGGAGCTGTTCGCGCTGGTCCGGGAGCAGACGATTGTGGCAGCGGCGGATGCGACCGCCAGTTCCCGCGCGCCTAGGCCCTCATGATCCGATTTGCGCGCGGACCTGGCTAGTCCTGACGATCACTCGCTTTCCATGACCCTGCCATCGTCGCGCAAATGGACGACATGCTGCAGGCTGCGCAGCACGCCGCCATTGCCCGCCGCAGGCGAGGCCGAGCCGGCCGCCACAGTGGCGCCGGTTTTTTGTGACAGATTCGCACGCGTTTGGTGACCGACGAAGACGGTGACCGCAGCGGCCATCACCACGAGGTAAAAGGCAAATACGCCGCCGATCCATGTCCATGCAATCGGGCGGTCTCCGGGGGTCAGGCTTTCGATCAATCGGCGCACAGGTGCCTCCTGATGCAACGGGTTTTCGGGCGGTATAGCCCCGTAAATCCCCGGCACATGTGATCCGCTTCACACTGTTAAGATATTGGGGAGACAAGCAATCGTGACCGGACCGGAATTCAGGCAGCTGCGCATCGATCTGGGGGAAGCCATCGGCAGGCCGCTGTCGGCGGCCGACATGGCCAGGCTCTGCGGCCTGCCGCCGGCCGGGGGCGCCGACACCATCCACCGCTGGGAGGTCAAGGGACCGGTCGGGCCGGTGGCGGAGCGGCTGCGGATTCTCGCCATGGCGAGCGAGCGCTACCCGATCCTGGAAAAGTTCAACGTGTTCGATCGCCACGACGTCGCCGAGAAGGACCGCCCGGCAGCACGGGCGCAATTCCGCAACAAGATGCGCGAGGAAGTGCTGGAACGGCTCGGCTGAGGGCGCACCGCCCCTCGCGTCCTTAAGCGTTCGTTAAGCACGAGCCATGGTTTGCACACCAATGCGCGAGCTTGCGATCCCGCGCGGCGCGGATGGTCACCGCGTGTTAGTCAAACGCCTTCTAACTCTCCGGCATGGATGTGCGCCCTCGCGGCGCTGGAATGACCGGGGACTACACATGAAAAAGATGCTGCTTGCCGCCGCGGCCGCTGCTGCGTTCGCCGCCGCTCCGCCCGCTTCCGCCGCCGATTTCGGCGCGCGCTACAACTACAACAAGGCGCCGGCCTATGCCGCGCCGATCTGGACCTGGACCGGCTTCTATGTCGGCGGCCATCTCGGCGGCGCCTTCAGCAGCGACAACAGTTTCAACGGCCTTGCGCTCACCAATAACGACGCGCGCTTCATGGGCGGCGTGCAGGCCGGCACCGACTGGCAGTTCTCCGGCAACTGGGTGGTCGGCGCGGAAGGACAATTGAGCTGGCTCAGCCGCAACAACGCCAGCGCCGTATTCCCCGGCGGCTTCGTCTACAGCAACGACCAGCGCGCGCTTGCCTCGATCACCGCCCGGCTCGGCTATTCCTTCGGGGCGGCGCTGGTCTATGTGAAGGGCGGCTACGCCTATTCCAGCAACCGCGACGTCGTGACTTTCGGCGGCGTGCCGATCGCCTTTGCGCTCGACTCCGATCACAATAACGGCTGGACCATCGGCGCCGGCGCCGAATACATGTTCGCACCGAACTGGTCGGTGAAGGCCGAGTACCAGTACTACGATTTCGGCGACAGCCGATTCGTCGCGCCGGCGGCGCTGGTGCCGTTCGGCACATTCCACAACGACGAGCACACGCTGAAGGTCGGCGTGAACTACCGCTTCAATTTCACGAGCCCGGTCGTCGCGCGCTACTGAACGCGGAACCGCGATCAAGACTTCTTGAAAGGCCGGCGCATGCGCCGGCCTTTTTCATGAAATCGGCGCAGATGCCGCGCCAATCGCCCTCGAAATGCGGCAGCTTTTCGACAAGTTTCCGGCCGCAATGGGCAGGCGGAACTGTGACCGATGGGTGACAGCATTCCGTCGCGAACACCGCTAATCAGCGCGCCCTCGGATGGGCGCCTGCAGACGGCGCCGATGAACTACTCTGGAGACCAAGACGAAATGAAGAAACTGTTTCTCGCTACCGTGGCGCTCATTGCACTCGGCGCGCCTTCACTGGCCGCGGACCTGCAGGCACGCCGCGCCTACACCAAGGCTCCGCCGATCGCAGCTCCGATCTACAACTGGACCGGCTTCTACATCGGCGGCCACATCGGCGCAGCCTTCGGCAACGACAACTCATTCAACGGCCTCGTCGTCGGCAACGGCAACGACGCGCGCTTCCTCGGCGGCGTGCAGGGCGGCTTCGACTACCAGTTCGCGCCGAACTGGGTGCTCGGTGCCGAAGCCCAGTACTCCTGGCTCAGCGGCAACGCGGTCAGTGCCGCGTTCCCGAACGGCTACATCTACACCAACGATCGTCGCGGCATCGGATCGGTCACCGGCCGCCTCGGCTACACCTGGGGCCCGGGACTGCTCTATGTGAAGGGCGGCTACGCCTTCGCCGACAACAACGAGAACCTGATCCTCGCGGGCGTTCCGCAGGCCTTCAGCTTCGACGGCAACCACAAGGACGGTTGGACGGTCGGCGCCGGCTTCGAATACATGTTCGCCCAGAACTGGTCGGGCAAGATCGAGTACCAGTACTACGACTTCGGCGACAGCCGGTTCGTGACGCCTGTGGCGCTGGTTCCGTTCGGCAGCTTCCGCAACGACGAGCACACCGTGAAGGCCGGCATCAACTACCGCTTCAACCTGGGGGGCCCCGGCCCGGTTGTTGCGAAATACTGAGCCATTAACGAATGGTTGCGGATCAGCTTTCCGCGGAAAAGGCCGGCGCCAAGCCGGCCTTTTTGTTTTGCTTCGTCAAAAGTTACAAGCCCGCCGCACGCCTTCCCGTTCTGTTAACCCGGTAGGGCGATAGTGCCGCCCTCACCTTCAGGTAGCATGTGGGGCTCAGGCAAATGGCGCTTCGGTTCAGGTTCGGCAAGATCGGATTCCCCAAACTCCGCTTTCCGAAACTCGGCATCAGGGGCAGCCTGTTCTCCGCTTTCGCCGTCATCGCGGGCATGGCGATCCTGATCTCCGTCGGCGCCGGCATGGTGCTCGGCCATCTCGGCAGGACCATGAGTGATCTCGGCGGCAGGGACATTCCCCGACTGGCCGCAAGCCTGCAGCTGTCGGCGCAGAGCGCCGCGCTCGCGAGCCAGGGACCGGGCCTGCTCGCCGCGCGCACGGAGGATGCGCTGGCCGAGCGCACCAAGAAGATGAACGAGACGCAGGCCGCCGCGCTCGCCAAGCTGAACGAGGTGATCGCGCTCGGCGCCGACAAGACGATCGCGGGCGCGCTGACCGAAACGGTGAAGAACATCGACGACACCACCAAGAGCCTCGGCTCGGCCGCGCGCGAGCGGCTCGATGCCGCCGCCCAGCACGACAAGAAATACGAGGCGCTACGCAAGGCGCAGGCCGACTTTATCGCGGCCTCCATCCCGGAAATGGTCGACGCCCAGAGCCGGCTCAACGCCGTCCTCTCGGCGGTCGATCCCGCAATCGACGATGCGACCGCGGCTTCCCGCATCGTCGAGCAGCTCGGCAACGTGATTGCCAGCGGCAACCTGATGGCCTCGAATCTCGCCGCGGCACTGTCCGCCAACAACAGCGACACGCTGGAGACAATCGAAAAGGAATTCAAGCAGACGATCGAGAGCGCCAGAACCAGCCTGGAGATGCTGCCGAAGGGCGCCGGCGGCAAGACGATGGGCGAGGCCATAGCGAAGCTGCAGGCGCTCGGCGAAGGCAAGGAGCGCATCTTCAAGATCCGCCAGAAGGAGCTTGATGCCGCAGATTTCGGCGAAACGATCCTGGAAGAGACCCGCAAGCTCAACGTCGGCCTGGGCATCAGCGTGCAGCAGCTGGTTGACGGCGTGCGCCAGGAAACCGATACGGCGACCGCCAGGGCGCGCGAGGAGATTTCGCTCGCCACCCTGGTGATGCTCGCACTTGGGGCAGCTACCTTGGCCGGCTCGATACTGTTCGTCTGGCTCTATGTCGGCCGCAGCATCCTGCGCCGCATCCGCGCGCTGCAGAACTCGATGAAGATCCTTTCCAGCGGCGACCTCGAATCGGAGATCTACCGCTCCGGCCAGCACGACGAGATCGCGGAAATGTCGGAATCGCTGCAGGTGTTCCGCGAGAGCATGATCGCCGCCCGCGCCATGTCCGCCGAGCAGGACAAGGACCGCATCGCCAAGGCCGAGCGCGCTTCCCGCATGGAAAGCCGCATCGTGGAGTTCGAAGCCACCGTGCGCAGCGCCCTCGACAGCCTGCAGGGCGCCGCCAACTCGATGCAGTCCACCGCGCAGAGCATGTCGGCAACCGCCGATCAGTCCAGCGCGCTGGTCAGCACGGTCGCTTCCGCCGCGGAAGAGGCCTCGGTCAACGTGCAGACCGTGTCCGCCGGAACCGAGGAACTGTCGTCCTCGATCGCCGAGATCAGCCGCCAGGTGTCGAACTCGGCGGAAATCGCCCACAAGGCGGTCGAGGAAGCCGGAGCCACCGACGCCACCATGCAGGGCCTTGCCGACAATGCGGCGCGCATCAGCGTCGTGGTCGACCTGATTCAGACCATCGCATCGCAGACCAACCTGCTCGCGCTCAACGCCACCATCGAGGCGGCGCGCGCCGGCGACGCCGGCCGCGGCTTTGCGGTGGTCGCCTCCGAAGTGAAGGACCTCGCAGGCCAGACTGCAAAGGCGACCGACGAGATCCGCCAGCAGATCGGCGACATGCAGAACGTGACCAACACGGCGGTTGCGGCGATCCGCAGGATTTCCTCGACCATCAACGAGATCAACGACGTCACGACCGCAATCGCGGCGGCGGTGGAGCAGCAGGGTGCGGCGACGCGCGAGATCGCCCAAAACATCCAGCACGCCGCCGGCGGCACCAGCGAGGTATCCTCCAACATCGTCGGCGTCAGCAACGCCTCCAACGAGGCCGGCACCGCGGCCGCCGACGTGCTCTCTGCCTCCGACGCGCTGCGCCGCGAAGCCGATTTGCTGCGGGCGGAGATCGACGCATTTCTCGGCAATATCCGCGCGGCGTAGCCGGCCTGCCCACCGCGCCGTCCGGTGCGGCGTACGGCTGCATGCCTATCTCTGTGCGAAACCCCACAGCAGCGAAGACGTCATCGCGCCATCCTTTCACCAGGCCGAGAGCATTGGGCCTCGACCATGAAAAGGAGAACACGAAATGACGAATGCAATCACGGCAGCTGCCAACCAGGGACTTCGCAACCTGTCCGACCGCGAGGTGGACGGCGTCAGCGGCGCTGCTGGATCGGTGAAGACCTGCGACGTGCCGCGCCCCGCCCCCACCACGGGTTCGACGGCCGGCATCCTTCTCTTCCCCCTGGTCTACAAGTGCAACTGACCAAGGCGAATCGGGCGGCTATGCCCGTCTGATTGGCAAAGGCGGGTGCGTGCTGCGGCACGCACCTTGCGCGCCTGCATGGCAGAGCAGGAATCCGACGATATCGGCGACAAAGCAGCCTCGGACAAGCGCAGGCGTACGGCAAGGCCGCCCCCCCTTTTTTCGACTGGCGCAGCGCCGCGGCTCCCGCTAAGCCGTAGCCCATGCATTCAAAACCCGACGCCATCCAGTCCTTCGCCGAGGCCCTGCGGTATCCCTTCGAAAATCACCCCGGCCACGATCAGGTCGTGGAGATCGTGCCCGGCGTACTCTGGGCGCGGCTGAAACTGCCGTTCCGCCTCAACCACGTGAACATCTACCTGCTGGCCGACGGCGACGGCTGGACCATGGTCGACGCCGGCTTCGGCAACGAGGAGTCCATCGCAGCCTGGACGACGCTGTTCGAGGGGCCGCTGAAAGGCGTCAAGATCAACCGCCTGATCGTGACGCATTCGCACCCCGACCATGTCGGCCTCGCCGGCTGGATCACCGAGCGCTTCAGCTGCGCGCTCTACATGTCGCAGGTGGAATATCTGCAGTCGGTCTATCACCAGAACCGCGGCACCGAGGAGCGGCGCAACGCGCAGCGCAAGTTCTTCCTGCGCCACGGCATGGACGAGAGCCTGACCGACAAGCTGCTCGGCCGCGGCCAGGATTATCTGAAGCGCGTATCGATCCTGCCGCCGGCCTACCGGCGCATCTCGCATGGCGACGAGATCGTGATCGGCGCGCGCCGCTTCAAGGTGATCACCGGCGGCGGACACGCGCTCGACCAGGTGATGCTGTATTGTGCCGCCGACAAGCTGTTCCTTTCCGCCGACCAGGTGCTGAGCAGGATTTCGCCGAATGTCAGCGTCTGGGCGGTCGAGCCGGAGCAGAATTCACTCGGCGAATACCTGTTCTCGCTGGCGAGCCTCACCACGACGCTGCCTTACGATGTGATGGTACTGCCCGGCCACGGCGTGCCGTTCTATGGCCTGAAGACGCGGATCAAGCAGCTCGCCGACCACCACGAGGAGCGCTGTCGCCTGATTGCGGAAGCCTGCCGGGAGGTGCCGCAGACCTCCAAGGAGCTCGTGCCCGTGGTGTTTCACAAGCACACGCTCGACCCCCACCAGATGGGCTTTGCCGCGGGCGAACTGATCGCCCACGTCAACTACATGCTGGTGGAGGGGCGGCTGACGGCGCAAGAGGCCGACGGAGTGCTGAGGTTCAGGACGACGTGATCCGGGCGTGAAGCGATTGCCATGTATCTGGCGTAGCGCATTGACCGGGATCAATTTTCGCCCACCTCCGGTGCATTCCGGACCCCATGCCTCGGTGCATGATTCCGGCTCGACATTAGAGCTGTAATAGCTCTAAAAAGATTGAGCCGCTTCGGCCAGTCCCGCCCAGGTTTGACGATGGATTACAGCCAGTTTTTCCAGAATGCCCTCAACCGCTTGCATGACGAGCGGCGCTACCGGGTTTTTGCCGATCTCGAACGGATCGCGGGCCGGTTTCCCCATGCCGTCTGGCATTCGCCGAAAGGCAAGCGGGACGTCGTGATCTGGTGCTCCAACGACTATCTCGGCATGGGCCAGCATCCGAAGGTCGTCGGCGCCATGGTCGAGACCGCGACCCGGGTCGGCACCGGCGCGGGCGGCACCCGCAACATCGCCGGCACGAACCATCCGCTGGTGCAGCTCGAAGAAGAGCTCGCCGACCTCCATGGCAAGGAAGCCGCGCTGCTGTTCACCTCGGGCTATGTGTCGAACCATACCGGCATCTCGACCATCGCCAAGCTCATTCCCGATGTCCTGATCCTGTCGGACGCGCTCAACCACAATTCGATGATCGAGGGCGTGCGCGAGGCGCGCTGCGAGCGGCAGATCTTCCGCCACAATGACACAGCCCATCTCGAGGAGCTTTTGATTGCCGCCGGCGACCGGCCGAAGCTGATCGTCTGCGAGAGCCTCTATTCGATGGACGGCGACGTCGCACCGCTGGCGAAGATTTGCGACCTCGCCGAGAAATACGGCGCGATGACCTATGTGGATGAAGTCCACGCCGTCGGCATGTACGGCCCGCGCGGCGGCGGCATCGCCGAGCGTGACGGCGTCATGCACCGCATCGACGTGCTGGAAGGCACGCTGGCGAAGGCCTTCGGCTGCCTCGGCGGCTACATCGCCGGCAAGGCCGAGATCATCGACTGCGTGCGCTCCTACGCGGCCGGTTTCATCTTCACCACGGCGCTGCCGCCGGCGATCTGCTCGGCAGCGACGGCCGCGATCCGCCACCTGAAGACGTCGAGCTGGGAACGCGAGCGCCATCAGGAACGCGCCGCCAGGGTCAAGGCGATCCTCAACGCCAACGGCCTGCCGGTGATGTCCAGCGACACCCACATCGTGCCGCTGTTCGTCGGCAATCCCGAGAAGTGCAAGCAGGCATGCGATCTCCTGCTCGAGGAGCACGGCATCTATATCCAGCCGATCAACTATCCGACGGTGGCCAAGGGAACCGAGCGGCTGCGCATCACGCCCTCCCCCTATCACGACGACGCGCTGATCGATCAGCTGGCGGAGGCGCTGCTTCAGGTCTGGGAACGGCTCGGCCTGCCGCTGCACCGCAAGTCGCTGGCGGCGGAATAACCTTAACGTCGTTCGAAAAGCCGAAATCGGGCCGGCCGCGCGGTGCGCCGCCGGCCCGTTCCGTCTATAATGTGCCCTCGCGGCTGCCCATGCCGGCCGCCTGAGGGAGACGATCTTCGATGTTGCACGACTGGGGCGTGATCGCAGTCGCCTTCGGCTACATCGGCCTGTTGTTCCTGGTCGCAAGCCATGGCGACCGGCTGTCGCCGTTGAAGCGCAGCCGGGCCAGCGCGCTGATCTATCCGCTGTCGCTGGCGATCTACTGCACCTCCTGGACCTTCTTCGGCTCGGTCGGCAATGCCAGCCGCACCGGCGTCGATTTCCTTGCGATCTATATCGGCCCGATGCTGATGGTCGGCCTCTGCACACCGCTGCTGCGCCGCGTGATCCAGCTCGCCAAGTCGCAGAACATCACCTCGATCGCCGATTTCATCGCCGCGCGCTACGGCAAGAGCCAGGCGGTCGCCGCCACCGTGGCCCTGATCGCGATCGTGGGTTCGGTGCCCTATATCGCCCTGCAGCTCAAGGCGATGGCCTCCTCGCTCGAAACCATCCTGAGCGAGGACAAGCTGCTCTCGACAATCCCGATCATCGGCGACATCGCGCTGATCGTGACCCTGGCGATGGCGGCGTTCGCCGTGCTGTTCGGCACCCGCCAGGCCGACGCCACCGAGCATCAGCACGGCCTGATGCTGGCGATCGCCACCGAATCCATCGTCAAGCTGGTGGCCTTCCTGGCCGTCGGCATCTTCGTGACCTTCTGGATGTTCTCGCCGCACGAATTGTTCGAGCGCGCGATGAAGACACCGGAGGCTGCGCGCGCCATCGAGTACCAGACTTCGATCGGCAACTTCCTCACCATGACGCTTCTGTCGTTTTGCGCGATCATGCTGCTGCCGCGCCAGTTCCATGTCAGCGTGGTCGAGAACTCGACCGACGCCGAGGTCGGCCGCGCGCGCTGGCTGTTCCCGCTCTATCTCGCGGCTATCAACCTGTTCGTGATTCCGATCGCGATCGCGGGCCTAGTCATCTTCCCGTTCGGCGCGGTCGATCCCGACATGTTCGTGCTGGCGCTGCCGATGGAGGGCCATTCGCCGACCCTGAGCGTCATCGTCTTCATCGGGGGCCTGTCGGCGGCGACCGCGATGGTGATCGTGGAGTGCGTCGCGCTGTCGATCATGGTGTCGAACGACATCGTCCTGCCTCTGGTGCTGCCGCGCAGCGACGAGGCGCGCGGCGGCGGCAAGGATTTCACCGACTTCCTGCTGCGCGTCCGGCGCTTTGCCATCTTCGCGATCATGGTCATGGCCTATGGCTATTTTCGCGCGCTCGGCAGCACCCAGCTCGCGGCGATCGGGCTGCTGTCGTTTGCCGCGGTCGCGCAACTGGCGCCGGCCTTTTTCGGCGGCCTGTTCTGGCGGCAGGCCACCGCGCGCGGCGCGATGGGCGGCATGATGGTCGGCTTCGCCGTGTGGGCCTACACGCTGTTTCTGCCGAGCTTCCTCGAAGGCAGCGCCGGCCTGCTGCTGCTGCAGCACGGACCGTTCGGAATCGAGGCGCTGCGGCCGCAAGCGCTGTTCGGCGCCGATTTGCCGCCGCTGCTGCATGGCGTGCTGTGGAGCCTGTCGCTCAACGTCCTCACCTATATCGTATTGTCGCTGACGCGGCGGCCGTCGGCGATCGAACATGTGCAGTCCGATATATTCGTGCCCACGCTGGCGCCGATCGCGCCGACCTTCCGGCGCTGGCGCTCGACGGTGACCGTGCAGGACATCCAGAGCACGGTCGCGCAATATCTCGGCGCCGAACGGGCGCGCCAGGCGTTCGAGGCCTTTGCCGCCCGCCATTCCGGCAATCTCGAGCCTCAGGCGCCGGCCGATTTCGAGCTGTTGCAGCATGCCGAGCGCCTGATCGCCTCCTCGATCGGGGCGGCCTCGTCGCGCCTCGTGATGTCGCTGCTGCTGCGCAAGCGCGCCGTTTCGGCGAAGGCCGCGCTGAAGCTGCTCGACGATTCCCATGCGGCGGCGCACTTCAACCGCGAAATCCTGCAGACGGCGCTCAACCATGTCCGGCAGGGTATCGCGGTGTTCGACGCCGACCTGCAGCTGATCAACTCCAACCGCTATTTCGCCGAGATCCTGGCGCTGCCGCCGCACCTCGTGCAGCTCGGTATACCCTTGCGCGAAATTCTCGAATATCTGAGCGCGTTCGGACCGCCGGAGGCCGGCGATGCCGAGGCGCTGCTGGAAAGACGGCTCGCCGCCTATACCAGCGAGGGCGAGCCTTACCTGGAACGATTCCCCGACCGACATATGGTGATCGAGGTTCGCACCAACCGCATGCCCGGCAGCGGCCTCGTCATCACCTTCTCCGACGTCACGCCGAGTTTCGAGGCCGCCGAAGCGCTGGAGCGCGCCAATGCCACGCTGGAGAAGCGCGTGCGAGACCGCACCGAGGAGCTGACGCGGCTCAATTCGGAACTTGCGCTGGCCAAGAGCGCCGCGGAGGATGCCAATAATTCCAAGACGCGCTTTCTCGCGGCGGCCAGCCACGACATCCTGCAGCCGCTGAATGCGGCGCGGCTCTACGTCACGAGCCTGGTCGAAAAGCAGACCGGAGGAGACGACGCCAAGCTCGCCGAGAACATCGACGACTCCCTGGAGGCGATCGAGGAGATCCTCGGCGCGCTGCTCGACATCTCGCGGCTCGATGCCGGCGCGATGACGCCGTCGATCTCGAGCTTCAAGATGGCGGACCTGATGCGTTCGCTCGAGATCGAGTTCACGCCGATCGCGCGCGCCAAGGGCTTGCAGCTGATCTTCGTGCCCTGCTCGCTGCCGGTGCAATCCGACCGAGCCCTGCTGCGGCGGCTCCTGCAGAATTTCATCTCCAACGCCATCAAATACACCCCGCGCGGCCGCGTGCTGGTCGGCTGCCGCCGCCGCGGCCGCTCCCTGCAGATCGGCGTCTACGACACCGGCGTCGGAATCCCGGCTCTGAAGCGCGGCGAAATCTTCAAGGAGTTCCACCGCCTCGAACAGGGCGCGCGGATCGCGCGCGGGCTCGGGCTGGGGCTGTCAATCGTCGAGCGGCTGGCGCGCGTGCTCAATCACGGCATCGCCATCGATTCGGTGGCCAGCGGCGGCTCGGTGTTCTCGGTAACGGTGCCGGTCGCAGCCGCCATCAACCACACCGCGGCGGTCCTCAGCACGACGGCGCCGCGCGCGCCGATGAGCGGAGCGCTGATCGTCTGCATCGAGAACGACCCGGCCATTCTCGACGGCATGAAGACGCTCCTGACCGCGTGGGACGCCAAGGTCATCGCCGCCACCGATCCGGAAGCCGCGATGGCAGCGATGCAGGCCGCTGGCGAGACGGTGACGGGGCTGCTGGTCGACTACCATCTCGATCGCGGCAACGGCGTCGCCGCCATCCGCGACATCCGCCGCCGCTTCGGCGAGAACATTCCGGCCATCTTGATCACCGCCGACCGCAGCCCGAACGTGCGCGCCGCCGCGCGCGAGGAGAACATCGCCATCCTCAACAAGCCGGTGAAGCCGGCCTCGCTCCGCGCCGTGCTCGGGCAGTGGCGAACGCAACAGATGGTGGCGGCTGAGTAGGATACGCCGTCATTCCGGGATGGTCCAAAAGGACCAGACCCGGAATCTCGAGACTCCGGGTTCGATGCTCTCGCATCGCCCCGGAATGACGGCCTCAAATCACGCCGTCGGCGTGCCCTGCTTCCATTCGCCGCCGGCGATCTTTGCCGCCGCGATCACCGCTTGCGTGCGGCTTTCGACACCGAGCTTCTGCAGGATCGCCGAGACGTGCGCCTTGATGGTCGCCTCGGAGACGCCGAGCTCGTAGGCGATCTGCTTGTTGAGCAGTCCTTCCGACAGCATCATCAACACCCGTACCTGCTGCGGGGTCAGCGTCATCAGCCGATCGCGCAGCTTCGTCATGTCGGGGTCGGCGGCGGCGGAAAGATCGGTGTCCGGCGGTACGAAGACGTCTCCGTCCATGACCCTGTTGAGGGCGTCGCGCAGCGTCTCCACGCCGAACCGCTTGGGAATGAATCCGGAGGCGCCGAAATCGAGCGAGCGGCGGATGGTGCCGGCATCGTCGCTGGCGGAAACCACCACCACGGGGATCGCGGGATACTGGGCGCGCAGGTAGATCAGGCCCGAGAAGCCGGAGATTCCGGGCATGCTGAGGTCGAGCAGGATCAGGTCGACCTCGGAATCCCGTTCCAGCAGCGCCGTGAGATCGCCAAATGATCCCGCCTCATCGATCTTCGCCGCGGCGACGACGCTTGCAACCGCCTGACGCAGCGCGTCCCGGAACAGCGGATGGTCGTCGGCGATCACAAGGCGGGAAATGGCAGGGGCGGTCATCGAAGTCTCGCGAACGGCGTTGGACGTTTTCCCCCGGGCAGCATCCAGGTGCAAGCGCGGAATTATACCAGATTCCAAGGCGGTTAACCCGCTCCTTGTGCATCGCAAAAGGCCCCCGTCCCGAACCCCTGACTGCGACCCCCGGTGGTACGCCAGTGCAAAGCGTCGAAAGTCGTATGGGAGCGCATTCACGCCGATGTTACTTTGGCCCGGAGCCCACAGCTTAATCCGGCAAAGTTCGGCAGATGGGCGAACTTTGCCTGCAACGATTTTGGGGAGCGATTGAAATGTCCACAATGGCTGCAACGTCTGCCCGGCAGACAGGAATGACGAAGGACGAACGCTTCGTCATCCTGGCTTCCTCGCTTGGCACCGTCTTCGAATGGTATGACTTCTACCTCTACGGGTCGCTTGCGGCCATCATCGGCGCGCAGTTCTTCTCGGCCTATCCGCCGGCGACGCGCGACATCTTCGCCCTGCTGGCGTTTGCCGCCGGATTCCTGGTCCGTCCGTTCGGCGCCATCGTGTTCGGCCGTGTCGGCGACATCGTCGGCCGCAAATACACCTTCCTCGTCACCATCCTCATCATGGGCCTGTCGACCTTCATCGTCGGCCTCCTGCCCAACGCTGCCACCATCGGCATCGCCGCCCCGATCATCCTGATCGCGCTGCGCCTGCTGCAGGGCCTTGCGCTCGGCGGCGAGTATGGCGGTGCTGCGACCTACGTGGCCGAACACGCTCCGATGGGCAAACGCGGCTACTACACATCCTTCATCCAGACGACGGCGACGCTCGGCCTGTTCCTGTCGCTGCTGGTGATCCTGTTCACCCGCACGGCGATCGGCGAAAAGGACTTCACGGAATGGGGCTGGCGTGTTCCGTTCCTGGTGTCGGTGGCGCTGCTCGGCATCTCGGTCTGGATCCGGCTGCGCCTCAATGAATCGCCCGTGTTCCAGAAGATGAAGGAAGAGGGCAAGGGCTCGAAGGCCCCGCTGACGGACGCCTTCGCCAACTGGTCCAACGCCAAGCTCGTCATCCTGGCGCTGATCGGCGGCGTGATGGGCCAGGGCGTGGTCTGGTACACCGGCCAGTTCTACGCGCTGTTCTTCCTGCAATCGATCCTCAAGGTCGACGGCTACACCGCCAACCTGCTGATCGCCTGGTCGCTGCTGTTCGGCACCGGGTTCTTCATCGTGTTCGGTGCGCTGTCCGACAGGATCGGCCGCAAGCCGATCATTCTGGCAGGTTGCCTGATCGCGGCGCTGACCTTCATCCCGATCTTCAAGATGATCTCCAGCAACGCCAACCCGGCGCTGGAGAAGGCCATCGAAACCACGAAGGTGGAGGTCGTCGCTGATCCCAAGGCCTGCGGCGACCTGTTCAATCCGGTCGGCACCCGCGTGTTCACCGCGCCGTGCGATACCGCCCGGGCCTTCCTCGCCCAGTCGTCGGTCAAATACTCGACGAACTATCAGGCTGGCTCGCCGGTCAAGGTCATGATCAACGGCAAGGAAGTCGCCTATCCCGACGCCAAGACCGGCAACCCGGCCATCACTGCGGCGGTCGCCGCGGCCGGCTATCCCAAGGCAGGCGACGCCGGCATCGTGAAGATGGCTCATCCGTTCGACATCTTCCGTCCGCAAGTGGCGGCCGTGATCGGATTGCTGTTCATCCTGGTGATCTACGTCACCATGGTGTACGGGCCGATTGCCGCGATGCTGGTCGAACTGTTCCCGACCAGAATCCGCTACACCTCGATGTCGCTGCCCTACCACATCGGCAACGGCTGGTTCGGCGGCCTGCTGCCGGCGACCGCGTTCGCGATCGTGGCCTCGACCGGCGACATCTATGCGGGCCTCTGGTATCCGATCATCTTCGCGTCGATCACCGCAGTCATCGGCTTCATCTTCCTGCCGGAGACCAAGGACGTCGATATCACGAAGTAATCGGACGACACCTCATCCTGACAAGCAGCCGGCCGCGGAGCGATCCGCGGCCGGTTCTGTTTCGAGGGATGTGCGGCGGACTGGCGTTTGCTTTCGTCGGGGACCACCGACTATCGCTCGGCCGCCCCGATGAACTGCAGCACGATTTCGCGCCGGTGTGGGCGAATGCGGTGCTCGGCGACGTAAATCCCCTGCCATGTGCCGAGCGCCATCTCGCCGTTCAGCACCGGTATCTGCAGCGAGGTCGCCGTCAGCATCGTCTTGACGTGCGCCGGCATGTCGTCGGGACCTTCGGTGTCATGCACCCATCCGGCATTTTCGGGCGCGAGGCGGTCCAATGCCGTGGACAGATCCTGCAGCACCGCCGGATCGGCATTTTCCTGGATCGTCAGGGACGCGGAGGTGTGGCGGATGAACAGCGTAACCGCGCCCTCTCGCGCGCCGGCCTCGCGCAGGAATTTTGCAACCTCGCGCGTGACATCGATGAAGCCGGCGCCGCGCGTCTCCACGACGAGCCGCGACGAAACGACCGTATTGGCGGCAACGGCCGACGGCGCCGATCGCGACGGCGAAACGGACCTGGTCAAATCTTGCCTCCGGAGACGTCCTTCTGGATGCGGTTGGCCATCTCGATCAGCCGCCGCCAGGCGCGTTCCAGAAACGACATCATGCGGTCCATGTCCTGGTCACTCGGCAACGGGATCTCGATCTTGCGTTCGCCCTCGGCGACCTTCGGTCCGGGCTTCCTGAGCGAGTCCGACTTGCCGAGAGGGTCGGATTTTGGCAGCGCGTCCTCGCTCTTGCCGGCCACCGTGCCTTCACGCTCGGCCAGCTGCGACTTGAGCTTTTCGTTCTCGGCCTGCAGCCGGCCGATTTCCGCATCCATCGCCGCGCGTTCGTCAGGCACCGCATAGCAAGCCCAACCGGTGCCGGAATTGGTGCAGGTCGAGACCGTGCCGGTCTTGGTGTCGAGCCGCAGCACGCCGCCGTCACCGGCCGGCGACAGCGCATAGCGGCCGTTCTCGGTGTCGGGCCTGGTTTGCGCAACGGCGCCGCTGACGAACAGAAATGCGGTCGCGGCGATGACGAGCGTCGGTTTCAAAGGCAACGTCGCTGTGCGCATGCGCTTGCTCCGCTCAACGGAAAGACCGACCTGCCCCTAGACCTGAGAGCTATAGGGCTTGCGGCCCGACTTCAATGCGTCCGCCAGTAATTCGATCCGGTCCTGTCCCCAGAACACTTCGCCATCGAGCACGTAGCCCGGCGAGCCGAATACGTCTGCTGCGATGGCATCCTGCCGGTTCTGTTCATAGATCGCGCCGATTTCTTCCGAGCCGGAACGCTCGACCAGTTTCGCGCCCGGCAAGCCTGCCGCATCGGCCACCTTCGCAACCGTCTCGGCAGCGGCCATGTCGAGCTGATCCTCCCACACTGCGGCAAAGGCGCGGCGCATGTATCGATCGGGATCGAGCCCGGCTTCAACAGCCGCGATGACAACGCCGTCCGCAAGGCGCGCATTGAACGGCCAGTGCTTCGGCTGCAGGTGAAACCTGAGCCCGCGCTTGTCGCGCCAGCGCTGCAATTCCACCATCCTGTAGCGCTGCCGGACGGGATGGCGCTTCATCAAGGGTAGTCCTCCGGTCTCGGAGAAGAGGTCGACCAGCAGCACGGGCTTGAGATTTACCTCGATATCGCAGGCAGTTACGACTTCGCGAAACGGGCCATGCCCGATATAGGCCCAGGGGGACTGGAACGAGAAATAGTAGTCGACCTGACGCGACATGCGCTCCCTCGAAAACCGCGATGTGGAATGCCGATCGCCATCCCAACAGA
This sequence comes from Bradyrhizobium sp., assembly GCA_046349015.1. GTDB lineage: Bacteria > Pseudomonadota > Alphaproteobacteria > Rhizobiales > Xanthobacteraceae > Bradyrhizobium. The sequence continues at coordinate 338,053 of JAXMDE010000004.1, read as the reverse complement.
CCGGCCGGCAGGCTGCAACAAGCATCCCTGTCATGCTAACTGCTGCAGTGCGGCGATTGCTCCACAGACAGAGCGGCGCCGGCTAAATAATTTCAATAAAATCAATGATATAAACGGTTATTACGCAATCTTGACTTGCCAGAACGCGGTCAGTATGGTCCGCGCGGCTTTTAAGGGTGGCGGCGTAATTTCCATCGCGCGCATCATCGTTTAGTGTCCGGCCGGCATGGCCGAGAATACTGACGACAGAGCGACTGGAAACAAAGCGTCTTCCGACGAAGCCGCACTTTCCGCAAGGCTCGGAAGTCTGGACCAGCGATTGTCCGAAATTCGCGACAACCGCAAAGTCGGGACTGATCAATCCGGAACCGAAGACGGAAGCAGTGCAGCCAGGGCATCGGCCATGGCGCGCGGTTTCCAGCTTTCCTCGGAGCTGATCGCGGGCGTTGTCGTCGGGGCTTTGATTGGCTGGGGATTCGACCGGTTACTGTCGACATCGCCGTTCGGTCTTATCGTGTTCTTCCTGCTCGGCTTCGTGGCCGGCGTGGTGAGCGTGGTGAGGTCGTCGCGCATTACTCCAGGCAAGCGCTGAGCGCTGGCGGAAGTCAGGACATTTGAAATTCGATTGCCGGCAGGATGCTGGCAGACCAAGGCCCGCGCGGATGAAAATCGACCCGATTCATCAGTTCAACATCGAGCCCCTCGTCACGCTCGGCCATATCGGCAAGCACACCATCGCCATCACCAATTCGACCGTCTACATGTTCGTAGCCGTCGGCATCATCGGCCTTCTGATGCTGGCGACCGGCCGCCAGCTGGTACCGGGCCGGATGCAGTCGGTCGCAGAGATCTCCTACGAATTCGTCGCCACCATGATCCGCAGCACGGCCGGCTCCGAAGGACTCAAGTTCTTCCCGCTGGTGTTCACGCTGTTCATGTTCATCTGCGTCTCGAACCTGGTGGGCATCATCCCCTACACTTTCACGGTTTCGAGCCACCTCATCGTCACCGCAGCACTCGCGCTGCTGGTGTTTTTCACGGTGCTGTTCTACGGCCTCTACAAGAACGGGCTGAAGTTCTTCAAGATTTTCGTTCCCTCGGGCGTGCCGCTTGCCGTGCTCCCTCTGGTGGTCTTCATCGAAGTCCTGTCCTTCTTCCTCAAGCCCGTTTCGCACAGCGTGCGTCTGTTCGCCAACATGCTGGCCGGCCATATCGCGCTGAAGGTGTTCGCGGGCTTCGTCGCCATGCTCGGCGTCTCGCTCGGCGCGATCGGCTGGATCGGCGGCGTTGCGCCGCTGGCGCTGACCGTCGCATTGACCGCGCTCGAACTTCTGGTCGCATTCCTGCAGGCCTATGTGTTCGCGATCCTCACCTGCATTTACCTCAACGACGCCATTCATCCGGGACACTAGCGGTCCGGGGAATTCCACCCTCATCTTTCTCTTCTCTCAAGGAGCTAAACATGGAAGCGGCAGCAGCAAAACTTATCGGCGCAGGTATCGCGTGCATCGGCATGGGCGGCGCAGGCGTCGGCGTCGGCATCATCTTCGGCAACTACCTCGCTGCTGCGGTGCGCAACCCTTCGGCCGCCCAGGGCCAGTTCGGCAACCTGATCTTCGGCTTCGCCGTGACCGAAGCGCTCGGCATCTTCTCGCTGCTGATCGCGCTGCTCCTGCTGTTCGTTCCGCTCTGAGCGGCAACCTTTCGCGCCGCCGGTTCGCGGCGGCGCGCATGACAGCAACAGGAGAATTCCATGGCTGAAAGTCATGGCAACGCAAAGGCCGGCGCCCATACCGAGGCCGATGGCGGTCACGGCGGCGGATTCCCGCCGTTCGAGTCGCAGCACTTCGCCTCGCAGCTGGTGTCGCTGGTCATCGCCTTTGTCGCGCTCTACATCATCGTGTCGCGCTTTGCGCTGCCGCGGGTCGGCGGCGTGATCGAGGCGCGGCAGAACGCGATCGAAGGCGATCTGGCGCAGGCGCAGAAGCTGAAGGACGAGTCCGACGCGGCGCTGAAGGCCTATGAGGGCGAGCTCGCCGCCGCCCGCTCCCGGGCGCAGGCGATCGGCAACGAAACCCGCGACAAGCTCAATGCCTCCGCGGAAGCCGAACGCAAGGCGCTGGAAGAGAAGCTTGCCGGCAAGCTCGCTGAAGCCGAGAAGCAGATCGCGACGACGCGGACGGCGGCGATGGGCAATGTGAAGAGCATTGCCGCGGATGCCGCCGGCGCGATCGTGCAGCGCCTCACCGGCAGCGCGCCGGATGCGGCAGCGGTCGCCAAGGCCGTCGACGCCTCGTTGAAGGGATAAGCGATGTTCACTCAACCGGAAACCTGGGTCGCGATTGCCTTCGTCATCCTGATGGCGCTGTTTGTCTGGCTCGGCGTCCACCGCACCGTGCTGACGGCGCTCGACCACCGCGCCCAGCGCATCAGGGCCGAGCTGGACGACGCCCGCCGCCTGAAGGAAGAAGCCGCCAAGCTGCTGGCCGACTACCAGGCCCGCCGCGCCAGCGCCGAGCGCGAGGCGCAGGAGATCGTCACCAACGCCCGCGCCGAAGCCGAGCGCATCGCGGCCGAGGCCAAGACGCGGATGGAGGACTTCGTCGCCCGCCGCACCAAGACGGCCGAGAACAAGATCGCGCTCGCCGAAGCGCAGGCGCTGGCCGACGTCCGCGCCGCGGCGGCGGAAGCAGCCGTCGCCGCTGCCTCGAGCGTGCTCTCGCAGTCGGTGAAGGGTTCTGTCGCGGACGACCTGCTCGCCAAGGGCATCGCGGAAGTGAAGTCGAAGCTGAACTGACGACCTCATCGGTCCGAAGACGAGAGAGCCGGCAGCAACGCCGGCTTTTTTCTTTTTTGCCGGCTATTTTTTCTTGACGTGCTTGGGCTTCGGCTCGGGCCTCAGGGCCTGCGGATCGAAGCCGACATAGAAGATGTATTTGTCGGCATCAATGCCTTTGGGCGCCGGATAGACCAGGTCGTCGGCGACCAGCACCCAGGGCACGCTCGCGTCTTCCGTCATTGTCACGGTGGTTTGGTAAGCCTTGGTCGCGATGACCTTTTCGCCGACGCCGGCCTGCACCACCGCAACGCGCAGCGGCACCTGGACGCTCGGCGGCGCGCCGGCGGGCCCCGCGATGACGCGGCCCTGGATGCCTATCTTGGCCGTGATCTGGCCGGCACTGATCGAGCATTCACGCGCGGTCTTGGAAATGATGGCCTGATAGCGCAGATCATTGCCGGCAGCTTCCTTGCCGGGCGCGCCCACCTTGAAGGTGGAGGCGCCGGCGCGCACCGTGACCGGCGGACAAGTCAGTTCGTCGTCGACCGCCTCCGCCGGCGCTTCTTTCGGCTTCTCCTCGGAACTGCCACCACCGAACAGGCTCTTGAAGCGGTCGCCCAGTGATTGCGACGAGGCCGGTGCCACCATCAGGCTCAAGCCGAGCGCCGCCGCCGCGGCGACCTTCGTGGCGCGGCCGGTTACAGAACGCTCGATCACAGGTTTGTCACCCATGGATGTCCCTTTGATCGTCCTCGCATCAACGTCTCCCTTGGGTGGCGCTTATAGCAAGGCAATGGCGGCGAACCCAAGGCGCGGGAAAGGCGCACGAACTCACGCTTTGGTATGGCCTGGCACGAAACCCCTCATTTGGGCCTGATCCTGCGCCGACGCGGGCCCTTCGGGTCCGCGATCACGCCCTGGTCAGCCCCGGAAATCCTCGTGCAGCAGGCCGAACAGCAGGTGATCCTGCCAGACACCATTAATGCAGAGATAGCGCCGCGCCAGTCCCTCGCGTGCAAAGCCGCATTTCTCCAGCACCCGGATCGAGGGCGCATTGGTGGGAATGCAGGCCGCCTCGATACGGTGCAGATTGAGCTCGCCGAACAATGTCGGCAGCAATACCCGCAAGGCCGTCGTCATGTAACCGCGATGCGCATAGGCCTCGCCCATCCAGTAGCCGATGGTGCCGGCCTGGACGATGCCGCGCCGGACATTGGCGAGGGTGACGCCGCCAATCATGGCGCCATCGGCCTCGCGGAAGATGATGAAGGGATAGGAGCGATCGCTCAGGATATCCTCGGAATAGCGGCGCAACCGGCGGCGGAAGCCGGAACGGGTCAGGTCGTCGGAAGGCCAGATCGGCTCCCAGGGCGTGAGATAGGCGCGGCTCGATTCGCGCAGTTGCGCCCATTGCGGAAAGTCCGACATTTGCGGCGCACGCAATAGCAGCCCGTGGCCGCGCGGAATCAGCGCAGCCGGCCCGCTGGATGGCAAACGAAACAGCGCCATGCCCAAACTCCCCCGCCCGGTGGCGGGATTCCGCCTATTGTATGAGCATGACCTTGTCCGTCGGGATCATGCTCGTGCTTCAATGCAACAGGGTCTTCGCCTTCGAACGCGTCAATCCTTCCGCAAAAGCCACCGCCGTGTCCAGACCCCTGCCGCCGCCGAGGGCGACTACGGCAGGCCGGCTGCGCGACAACAGCCCGGCCGCCGCCTTGCGGGTGGATTCGACGCTGACGGCATCGATCCGCGCGACCAGTTCATCCACCGCCAGCGGCCGCCCATAGGCCAGCACGTGTCGGGCCAGTTGCTCGGCGCGGGAGGAGCAGCTTTCCAGCGCCATCAACAGCCCCGCCTTCATCTGCGCCTTGGCGCGGGCGACTTCGGCTTCCGTCAGGGTCGCCGCCGCCTCGTTGATGACGTCGACGATTACTTCCATCATTTCCGGCGCGTCCGCGGGATCGGTGCCGGTGTAGAGCCCGAACAGGCCGGTGTCGGCATAGGGCGCGTGGAAGGTGTAGATCGAGTAGCAGAGTCCGCGCTTCTCCCGCACTTCCTGGAACAGCCGCGACGACATCCCGCCGCCAAGCGTGTTGGTGAAGACCTGCAGCGAATACAGCGACAGGTCGCTCTGCGGCACGCCCTCGAGCGCCAGTGTCAGATGCGCCTGTTCGAGGTCGCGATGCACCACGCGGGAGCCGCCCTTGCCGAACATCGCCGTCTGCGGCTTCGGCCCCGAGCCCGCCTCGAAGCTTGCGAATCTTTTTGCTGTCTCTTCGACCACGCGCTTGTGGTCGACCGCGCCGGCGGCGGCCACCACCATGTCGGGGCCGCGGTAGTGCGTCGAAAGATAGCCGCGCAGCATGTCGCGGTTGAAGGCTTTCAGCGTCTTCGCCGTGCCGAGCAACGAGCGGCCCATCGGCTGGTCCGGAAAGCAGAGCTCGTTGAGATGCTCGAACACGACGTCGTCAGGCGTATCCTGCGCAGCGCCGATCTCCTGAACAATCACGCTCTTCTCGCGCTCGAGTTCGTCGGGCACGAAGGAGGGATTGGCGAGGATGTCGGACAGCACGTCGAGCGCCAGCGGCACGTCCGCCTTCATCACCCGCGCGTAATAGGCAGTGGTCTCCGTGGAGGTGCCGGCATTGAGATCGCCCCCGACCGCTTCGATCTCCTCGACGATCTCGCGCGCGTTTCGCGTGGCGGTACCCTTGAAGGCCATATGTTCGAGCAGATGCGAGATGCCGTGCTCGTTCGGCTTCTCGTCGCGCCCGCCGACGCCGGCCCACACCCCGAGCGCCGCCGTCTCCAGATGCGGCATGGTGTCGGTGACGACGGTGAGGCCGGAAGGAAGTTTCGAGATCTCGACGCTCATCCGGCCACTCCCTGCTTCGCGGCGAGGCTGACCGACAGCACGAAGCGCTCGATTTCGGCGGAATCGTTTCTCATGACTTTCATCTGCTCCGGCCTGGTCATCAACCCGTCCAGCCAGGCCGGCAGTTGCGGACGCACACCGCAGGCCGCTTCCACCGCATCGGGGAATTTTGCCGGGTGCGCCGTGGACAGCACGATGTTGGGCAGCTTCGAGTCGGACGTGTCGCGGTCGGAAACCGCCAGCGCCACCGCAGTGTGGGGGTCTACGAGATCGCCGGCCTCGCGCCAGGCGGCGCGGATCGCAGCCGCAGTTTCGGTCTCATCGGCGCGGCCGGCGTCGAACTCTTCGCGGATCGTCGCCAGCATGGCGTCGGGCAGGACGAAGCGGCCGGATTGCTTCAGCGAATCCATCAACCGGCGCACGGTCGCAGCGTCGCGCTTGCAGGCCTCGAACAACAGCCGCTCGAAATTCGAGGACACCTGGATGTCCATCGAGGGCGAGGTCGTGGCCTGGACGCCCTTCACTTCGTAGATGCCGGTCTTCAGCGTACGCGGCAGGATGTCGTTGACGTTGGCGGCGATGTTCAGCCAGCGAACCGGCAGGCCCATGCGCTTGGCCACATAGCCGGCAAAGATGTCGCCGAAATTGCCGGTGGGCACGGTGAAGTCGACCATGCGGGCGGGCGCGCCGAGCGCTACCGCGGAGGTGAAATAGTAGACCACCTGCGCAACGATGCGCGCCCAGTTGATCGAGTTGACGCCGGAGAGCGAGACCGCGTCACGGAACTTGTGGTGGTTGAACAGCGCCTTCACGATCGCCTGGCAATCGTCAAACGTGCCTTCAATGGCCAGCGCATGCACGTTGGACGCGCCCGTCGTCGTCATCATCCGCCGCTGCACCTCGGAGATGCGTCCATCGGGGAACAGCACGACGAGATCGACATTGTCGAGGCCGGCAAAAGCATCCACCGCGGCACCGCCGGTATCGCCCGACGTCGCGACCACGATGGTGGTTCGCTGGTTACGCCGCGCAAGCACGTGATCCATCAGCCGCGAGATCAGCTGCATCGCCACGTCCTTGAAGGCAAGCGTCGGGCCGTGAAACAGTTCCAGCAGGAATTGATTGGGCCCGATCTGGTCGAGCGGCACCACGGCCGGATGGCGGAAGGTGGCGTAGGCCTCATTGGCCATGCGGCCAAGATCCGCGTCGGAAATCTCGCCGGCGGTGAACGGCTTGATCACGTCGACGGCGACTTCCCAATAGGGCCGGCCAAAGAAACCGGCGATGGTCTCCTGCGAAAGAAGCGGCCAGATTTCGGGCACGTAAAGGCCGCCGTCCCGGGCAAGCCCGGTCAGCATCACATCGCAAAAGCCCAGCACCGGGGCCTCACCCCGGGTCGAAATATATCGCGTCAAGCGGCCCTCCAAAGGCCCAGGACGCACCTTAAGCCTTTGATATATTTTGATTAACTCGCGTCGACGAAGACAAGCGAAGCGGGCACCATAATGCGTTTCGCGACGAGGGGAAACCGCTTCTTACGGCGACATTGTCGCGGGATTTACCTTCAGCTCGAGGCAACACGATCCCGTAAACGCCACCCAGGAACAATTGCAACCAGCCGAAGTTTCCTTACGTACCTGCCTGGGGGCAGGTCGTAGGGCGTTCGTCATCCATGCCTCTTCTTCGCTACTTCATCTTCGTCGGCGCTACGCTCGTGGCGCTGCTGTTGATTGCCGACTGGTATCTTCCGCCGCTGAGTACTGACCCCGAACGCAACAGCGCCGATCGTTCGATCATCCGTATCCATTCTCAGCAAAGGTGGCCGGCGGCCGTCGTGTTCGACACCACCGTTCCGACCGTCACGCCGTCCGCACCGGCGGCCGTCGCTGCCGCCGAGGCATCGGTCGGAAAGCCGGCGCGGGAAGCGTTTGCGATGGCGGCCGAACAGGTGCCGGCGGCCAGGACCGAACCCGTCAAGCCGGCAAAGCCACGCCCCCGTCAGGCTCGCACGCGCACGTCCGGCAACCGCGTCGCGAGTTCCGACGCATTCGGCTTCAGGAACGATCTTTTTGTGCCAAGAGACCTGCGGTCGTCGAACTGGTAGGTCGAGGAGCCCGGCGAACAGGCGGACTGTTTGCGTCACCCGCGCCGCTGCGCGCGCAGCCAGAAGCCGAAGGCGATCACCATGACGGCAGCGAGGCCGAACCAGGTGATGGCATATTGCAGATGGTCGTCTTTCAGGCGGACATGGAGCGCTCCGGGCTTGACGCCCTCCACCAGGACGGGGCTTTCGAGATCGACATAGAACGGCGCAATCGTCTTGCCGTCCCGCGCCCAGTCGAGAGCCCGCGCCATCGCCAGATGATCGCGGGTGAACCATAGCCGCTGGCCAACATTGGCGTTGGGCGTCAGCATGCCCGCGCCTTCAGGGAAGCGCATATAGCCCGTCAGCTGGACCGGCAGCCCAGGGGCGATCTTCAGATTGCGCGCGACCGCGGAGCTGTTCGGCGCCGGCTCCGGCGCAAATCCGACATTGACTGCGACCACCTCGCCGCTTTCGAGCAGCGCGGGCACGAACTCCCATCTACCCGGACCAGAGATGTCATCGCGCAAGGCAGAGCCCGAGGCGTAGACCCTTCCGGCCGAAGCAGGGTCGAGCTTGATGGCGGTCAGGCGTACGCGGCGAAACTCGTCGCGGCTTGGCTTCAGGCTGCTCCATTGCGACGAAGGCGGCAGCGCAACCGGCTCCTCGGCCAGTCGTTCGTCCAGCGCGACCATCAGCACGTGCTTCTCCGCCCGGCGCTGCAATTGCCAGAAGCCGAGACCGGCGAGCACGGCGACCATCGCCAGCGTGAACAGGCTGAAGCCGAGACGCCGCACGTTCATTCCGGCGCGCGATCGATCAGCCGGCCGGGCGCGGCCTTGTGATGGAACTGCAGCGCAATCAGCAGCGACTTCATCGAGCGCAGCGGCAGCAGCGTGGTCGCCAGGATCAGCGGAAACCACAACACCGCATGCACCCAGAATGGCGGCTGGTATTTGACCTCGACGATCAGCGCGGCGCCGACCACGATCGCGCCCGCGATCATGATCATGAAGATCGCGGGACCATCACCGGAATCCATGAAGGCAAAGTCGAGCCCGCAGGACTCGCAGGCGGGGCGCAAGGTCAGGAAGCCCTTGTAGATGCTGCCCTTGCCGCAGCGCGGGCATTTACAGGCGATACCGCGCAGCGCGCTTTCGGCTAGAGTGGGAGGCGTGTCGGTCATGTGCGTACTTCAAAAAGCAAGGGGCGGCCCGGCGGCCGCCCCTTTCTAACATAAAGTCTTCTCTATTCGACGCGCTTCCTTTACGCGGACCACCGTCTGCTTCGTCTGGAAGCGCACTGCATCAGTGCGCGGCGTGGCCGGCGACTTCGGCACCGCGGCCCCACACATAGATGCACACGAACAGGAACAGCCAGACCACGTCGACGAAGTGCCAGTACCAGGCGGCGAATTCGAAGCCGAGGTGCTGCTTCGGCGTGAAATGGCCGGCATAGACGCGGATCAGGCAGACCAGCAGGAACACGGTGCCGACCAGCACATGGAAGCCGTGGAAGCCGGTCGCCATGAAGAAGGTCGCGCCGTAGATGTTGCCGGAGAAGTGGAACGCGGCATGCCCGTACTCATAGGCCTGCACGCAGGTGAAGCAGGCGCCGAGGATGACAGTGAGGATAAGTCCGTATTTGAGGCCCTGACGATCGTTCTCAAGCAGCGCGTGATGCGCCCAGGTCACCGTGGTACCCGAGGTCAGCAGGAGCAGCGTGTTGAGCAGCGGCAGGTGCCAGGGATCGAAGGTCTCGATGCCCTTGGGCGGCCAGGTGCCGGGTACGGCGCAGGCGCCCATGGTGGTACCCGGGCCGCAGCCGAAGACCGCGTCGCGGGTCGCCTGGACGGCGTCGGCCGGGAACAGTGCGGAATTGAAGAAGGCCCAGAACCAGGCGACGAAGAACATCACTTCGGAAGCGATGAACAGGATCATGCCGTAGCGGTGGCTGATCTGCACCACGCGGGTGTGGTCGCCCTTGTATTGGGCTTCCTTGATCACGTCGGCCCACCAGCTCGCCATCGTATAGAGCACGCCCACGGTGCCCACGCCGAACACGATCGGCGCAGCCGAGAACATGTGATGCATCCACGAGATCGCACCGATGGCCATGATGAAGGCCGAAGCCGAGCCGACCGCCGGCCACGGGCTCGGATCGACGAGGTGGTAGTCGTGATGCTTGGCGTGTGCGGCCATTGCAGTCTCCCCAGTCAAAAACGTCAAAGGTTGCCCTTGCGCCTGTCGCCCTCGCCAGCCGCAAGCGGCCGGGCAGCGGGATTGCGCACGGGATAGAAGGTGTAGGAAAGCGTGATGGTGTCCAGGCCGTCGTTCTCGGCATCGGCCGCCAGCGCCGGATCGACATAGAACACGACCGGCATCTCGCGCTTTTCGCCCGGCGCCATGGTCTGTTCCGTGAAGCAGAAGCAGTTGATCTTCTGGAAATAGGCTCCGACCGTCAGCGGGGCGACGTTGTAGGCCGCCTGCCCGGCGGTAACGCGCGCCGACTGGTTGGTCACCGTGTAATAGACGGTGACGACCTGCCCGATCGGGATCTCGATTTCGGTCTGCTCCGGCTCGAACTTCCAGGGCAGGCCGGGGCCGACATTGGCGTCGAAGCGCACCGCGATCTTGCGTGCCAGCGGGCCCGAACTGGGCGCGGAGGCGGCGACCTGCGTGGTGCCGTTGAAACCGGTGACGCGGCAGAACCAGTTGTAGAAGGGAACGGCCGCATAGGATGCGCCGACCATCAGCACCACCACAAAGCCGCAGATCGACGCGACCAGGGCGTCGCGGGTAAGGCGCGGCTTGCGGGAGGGTTGCTGGTTGGCGTGCCGTTCCATGTCACTCACACCGGCCGATGGAGAACCATCGGCCCCTTGACCATGGTGACGGCGAAGAACAGCAGGACAAGAACGCCGAGCGCGAGAGCAATGGCAATCGAGCGCTGCCGACGGCTGCGCTTCTGCGCGTCGGTGAGGACGATTCCTTCTGGCTGCCGCTGCTCGTCCATTGCGTTCCCATGCGCCCCCTACCGGACCAAAGGTGCAATGGCGCGGAAGGCGACCTCGGCGAGGAGGACCGCAAACAGCGAAAACAGATAAAGGATCGAGAAGGCAAAGAGTTTCCGCGTGGCCCGCGTGGCGGCGATGCCCTCGCGCAGGCGATAGACGTCGACGGCAAACCACAGCATTCCGGCGCCAAGCACCAGCGAGGTGACGCCATAGACCGCGCTGAAATAGCCCAGCGGCCATGGCGCCAGCGCCACCGCCACCAGGACGAGGGTGTAGAGCAGGATCTGCAGCCGCGTCGCATCGGGTCCGGCGACCACGGGAAGCATCGGCACGCCAGCACGGGCATAGTCATCGCTGCGGAACAGCGCCAGGGCCCAGAAATGTGGCGGAGTCCAGAAGAAGATGATGGCAAACAGCAGCAGCGGCTCGACCGTGAGCGCGCCGGTCGCCGCCGCCGACGCCACGACGGGCGGCAGCGCGCCGGCAGCGCCGCCGATCACGATGTTCTGCGCGGTCCAGCGCTTCAGGCCGATGGTGTAGATCGCAACGTAGAAGAAGATGGTGAAGGCAAGCAGGCCGCCTGCCACCCAGTTGACGAGGATGCCGAGCGTCATCACCGAGAAGAACGCGAGCGTCAGACCGAAGGCTGTGGCCTCGCCGCTGGTGATGCGGCCGCGCGGAATGGGCCGGTTGGCCGTGCGCGTCATCTTGGCGTCGATGTCGGCCTCATAGGCCATGTTGAGCGCGCCGGAGGCGCCGGCGCCGACGGCGATACAGAGGATCGCGGTGAAGGCGAGCACGGGATGGACCGGCACCGGCGCGATCATCAGCCCGACCAGCGCGGTGAACACCACGAGCGACATCACGCGCGGCTTCAGCAACGCGAGGTAATCGCCGACGTCGGCCTCCGAAATCCGGGGGCTGAACTCGATGGCGTTGTGATCGACGACCGACAAAGACTGCTCTCGCTGGTTGGAAATCCGCAGCGCGCCGCCAAGGCGCGCTGCAATCTGCCGCTTACTGCACCTTCGGCAGCGTTTCGAACTGATGGAACGGCGGAGGCGAGGACAGCGTCCACTCCAGCGTGGTGGCGCCGGCACCCCATGGATTGTCGCCGGCAACCCGCTTCTTCGAGAAAGCCTCGATCACGCAGTAGAGGAAGATCAGCAGGCCGAAACCCGAGATGTAGGAGCCGATCGACGACACGAAGTTCCAGCCGGCGAAGGCGTCGGGATAGTCGACATAGCGCCGCGGCATGCCGGACAGTCCGAGGAAGTGCTGCGGGAAGAACACCAGGTTCACGCCGATGAAGGTGAACCAGAAGTGAGCCTTGCCGAGCGTTTCGTTGTACATGTAGCCGAACATCTTCGGGAACCAGTAGTACCAGGCTGCGAAGATGCCGAACGTGGCGCCCAGCGACATCGTGTAGTGGAAGTGTGCCACCACGTAATAGGTTTCCTGCAGGGCACGGTCGACGCCGGCGTTGGACAGAACGACGCCGGTGACGCCACCGACGGTGAACAGGAAGATAAAGCCGATCGCCCAGATCATCGGCGTCCGGAATTCGATCGAGCCGCCCCACATCGTGGCGATCCAGGAGAAGATCTTCACGCCGGTCGGCACCGCGATCACCATGGTGGCGGCGACGAAATAGGCTTGCGTCGCCGACGACATGCCGACCGTGTACATGTGGTGCGCCCACACCACGAAGCCGATGGCGCCGATCGCGACCATGGCATAGGCCATGCCGAGATAGCCAAACACGGGCTTGCGCGAGAAGGTGGAGACGATCTGGCTGACCACGCCGAAGCCCGGCAGGATCAGGATGTAGACCTCGGGATGGCCGAAGAACCAGAACAGGTGCTGGAACAGCACCGGATCGCCGCCGCCGTCGGCGGAGAAGAAGGTGGTGCCGAAATTGCGGTCGGTGAGCAGCATGGTGATGGCGCCCGCCAGCACCGGCAGCGACAGCAGGAGCAGGAACACCGTCACCAGGATCGACCACACGAACAGCGGCATCTTGTGCAGGGTCATGCCCGGCGCGCGCATGTTGAAAATGGTGGTGATGAAGTTGATGGCGCCGAGGATCGAGGAGGCGCCGGCCAGATGCAGCGACAGGATGGCAAAATCGACCGCCGGACCCGGATGGCCCGAGGTCGAGAGCGGCGCGTACACGGTCCAGCCCGCGCCGACGCCGGGCGAGCCCGGCTCGCCCTCGACGAACACCGAGAGCAGCAACAGCGAGAACGACGCCGGAAGCAGCCAGAACGAGATGTTGTTCATGCGCGGGAACGCCATGTCGGGCGCGCCGATCATCAGCGGCACCATCCAGTTGCCGAAGCCGCCGATGAAGGCCGGCATGATCATGAAGAACACCATGATCAGTCCGTGCGCGGTCACGAAGACGTTGAAGATGTGGGTCTCGTGGAAGATCTGCAGGCCCGGATACATCAGTTCGATGCGCATCATGATCGACATGAACCCGCCGATGAAGCCGGCGACGATCGCAAACACGAGGTACATCGTGCCGATGTCCTTGTGGTTGGTCGAATAGAGCCAGCGCCGCCATCCGGTGGGATGGTCGTGCGCGTCATGGGCGTGAACGTCGTGTGTCGCTGCGGAAGTTGCCATCTTCTGAAATCCTGCCTTGCAGTCCCCTGTGGGACCATGCCGGTCCCGTCGCCCTTGTCCCTGAAGCCGCGTAAGCCGTTGGCTTATTGCGCGGCCGCGCCCGCCGAGGCCAATTTGTTGACCGGGTTGGTCGCAAATTTCTTCTTCGCCCCCTCGACCCAGGCGGCGAATTCCTGGTCGCTGACCACGCGGACCGCGATCGGCATGAAAGCATGATCCTTGCCGCACAGCTCGGAGCACTGGCCGTAGAACATGCCGGTCTTGGTGGCCTTGAACCAGGTCTCGTTGAGGCGGCCGGGGATCGAGTCGATCTTGATGCCGAAGGCCGGCACGGCGAAAGCGTGGATCACGTCGGCACCCGTGGTCTGGACCCGCACCACCTTGTTCACGGGAACGACCATTTCATTGTCCACCGCGAGCAGACGCGGCTTCTTGTCTTGTGCCAGCAGCGAATCGAACTCGAACTTGCCGTGGTCGGGATAGGAGTAGCTCCAGTACCATTGCTTGCCGGTCGCCTTGACGGTGAGATCGGCCTTGGGGATGTCGAGCTGCAGGAACAGCAGCCGGAACGACGGCACGGCGATGCCAACCAGGATCAGCACCGGGATCAGCGTCCAGGCTACCTCGATCAGGGTGTTGTGCGTCGTGCGCGAGGGAACCGGATTGCTCTTGGCATTGAACTTGACCATCACGATGATCAGGAGCGCCAGCACGAACAGCGTGATGACCGTGATCAGCACGAGCAGGAAATTGTGAAACCAGATGATGTTGTCCATCACCGGGGTCGCCGATTCCTGCAGTGTGTATTCCCACGGCGCCGGCTGACCGATCTCAGCGAAAGCCGCGCCGCCTCCCGCAAGTGCTGCAACCGCCACCGCCCAACCGAGCAACCGATGGCCCATCTTCGACATCTTCATGTCGCCTGCGCTCCCTAAAGAAGTTCCCCAAAGCATGGCGCCGGACGGCGTCCCATGCGGCACGATCCGCCCCCTGACAAACGGCCTTGGGAGGTGTCTTGGGATTACCTGAGAACCGCCGGGGCCAGATCGCTAGAACGCGTCCAAATCCAGCCTCTCAAACCATAATTCTCAGGCGCTCGCAATGCAGTAGTGGCGCCCGACGGGGCCGGTGCCTCATGCAGCGGTGGATGCCGGATTTTTCCGGGAAATCAGGCAAACGGCGCTTTTTCGAGCGGCAGCGGTGCTTGACAGGGGCAATGCCCGATGTACGCACGCAGGGCGCGCTCTATCGGCGTCTGATTCGGCTCGTTCGGCGGTGCCTTTTTCGACGCAGGAATGGCTTGTAGGATGCCTTCAAGGCGCCGAGATTCGGCATCAATCGCGTAGCTTGCGTCGGGAAAGCGGGAAATACCGCTGGCCAGACCGCCCCTTATCGAAGGATCGACCCGGATGCAGCTTTTGAAGCGGCAATCGACATCCCAGGCGATAACCGGCGCCCTCGTGCCCGCGGAAATATTTTTCCGTGTGGCGGGCGCCCTCCTCGCAGCTGTCCTGCTGCTCGCGCTGGGCCAGGCTGCCTACGCGCAAGGCGCCGTGCGCTCGGTGCATGGCGACTGGCAGATCCGCTGCGACACCCCGCCGGGTGCGCAAGGCGAGCAATGCGCCCTGATCCAGAGCGTGGTGGCCGAGGACCGCTCCAATGCGGGCCTGACCGTGATCGTGCTGAAGACCGCCGACCAGAAGAGCAAGCTGATGCGCGTAGTCGCCCCGCTGGGCGTGCTGCTGCCTTCCGGGCTGGGGCTGAAGCTGGACAACCAGGACGTCGGCCGTGCGGGCTTTGTCAGGTGTCTGCCCAACGGATGCGTCGCCGAGGTGATGATGGACGACAAGCTGCTCGGCCAGCTCAAGGGCGCCAAGACCGCAACCTTCATCATCTTCGAGACACCGGAAGAGGGCATCGGCTTTCCGCTCAGCCTGAACGGGCTGTCGGAAGGCTATGACAAGCTGCCGTAGGCATCCCTTATTCGAACAGCAATCCCATCAGGACCACGTTTTCGCAAACGTCGTCGACCTTGATGGCGTCACGCATCAGGCCTTCGATCTCGAACCCGATCTTCCTGTAGAGCGCGATCGCATTGGTGTTGTGCTGACGAACCGTCAGTTCGACCCTGTGCATCCCGAAGGCCCGCGCGGCATCGAGCGTCTGCCGCATCAGGCGCTCGCCATGTCCCTGTCCCCGAAATCCCGGCAACAGCGCCACACCGAGCACGCCGACATGAGCATGCACCGGCCTCGGCTTGGGCAACACGTCGCACCAGCCCATGACTTCCCCGGCCGAGATCGCGACGAACTGCGGATACCCTTGCTCGATATTGTTGAGAACAAAGGCCCGGGTCGATTCGATAGGCGGAGCCTCCAGGAACGCCAGAAATCGCCGTTCTCGCACTACACAATCAAGGGCGCGATGGAAGCTTTCGACGTACTCCGCGGCAATTGGGACGATTTCCACGTTTTCGTCTCGGTAATGTGCTCAATCCGGCCCTCGCGGACCGCCTCCGAAACAACTATCTTGAGCGGAATGCCCCGACAATGGACCCCTCTATGACCAATCCCGCCTCTACCTCCCTGCTCGACCGCACCAATCTTGACCGCGATGCCGTCCGCCGCGAGGTGGCGCGGGGGCTTTCCGGGGCCGACGACGGCGAACTGTTCCTGGAATATGGACAGACCGAAGCGCTGGTGTTCGACAACGGGCGGCTGAAGCAGGCGACCTACGACACCTCGCAGGGCTTTGGCTTGCGCGCAGTGAAGGACGACGCGGTGGGATATGCGCATTCCTCCGACGTGTCGCTGCCGGCGCTGATCCGGGCGGCGGACGCGGTGGCCGCCGTGCGCGGCGGCTACACGGGCACGTTTGCGGCGCCTCCGGCGCACACCAACGTCAAGCTGTATGGCGACGACAATCCGCTGGATGCACCGGGGTTCGAGGCCAAGGTGAAGCTGCTCGCGGAGATCGACGCTTATGTGCGCGACAAGGATCCGCGGGTGCGGCAGGTGACCGTCAGCCTAGGGGCGACCTGGCAGGTGGTGGAAATCCTCCGGCCCGACGGCGAAGCCTATCGCGATATCCGCCCCCTGGTGCGCGTCAATGTGACCGTCGTGGCCGGCCAGGGCGACCGGCAGGAAAGCGGCTCAAAGGGCTATGGCGGACGCGAGGCGTATGCGCGATTCATCGAGAGCAGAAACTGGCGCGATGCGGCCGATAGCGCGTTGCGCGAGGCGCTCGTCAATCTGGAATCGGTGCCGGCCCCGGCCGGCGAGATGGACGTGGTGCTGGGCGCAGGCTGGCCGGGCGTGATGCTGCACGAGGCTGTCGGGCACGGACTCGAGGGCGACTTCAACCGCAAGAAGACTTCGGCTTTTGCCGGGCTGATGGGCCAGCAGGTCGCGGCCAGGGGCGTCACCGTGGTCGATGACGGCACCATGGCCTCGCGGCGGGGCTCGCTTTCGATCGACGACGAGGGCACGCCGACCAACCGCACCGTGCTGATCGAAGACGGCAAGCTCGTCGGCTACATGCAGGATCGCCAGAACGCGCGGCTGATGAACATGAAGCCGACCGGCAACGGCCGGCGCCAGAGCTACGCCCATGTGCCGATGCCGCGCATGACCAACACCTACATGCTGGCCGGCGATCGCGATCCCGCCGAAATCATCGCTTCGGTGAAGAACGGCGTGTTCGCCGCCAATTTCGGCGGCGGCCAGGTCGACATCACCTCGGGCAAATACGTGTTCCAGTGCACCGAGGCCTATCGCATCGAGAACGGCAAGATCGGCGCTCCGCTGAAGGGCGCCATGCTGATCGGCAACGGGCCGACCGATCTCAACCGCATCACCATGATCGGCAACGACCTCGCGCTCGACACCGGCGTCGGCACCTGCGGCAAGAACGGCCAGGGCGTGCCGGTCGGCGTCGGCCAGCCGACGCTGCGCATGGAGCGCATCACCGTGGGAGGCACCGGCGCGTGAGCAAGACTGAAGCAGCCTCCGGCAAGACCACATGGCGCGGACAGATCGCGCAGTTCGCGGCCATTGTCGCCTGCGTGTTCATCGCCAAGGGCGCGATCGCCGAACCCTTCTACGTGCCGTCGGGCTCGATGGAGCCGACGCTGTTGATCGGCGACGCGCTGGTCGCCTCGAAATTCCCCTATGGCTATGGCGCAGCCTCGCTGCCGATCCAGATCACGCTGCCGGAAACCGGACGCCTGTTCGGCGACACGCCCAAGCGCGGCGACGTCGTCGTGTTCCGCTGGCCGGGCGACCGCTCGCAGGCCTGGGTCAAGCGCGTGGTGGGTCTGCCCGGCGACCGCATCCAGGTGCGCCAGGGCCAGCTCTTCATCAACAACCACGGCGCATCGCTGCGGCCCGATGGCACCGGCGAGGCCGAAGACGACCGCGGTTACAGCGAAAAGGCCAACCGCTACATCGAGACGCTGCCGAACGGAGTCGAGCATGCGATCTACAAGATTCGTGACAACGGCCGGCTCGACAATACGCCCGAGGTGACGGTGCCGCCCGGCATGCTGTTCGTGCTCGGCGACAACCGGGATAATTCCGCCGACAGCCGCGTCGCCGTGCGCGACGGCGGCGTGGGCCTCTTGCCGATCGTCAACCTGATCGGCCGCGCGGACGCGGTGGTCGGCTCCTGGGACATGGGCATGCGCAGCCAGCCGGTGTGGACCTGGCTCGCAGGTCTCCGGTTCGACCGGTTTTTCACCAGCGTGCGCTGAGACCCATCCCGGGTACGGGCGATGAACAGGGATGAATTCATCGCCGCCGCGCTACGCAACCCCGCCAACAAGCTCATTGCAGACGAACTGTTTCACCTGGCGCTGCCGGATGCGTGGCTTGTCTCGGGCTGCCTGGTGCAAACCGTCTGGAACGTGCTGACCCATCGCGCGGTCGATTACGGGATTGCCGACTATGATATCTTCTATTTCGACCACGACACGTCATGGGAAGCCGAGGACGGCGTGATCCGCCGGCTGGACGGCGTCTTCGGACGGCTTTGCGTGAAGATCGAGGCGCGCAACCAGGCACGGGTGCACCTGTGGTATCCGGACAAGCACGGCCTGCCCTACCCGCCGCTCGCCTGCTCCACCGACGGCATCGATCGATTCCTCACCAGAAACACCCGCATCGGACTGCGGCGTTCGCGTGAGGGATACGAAGTATACGCCCCGGATGGATTTGACGATGCGGCGGGCCTGATCGTGCGACCCAATCCGGGGCCGAATTTCTCTGCAGAGAACTATGCAGCGAAAGCGGCACGCTGGAAGGCGCTGTGGCCGGAGGTGACGGTGTTGCCGGCCCAACCTTCAAGTCGTCCCGGCGAAGGCCGGGACCCATAGCCGCCGTTCTCAATGGAGAGAACAAGCTGAAGTCCCTGCGGCGCGCAACCAACAGCCATTCGTGGTTATGGGCCCCGGCCTTCGCCGCGGCGACGGACTATCTCACCACACCCGAGGTAAAGCCTGCCTTGCGCCGCGGCGGCTTGATTTCCTTCTTCAGGAAACACTGCGCGTCCTTGCCGGCATAGCCGGGACGGGCGTAGGTCCAGGCGCGACACTTGCCATCGGCGGTACAGGCGGCCTTGCAGGCGTCGTCGCCGTCAGCGGCGCTGAGTTCGAAATGCCGGAGGTCGCCGCCAAAGCGGTCGATCGAGGTTTCGCTCGCGGCGCTACGCGGCTCGACCACACCGGCGCCGCGCACGCCGGAAACGCAACAATTGTCCTGCACGCGAGGCGGCACGCTGCTCTTCAGCCAGCAAACCGCGCCGTTGCTGGCGTCGATGGGGTAATTGAAGCTCCAGGCGCGGCAGCGGCGATCGCGTTCGCAAACCAGCGCACAGTCGGCGGGGTCTCCGGAGGAAACAGGCGCATTCAGATAATCGCCGCCGGGGCGGTCGAAATTGGCCTGCGCGGATGCCGGCCGCGCTGGAAGGGCGGCCGCCCAGAGGGCGAGCACAACCAACCACGCCCCGAACAGGCGGCCCCTTCGCATCACGTCACTGCTTTCGAATTCTCATCCGCCCCGCCTTAGGGATTTCGCGGGTTCCCCTCATTTGAACGCCGACAACCTGTACAGTCGATGAACGTCGTTTAACGGCCTGACCTAGAAGGCATATTCCTCGTAGGCCGGCTCCACCGACCCCTTCCAGGGACCGCCGAATTTCTCCAGCACCTCCTCCGCCGGAGTACGGCCGCACTCGATGGTGCGGTCCAGCGGCTCAAGGTGCCGGCTCTCGTCGCGGCCCTGGTGATCGAGAAGGCCGCGGCGGCGCAGGCCCTCCCGGGCGATCTTCAGACATTCCCGGGCGATCTCGAACAGATAGCGGTCGCGGATGCGCGCCTTGAAGCCGAGCTTCGGCACATCGTCGCGGAGCGCCTGCCGTTCATGCGCGGTCCACTTCTTGGCGATGTCCCAGGCGGCATCGAGGCAGGCATCGTCATAGAGCAGGCCGACCCAGAACGCCGGCAGCGCCGGCAGGCGGTCCCACGGCACGCCGTCGGCACCGCGCATTTCGAGGTAGCGCTTCAACCGCACTTCCGGAAAAATCGTGGAGAGATGGTTGGCCCAATCCGACAAGGTCGGCCGCTCGCCGGGCAAATGATTGTTGCGGCCTTCGAAGAAGGCGCGGAACGAGGAACCGGCGACGTCGATATATTCGTCGCCGCGCTTGACGAAGTACATCGGCACGTCCAGGGCATAGTCGACCCAGCGCTCGAAGCCCATGCCGGGCTCGAACGCCCATGGCAGCATTCCGGCGCGCGCATTGTCGGTGTCGCGCCAGATTTCGGAGCGGAAGGAAAGGAAGCCGTTCGGCTTGCCTTCGGTAAACGGCGAATTGGCGAACAGCGCGGTCGCCACCGGTTGCAGCGCCAGCGAGACCCGCAGCTTCTTGACCATGTCGGCTTCGGAGGAGAAGTCGAGATTGGTCTGCACCGTGCAGGTCCGGTACATCATGTCGATGCCGTACTTGCCGACCTTCGGCATGTAGTTGGTCATGATCTTGTAGCGGCCCTTGGGCATCACGGGGATCTGCGCCCGCGACCATGACGGCGTCATGCCGAGCCCGAGGAAGCCGATGCCGAGCGGCGTTGCGATCTCGCGCACCTGTGCCAGATGCGCCATCAGCTCGGCTTGCGTCTGGTGCACGGTCTCGACCGGGGCCCCGGACAATTCGAACTGGCCGCCCGGCTCGAGCGAAATCGCGCCACCGCCGGTGACGTCATAGAGCCCGATGATGTTGCCGCGCTCCATGATCGGCTCCCAGCCGAGCAGCAGCTTCATGCCCTCGAGCAGCGCGCCGATTCCCCTGGAGCCTTCATACGGGACCGGGGCGCGGCCCTCGAGCGTGAACGGAGTCTTCTCGTGCTCGGTGCCGATGCGGAATTCCGATTTCGGCTTCACGCCCGCCGCAAGCCATGCGACGAGCTCGTCGCGCGACGTCAGCGGCGTCATATCGATCTGGTCACGCGCCATGGAAATTCCGGATCAGGGCGCAGCGACGACGCGCGCGCGGGTGGCAGGGCATCCGCGAGCCCGAAGGGCTTGCGGAGGTACGAGAAAGGGCGATGTCATCGAGCAGGAATGCCCTCTTTGGCAACCGCCGCCTTGACATCGCCGCAGGAGCAGCCAAGCCGGTCGAGAAGGCCGCAGAGCTTCAACGCATCGGCGTCGGAAAGTTTCGAGCCGACATGCTTTTCGATCGCGGCCGAATAGGCGCCCCACATCTTCTTTTGCATCTCGCGCCCCGCCTCGGTGATCTCGACGAACTGGCCGCGCTTGTCGATCTTGCATTCGCGGCGCACCGCAAGCCCCTCGTCGACCAGGCGGTCGATCAAACGCGAGGTCGAGTATTGCGGGATCAGCATCTGCTTCTCCAGCTCCACCGGGCGCATCTCCCCGGTCGGCGAGCGCGACAACTCCAGGAGCGCGTCGTACCAGGCGAGCGGCGGGAAGCCGGCCTTCTTCAGGTCCTGCTCGACGGCATCCAGTACCCGGCTCTGCACCCGCATCAGGCGGATCCAGGCGGCGGTCGCCTCGGTCGATGGCTTGCGTTTCATGCCCTAGTCCATAGCTGTCCTGGCTGAGTGTAGCGCACTAAATGCAGCTGCATCAATCTTGACTATTTCATGCACATGCATTTAGTGGTTCGTGCCGCCCAAACCAGTCATCCGAGGGAAGGAAATCACATGAAACTGTATTATTCGCCCGGCGCCTGCTCGCTCTCGCCCCATATCGCACTCCTGGAAGCCGGCCTGCCCTACGACCTGGTCAAGGTCGACCTGCGCGCCAAGAAGCTGGAAAACGGTGACGACTATTTGAAGGTCAACCCGAAGGGCCAGGTGCCCGCCCTGCAGCTCGAAAGCGGCGAGCTCGTCACCGAAGGCCCGGTCATCGTGCAGATGATCGCCGACAAGGCCGGCAAGGGCCTCGCGCCCGCGCGCGACAGCGCCGAGCGCTACAAGCTGCTCGAATGGCTGAATTTCATCACGGCCGAGCTGCACAAGAACTTCGGACCCATGTTCTCGCCGGCGCTGGCCGACGACGCCAAGGCCTTCTTCAAGGACCGCGTGTTGGGCAAGTTCAAATATCTCGACAGCCAGCTCGCCGGCCGCGACTACCTGATGGGCAAGCAGTTCACCGTCGCCGACGGCTATCTCTTCACCATGCTGCGCTGGGCCGAGGGGATGAAGTTCGACTTGTCGGCGATGCCGAACCTCTTGGCCTACAAGGCCCGCGTCGCCGCGCGCCCGAAGGTGCAGGAAGCGCTGACCAAGGAAGGGCTGATCAAGGCGGCGTGAGCTGGCAGAAATAGCGATCCAGGACAGGCCGGATCTCGCGATCCGGCCTGTTTTTCGATGCGGCGGCAGATCCGTCAAATTTTCGAAAGAACTTCACCGATCCGGTAGCCGAGCGTTATCCAACGCCCCAACAGGAACTGCACCGCAAGAAACACCCGATGTCCCGCGCTGTTGGCTCCACGCGAAACATACAACGTGGAGGACTTCAGATGGCGCTCACCATATCGACCTCATCAAATCGGGACGCGGAAATGACCGCGGGGGCCGCATGGACGACAAGCCCGCAGGATGGCGATGCGAATGCGAGCTTTGCTGCGCAACCCACAGCCGACGATCAGAACGACATTTCCGCGGACCAGTCGGCCGCGGCACCGGAGACCTCCGCCGCAAACGGCCCGGTGACACTTGTCGGTTTGAATGAGCTGGCCGACGGCGGTGCGTCTTCCGCGGGGATCGATGACGCGCTCGATGGCGTTGCAGGTTCGGGCATCGGCA
The DNA here is from genome assembly GCA_046349015.1 of Bradyrhizobium sp. Taxonomy (GTDB): domain Bacteria; phylum Pseudomonadota; class Alphaproteobacteria; order Rhizobiales; family Xanthobacteraceae; genus Bradyrhizobium. The sequence continues at coordinate 315,341 of JAXMDE010000004.1, read as the reverse complement.
ACATTGCCGGCCTCGGCCAGCAGGGCGACGGCTCGGGATTGGAACTCGTCGGGCCAAATGGGGCGCTGCAGTCGGAGGCTTACGATTCCGACGTCGCCGTGGGCCAGGCAATCGGCTCGGAAGGCCTGGTGCAGACCATCGCGCGGGCCGCGACCCTGTCGTCGGATCCGCTGCAGGACGCTGCCGGCGTCATCTATGCCGTGGGGCCCGGCGCGATCGGAGCAACGCCTTCGGCTGACGGTCACAGCAATCTGGCCAGCGACCTCCTCAACCTGCCGGGCAACATCCTCGCCGGCAATTTGAATGACGGCCTGTCGCACATCGGGTCCGACCTCGCTGACATCGCCGACGCAGCCGGTGTGCTCGTCAATGGCGTTCTCAACGGAAACGATTCGCTGCTCCCGACATCCGGCATCCTCGGGGATCTCGGAGGCGGCCTGCAAAACGTTCCGATCCTGACGACCAATGGCGGCAACAACGGAAATGGCGGACTGCTCGGTGGGACGGTCGGCGACTTCAACGGTTCGTCGACGGGCCATCTGATCGATCTCGATGCCGGTCCGCAAAATGATGACGGGCTTGCGCTGGATGTTCTGGCGACACCGGATTCCGGTCCGGGCCACACCGCCGCCATCAACGCGATCGACGTCGGACCGAACGGACCGCAGCTGCTGGACGCCGGATTGGCGACCGGCGACAGCCCGTTCGCCACGCCGGCGCTCGACGGCCTCGGATTGCAGGACCTCTCGGGTGCACAGACCGGCGACCTCCTGACCGTCAACAGCGGCAACAATTCGAGTGACGGCGGCCTGGCCGGCGCGACGATCGGCGATCTGAACGGCTCCTCGAACGGCCATCATCTGGTCGACGGCGACGTCGGTCCGAGCGGCAATGGCAATACGATCGACGTGCTGGCAGCGCCGACGGGCTCCAGCAATACGTTGAACGCGAACGCCATCGACGTCGGGCCGAATGCGCCGCAGCTTGCCGATGTCGGCGTGCTGACCGGTGCCGATCACCTCGGCATCCCCGGCACCGGCGGCTCCTCCGGATCGAACAGCCTCAACATTCCGGCCCTGAACGGCGCAGGGACCGACGGCCTTGCTGGCGACCTGCTCGGCCACGGGCTGATCGGCGGCGACGTGGCGTCCGGGAATTCGACCAGCACGCCACTGACCGTGCCGGCCGACGTTGCCGCGCTCAACGATGTCGTGACGGCGCCGCTGGTGGCCGACCACGGCATCCTCGACAACCATGGCACGAGCATCCTCTAGCCCGTGCCGATAACGAAGGGCGCGGCGCTTTCGCCGCGCCCTTCTCTCCCGCATCACACACAGAGCGTAGAGAGGTCGCATGAAACGGCCCAGCTTCCGGTTCTCGCATCTGCCGGCCGGATTGCAGTCGGCAATTCTTTCGTTGCGCGACGCCTTTCTCGGCGTCGCCGGCGCCAGCGCCCTGGTCAATCTCCTGATGCTGGTCGGACCGGTCTTCATGCTGCAGACCTACGACCGCGTACTGCCGAGCCGAAGCCTGCCGACACTGCTCGGCCTTTTGCTCATCGTGCTGGTGCTACTCGTGTTGCAGGCCTTCGTCGATGTGCTGCGCAGCCGGCTGCTGTCGCGGATGGCCGAAGCCTTCGACGAGAGCGTTCGCGGCGAGGTATTCGACAGCGTTCACCACGACGCCATGCGCCGGCCCGGCGGCGACGGCCTGCAAATCATGCGCGATCTCGATACCGTCAGGGGATTCGTTTCCGGCAGCGGCCTGATCGCCGTCTGCGACCTGCCCTGGACACCCTTCTACATCTTGGTCTGCGCGCTATTCCATCCGCTGATGGGAGCTGCCGTCGCAACCGGCGCCATAGCCCTTGCCCTGATCACCTGCGCCGCCGAGATATTCACGCGCGAGCCGACTCGCGCGCTGGTCCACCTCGCCGCGTCCCGGCGGGTGGCCGCCGAGACCGCCTTCCATCACGGCGAAGCGGTGCATGCGCTCGGCATGAAGCGGCGAATGGCGGACATCTGGTCGCGGCGAACCGAGGATTTCCTCGCCGGACAGCGCACTACGGCCGACATGACCGCGGCCTTCGGCAGCGCGTCGCGCTTCCTGCGGCTGCTGCTGCAATCGGCGGTGCTTGCCATCGGCGCCTGGCTCGTCATCAACCAGCAGGCCACCGCCGGCGTCATGCTGGCCGCGACCATTCTCTCGATCCGCGCGCTGGCGCCGATCGAGCTTGCGATCGCCAATTGGCGCGGCTTCATCGCGGCGCGCGCGAGCTTCCAGCGCCTGCGCGATGCGTTCGCGGGAATGCCCGCCAAGGAGGCGTTGACGCCGCTTCCCGCTCCGCGCCGCGAGTTGCGCGTGAACTCCATCAGCCTGATGGCGCCTTGCTCGGAATCCGTCGTCCTGCACGAAGTGAGCTTCAGCCTGCGGGCCGGCAGCGCCGTTGCGATCGTCGGACCCAGCGGCTCCGGCAAGACGACGCTGGCGCGCGCACTCGTCGGCGTCGGGGCGCCGGTGCGCGGCGTGATCCGCATCGACGGCGCGGCGCTGGCGCAATGGGACCCGCTCGCGCTCGGCCCGTCGCTCGGTTTCCTGCCGCAGGACGTCGCGCTGTTCCGCGGCACGGTGGCGGAAAACATCTCGCGTTTCGCTCCGATCGCCAATTCCGAACGGCTGATCGGCGCCGCCAACGAGGCGGGTGTGCACGAGCTCATCCTCCGTCTGCCCAAGGGTTATGAGACGGAGATCGGCGATGGCGGCATGATGTTGTCGGGCGGGCAAAAACAGCGGATCGCGCTGGCCCGCGCGCTCTATGGCGATCCGTTCCTCGTCGTGCTGGACGAGCCGAACTCCAACCTCGATGCCGCCGGCGAGCAGGCGTTGATCCGCGCCATCGGCCGAATCCGCGCCCGCGGCGGCATTGTCGTGTTGATCGCGCATCGGCCGACCCTGCTCGGCGCCGTCGATCACATGCTGGTGCTCAATGAAGGCCGCATGCAGGCGTTCGGCCCGACGCAGTCGGTGCTGCCGCTGCTGACGCGGACTGCCACGCCCGCCGAGCCCGAGAAGAAGCCGCGCAGAATGGAGGCGCCCGTCCCATGAGCCGCGCCCGACCATCGATCCGCACGCACATTCTTGCGGTCGCAGCCGCCGCGCTCTTTCTCGTCGCCAGCGTCGGCATCATGGGCGCGGCCACCGATGTGTCCGGCGCAATTGTCGCGCAGGGCTCACTGGTGGTCGAATCGAACGTCAAGAAGGTGCAGCACCCCTCGGGCGGCGTCGTCAGGAAGCTCGTGGTCGAGGAAGGATCGCGCGTCGCCAAGGACGATCTTCTCATCTTGCTCGACGAAACCGTCGCCAAGGCCAACCTCGCGGCCGTCACCAAGAGCCTGTGGGAGCTGGAAGCGCGCCGCGCCCGCTTGCAGGCCGAGCGCGACAACGTGGCCATGATCGCCTTCCCCGCCGGGCTCGCCGAAATGGCCGATCCTGCGGCGGAAGCCATCGTATCGGGCGAGCAGCGCTTCTTCCAGCTTCGCCAGGAGGCGTCGGACGGCCAGAAGCGCCAGCTCCGCGAGCAGATCGAGCAGCTCAGGCAGGAGATCGCCGGCATGCAAGACCAGCTCACGGCCAAGAAGCAGGAATCCGAGCTGGTGGCGAAGGAACTGATCGGCGTCGAGCAGCTCTGGGAGCAGCATCTGGTGTCGATCTCGCGGCTCAGCACGCTGCAACGCGACGCCACCCGTTTGCTCGGCGAACGTGGGCAGCTGACCGCGGCGATCGCGCAGGCCAAGGGCAAGATTTCCGAGACCGAATTGAAGGTCCTGCAGATCGACCAGGATTTCCGCAGCAACGTCGCCAAGGAACTGGCCGACGTGCGCGCGAAATATGCCGAGACCTCCGAGAAGCAGGTGGCCGCCCGCGACCAGACGGAAAAGCTGGAAATCCGCGCGCCCCAGACCGGCGTGGTGCACGACCTGACGATCCACACGCAGGGCGGGGTCATCGCGGCCGGCGAAACCGTCATGGCCATCGTGCCCGAGCAGGACAATTTGATCGTGGAGACCCGCGTCACCCCGCAGGACATCGATCAGGTGAAGCTGAAGCAGGCGGCGATATTGCGCTTCACCAGCTTCAACCAGCGCAGCACGCCCGAGCTCGACGGCATCGTCAGCCGCATCGGCGCCGACGTCTCGCGCGACGACAAGATCGGCCCCGCCTATTTCGTGGTGCGCGTCACCGTCACCCCGGAGCAGATCGCGCGGCTGGAAGAGGCACGTCTGGTGCCGGGCATGCCGGTCGAGGTGTTCATTCCGACCAGCCAGCGGACACTGCTGTCGTATCTGCTGAAGCCGTTCTCCGACCAGGCGCGCCGGGCGTTCCGGGAGAGGTGAGCAGCCTCACCTCTTCCGGTCGCTTTGGCGGCTCACTCCGCGGCCTGCGCAGCCACCTGCTTCTTCGGCGGGAAGCGGCCGTAGAAAGTTTCGCCCTTGGCGGCCATGTCCACCAGGAGCTTGGGCGGCGTGAAGCGCGAGCCGTATTTGGCCTCCAGCCTGTGGCAGAGATCGACGAACTTCCTGGTGCCCATGAAGTCGATATAGGACAGCGTGCCCCCGGTGAACGGTGCGAAACCGAAGCCGAGGATGGAGCCGACATCCGCCTCGCGCATGTCGGTGATGACGTTGTCCTCGACGGTGCGCGCAGCTTCCACCGCCTGCACCACCAGGAAGCGCTGCTTCAGTTCCTCGACGCTCAGCGTATCCGGATCGAGCTTCTTGGGCTGCAGATCGGCCAGGCCCGGCCACAGGCTCTTCTGTCCCTTGCCCTTCTCGGGATAGTCATAGAAGCCCTTGCCGTTCTTGCGGCCGAGGCGGTTCTGCTTCTCCACCAGTTCGACCATCAGCTTCTTCTGGTCGGGGTTGACCGCGTTGGGGCCGAGGTCGGCCTCGGTCGCCTTCATCACCTTCAGCCCGAGGTCGAGGGCCACTTCATCGGAGAGCGAGAGCGGGCCGACCGGCATGCCGGCCATCTTGGCGCAGTTCTCGATCATCGCCGGCGGTACGCCCTCGAGGAACATCTCGTTGCCTTCGGCGATGTAGCGACCGACGCAGCGGTTGGCGTAGAAGCCGCGGGAATCGTTGACCACGATGGGCGTCTTGCCGATGACGCGCACGTAATCCAGCGCAGCCGCGAGCGCCGCGTCCCCCGTGTTCTTGCCGAGAATGATCTCGACCAGCATCATCTTCTCGACCGGCGAGAAGAAGTGGATGCCGATGAAGCGGCCCTGATCCTTGAAGGATTCGGCCAGTGAAGTGATCGGCAGGGTCGAGGTGTTGGAGGCGAAGATCACGTCGGGCTTGAGGTACTGTTGCGCCTTGGTGAAGGTATCCGCCTTGACCTTGCGATCCTCGAACACGGCCTCGATGACGAGGTCGCAATCCCCAAGCGCCGCATAGTCGGCGGTCGCCGTGATGCGCGACATGATCTTGTCGCCTTCTTCCGGCTTGGCGCGGCCCTTGGCGATCAGACCGTCGATTACGCTCTTGGCGTGAGCCTTGCCCTTGTCGGCGCTTGCCTGGTCGCGATCGATCAGCACGACATCGAGGCCGGCGCGGGCCGAGACATAGCCGACGCTGGCGCCCATGAAGCCTGCACCGATCACGGCGAGCTTCTTCACCTTGGTCGGCGGCACGTTGGCCGGGCGGCGGGCGCCCTTGTTCAATTCCTGCATCGACAGGAACAGCGAGCGGATCATCGCTGCCGCTTCCTTCGAGCGCAGGATCTGCGTGAAGTAACGCGACTCCACCCGCAGCGCCGCGTCGATCGGCAGCTGCAGGCCTTCATAGACGCAGCTCATGATGGCGCGCGCGGCCGGGTAATTGTCGTAGGTCTCGCGACGGTAGATCGCGTTACCGGCCGGGAACATCTGCATGCCCATCTTGGAGAAGACGGGACCGCCGGGAAGCTTGAAGCCCTTCTCGTCCCACGGCGCAATCGGCTTGCCGCCGCCCTTGATCCAGTCTTTGGCGGCCTTGATCATGTCGGCGGCCGGCACGATGGCGTGAATGAGATTCAGCGCCTTCGCCTTCTTCAGATCAACCGCCTCGCCCTTGAGCAGCAGCTGCATCGCATCCTGCGGCGGCACGATGCGCGGTACACGCTGGGTGCCGCCGGCGCCGGGGAAGAGACCCACCTTGATCTCGGGCAGGCCAAGCCGCGTCTTGGGATTTTCGGCGGCGACGCGATAGTGGCAGGACAGCGTGATCTCGAATCCGCCGCCGAGCGCGAGCCCGTTGATCGCGGCGACCCACGGCTTGCCGGAAGTCTCGATCGAGCGGAACACCTGCGAGAAGCGGCGGCTCTGCTCGAACAGCACCTGGTTGGCGGCGACCTCGCCCTTGTCCTTCAGGAGCTGCTGATAGGTGCGATTCATGCCTTCAAGCATGGTGAGGTCGGCGCCGGCGCAGAACGCCTCCTTGGCCGAAGTGATGACGACGCCCTTGATGCCCGCGTCTTCCGTCGTCTGCTTGACGATCGCTTCGATCTCGCTGATCGAGGTCTCGTCCAGCACGTTCATGGAACGGCCGGGAATGTCCCAGGTGACGAGCGCAATGCCGTCTGCGTCGGTTTCGAACTTGAAGTTCTTGTAGGCCATGTCCGTTCTCCCCTCGCCCTTACACGCGCTCGATGATGGTGGCGGTACCCATGCCGCCGCCGATGCACAGCGTCACCAGCGCCGTGGACTTGTTGGTGCGCTCGAGCTCGTCGAGCACGGTGCCCAGGATCATCGCGCCGGTGGCGCCGAGCGGGTGGCCGAGCGCGATGGCGCCGCCGTTGACGTTGATCTTGGCGTTGTCGATGTCGAAGGCCTGGATGTAGCGCAGCACCACCGAGGCGAACGCCTCGTTGAGCTCGAACAGGTCGATGTCCGACTTCTTCATGCCGGAGCGCTCGAACAGCTTTTCGGTGACGTCGACCGGGCCGGTCAGCATCATCGCGGGCTCCGAGCCGATATTGGCGAAGGCGCGAATCTTTGCGCGCGGCTTCAGGCCATGTTTGCTGCCTGCCTCCTTGCTGCCGAGCAGCACGGCGCCCGCGCCATCGACAATGCCCGACGAGTTGCCGGCGTGATGCACGTAATTGACTTTCTCGATCTCGGGGTGCGACTGCACCGCGACCGCATCGAAGCCGGCCATCGCGGCCATCGCCGCAAAGGATGGCTGCAGTTGCGCCAGCGACTGCATCGTCGTGGTCGGTCGCATGTGTTCATCCTTGGCAAGGATGGTGAGGCCGTTCTGGTCCTTTACCGGCACCACCGACTTGTTGAAGCGGCCTTCCTCCCAGGCCTTGGCAGCGCGCTGCTGGCTCTGCACGGCATAGGCATCGACGTCATCGCGGGAGAATCCGTATTTGGTGGCGATCAGGTCGGCGGAGATGCCTTGCGGCATGAAATAGGCCGGCACCGCCATCGAGGGGTCCATCGGCCAGGCGCCACCGGAGGCGCCGATGCCGACACGGCTCATCGATTCAGCTCCGCCGCCGATCACGAGCTCATGCTGACCGCTCATGATCTGGGCGGCAGCGAAATTCACGGCGTCGAGTCCGGAGGCGCAGAAACGGCTGATCTGCACGCCGGGCACGGATTCGCCGAGACCCGCCTTCAGCGCAGCGAAGCGCGCAATGTCGCTGCCGGCCTCGCCGACGGGATCGACCACGCCGAGGATGACGTCGTCGACGACGTCTTCGCCGAGGCTGTTGCGCTCCTTCAACGCCTGCAGCGGCACGGTGGCCAGCGCCAGCGCGGTGACTTCGTGCAGGGATCCGTCGGCCTTGCCGCGGCCGCGGGGGGTGCGGACGTGATCGTAGATGAATGCCTCAGGCATGACGCCCTCCTTATATGATGATTATAATATATAACCCGGTTTGGCACGGAAGCGAAGAACTTCAGAACGCTTCCGCCGCCAGTTCCATCGTGGTGGCGCAGCCGGTCTGGATGCGCGCAAGGTGCGCGGAGGTTTCCGGCAGCATCCGCTCCATGAAGAACTTGCCGGTCACCAGCTTGGTCTTGAGATAGGGGGTGGCGCCGGAAGCGGCGATCTTGTCGTTGGCGACTTTCGCCATCTTCGCCCACATGTAGCCGAACACGACGAGACCGAACAATTCCATGTAGTCGGTGGCCGCAGCACCCGCATTGTCGGGCTTGGCAAGCGCATTCTGCATCAGCCAGCCGGTGGCCTGCTGCAGGTGGCCGAGCGCATTGGACAACGGAGCAATATAGGGCTTCATCGCCTCGTTGCTGGCATTCTCCTTGGCAAAGGCGGTGACTTCCGCGAAGAACGCCATGATGGCGCGGCCGCCGTCGCGCGGCAGCTTGCGGCCGACGAGGTCGAGCGCCTGCACGCCGTTGGCGCCCTCGTAGATCATGGAGATGCGCGCGTCGCGCACGAACTGCTCCATGCCCTGCTCGGCGATGTAGCCGTGGCCGCCATACATCTGCTGGGCCTGCACCGTATTGGCAAAGCCGGTGCCGGTCATCACGCCCTTCATCACCGGAGTCATCAGGCCCATGTGATCGTCGGCTTCCTGGCGATCCTTGGGATCGGAGGAGCGATGCGCGACATCGCTCTTCAGCGCCGTCCACACCACCATGGCGCGTGCGGCTTCATTGAAGGCGCGGATGGTGAGCAGCGTGCGGCGGACGTCGGGATGCACGATGATGGGGTCGGCCGGCTTGTCCGGCGCCTTGACGCCGGAGATCGAACGGCCCTGCAAGCGCTCGCGCGCATAGTTGACCGCGTTCTGATAGGCGACTTCCGACTGCGCAAGGCCCTGCACGGCGACGCCGAGACGGGCCTCGTTCATCATCACGAACATGCCCTGCATGCCCTTGTTCTCTTCGCCGATCAGCCAGCCGGTGGCGTTGTCGTAGTTCATCACGCAGGTGGAATTGCCGTGGATGCCCATCTTGTGCTCGATCGAACCGCAGGACACGCCGTTGCGCTGCCCCAGCGAGCCGTCGGGCTTGACCAGGAATTTCGGCACCACGAACAGCGAGACGCCCTTGATGCCGGCGGGGGCGCCTTCGATGCGCGCCAGAACGAGATGAATGATGTTGTCCGCGAGGTCATGCTCGCCGGCGGAAATGAATATCTTGGTGCCGGTGATCTTGAAGCTGCCGTCGGCCTGGCGCACCGCCTTGGTACGCATCAGGCCGAGATCGGTGCCGCAATTAGGCTCGGTGAGGTTCATGGTGCCGGTCCATTCGCCCGCCACCATCTTCGGCACATAGGTCTTCTTCTGCTCAGCCGAGCCGTGCACCAGAAGCGCGGCTGTCGCACCCATGGTGAGACCGCCATACATCGTGAAAGCCATGTTGGCCGAGCACTGGAATTCATTGACGATCTGGCTCAACGCCACAGGCAGATCCTGCCCGCCATATTCGGCCGGCATGGAAAGGCCGAGCCAGCCGCCCTCGGCGACCTGCTTGAAGGCTTCCTTGAACCCCTTCGGTGTGGTGACGCTGCCATCGTCATGTCGCTTGCAACCTTCGAGATCGCCGACGCGATTGAGCGGCTGCAGCACCTCTTCGGCGAGCTTTGCGGCTTCGCCGAGAATTGCCTCGCGCACGTCGGCGGAGGCGTCGGTGAAACCCGGCAGATTATCGTAGCGGTCAATCTGGAATACGTCGTTGAGCAGGAAGCTCACATCTTCGACGGGGGCTTTGTAGGTTGGCATCGCGTCCTCTCCGCTAAAGCGGTTATGTGGGGAAATTCCTGCGTCGCAGCAATCGCGGTCCAGATACGGGGGTTTTCCTGGACCTTATCTTGTTCCTGATCTCCGAGACAGCCGCGCGATATCTTTCATGCGGGGCCAATCGCCTCACTGCACAGCCAGTTGCTCCGCCATCATCCTGTGAAGCAGATTGATGGCCTTCAGCGGACGCACCATCACCTTGAAGTGAACGATGCGGCCGTCGTCGGCGAATTTGATGATGTCGACGCCGTTGATGGTGATGCCGTCGATCTCGGTGGCGAATTCAAGCACCGCGCTGTCGTCGCTGCGCCATTCGCCGAGATACCGGAAGCTCTCGCCGTTGAGCACCTTGATGGCGCTGGCGAGATATTTGTAGGTGATGTCGGCGCCGCGCTGCGGGGTGTGCACGACCGGGCTCTCGAATACAACGTCGGGGTGAAGCATGGACTTCAACTCGGCGCGGTCATGCGACTTGATGAATCGGTACCAGCGATCGAGGCCGGGCAAGCTCATCGGACGTCTCCCCTCTGGTGAAGTCGCAGCGATTTGCACTGGCAACGGCCGCGGGCCGAGCCATATCGAGCATCGGGCCGCGCCGCGGCTCAATTCCGCGCCGCCCCTTATGCACATTGACGCATATGCACCTTTGTGCATAAGGTGTCAAGGAACAGATGCAGCCTTGTTCCGAAATGGCCTGCCCCACAATGGAGGGTCCGCGCGTGGCGCTGGGTGACGCGATCCTTGCGTGCCTGACCGAACGGCCGATGACGGGCTATGAGCTCGCCAAGACCTTCGATACCTCCATCGGCTTCTTCTGGAAGGCTGACCACCAGCAAATCTATCGGGAACTCTCGAAGCTGCGCGACCGCGGCCATGTTCAGGCGCGCGAAGTCGTGCAGACCGGCAAGCCCAACAAGCTGATCTATACCCTTACCCCGGAAGGGCGCGCCGCCCTAAAACATTGGGCGGCACGGCCGAGCCGGCCAGCCTCGATCAAGGACGACCTGCTGGTGCGGATGTTCGCGCTGGAAGCCGTCGACATGGATGCGCTGCGCGCCGACATCATGGCCCGCCTGGAGCACCATCGCGACCGGCAGGGGAAATATGAGCGGATCCTGGCCAAGCGATTCCCCAACGGCACCGCCGCGCATGCCGATCTCGGCAAGCTGCTCAATCTGCGGCTTGGCGTCCGCCATGAACGGGCCGTCGTGGAATGGTGCGAAGAGGCGCTCGAGGTGCTGTCGGGCGGCGTCGATGTGTCGAACGTGACGCCGATCCCCGTGGAGCGGCGCGAGGGCGGAGGCTGAGGCCCCGCAACCGGTTTCCGCAGGCAAATCGGGCTGTTCCAGAAACTTTACGGCCGCGACGCCGCATTCCTTAACCCGATATTTACCCTGCCGGGAAAAAGTCGATCTCTGAGGCAGACGACCCGCGCCGAATTCGATTGTCTTCCGATCGGGACGCGCGGGGAGCCTGTGGCGCACGAAGCGCCGGAGTCGAAACCGGACGAGATCATGAATTCGCGCGTATCGTGGAGTGTCGACGGCATCGATCCATCCGTGCGCGAAAGAGCCGAGTCGGCCGCGCGGCGCGCCGGCATGTCGCTCAACGACTGGCTCAACGCCAATGTCGGCGATGCGCCCCCGGATTTCCGCAACGGCCAGGAGCCGCCGCAACCGGCTTACGGCCAGCAGCACCGCACCGTGGACGACATCCATCAGCGGCTCGACGCGATCACCCGCCAGATCGAACAGATTTCCAGACCCCGCGTCGACGCGCCCCGCAGCGGCAACACCCCGGCCCCCCGCAACGAGCCCGTCGTTGCGCGCCAGCTGAACGACGCGATCTCGCGCCTCGATGCGCGACTGTCGCAGATCACCAATCCGCAACCTGCGCGCCAGGCGGACATCGAGAACCAGCAGCGCCAGGCCCAGATGGTCGAGCGGGCCGCCGCCGAGGTCTATCACAACTCGCCGCCGCTCAGTCCCTCGTCCTTCGATTCGGCAATTGCGGAGATCGCCGCGCGGCAGAACGAGCTTGACGAGCCACCGCGCCAGCTGGCGCCGCGCCAGGCGCCTCCGGTGGCGCCACAGGCACCGCAGCCTCGCCATATGCCGCAACAGCCGTCTGCGCCCCAGCAGCCTTACGCGCCGCAGCGGTCGTTCGCAGCGCCGCCGGCATCCGGCCCGCAGGCGGCCCCGCCGCCCGCGCCAGGTCCGGACTTCTCGTCGCTGGAGCGGCATCTGTTCAAGATCACCAGCCAGATCGAGGCGCTGCAGCGGCCGGATCATCTCGAGGAATCGATTGCGGCTTTCCGCCGCGAACTGGCGGAAATCCGCCAGGCGATTTCCGAGGCGGTGCCGCGCCGGGCGATCGAATCGATCGAGAACGAAATCCGCTCGCTGTCGCGCCGCATCGACGACACCCGCAGCAGCGGCATCGACAGCCATGCGCTGGCCGGCATCGAGCGCGCACTCGACGAAATCCGCGAGGCGCTGCGCTCGCTCACGCCGGCCGAGCAGCTCACCGGCTACGACGAGGCGATCCGCAACCTGCACGCCAAGCTCGACCTGATCCTGCGCACCAACGAGGATCCGTCGACGGTACATCAGCTCGAAGGCGCGATCTCCGCGCTGCGCTCGATCGTCTCCAACGTCGCCTCCAATGACGCGCTTTCGCGCCTCTCCGAGGACGTCCACACGCTGTCCACCAAGGTGGACCAGCTCTCCCGTTCCGCCGGCCATGACGACGCGCTTGCCGCCGTCGAGCAGCGCATCGCCGCGCTGACCTCGACCATCGAGAACCGCGAGCAACAGCGCCCCGTCGAAAGCAGCAACAACGAAAATCTCGAAATCGCCATCCGCTCGCTGACCGAGCGCATCGACCGCATGCCGGTCGGCAACGACAACACTTCGGCCTTCGCGCACCTCGAACAGCGGGTGTCGTATCTGCTCGAGCGCGTCGAGGCGGCGACCGATCAGCGCGGCGCGGCCGGCAATCTCGGCCGGGTCGAGGATGCGCTGCAGGACATCCTGCGCCACCTCGAGAACCAGCACGCCAATCTGGCAGCAATCGTCGACAACAGCCGGCAATCCCTTGCGCCGCAACAGCCGCCGCAGATGGATCCCGCGCTGGTCGACGTCGTCAAGCGCGAGCTGTCCGACATCCGCTACAGCCAGTCGGAGACCGACCGTCGTACCCAGGATGCCCTGGAAACGGTGCACAACACGCTCGGTCATGTCGTCGATCGCCTCGCCATGATCGAAGGCGACCTGCGCGACGTGCGCGCAGCGCCCGTGGCGCCTGCTCCCGAACCTCCGCCGCCCGCACCCGTCTTCATGGCGCCGGAGCCGCAAGCGCCGCAACTGACCATACCGCCGATGCCGGAGCTGCCCAATCCGGTCCTGGCGCAGCCACAATTCACGGCGCCCGTACCTGAGCCGCAGGAGCATTTCGTCGCAGCGCCCCGCGAATTCGGCGCTGCCGAGCGCGCCGAAGAACTTCCGCCGCCCCTCCCCGCGATGCCCGCCGCGCCGCGCGCGATCAGCGAAATCCTGGTGCCGCGCTCGGCATTCGAGCCCGACCTGCCGCCGGACCATCCGCTGGAGCCCGGCACCCGGCCGATGCCGCGCTCGACACCGTCGGAACGCATCGCCGCGTCCGAGAGCGTGCTGAGCGAAATTCCCGCCGCCGGTCCAAAGGAATCGGTGAGCACGTCGAGCTTCATCGCCGCCGCGCGCCGCGCAGCGCAAGCCGCCGCCGCCAACGCGCAGAACGACAAGCGTTCGGCGAAAGCCGCCGCCAAGGCCGCCGCTTCCGCAGAGAAGACGAAGGACAAGGCAAAGGAAAAAGCCAAGCCTGCCGGCGCTCCCGGCACACCGGGCGCCGAAGGTTCGAGCATCACCTCGAAGATCCGATCGCTATTGGTCGGCGCAAGCGTGGTGGTGATTGTGCTCGGCACGTTCAAGATGGCGATGAACCTGCTCGACACCGGCTCGGCACCGCCGATGCCGGCGGTGGAGGAGCCTGCCGGCGCGCTTTCGCCCGCTGACAAGAGCGCCACGCCTGTCGCGCCGCCAGCCCCCGCCGCGCCGTCGATGACCTCGCCGACGCCGCTCGGCCGCCAGTCGAACAATTCCTTCGCGCCGAACATGCTCGACGCTTCGCAGATCACGATCACCCAGGGCGCAACGGCGCCAGTGGCCGCGCCGGTCGGCGCCAGCGACATCACCGGCGCGATCCCGCCGGCCCCGGCCCCCGTGGCCGCGCCGAAGGCCGGACGTTTCGGCCAGGTGCAGGTGCCGCCAACCGAACGGCTGCCCGATGGAATTGGCGGGCCGGTGCTGCGCAACGCTGCGCTGAAGGGCGATGCCGCCGCGGCTTACGAGATCGGCGTGCGCTTCGCAGAAGGCAAAGGCGTGCCGGCCAACCCGGATGAAGCCGCAAAGTGGTATGACCGCGCCGCCAACGCCGGCGTCGTGCCGGCGATCTTCCGGCTCGGCACCTTCTACGAAAAAGGCCTTTCGGTGAAGAAGGACATCGACATCGCACGGCGCTACTACATGCAGGCAGCCGAGCGCGGTAACGCCAAGGCGATGCATAACCTCGCTGTGCTCGATGCCGATGGCGGCGGCAAGGGCGCTGACTACAAGGCCGCGTCGCAATGGTTCCGGAAGGCGGCCGACCGCGGCGTCGCCGACAGCCAGTACAATCTCGGCATCCTCTATGCGCGCGGCATCGGCGTCGACCAGAACCTCGCCGAATCCTTCAAATGGTTCAGCCTCGCGGCGGCACAGGGCGATGCCGACGCCGGCCGCAAGCGCGACGACATCGCCAAGCGCCTCGACCCGCAGTCGCTGGCCGCAGCCAAGCTCGCGATCCAGACCTTTACCGCCGAGCCGCAGCCCGACGACGCCGTCAACGTGGCCGCCCCTGCCGGCGGCTGGGACAACGCTCCCGCCCAGACCCAGGCCAATGCCGCCAAACCGGCCGCCAAGTCCAAGCGCACGGCTCCCGTCACCGCCACCCATTAAATCGGCGTCACTTGCGATCCCAACGGGGTCGCAGGGGTGAACCTCACCTTCGATACTCCCTACATAGGGCGGGGGCCGGCTTTCTCGCCGGCCGCAACCGCAAGAGGTATTCCGTGGAAGACCGCCAGCCGCGCAACAGTGGCCTACCCGTGCCGCCGGCACGGCCGTGGGACAGGCCGGCTCCTTCTCCGGCTAACGTGTCCGAGCCGGAAACGGCCGCCCATGGCGGCAGTGCCCCCGGCTTCCTGCGCCGTCACATGCTGTCGGTCGTCATGTTCCTGCTGATCAGCTCCGGCGTCTTCGTCCAGGCTTACCGCGACCTGTCGCGGCCGGATGCTTGGGACTACTGGAAGGATCTGTATTCGACGCCGAGCTTGAGCGCGACCGTGATCAACAATGTCGATCTCGATGGACGCCGCCGCACCGCGCTCGCCCTGCGCGGCAGGATCGGTCCTGCCGCCGCGAGCTTGTTCCGCGAAAGGCTTGACGAGGCCGGGCTGAAGGCCGGCGACGTCGTGCTGCTCTCCTCGCCCGGCGGCGATCTCGCGCAGTCCGTGATCATGGGTGAACTCATCCGTGCCCGCGGCCTCGTAACCGCCGTCGGCACTGTCGACGGCGCGGACCAGATCAGGCCGGGCTCCTGCGCCAGCGCCTGCGTGTTCGTCTTTGCCGGCGGGACGGCGCGCTACGAGATCGGCGGCTCGCGGCTTGGCGTCCATCGCTTCACGACGAGCGGGACCCGCAGCGGCGATCCCGTGGCGGACACCCAGCGGACCACCGGATTCGTGCTCGGCTATCTGAAGCGGATGGGCATCTCGGCCTCGTTGGTGGAGGCGATGTCGGCCACCTCCGACATCCGCTGGCTGGCTCCCCAGGAGGCCACCGCGATGAACCTCGTCACCGCACAGGCGGGTGGGCCGCGCGGCTAGCGGCGGCTTTTCGTGCTGCGACAATTTCACAATCGCGGCAGCGACGGTCCGTTCGAGGCAAATTATGGCCGATCCACGGATTCTCTGGTGCCGCCCGCCGCCAAATTCGGCTATGCAGGGTCGCGGCAACGGTCCGTGCGCGCTCCCCCGTGCGTCATAGGCGGATTCTCCTGCCGGCAGATGCTCGACCGACAACCTCGTCGCGGGCGGCCCAGCGCCGCCTCTGGCGGCCTCCAATAAGAAGCGACCGCGCGTGCAGCTCTTCCTCCCCATCGCCGACATTCCGGTCAATGTCTTCCTGATCCTGGCGATGGGCGCGGCAGTCGGCTTTGTCTCCGGCATGTTCGGCATCGGCGGCGGCTTCCTGATGACGCCCCTCCTGATCTTCGTCGGCATCTCGCCGGCGGTGGCGGTCGCCTCGGTGTCGAGCCATATCGCGGCATCCTCGATGTCGGGCGCGATCTCCTACTGGCGACGGCGCTCGATCGACCCGATGCTCGCCCTGGTGCTGCTGGCGGGCGGCAGCGTCGGCACGGCGCTGGGGGTCGCGACCTTCACCTGGCTTCGCTCGCTCGGCCAGCTCGACCTTCTGATCGCGCTATCCTACGTCATCCTGCTCACCACCGTCGGCGGACTGATGTTCTGGGAAGGCCTGCGCGCCATGCTGCGCGCGCGCAGCGGCAATCCGGTGCCGATGCGCCGTCCGGGCAGCCATGTCTGGATACACGGCCTGCCGATGAAGATGCGCTTCAAGCGCTCCAAGATCTATCTCTCGGTCATCCCCGTGGTCGCGATCGGACTGTTGATCGGCTTCCTCGGCGCCGTGATGGGCATCGGCGGCGGCTTCATCCTGGTCCCGCTGATGATCTACCTGTTGCGCGTGCCGACCTCGACCGTGATCGGCACCTCGATGGTGCTCACCCTCGTCACCATGCTGTTTGCCACCATGCTGCATGCGATAACCAATCATCTCGTGGACGCTGTGCTGGCGTTGATCCTGATGGTCGGCGGCGTCACCGGCGCGCAATTCGGCGCACGCGCCGGGCAAAAAATCCGCGGCGAGCATCTGCGCCTGCTGCTCGGGCTGATCGTGCTTGCCGTCGGCGTCCGCTTCGCCTTCGAGCTCGGCATCAAGCCAACCGAGCTGTTCACCGTCCGCGAAACCGCCGGAAGCGGAGGCGCCTCATGACGGCACGCGCGCTCGCCATCTCCGCGCTGGCGCTGGCGGCGCTGCTGATAACCCTGCCGGCCCGCGCCGAAAAGCTGATCGTCTCCGTCTCCAATCACCGCGTGACGGTGACGCCGAACTATTCCGGCGAGGAGCTGGTACTGTTCGGCTCGGTGGAGAAGGATGCCGCAACGCCCGCGAACCGCACCTATGATCTCGTCGTCACCGTCTCGGGGCCGCGCGCCGACATGGTGACGCGGCGCAAGGAGCGCAAGTTCGGCATCTGGATCAACACCGATTCACGGCAATTCCTCCAGGTGCCGGCCTATCTCGCCATCTTCTCCAACCGCCCGATCGACGCGATCGCCTCCGCCGAGGTGCAGCGGCGGCAGCAGCTCGGCATGAACAATGTCGTGCTGACCCAGCGCGTGGGCACCGATTATGCCGACGTGGTGCCGTCGGACCCGTTCCGCGCCGCCTTCGTGCGGCTGCGCTCGCAACACGGGCTCTATCGCGAGTCGAGTTCGGCCGTGACCTTCCTGACGCCGACCTTGTTCCGCACCGGCATTCCGCTGCCCGCCGAGGTGCCGATCGGCACCTATAATGTCGACATCAAATTGTTCGCCGACGGTCAACTGGTGACACGCACCGAAACCGCCTTCGAGATCGTCAAGGTAGGCTTCGAGCAGTTTGTCGCCACCGCCTCGCGGCAGAACGGTTTTGCCTATGGCCTCGCCACCGTCGCGATGGCGCTGATGACGGGCTGGATGGCGTCGATCGTGTTCAGGAAGGATTGACGAACCAGCCCACCGCCATCGCCGCCACGCTCGCGGCCATCGCAACCGTGGAAAGCCAGCCGAGCCAGTACAGCGGGCCGCCGATCACAAAGCGGCCCATCACGCCCTTGTGCCGTACCATCAGCATCAGCAACACCATCACGGGCACGGCAAGCACGCCGTTGATGACAGCGCTCCAGTACAGCGCCGAGATCGGGTTGATCGGCGTGAAATTGAGCGCGATGCCGATTCCACCCGAGAGCGCAAGCACCGAGTAGAAGGCGGCCGCCTCCTTCGGCTTGCGCGCCAGTCCCACGGGCCATTGCCGTCCCTCGCCGACCGCATAGGCCGTGGCTCCCGCCAAAACGGGAATCGCCAACAAGCCGGTGCCGACGATGCCGAGCGCGAAAATCCATTCCGCGAATGCGCCGGCAATCGGGCGCAGCGCCTCCGCCGCCTGTGCCGACGTCTCGATGTCGGTCTTGCCGGAGGCGTGCAGCGTGGCCGCGGCCGTGACGATGATCGACAGCGCGATGATGTTCGAGAACGCCATGCCGATGATGGTGTCGGCGCGAATGCGCGAAAATTCCTGCCGGGCTCCGTAATGCCGGTATTTGAGCGGATGTTTCGTCGAGTCGATCCGCTGCTCTTCCGCCTCCTGCGAGGCCTGCCAGAAGAACAGGTACGGCGAGATCGTGGTGCCGAGGATGGCGACGATGGTGGTGAAATAGTCCGTACGCCAGGCGATTTGCGGCAGCACGGTGCCGACCAGGGCTTCCTTCCAGTGGATCTGCGCGAAGGCGAGCGCGGCGACATAGGCGAACAGCGACAGCGTGAGCCATTTCAGCACGGCGACGTAGCGCTTGTAGTCAAGGAAGATCTGGGCGACGACGGAGATCACCCCGAAGAACAGCACGTACAGGAAGGCGTGTCCGCCGACCAGCAGCTTGCTCGCGTCCGCCATCGCGGCCAGATCGGCGGCAATGTTGACGGTGTTGGCGACGAAAAGCAGCGCCACGATGACATGGAGCAACCAGGACGGATAGTGCCGGCAGACATTTCCCGAGATGCCGTGCCCGGTGACGCGGCCGACCCGCGCGGATATTTCCTGGATCGCCGCCATCAGTGGAAAAGTCAGCAGCATGGTCCAGCCGATGCTGTAGCCGAGTTGCGCGCCGGCCTGGCTGTAGGTGCCGATCCCCGAAGGGTCGTCGTCGGAGGCGCCGGTGATCAGGCCGGGGCCGAGCGACTTGAGGAAGATGCTGAAGCTGAAGGGCTCGCGTGGCTTTGACGACGGCTTGTCCCCGTCACGCTTCTGATCGAGGTGTTCGCGTTTCGGGTGGTGCGCCATGCTCTCTTCCAGCCGCGACGACAACGAACCGGACCGCGTCCGGTTCCCGGCGGGAACCTATGCGCCGATCAAGGGAAACGCCGCCGACAGGCACCGATCGGGCGGGCCGTCCGTGCCTCCGCGTGCTCGCCACGTCGGTGCGAAGGCCGGATCAATAACACCGCGACGCGACGATGGCGTGCAGTCTGTTGTCGCCGAGGACATGCGCGGTGAAATCCGGCGCGCCGAATATCTTTGTGAAGGCCCGGTCGCGGATGCTGAGGCCGCCGGCATAGGCCCCGAACGCCGGCATCACGGCGCGCTCGCCGTCGCTGGCAAAGCAGCGGCGCTCGGTGGCGCGGCCGCGGGTGGCGACGCGGGCCTTGGGATGGAGATGCCCGGCGATCTCGCCGAAAGAGCCCGTGGGCTCATGGCGGAAGGCAATGGGACCGATGCAGACTTCGCTGGCGATGGCGCCGCCGAGATCGGAGGGCAGCGCGGGATCGTGGTTGCCCGCGATCCAGATCCAGTCGCGACCGGCCTGCATGGCCGTAATGGCGCCGCGATCGATATCGGACAACCGCCGATGCGCGTCACGGTCGTGAAAACTGTCGCCGAGCGCGATGACCATGCGCGGCTCATGATAGGCGATGACGGAGGCAAGCCGGCCAAGTGTCGCGGCGGTGTCATAGGGCGGCAGCAGCACGCCGCGCGCGGCGAAGCTCGAGCCTTTTTCGAGGTGAAGATCGGAGACGACGAGCAGGCGCTGGGCTTCCCAAAACAGCGCGCCGGAGAGATCGGCGATCAACTCCACGCCCACGACGTCGAACGCCGTTGCGCGCATCTCCTCATTTTTCAACGATTGCGCGCCCGCCACGGTATTCCTTCGCCCTATCGCATTGCCTCGCGAACCAGCTCGTCAGCGGCTTCCGCCAGGAGTTCGTCGGCCACTTCGCCGTAAACGGATTCGCGGCCGATTTCCAGCATCACCGGCACCGCGAGCGGCGAGACGTGATCGAGTTCCCGGTGGGTGATTCGGCCCTGGATTCGCCCGAGCATATCACCCAATCGCTTGAGGTCGAGCAGGCCGGTGGCGGCGTCCGCGCGGGCGGCGCGCAGCAGGACATGGTCGGCCTGGTGCTTGCGCAGGACGTCATAGACGAGGTCGGTCGAGAACAGCACCTGGCGGCGGCTCTTCTCCTCGCCGGTGAAGCGGCGCGGGATCAGTCCCGAGATCAGCGCGCAATTGCGGAAGGTGCGCTTCATCAGCGCCGATTCGGCGAGCCATGCCTCGAGATCGTCGCCGAGCATGTCGGCTGCGAAGAGCTCCGCGAAATCGATCTTGCCGTTGCGGACCAGATGCGAGATGTCGCCGAGCCCCCAGATCGCCAACGCATATTCATTGGCGACAAAGCCGAGCGGCCGGGCGCGGGCACGCTCCAGCCGGCGCGTCAGCAGCATGCCGAGCGTCTGGTGCGCCAGCCTTCCCTCGAAGGGATAGCAGACCATGTAGTGCTTGCCGCCGCGCGGAAAGGTTTCGATCAACAGCTCGCGCACAGCGGGCACGCGGGAAAAGTCCTTCTGCAGCGACAGCCAGTCGCGCACCTGTTCGGGCAGCGCATTCCACTGGCGGCGGTCATCCAGCAGCTTTCGCACGCGCTCGGCGAGATAGGTCGAGAGCGGAAACTTGCCGCCCATATAGGACGGCACCTTGGCGTCGCGGTCGTTGGAGCGCGACACATAGACCTGGTCCTCGACCAAGGCCTCGTAACGCACGATCTCGCCGCCGAACACGAAGGTGTCGCCTGGGACAAGGCCCTCGATGAAATATTCCTCGATCTCGCCGAGGATGCGGCCGCCGCGCAGCAATGGGCCGCTTGCGCCGGAACCCGCGCCGCGCGAGCGCACCAGCTTCACCTTCAGCATCGCCTCCTCGACGATGGTGCCGACATTGAGGCGATAGCTCTGCCGAACGCGCGGATTGGCGACGCGCCATTTGCCCTGCTTGTCCTGCTTGATGCGCGCAAAGCGCTCGTAGGTTTTCAGCGCATAGCCGCCGGTGGCGACGAAATCGATGATGTCGTCGAAATCGGCGCGCGCAAGATTTGCATACATCGCCGAGGTGATGATCTCGGCATAGAGGTCGTCGGCGAGAAACGGCTCGCCGCAGGCGCAGCCCAGCACGTGCTGCGCCAGCACGTCGAGCCCGCCGGTGCGCAAGGGCGGCGTGTCCTGCGCATTTTCGGCGACGGCGTCGATCGCAACCGTGCATTCCAGCACCTCGAAGCGATTGGCCGGGACCAGTACCGCACGCGACGGCTCGTCGAGACGGTGGTTGGCGCGGCCGATGCGCTGCATCAGCCGCGAGGCGCCCTTGGGCGCACCGACATTGATGACGAGATCGATGTCGCCCCAGTCGATGCCGAGATCGAGCGAGGAAGTGCAGACCACGCCGCGGAGTTTTCCCGCCGCCATGGCGTCCTCGACCTTGCGGCGCTGGGCGACGTCGAGCGAGCCGTGATGCAGCGCGATCGCAAGGCCATCGTCGTTCATGCGCCAGAAATCCTGAAACAGCATCTCAGCCTGGCTGCGGGTGTTGACGAAGACGAGCGTGGTCCTATTGCGCTTGATCAGCTCGTACATTTCCCCCAAGGCATGCCGCGCGGTGTGTCCGGCCCAGGGCAGCCGCTCCTTGGTGTCGAGCATCTCCACGATGGGTGCAGCGGCGCCGCCGGCAACGACGATGTCGGCTGATATGGGCTTGCCGCCGGCTTGCGGCATCAGGAAGCGCGCGAGCTGCTCGGGCTCGGCGACGGTGGCGGAGAGCCCGATGGCGCGCAGCTCGGGCGCGATGCGCCAGAGGCGCGCCAGATCGAGCGACAGCAGATCGCCGCGCTTGGAGGTGACCAGCGCATGCAATTCGTCGAGCACGATGCGCTTCAGCGAGGAGAACAGATACGGCGCGTCGTCGGAGGCGAGCAGCAGTGCGAGCTGCTCCGGCGTCGTCAGCAAAATGTCCGGAGGATAGCGCCGCTGCCGCTGCCGCCGCGATACCGGCGTATCGCCGGTGCGGGTCTCGACCTTGATGGGCAGGCCCATCTCGGCGATCGGCCTGTCGAGGTTACGCGCGATATCGACCGCGAGCGCCTTCAAGGGCGAGATGTAGAGGGTGTGCAGCCCGCCGGCCCGCTTCACGCCGCGACCGGTGGAGACGAGGCTCTTGCCATCTGCCGCCATCGGCGAGGACAATTCCACCAGCGTCGGCAGGAACCCGGCGAGCGTCTTACCGGCGCCTGTCGGCGCAATCAGCAGCGCCGAGCGGTTGTCACGCGCCTTGCCGAGCAGCGCCAGCTGATGCTCGCGCGCCGACCAACCGCGCGATGCGAACCATTTCCGGAAACGGTCCGGCAGCAGCGCTGCCGTCGCCGGGGGCGCTTGCGGTGTCCAGGAAAAGAGGTCGGGCGACGGCACGAGCCAAGAGGTAAGCGGTTCAGGCCGGTTCGTCGAGGTGGCTTGCGCGTCATTCCGGGGCGATGCGCAGCATCGAACCCGGAATCTCGAGGTTCCGGGTTCGCGCTTTCGCGCGCCCCGGAACGACAGGCCTCACTCCGTCACCGGTTTGTCGGAAATATCCCAGTCCTTGCCGTTGAAAATCGAGATGTAGAGCGTCTTCATCGGCGTGTAGTCGTCCGGCGTGTAGCTGAAATTGATGCCGTCGAGGAAATACGGCGAGTGGAAGCCAGCCAGTGTGCTGGCCTGCTTCAGCACATTGGCGCGAGTGAGGTCGTCGCCGCAGCGGCGCAGGATTTCCGCCATGGAAGCGACCTGGCCGTAACCTGCAAAGGCGATGG
Organism: Bradyrhizobium sp.; assembly: GCA_046349015.1. Taxonomy (GTDB): domain Bacteria; phylum Pseudomonadota; class Alphaproteobacteria; order Rhizobiales; family Xanthobacteraceae; genus Bradyrhizobium. The sequence continues at coordinate 292,501 of JAXMDE010000004.1, read as the reverse complement.
TGTTGTCGGGATCGACCGTCGGCAGATATTTCTTGCGCAGCTCCTCGAACGCCATCACATCGGGATCCTTTTCCCAGCGCGGCACGCCGACTTCCTTGGCGTAGCGGATGGCGACGATGTCCTTGGCGTTCTCGAAGCCCGCGGCGGACAGGATCGAGCGGCCGGTGGAGCCGGCCGACAACAGCTGCAGCGGCTTCCAGCCAAGTTCCACCACCTTGCGGATCGACTGCGAGGTCGCCTTGCCGGTGGTGATATTGTAGAAGACGTCCGCGCCCGACTTGGAGAGGTTGATGAGTTGCGAATCGACCGTTGGCTCGGTGAGATCGTAGGTCTGCTCCATGATCACCTTGGCGGTGCCGCCGGCATCTTCCAGCACCTTCTTGAAGGGACCGAGGAAGTCGCGGCCGAAATCGTCGTTCTGGTAGAGGATGCCGATTTTCGCGTTCGGTTTCACCGAGACGACATGCTTGGCAAGGATGCGCGCTTCGGTCGGATAGAGCGGCAGGCCAGCCATGGTCCATTTGTAATTCTTCGGATCGTTCCACTTGGAGGCGCCGGTGTTGAGCAGCAGCTGGGGGATGCCCTTGGAATTGAGATATTTGTGCACGGCGGTCTGCGGCGCGGTGCCGAGCGAGCCGAACAGGGCCAGCACTTCCTCCTGTTCGACCAGACGCCGCGTCGCCTCGACGCATTTCGGCGCACTGTAGGCGTCGTCCAGCGTAAGGAACTTGACCTTGCGGCCGTTGATGCCGCCCTTCTCGTTCAGCATCTGGAAATAGGCTTCCCCGACGCGGCCGAGCACGCCATAGAGCGAGCCGGGGCCGGAATGCGGCACGGTCTGGCCGAGCTTGATCTCGGTATCGCTGGCGCCTGGATCGTACTTCTTCTCGACAGCCCACACATGTGGCGCAGGCAGGACGGAGGCTGCGATGGCGGAGAGTGCGGTGACGCCGAATTCGCGCCGGTTTTGCTTGTTCCTCATTGTCGTTTCTCCCTGACAGGGAGACTTGGTCGAACATTTGGCTGACTGCGGCAATAGCCGATCTGTCGCAGCAAGGCGGCCATTCGCAGCGCGCGTAGCGCGTAGACTCAAGTTTTCGCGGCAACCACCACGAGACCCGGCACGGGAACATTGCTTTCATCTCGCGGCGAGGCTTCTTCCAGATGCGCGAGCCTGAGGCCTGCGCTTGCGACTGCCGCGCGTACATGCGCCGCCGCGTGAGCGTAGCGCAGCCCCTCGCCGAGGATGACGCCCTCGCCCGGATGCGTCTCCGTGGTGAAGGCGACCACCCCGCCGGGCGCAAGCACGCGGCCCACTTCACCGAGCACAGGCGCAATGTCGGCGACATAGACCATGGCATCGGCCGCGAGCACGAAATCGGCGCTCGCGTCCGGCTGGCCCGCAAGACCGGCCGTCATGTCGGCGACCTCGAGCTCGGCGTAGAGGCCGCAGGCGCGCGCTTTCTCGATCATGCCGGGGGAAAGATCGATGCCGATGAAGCGGTCGACATTGTTGGCAAAGGCGGCCGCGCCAAGGCCGGTGCCGCAGCCGAGATCGATACCGCGCTTGAAAAAGGCGGGCTTCTTCGCGGCGTTGCGCACGGCGACCACCGCCTTGAACAGCAGTGAAGGCCCGCGATAGTGGAGATCGTGGAGCAGTGCATTCTCGAACCGCGGGGCATATTGATCGAACAGCGACTGCACATAGCCGGCCGGCATCGCGCAGAGCGGCTCGGCGCCGAGCCGCATCAGATGCACGGCAGCGCCATGGCGATCCTGCGGATCGGCGTCGCGCGCCCTGCGAAAGGCTTCGATCGCCGCCTCGCGCTCGCCAAGCTGCCGGCGAATCTCGCCGAGGGTAAACCAGGCGGAGGCAAAGTTTGGCGCGAGCTCTACCGCCTGCTGCAGCAGATCGGCCGCGGCCGGCAGGTCGCCGCGCAATTGCAGGTCCCGCGCAAAATCGTAGCGACGGTCGGCAATCAGATCGCCGGAGGACAGGAACAGGCGCGCGGGCATCGGGTTTGGGACGGGTGAACAATCGCTTTCCGGCGTCCTATATAGACGAGATGCGCCCGCAAGACATCCTGCTGCCAACTCCCGCCGGCCTGTGCTGCAGGCCGGGCGGCTTCCATATCGATCCGGTGCGGCCGGTGGAGCGGGCCGTGATCACTCACGGCCATTCCGACCATGCCAGGGCCGGCCACGGCGCGGTGCTGGCGACCCAGGAGACGCTCGACATGATGCGGCTGCGCTATGGCGAGGGCTTCGCTCGCCGGACGCAGGCGGTTGCCTATGGCGAGGAGATCGAGATCGGGGACGTCAGGATCAAGTTTCATCCCGCCGGCCATGTGCTGGGCTCGGCGCAGGTCGCGGTGACCTGCAAGGACACCCGCATCGTCGCCTCCGGCGACTACAAGGACGCACGCGATCCGACCTGCGTATCGCTGGAGGTTGTTCCATGCGACGTCTTCATCACGGAGGCGACGTTCGGGCTGCCCGTGTTTCGGCACGGCGATGCGGCGGCGGAGGTGAGGAAGCTCCTCACGTCGGTCGAACTCTTCCCCGAGCGTGCACACCTGGTCGGCGCCTATTCGCTCGGCAAGGCGCAGCGTGTGATCGCGCTGCTGCGCGAGGCCGGGTACGACGCGCCGATCTATCTGCACGGGGCAATGGAGAAGATCACATATTACTATCAGAGCCGCGGCATCGATCTCGGGGAGCTGCGACCGGTGAGCGGCGTGAAGAAGGCAGATCTCGCCGGCGTCATCGCGCTGGCGCCGCCGTCCGCCACGTCGGACATCTGGACCCGGCGCTTTCCCGATCCGGTCACCGCCTTTGCCTCGGGCTGGATGCGGGTGCGGGCGCGCGCGCGACAAGGCGGCATCGAGCTGCCGCTGGTGATCTCGGATCACGCCGACTGGGACGGGCTGACCGCGACGATTGCGGCGACCGGCGCCGGCGAAATCTGGGTGACCCACGGCCAGGAAGACGCGCTGGTGCATTGGTGCAAGAGCAAGGGTCTCGCCGCGCGGCCGCTCGATCTCGTCGGATATGGCGACGAGGAAGAGGCCGACGCAGCCGATGAGGCGGAGGCATGAACCGCTTCGCCGAGCTTCTGGACCGCCTCGCCTACGAGCCCGGCCGCAACAACAAGCTGCGGCTGATCACGGCGTATTTTCGCGAAACGGCCGATCCCGACCGCGGCTATGCGTTGGCGGCGATCACCGGTGCACTCTCCTTCAAGCATGCAAAGGCCGGCTTGATTCGCGACCTCATCACCGAACGTGCCGACCCCGAGCTTTTCCGCCTCTCCTATGATTACGTCGGCGATCTCTCGGAAACGGTCGCGCTGATGTGGCCGAAGGCGGCGACGCCTGCAGGCCACAACCATCCCCCTGCTCCGGCGCTGACCGAAGTCGTCACCACGCTGCGCACGCTCGGTAAGACCGAGCTGCCAAGACAGCTGTCGCGCTGGCTGGACGAACTCGACGAGACCGGTCGCTGGGCACTGCTCAAGCTCGTGACCGGCGCGATGCGGATCGGCATTTCGGCGCGGCTGGCAAAGACGGCGGCCGCCGCGCTCGGCGGCAAGGATCCGCACGAGATCGAGCTGATCTGGCCGGGGCTGTCACCGCCCTATCTCGATCTCTTCGCCTGGCTGGAAGGCCGCGGCGACAAGCCGGTCAACCGCGACGCCGCGCCGTTCCGCCCGGTGATGCTGGCGCACGCAATCGAGGATGAAGATTTCAAAAGTCTCGATCCCGCCGATTTCATTGCGGAATGGAAATGGGACGGCATCCGTGTCCAGGCGGTGAGCGGGCGCGATGCCAACGGCCATCTGCAGGCGCGCCTCTACTCGCGCACGGGCGAGGACATCACCCAAAGCTTTCCGGACCTTGTGCCCTCGCTGCACCTTCCGGGCGCCATCGACGGCGAATTGCTGGTGCTGCGCGACGGCCGGGTGCAGAGTTTCAATGTGCTGCAGCAACGGCTCAACCGGAAAGTGGTCTCGCCGAAACTGATCAAGGAATTCCCGATCCATTTGCGCGCCTACGACCTGCTCGGCGACGACGAGAATGATCTGCGCGAATTGCCCTTTGCGGAGCGGCGCGCGAAGCTGGTGGCGTTTGTGAAGAAGCTGGACGATGCCAGGATCGACCTTTCCCCCACCGTCGCCTTCGACGGCTGGGATGCGCTGGTCGCAGCCCGCGCCGATCCCGCCAGTGCCGGCGCAGGCGAAGATGCCGATGCCGTGGAAGGCGTGATGCTGAAGCGGCGCGATGCGCCCTATCTGCCCGGCCGCCCGAAGGGACAGTGGTGGAAATGGAAACGCGACCCGCATTTGATCGATGCCGTCCTGATGTATGCGCAGCGCGGCCACGGCAAGCGCTCGTCCTATTATTCCGACTACACTTTCGGTGTGTGGACCGACGGCGAGGACGGCGAGCAGCTGGTGCCGGTGGGAAAAGCCTATTTCGGCTTCACCGACGAGGAGCTGTTGCAGATCGACCGCTTCGTCCGCCGCAACACCACGGAAAAATTCGGCCCCGTCCGCCATGTCGTGCATGAGCCGGATCAGGGCCTGGTGCTGGAAGTCGCCTTCGAGGGGCTACAACGCTCGCCGCGACACAAATCGGGCGTCGCCATGCGCTTTCCCCGCATCAGCCGGCTGCGCTGGGACAAGCCGCCGCGCGAAGCCGACCGCCTGGAAACGCTTGAACGGATGTTAAGGACCGTGACAGGAAATTAAGGTTTCGCAGGTCCCGCCACGCCATTGACGCGCGGGTGCCGGTTTCCCATTTGCCCCGCCGTGCCTATAATGGGCGCCAACGGGATGGAGATTTCGATGCCGAACGATGTCAGGGATTTGCCGGCCAGCCAGGACGGCCTGTACCGCTTTCTGGGCGGCACGCCGCTGGCGGTGGCGTTCCGGCTGATCCTGCTGTCGATCCTGGTCGGCGTGGTGCTGGCTGCGATCGGCTTCGATCCCTGGAATATCCTGCATTCCATCCGCATGCTGTTCCAGCGGCTGTGGGATCTCGGCTTCGACGCCATCAACTGGCTGTGGCGCTATTTCCTGCTCGGCGCCGTGATCGTGATCCCGGTCTGGCTGTTGACGCGCATCTTTGGCGCGCCGCGCGGACGCTGATCAACCGGATCACGGAAGGACGCAGCCGATGCAACTGCAATTCGTCGGCTGCGGTGACGCGTTCGGCTCCGGTGGCCGATACAACACGTGCTTCCACGTCACGGGCGATGCGGTCAACTTCCTGATCGATTGCGGCGCCTCCTCGCTTCCCGCACTGAAACGGCTCGGCATCACGCGCGAGGCAATCGATCTCATCCTGATCACGCATTTCCATGGCGATCATTTCGCCGGGCTGCCGTTCATTCTGCTCGATGCGCAATTCACCCGCCGGGCGCGGCCGCTGGTCATCGCGGGGCCGCAAGGCATCGAGGCGAGGCTGAAGGCGGCGATGGAAGTGATGTTCGAGCATTCCTCCAGGACGCAGCAGCGCTTCGAGCTGTCGATCGTCACGCTTCATCCAGAAGAAAGGCGCACGTTTGGCGGCGTGACCGTGACGCCCTACCCCGTCGTGCACGGCGAATCCGGCGGGCCGTTCCTCGCCTATCGCACCGAGGCCGAAGGCCGCGTCGTCACCTACAGCGCCGACACGGAATGGACGGAAACGCTGATCCCGGCGGCCCGCAACGCCGACCTCTTCGTCGCCGAGGCCTATTATTACGACAGGATCGTGAAGAACCATCTCAGCCTGAAAACGCTGGAAGCCCATCTCGGCAAGATCAATGCCAAAAAGCTGGTCCTCACCCACATGAGCGATGACATGCTTGGCCGGGTGGACAAGCTGCCCCACGCTGCTGCAAAGGACGGCATGATCGTCGAACTGTAGCAGCGCCTCGTGAATTCCCCTTCCCACGTCACCACCCGGCAGGTTTTCGCGATCGCCGGCCCCGCCATGATTGCGAACCTGACGACGCCCCTGATCGGCATCGTCTCGACCACCGCGATCGGCCGGCTCGGCGATGCCACGCCGCTCGGCGGGGTCGCGATGGCCTCCGTGATCTTCGACTGCCTGTTCTGGCTGTTCGCCTTCCTGCGCATGAGCACCGTCGCCTTTACCGCGCAATCGCTCGGCGCGGGCGAAACGCGCGAGCTGCATGCGATCCTGGTGCGCGGGCTGATCGTGGCAGGAATCGTCGGCGTAGCGTTGATCGCGCTGCAGGTGCCGCTTGCGGCAATACTGCTGGGAGCCATGGGCGGAAGCGAGGGTGTGACCCACGCCGCAAAGACCTACTTCATCATCCGCATCTGGTCGGCGCCGCTGGCGCTCGCAAATTATGTCGTGTTGGGCTGGCTGATCGGGCAGGCCCGCGCGACACTCGCACTCGGCGTGCAGGTCGCCATCAATGTGATCAACATGGTCGCGACGGTGCTGCTGGTGCTCGTCGCCGATCTCGGCATTGCAGGCGCGGCTATCGCCGCCGTCATCGCGGAAGCCGTTGGCCTTGCCATCGGCGGCGTCATCGCACAACGGCTGACATCGGGCCACCCACCGCTTTCCCGTGCGCATCTGTTCGAGCGCGACAAGCTGATGCGGATGCTGGCGGTCAACCGTGACATCATGATCCGCACGGCATCGCTGATCGCGGCCTTCCTGTTCTTCACCGCACAGGGCGCGCGGTCCGGCGACGTGATCCTGGCGGCGAACGCCGTGCTCAACAACTTCCTGCTGGTCAGCGCCTTCTTCCTCGACGGGCTTGCCAACGCCGCGGAGCAGCTGTGCGGTCGCGCCTACGGCGCGCGATCGCGCCAGGCGTTTTCCGGCGCGGTTCGGCTGGTCGTGTCCTGGGGCTTCGCCTTTGCGATCGGGGTCACCGCCACCTTCGCGCTGTTCGGCCCGACGCTGATCGACGTGATGACCGCCAGCTCCGAGGTCCGCCGCGTCGCGCGCGACTTCCTGCCCTTCGTCATCGCCTCGCCCCTGCTTGCGGTATTCGCCTTTTCCTTCGACGGCGTCTATATCGGCGCGACCTGGGCGCGCGACATGCGCAACCTGATGGTGGCCTCGCTCGTGATCTTCCTCGCCGCCTGGTTCGCGCTACGCTCCTTCGGCAATTACGGCCTGTGGGGCGCGCTGCTGGCGCATTACGCCGCGCGCGGCGGGCTGGAGGCGCTGGCCTATCCGAGACTGCTGCGACGCTCGTTCAAGTGACTACCGCACCGGCCAGTCCTCGGCCGTCAGCGTCGCAGCATCGGCACCAACGATCTCGGACAGCGAGTCGCGTCCTGTCCGAAGCAAGGTCGACGAGAGATCGCGCTTGATGTCCTCGACGAGGCCGAGACCCTTATAGACCAGCGAGGAGTAAAGCTGGATCAGGCTGGCGCCGGCGCGGATCTTGGTCAGCGCGGCGCCTCCGGAGTCGATGCCGCCGACGCCGATCAGCGGGAAGGCGCCTTCGACACGTACATAGGTCTCCGCCACCATGCGCGTGGACAAGCGGAACAGCGGCCGGCCGGAAAGGCCGCCCTGCTCTTTCGCCCGGTTGGCCTCGCGCAGCGTCGAAGGCCGCGCCAGCGTGGTGTTGGCGACGATCATGCCGTCGACACGGCGCGAGCGCGCGACATGGACGACGTCGTCGAGTTCGTTGAGGCTCAAATCCGGTGCGATCTTCAGCAGCACCGGCGAGTCGCCGGCGTTCCTGCGCACGCGCTCGCGGGCGTCGATGACGCGGGCGAGCAGATCGTCGAGGGCGGCGGATTGCTGCAAATTGCGCAGGCCGGGCGTGTTGGGCGAGGAGACGTTGACGGTGAAGTAGCTCGCCACCGGTGCAAAGGTTTCGATCAGCCTGACGTAGTCGGCGGTGCGATCTTCGGAATCCTTGTTGGCGCCGACATTGACGCCGACGATGCCGCTTTGATTGGCGCGCGCGGCGAGCCGCCGCAGCACCGCTTCGGCGCCGTCATTGTTGAAACCCATGCGGTTGATGATGGCCTCGTCCCGCTCCAGCCGAAACAGCCGCGGCCGTGGATTGCCGCTTTGCGGGCGCGGCGTCACCGAACCGATCTCGACAAAGCCGAAGCCGAGCCGCAGCAGTGCATCCGGCACTTCCGCATTCTTGTCGAAGCCCGCGGCCATGCCGACCGGGTTTGGAAAATTCAGCCCGAAGGCGCGCACCGCGAGCTTTTGGTCGTCCGGCTTCGGGCGCATCGGCGGCAGCAGCCGCAGGCCCTGGATCGCGAGGCGATGGGCGTCCTCCGGATCGAGCCAGCGCAGCAGCGGCAGCGAAAAAGTGTCGAACGCCCGGATCACGAGACAAGCTCCGGCACGTCGTGAGAGCCGTCCGCCCGCGCGCGCAGGTCCATGACCTCGGTGACGGCGCCGAGGTCGAGTTCGCCATAAAGATGCGGGAACAGTTCGTCGTTGCGCGAGGGCTCCCAGCGCAACGCTTCGCCAAGCACGTCCGCGTCGACCGCGATCAGGAACAGGCCGGTCTGCCCGAAGAAATGCTTCCGTGCAGTCTCCGGAACCTGCGAAGCGGTGGAGAAATGGATATAGCCGTCCCTGTGATCGTCCGCGCTGCCGCGATAGACCCCTTGCCGCTCGGCTTCGCGCCAGGCCGGAGCCGGGCAGATTTTGTAGATCATGCGCAAGCGAGCGATTCCTGCTTGTCCTTGAGTCTCTTGGGGTTTTCCGGAGCACCGGCAGCCGCAGCGACCGTATCGGTGGCAAGCCGCGACTTCAAGCTCAAGGGCGCACACTTGCCGCGGAGAATTTGCCGGAAGCCGCCGGTTGCGCCAATGATTTCGGCATCGCCTGCCGTGTCTTGCCCATGGCCAAACCGTCGAAAGGGCTGAAAGATGGGCACTGATTGGATGCCGATTCGATCTCTGGGGGAGGAACATGGACCGCCGGAACGTGCTGAAAGCCCTTGCCGGGCTCGCCCTCTGCCCGCTGTGCCAGCCCGCATTCGCCGCCGAAGGCGCCCATTGGAGTTATGAAGGCACCACCGGCCCCGCCAAATGGGGCGATCTCGACGCGGCGAGCAAGGTCTGCACCATCGGCCTGCAGCAATCGCCGATCGACATCGTCGCACCCATCAAGTCGCAACTGCCGCCGCTAAGGCTGAACTGGCCGAAGAGCGCCGACACGATCATCAACAACGGCCACACCATTCAGCTCAACTTTGCCCCGGGCGGCACGCTGACGCTGGGCGACAAAAAGTTCGAACTGCTGCAGGTTCACTTCCATCGCCCGAGCGAGCACATGATCGCGGGCCGGAGCTATCCGATGGAGGCGCATTTCGTGCACCGCGCCAGTTCCGGCGCGCTTGCCGTGGTCGGCGTGCTGATGTCGATTGGCAAGCCCAATGCTGCGTTTGCAAAGGTGATCGCCACCATGCCGACGAAAGAAGGCCCGCCCGTCAAGGCCGATCCAGGCTTCAACCCGAACGACATGCTGCCGAAGAAGCTGAGCTATTATCGGTATCCCGGCTCCCTGACGACGCCGCCCTGCGCGGAGACGGTCGAATGGCTGCTGCTGACCAACGCGATCACCGTGGCGGAAACGGATGTGGCGGCGTTCGCCAAGCTCTATCCGCTGAACGCACGGCCGGTGCAGCGGGACAACCGGCGCTATGTGCTGGTGTCCGGCTAGGATGGCGCAGGAAGGGTAGAACGAAGCGAATCCACCCTGCGCTCCGATCGGCTACGTCGCGTAGTCCGGCTCCTTGCGGTCAAGGATGCGCTTGAGCGCATCGAAATGCCGCTGCGAGGGCGTCGGGCCCTTGTAGAGATGCTCGTCCATATAGTCGCGCTTGGTCTTCTCGACGACCGGCGTCGGCAGTTGCTTCAGCCGCTGCCCGGTCCACATCGCGTAGATCTGCACCTGCGCGGCGCGCTCGATGTAATAGAGCTTGTCATAGGCTTCGGCGACGGTTGCACCCGTCGTAGTGATGCCGTGATTGGCCATGAACAGCACGCTCTTGTTGCCGATCACGCGCGCGAGCCGCTCGCCTTCCGCCGGGTCCATCGCCGGGCCGGTGTATTCGTCGTCATAGGCGATGGCGTCGGAGAGGCCGACTTCGGTCTGGCCGATCTCCTTGATGCGGGGATCCTCCAGTCGCGTCAGCGCGCTGGCGTAGGGCATGTGGGTGTGGAACACGGCCTTGGCCTGCGGCAGCGCCTTGTGGATCGGCGCATGGATGCAAAAGCAAGAGCGCTCGACATCGCCCTCGCCGCGCTTCACCTCGCTGTCGTCGATGCCGACTTCCATGAAGGTCGAGGCGGTGACCTCCGACCAGTGGGTGCCGAACGGAATCTGGTAGTAGCGGTCGCTTTGCCCGGGCACCACCAGGGTCAGATGGTTGAAGATGCCTTCCGAGAAGCCGTGCATATAGGCCAGCCGATGCGCCGCAGCGAGATCGACCCGCGCCTGCCACTGATCGTCAGACACATTGTCGCGAACCGATTTCGGTGAAACCCTGTCGTGCATGCGCGCGCTCCCGTGAGGCTTGTTTTTGTGCGGGAGAGTATAGCGGATTTAGCGCCCAGCGGCGGCGAGAATTGTCGCGGGGGTGGTATCCGAAAGTGCGGTGCCGTGGCGAAGGCCGGGCAGCAATTAGGCCGACCTTGCCAGCGCGCCGTCGATCATGGCGATCGCGTTCGGAACGCCGTAGACGGCGACAAAGGAGCCGAAGCGCGGGCCTTTCTCCTGGCCGAGCAGCACCTGATAGAGCATGTTGAACCAGTCGAGCGAGACGCCGGGGCGGCCGTCCTTGCCCTTCTTGACGGGGTCGAGGAACGGCTCGCGGCGGCCGATCTCGTAGACCACGTTCTGGATGTCCTCCGGCGTTGCGCCCCCCTCCATGCTGGAGAGCGCCTCGCGCAGATCCTGCAGCGCCACGCGCTCCTGATCGGTCGGCTCGCGGAACTTCTTCGTCGGCGCGACGAAATCGCGATAATAGTTGATGGCGTAGTTCACCATCGCATCGAGCTTCGGATGCGTTTGCGGCGTCACGCCGGGGCGGTAGCGGCCGATAAAACCCCACAGCGTTTCGGCGTTCTCGGCATTGGACGACGACACCAGCGTCAGCAGCATCTGGAACGTCACCGGCATGTCCGCCAGCGGCGGGTGACCGGCGTGGATATGCCAGACCGGGTTGGCAAGGCGCTGCTTGGTCTCCTGCTTCGGATAGGCTTCGATGAACTGCTGGTAGTCGTCGACGTTGCGCGGGATCACGTCGAAGTAGAGGCGCTTGGCCGCCTTGGGCTCGCGGTACATGAACAGCGACAGCGATTCCGGCGAGGCATAGCGCAGCCATTCGTCGATGGTCAGGCCGTTGCCCTTCGATTTGGAAATCTTCTGGCCCTGCTCGTCGAGGAAGAGCTCGTAGTTGAAGCCTTCCGGCGGCGTGCCGCCAAGCGCGTTGCAGATCCTGCCCGACAGCTTGACGGAGTCGATCAGGTCCTTACCGGCCATTTCGTAGTCGACGCCGAGCGCGACCCAGCGTAGCGCCCAGTCGGCCTTCCACTGGCACTTGACGTTGCCGCCGGTGACCTTCGTTTCAACCTTCTCGCCGGTGTCGGGATCGACATAGACGACCGTGCCCTTGGCGACATTGCGTTCGACCATCGGCACCTGCAGCACGATGCCGGTGCGCGGCGAGATCGGCAGGAACGGCGAATAGGTGGCACGGCGCTCGGGACCGAGCGTCGGCAGGATGATCTCCATCACCTTGTCGTAGGCGGCCAGCATCTTCAGCAGCGTCTCGTCGAAGCGGCCGGAACAGTAATAGTCGGTCGAGCTTGCGAACTCGTAGTCGAAACCGAAATGGTCCAGGAAAGCGCGCAGCCGCGCATTGTTGGCCGCACCGAACGAGGGATACTCATTCGAGAAAGGATCCGGCACGCGCGTCAGCGGCTTGCCGAGATGGGTCGCCATCATGTCGCGGTTGGGAACGTTGTCGGGCACCTTGCGCAGGCCGTCCATGTCGTCGGAGAAGGCCAAGAGGCGCGTCTTGATCTTGTCGTCGGTGAGCACGCGGAAGGCGTGGCGTACCATGGTGGTGCGCGCGACCTCGCCGAACGTGCCGATATGCGGCAGGCCAGAGGGGCCGTAGCCGGTCTCGAACAGCACTTCGTCCTTCGGTTTCTTCTTCAGCCGCGCGACAATCGCCTTGGCCTGCTCGAAGGGCCAGGCGTTGGATTGCTCGGCAAGCGAACGAAGATCGCTGGGGGTGGCGAGTTCGGCGGTGGACATATCGGACAGGTTCTCCAGAAACGGCGGAAACTAGCGCTTTCGCGCTGAAAAGTGAAATGTGATGGTTGCCGTCAGAACGGGCTGATCGAGAAATAGCGCAGCCACAGGTCGGTGTAGCGGCCTTTTTCCCAGACCCGGAACATCGCCCAGTTCAGCGCCTGCCGCAGCAAGTCGTTGCCCTTGCGCACGCCGATGCCGACGCCCTCGCCGAAAAAGCGGCTCTCGACGAACGGCCCGCCGGAGAAGGCGCAGCACTCGCCGGAATCGGTGCCGTTGACCCAGAACGCCAGCGAGATGGCATCGCCGAAGATCAGGTCGACATCGCCGCGGCGAAGCGCGATGCGCAATGTGTCGTCGCCGGCGAAGGACTTGATTTCCGCATCGGTGAACATCGCCTTCAGATACGCCTCGTGCGAGGTGCCGCCGATCACGCCGATTTTCTTGCCTTCCAGATATTCCGGCCGCACCTCGCTCATCACGGCCTCGCGGCGCGAAACGAAGCGCGCCGGCGCGCGGTAATAGGGGTCGGTAAAATCGAGACGGGTGCGCAGCTGCGGCGTCACAGCGAGCGAGGCGATGATGGCATCGCCCCGGTTGGAGGAGATGGCGTCGACCAGTGTCTCGAAGCGGCGCATCTGGATGGTGCAGGTGACCTTGATCTCATCGCACAGTGCGCGCGCCAGATCGACGTTGAAGCCTGCGGGGTTGCCGTCTGGGCCGGTGAAGTTGAAGGGTGGGTAGTCGGTCTCGGTCAGGAAGCGGATCACGGTGATGCGCGAGAGGTCCGGCCGGTCCGGCCGCCGCCGCGGATCCCAGAAGCCGGGCACCGCCTGCGGCGCGGCCTCGATCTTTGGGGCGGCCGACGGCTGCTGGGCGCCGGCCACGCCGTGGCAGGCCATCAGCGCAGCCACAACCAGCGCCCCGGCAAGCGCGGTACGGGTCGGGCGGAGGCTGAACGGCAAGGCGGTCACATCAGGCATTGGGGCAGTTTGTTCGGGATTGCTGGCCTTATAGACCATCCCGAGGGCCAGGCGAGGGCCGAATAGATCAAAAATCACCAGCCCTAGAGGTAGCGTTTCAGGTCCGTCGCTGCTTCTTCCGGCTTCCGCTTCATGTTGAAGGGGGCCACGAAATGGCCGTCGCGATCCATCAGATAGATCAACGCAGTGTGGTCCATGGTGTAGTCGCCATCCTTCAGCGGCACCTTCTTGGCGTAGACGCGATAGGCGGACAGCACCTTGGCCACAGACTCGGCATCGCCGGTCAGCCCCTTGAGATGCGGATCGAAGCTGGAGAGATAGTCCTTCATCGCCGCCTGCGTGTCGCGCTCGGGATCCACGGAGACGAAATAGGCATTGACCTTGTCGGCGTCCTTGCCCATCGCACGCAGCACCTCGGAGATCTCGAACAGCGAGGTCGGACAGACATCGGGGCAATGGGTGAAGCCGAAGAAGATCAGGGTCGGCCGGCCCTTCAGGTTTTTCTCTGTCACGACCTGCCCGGACTGGTCGGTGAGCTGGAACGGGCCGCCGATCGCAGCAGGCGCCGCGATCTTCTTCAGGTCGCCCATCAGCCAGGTCATCAGCAGGAGTCCGACGGCGAGGCTCGCAGCGAAGGCCGCAATGATGACGACGGGGCGGCGGAGCTGTTCCATCGGGAAACTCACCTCTTCAGAAGCAGGCTGCGATGCCGGCGGCGATCATCTCGAAAAACACCGTCGTGCCGTAGTAGAGCCAGAGCACGGCCGCGGCCGCCAACGCCAGAGCCCCGAGCACGGCCGCGCTCCAGACAATCACCGACGCCGCCCGCGTTTTCGGCGGGGGCGTGCTCACCATACTGTTGGGGGCTGAAACCGGGCGGGCCATGGCCTTTCAGATAGGCCTAGTTCCATGCACGGGCAAGCTGCGCGAGAGCGCCGCCGTTCACGTCATCAGGAGCGAATTAACGGGCCGACGAGGCGGCCGTCGGCACCGGCTTGTTGGCGGAAGCCTGGGCGTCGAGATAACAGGGCTTGTAGATCGCCTGCAGGGCCTTGCCGCGGAGGAAGATCATCTTTGGCGTCAATCCGCCGCGCGCCGAGATCCAGCGCTTGATCGGCGTTGGATACATTGAATAAAGCATCTGCGTGGCTTCGGTGTTGGTCACGGCGTGGCCGTTGGCGCCGAAATCCCAGGCAGCATGGAAGCCGAGATTGGCGGCAGACGTGACGCAGATGCGGTCATGGGGGACCGCCCCGAGCACGATGGTACACGCCGAGGCGCACAGGCCGTCGATGATGACCGTCTCCCCGGAAGAACGCAGGCTCTGGTACTTGTCGACGTAGGTGCCGATACGGCCGCCGCGATCGTCGGCAATCCGCACCACCGCGTGACTCGTGCTTATCCCGGCCAGCAACAGGACTGCCGCAAGCAAACCAGTCACGAACTTCATGTCGAAGCCCCCAGCCCCAGTCGAAACCGAATCTGAATGTTCTTGTGATGCAGACGCTTGCAGCGTGTTGCCGAACGGCATTTTTGTCGAGGGGGTGGAGCCCGCCCGAACCAAATTCAAATCCAGTGTTGCAACGGCGCTGCACCGCCAACGGCAGAAGGTGCCAAACTGGAACAGCCGGCAAAGTCCCTTCGTGGCGCGGCCGCCACAGGCAAGCGCCTTTTGCCGTTGACCGCGGTAAAAGCGATAGGCTTCATGCCCGAGAAAATGCAGGGGAGGAAACGATGGCCGGCGATGCTGACGTGATCGTGGTCGGCGGCGGGCTGGCGGGCCTGGTGGCGGCCACCGAGATTGCCGACGCCGGCAAGCAGGTGATCCTGCTGGACCAGGAGGGCGAGCAGAGCCTCGGCGGCCAGGCCTTCTGGTCGTTCGGCGGGCTTTTCCTGGTGAATTCGCCGGAGCAGCGCCGGCTCGGCATCAGGGACTCCTACGACCTCGCCTTGCAGGACTGGATGGGGACCGCCGGCTTCGACCGTGAGGAGGATCTTTGGCCGAAAAAATGGGCAGAGGCCTATGTCGCCTTCGCTGCCGGAGAAAAGCGCGACTGGCTGCGCGCGATGGGCCATCGCGTCTTCCCGGTGGTGGGCTGGGCCGAGCGCGGCGGCTATGATGCGATGGGCCATGGCAATTCGGTGCCGCGCTTCCACGTCACCTGGGGCACCGGGCCGGGCATTGTCGAGCCGTTCGAGCGCCGGGCGCGCGAAGCCGCCAAACGCGGCAAGCTCGTGTTCAGGTTCCGCCATCGTGTCGACGCCTTGAACGTCAGCAACGGTGCGGTCGACGGCGTCAGCGGCGCCATCCTGGAGCCCGACAATATCGAGCGCGGCAAGAGCTCGTCGCGCAAGGTGGTCGGCGAATTTCGCTTGAGCGCGCAAGCGGTCGTGGTCGCCTCCGGCGGCATCGGCGGCAACCACGATCTGGTGCGGCAGAACTGGCCCAAGCGCCTCGGCGAGCCGCCAAAGTTCATGATCTCCGGCGTGCCCGAGCATGTCGACGGCCGCATGATCGGCATCACGGAAGCGGCCGGCGCGCGGCTGATCAACCGCGACCGGATGTGGCACTATGTCGAGGGCATCCAGAACTGGAACCCGATCTGGCCCAAACACGCCATTCGCATCCTGCCCGGGCCGTCGTCGATGTGGTTCGACGCGACGGGCAAGCGACTGCCCGCGCCATTGTTCCCCGGCTCGGACACGCTTGGGCAACTGCACTACATCATGGGCACCGGCTACGATTATTCCTGGTTCATCCTGACCCAGAGCATCATCAAGAAGGAATTTGCACTCTCCGGCTCGGAGCAGAACCCGGACCTCACCGGCAAGAGCTGGCTCATGACGCTCAGGCGCGCCACCAACAAGGGCGCGCCGGCGCCGGTGGAAGCCTTCAAGCAGCACGGCGCCGATTTCATCGTGCGCGACAATCTCGCCGATCTCGTCGCAGCCATGAACAAGCTCACCGGCAGCGACCTCCTCAAGCTCGACCAGATCAAGGCGCAGATCGTGGCGCGCGACCGCGAGATCGACAATCCCTTCGTCAAGGACGCGCAGGTCATGAACCTGCACAATGCCCGCCGCTATATCGGCGACAGACTGATCCGTACCGCCAAGCCGCATCGCATCCTGGATCCCGAGCATGGCCCGCTGATCGCGGTCAAGCTGAACATCCTGACCCGCAAGACGCTGGGCGGCTTCGAGACCGACCTCGACGGCCGCGTGTTCGGCCAGGACGGCAAGATCATCAACGGCCTCTATGCGGCGGGCGAGGCCGCCGGATTCGGCGGCGGCGGCGTGCACGGCTATCGCTCGCTCGAAGGCACATTCCTCGGCGGATGCCTGTTCTCCGGCCGCAATGCCGGGCGGGCCGCAGCAAAGGCGGTGGCGTAAGCCACCGAGGCGGTGCGGGTCGGTTGATCCGTCCGTTCCGCCGTGGTGCAATGGAAAGCGAGCTACCACCTCCGCGAGCCACGCATGATCCGCCTGACCGCAATGCTGCTTGTCCTGACCTGCGCCGGCGCCGCATCGGCGGAGACGATCACGGTCGGCGGGGTGACGCGTCATTACACTGCCCACCTGCCCAACGCGAAGCCCGCGCCGCTGGTCATCGTGCTCCACGGCAACACACAAACCGGCGCCGACATGATCACACGCACGGCATGGCCCACGGTGGCCAGGCGCGAAGGATTCGGCGTGGTGTTTCCGGATGGCCTCAACCATGCCTGGGCCGATCTGCGTCCCAACAATCTGCGTGCCGGCCGCGTGCCGCCGCACGGCACCGACGACGTCGCGTTCATCGCCAGGCTGGTGGAGAAATTAGTTGCCGACGGCAGCGCCGATCCGAAACGCATCTACGTGACCGGCATGTCCAATGGCGGCGCCATGACGATGACGCTGGTCTGCAAGCGTGCCGACCTGTTCGCGGCGGCCGCCAGCGTCATCATGAATCTGACCGATCAATCCGCTTCCGCCTGCCATCCCGCGCGCCCCGTGCCGATCCTGATGATGAATGGCACCGCCGATCCGCTCATTCCCTACAACGGCGGCCGCGGCACCAGCCGTTTTGCGGTGGACGGATTCTGGTCGGCGGACAAGACGCTTGCATTTTGGCGCAAGAATAACGGCTGCGATGCAAAGGCTACCACCACCGACCTGGCCGACACCGACACCACCGACCGCTCGACCGTGACCCGGATCGACTCGAATTGCCCTGCCGGCCGCGACGTCGTGCTTTACCGCGTCAATGACGGCGGCCATCGCATGCCCGGCAGCCCCGATGCCCGCTTCCCGCGGCTCGCCAACACCTTCCTCGGGGCCCAGAACCGCGACATCGACGGCGCCGAGACGATCTGGGCGTTCCTCAAGAAGTTTCCGTGAACGCACCGCTGCAATTTGTGCAGTGGCGTACGGCTCTCGTCTGCGCTAACAGTGGCCGCCATTCCCAAGGAGAAAAGAAAAGATGAGCATCCAGCGTTTCGAAACCGGCCCGCGCATGAGCCAGGTCGTGGTGCACGGCAACACCGTCTATCTCGCCGGCGTCGTGGCCAACAAGACCAAGGGAAAGAGCACGACCGAGCAGACCCAGGAAATCCTGTCCATCATCGACGGCCATCTCGCCAAGGCCGGCACCGACAAGTCGAAACTGCTGTCGACCAACATCTACATCACCGACATGAAGAATTTCGCCGACATGAACGCGGTATGGGACAAGTGGGTATCGCCCGGCAACACGCCGGCGCGAGCCACCGTCGAGGCCAAGCTCGCCGCCCCCGAGTACCTCGTCGAGATCATGGTGATCGCGGCGAAGTAACGTTGCCCGGCGGCGCAATCCCTTGACGTCCGAGGTAATCGATTGCGCCGCGCTCTCCTTCGATAACGAACGTGCCGGATGCTTCCGGCACCATCGAAGGAGAGAGTGCAATGACCGACGTCAAACAAATCGCCCACCGCTATATCGAACTCTGGAACGAGCGCGCACCGAACCGTCGCCGCGAGATGCTGGTTGCGAACTGGACCAGCGACGCCAGATATGTCGACCCATTGATGTCCGGCGACGGCCACGACGGCGTGGACGCGCTGATCTCGGGCGTGCAGCAGAAATTCCCTGACTTCCGTTTTACCCTGATCGGCGAGCCCAACGGCTTTGGCGAGCATGTCCGCTTTTCCTGGGGTCTCGGCCCGGACGCCGGCGACAGCCCGATCAAGGGCACCGATTTCGCCGTGCTAAGCAAGGACGGGCGCATCCAGAGCATCACCGGCTTCCTCGACCAGGTGCCGCCGGCCTGACGCAACATCGCGGTCGCCGCCGGATTTTGCGGGCGGCTGCGGACCTTCCGCGGCCGCCATCGCGCTGCTAGTCTTCCCGAAACATTTTGGGAGGAAGCCATGAGGGCTGAAACCTTCAGGGACCAGGCCATCAGCGACATCACGCCGGCGGTACTGGCGATCGGGCGCGCTTCGTTTCCGCAAACGCTGATCGACGCTCTGCGCCGGGTGGCCGATGTCGGCCATTGCATGGTGTTCTCGTTTGCCGGTGAGCGCTCCGCCACTTGCCTGCTCGACGCCGGCAACATCCCGATCGGGCGCGATCTGGGGGTTGCCTATTCCGGGCATTTTCATTTGTGCGACCCCAACCGCGACGCGATTCTCGAGGGACAGGCCAACCCTGAGCCGATCCTGCTGCCGACCTTTGCGCGGCGGATGTACAGCGACTCCTACCGAAAGATATTCTTCGAGGATTCCGACATCGTCGACAAATGCGCGACTGCGATCTGGGTCGAGGGCGCCTGCTTCTACGTCAATTTCTACCGCATCGCCTCGCAGGGGCGCTTTTCACGCGATGAAGTGCAGCGGCTGATGGCGGTGGCGCCCGCGGTGAGCGCCGCGGTGGCGCGGCATTTCCAGCAGGCCACGACGGATGACGATCCGGCGCAGCGGCTCAAGGCGCTGTTTGCCGATGCCGAGCCGTTCGCCTCGCTCACCGGGCGTGAGAAGGACGTGTGCCTGCGCATCCTCTCGGGCTTTAGCTCGGAGGCAATCGCCGCGGAACTGGGCATCAGCGTGCATTCGGCGCTGACCTACCGCAAGCGCGCCTATGAAAAACTCGGCATCTCCGCGCAGAACGAGCTGTTTTCCATGGTGCTGCGGCAGATGTCCTCGCGCAGCCTGAACTGAGGCGGGTCCGTCCCTATCCATGGGGACAGACGGGAAGGCCGCGCACGGCTATGCTTTGCCGGATTGGCCGAGGTATCACCGTGAGCACTGCGCCCCGCATCGACATCGATCCCGCCGCGTTCTGGCAGGACCCCTACCCCATGCTGGCGCGCTTCCGGAAGGAGGCGCCGATCGTCGCCGTGCCGCAGCTCGGCAGCACGCTGTTGTGCAGCCGCGACGACATCTTCGTCTCCGAAAAGCAGATCGACGTGTTCTCGTCGCACCAGCCGCAGGGGCTGATGAACAAGCTGATGGGCCACAACATGATGCGCAAGGACGGCGATGCGCATCAGGCCGAGCGCAAGGCGATCTTTCCGGCGATCTCGCCGAAGACCGTAAAGTCGCACTGGACCGGACAGTTCCAGGCGCATGCCGAGCGCATCATCGCCGCGCTCAAGCCTGCGCCGTCAGTCGACTTCGTGCAGGCCTTTGCGCTGCCGTTTTCGGCCGAATGCCTGAAATCGATCACTGGCCTCACCAACATGCGCTTCGAGGACATGAACGCCTGGTCGCAGGGCATGATCGACGGCATCGCCAACTACACCGGCGACCCCGCAGTGGAGGCACGCTGCAACGCGGCCACTTCCGGCATCGACGCCGCGATCGACGACATGGTGCCGGTGCTCTCGAAGAGGCCCGACCTCAGCCTGCTCGGCGTGATGCTGGAATGCGGCATGCCGATGCAGAGCGTCCGCGCCAACATCAAGCTGGCGATCTCCGGCGGCCAGAACGAGCCGCGCGATGCCATTGCCGGCACGGTGTGGGCGTTGCTGATACATCCCGACCAGCTTGCGCTGATGCGAAGCGGAGAAGTCCCCTGGCTGCAGGCGTTCGAGGAATATGCGCGCTGGATCTCGCCGATCGGCATGTCGCCGCGGCGGATCGCAAAACCCTGGCGCATCCGCGACATCGAGTTCGAGCCGGACGAGCGCGTGTTCCTGATGTTCGGCTCCGCCAACCGCGACGAACAGCATTTTGCCAATGCGGAAGCCTTCGACGTGCGGCGCGATGTCTCCAAGAGCATCGCCTTCGGCGCCGGGCCTCACTTCTGCGCCGGCGCCTGGGCCTCGCGTGCCATGGTCGCTGACGTCGCGCTGCCGGCGATCTTTGAACGGCTGAAGAACCTGCGGCTGGTCGCTCCGCCGCGCATCGGCGGCTGGGCCTTCCGGGGCCTGCTCGACCTGCCGGTGACGTGGGACGGCTAGCCGGCGGGGGCTGGACGCAAAAAGTGCGAATACAACCCCATGCAAAGTAGATTGAGCCCCCCGCTTTATCGAGCAAGGTGCAAGAAAGACCACTACCGCCGCAATGCCGTTGCAAGCCGCGCGACCACTGCCGCCTGCCATACCGGATAGAGCACCGAGGTCCGGTCGAGCCCGAGCGCGCTGTCGAGCGCGAGCAGGCTGCCGGCGACCGCGCCCGTGACGAGCATCGGCAGCCATGGCGCGGCCCTGCGCGGGCTCGCGGGCAATAGCGCGATGCCGAACGCCATCAGGGCGGAGCCGACGAGGCCGCCGGTCAGTCCCACCAGCAAATTGTTGATCGCCCTGGCGCCGCCCACGAGCTGCGCATCGACGGCAACCGCGGCATGCACCGCGCCGACAAAGGCGACCATGGTGATGATGGCAGCGAGGACGGCTGCCCAGACCGGGTTGGGGCTGCGCCGCCGCACCACGAAGAACACCAGCACCGCGAACGGCAGCGCTACCAGTCCCGTCTGCAGGACGCGCGGCGCACCGCTGACGTACTCCAGCAGCGCGGGCATCAACGGCGTCAGCACGCCGCTGACCAGGCCGCCGGCGGCGATTTTCAGGAGATCGTTGCGGGAAGTGTCGGCGGCGATCGCGTCGGCCAACGTTCACCTCGTGATGCGGACGAGAAATGGAGCGGCTGGTGGGTGACTATACATGGACGTGACCCGCGCGGCGCGCTCTCGGGACGTTATCACTGCTCCTAAATGGAAGCTATATCGGCCGTCCGCCGGCAGAATTTGATCAAACGCAAGGCTGAAAGCCCCTTCATGCCGCAATCTGTCAACAAGATCGAGCAGGCGCAGAGGGAACGCCCATGTTCCAGGTTCGAATCCACGGACGCGGCGGCCAAGGCGTCGTTACCGGCGCCGAAATGCTGTCGATGGCGGCCTTCTTTGAGGGACGGCATGCTCAGGCCTTTCCCAGCTTCGGATCCGAGCGCACCGGAGCGCCCGTTGTCGCCTTCTGCCGCATTGCCGACCAGGAAATCAGGCTGCGGGAACCGATCCTGGAGCCCGATTGCCTGATCGTCCAGGATGCCACGCTGTTCAAGGTAATGGACGTATTCGCTGGCCTGCGCAGCGAAGGCTATCTGCTTGTCAACTCCAACAAGAACTTTGACGAGATCCACATTCGCGCGGCTGCCGAACGGCTACCCAAGGGCCACGCGGTCATCGTGCCGGCCACCGAATTTGCGCTGAAACATGTCGGGCGGCCGGTCCCGAATGCCGCGCTGCTCGGCGCCTTCGCTGCGCTCACGCGGTTCGTCCATGTCGACAGCGTCAAGCGCGCCGTCGAAGAGGCATTCCCCGGCAAGGTCGGTGCCGCCAACATTGCCGCGGCGATGGATGCCTATGAGTTCGTTTTGTCGCAGCAACGCGCCGCAAGCGCGGCCTGAAGGAGTCCCGCGATGCTCAAGCAGATCGAGGGGTCGCGAGCGATGGCGGAGGCGATCGCGTTGTGCCGGCCGGAAGTAATCTGCGCCTATCCGATCACGCCGCAGACCCACATTGTCGAAGGGCTGGGCGAGCTGGTGAAGAAGGGCAGCCTGATCAACTGCGAATACATCAATGTCGAAAGCGAATTCGCGGCGCTTTCGGTCGCAATCGGCGCGTCAGCGGCCGGTGCGCGATCCTACACGGCCACCGCTTCGCAAGGGCTACTGTTCATGATGGAGGCGGTTTACAACGCCTCCGGACTTGGCTTGCCGATCGTGATGACGCTTGGCAATCGCGCGATCGGCGCCCCGATCAATATCTGGAACGACCATTCGGATGCGATGTCGGCGCGGGATTCCGGCTGGCTGCAGCTGTTTGCCGAAACCAATCAGGAAGCCGTCGATCTGCACATCCAGGCATTCAGGATTGCGGAAGAGCTGTCGATGCCGGTCATGGTATGCGTCGACGGGTTCATCCTGACCCATGCGATGGAGCGCATCGACATTCCCGACCAGGCGACGGTCGACGCATATTTGCCGCCCTATGATCCCGTGCAAGTGCTCGATCCCGCCTCACCTGCTTCGATCGGCGCGATGGTGGGACCGGACGCGTTCACAGAAGTGCGTTTTCTCGCGCACTACAAGCAAACGCAGGCCCTCGGACTCATTCCCGATTTCGCGCGTGATTTCGCCAGCAAATTCGGACGGGAGTCCGGAGGGCTGCTCCGCTCCTATCGTGCCGAAGATGCCGACCTCCTGGTCGTCGCGATGGGTTCCGTCTGCGGCACGATCAAGGACACGATCGACGAGATGCGTGAGGACGGCATCCGCATCGGGCTTGTGACCGTCATCTCGTTCCGGCCGTTTCCGGTCGAAGCATTGCGCAGCGCACTTGCCGGCGCCAAGGACATCGTCGTCGTCGAGAAAAGCATCGCGGTCGGCATGGGCGGACAGCTTGCCGACAATGTCGGCGCGGCGGTGCGCAATATGCCGCGGGCGCCCCGGCTACACTCGGCGGTCGCCGGGCTCGGCGGCAGGCCGATTACGCGCGCCTCGCTGCATCACCTGTTCCGCCAGGCGACGGTACAGCCATGGGAGGGGACGCACTTCCTCGACCTCAACGAGAAAGTGGTGGGCCGCGAAATCCACCGCAGACGCAAGAGCCGCCGCTCCGGTCCCACGGCCGAAAACATCCTGCGCCAGCTCGCCAGGGCAACCGGCCTGCCGGCCGCCGAGTGAGGATACTTTGCGAAGGAAAATGTCATGAGCAAACCCGTCGCAACGCTGGCACCCGAGCAAGCTGTCCAGAAGCTGAAATATTATCAGAAGGGCACGCTCACCGTCGGCAATCGCCTGATCGCTGAAGCCGAACGCTCGGTTCAGGCCTCCCAGGACCGTTCCAATGCGCTGACCTGCGGCCATCGCGCCTGCCAGGGCTGCGGCGAGGCGCTCGGAGCGCGCTACGCCATTGATGCCGCCATGCGCGCAACCGGCAACAACCTGATCGCGGTCAACGCAACCGGGTGCCTGGAAGTCTTCACGACGCCATATCCGGAAACGTCCTGGCAGCTGCCCTGGCTGCATTCCCTGTTCGGCAATGCGGCCGCAGTCGCGACCGGTGTCGCGGCGGCGATGCGCGTGAAGAAGCGCAACGAAGTGCGCGTGATCGCGCAAGGCGGCGACGGAGGCACCACCGATATCGGCTTTCAATGCCTGTCCGGCATGTTCGAACGCAACGATGACGTGCTCTACATTTGCTACGACAACGAGGGTTACATGAACACCGGCGTGCAGCGCTCGTCGGCGACGCCGCCGACCGCGCGCACTGCGACCACACCGGCCGTCGGTGCCGAGCCGGGCAACGTGTTCGGCACCGGCAAATCGGTCCCAAGGATCGCCGTCGCCCACAATATTCCCTATGTCGCCACCGCGACGGTGGCTGATCTGCACGATCTCGAGCGCAAGGTCACAACGGCAATGAGCATCAGGGGCGCTCGCTATATCCAGATCGACGTGCCCTGCCCGCTCGGATGGGGCGCCGCATCACACGACACGATCCGCCTGGCACGGCTCGCCGTGGAGTGCGGCCTTTACCCCATCTTCGAGGCCGAGCACGGCAAGGTGACGCGCGTGCGCAAGATCCGTCGCCAGGTTCCGGTGCAGGAATATCTGAAGCTGCAGCGGCGCTTCGCCCATCTGTTCAAGACCGGCCATGACGATCCCCGCGTAGCGCGGCTTCAGGCGATCTGCGACGCCAATATCGCGGAATACGGCTTGATCGACGCAGCCGCTGAAGATGCGTGAGGACAGCAAACATGGAACATCCCTTCGCCATCACCCTCGACGTCGGCACCTCGCTTATCAATCACACCGGCTCCTGGCGAACGCTACGGCCCGAATACGTGCATCGTTTGCCGCCCTGCAACCACGCCTGCCCGGCCGGAGAGGATATCCAGGGCTGGCTCGCGCATGCGGAGGCCAGCAACTACGAAGCAGCCTGGCGGACGCTGACCGAACACAACCCGTTTCCGGCCGTGATGGGCCGCGTCTGCTATCATCCTTGCGAGAGCGCGTGCAACCGCGCAGCGCTCGATTCATCCGTCGGCATCAATTCGATAGAGCGCTTTCTCGGCGACCTCGCGATCAAGAACGGCTGGTCGTTCGGTCCGGCGGCAGAACCTTCGCACAAGAAGGTGCTGATCGTCGGAGCCGGCCCGTCCGGCCTGTCGGCGGCCTATCATCTGGCGCGCCGCGGTCACGATGTGACGATCAGAGAGGCGGGCCCCCTGCCCGGCGGCATGATGCGATTCGGCATTCCGCAATACCGCCTGCCGCGCGACGTGCTCGACGCGGAAGTCAGGCGCATCGCCGATCTCGGGGTCAGGATCGAGTACAATGCCAAGGTCAGCAATATCGGCGAGGCCATGAAGGCCGGCGGTTTCGACGCGGCGTTTCTCGCTGTCGGCGCCCATATCGCCAAGCGCGCTTACATTCCCGCCGGCGAAGCCGCCAAGATCCTGGATGCCGTGCAGGTACTGCGCTCGATGGAAGGCGAGGACAAGCCGCTGCTTGGGCGCCGTGTCGTGGTCTATGGCGGCGGCAACACCGCGCTCGACGTCGCCCGCACCGCCAAACGCCTCGGCGCCGAGGAGGCCATCATCGTCTATCGCCGCACCCGCGAGAAGATGCCGGCGCACGACTTCGAGCTGGAGGAGGCGCTGGAAGAAGGCGTGATGATGAAGTGGCTGTCGACGATCAAGAACGTCGAGGCCGGATCGCTCACGGTCGAGAAGATGCAACTCGATGACAAGGGCTTTCCGCAGCCGACCGGCGAGCTCGAGACGCTGCAGGCGGACTCCGTCGTGCTCGCACTCGGTCAGGACGTCGATCTCTCGTTGCTGCAGGGCGTGCCGGGGCTTGGAGTCAAGGACGGCATGGTGCAGGTCGACCAGAACATGATGACGGGCGTGCCGGGTATTTTCGCCGGCGGCGACATGGTGCCTGCCGAACGCACCGTCACGGTTGCCGTCGGGCATGGCAAGAAGGCCGCGACCCACATCGATGCGTGGCTGCGCGGCGAGACCTACGTGCCGGCGCCGAAACACGAGATCGCCACCGCCGACAAGCTCAACACCTGGTACTATGGAGAGGCGCCGCAGACGCTGCGGCCGATCCTGGAGATGGCGCGGCGCACCTCGACGTTCGAGGAGGTCGTCAAAGGTCTGGACGAGAGCAACGCGCTCTACGAGGCGCGCCGCTGTCTCAGTTGCGGGAACTGCTTCGAGTGCGACAATTGCTATGGCGTGTGCCCGGATAACGCGATCATCAAGCTGGGCCCCGGCAGCGGCTTCGAGATCAACCTCGACTATTGCAAGGGCTGCGGGATCTGTGCCCAGGAGTGCCCCTGCGGCGCGATCCAGATGGTGCCTGAGGCGATTTGATCGCTTGCGCGCAGCGGGTTGGAGCGGGCGAAGGGAATCGAACCCTCGTATGCAGCTTGGGAAGCTGCCGTTCTACCATTGAACTACGCCCGCGAAAGGCTTGCCGCCTCGAGCGCGGCCTCGCCGGATTGGTCGGCTTCTTCCGGGTCGCGCTCACCTCCTGATTAGCCGACCCGGCGCACGCCGCCAAGCGGGTTCCTGTGCATGAATCCGCCGTGCCTGACCGATCCGCAAGATTCCGGATGCGGCCGATTATGACGGTGTTATGATCAACCCCGGGTTGGGTGGCATCAATCATGTCGGGGCAGGGGTTCACGATCTTCGACACGGCGGTCGGCCGGTGCGGCATCGCATGGGGCCATCTCGGCATTATCGGCGTGCAGCTGCCGGAAGCTCGCGAACTCGAAACCCGGCGCCGGATGTACCGGATTTTCCCCGACGCGCGCGAGCAGCGCCCGCCGCTCAACACTGAAATTGCCATCGAGGGCATCGTCGCACTGCTGCGCGGCGACAATCCCGATATGTCCGACGTCGCGCTGGATCTTTCCGGCATGTCCTATTTCAACCAGCGCGTCTACCAGTTCGTCCGCGGTATCCCGCGCGGCGAGACCCGCACCTACGAGGACATCGCCAACGGGCTGCGCGTCCAGGGCGCGGTCCATCTGGTGGCGCAGGTGATCGGCCGCAATCCCTTCCTGATCATCGTGCCCTGCCACCGCGTGCTGGAGGCCGGCAACTATGCCGACCGGATGGCGCCGAACGGCGGGGTGATCTCCAAACGCCGGCTCCTGACCATCGAGGGCGCCCACCCGACCGTGAGCAAGACGCTGTTCGAGGTGCTGTTGCCGCCGGCTGCCCCGCCACGCCCGCATGGATCGTGATGCCCTCTCTTCGAGACGCCACGATCTTGTCCGAAACCGGCTTCCACTTTTCGGGATCATGCTTAGATTGAGCGGATGATCCGCAGGACGCTGTTCCAGGGCAACCGTATCTCGGTAAACGAATTCCGCTGCACGGCGGGACCGGACGACAAGCCTTTTGCGGAAGCCTTTCCCGCCCATTCGATCTCCTATGTGCGCAAGGGTAGCTTCGGCTGCCAATGCCGCGGCCGCTTCCACGAGCTGGTGACGGGCTCGATGCTGATCGGCTTCCCCGGCGACGAATATGTCTGCAGCCACGACCACGTTGTCGGCGACGAATGCCTGTCATTCTTCCTCGCACCGGAGCTGGTGGATGCGACCGGCGACGCCAAATTGTGGCAGATCGGCGCGCTGCCGCCGCTGCCCGAACTGATGGTGCTGGCGGAGCTCGCGCAAACGGCAGCAGATGGCAACAGCGACGTCGGGCTCGACGAGGTCGGCCATGCGCTCGCCGCCCGCTTCGTCGAGGCGGTCGGCGGACGCAGGGCGAACAAGCCAGCCGCAAGCCTGCGCGACCGCCGCCGGGCGGTGGAAAGCGCGCTGTGGATCGACGCCAATTCGCACAAGCCGATCGCGCTCGACGATGCCGCGAGCCAGGCAGGCATCAGCCCCTTCCATTTCCTGAGGCTGTTTTCCGACGTACTGGGCGTGACCCCGCACCAATATCTGGTCCGCTCGCGGCTGCGCCATGCGGCACGCCGCCTGGCTGACGACGACAGCCCCGTCACAGACATTGCCTATGACGTCGGATTTGGCGACCTTTCCAACTTCGTCCGCACCTTCCATCGCGTCGCCGGCGCCTCGCCGACGCAATTCCGCCAGGCCGCAAGGCAAGGTTCGCGGGACGGCCGCAAGATTTTCCAAGATCGCCCGGCGCTGAACTGAGATGGTGGCGCCACGGCGCGCCAAACCTCGCGCGCGATCTGCTGGAGAATCTCATGTACGACCATATCGGACTGCGTGTCAGCAACCTCGATGCTGCCGTGCGCTTCTACACCGCAGCCCTCGCTCCGCTCGGCT
This sequence comes from Bradyrhizobium sp., assembly GCA_046349015.1. GTDB lineage: Bacteria > Pseudomonadota > Alphaproteobacteria > Rhizobiales > Xanthobacteraceae > Bradyrhizobium. The sequence goes on along the minus strand of JAXMDE010000004.1, from coordinate 264,455 downwards.
TCGTGCTGTGCTCGCAAGGCGACGGCTACGCCGGCTTCGGCCCGAAAGACGCGCCCGCGCTGTGGCTGCATTTGCACAAGGGCGAGACGGCGACAGGAGCGCATGTCGCGTTCAAGGCGGGGGATCATGACGCCGTGAAGAAATTCCACGCCGATGGCATCAAGGCCGGCGGCCGCGACAATGGCGGCGCAGGCCCGCGCAAGGATTACAGCCCCACCTACTATGCTGCGTTCCTGATCGATCCCGATGGCAACAATGTCGAGGCGATGTGCGCCTAACGCGTATCATTCCGGGGCGATGCGACCTGTCTGCCGTAGCTCGAAGAGCCAAGGCGGAAGCATCGAACCATGGGGCGCCCTTGCGCCCCTGAGAATCTCGAGATTCCGGGTCCGGTCCTTTCGGACCATCCCGGAATGACGAACAATGTTCAAGGAGACACTCATGGCCTCCATCCACAAGGAGATCGTCATCGACGCCGATCCGGCCTCCGTCTGGGATGCGCTGCGCGATTTCGGGGCGCTGCATACGCGGCTGGTGCCGGGATTCGTGACCGACACCAGGCTCGACGGCGATGCGCGCATCGTCACTTTCGCCAACGGCGCCGTCGCGCGCGAGATTCTCGTCGACTGCAATGACGCACACCGGCGGCTGGTCTACGCCGTCCGAAGCGAGCGCCTGACGCAGCACTCGGCCTCCGCCCAGGTGCTTGACGAAGAAGGGGGGCGCAGCCGCTTCGTCTGGATTGTCGACGTGCTGCCGCATGAGGTCGCCACCCATATGGAAGGGCAGATGGAGCTCGGACTTGCCGCCATGCAGAAGGCGCTCGGCCGGAAGGCGGCGTAGCGCTCCGTGATCTTTCTCACAGATCGGCCGACTGTCAGCTTCTAGCCTCGCCCCGTGCGTCCGCTATCAGCGCCGCTTCTTCGAGCCGCGCGGCGCACGAGGAGTCTTGCCATGACCGGAGCTGACAAGGTGGTGTGCCAGGCGGCCACGCTGCTGCTGCTGTTCACGCTGACGACAATGCCGGCGAAGGCCCAGTTCGCCGGCTTCGGAGGCGGAGGCGGCGGCGAGGACATGATGACCCAGATGGCGCCGATGCTGGAAATGATGAAGGCGAAGATGGGCAAGCGCCGCTTCGCCATGATGATGCAGACCATGGGCCCGATGATGAGCCGCATGATGGAAGGCGGCGGCATGGGTGGCGGAGGTCTGGGCGGCATGATGGGCGGCGGAGGTTTTGGCGGCATGGGCGGCGGCGTGCCCGCCGACATTGGCGGCATGATCCCCGGCGGCTATGGCGGCATGATTCCAGCCGGCATGGGTTATGGCGGCGGCGACATCATGGGCATGATGGGAGGCGCGGGCGGCGGCGAAATGATGAGCATGATCCCACAGCTGATGCGCATGGTGAATTATGGCGGCGGCACCCGGCACATAAGGCGTGTGAAGCGGAAGTGACCGAAGGTCATTCCGGGGCGGTGCGACCTGTCCGCCGTAGCTCGAAGAGCGAAGGCGGAAGCATCGAACTATGGAGCGCAATTGCGCTCCCGAGAATCCCGAGATTCCGGGTCTGGTGCTTGCGCACCATCCCGGAATGACGGTGGCTGGTTCTACGACAAGGCCGGGCTCACCTTCGGCATCGGCGCCGGCCTCGGCCCCCAGCGCGTCAGCACCACGCTGGCGGTGGAGAGCGTGCCGATCAGCACCATCGAGGATGCCGCCAGCACGAAGAAACTGCCCGCGGTCGCCTCATGCGTCGACAGCCACCAGCCGCCGACCGAGATGAAGATCAGCCGTGCCGTCTGCGACAGCACCGGCCCGAGCACTTTCGCGGCGCCCTGCGAGGAGAAATACATCGACAGCGACAGCCCGATGAAGGCGTACATGGGTGCTGCCGTCGCCAGATATTGACGGCTGGCGGCACGCACGCTGGCGTCGCTGGTGAAGATATTGACCCAGAGATCGGGGACGACCGCAGCCAGCGTCCCGATCGCACCCATGGAAACGAACGTGACCGTACCCGCCGTCCAGGCAATGCGGCGGGCGCGCGCGATCTTGCCTGCGCCGATCGCCATGCCCACCATCGGAACCGAGGCGATGCCGACGGCAAACGCGATCGATGTCAGCAGGAATTCGAGCCGCGCGCCGATGCCGTAGCCGGCAAGCACCTCGGTGCCGAACTTTGCCAGCATATGGGTGAAGATGCTGACGCTCAGCACCGATTGCAGCGGCGAGAAACACGCGATGACACCGACTTTCAGGATGTCGATGAACATGGCCCGCCGGATGCGAAGCCCGTGCAGTTTCGGCACGATGCGCGCGCGTCCCGAGAACAGATACCAGCTCATCACGGAGATGCTGATCGAAAAGGCAATCAGCGAGCCGGTCGCGACGCCGCGCATGCCAAAGGACGGTATCGGGCCGATACCGAGCGCGAGCGCGCCTCCGATCACGATCTGGCACAAGGCCGACGACAGGATCAGGAAGGACGGCAGCCTCATATTGCCGGTGCCGCGCAGGATGGCGGCGAGCGTGTTCATCACCCAGGGGATGACAGCGCCGCCGAAGAAAATCTGGGTATAGGCGATCGCCTGCACCAGCACGTTGCCGCGGCCGCCAAGCCGCTCGAGGAGTCCTGGGCCGAAAGCCAGCATGCCCAGCATGAAGACGAGGCCGAAGCAGATGCCGATCAGGAGCGCATGGGCGGCGAGCGCGGACGCCCGCTCGCGATCGCCGGCACCGAGTGCCCGCGCGATCGCCGAGGCCACCGCCCCGCCCATCGCGCCGCCCGACATGGTCATGGTCAGGATCACGCAGGGAAACACCAGCGCCATGGCCGCGAGCGGCTCGACACCGAGCCGGCCGATATAGGAGGTTTCTGCAATCACGACGCAGGTGCCGGCGGTGAGCGCCAGCGTGTTCGGCCAGGCCAGCATCAGCAGCGTGCGCAGGATCGGCCCGTCGACAAGCGCATTCCGCACCGGCGGCTCCGGTGGCGGGAGCGGGCGCTCTTCCTCGTCGACCGGGATTTCGGCAACGCCGACGTCAGACATTTCGACTTTCTCGCGCGCAGTTCTAAATGCCGCGTGCATTTGTCCTAGCACGGCAAGGCACGATTCCACCCCCGCAAAGCGCATTGGGGGGCTGCGGGATTGCCGCCTGACCTACCCGATCGACCAGGTGAACGGCGGCTTGCCTCCGCCGGGGGGTTTCAAATGCACGGCAATGTGCCGGCCGCAACCGGCGGCGAGGCCCTCGAACAGTCCCTCCAGGACGTTCGTGCATGCGGAACTGTAGTCGCCGACGCCTTCCATCAGCTTCCACGTCTTCTGCTGCACCTCGAAGCCGCCTGAGGAATCGCTCACCACAAATTCGTCATCCTGCGAATCGAACAGTACCCGCAGGAAGTCGACGAACTCTTTCGCGCCGCCGCAGCCGACCTGAAGTGCCCGCGCGATCTCGTCGAAATACTGCATGCCGATCAGCTTGCCCGTGAGACGCAGCAGGTAGGCGGCGTCCTCCGGGCCGAACACCTGCACCATCACGGGCGCGGCGGTCTTCACATATTCCATCGCATAGTTGCGATAGGCCTTTTCCAGCCGCGGCCGCGGCCAGCTGTCGACCGGCAATGCCGGCGCTTGCGCCGGATCGAACAGCGGCGCCTCGAGATGCCGCGCAAACACCAGCCGCTGATCGAGCTCGAGCGGATGATCGTATTCGTAATAATAGCCCTCGAGTCCGTCCTGGCCGTCGACGCTCTGCTTGGTGCAGACGAAGCCCAGCCTGAGATCGCCGAGCACAACGCCATTATTGGCGTGCCAGCCGCGCAGCATGGCGCGGGAGACTTCGCCGGGCACGCCGCAGATCGCAGTGCCCCGCCAGATCCAGCGCGGCGGTGAATAGCGGATCCAGGCCTTGCGGTCGCTCTCGTACATGTACTCGACATGCACACCGCCGATCCAGTTGGAGAGATAGTGATACTGCGCGGCGGCGACCGCCGGCGGCAGGCGGTTGAGACCGAGCTTCGCAAGACCGGGCAGGAAACGCTCCTGCTGCTGGCGGCGGAACACGCGGAAGACGAATTCGGCGGCATCGGCCGTGCCGCGCCGCGTCACCACGGTCAGGATCAGTCCGGTGAAGAAGGCATGATAGAGATCGGCGACGCTGCGCCATTTCAGCCATTGCGCCTCGCGCGCGTCCTGCCCCGCGGTCATGTTCGTTTCCCCGTCTCGCTTGCCGCCGCAGCTTGTCACTGCGGACGCAACGAAGCAATGCGCGCAGGGCATTGCCGGCGCCTGCGCGCGCCGGGAACGCTTCGGCCCGCCGATCCGGCAGGTTGACTCGGTCCCTTGCGAAACTAAGGTTCCCGCGAAAGGAATCGATGACATGACATTGGCGATGAGCTGGGACGAGTGGGCACAGCACGACGGCGTGGCGCTGGCTCAGCGTGTGCGCAAGGGCGAGCTGAAGCCTGCCGAACTGGCGCAGCAGGCGGCGGCCGGTGTCGCCAAGGTCGATGCCCGGCTGTCCGGCGTGGTCGAGCTGTTCGACGATGCCATCGCCTCGCCCGCCGGCAACGGCACCGATCTCGACGGCCCCTTCGCCGGCCTGCCCTTCCTGATGAAGGATCTCGGCCCGACCATGCAGGGACGGCTGCAGGAGATGGGTTCGCTGTTGATGCGCGGCAATCGCGCAACGGCGGATACGTTCCTGACAACAAAAATGCGGCAGGCCGGACTCAACCTGATCGGGCGGACTACGACGCCGGAGTTCGGCGTGTGCAGCTCGGCCGACAATCCGGCCGTTTACGTCACCCGCAATCCCTGGAATACGGACTACACCACCTGCGGCTCGTCGGCCGGCAGTGCCGCGATGGTCGCAGCCGGCGTGGTGCCGATCGCGCATGCGACCGATGGCGGCGGCTCGATCCGGATTCCGGCAGGGGTCAACGGCAATATCGGGCTGAAAGTTTCACGCGGCGTGTTCTCGCTGGCGCCGCATCTGTCGGACCTGACGGGGCTGGTCTCAATCCAGGGCTGCCAGTCGCGCTCGGTGCGCGACACTGCGGCCTTCGTCGATGCCTGCCGCGGCCCCTCGCCTGGCGAGTTCATGCCGTTCTGGACGTCGCCGCAACCGTTCACCGAGACGATCAGGCGCGACCCCGGCCGGCTGCGGATCGCGCTGTCGCATCAATGGGGCGAGTATCGCGCGACGGCGCCGATCGCGGCCGAGCTCGAACGAGTCGGAAAATTCCTGGAAAGCCTCGGCCACCATGTCGATCACGCACTGCCGGCGCTCGACTACAAGGCCGCCTTCGACGCACAGACGCTGTGCTACATCAGCAATTTCGCCGTGGTCATCTCCAACATGCTCGCCGCGCGCGGGCTGGACCGCCCGCCGGCCGACCTGATCGAGCCGATCAACATCCGCATCTGGGACCACGGCCGGCACACCAGCTTCGCCGAACGCGCACGCATGCAGGCGGTGTTCAACACGACGTCGCGGGCGTTCGGCGCCTTCTTCGAACAGTGGGACATCATCCTGACGCCGATCACCGCGCTGCCGACGCCGAAGGTCGGCACCAAAGAGTTTTTGACCATCAGCGACAATCCGTCGGTGCTGGACTGGTTCGGCAATCTCTGGCGCAATTTTGCCTTCACGCCGCTGGCCAATCTCTGCGGCATTCCCGCGATCTCGCTGCCGCTGGCAACGCATGAGCACGGGCTGCCGCTCGGCGTCCAGGCGATTGCGAGGCAAGCCAATGACGGCCTGCTGCTGCAGTTCGCCGCCCAGATCGAGCGCGCGATCGGCGGCAAATGGAACGGCGGGAAGAAACCCGGCGTGCACGTGACGGCCGGCTGATCAGACGCGAAAATGCTTGCTCAGCTTCAGGCCCTGCGCCTGATAGTTGGAGCCGATGCGCTGGCCGTACATCGCAGCGGGGCGCGCCAGCATTTTTTCGTAGACCAGGCGGCCGACGATCTGGCCGTGCTCGAGGATGAACGGCACTTCGCGCGAGCGCACTTCTAGCACGGCGCGCGCGCCCTGCCCGCCGGCGCCGGCATAGCCAAAGCCGGGATCGAAGAAGCCGGCATAGTGCACGCGGAATTCGCCGACCAGGGGATCGAACGGCACCATCTCCGCGGCGTAGTCCGGCGGCACCTGTACGGCCTCTTTCGAAGCGAGGATGTAGAACTCGCCGGGATCGAGAATGAGGCTGCCGTCGGCGCGCGCCGGGATCGGCTCCCAGAATTCGTCGACGCTGTAGCCGCCGCGGCGGTCGACATCGACGACGCCGGTGTGGCGCTTGGCGCGATAGCCGACGAAGCCGTTCGAGTTCTTGCCGGAGAGATCGACCGACAACGCGACGCCGCCGACAAGGTCGGCCTTCTCGCTGTCGACCAGCCGCTCGGCCGCATGCAGCGCCTCGAGTTCGCCCATGGAAAGCACCGCATCGCCGGTGCGGAAGCGGACCTGCGACAGCCGCGAGCCCTCGCGCAGCAGCACGGGAAACGTCTTCGGGCTGATCTCCGCATAGAGCGGGCCGTGATAGCCGGCGCCGATCATGTCGAAGCGCCGCGTGCCGTCGGCAATCACGCGCGTGAAGACGTCGAGGCGGCCGGTGGAGCTCTTCGGGTTTGCGGCAGCGACAATCTTTTGCGGCAGCGCGAGGCTTTCGAGCAGCGGCACGATGTACACGCAATTGGTTTCCAGCACCGCGCCGTCGGCGAGACTGATCTCGTGCAGTTTCAGTTCGTCGATGCGCTCGGCCACCGTCGCGCCCGGACCGGGCAGGAAGCTGGCGCGCACCCGATAGGCGATATCGCCGAGACGCAAATCGAGGCTTGCGGGCTGAATCTGGCTCTCGACGAAGGGATAGGCGGGCAATATCAGGCCGTCATCCGCCATCGCCGCGATCATGCGATCCGGCAATATGCCGCTGGCGTGGGTAGGAAGCGAAAACGGCACGATATGGTCCTTGGGCGGTGGCCCCGAGATCATCCAAACCCCTGAAATAAGCCGGTTTACGGCCTTAACCGATGGCCGGCTTGACGAAAAGGGCGGCAGCGAATATCAGCATCACTTATCCCGTGGTGATTTGAGCCGGCCGGCTTGCAGCCACGTTAAATAAGTCGCTAAACAGGCCGGGGACAGTGTGATCCCGGCCTGTGGAATTTTTCCAGGCCGGCTTTTTGTGGCCATTTCGATGGTCGCGCAGGAGGTCACATGTCTGAGGTCAAGTCCGCCGCCCGCTATCGTCCCGAAACCCGGCTGGTGCATTCCGGCACGCTACGCTCGCAGTACGGCGAGACGTCGGAAGCGCTGTTTCTGACGCAGGGCTTTGTCTACGACAGCGCCGAGCAGTGCGAGGCCCGCTTCAAGGGCGAAGATCCAGGCTATCTCTATTCGCGCTTTTCCAATCCGACGGTGGCGATGTTCGAGCGCCGCATGATCGAGCTGGAAGGCGCGGAAGCCGCGCGCGCCACCGCCACCGGAATGGCTGCCGTGACCACGGCGGTGCTGGCGCCCCTGAAAGCGGGCGATCACGTGGTGGCGGCCAAGGCGCTGTTCGGCTCCTGCCGCTACGTGGTGGAGGACCTGCTGCCGCGCTACGGCATTTCGTCCACGCTGGTCGACGGCCTCGATCTCGACCAGTGGAAGAAGGCGATGCGGCCGAACACCAAGACGTGCTTCCTGGAAAGCCCGACCAATCCGACGCTCGACGTGCTCGACATCTCCGCGATCGCCGAGATCGCGCACAAGGGCGGCGCGCGGCTGATCGTGGACAATGTGTTCGCCACGCCGATCTGGCAGAGCCCGCTGTCGCTCGGCGCCGACGTCGTGGTCTATTCGGCCACCAAGCACATCGACGGCCAGGGCCGCTGTCTCGGCGGCGTGATCCTGTCGTCGGAAAAATTTATCGCCGAGCACATCCACAATTTCATGCGCCAGACCGGCCCCTCGATGTCGCCGTTCAATGCCTGGGTGCTGCTGAAGGGCCTCGAAACGCTCGGCGTGCGCGTGCGCGCGCAGACGGAGACGGCGGCGAAGCTGGCCGACATACTGGCCAAACATCCGAAGGTGTCGCGGCTGATCTATCCCGGCCGCGCCGATCATCCGCAGGCCGCGACGGTGAAGAAGCAGATGGGCGCGGGCTCGACGCTGATCGGCTTCGAGGTCAAGGGCGGCAAGGCCGGTGCCTTCCGCTGCCTCAACGCGCTGCAATTGTCGCGGATCTCCAACAATCTCGGCGATGCCAAGAGCCTGGTCACGCATCCGGCAACCACCACGCATCAGCGGCTGACGCCCGAGGCCCGTGCCGAGCTCGGCATCAGCGAAGGCTTCATCCGCTATTCGGCGGGGCTCGAGCATGTCGACGACCTGGCCGAGGACTTCGCGCAGGCGCTGGAGAAGGTGTGAGAGGGCGAGTGGCGAATAGGGAATGGATGATCCCCATTCGCTATTCGCCACTCCCCATTCGCTCACATCGGCCGGTATGCGCGCACATCCGACGGCACGGTGACGCCGAGCTTGATCTGGCCGACCGACTTGACGATGTCGTCGCCGAGCAATTGCGCAAAGCAGGCATAGCCCCAGTCGTTCATGTGCAGGCCGTCCGGGATGATGAATTCCTCCGTCGGGATCGCCTGTTTCTCGTGCCAGTCGCGCATCACCTCGAAGCGCGGGAAGATGCCGACCTTGCGCAGCTCGGCGATGCGCCCGAGCAGCTTCACCATCTTGCCGGCGCCTTCGGCCTTTTCATTGACGCGCGGCGAATATTGCGGATCGACCAGCACCACGTCGCTGCCGGCAGCCTGAATGCGCATCACGCCGTCTTCGACGAGCTTGGCCGTCTCGGCCGGATCGAGGTTGCGAAGCACCGCATTGGTGCCGACCTGCCAGATCACGAGATCCGGCTTCATCTCGATCACCTCGGTCTGCAGCCGCCGCATCATCTCGGGCGCATCCTCCCCGCCTTTGCCGCGGTTTAGCACGATGATGTCGGCGGTCGGATAATGCCGCCTGAGCTGCGCGGCAAGGCGATTGGGGTAGGTGAACTCCGGCGCGCTCGAGCCAAATCCCTGCGTCGAGGACGAACCAAAGGCTATGATCGTGACCGGTTGCCCGGAGATCAGCCTGTTGGCGACATGCGGCAGCGATCCCATCGACTTGTAGCCGCCCTTTGGCGGCAGACATGGCACGCGCGCAAAAATGTCCTTGACTCTGTCAACGGCACGCGCCGCGATGCTCTTCTGCGCGGGATTGTTCTGGACGGCGCTGACGCCCGTTCCTCCCGGAGGCGTCTCGGCGGCATCGGGTTTGGACGCTTCCGTCTTGCCGGGGTTGCCTACCGCGGCCTGCTGCGCCAACTGCGCCCACGCCGGGACCGGTGTCAGCAGCGCTGCCGCCGCAAGCGCAGCCGCGGCCAGCGTCATGCGGACACCAAAAGGGTAGTGAGAACTCATTAACGATAGTTCCTAATTCTGCTGCGCCTGGTCGAGATGGGCGGCGTCGAGGACGAACTTCGACAGTGCGCGGCCCAGACAGTCGTGAACGCGTTTGGCGAGCTCAACGCCATGCGTGGCGCTGAACAGATCGAAATCTCCTGAATCATTCCAGTGGCGCATAATGGCAAAACGATCGAACAGGGGAATGTCGCGCTGTTGCGCGACCACGCGCATATTATCGAGATAGGGCGGCGCCGAGGTCATGGTCTCGGTGCGCGGACTATATTGCAGATTCACCAGGACCACATCGACTCCTGCTTTTTGCAATGCAGTAACCCCCTCATCGACGGCGTTGCGGAAATCATCGGGATCGATGCCGCGGATAGCATCGTAGGTACCCGTCTGCCAGATGACCAAAGTAGGCCTTTTTGCTTCCACCAGCTTAACGAGGGTACCGGCGACATCTTCGGCGGTCTTGCGGCTTTGTATTTCTACGGAGAGATCGACCGGTACGGTGGCGCCGAGCTTGTCCTTCAGCATGGCCGACAGCCGGGCCGGATAGGCGCTGGCTTGCTGCGTGGCAATGGTAGAAGAACCACTGCCTACCACCAGGACGTTCAGCGGCCTGCCGCTTTTGACGGCAGTCTCGACATGGTCGAGCTTGCTGTCGCTGGCGAGCAGCGAAGCGGGCACTTCGCAGGTGGGCGCAGCCTCCTCGGCGCGCGCGACCGTTCCGGCGAACCAGCCGGAGAGCAGCAGCAGGCTGAGGATGGCGGCCCTCATAGACTTCCTCCCGCCATGTCGGCGTTCGCGACGGCCCCTTTCTTCGCGCCCTTGTCGGCCGAACGCTTGTACCACGAAATCACCCACGCCATGCCGGACATGATGACGATGCCGGCCACGCTGACCACGAGATGCATCACGGCGCCGCCGGATACTTCGGCCAATACGAAATGGCCGGCGAAGGCGAGAAACACGCCGAGACAGAATATCTCAAGGGAATGCTGGCCGCAGAGGATCAATGGTCGCAGCCATCGCGACTTCAGCGGCGGCCAATGCTTCGGCAGGAAGCGCACCGTGATCGCCGCCAGCGCCAGGAAGTGCGCAAAGCGCAACACGTCGAGGTCGGTCTTGCTGATCGGATACATCCATTTCTCGAGCCATCTCGGCATCAGGAAGCCGAGCTGGGGGAAGTTCCAGGTCATGGCGACGCAGAAGGCGAAGACGAGATAGGCGATGCAAATCCAAAGCGTCAGCCGCGAGGACAGGATGCGCGACATGCGCCGCGCGCCGCCGAGCGCGCACCACGCGCCGAACACGAACAAGAGCTGCCAGGCCAGCGGATTGAAGAACCAGACGCCGTTCGGATAGGCCGAGAGATAGAGGTCGAAGTGCCAGGTCACGGCATAAAGCAGCGCCGACAGCGCCAGCGTGACGTCGGGCCGCCATTTCATCAGCCAGAGGATCAGCGGCAGGAACAGCATCAGCACGATGTAGAGCGGCAGCACGTCCATGTTCACCGGGCGGAAGCGCAGGATCAGCGCCTGGATGATGGTGACATCCGGCTGCTTGAGGAAATCCATGATGCCCATTTCTTCCGAATAAAGCGGGTTCTCGAAACGGGTGGCGACATAGGAGATTTCCGCAAGGAAGATCGTGAACAGGAAGACATGGGCGACATAGATCTGCCAGACCCGGCGCAGGATACGCGCACTGGCGACCACGAAGCCCGACTCCAGCATCGCGCGGCCGTAGACGAAGGCCGCAGTGTAGCCGGAGATGAAGATGAATATCTCGGTGGCGTCGGAGAAGCCGTAATTGCGGATGGTGAGCCAGGCCAGGATATTGTTCGGCAGATGATCGAGGAAGATCAGCCACAGCGCGAGCCCGCGAAACAGGTCGAGCCGCAATTCACGCTCGCCCACCGCCGGCAGCGTGATGGCGGGCGCCGCGGCCATCTCTCTGGCGGCGCTCTCGCTGCGCGCGGGAGCTGCAATGGGATCGGCAATGGACGTCATCAGGCACCGTCTCCGACAGCGGGATCAACGCGATTGCACGGCTGGAAATACAATAACGGGCCGGCCGCTCCAGGCAAATACGATTGCCCGCCGCGCACGTTGCGCCTTGGCCACGGAACTTTGTTGAAAGCGCGACCAATGGCGCGCCCGGCCGGATTGTTACCGCCGAGGCGGCGTTGTCCCGCACGGCCTTTCAGGTAAGATGACGGCTTCAGCCGATTGAACCTGGCTCGTCCGGAAGACCGCAGCAAATGTACCGCGCCATCACCCGTCAGATCGAGGTCACCGTGGAACCGGCCTTCATGCCGGAACGCTCGGTGCCGGACCGGGGGCAGTATTTCTGGGCCTACACTATCGCGATCACCAACGCCGGGGCAGAGACCGTGCAGCTCAAGACTCGCCACTGGATCATTACCGACGCCACCGGCAAGCGGCAGGAAGTGCGCGGCCCCGGCGTGGTCGGCGAGCAGCCGGTGCTCGCACCAGGCGAGCGTTACGAGTACACCAGCGGCGTGCCGCTGCCGACCTCCTCGGGCTTCATGAGCGGGCGCTACCAGATGGTGAGCGCCAGCGGCGAGCAGTTCGAGATCGACGTGCCGACCTTCTCGCTGGACGCGCCGAGCGCGACGCGGGTGCTGAATTAGGCACACAGGCTGCGCCAGAGAGCTGACAGGGTGGGCAAAGCTAAGCATGCCCACCTTCACCGGCGTGATCGTGAAGGTGGGCACGGCGCGAGCGCGCCTTTGCCTACCCTGCGACTTCGCGGGTGATGACAAGCCGAGTTACGCAGAGCCGTCGTCCTCTTCCACGCCTGCCTCGTGCGGCGTGAACTCGTACACCGACGAGCAGAACTCGCAGGTGACGACGACCTTGTCGTCCTTCACCATGTCGGCGCGGTCCTTTGGCGCAAAGCTCTTCAGCATTGCGGCCACCGCGTCGCGCGAACAGGAGCACTTTGCCTGCAGCGGCAAGGGTGCAAAGACGCGAACGCCGCGTTCGTGGAACAGGCGATAGAGCAGCCGCTCGCCCGACAAGCTCGGATCGATCAGTTCGACGTCTTCGACGGTGCCGATCAGCGACTGGCCCTCGACCCAGGCGTCGTCTTCCTCGACGGTGTGATGCACCGTGCCTTCGGGCGCGTCGCCCGGATGCAAATCGGCCTGCCGCGCGCGTTCGGGCGCCTTGGGCAGGAATTGCAGCAGCATGCCGCCGGCGCGCCAGCGGTGTTTTCCGCCGTCGCCGCCGCGCCATTCCTCGCCGACGGCAAGCCGCACCCGCGTCGGGATCTGCTCGGAGCGTAAAAAATATTCGTGGGCGGCATCCTCGAGGCTGCCGCCATGCAGCGCGACCAGTCCCTGGTAGCGGCTCATGTCCGCGCCCTGGTCGATGGTCATGGCCAGATGCCCCTTGCCGAGCAGTTCGCCCGAGGTCTGGCCCTCCTTGAGCTGCCTGGCGTCGAAGCGCGCATAGGCGCGCAGACGGTCGGGCGACTTGAAATCGACCACCAAAAAGGAAACCGGACCATCGGTCCGGGTTTGCAGGATGAACCGGCCCTCGAACTTCAGGGACGTGCCCAGCAGCGTCGTCAGAACGATGGCTTCGCCCAGCAGTTTGCCGACCGGCACGGGATAGTCGTGCTTGGTGAGGATGTCGTCGAGGGCGGGGCCGAGGCGGGTCAGGCGACCGCGCAGATCGAGCGCATTGACCTCGAAGGGCAGTACCGTGTCGTCGACGGGCACCGCCGACGGCGCTCGAACCGGCGTTTCGGGCGCGGCTTTCGTTTCAGGGGATTGGGAGACCATGGCGCTCTATCTGGGGTCTGAAGTCGCGAAACGAAAGGGGTTGATGTCATCCCGGCGAAAGCCGGGATCATAACCACCCGCCTCAAATGTGTGCGCCGGTGCCTACCATGTGCTCCACACGGATAGATCACGCGGCATGGGTCCCGGCTTCGCCGGGACGACGGCAGTTCTCAGGCCACAGCGTCGAAGCACCAGGCCAGAATGCCTTTCTGCGCGTGCAGGCGGTTTTCGGCCTCGTCGAACACCACGGACTGCGGGCCGTCAATCACCTCGTCGGTGACCTCCTCGCCGCGATGGGCGGGCAGGCAGTGCATGAAGATGGCGTCCGGCTTGGCCAGCGACATCAGCTTGGCGTTGACCTGATAGGGCTTCAGCACGTTGTGACGGTGCTCGCCCTCCTTGTCGCCCATCGACACCCAGGTATCCGTCACGACGCAATCGGCGCCGCGCACGGCGGCCTCGGGATCGGTGCCGAGCACGATCGCCGCCGACGTTGTCTTGATCCAGTCGCGCAGCGGCTTCTTGGGCGCGAGCTCCGGAGGGGTCGCGACATTGAGGCGGAACTTGAATCGCTCGGCAGCCTGCGCCCAGGAAGCGAGCACGTTATTGTCGTCGCCGCTCCAGGCCACGGTCTTGCCCTCGATCGAACCGCGGTGCTCCTCGAAGGTCATGAGATCGGCCATCACCTGACAGGGATGCGAACGGCGGGTCAGGCCGTTGATGACGGGCACGGTCGCATATTGCGCAAGCTCCAGCAGCGCCTCGTGATTGAGGATGCGGATCATGATGGCGTCGACATAGCGCGACAGCACGCGCGCGGTGTCGGCGATGGTCTCGCCGCGACCCAGCTGCATCTCCGCGCCGGTCAGCATGATGGACTCGCCGCCGAGCTGGCGCATGCCGACGTCGAATGAAACGCGGGTGCGCGTCGACGGCTTGTCGAAGATCATCGCAAGCGTCTTGCCCTCGAGCGGCTTCCTGCCCTTCTCATGCGCCTTCAGCTTCGCCTTCATGGCGCGACTGGCGTCCATGATGTTGCGAAGCTCGCCGAGCGGCAGCTCGCCGATGTCGAGGAAGTGGCGTGGCGCCTTGCTCATCACCCCGCCGCTTTCTTCTTTTCCGGTGCCGACAGCGCAACGCAGGCGCGCTCGAGGCTGGCGATCGACGCGTCGATCTCGGCCTCGCTGACGATCAGGGGCGCGAGGAAACGCACGACATTGTCGCCGGCACCGACCGTGAGCAGCTTCTGGTCGCGCAGCGCGCCGACGAGGTCGCCCGACGGCACCACGGCCTTGACGCCGACCAGAAGCCCCTCGCCGCGCACTTCCGACAGCACGGAGGGATGGCGATCGACGACGGACGCGAGTTTTTGCTTCAAGAGCAGCGACATCTTCTGCACGCGGTCGAAAAAGCCGGGTTGCAGCATGACGTCGAGCACGGCATTGGCCGCTGCAATCGCCAGCGGATTGCCGCCGAAGGTCGAGCCGTGCGAGCCGGGCGTCATGCCGGAAGCAGCTTCGGCGGTGGCAAGGCAAGCGCCGATCGGGAAGCCGCCACCAAGCGCCTTGGCCAGCGACATCACGTCGGGCTTGACGCCGAGGCGGCGATAGGCAAAGAGATCGCCGGTGCGACCCATGCCGGTCTGCACTTCGTCGAACGCCAGCAACATGCCATGCTGGTCGCAAAGCTCGCGCAACGCCTTGAAGAACGACGCCGGCGCGGTACGCACGCCGCCCTCGCCCTGCACGGGTTCGATGAGAATGCCGGCGGTCTGCGGGCCGATCGCCTTCTTCACGGCATCGAGGTCGCCATGCGGCACCTGGTCGAAACCGTCCAGCGGCGGACCGAAGCCTTCGAGATACTTCGCCGAGCCGGTGGCGGCGAGCGTTCCCAGCGTGCGGCCGTGGAAGGCGCCCTCGAAGGTGATCATGCGATAGCGCTCGGGACGGCCTTTCGACGCGTGATAGCGGCGCACCACCTTGATCACGCATTCCATCGCCTCGGCGCCGGAATTGCAGAAGAACACGAAGTCGGCAAAGCTCTGCTCGCAGAGCCGCGCGGCCAGCTTGTCGCCATCCGGACTCTTGAACAAGTTCGACATGTGCCAGAGCTTCGTCGCCTGCTCCTGCAGCGCCTTGACCAGATGCGGATGGCAATGGCCCAGCGCATTCACCGCGACACCCGAGGTGAAATCGAGATAGCGCTCGCCATTGGTGGCGACGAGCCAGGCACCCTCGCCGCGCTCGAAGCCCAGATCGACCCTGGCGAAGACGGGGAGCAGATGCGACGTGGCGCTATTGGTCATGGCTGTCACTTGCTGGTTTTGAAGCTGTCCGCGCGTTGCCATCGCAGCGGCGGGACTAGCGGAAACGAAACGTGCCGCCTTTTGCAGGCGGCACGCGCGAGCTATCTTAGGGGCGGGGCGAAGCCTGTCAACACGCCATAAGCGGCTCTGCGTGCAGTGCAAAATGTCCCGCTTCCGTACGATTCCGGTTTGTCATGCGGTTGTGACGGAACATGTGGAAGCGCGGCGGCCGACTCTTGCGCGGGAGTCACGGCATATTGTAGCGTTTCTCTCGTCGGGTACGACATCTCGTGCGGCAAGAATAACCCCTAAGTACCTTTTGTGCGGCGTAAACGTTCGGGCGCGGTTCACACCTGTCCGGCGAGGGTTAAGGGATTCTGCCCGCAGGGATTTCTGGATTTGGCATCGCAAGCCGCCGACCCCCGAAGGGGCCGGTGTGAGGCGAAGGGAAGAAGACGATGACGGTATTGACCTGGTCCGATGAACGCGTCGAGCAGCTGAAGAAGCTCTGGGAAAGTGGGCTTTCGGCCAGCCAGATCGCGGCCGAGCTCGGCAACGTGACCCGCAATGCCGTGATCGGCAAGGTGCATCGTCTTGGCCTGTCCGGCCGCGCCAAGGCGCCCTCCACCGCAGCACCCCGGCCGCGCAAGACGCGCCCGGCGCAGATGGTGCGGGTGTCGCGGCCGATGTCGCGCGGCAACACGGCGCTGGCGCAAGCCTTCGATGTCGAGGTGGAAGCCGATCCGGTCGCCTATGACAATGTCGTGCCGATGAGCCAGCGGCTGTCGCTGCTGGAGCTGAACGAAGCCACCTGCCACTGGCCGGTCGGCGATCCCGCAAGCCCGGAATTCTTCTTCTGCGGCGGCAAGGCGCTCGCCGGCCTGCCCTATTGCGCCCACCATTCTCGCGTCGCCTATCAACCGGCCGCAGACCGCCGCCGCCAGCCGCCGAAGCCTCCGGGAAGGTAAGCTCTCCCCGCATCGCACTTACCGATGAGGAGCGCGTCTCGAGCCGAGAGGCTCACGCGCGCGGCGGCGCCATGCTGTCCGGAGCAAAGCCGGTCGGGAGACCGTCGATGCTCTTCATGTTCTTCAGGCCCCAGTATTTGCGGAGGTTGTCGATGCCGTGCTGCGTCCAGTAGCGCACGAGGCTGCCGCGCTCCTGCCTGTAGTCGAACAGAGGCACGCCCATGCCGCACGATGTCTGCACGAGGTCGACCGCAAGGCGGACGATCTGACGTGCACCCGGCACTTCCTCGAATTTCGCAACAAGGGCTGCGTATTCGGGCGTACCGCGCATCAGCGACCGACCCTGACCGTAGAGTCTAAGGATCACCGGATCGCCTTCGAAAGCGCAGAACATGATGGTCAGCCGCTTGTCGTCCGAGGCCATCAGGTGGGCGCGTGTCTCGCTGCCGCTGCCGGTGCAATCAAGGTAGGCGACGTCATTGTCGCCGAGCACCCGGAATGACGACAGCCCCTTGGGGGAAACGTTGATCCTGCCCTTCGGCGGGGCACTGGCGACGAAGAAGATCTTCTGCCGCTCGATGAAAGCCTTGTGCTCCGACTCGATCTTCGCGAATTGCTTGCCCATGCCCGTCCGTCCTCCGTGCAGCGACGACGTCGGCCCGAAACTACCATGAAGTTTGTACTGGTTTAATGGTGCACCTTATCCTAGTACTATTTGCACCATGAAGCCGCGTGATCCGACCACGCCTGCGCTGTCGCTCAGCGCTTTCCTGCGGGTGCTTCGCGAGCGCCAGTCCCCGGCAGAGTTCGGTCTCGCTGCGGGATCCCGACGACGCACGCCTGGCCTCAGGCGCGAAGAGGTCGCGCAACTCTGCGGATTGAGCGTCACCTGGTACACCTGGATCGAACAGGGCCGCGACGTGTCGGTGTCGCCGTCGGCGCTTGCGCGGCTGGCTCGCGGCTTGCGCCTGTCGCGGGCCGAGCGCAACTACCTGTTCGAGCTTGCGGGCAAGCGCGATCCAGACCGTCCGGGCGACAGCGACGATCCCCCCGAGGAGGTGCTCGCCTGCGTCGACGCGATCAACGGCCCTGCCTACATTCTCGATCGTACCTGGAATGCGCGTCGCTGGAACGCGAAAGCGTCCCGCCTCTTCACAGGCTGGCTCGACGCCAATGGCGAGCGCAACCTCCTGCGATACATCTTTCTCAGACCCGAGGCCCGGTCGCTGATACGGGACTGGCCAGCCCGCGCGCATCGTGTGGTCGCCGAATTCCGGGCGGCCATGACCGGCCACGCCGACGATCCGGAAACACGTCGCATCATCGACGAGTTGAGCGTTGCCAGCACCGATTTTGTGCGCTGCTGGGCAACACAGGGCGTCCTGGCACGCGAAGGCGGCAAGCGCGCATTCAAGCATCCGACAATGGGCCTGATGCACTATCAGCAAGTATCGCTGTCGCTCGCCGGATGGCCGGACTATCGGCTGACTATGCTGCTGTCCGCTGCAACGGCGCGGAAATGATGACGGCAATCGGATCCGATCCTTCCCCGCGACAAACGGCGGGAAGCGGCTAAGAAAGCAGGCCGTTGTGCCTTGCTCCGCGCGGGACGAGAGAGTCAGGTCTGCGGCTCTGCCTTCGCGAAGCGGTCGTCCAGCGCGTAGCCGGCGCCGCGGACGGTGCGGATCGGATCCTGCTCGCGGCCGGGGTTGAGCAGCTTGCGCAGGCGGCCGATGTGGACGTCGACGGTTCGCTCGTCGATATAGATGTCGCGCCCCCACACACTGTCGAGCAACTGCTCCCGGCTGAAGACACGGCCGGGATGCTCGAGGAAGAATTCGAGCAGGCGGTACTCGGTCGGACCGAGGTCGATCGGCCGGCCCGAGCGCGCCACGCGGCGCTTTTCACGGTCCAGTTCGATGTCGCCATAGGTGAGCACGGTAGCAAGCCGTTCGGGGCTGGCCCGCCGCAGCAAGCCCTTCACCCGCGCCAAGAGCTCCGGCACCGAGAAGGGCTTCACGATATAGTCGTCGGCGCCGGTGGCGAGCCCCCGAACGCGCTCGCTCTCCTCGCCGCGGGCGGTCAGCATGATGATCGGAAGCTGCCTGGTCTCCGGCCGGGCCCGAAGGCGCCGGCACAGCTCGATGCCGGACAGGCCCGGCAGCATCCAGTCGAGCACCACGAGATCGGGCACCCGCTCCTTCAGCCGCGTGTCGGCCTCGTCGCCGCGGGCGACGGTCTCGACTTCATAACCTTCGGCATCGAGGTTGTAACGCAGAAGCGTGGTCAGCGCTTCCTCGTCTTCCACCACCAGAATGCGTGCGCTCATGTATCTATTATATCCTGTTTCGTTCCTGATACGCGGTTAATTGCACGCGATTAGTTACCAGGCACCGTCGTGGCAAAGCTCGTCATGTCGCCCTTCGGGCGCGGATCGAGCATCTGCTGACCCTCGATCATGTAGAATACGGTCTCGGCGATGTTGGTCGCATGGTCGCCGATCCGCTCGATATTTTTCGCGCAGAACATCAGATGGATGCAGAACGAGATGTTCCGCGGGTCTTCCATCATGTAGGTGAGCAGTTCGCGGAACAGGGAGGTGCAGATCGCGTCCACCTCCTCGTCGCCCTTCCAGACGTTCATCGCCGCCGGCAGATCGTGCGAGGCATAGGCGTCCAGCACCGACTTGACCTGGGATTGCACGAGGTCGGTCATGTGCTCGAGGCCGCGGATCAGCTTCAGCGGCTGGAAATCGCTCTCGATGGCGGTGACGCGCTTGCCGATGTTCTTGGCCAGGTCGCCGATGCGCTCGAGATCGATCGCCACCCGCATGGCGCTGACGATCTCACGCAAATCCACCGCCATCGGCTGGCGGCGGGCAATGGTGAGCACGGCGCGCTCTTCGATGGTCCTCTGCAGGGTGTCGATCTCGAGATCGGCGGCCACCACGCGCTTGGACAGCGCGACGTCGCGGCGCACCAGCGCGTCGACGGAGTCGGTGATCATACGCTCGGCAAGGCCGCCCATCTCGGCAACCAGCCGGGTCAGTTCCTGCAGGTCGCTGTCGAAGGCCTTTGCGGTATGTTCAGAAGCCATTTCTCAATCTCCTCAGCCAAACCGGCCGGTGATGTAGTCCTGGGTACGGCGGTCGCCGGGCGAGGTGAATATCTTGTTGGTGTCGTCGAACTCGATCAATTCGCCCAGATACATGAACGCTGTCTTGTCGGAGACGCGCGCGGCCTGCTGCATGTTGTGGGTAACGATGGCGATGGTGTAGTTCTCGGACAATTCCTGGATCAGCTCCTCGACCTTGGCGGTCGAGATCGGGTCGAGCGCCGAGCAGGGTTCGTCGAACAGGATCACCTCGGGGCGGACCGCCACGGTGCGGGCGATACAGAGCCGCTGCTGCTGGCCGCCGGAGAGGCTGAGGCCGCTGGCGTTCAACTTGTCCTTGACCTCGTTCCACAGCGCGCCGCCGCGCAGCGCCTTCTCGACGCGACCGTCCATCTCGGATTTCGAAATCTTTTCGTAGAGGCGGATGCCGAAGGCGATGTTCTCGTAAATCGTCATCGGAAACGGCGTGGGCTTCTGGAACACCATGCCGACCCGGGCGCGCAGCAGATTGAGGTCGAGCTTGGGGTCGAGGATATTGGTGTTGTCGAGCATCAGCTGCCCGGTGGCACGCTGGCCCGGGTAGAGGTCGTACATCCGGTTGAAGATGCGCAGCAGCGTGGACTTGCCGCAGCCGGACGGGCCGATGAAGGCGGTGACGCGGTTGGTGCCGAGCGTCAGGTTGATGTTCTTCAGTGCATGGTTGTCGCCGTAATAGAAATTGAGATTGCGCGCGGTCACCTTCGGCGCGGGCTCGGGAAGCGCTACGTGCGGAACGGGACCGGCTGAGGTGCTTACGGATACGGAAAGGTCGTTCATTTTGCGGTCCTTTCGGCGCCAAGAATGCGCGCGCCAATGTTCAGGGCAAGCACGGTCAGCGTGATCAGCAGCGCGCCGCTCCAGGCGAGCTGCTTCCAGTAGGCGTAGGGGCTTTGCACGAAGTTGTTGATGGTCACCGGCAGGTTGGCCATGGTCTTCGACAGGTCGAGGCTGAAGAACTGGTTTGACAGCGCGGTGAACAGCAGCGGCGCGGTTTCACCGGCGACGCGGGCGGTCGCCAGCAGCACGCCGGTGATCAGGCCGCTGCGCGCGGCGCGGTACGCGACCTTCTTGATGACGAGCGAGCGCGGCAACCCGAGCGCCGAGGCCGCCTCGCGCAACGGATTGGGCACCAGCAGCAGCATGTCCTCGGTGGTGCGCAGCACGACCGGGATGACGATCACGGCCAGCGCCAGCGCACCCGCGATCGCCGAGAAACCGCGCATCGGCACGACCACCGCGCCGTAGATGAACAGGCCGATGATGATCGAGGGCGCGGAAAGCAGGATGTCGTTGATGAAGCGGATCACCGAGGTGAGCCTGTCGTGCTTGCCGTATTCGGCGAGGTAGGTGCCGGCGAAAAGGCCCAGCGGCGCGCCGATGCCGACCCCGATCGCGGTCATGATGATCGAGCCGGTGATGGCGTTGAGCAGGCCGCCGCTGGTCGAGCCGGGCGGCGGCGTGTTCTCGGTGAAGACCTGCAGGGAGAGCCCGGAGAGGCCGTTGTAGAACAACGTGAACAGGATCAGCGCGAGCCAGGTGACGCCGAAAGCCGCGGCAGCCAGGCACAGGAGGCGGATGATGATGTCGTTGCGGCGGCGCTTGGCGTAGATCGGGTTCATGGCCTATTTCCCCGCCTTCATTTCCAGCCGCAGCAGCATCAGCCGCGCGCAGGCGAGCACGATGAAGGTCAGCACGAACAGCAGCAGGCCGAGCAGGATCAGGCCGGATTGATGCAACCCGTCGCTCTCGGCGAATTCGGAGGCGATCGCCGCCGAGATCGTCGTGCCCGGCGCAAAGATCGAGGACTGGATGCGGAACGAATTGCCGATGATGAAGGTCACCGCCATGGTCTCGCCGAGCGCGCGGCCGAGCGCCAGCATGATGCCGCCGATCACGCCGACGCGGGTGTAAGGGATCACCACGCTGCGCACCACTTCCCAGGTGGTGCAGCCGACGCCGTAGGCGGCCTCCTTGAGCACCGGCGGCACGGTCTTGAACACGTCGACCGAAATCGCGGTGATGAAGGGCAGCACCATGATGGCGAGGATCAGCGCCGCATTGAACAGGCTCAGATAGGACGGCGGGCCTGCGAAAATGTCGCCGAGAACCGGCACGCCATCGAAGATGCGGATCATGAAGGGCTGGAACGTGTTGGCCAGGAAGGGACCGAGGACGAAGAAGCCCCACATGCCGTAGATGATCGAGGGAATGCCGGCGAGCAGTTCGACCGCGATGCCGATCGGCCGGCGCGCCCATTGCGGACACAGCTCGGTGAGGAACACGGCGATGCCAATGCCGACGGGGATCGCGATCAGCATGGCGATGAAGGAGGTGACCAGGGTGCCGTAGACGGGTCCGAGCGCGCCCAGCACCGGCGGATCGGCCGACGGCGCCCAGCGCTGCGTCCACAGGAAGGCAAGACCGTACTCCTTCATCGCCGGGAACGCGCCGACGATCAGGGAGATGATGATGCCGCCCAAGATGAGCAGCACCGAGATCGCGCAGGATCGCGTGATCCAGTAGAAGCTGACGTCGCCGAATTTGAATGCGCTGAGGGCCTTGGCGCGATCAAACGAACCCGCCGTATCCATCATGTCGTCGGTCTGAACCGCCATTTCTGCCACGCCCGATCCCCTGTCAATTCAACGCGACCGCCGTCGCTTCCCTGCGGCGATTACCGCCGTCATTCCGGGATGGTGCGCGAGCACCAGACCCGGAATGATTCCGGGTCGCCTGTTGCGCTTGCGCCCGGGACAACGAGCGCACCGAGCCTACCGGTCAGCTCTTGATCTCGGCCGTCCAGGTCTTCTCGATCTGCTTCACGACCGAAGCCGGCATCGGGATGTAGTCGAGCTCTTCAGCCATCTTGCCGCCCTTCTCGAACGACCAGCGGAAGAACTTGATGGCTTCCTGCGAGGCCGCCTTGTCCGTGGCATCCTTGTGCATAAGGATGAAGGTCGCCGCAGTGATCGGCCAGGAGGCATCGCCCGGCTGGTCGGTGAGGATCACGTAGTAGCCGGGAGCCTTGGCCCAGTCGGCGTTGGACGCGGCCGCCTGGAAGGCTTCGATGGTCGGCTGCACGGTCTTGCCGGACTTGTTGATCAGGGCCGCATAGGTCAGCTTGTTCTGCTTGGCATAGGCGTATTCGACATAGCCGATGGCGTTCTTGGTCTGGCTGATGTTGCCGGCCACGCCTTCATTGCCCTTGGCGCCGACGCCGACCGGCCACTCGACAGCGGTGCCGGAACCGACCTTGGACTTCCATTCGGCATTGGCCTTGGACAGATAGTCGGTGAAGTTGAAGGTGGTGCCCGAACCGTCGGAGCGGCGGACCACGGTGATGGCGTCGCCCGGCAGCTTCAGCTTCGGATTGAGCTTGGCGATCGCTGCATCGTCCCACTTCTTGATCTTGCCGAGATAAATGTCGCCGAGCAATTCGCCGGACAGGATGAGTTCGCCCGGCTTGATGCCTTCGAGGTTCACGACCGGAACGATCGCGCCCATCACCATCGGCCACTGCACGAGGCCGTCCTTTTCGAGCTGCTCGAACTTGAGCGGCGCGTCGGTGGCTCCGAACGTCACGGTCTTCGCCTGGATCTGCTTGATGCCGGCGCCTGAGCCGATCGACTGGTAGTTCAGACCATTGCCGGTCTCTTTCTTGTAGGCATCAGCCCATTTCGAATAGATCGGGAAGGGGAAGGTCGCGCCAGCGCCGGTGATGTCGGCCGCAATGGCTGAAGTCGACGCTGCCACCAGGCCGGCGGCGACGAGGGTTTTGACGAAATTCATGGGGTAGTCTCCATTGGGGGGCGAAGCGCCGGACGCGCCCGATTGCGCTCCCCACCGGTCCATCTAGGAGCGGTCGGTAGAGCTTTTACGACGGTTGGATGACAGCTGGATGACAGACAGAAGCTACTGAAATCGCTTGGATTTATGGCGCTTCGGGCAGTTTCGCCTGGGGAAAGCAGGCAGTGAAGGTCGCCCCGTGATCGGGCACGCTCTCGATCAGGAGGCGGCCGCGATGGCGGGCCAGGATGTGCTTGACCAGCGACAGGCCAAGCCCGGTGCCGCCCTGCGCGCGGCTGTCGCCGACATCGACCCGGTAAAACCGCTCGGTGAGGCGCGGCAGGTGCTCCGGTGCGATGCCGGGGCCGAAATCGCGCACCATCACGCGATATTCCGGCGTGACTTCGGTCGGACCCGGCTTGGGCGGCACGACCGTGGTCAGTGAGACGATCACCTTGCCGCCGGAGGCGCCGTATTTCAGCGCGTTCTCGATCAGGTTCTCGAACAACCGCAGCAATTCCTCGCGGTCGCCGGCGATGGTGACGGGCGACTGGGGGATATCGACCTCGATCTCGACCTGGCGCTCGCGCGCCAGCGGCTCCAATCCGTCGACGACCTGGCGGATGATCGGCACGAGATCGACCAGCGTGTCGGGGCGGACATGCGCCGAGAGCTCCACGCGCGACAATGACAGCAGGTCGTCGATCAGGCGCGCCATGCGCTTGGCCTGGGCCTGCATGATGCCGAGAAACCGCTCGCGCGCCTTGGCATCCTCCTTGGCCGGCCCCTGCAGCGTGTCGATGAAGCCGGAAAGGGCCGCCAGCGGCGTGCGCAGCTCGTGGCTGGCATTGGCGACGAAATCGGCGCGCATCTCCTCGACCCGGCGCAGCGGGGTCAGGTCGTGGAAGGTCATCAACATGCACTTGTCGGCGCCGCCGAAGCGCGTCGGCACCGGCACCGGCGTGATGACGAGCTCCATCCAGCGGTCGACGGGCACCTGGTCGAGATAGGTGGCGCGGCGCGGCTGCGTGGTGGCGATGGCTTCCCGTAGCGCGGCAACGATCTCCGGCGAACGCAGCGCGAATTGCGCCAGCTCGTTCTTGCGCAGCGCCGGCGCAAGCTGGGCCGCGGCCGCGTTGAGATGGATGACGCGGCCGGCGCGGTCGAGCAGCACGGCCGGATCGGGCATGCCGGCGACGATGGCGTTGACGGCGGCAGCCTCGACGGGGTCCTCGGTGCGGACGTCATGGGGCGAGGCTTCCGGATCGTGCAGCCGCCAGGGTACCAGCGCAGCAGCCGAGATCAGGGCAAACGCCGCAACCGCGCCGACCAGCGGCAATTCGCCGAGCGTAACCAGCACGGTGAGCGCGAGGCCCGCAGCCAAGAGGATGATGGCCGAATGGCGCAGCCTGTCCGGCCAGGGCGAGAAGATGGAAGAACGGGTGTCGTCTAACGCCATCGCCGCTTCGCTAAGCCGCTCCCTTGCCGGGCATGCACCAGTTCAGGCGCCACCGTCTCTGCGCTCGCGCACATAGACGGCTTCGCGCCGCGGCTCGACCCGCGTCTGCTGCTCCGCCATGGCGGCCAGCCGCCGTAGTCGTTTCGACCGCGCGCCGATGATAACTTCCCGAAGCGTCAGCAAGATTACAGATATGACAAAAGGCACGATGTAATAGAGCATGCGGAACAGCAGCATGCCGGCAAGCAGGTCCTCGCGGTCCATCTGCCAGAGCCCGACCAGCATCGCCGCGTCGAACACCCCGAGTCCGCCGGGGGAATGGCTGGCAAAGCCAAGCAGGGTCGCGGAGACGAAGATCACCGCCACCGTGACAAAGCCCACATTGGGCTCATCGGGCGTCAGCACATACATGGCGAGCGAGCAGAAACCGAGATCGACGATGCCGATGGCGATCTGCAGCAGGGTCAGTGCGCCGCCCGGCAAGGTCACGGTCCAGGGGCCGCGGCCGACGACCCGGGGTTTTGCCCAGACCCAGGCCACATAACCCAGCAGCGCCGCAATGGTGAGGAAGGCCGCCGACCGGTTAAGCCACACCGGCAACTGGTCGATACTGGCGGCGGCCTCCGGGTGCCAGGCGATCCCGAGGCCGAGCACCGCGGCGTTACCGAGCCAGAAGGTAAGGCCTGCGAGAAAGCAGACTTTGGCGACGTCGATGGCGCTCATGCCCCAGAGCGAGTAGATGCGGTAGCGCACCGCGCCGCCGGTAAAGACGCTGGCGCCGACATTGTGGCCGATCGAGTAGGAGGTGAAGCCGGCCAGCGCGTTGACGCGGTAGGGGATGTCGGCGCGGCCGATCGCGCGCACCGCGAACCAGTCGTAGAAGGTGAGCGTGAAATAGCCGGCGGCAACGAACAGCGCCGCGAGCGCAATCTGGGTCACCTCGGTGCCCTTGATGGCATCGACGACTTCGGCGATGTCGATGCCGCGAAGCATGTGATAGAGCACGTAGCATGCGGTACCGATAACGGTGATGCTGATCACCACACCCAGCTTGTGCAGGATTTGCTTGTGGCGCAGGAACGCGACGAACCTGCGTATGGCTTCCAGCATCTAGACCTCGAATACCGATGCGACGGCAGTGGCCGCCGGCGAACTCCGCCGCCGCCCTCGCCCGCGCTAGCTCCTCAGGGGCCTGTGGTAGCGTGTTTCGGGACGGAACGGAATTCACCAGTCGGAGAATAAGACACGATTCTTCAACATATTAGGGACCGTCCATGACGATGAATGCACAGATTTACTGCATTCTGACGCCTTAGTTCCAAATCCGTAAAGGCCTTGACGTGCGCGCGCTGCGGCCGTCAGTCCGCTGCATGCCCGTCAGGCGGGCGGCATGCTGCG
This sequence comes from Bradyrhizobium sp., assembly GCA_046349015.1. Taxonomy (GTDB): domain Bacteria; phylum Pseudomonadota; class Alphaproteobacteria; order Rhizobiales; family Xanthobacteraceae; genus Bradyrhizobium. The sequence continues at coordinate 238,117 of JAXMDE010000004.1, read as the reverse complement.
GGCAACCACCCAGGCGCGCAGGCACGATCCGGCCGTGCAACCAACGAGATAGAGACCGAACATCACGAGGAGAAGGTCGAGCCAATAGCCGAACCGGCCCGGAATGATGCGCCCGACCGCGAGCCCAAGGAGGATGCCGACCAGCGCCCAGAGCGCACGGCCCGGGGCACCGGTGATGCCTCCTCCGCGCTGGACCACCGATATCCAGCCCATGGCGAAGCCGAGCAGCAACGATGCCAGGAGCCATCCCCAGAAGAACTGCACGACATAGGCCATGATCATTTCACCACGAAATCGATGCGCCGGTTCTGCGCCTTGCCCTCGTCGGTATCGTTGCCGGCCATCGGCTGGCTGGAGCCATAGCCCACGGCCGTAAAGCGATTGGCCGGCAGGCCGCCGCGCACCAGATAATCGGCAACGACCTGCGCACGCCTTTCGGACAGCGTCTGGTTCTGACTGGCGTCACCGTCGGCGTCGGTATGGCCGGCGATCTCGATATCGGCGGTCGGACAACGCAGTGCCGTCTCGGTCAGGCGATCGAGCAGCCCAAGCGAGTCCGGCGACAGATCGGCCTTGCCCGTCTCGAAGCGAATGCGCGCCTTGGCCAAGAGATCGGCGAACAGCTGCTGGCAGACGGTATTGTCGACCGGCGCGGATGGCGGCTTGACCGTGATTTCGGGCTTGTACTGCCAGTTCTGCGGGAAATCCCGGGCGATTCCAGCACGAATCTGAGCCGCGGCAGCGTCATAGAGCGCATCGCCCGAAAGCTTCACTTCGCGGTCCGTCACGACCAGCGTGCCGGTGGACAGCCGCGACAGGGCGCCAAGCGCCGGCACGACGACGGCAGCGAACATCGCGGGTGCGCCGATGCTTTCCTTGAGATTGTCGACGACCTTTTCGCTGAAGAATCTTCGCCCTGCCACCGCGACCAAGGCGGCGTGCACGTTCTTGTCGGGCACGTTGCCGGTGAGCGTCAGCGTGTTGGCCACGGGATCCTTGTAGGCCTGAAAGACGTAAGGAGGCGCCTTGATCTCGTTGCTGGCGACCGAAAATCCTTCGGGCAGGTTCTTCAGCGCCGCGGCGATTGCCTCTCGGCCGCCGAGTTCGCGCGCCATGCCCGACAGCGACACCTTGTCATCGGCGATGGCGAGCTTGCCTTCCTTCAGCTTGCCGATCTGGTCGAGCAACAGCAGCGCGGCGGCATCGAAGCGCGGCGGCGCGCCGCGCGCGAGCCCCATCTGGTCGGCAACCTCGACATTGCCCAGGGCCGCCTTCGCCGCTTCGACCAGCCTGCCCTTCACCAAAGGCAAGGGCGCGTTGCCGGACAGCGTCAGGCGGACGACGTCGCGCTCGGCGGACCAGGTGAAGGGCTTTGCTTCCGGAGCAAGACGGGTCTCGTCATCGACCAGGCGCACGCCGGGCACGGTTTCGACGGCGACCAGCGCGGCAGCGCGGCCATCGGGGGAAAACGCTTCCGCAGCAAAGGTAACGTCGCGACCTGCAACCGAGACGCGCTTCTTGTCCAGCACGGCATCCTTCACGGCGGCATTGGCCCGCGCGGCAATATCCGCTTCGACCGGCTCGGTGCTCGTCCAGGCTGCAAAAGCCCAAAAGGCGACCAGCAAAATCGCGCCCGGCCACCATTTGCTGCTCCACCCGTAAAGTCCGTGCATCCGTGTTCCCGAAAGCTTGCGCGAAAGGAGAGAAAACAAACCCTTACCGGGCTGTCAAACCCCAAATGACGGCCGCGACCAAAGGCCAAAAAGGCCACCGGGATAAGGGTTTGTTCAACCCTCAAGGGCTAATTTCGGTCCCAAATTTCAACCCGGTCCACCGCATCCGATGAAGCAGCTCCGCAGCACCGTCATCCGCGCCGGCCTGGAAGCGCTGTATTTCTCGGGCGCGCACCATCTGCTGCGGCCGATCTTTGCGGGCGTCGGCGCCATCTTCATGCTGCATCACGTGCGCCCGCGCAGCGACAGGGCATTCCAGCCCAACCGTCACCTCGAGATCGAACCGGCGTTTCTGCGCACGGTGTTGTCGCATCTGCGCGCAGGCGGCATCGACATCGTCACCATGGATGAGATGTATCGGCGCCTCACGGGGCGGGACTTTGCACGGCGCTTCGCGGCGTTCACGCTCGACGACGGCTATCGGGACAACCGCGACCATGCGCTGGCCGTGTTCCGTGAATTCGATGCGCCGCACACTGTCTACGTGACAAGCGATTTCGCTTCGGGCACGGGAAGGCTGTGGTGGATCGCTCTCGAGCGCGCGGTTGCCAATGCCGACCATATCGAGGTCGAGATCGGCGGCCGCATGACGCAGCTTGAGGCAAGGACGCCGGCGCAGAAGCAAGCCGCCTTCCACCGATTGCACGACTGGCTGCGCGCGCTGCCCGGCGAGCACGACGTCTTGCGCGAGGTCTCGGCCCTCTGCGCGCGCCATGGCGTCGACGAGGGCGCGATCTGTCGCGAGCTCTGCATGTCCTGGGACGAACTGAAATCCTTTTCCGGCGATCCGCTGGTGACAATCGGCGCGCATACCATCACGCATTCCAACATCGCAAAGCAGCGCGAGGATTTGGCACTCGACGAATTGCGCGGCAGCCGCGAGCGGATCGAGGCAGAGCTTGGTCGACCCGTGCTCCACCTCGCCTACCCCTATGGCGACCGGAACGCGGCCGGCCCGCGCGAATTCGCGCTCGCGAAAGCAGCCGGCTTCAAGACCGCAACGACGACGCGGCCGGGCATGCTCTATCCCGAGAGCGCCGGTAACATGACGGCGCTGCAACGCGTCTCGCTCAACGGCAATTACCAGGACGAACGTATCCTGCCGGTGCTGACCTCGGGCGCCGCGACGGCGATGTGGAACGGCTTCCGCAAGATCGATGCGGCGTAGCCGTCCGGGCGAAACGCCCCATTCCTTGACTCATCCGCTCGCTGCGCCCAAAACCTCCATAAATTCAAACGGAGGAAGTCATGTTCAAGGATCTGTTTTCGCTGAAGGGCCGCGTTGCGCTCGTGACCGGCGGATCGCGGGGTATCGGCAAGATGATCGCGGCGGGCTTTCTCGCCCAGGGGGCGGCGCGCGTCTACATCACCGCGCGCAAGGCCGGCCCCTGTGAGGCGACGGCGAAGGAACTCACCGCGCAGTATGGCGGCGAGTGCATCGCGATCCCGATCGACATCTCGACGGTCGAAGGCTGCGACAAGCTCGCTGCCGAGATCATCAAGCGCGAACCGAAGCTCGACATCCTCGTCAACAATGCGGGCGCGGCCTGGGGCGCCGATTTCGACGAATTCCCGGAAAGCGGCTGGGACAAGGTGATGGACCTCAACGTCAAGTCGCTGTTCTTCCTGACCAAGGCGCTGGCCAAACCGCTGCGCGCCGCCGCCTCGCATGAGCAGCCGGCCAAGGTCATCAACATCGCCTCCGTCGACGGCATCTTCGTCAATCCGCAGGAGACCTATTCCTATGCGGCGAGCAAGGCTGCCGTGATCCACCTGACCCGGCGCATGGCGACGAAGCTGATCAAGGATTCCATCAACGTCACCGCGATAGCGCCTGGCGCGTTCAGCTCGGAAATGAACCGCGCCGCGCGAGACCACGGCGACGAGGTGGCCAAGCGCATTCCGGCCCGGCGCATCGGCACCGACGAGGACATGGCAGGCGTTGCGATCTATCTCGCCTCACGCGCCGGCGATTATGTCGTCGGCAATACCATCGCAGTCGATGGCGGCGTGGTGTATGCGAACGCGGGGCTACCCGTGGCGGGGTGAGGCTTGGCAGGATCCAGCCATTGTCTTACGGGAATTCTTGCCGGAAATCGCGGCATCCATACAACCGCCATTAATCAAACTCTTGGAACGGGCAACGCCGGCGCACACCTGTGCGCCCCGGCTGCGCGCAAACACGTACCCTGCAATCATTCTTAACCCGCGCTGCCTAGCTTCTCAGCCATTGTTCCAGAATGGAATTTCGAGAGGTAGTCAGGATGTTTCCCGATACCGGATCGGCCGCGGCCATCCAGAGTTCGGCACCGGATTTCGAAAGACGCGATTTCCACGCAGCCGGCTCGGCGGAGAACAGAGCGGCGCGCCTGAGGGCCCGCCAGATCCAGGCGGTGGTCCGCTTTACGCCGATCGCCATCGTGGTGAACGTCGTGAACGCGATGCTGTTCGGATATGTCGTCATTCCCGTTGCGGGTCCGGTCCTCGTTCCGATCTGGGCCTTCAGCATCGTGCTTGTCACGTTCATCGGATTCCTGGCGTGGCTTGCCCGCCGCAAGTCGCCGCCGCGCGAAACGGCATCGCCACGCGCGTTGAGCCATGCAACCATCCAGGGCACGACTCTCGGAGCACTTTGGGGAATCGCGCCGGCGCTGTGGTTTCCGAGTTCGGATCCGTCGGCACAACTGGTGATCGCCACCGTCGTCACCGGCATGATCTGCGCCGGCGGCTTCGCGCTGGCCACCGTCGAGCGCGCTGCGGCCGGCTATGTGGTGGCGTTGACGCTCGGCTCGCTGTTTGCCCTGCTCTCTTCTTCCAATCCCTATGCGACAGTCCTGACCGTTCTGCTCGCGGCCTATTCGGCGGTGGTGCTGGGCTGCGTGCATTCCACCTCGAAACTGTTCGCGCGGCAGGTGCTCGGTGCGATCGATCTGGAGGAGAAGGGCGATGTCATCGGCCTTCTTCTCGCCGAGTTCGAGCAGAACGGTTCGGACTGGCTGTTCGAGCTCGACAACGATGGCCGCATCATCCGCGTCTCGCAGCGGTTCGGCGCAGTGACCGATTCCGGTTCTGTCCATGTCCTCGGCAAGGCCTTCGAGACTTTCCTGGTGGAAGAAAGCCAGGGCAAGTTCCGTGCTGCGCTCGCGGCCGGCAACGCCTTTCGCGACCTCGAATTCGCTGCGCTGTCGGGCGACGGCGCAAGGTGGTGGTCGCTGACCATGCGGCCGATCCTCGACAGCTCCAGACGAAGCATCGGATGGCGCGGCGTCGGATCCGACATCACCGCGGCAAAGGTCGCACAGGACAGGCTCACCTATCTGGCGACGACGGATATCGTTACCGGGCTGATGAACCGCTCCGGATTCCTCGATGCCGTGACGATCGCGTGCCAACCCCGGGCCGGCCTGCAGCCACACATCGCGATCGGCTTTCTCGATCTGGACGATTTCAAGATCGTCAACGATACGCTGGGGCATCACACGGGCGACATGGTGCTTCAGCACATCGCCCGGCACATCGAGTCGGCCAGCGACCAGAGCATGCAAATCGCCCGCCTCGGCGGTGACGAATTCGGCCTGCTCTTTCTCGATGCAACGGACCAGAACGCGGTGCGGGCTGCTGCGCAACGGCTGCTCGATTCGCTCTGCCGCATGCACCTGATCGACGGCGTCCCGATTTCGGTGGCCGCGAGCATCGGCATCGTCTTCGGGCCGGACCACGCGTCCGACGTCCGTAACCTGCTCCGCAAGGCCGACACGGTTCTCTATCGCGCCAAGGAGGCGGGCGGCCGAACCGTCATGATCTACGATCAGGCCATGCACGATGCCACCGAAGACCGCTACAGGCTGCGCGAAGACCTAGCGCATGCTCTGGAACGGAACGAGCTTTCTCTCGTCTACCAGCCGATCGTCGACGTCTCGACCAAGGCTACCGTCGGTTTCGAGGCGCTGCTGCGCTGGCAACATCCGCAGCGCGGCCTGGTGTCGCCGTCGATCTTCATTCCGATCGCGGAGCAAAACGGCTTCATTCACAACATCGGCGCCTGGATTATCAGGCAGGCCTGCCACGATGCGGCGGCCTGGCCGGAAAATGCATTCGTCTCCGTCAACGTCTCGCCCGCGCAGATCGCGGACGAGACCCTTCCATTGCTGGTGGCCGAGGCCAGGGAAGCAGCGGGGCTCCCGCCGCGCAGGCTTGAACTCGAGATCACAGAAACCCTCTTCCTCCGTCACGAAGAGGAAACGCTCGCCTTCCTGCAGGCGATGCGGGAGCTGGGAGTGTCGATCGCGCTGGACGATTTCGGCACCGGGTTCTCGTCGCTCGGCTATCTCGGCCGCTTTCCGATCGACAAGCTCAAGATCGACCGGTCTTTCGTCTCCGGTCCCGGCACGCTGGTTCAGCGCACCGCGATCGTGCAGGCCGTGATCGGCATGGCGCGGAGCCTCGGAATGACGACCACCGCGGAAGGGGTCGAAGACGAGGCAAGCCTCGCCTGGCTTCGCCTTCACGGCTGCACGCTGGCCCAGGGCTATCATTTCGCAAGGCCGATGCGCGCCGAACGGGTTTCTGCGTTCCTGGCCCGAGCCGGCAACTACGCGGAGGCCGGGCGCGCAACAACGCGGGAGCAGGCCGCGTAGGAACCCCGATCGAGGGCGCGTCAGGCAAGCAGGGACGACCGGACTCCCGGCACTCGCTCAATACGTCTCGACGTGGTAGCGGCCATCCTCGCGCATGGCGCTCTTGAGCGGCGCCCAGTCGATACCGGCGCCGCGGCAGACGTCGGCGAAGGCCTCGTCCACGCCGGTCTCCATGCCCTTCAGGCCGCAGATATAGACATGCGTGCGCGGGTCCTTCATCAGCGCGGCGACGGTGGAAGCCTCGCTGCGGATGCGATCCTGCACATAGGTGCGGGGCTGGCCGGGCACGCGTGAATAGCAGAAATACTTGCCGAGCAATTTTTCCGGCACTTTCTGCAACGGCCCGAAATACGGCAGTTCCTCCGGGCGCCGCGCGCCGAAGAACAGCAAAAGGCGTCCCGGCGCATCGGGCATGGCGCGGCGGCGGCGCTCGGTGAAGCCGCGGAACGGCGCGGACCCCGTGCCGGTGCAGATCATGATGATGTTGGCGGCGGGATCGTTCGGATGCAGGAAGGTCGCGCCGAACGGGCCGGTGACCTCGACCTTGGCGCCGCGCGGCAGGTCGCACAGGTAGTTCGAGCAGATGCCGCCCGGCTCGCGCTTGACGGTGAGCGAAAGATTGTGCGCATTCGGCTTCTCGCCGTCGCGGGAGCTCGCCACGGAATAAAGCCGGATATTGTGCGGCTTGCCGTCGGCGGTCGTGCCGGGCGCCAGGACGCCGATGCTCTGGCCTTCCAGTACCGGAAACGGCTGGTCGCCGAAGTCGAGAATGATGTGACGGACGTCGGCGTCCGCATCGGCATGCGTCAGACGGAAATTGCCGGTCACGGTCGCCTTGAGCGGCTTGCTGCGGTTGTAGAGATTCACCGTCGGCTTGCTGGCGGAATGCGGCGCCACCGGCTTGCCGCCGAGGCCCTTGCGGGCTTCCTCCAGCAGGCTGTCGATCTCGTTCTCCAGCGCCTCGATCGCGCCGGAATCCGCCGCCGCGACTTCCTGCTGCGGCGGCAGCTCGCCCCAGGAGAACTGCTCCTCGAGCGAATAGGGCTTGGCCACGACGCGCCAATTGTCGATCGAGCCGGTCGGACACGGCGAAATGCAATCCATGCAGTGATTGCAGATCGACGCATCGACCACGTAATTGTTGCCGTCATGCGTCACCGCATCGACCGGACATGTCTCTTCGCAGGTGTTACAGCGAATGCATATCTCGGGATCGATCAGGTGCTGCTTCAGCAACTCTCCAACCGGCGCGTTCATGGCCTCAGCTCTAGCGAGTATCAGGCGTTCTCGATCTTCACATATTCGAAATCGCCGGGCTTGTTGTCGATACCGACCCGCGGCGGCGCGATCCAGCCGGCGTATTTGCCCGGCTCCGACTGAGGCTGCATCAGCGAATTGATGAAGTCGCCGTCGGAGGCTGACGGCAGGAAGCTGTCGCGCTGCTTGCTCCAGTCGGCTTCGCTCAGGATCTCGCCCTTGGGCGAAGCCTCGATGTTCCTGAATTCGCCGATCTGGCGATGGAACGCGGTGTGCGGCAATTCGAGGCGGAAATTGACCCCGGTCTTCTCGATCACCTTGTTCCAGCGCTCGACGCCCTTGGCGCAGTCCTCGGAGTAGTCGTCGCGCAGCCGCATGTTGAGCGCGGTCAGCGCCGGCTCGTCCACCATCTTGATCTTGCCGTCCACCAGCTTGGCCACGGGATAGGTGGCGTTGGTAAGACGATGGTCGTCGTCGATCTTGGTCTCCTGGAAACGTCCCTTGAGGCCCGCATTGTAGAAATTGGCGGCATTGGTCGAGATCTCCGAGCCGAACAGGTCGAGCGTCAGCGAATAGTGCATGTTCAGCTTCTTCTGCACGGTCGGCAGGTCGATCACGCCGAGCGCGCGCACCTTGTCGATCGCGTTCGGATCCTCGATGCCGGCCGCCTTCATTGCCTCGCAAGTCCGCTGCAACACGCGGCCGACGCCGGTCTCCCCGACGAACATGTGGTGGGCTTCCTCGGTCAGCATGAAGCGGCAGCTGCGCGACAGCGGGTCGAAGCCGGACTGCGCAAGGCTTTCCAGCTGCATCTTGCCGTCGCGGTCGGTGAAGTAGGTGAACATGAAGAAGGACAGCCAGTCCGGCGTCTTCTCGTTGAAAGCGCCGAGCATGCGCGGGGAGTCCGGATCGCCCGAGCGGCGGCGCAGCAACTCGTCGGCCTCCTCGCGGCCGTCGCGCCCGAAATATTTCTGCAGCAGATAGACCATCGCCCAGAGATGGCGGCCTTCCTCGACGTTGACCTGGAACAGGTTGCGCATGTCGTAGAGCGAGGGCGCGGTCTTGCCGAGATGACGCTGCTGCTCGACCGAAGCCGGCTCGGTGTCGCCCTGGATCACGACCAGGCGGCGCAGCATGGCGCGGTATTCGCCGGGGACCTCCTGCCAGGCTTTTTCGCCCTTGTGCTCGCCGAAATTCACCAGCCGGCCTTCCTCCTGCGGCGCGAGCAAGACGCCCCAGCGGTATTCGGGCATGCGGACATAATCGAACTTGGCCCATCCCTTGGGATCGACGCTGACGGCGGTGCGCAGATAGACGAGCGACTCCTGGAAGCCTTCCGGGCCCATGTCCTGCCACCAGTTGAGATAGCCGGGATGCCAGCCTTCCAACGCCTTCAGCACCTGGCGGTCTTCCGTAAGGTTCACGTTGTTGGGAATCTTGGTCGAGTAATCGACATTCATATAGTTCATGGCGGATCTCCCTGGCTGGGCGAATAGCAAATGGGGAAGAGCCCCTCGCTATTCGTCATTCGCATCTACACTCTCGTCATATCGAACTGCGGCTTCAGGCCGGTGCCGTAGCGGCGCAGCGCGCCCTCCTCGCCGACCGCGTTGGGACGCTGGAAGATCCAGTTCTGCCAGGCGGTAAGGCGGGCGAAGATTTTCGATTCCATGGTCTCCGGACCAGTAAAGCGGAGGTTTGCTTCCATGCCGGTGAGGCCGTCGGGCGAGAAGGACGTGCGCTCCTCGAAGAACACCCGCACCTCGTCGTCCCAGTCGATGTCGTCGAGCGCGAAGGTGACGAGACCGAGTTCCTCGGCCTCCTCGGCATCGACCGCCTCGCCGATCTTCGATCGGGCGCGATCGAGGTCGGCGGGATCGGCCTGGAAGCGCGACTGAAGGCGCGTCAGGCCGTGGCTCATCGGATAGGGCCCGAAATTCATGGCCGACAACGTGATCCGCGGCGCGGGACGGTTGTCGCCCTGGCGCGAGCCGATCAGCATGTAGGAGCGGTCGGCGGCGAACACGAGTTCGGCGAGCGTGCCGGCGAAGCAGGAGCCGGGCTCGACCAGCGTCACCAGCGTGCGCGAGGTGACGTCGATGCGCTTCAGCACGCGCTTCCAGTAATGCCTGATCTCGTTGACCAGCCAGTGCGACTTGTTGGCTTCGAGGAAGGCGTCGCAGGCAAGCACGTTGGCGGCCTCACCATGCGACTTGAAGACGAGCATGGCGATTCCGAGCTCGTTGATGCGCAGATGCAGGATGGCGTCGTCAAGCTCGCGCGCGGCCTGCAGCGGCCAGAACGAAGCGCCCTGTGCGATCATGCCGTCGATATCGGCGGGCGCCGCCGCATCGGGCCCGGCAATGGTGATGGTGGCGATGCGCTGCTCGCGGTTGATGTCGACGCCGACGAAGCCATAGCGAAGCCCGTTGGCATCGATGGTGCGCTTCAGCGGCGTGAGCTGGACGCCCTTGCCTTTGCCGTTGCGCGTCGACCCGGCGGCGAATTCCTTGGCGCGATCGGCGATCTTGCCTTCCAGCTTGCTGTTCGGCGCGAGTTCGTCGACCAGCCGCCATGCCACCGCACGCTTGCCCTTGATGCCCTCCTCGATGGTGCAAAAGAAGTCGGCATGGTCGCGGCGCACCTTGCGCTTGTCGACCACGCGGGTGAGCCCGCCGGTGCCCGGCAGCACCGCAAGCAGCGGCACTTCGGGGAGCGCCACGGCGGCCGAGCCGTCATCGGCCATGATGATGTGATCGGTGGCCAGCGCAAGCTCATAGCCGCCGCCGGCCGCCGTGCCGTTCACCACGGTGATGAAGCGCTGGCCGGAATTTTCGCTGGAGTCCTCGATGCCGTTGCGGGTCTCGTTGGTAAACTTGCAGAAGTTGACCTTGTGGGCGTGGGTCGAGCCGGCCAGCATGCGGATGTTGGCGCCGGCGCAGAACACGCGGTTCTTGCCCGAGCGCATCACCACGACCTTGACCTCGGGATGTTCGAAACGCAGCCGCTGCAGCGCATCGGCAAGCTCGATGTCGACGCCGAGATCGTAGGAGTTGAGCTTCAGCTGGTAGCCCTCGAACAGGCCGCCGTTCTCATCGACGTCCATCGTCAGGGTCGCGACGTCATCCTTCACATCGAGCTTCCAGTGCTTGTAGCGCGACGGATCGGTCTGAAAATCGATGTATTTCGCGCCCCCCGCGAGCACGCGATCTTCACCGGCCATGGGCCTCACCCCTAGTGCTTTGTGTTAATGGTTGCATGCACAATAATGCATGTTTTTGAACATGTCTAGTCTAAAGTTAAGAAATATGCACTTTGGTTCATGTTCGGCCGATGGCGGCAAAGGCGACCCAATCGGCCCTGGTGAGGTCGGATTTAGTCATTTTGGCCCGCAAAAGCGCCGCCAGTTCCGAAGCCGGAAAGCCGTCGGCGAAACCGTCCCCTGCCACCGACGCCGTGCGCGCCGAGAGCGTGTTCAGCTCGTCCAGGGCCTCGGCAAACAGCCGGCTTGCCGCGTGCGGCTTCTGCATGCGCAGGCGCAAATTCGCAGTGGCGATCTGGATGCAGGCACGCAGCAGGATGCGCTCGCGCCCGCCTTGCGGCGCTGCGGCCCACACCGCTTCCAGCACTTCCTGCGATTCCCAGAAATAGCCGCGGTCGTTCAGCGTCATGCCATAGCGAAGCGCGGGATGGCGCGCCGGCACGTAGTCGCCGAAGCGCGACGGCACCAGCGATTTCGCCTTCCACAGCGTGTCGTGATCGGCATCGTCCTCTGCCATCTCGCCGGGAACAAAGGCCCATTGCGGCAGAGGCAAATTGGTGGACGGCGACGGTTGCGCGATCATCGACGCGGACTTTCAAGAAATGCGTCAGGCGGCCCGACCGCGCGAGCCTTCGTCGCCACGCAACACCGCGCTTGCGAACTTCCCGATCGCATCAAGCGTTGCCTCCGGTGCCTCCCGCTGCGGCGAATGTCCCGCCCCCGGTACTTCAGTCACATCGACCGGACAATAGCATTCCTCGCGGGCAATCTCGACCTGCCGCATGGTCCCATACTGGTCGCGCTCGCCCTGGATCACCGCAACAGGCACGCGGATATAGGCGAGGTATTCCGAAATATCCCAGTCGCGGAATTTCGGGTCGAGCCAGGCGTCGTTCCAGCCATAGAAGGCGTTGTCGACATCCCTGTGCCAGCGCGCGAGTTTCGGCTTCAGCTCCGTCGTCTCATAAGCCGTCCTGATTTCGGCGATGGATTTCACCGAGACGTCCTCGACGATGAAATGCGGCGCGATCAGCACGATGCCCTCGACGCGATGATCCTGCCGCGATCCGGCATAGATCGCTGCGATCGAGGCGCCGTCGGAATGACCCAGCAATAGTCCCCGTTGGAATCCGATCGCATCGAGCAGTTTCGGCAGCACGTCCGTGGCCTCGATGTGCATGTAGTCAAGCGGGCGCGGCAATGTCACCGGACTCGAGGCGCCATACCCGGCACGGGAATAGGCGAACACGCCGCAGCCCGTCGCAGCCTGGACCTTCTCGGGAAAGTCGCCCCACAGCCCGACCGAGCCGAGCCCTTCATGCAGCATGACGACGGTCGGGGCCGCGTCGGCCGCGGGACCGATCATGCGGTATTCGAGATCGGAGGAACCGATGCGAAGGAAGCCTGATGGAGCGAGGGTCATGCTATACTCTTTCGACGTTCTCTCGAAGAGTCGTCCCGGCGAAAGCCGGGACCCATAATCACGATTTCAGTCGTTGAAATTCGCCGTGGCCCCAGCTCAGTGTTGTCACGCGCATTGGTGGGTATGGGTCCCGGCTTTCGCCGATGATACGAATTCAGGGCGCCCCCTCGCGCAGCTTGTAACGCTGAATCTTTCCGGTGGCGGTCTTCGGCAGTGTGTCCACCACGTCGATCCAGCGCGGATATTTCCACGGACCGATCTTCTGTTTCACGTGCTCCTTCAGCACTTCATAGAGATCGTCGGTCTTGCTGCCGTCGCGCAGCACCACGAACGCCTTCGGCTTGAGCAGCCCTTCCGGATCGGCTTCGGGGACGACGGCGGCTTCCAGCACCGACGGATGGGTGATCAGCGCGCTCTCGACCTCGAAGGGCGAGACCCAGATGCCGGACACCTTGAACATGTCGTCGGCGCGGCCGCAGAAGGTGTAACGACCCTCGGCGTCGCGGACATATTTGTCGCCGGTGCGGGTCCAGTGCCCCTGAAAGGTGTGCCGGCTCTTGGCGCGCTGGTTCCAGTAGCCTTCGCCGGCCGAGGGTGCCTCGACCAGCAACTCGCCGATTTCGCCGTCGGGCACATCCTCACCGTCGTCGCTGACCAGCCGCACCTTGTACCCGGGGACGGGGCGGCCGGAGGTGCCGTATTTGATGTCGCCGGGAGCGTTCGACAGGAAGATGTGCAACAGCTCGGTCGAGCCGATGCCATCGAGGATGTCGACGCCGAAGCGCTTCTTCCAGGCAAGCCCAACGGATTCCGGCAGCGCCTCGCCGGCCGAGGTGCAGATGCGCAAGGCCGTCCCTGCCCGCGCGTTCTTCTGAGTCTCGTCGTTGAGCATCGCCGCAAACAGCGTCGGCGCGCCATAGAAGATCGTCGGATTGTATCTGTTCAGGAGCGCAAACATCAGCGCCGGCGTCGGCCGTTCGGAGTTCAGCACGGTGGTGGCGCCGACCGACATCGGGAAGGTCAGCGCATTGCCGAGACCATAGGCGAAGAACAGCTTTGCCGCGGAAAGGCAGACGTCATTCTCGCGGATGCCGAGCACCTGCCTGGCGTAGGTATCAGCTGTGGCCTGCAGATTGGAATGAATGTGGCGCACGCCCTTGGGCATGCCGGTCGAGCCCGACGAATAGAGCCAGAAGGCAGGCTCCTCCGCATGGGTCTCGACGGTGGCGAAGGCATCGCTTTCCTTGGCGAGTTCTTCCGACAGCAGCTTGTGGCCGAACGCATTCTTGCCGGACACCACGACACATTCGAGATCCGCCATCCGCCCGACGATGTCCTTGACGACGGGGTAGAGCGCTTCGGAGACGAACAGCACGCGGGCGCGGCTGTCGGCCAGCACATAGGCATATTGATCCGCCGTCAGCAGCGTGTTGAGCGGCACCGGCACGATGCCGGCGCGGATCGCGCCGAGAAACACGATCGGGAAATCGACCGTATCCAGCATGATCATCGCCACGCGTTCCTCGCGGCGGACGCCGAGACGGCGCAGCATGTTGGCGGCGCGGCGGCTCTGCCGCTGCAATTCGCCATAGGTGAGTTCGGAGACGGTGTCGGTGAAGGCGAGTTTTCCGCCGCGGCCTTCGTCGACGTTGCGGTCTAGCAGCCAGGTCACCGCATTATAGATGCTCATGCCGCGCTCCCGATGACCACGCGTGCCATGACGCTCCTCCCCACCGATTTTGAATTATAGTGCACATAAAATCCACAGGCTTGCTTGATGTCAACCCTTTTCGGCATTATGTTGCCGAAACATGGTCGAAAAACCTGATCCTGAAGCCGGATTCCTCGAACAACTCGGTCAGCGGGTCCGCACCACGCGGGCGCTGCGCGGCATGTCGCGCAAGGTGCTGGCCAAGGTCTCGGGCATTTCCGAACGCTACATTGCCCAGCTCGAAAGCGGCAAAGGCAATGTCTCGATCGTGCTGCTTCGCCGCGTATCGCAGGCGATGGGAGCGCATATCGAGGATCTCATCCCCGACGGAGAGCCTGCGCCTGATTGGGCCGTCATCCGCGATCTCATGCGCAAGGCGTCACCTGCGCAGATCGCGCAGGCCAAGGACATTCTCGCCGGTCACGGCGCTAGCGCAGTTCGCGCGCCGGTCTTTGCCGGCATTGCGCTGATCGGCTTGCGCGGCGCCGGCAAGACCACGCTCGGAAGAATTTTGGCGAAGAAGCTCGGCTGGAGCTTTGTCGAGCTCAACAAGGAGATCGAGACGCAGAACGGGCTTTCGGTCGCCGAGATCATCGCCCTCTACGGTCAGGAAGGTTTTCGCCGCATGGAGCAGGCGGCGCTGAAGCAGCTATTGTCGCGGAAAGAGCTGATGGTGCTGGCCACTGGCGGCGGCATCGTCTCCGAGCCGCTCACCTTCGACCTGATCCTGTCCTCATTCTACACCATCTGGATCAAGGCCGATCCGGAAGAGCACATGATGCGCGTTCGCAAGCAAGGCGATCTGCGCCCGATGGCCGACGACCGCTCGGCGATGATGGAATTGCGCAACATCCTGGTGAGCCGCGAGCCGCTCTATTCACGCGCCGCGGCGGTGGTGGATACGGCGGGACTGTCAGTCGATGCGGCGGCGGCACGGCTGATCGATTCGGTACGGCCAGTGCTGCAGAACGAGGCGCGCTCGTTCGGCTTGCGCAGCGTCTCGGTTTAGGCGCGCCTCACAGCAGCTTGTCCTTCACCGATTCCGCCCCCTCCCGCAGCAACGGCAGGAAGCGCTCGTTCAGCGCCCGCAGCGGCACGCGGTCGACATGGGCGCCCATGTTGATGGCGGCGACGATGGTGCCGTCGTAGCGGCGAACGGGGACCGAGATCGAGCGGAAATGCGGCTCGGCTTCGCGGTCGACGAGCGAAAAGCCCTTGGTACGATCGGCAAGGATGAGCTTCAGCAGCGTCTTGGGATCGGTGACCGTTTGCGGCGTCAGAGCCTCGCGGCGCATCGCTTTCAATCGCCTTGCCAGTTCGTCGTCATCGAAGCGGCCGAGCAGCGCACGGCCGACCGAGGTGCAGAAGGCCGGCAGGCGATAGCCGATGTCGAGGCCGGCGGAGAACACGCGCGCCGGGCTGCCGCGGGCGATGAAGACGACTTCGTCGCCGTCGAGCAACGCGAGCGAGGAGATTTCCTGCGCAGCACTCGAGATGCTGTCGAGCACCGGCTGCAACACGGCGACGACCTGGTTCGATCGCAGATAGGAGCCGGCGAGCGTCAGAACATGGGGCGTCAGAGAGAAAAGCCTGCCGTCGCTGGCAACGAAGCCGCCGCGCTCCAGCGTGAAGAGGATGCGGCGCGCGGTGGCGCGCGGCAGATCGGCGGCACGGGCGATGTCGCTGAGCGTCATCGGGCCGGTCGTGCCGCCGAAGGCCTGCAGCAGGCGCAGGCCCCGGTCGAGGCTTTCGACGAAATCGGTGGCGCGCGCCTCGCCGCCTTCGCGCTTGAGTTTTGGCATTGCGATCCGGGAAGTCCGGGAAGAGAAATATTGTGCTTGCGCCGCATGCATGTCAGAATTCGCCCAATTGTTCAATAGACGAACAACGCTCGAAAGGGACCGCCGCCATGATGAGCCAGGAAGCCAATGACCTGATCACCCGCACCGGAGCCAAGGACCCCTGCGGCAAGCTGATGCGGATGTACTGGCAGCCGGCGGCGCTGGTCGACGAACTCGAAGGGCCGCGGCCGGTGCGGCCGGTCAGGCTGCTCGGCGAAAACCTCGTGCTGTTCCGCGACGAGCAGGGCCGCTATGGCCTGATGGATCGGCACTGCGCCCATCGCGGCGCCGACCTCGCCTTCGGCCGGCTCGAGCAAGGCGGCCTGCGCTGCTCATTCCACGGCTGGCTGTTCGACGCGACCGGGCAATGCGTCGATACGCCTGCAGAGCCGGCCGGTTCGCAGCTTTGCAAGGGCATCCGGCAGCGCTCCTATCCCGTGGTGGAGAAGGCCGGCATTCTCTGGGCCTATCTGGGCGAAGGCGAACCGCCGGCGTTTCCGGAGATCGACGCGTTCGTCGCCCCCGACAGCCACACCTTCGCATTCAAGGGCCACTGGGGCTGCAACTGGCTGCAGGCGCTGGAGGTCGGCATCGATCCCGCCCACGCATCCTATCTGCATCGCTTCTTCGAGGACGAAGATACCTCGAATGCCTATGGCAAGCAGTTCCGCAGCGCGTCGGCCGGCACCGACCTGCCGATGACGAAGATCATGCGCGAATACGATCGTCCCATCATCAATGTCGAGCACACCGAATACGGCCTGCGCCTGATCACGCTACGCGAGCTCGACGCCGAGCGCACCCATGTGCGCGTCACCAACCAGCTGTTCCCGCACGGCTTCGTCCTCCCCATGAGCACGGAGATGACGATCACGCAGTGGCACGTGCCGATCGATGACGAGAACTGCTACTGGTATGCGGTCTTCACCAGCTTCACGACACCGGTCGACAAGAAGAAGATGCGCGCGCAGCGGCTCGAGCTCTATGAGCTGCCCGATTACATCTCGCGCAAGAACCGCAGCAACGATTACGGCTTCGATCCGCACGAGCAGGCGACGTCGACCTATACCGGCATGGGCGCCGACATCAACGTGCACGACCAGTGGGCGGTGGAATCGATGGGCGCGATCCAGGACCGCACCAAAGAACATCTCGGCCAGAGCGACAAGGCGATCGTCCAGTATCGCCGCCTGCTGCGGCAGGAGATCGAGAAGGTCGCCAGCGGCGACAAGCCGATGCTGTTCCTGGACGAAGCCCATGCGCGGTCGATCCAGGGTCCGGCGACCATGGACGGCATCGGGCCGACGCAGGGGTGGGAAATCTACTGGATGGAAGTCGATGTGAAGCGCCGGCGCGGCGCACCCTGGGCGGTGCCGGTGCCGAGCGAGATCGCCGGCAAGGTGGCGCACCTTACGGCCGCGGAGTAGTTGTGGCACCGTCATTTCCGGGACGATGCGCAGCATCGAACCCGGAGTGACGGACTAGGCACTGGGGGTAACTGCGTTGAGTTTCGTGGAGCGCCACGGCCTGTGGTCGGCCGAGCAGAAGGAGGCGGCGAACCGCCTCGCCCGTATCGTCGAGGAGCGCGAGCTCGAAGTCGTCCGCCTCGTCTTTGCGGACCAGCACGGCATTTTGCGCGGCAAGACGCTGATCGCGAGCGAAGCGGTCGCCTCGCTGGAGAGCGGCTGCTCCTTCACGACGACCCTGCTCGCCAAGGACACCGCGCACCGCACGGCGTTTCCGGTGTTCACTGCCGGCGGCGGTTTCGGCATGAAAGAGATGGAAGGCGCCGCGGACGCCCTGATGGTCGCCGATCCCACCACCTTCCGCGTGCTGCCGTGGGCGCCCGCCACGGGATGGGTGTTGTGCGATATCTACTTCCAGGACGGCCGCCCGGTGCCGTTCTCGACGCGCGGACTTTACGCAGGCGTGCTCGACCGGCTTGCAAAGCGCGGCTACGATTTCGTCGCGGGCCTCGAGGTCGAATTCCACCTCTTCAAGCTGGAAGACGCGAAGATGGCGCCGGAAGATGCCGGCCAGCCGGGAAATCCGCCAACGGTCAGCCTGCTTTCGCACGGCTATCAATATCTGACCGAGCAGCGCTACGACCAGATGGAGCCGGCGCTGGAAATCATCCGCCGCGACGTGCTGGCATTGGGGCTGCCCCTGCGCTCGGTCGAGCTCGAGTTCGGCCCGAGCCAGTGCGAATTCACCTTCCAACCAGCAAAGGGCCTCGCACCCGCCGACAACATGGTGCTGTTCCGCGCGGCCGTGAAGCAGATCGCGCGGCGGCACGGCTATCACGCCACCTTCATGTGCCGGCCGAAGCTTCCCAACGCTTTCGCCAGCGGCTGGCACCTGCATCAATCGCTGGTGTCGCGCAGCACGAACGAGAACGCGTTCATGGCGAAAGACAAGGGCGAAACACTGAGCGACTTCGGCAAGCATTATCTCGCCGGCCTGCTCGAGCACGCGCGCGCGTCGACCGTCTTCACCACGCCGACCATCAACGGCTACAAGCGCTACCGCTCCTATTCGCTGGCGCCGGATCGCGCGATCTGGGGCCGCGACAATCGCGGCGTCATGATCCGCGTGCTCGGTGGCCCAGGCGAGGCTGCGACACGGCTGGAAAACCGGATCGGCGAGCCCGCGGCCAATCCCTATCTCTACATGGCCTCGCAGATCCTCTCGGGCCTCGACGGCGTCGACCGCAAGCTCGATCCCGGGCCATCGGCGGACACGCCCTACGAGACCAAGGCGGCGCTGCTGCCCAAGAGCCTGCGCGAAGCCGTGTTTGCGCTCAACGACGATCCGTTCTTCCGGGAGGCGTTGGGTCCGGCGTTCGTGGACTATTATGTGCACATCAAGAATTTCGAGATCGAGCGCTTCCAGGCCGAAGTGTCGGACTGGGAGCACCGCGAATATTTCGAGATGTTTTGAGCGGCGTCGTCGTCGCCATCACTTCTCGCCACGGCCCCGAATAACCTCGGAGAGAAGGCGAGTCGTGAGGATTGGCGCTGCGGGACCACCCACGCGATTTTCGTCGCGATCGACCAGTGCGCTGAGGTCGCCGCTGGGGATGGAGAGGATTTCCTCGACGAGCCCGACCGCGTTGTTCAGGGGCTTGGGCTGCACCGGAAGAGGCGTCGGCGGGCGCGGCTTCTTCTCGTAGCGGCTGGCGAGTTCGAGCAGCCGCCGCTTGGTATGCGGGTCTGCCCGTTCGGCGAGCTCGCGGACCGTCTTTGCGCGGTCGTGAAAAAATTGCTCGTTCATATCAAAGCCTCTGAAACCCGCATTATATTCGACGGGCTTTCGGAGTGCTCGCGTTGAGTTCGGTATAGTTAACCGGGCCTATCCGGCCCAACCCGCCATTTTCAGTTGCGGCTGGCGCGCGCGACATCCTTAATGAGCCAGACGATGCGGCGGGACGACGGTGTCTCAGATCCCCAAATAGCGGTGCTGCAGCTCGGGCTCGGCCAGGAGCTGCTCCGACGTGCCGCTCCACACCGTGCGGCCGCGCTCGATCATGTAGTGGCGGTCGGCGATCCTGGCGAGGTTGCCGACGTTCTTGTCGATGACCAGCACGGACTGGCCCTGCTGCTTCAGCATCGAAAGGCAGTTCCAGATTTCCTCGCGGATCAGCGGGGCAAGGCCTTCGGTCGCCTCGTCGAGGATCAGCAGTCTCGGATTGGTCATCAGCGCGCGACCGACGGCGAGCATCTGCTGCTCGCCGCCCGACAACGTGACGCCCATGTTGCCGGCGCGTTCGGACAGGCGCGGAAACAGCGCGTAGATTTTCTCCAGCGTCCATGGGTCCTTGGCGGCCAGCCGGTTGCCCGACGCCGCGACGAGATTTTCGCGCACGCTGAGGTTCGGAAAAATCTGCCGGCCTTCGGGCACAAGGCCGATGCCGAGCTGCGCGATCTTGTAGGACGGCAACTTCCGCACGTCCTGGCCGGCAAAGCGGATCGCACCCGATCGCGCCGGCGTCAGGCCCATGATGGAGCGGATCGTGGTGGTCTTGCCCATGCCGTTGCGGCCCATCAGGGCGATCATCTCGCCGGACTTGATGGTGAGCTGCAGGCCGAACAAAACCTGGCTCAGGCCATAGCAGGTTTCGATCCCATCGATTTCGAGCAGGGTTTCGGCCATCCCGTTCATCCCTGGCGCGTCACGGCATGCTGGTCGCCGAGATAGGCGCGTTTGACTTCCTCGTTGGTGCGGATCTCCTCGGGCTTGCCGCAGGCAATGACGCGGCCATACACCAGCACCGTGATGCGGTCGGCGAGCGCGAATACCGCCTCCATGTCGTGCTCGACCAGCACGATGGTGACCTCTTTGCGCAACTCCTTCAGCAGCGCCACCATGCGCTGGGACTCGGTGACGCCGAGGCCGGCCATCGGCTCGTCGAGCAGCAGCAATTGCGGATTGGTGGCGAGCGCGACTGCCAGCTCCAGCTCGCGCTGCTCGCCATGGCTGAGTTCGGAGACCATCACATCGGCGCGCTTTGCCAGACCCACCCGCGTGAGCGCGGCGTGCGCAGCGTCACGCAGCGGCCGCTCGCGCCTGGCGTTGGCCCAGAAGCGGTAGGAGTGGCCGGCATGGGCCTGCGCGGCGAGCGCGACATTGTCGGCTGCGGTGAAGTCGCGCAGCAGCGAGGTGATCTGGAACGAGCGCGCCAGCCCGAGGCTGCTGCGGCGGTAGGAAGACAGCGTGGTGATGTCCTGCCCCGCGAAACGAATGCTGCCGGAATTCGGCATCAACTGGCCGGTGAGCTGACTGATCAGCGTGGTCTTGCCGGCCCCGTTAGGGCCGATGATGGCATGCAGCTCGCCCGGCATGACGTCCAGCGAGAGATTGTCGGTGGCGACAAGGCCGCCGAACCGCCGCACCAGATTTTCGACGCGCAAGAGATGCTCAACCACGGGAGAACCTCCGGAGCAGGCCCATGATGCCGCCGCGCGCAAACAGCACGATCAGGAGCAACAGCGGCCCCATGATCAACGCCCAGTATTCGGTGACCTGCGACAGCAGCTCTTCCAGCACCAGGAAGATGATGGCGCCGATGACGGGCCCAAACAGCGTGCCCATACCGCCCAGAATCACCATCACCATGAGCTCGCCGGAGCGCGTCCAGTACATCACCGCAGGGCTGACGAAATCGGTGTTGTTGGCGAGCAGCGCGCCGGCGAGGCCGCAGATTGCGCCTGAAATGACGAAGCAGACGAGACGGTATCGGTTGGAATGGAAGCCGATCGCCTGCATGCGCTGCTCGTTTGAGCGCACGCCCTGCACGACCAGGCCGAAGCGGGAATTGACGATACGCCATATCAGATAGATACCGCCGAGCAGGCAGGCGAGACAGAGGTAGTAGAACTGCGTGCGGTTCGACATGTCGATCACGCCGCCGAGACTGCTGCGCTTGTAGATGGTCAGGCCATCGTCGGCGCCATAGCGCGACAGCGCCGAGGCGACATAATAGGCCATCTGCGCGAAGGCGAGCGTGATCATGATGAAATAGACGCCGCGGGTGCGCAGCGACAGTGCGCCGATGACGAGCGCAAACAACGCCGATGCCAGCAGCGCCACCGGCCACTGGATGAACCCGGAACCGATGCCTTCGAACGCGAGAATGCCGACCGCATAGCCGCCGATGCCGAGATAGGCGGCGTGGCCAAAGCTCATCATGCCGCCATAACCCATGATGAGGTTGAGGGACGACGCCGCCAGCGCCAGAATGACGATGCGGGTGAACATGGTGAGGATGAACACCTTGCCCGCCAGCGCCGAATAGACCGGCAGCAGCACGAGGCCAGCCACGACCAGCGCGACGACGACGTTGCTCAGATTGAGGGCGGACTTCATCGCTTGGCGGCCGGAAACAGCCCCTCCGGCCGCATGACCAGCACGACGGCCATCAGCAAGTAGATCAGCATCGAGGACAGCGCGGGCGCCGCGGTCGATGCCGCAGTCGAGCTCAGTACCTTGCGCAGCAGGTCCGGCAGGAAGGCGCGGCCGAGCGTGTCGATGAGGCCGACGAAGATCGCCGCCACGAAGGCGCCCCGGATCGAGCCGATGCCACCGATCACGATGACGACGAAGGCAAGGATGAGAATGTTCTCGCCCATGCCGATCTGCACGGTGAGGATCGGCGCCTGCATCAGCCCGGCAAGGCCGGCAAGCGCGGCACCAAGGCCGAACACCAGCGTGAACAGCAACTTGATATTGATGCCGAGCGCGCCGATCATCTCGCGGTTGGAGGCGCCGGCCCGGATCAGCATGCCGATGCGCGTGCGCATGACTACGAGATAGAGCAGGGCTGCGACCAGAAGCGCAACAACGATGATCGAAAGCCGGTAGGCGGGATAATAGACGCCGGGCAGGATCTGCACCGGCACCGTCAGCCAGGCCGGCAGCGGCAGCGCGAGGCCCGCCGGGCCCCAGATCAGCCGCACGGCGTCGTTGAAGAACAGGATCAGGCCGAACGTCGCCAGCACGTGGTCGAGATGGTCGCGGCCGTAGAGATGCCTGAGCGCGACGAATTCCAGCGCGATGCCGAGCAGCAGCGTGGCGCCGAGCGCCATCGCGCAGCCGAGGAGGAAATTGCCGGTCCAGGCCACGAAGGTCGCGGCAAAATAGGCTCCCATCATGTAGAGCGAGCCGTGGGCCAGATTGACGAAATCCATGATGCCGAACACCAGCGTCAGTCCGGCCGCCAGCAGGAACAGCAGCAGGCCGAACTGCAACCCGTTGAGAAATTGTTCGACGACGACGAGCATGGACCCCGATGCCTGACAGCAGCCCTAAAAAAGCAGCGGCAGCGCGAAGGCACTGCCGCTCATTGTTGTTGGGCGCTTCATCTCACGCAAGGGCACTCAGAGTCGCGGAGATCATGCGCCGGAGGCACCGATGCTACTTCATCGGGCACTTGTCGTGGAAGCGGTCCTGATCGTCCTTGACGATGGTGGCCACCGTTTTGAGCGAAAGCTGGCCGTCGGCATCCTTGACCACGTCCTGCAGATAGAAATTCTGGATCGGGATGTGGTTGTTGCCGTATTTGAACGAACCGCGCAGCGACTTGAAGTTGGCCTTCTCCATCGCCGCCTTCATGTCGTCCTTCTTGGTCATGTCGCCCTTGACCGCAACCACGGCGCTGTTGATCAGCTGGGCGGCGTCGTAGGCTTGGGCGCCGTAGTAGGTCGGACGCAGGCCGGTGTACTTCTTGCGATAGTCGGCGACGAAGCGCTTATTCTCCTCGTTGGGCAGGTCGTTGACCCACTCCTGCGCACCGGGCACGCCGAGCGCGTTTTCCTTCTGCAGCGGCAGCGACAGCTCGTCGATGGTGAAGGCGGTGTAGAGCGGCATCTGCTGCTTGAGGCCGGCCTGGGCATATTGGTTAAGGAACTGCACGCCGGCGGCACCGGGATAGAACACGAAGATCGATTCCGCGCCGGAAGCCTTGGCCTTGGTCAGCTCGGCGGAGAAGTCGAGCTGGCTCGGCCAGACTGTGTATTCCTCGCCCTTGACCTCACCCTTGAAGGTGCTCTTGACGCCCGCGAGCATGTCCTTGCCCGCCGCATAGTTCGGGCCGATCAGAAACACCGACTTGACCCCCTTCTGGTTCATGTAGGTGCCCATCGCTTGCGGCGTCTGGTCGTTCTGCCAGGAGGTCGAGAACACGTAAGGCGAGCAGAGTTCGCCGGCGAGCTGCGAGGGGCCGGCGTTGGCCGAGATCAGGAAGGTCTTGGAATCGACGGCGGTCTTGAGCGAGGCGAGCAGCACGTTGGACCAGATGTAGCCTGCGATGAAATCGACCTTGTCGGACTGGATCAGCTTTTCGGTCTTCTGCTTGCCGACGTCGGGCTTCAGGCCGTCGTCTTCGTAGATCACCTCGACGGGGATACCGCCCATCTTGCGGCCCATGTGGTCGAGCGCGAGCTCGAAGGAATTGCGCATGTCGTTGCCGATGGCGGCGGCAGGACCGCTGAAGGTCGAGACGAAGCCGATCTTGATGGTGTCGGCCGCGGCCGCGGGCTGGGCCAGCGCCAGAGCGGCGATACCCGCCAGCCAGAATGCTCTTTTCATATACGTTTCCCCTCCGTGTTACGAACCAACCCTCTCGGCCCAGATGGCAGGACCTGGCGCGCGGGCTTTTATAAAGAGACGTGTTTTCTGCGCAAATGCGACGACCTGCAGCAAGCACGAACCGCAAGGTCCGTCCTTGAACCTTCGGCCTATGCCCAATGACCTGCACCATAATTCAGGGTCGACGGGGAAATCAAGAATTATAGTGCCTGTCGGCAAGGCGTGTTGCCGCAGCCGAGAACGGTCCCCGCGCCGAGGCTTTGACGGGCTTTATCCGGATTACTCCGGACCGGACTATTCCGGACCGGATTACTGCGGATAGGCAATTTCAGACCCGTTTAACCTGTCGCTGTTCATCCTCGCGGCGGATGGAGGGGTTCTCATGCTGATCAGCAACAAGGTCGCGCGTACCAAATGGTGTCCGTTCGTGCGCATCGACAACAGCAACCGCAAGCACAACACGATCACCGACGGGTTTGAGAACTCCGAAAAGATGTATCACTGCATCGCGGGCGATTGCATGGGCTGGCGCCAGTTTCATCTGTCGCACATGAAGGGCGGGACCGACGGGGTGGAGGTTCACGGCTACTGCGGCTATGCGGGGAAGGTCGAGCTCGAGTAGCGGCCCGCCCCCGGGCAAGCCCGATCGGACGGTCCTGCGCTTGCAAAATCACACGGCAGCCAGGTATTCGGCACTTTCGATGACATAGGGCGCGTAGCGGAAGTCGCGGATGGTGGCGACCTTGTCGCCGTCCCAGCCCAGCAGCATGAAATATCTTGCCGGCGCATCGTGCCGGTCCGCATCGAACACCAGGATGGCCGGACGGCCCTCGACCAGCCCGGACACGAGGCGCCAGTCGGTGGCGCCGGAATAATTGCCAAAGTACCTGCCGACTTCGCCCTTGCCGCGCATGCGCGTCCGGTTGACAAGTTCAAGCCTGACATCATCGGCAATCATGGCTCGGATGGCTTCAAAATCGCGCGCATTGAAATGCGCAACATAGGCGGCCAACTGCGCCCGTTCGGCTTCGGACAGCTTTGGCTGAGTCGCGTCCTCCGGTTCGTTCGCCAACTCGCGAAGCCGGGCACGTCCGCGATGCAGCGCGGCCTTCACCGCGGGCAGGCTTGCATCCATGACGTCGCAGACTTCGCCCAGGGAGCAGCCAAGCACGTCCGACAGGATCACGCAGGCGCGCTGGGTCTCCGGCAGGTGCATGAAGGTGCGCAAGGAAGCGCTCGCAATCTGGCGGCTCGTGACCGCATCCACTTCGTCGGCGATCATGTCGGGCTCCGCGTCCGAAAAAATGGCAGACAGCCGGCTCCGGCGGCGCAGGAAATCCAGCGACGTGTTGTGCGCGATCCGAAACAGCCAGCCTTCGGGATGACGCAGCGGCCCTGCGGCGGGAAAGGCTTGCACCGCCTTGACCAGCGCATCCTGCAGCACGTCCTCGCCGTCGATGGCCGAGCCGACCATGCGCGCACAATAGCGATGCAGCCTTGGCCGCATGGCTGCCAGGAAGCGATCGAAATCGACCGAGGCCGGTACTGGCTGGGGTGATGTCATCAGGTCTCGTTCAGCATCCTGTAATTGCCCACCACGGTCGCCGCCCGCGGTGCCGGCGGCTCGGTGCAACGCTCACGGATCCCGGCCTGAAATTCCTGAAACGCCTTCAGCTTCGGGATCGGGCTGGAGCCGTCCTCCGCCGCGGTCTCGACAATATGGACGAAACTGTCGTCCTCGAGCCGCAAGGTAAGATAGCGCACGCCCTCGGGCTTGGCAGCCTGCAATTCGGCAAAGACCGCTCGCACCAGTTCGGCATTGCGGTCAGCCGATTCGGGCTTTGTCTTGTAGCGGATCAGGGTTCGTCGCATGGCGGTCTCCTTGTTTTGCCTCGTCCTGCCAGGACGTTTGAGGCAGGGAAAAGGATTCGCAGGGTGGCGACTTTTTTCGCGGGCAAAGAAATACCGGCTGATTACGCTTTGCTATCGGCCGATCGGCGAATGCGTCTTGGAACAGGCCGCCAGATGCAGGCATAATCAATGGCGAACGGAGGCAGGGACGCCATGGGCGAGGCGACGCCAAGACCGCATCACGTGGTGATCGTCGGTGCCGGCTTCGGCGGGCTGGAAACCGCTTTCCGCCTCTCCGGCGCTGCGGTGACGATCACCATGATCGACCGGCGCAATCATCATCTGTTCCAACCCCTGCTCTACCAGGTCGCAACCGCCTCGCTCGCCACCTCCGAGATCGCCTGGCCGATCCGTCATCTGTTGCGCGACCGGCCCGAGGTGACGACGCTGTTTGCCAACGTCAACGGCGTCGATCCCGCCGGCAAGCGCGTGCTGCTCGATGACGGCGGCGCTATCGCCTACGACACGCTGGTGCTGGCCACCGGCGCGCGCCACGCCTATTTCGGCCATGACGAGTGGGAGCCGTTCGCGCCGGGGCTGAAGACGCTGGAAGACGCGACGACCTTGAGGCGGCGCATCCTCGTCGCCTTCGAGCGCGCGGAGCGCGAAACCGACCCGGACAGGCTGGCGGCGCTGCTCACCTTCGTCATCATCGGCGCGGGCCCCACCGGCGTCGAGATGGCCGGCACCATTGCCGACATGGCGCGCGATACTTTGCCGCCGGATTTTCGCAACATCGATACGCGCAAGGCGCGCGTGGTGCTGATCGAGGCCGGCCCGCGCGTGCTCGCCGGATTTCCCGAGGATCTGTCCGCCTACGCGCAGCGCTCGCTGGAAAAACTCGGCGTCGAGGTGATGCTGGGCGAGGCCGTCACCGAATGTTCCGCCGAAGGCGTCATCTATGGCGGCAAACGGCTCGCCGCGCGTACGCTGATCTGGGCCGCGGGCGTACGCGCCTCGCGCGCCGCCGAGTGGCTGAAGGCACCACACGATCGCGCCTATCGCTTGCAGGTCGAGCCCGACCTGACCGTGCCCGGCCATGCCGACGTCTTTGCCATCGGCGACACCACCACCATCAAGGGACCCGACGGCAATCCGGTGCCTGGCATCGCGCCGGCCGCGAAACAACAAGGCCGCTACGTCGCGTCAACCATCAAGGCGCGACTCGCCGGCAAGACGCTGCTGCCATTTCGCTACAAGCATGCCGGCAGCCTGGCGCAGATCGGCAAGCGGCTCGCGGTCATCGATTTCGGCAAGTTCAAGCTGCGCGGCACCATCGCGTGGTGGATATGGGGCATCGCTCACATCTACTTCCTGATCGGGCTGCGCCACCGCCTCGGCGTCGCCCTGAGCTGGCTATGGATCTACCTCCGCGACCAGCGCCCCGCGCGGCTGATCACCCAGGGCAGCAGCAAGGTGACGAGCTAGCTCCTTGACGCCCACATTGCGCCTGCCATGCTGGCAGCATCGCGAGACAATACGCGAACGCCAACAGCGGGAGGAAGCGATGCAAGGCCTGTGGACCGACGTGCATGCGTGCGCTGTGCTGGCTTTCCTTGTTACCGCATCATTTCCTCCCACCGAGGTCGCGGCAGCCGGGCTGAAAGGCGATCCCGCCGCCACCTGCAGCGGCCTTGCCGGACCTGCGGAGAACGCGGTGCGGATCGACTCCGCGGCGATGCAGCCGGCCTCAGCGCTCGCCGTCGCGGACAGAGGGCCGACGCCACTGACCCGCATCGTCCCGGCCCTGCCCGAATTGTGCAAGGTGCTCGGCCACATCGAGCCGACTGATTCCAACGCGCCGCCAATCCGCTTTCAGGTCAACCTGCCGACGGAGTGGAACGGCCGTTCGCTGCAACTTGGCGGCGGCGGCTTCAACGGCGTGCTGATCACCGGCCTTGGGCTGCCGCCGGCCTCGCCGTTCGGTGCCGCGTCGCCGCTGGCGCGCGGCTTCGTCACCTATGGAACCGACTCCGGCCACGAAACGAAGCCCGGCGAGCCGCCGCAGTTGTTCGCGCTCAACGACGAGGCGTTCGAGAATTTTGCGCACAAATCGTACAAGAAGGTGCGCGATGCGGCCGTCGCGCTGATGGTGCGTGCTTACGGCAACCCGCCGGCCAAACTCTATTTCATGGGATCTTCGGAGGGAGGCCGCGAGGGGCTGACCATGGCGCAGCGCTATCCCGACGATTTCGACGGGATTTTTTCCCGCGTGCCCGTCATCAACTGGGTCGGGCTGCAGCATGCCGGAACAAAGGCAGGGTTGGCGACCATGGGGGATGGCTGGATTCGCCCAGCGCAGATCGAGTTCGTCGCGAAGGCGGTGCTTGCGGCCTGCGACAAGGCTGACGGCTCGGAAGACGGGCTGGTGCAGGATCCAGTCGGGTGCAAGGCGAAATTCCGCGCAGACGCCCTTCGCTGCGCTGCCGGCCAGAGCGGCGACGAATGCCTGAGCGAGGCGCAGGTTGCGGCGATCAACACGCTTCATGCGACGTACAAGTTCTCCTTTCCGCTTGCCAATGGCCTCGATGACTATCCGGGCTGGGGCGTGTCGGGCGAGAACACACCGTCCTTTGGCCCGACCGGCGGCTGGAAAGCCTGGTGGTTGGGCTCGACAGCGCCCGCGCAGCCGCCGGCGCCAACCAACGGCATCGCCTGGGTCTACGGTGCAGGTGGCATGCAATACGTGTTCGCGCGCGATCCAAAGCTTGATGTGACCAAATACAAGCCGGAGGATTTCAAGCAGCGCGTGCTGGAAGTCTCCCAGCTGATGGATTCGACCAATCCCGATCTCAGCCGTTTCGCCGCGCGCGGCGGCAGGCTCGTGATCCTCGAGCACATGGCCGACTACGCCCAGAGCCCCTATGCGGGAATCCGCTATTTCGAAAACGTGCAGAAGGCGCTTGGCAAGGAGAAGACCGTGGAGTTCGCGCGTCTCTACACCGCGCCCGGCGTCGATCATGTCGGCTCGGGGGCACCGGCCAATGTCGACATGCTGAACGTGCTGGTCGATTGGGTGGAAAGCGGCAAGGCGCCCGGCAATCTCGAGGTGATCGAGCAGAAGGTCGAAGCACCTGCGTTCGAAATCCAGCGTGCGCTGCCGCTGTGCCAATGGCCGGCCTGGCCGCACTATCAAGGGGGCAAGGTAAATCTGGCCGCGAGTTTCATCTGTGCGCCGTGATTGCGGGGCGCGAACGATCAGGCCGGCAGAATATCCGCGAGCACGTCCCGGCCTTTGCGCACCGCCTCTCCCAGCCGCTCCTTCAGCGACAGCATCGGCCGCAGGGCGGACGATTCCAGGACATGCGACAGGCCTCCGACATGGGCGCGGCTGCGCTCGACCTCCGCATCGAGTGCGGCTGCGACAGCCGCCATCGAATCGCGCAGCCGGTTGCCCCAATCGGAATTGCCCAGCTCGATGCGCGACTTGAGTGCCTTCTCGATGGCATAGATCTCGCGCAGGATGCCTTTGGCGATCACAATGCGATTGTTCCTGAGCGCCACGCGCAGCAGCAATTGCTTCTCGTCGATCTGATCGAGCGTCATCGAGACGGCGATGGCGAACGGCGTGGCGGATATCGCCTCGGGCGCCTTGCTTTCGACGGTCTTGGTGGCGAGATGGACCAATTGCCACGGCGTATCGAGGCGCCTTGCAATGATCGTCAGCGCGAACGGCACGGCATCGCCGTTCTTGGCCTTGAGCGCGTTGAGCTGCTGCAGCACCTTGGTGAAGGCCTGCCCCTCCAACTTCTTGATCTTGGCGGGCAGCGCCGCCGCAAATGCTGCAAGGGCCTCGCTCTGCTGCAGCACCGTGAACGTTTTCGCAAGATCGTCGAAGGCTGCCGGCGAACTCGTATATTTCTTGAGGCTTTGCCGCAGGATCGCAACGCCATCGGCCGAGCGGATCGTCCCCTGCAGATAGCCCAACACCTTTTTTCTGAAGGCCGAGGCCAGTTTGTCCGCTTCCGGACGGTTGTTCACCGAAATCGCCTTGTCGGCCTTCTCAATGTATTCCCGCGCCATGGTCGTCAGCAGCTCTTCCGCCAGGATGTCCCAGATCGGCGCGAGCGATCCGCGCGCGATCTGCCCGCTGTTGGCGCGTTCCGGCGCGCGATCGACCAGCACGGGCTCCAGTGGCTGAAAGAAATAGCGGCCGGAATTGCCGAGGCGGTCGTGACTCTGCCCGGCGGCGATGAGCTCGGCGCGGAGCGAGGCGATCAGCTCCTCCAGACGCGGGAGGTCTTCGCCCTCCAGGTGCAGCCGCTCAAGTTCGGCAAGCAGCCGCCCACGCACCTGTGGCGCGAGTTGCGCCAGGTATTGCTTGAGCTGGTCACTTGCACTTTCAGATTGTGCCATTAGCGGTCACACCTTGTTCGTGCACACTTCGCGGCACGAGGATCTCCGGTGATGCGATACCGCGAAAAAGTGAATTTGGAGCGAAGAATGTACCGTTGGTTCGATTGATCCCGGGACCAGCGATGGCGCCCCAGGACGGTCGCGCCGCCCAATTTATAGGCATATGCCGCGCCAGGCCCTCAAAATGGTCCCGATCCGATTTTGAATAAGTATATGATAATAAATATAATTCTATAGGATCGCCCGGGTCGGGTGATGTACACAATGGCACATCGCTTGCTTAGATCCGAGCGAAGGTGACAAGGCGGATTTTGTCTCGAGGGGAGATGCAGGTGGCCGAAACGATAGCTGCGATCGTGGCCGCGCATCGGGACGGATCGGCCTCGCCTGCGGATACCGTGGCGCGCAGCTTTCGGAGGATCCGCGAACACGACGATCCCGCCGTCTTCATCGAGCTACGCAACGAGCAAGAGGCGATTGCGGAAGCCGAGGACCTGGCGAAGCGGGATGCCACCGGCCTGCCGCTCTTCGGCGTGCCGGTCGCGGTGAAGGACAATATCGACGCCGCCGGAATGGCAACCACGGCCGCCTGCCCGGCCTTCGCCTATCGCCCGGCAAAGGACGCAACCGCAGTGGCAAGGCTGCGCGCGGCCGGCGCCATTGTCGTCGGCAAGACCAATCTCGACCAGTTTGCAACCGGCCTCGTCGGCGCGCGATCGCCCTATGGCATTCCCGTCAATCCGATCCGCGGCGACCTCATCCCGGGCGGATCGAGTTCGGGATCGGCCGTGGCGGTGGCGGCCGGTCTCGTGCCGTTCGCGCTCGGAACCGACACCGCCGGCAGCGGCCGCGTGCCAGCGATGCTCAACAACATCGTCGGCCTGAAGCCAAGCCTTGGCATGATTTCCACGGCGGGCGTCGTGCCGGCGTGCCGCACGCTCGACTGTGTCTCCGTGTTCTCGCTCACCGTCGACGACGCGATCACCGCGTTACAGGCGATGGCTGCGCCCGACAGCGGCGATCCCTTCTCGCGCGACCGGCCGCTCGGGGAGCTGACGGCGATTCCTGGAAAACTCCGGCTCGGCATTCCGCGCCCTGGCCAACTGATCTTCTTCGGCGACCGGCACTCCGAACGGGCTTATGACGAAGCCTTGCGGCGCTGGACGGCACTCGGCGCGGCGCTCGTCGAGTTCGATCTCGAGCCGTTCTACGAGACCGCGCGGCTGCTCTACGAGGGACCATGGGTTGCCGAGCGCTATCTCGTGATTCGTGACCTGTTGGCCTCGTCGCCGGATGCAATCCATCCCGTGACGCGCGAGATCGCGGCGGCCGGCGCCCGGCTGAGCGCAGCCGAAACCTTCTCAGCGCTGTATCGCCTGCAGTCCCTGCGCGCCGTCGCGGCGCGTACTTTCGCCGACCTAGACGCCATCGTACTGCCGACCGCGCCGACGGCCTATTCGACCGCACAGGTGCTGGCGAACCCGGTCGAGCTCAACAGCCGGCTCGGCACCTACACCAATTTCGTCAACTTGCTCGATCTCTGCGGGCTGGCGCTGCCGGCCGCGATGCGCACCGACGGCATTCCTTTCGGCATCACCCTGCTGGCGCCTGCCGGCAACGATGCGCGGCTGGCAAGCATCGGCCGCGTGTTCCACGCCGATACAGGCATGGCCGTCGGCGCCAAGGGCTTGAAGCTGCCGGATCTGGCTTCCCTGCCCGCAACAAGCGGTGACGAGATCGCGATCGCCGTGGTCGGCGCGCATTTGTCGGGTATGGCGTTGAACGGCGAATTGCTGGCGCTGGGCGGACGGCTGTTGGAAGAAACCGTCACCGCGCCGGACTACAGGCTCTATGCGCTGGACACCACGCCGCCAAAGCCCGGCATGCTGCGTGTCGATGCAGGCGCAGGCAGCGCGATCAAACTCGAACTGTGGGCATTGTCGGCGGCGTCCTTCGGCAAGTTCGTCAACGCGATCCCGCCACCGCTGTCGATCGGAACCGTACGCCTTGCCGACGGCCGCGGCGTCAAGGGATTTCTCGTGGAGCAAACGGCGGTGAACGACGCGCGCGATATCTCCTCGTTCGGCGGCTGGCGCGCGTTCACGGCGAGGCAGGCGGCGGAATAATGAGCGCGAGTAGCTACACCGACACTGCGTAAATTTCGTATTCCCCGCGCACCAGCTCGATATGCGCTCGCATCGCGTTCGCAGCGCCGTTGCGGTCGCCGCGCATGATCGCCACGACGACACGGTCGTGCTCGGCGTGCGACTTCGCCAGTCGCCCGAGATTGCGGAACTGGGCGCGGCGGAACGGCTGCACGCGAACGCGCGTTGCAAGCGTCATTTCGGCGATATAGTCGTTCTGCGAGCCGGCATAGATCGCATTGTGAAAGCGCTCGTTGACCGAATGAAATCGCTCAGGATTGCCGGCATGGCTGAGCACGCGCAATTCCTCATGAATGGCCTCCAGCCGCGCGCGCTCCACCGCGGACATGCGTTCGGCCGCCAGCCCGGCGCACAGGGCTTCCAGCTCCGCCATCGCCTCGAACATGCCGTTGAGGCGTTCCAGCGTCGGCCGCGCCACCACCGCACCGCGATGCGCGCGTGCCTCTACCAGGCCGCTCGCCGCGAGTTGCCGCAACGCCTCGCGCACCGGCGTGCGGGACACGTTGAAGCGCCGCGCGATATCCGTCTCGTCCAGCGGCGCACCGGGCGCAAGCGCCCCGCGCACGATCTCATCGGCAAGCTGCAGGCGAAGTTCCTCCGCGCGGGTGATCTTTGCAGGAGGCGATGCCGGCCGGTCGATGCGATGCACCACCGGTTCGGGTCCGGCACTGCAGCCAAGGGTCTTGGGAAGATCGTCAAGGCTCATGGATTGTGACCCTGCGGTTCATCGATGATACTGACATGCGCAGCGACGATTCTCCAACCCTCGGGGAAACGAATCCAGGTCTGCATCTGGCGGCCCACTCTCGGACTGGTCCACGCATCCCGATAGAACAGCGTCGAGGCCACCGCGGTGTCGCGGCCGTAGGTGGTGATCACCGTCTTGTCAGTGTTGCGCATCAGCCCAACGGGCGAGCGCGCGGCACGAAAGGCCATGATCGCGTCATAGCCGTAGAGATTCTCGGCGATGCCGTAACGGAGGGTGCGCTTGTCCTTGCGGAAGAGTTCGTCGAGCACGGCAACATCGTTGTTGACCAGCGCCTCCTCATACCGTCGGAACTGCGCGGTGACTTCAGCGAGCACATCGGGAAGATCGATCTCCATTCAAATTCCCCGCGGCGCGGGCGCCGCCACGGCGCCCATCTTTTCCAGCGCAGCTGCAACCCGCAGTGCGATGTCCTCGCGCCAGGGCGCGGCAATGATCTGCACGCCGATCGGCATCGGCTCGAGCGGTACCGGCACGGCGACCACAGGCAGGCCGATGAAGGAGATCGGCTGGGTGTGGACGCCGATATTGGCGCGCACCGGCAACTCGACGCCATCGAGCACGAAGGTCGCCTGCCCGATTTTCGGCGCGACGCAGGGCGTGGCGGGCGCCAGGATCACGTCCACCGACTTGAACAACTCCAGCACCCTTGCCCGATACCAGCGGCGGAATTTCTGCGCGCGGTCGACCAGCACTGCTGGCACCATGGCTCCGGCGATGAAGCGGTCGCGGACCGCCGGATCGAAATCCTCCGGCCGTTGGCGCAGGCGATCGAGATGCAGCGATGCGCCTTCGGTCGTCGTGATGATGTAGGCGGCCGCGCGGGCGCGCGCCGCTTCGGGAAGGATGACCGTCTCCGTGGCGCCAAGGGCCTTTGCGACCCGGGCTACCGCCTCCTGCGCTTCAGGGAATACGTTCTTCTGAAAATAGCCGCCGGCAACCGCGGCCTTCAGCCCGTTGATGCCGCGCTCGATCTGTCCGGCCACCGGCTCGGCCGCTTGCGTCGTGCAGGCGGCGTCATCGGCGTCCGGTCCCTGCATCGCGTCATAGGCAAGTGCGAGATCTTTCACGTTGCGCGCGAATGGGCCGAGATGATCGAGGCTCGCGACGAAAGGATAGGAGCGCGCGCGCGACAGCCGGCCATAGGTCGGCTTCAAGCCGAAAATGCCGCAGAACGACGATGGCACGCGGATCGAACCATTGGTGTCCGAGCCCAATGCGATCGGGACGAGACGGCCGCCGACGGCGCTACCGGAGCCACCCGAGGAGCCGCCCGACATGCGTGTCGGATCATGCGGGTTGCGCGAGGGCCCGTCATGGACGTTCTCGCCAGTGAAATCGTAGGCGTACTCGCCCATGTTGAGTGCGCCGACCAAGACCGCGCCCGACGCTTCCATGCGCTCGATCAGGGTGGCGTCGCGCGAAGCAGGAGCCAGGTCACGGTTGATCTTCGATCCCGCCCGCGTGGAGAGGCCTTTAACGTCGAACAGATTCTTCACCGCAAAGGGCACACCGGCCAGCGGGCCGACGCTCTTGCCGGCGGCAATCGCGGCATCGACCTCGCGCGCTCGGGCACGGGCACGCTCGGCGGTGACGTCGGTGAAGGAATTGAGCAACGGGTCGTGCTTCCTGATCCGCGCCAGCGCGGCCTCGGTGACTTCGACCGCCGATATCTTGCGCGCCGCGACGGCCTGCGCGATGTCAGACGCTGACATGCTGCCGGAAGCGGCCGTCATCGCGGCATCAGGCTGTGTAGACACTGGCCGGCTCGATTTCATCAGGCAGCGCGAACTCGTCGACCAGGCGGCCGAGCCGCAGCGAGACTTCGAGATTGGCACGCACCGCCGGCCGCCAGGCATCCTCGACCCGAAGCCCGAGCGCTTTCGCGACTGCATCGATGTAGTCGTCGAGCGGATCGGCAGCCATGCTTTCTCCCTTTTGTCCTCGTCAATGCACGGGCAACGGCGGATGCGGAATCGCCTCCAGAAGCTGCCGCGTGTAGGCGTCCTGGGGATCGCCGAGCACCCCTTCGGAAGTTCCCTGCTCCACGATTCGCCCGGTCCGCATCACGATGACACGATCGCACAGCAGGCGCACCACATTCAAATCATGGGAGACAAACAAATAGCTCATGCCCATCGACTGCTTCAGATCCTGCAACAGGTTCAGCACCACCGCCTGCACGGAGACGTCGAGGGCCGCCGTCGGCTCGTCCAGGATCACGAGCTTTGGATGCAACGCGATGGCTCGCGCAATGCCGACGCGGGCCTTCTGGCCGCCGGAGAGCTGATGCGGGAAACGGTCGAGCAGATTGACCGGCAGGCCGACGAGGCCGGCGAGCTCCTCGCAGCGGGCGCGCAAGGCATCGCGTCCCCTGATATCGCCGAGCTGCATGATCGGGTCGGCGATGGCACGCGCCGCGGTGAACCGCGGGTTGAGGCTGTCGGTCGGGTCCTGGAACACCATCTGGATGCTCTTGCGCAGCGGCAGCCGCGCAAAGGCCTGCGGCATGATGGCGCCGATCTCCTCGCCGTCGAAAACGATGCGGCCCGAGGTCTGGTCGAGGAGCCGCATCACCATCATCGAGGTCGTCGACTTGCCGCAGCCGGATTCGCCGACGAGGCCGACACTCTCGCCATGGCCGACGGAAAAGCTGATGCCGTCGACGGCACGAAACACGTCCTGCTCGATCGGCGGCTTGCGGCCGAACAGCTTTCCGAGCACGGCAGTGGCGCCCTGGCGCGGATATTCCTTGACCAGCTTGTCGACGAGAAGAAGCGGCTTTTCCGATTTGTCCGCAGGCTGCGGGGCCTTCGCAGCCGCGGGTTTGGCAGCCGCCGCCTCTTCTTCCGGCAACAGATCGCGCAGGGACACGCCGATGCGCGGCGTCGCGCGCATCAGCTTCCGGGTGTAGGGGTGCTCGGGCCTCGCGAAGATGTCGGCCGACTTCGCAGTCTCGACCACATGGCCCTTCTCCATCACCACCACCCGGTCGCAATAGGCGGCAGCCAACCCGAGATCATGCGTGATGAGGATCGTGGACATGCCGCGCTGCCGGGTCAGTTCCACGATCAGGTCCATCACCGCCTTTTGCGTGGTGACGTCGAGGCCGGTGGTCGGCTCGTCGGCAATCAGGAGCCGCGGGTTGCAGGTCAGCGCCAGCGCGATCACGACGCGCTGGCACATGCCGCCCGACAGTTCGAAGGGATAGGCGTGGTAGCGCTCGCGTGGGCGAGCGATCTTGACCTGCTCCAGCGCCTCGATTGCCTTCTCGCCGCGATCGCCGACCTGCGACTGCTGCACATGCTGGCGCAGCACGTCCTCGATCTGGTCGCCCACCTTGCGGATGGGATTCAGCGCCGCGCGCGGGTTCTGAAAGATCATCGAGATTTCCCGGCCGCGCAAGTCACGCATCTCGCCTTCGCTCGCGCCCTTGACATCGATGCCCGAAAACATCACCGAGCCCTCGGCGATCCTGCCGGCGCGATCGAGGATGCGCATCACGGCATACGACGTGACCGACTTGCCGGAGCCGGACTCGCCGACGATGCCGAGCGTCTCACCCTTGCCGACCGCGATGTCGACATGCTGCACGGCCTTGACGATGCCGCGGCGGGTGGTGAATTCGACGGTGAGGTCTTTGACGTCGAGCAGCGGTTGGGCGGTCATGAGTGCCTCCCGAGCGGGGCCTCACCCCAAAACATGCAAAACAACCCCATGCAAAGTGGTGGAGCGGTACGACCGCACCGAGCAGGCACCGTCATCACGTCCTCCGCTGCGGATCGACAATGTCGCGCAGGCCATCGCCGAGCAAGTTGAAGCAGAACACGGCGATCATCAAGGCAAGGCCGGGGAACAGCGCGATCCACCATTCGCCCGAGACCATGAAGCCCGCGCCTTCGGCGACCATGATGCCCCATTCCGCGGTCGGCGGCCGCACGCCGAGGCCGATGAAGGAGAGGCCCGCGGCGTTGAGAATGGCGTAACCCATGGTCAGCGACATCTGCACGATCATGATCGGCATGATGTTGGGCAGGATATGCACCAGGAGGATACGGAACTCGCCATTGCCGGAAAGCCGCGCCGCCTGCACGAAGCCGGCATTGCGCCTGACATTGGCTTCGGCGCGCGCCACGCGGGCATAGAGCGGGAAATTGACGATCGCGGTGGCGAGAATGATATTCTGCACGGTATTGCCGAGCGCGGCGACGATACCCATCGCCAGCACGAACAGCGGAAAAGCCATGATGGTATCGGCGATACGGCCGACGATGCGATCGGTCCAGCCGCCGAAATAACCGGCGGCGATTCCGGCTAGGCCACCCATCAGAAACACCAGCGCGACCGAGCTTACGGCAATGAAAGTGTCGAGCCGGGTTGCAACAATGACACGGCTGAATATGTCGCGGCCCAGCTGATCCGTGCCGAACCAGTGCGCGGCCGAAGGTGACTTCAGCGCCTGCGCCGTATCGGACGCGAGCGGATCGTAGGGAACGACATAGGGACCGAAGATCGCGGCAAAGAGGATCACGACCAATAGTCCGAAGGCAAACGCCGTGACCTTGTTCTCGCCGAGTACATATTTGGTGTGCTCGAACATCGAGGCGAGACCGGATCCGCGCTTCGGCTCTGATGTGGCGACGGAATCGGCGGCGACACTGCTCATGTTCCCTCCTCAGCCTTCCAGCCGGACGCGCGGATCGATGACGCCGTAGAGAATGTCGATAGCGAGGTTCAGCAGCACATACATGACCGCCATGGTCAGCACGAATCCCTGCACCGGCGCGAAGTCCGATGCGATCAGCGCTTCGACGGCATAGGAGCCGATGCCGGGCCAGGCGAAGACTTTTTCCACCAGCACGTTGGCGCCGAGCAGGAAAGAGAAAACCATCGACAGCGTCGTGATGACGGGCAGCATGGCGTTGCGGAAGGCATAGGTGACGATCACGGTGACAGGCGACAGGCCGCTGGCACGCGCGGTGCGCACGAATTCCGAGGCCAGCACCGCCAGCATCGAAGCGCGCGTCATGCGCGCGATCGGCGCCAGCGAGAAGATCGCCAGTGTCGCGGCGGGCAGGACGAGCTGGCTGAGCGCGGAGCGGAATGCTTCGAAGTCGCGGGCCAGCAGCGTGTCGATCAGATAGAAGCCGGTCACGGTCGGCGGCGCGCTATAGAACACGTCGAGCCGGCCGAGCGGCGCCGGCGACCAGCCAAGGCGGAAGTAGAACACATAGACCAGCACGAGACCGGTGAAGAATACCGGCAGCGACACGCCGGCTGTCGTTGTCACCCGGCATAGATGATCGATCCACGACCCCGGCCGTGTGGCGGCCATCACGCCGAGCGGCAGCGCGATCGAGATCGAGAAAAACAGCCCGAGCAGCGTCAGCTCGGCGGAAGCCGGCAGGCGGTTGCGGATTTCCGCCGCGACGGGCTGGCCCGTGGTCAGCGAACTGCCGAAATCGCCGTGGGCGAGATCGTTGGCATAGCGGAAGAACTGTTCGACCAGCGGCTTGTCGAAGCCGAGCTTCTTCCTGATCTGCTCGATCGCTTCCTTGGTCGCTGCCGGGCCGGCAAAATAGGCTGCGGGATCGCCGGGCAGCGCGCGTGTCAGCAGGAAGGTGACGATCACGACCCCGATCAGGCTCGGGATCGCAAACATCAACCGCTTGCCGATCATCGTCAGCATGGGTCTATGCCTTCACCAGCGCGCGGTAGTCGAGACGGCGATGGAACCAGTACTGATAGCCCGAGATGTTCTTCTGCATCGCGACGTTGACGAAGGGCTGGTACAGCGGGATGCGCGGGACGTCCTTGAAGGCGAGATCGACAAAGCCCTTGACGTCAGCGTCGTAGGTCGCCTTGTCGCCGATCGAGGCCGCATTGCGCGCGCCGTCGATCAGCTTGTCCATCTCCGGCGACTTGTAGCTCATCGTGTTGAAGATGGAATTGTTGCCGTGATAGCACCAGTAGAAGAAGTATTCCGGATAATCGAGCCAGCCGGAGAACACGTTGGTGTAGAGCGGCAGCTCCTTCTTGGTCAGCTCCGTGCGCCAGTTGGCGCCGGGGATCTTGTTGATGGTGGTCTTGATGCCGAGTTGCGCCAGGCTCTCCTGCACCAGCACGCAGAGCGGCTCGTTGACGCCGGCGAAGTTCAGGTCGAACGAGATCGTGGTCTCGAACCCGTTGGCGTAGCCGGCCTCCGCCAGCAGCGCCTTTGCCTTCTCCATGTCGGTGAAATACTTGGTCGGCTGCGGCCAGGCGACTTCGGTTGCCTTGTCTGCAGCTGCGCCGAACATCGGATTGGCAAGGCCAAACAGCACCGCGTCGAGGATCTTCTGGTAGGGGATGGCATAGGCCACAGCCTGCCGCACCTTCGGATTGTCGAATGGCGGCTTCGTCACGTTCATGCCGATGTACTGGATGCCGTTGGAGAACGGCAGCGACACCACGTTGAGCTTGCCGTTCGCCTTCATCTCCTGGAAATCCTTGAACGGCAATTCGTAGGAAATGTCGGCGTCGCCGCGTTCGAGCAGCGCACGGCGGTTGCCGGCCTGCGGAACCATGCGCCATATCACGCGCTTGATCTTCGGCATCGGACCACCGACCCACTCGTCGTTGCGCTCCATGATCACTTCGGTGCCGGCGGTCCACTTCGTCACCTTGTAGGCGCCGGAGCCCGCGGTCTGCTGTTTGGTATACTCAAGACCCCACGGGTCTTTCTCGTTGGCGTTCTTCTTCACCAGCTCCGAATTGACCACGCAGGGCACGATCACCGCGAGATCGGGAATGGTGAGGCGGTCCTTCTTGGCGAAATCGACTCGCACGGTAGAGTCGTCGACGACGACGAACTGCTCGGTCTTGGTCAACGAGCCTGCGCTCATCTGGAAGGTCGGAAAGCCGCCGACGCTCACCGCACGGTCGAGCGACCACTTGACGTCCTTGGCTGACACCGGCGTGCCGTCGTGGAATTTGGCGTTCTTCTTCAGCTTGAAGGTCACCGACATGTCGTCGACCTTCATGTCGTCGGCGAGTTCGCCCTTGAACTTGTCGCGGTCGTAATAGGGCACCCCGCTGGGACCGCTCTTCATCTCGTGGCTGATCAGGCGGTCGTAGCAATTCCACGACACTTCGTAGCCGGGCACATTGGTGCCGACACCATGGATGTCGAGATTGTTGGGGCCGCCTTCGGACACGATCAGCAGCGTCTCGGAGCGGGCGTCCGCCTTGGCGGGCGACCAGATCGCCGGTGCCGGCACCATGGCGCCCGCAGCCAGCCCCGAGACGGATTTGAGGAAATCACGACGCTTCATGGGATGCTCCAACACTTGCGGTGAGAGTGGCTGGAGCGGGATTCGCAAGGATTATGCCAGAGGTTAATCGGGCGCTAACAAACAGCTAATACACTGTTTTAACTGGATAAAACTTCTGCAAGCGTCCCTTCGGCGCATTTGGTGGCGTGAGGAAATTGCATACAAAGCACTACAATTGCGCAAATTATAGGCGAAATATATTCATCGCCTGATCCTTATGCGGCGCATTGCCTCAGAGCTCTGTCGGCCAGATCAACTCCTGCAGCTGCACGAGATCGTCGGCCTTGTCCTGCCAGTTCTCGATACGGATGTGCCTGACGGGATCGCTGGCACGATGCAGCAGTAGCAGCGCCATCAGGCGACGCTTCAGTTCGAAATCGATCTTCGCGCGCGAATAGCCGAACCCCTCGAACAGGCTGCGCACGCGGCCTGGACGGCCGGCCGACATGAAGGCGCTTGGGCCGAGCAGGTCGTATTCGCGCCATCCCGTCAGGACGTCGCCGAAATCGATCAACCCCTCGAGATGCCAATCGTCGCCCCGCGACCTCAGCAGCAAGTTCTCCGGGATATATTCGCCGGTCAGGATCACCGGCTGCGGGTGCATGGGGATCAGCCGGGCGGCATCGCTCAGCAGGTCGTCGAGACCGTCGAGGAATTTTGCCGAAGTCCGAGGCGGACGTGACGCGCGTGGCAACCGGCGATCTGGCCGCGCATGAATTCGCCCCAGCCCGGCTCGATTTCCGTCAGCTTGCCCGGCGGACACGCTGCACCTCGGCAATGGCAGCACCGATTTCGGCGAGCACGCGCTCCTTCTGCGCTTCCGCCAGCCGCGGCCACGCCAGCGACCCCAGTTCGCCCGGAAGACGGGTGATGACGAGATAGGGCCAGCCGTCGCGTTGCCCTCGACGACAATCTCGGGAATCGGGACACCGAGCTTGCCGCGGAGTGCTGACAGCGTGGCGCGCTCCGAGACGAATTGCGCACCAAGCATCGACGGAAAGATCTTCAGAATGAGCCGGTCATCGAGCCCGACCACGAGATTGCTGCCGGTGGCGAAGAGGTGCGGTTCGCCGCACGGCAAGCGGTGGCTGCGCGCGATGTCGAGGGCCACCGGCAGGCTTTTCGCGGCGTCGTTGCGCCAGATGCGAAAACTTTCGAAGTCCGCGAAAGCGGGCAGACGCATCGTTATCCCGCCCGGCGCGAGCGCGCGCGACGCATCTCACCGGTCCGGATTGGCGCGCTCGAACTGCCGCAGCAGACGATTGCCGCGGTCGACCGCGGCATCGAGAGCGGCCTGCGCGCTCTTCTTGCCTGCAAAGGCGAGTTCGAGTTCGTCCTCGATCGCATCGCGCACCAGCACGAAGGAGCCGAGCCGCACGCCGCGCGAGTTCACCGTCGGCGATCTCATGGTGATCTGCTCGATCGAGATCGCCGCACCCGGGTTGCGGTCATAGAAGCCCTGCGTGCGCGTCAGCTCATAGGCCGCGCGCGTCACCGGCAGATAGCCGGTGTTCTGGTGCCAGGCGGCCTGCACCTCGGGCCTGGACAGGAAGGCGAAGAACTTTGCGGCGCCGGCATATTCGGCATGCGGCCGGTCGCGCAGCACCCACAGCGTGGCGCCGCCGATGATGGTGGTCTGAGGCGCGCCCGCCACGTCGGGCCAGTAGGGCAACATGCCGTAACCGACCTCGAATTTCGAATTCGCCTTGATATCGGCCCGCGTCGCCGAGGAGCCTATGAAGATGCCGCATTCGCCCTTCTGGAAGCGCGGCTCGGCCGACTGGCCGCGGCCGCTGTAGTCATAGATCTTGGTGGTCTGCCACTCCGCGAGCTGGCCAATGTGGCGCGCGACGAGCGCGTTGTTGAACGTCAACACCGCATCCAGCCCGCCAAAGCCGTTCGAACTGGTCGAGATCGGCACGTTGTGGAAGGCGGAAAAATTCTCGACATTGATCCAGGACGGCCATGACGTGGTGAAGCCACACGGCGCGCCGGCGGCGCGCAGCTTCTTCGCCGCGGCTCCGACCTCGGCCCAGGTTTTCGGCGCGACCTGCGGATCGAGCCCGGCGGAACGGAACATGTCCTTGTTGTAGTAGAGGATCGGCGTCGAGGCGTTGAAGGGGAAGGACAGCATGTTGCCGGCGACGTCGGAATAATAGCCGGTAACGGCGGGAAGATACGCGCTCGGCGAAAAGTCTTCCTTCTGCTCCCGCATCAGCTCGAAGACCGGATAGATCGCGCCACGCGCGGCCATCATGGTGGCGGTAGCGATCTCGTTGACCTGCACGATCGCCGGCTGGCTACGCGAACGAAACGCGAAGATCGAGGCCGTCACGGTCTCGGTGTAGTTGCCCTTGTAGGTCGGCAGGATCCGGTATTCGGACTGCGACGCGTTGAAATCGGCGGCGAGCTTTTCCAGATGCTTGCCGAGCTGTCCCGACATCGCGTGCCACCAGTGGATATCGGTGACCGCATGCGCCGGCGACGCAAATCCGATGACGAGCAGGCTCGCCACCAGCTTCGACAATTTTCCGGCCGACCTCACGACGGTGCCATTCCTCCGTATCCTGCACGAAGCAGCTTTCTTATCAGGCGCCCCTGCCTATGTCCGCTCGTCATTGGTTGCAATCAGAAAACACGCACGCGCCGCACAATTAACGAAATCGATCGAAACCTGACCGGGATAGCCACCATCAGTCCGGTTCTGCTAAAAGCGTTGAACCTTTTCCTTCCTTCACAGACTCCATCACCAAGGGAACGAGTGTTTGAACGTGTTTGGCCGCGCCGAGATTCAGCGGACGGTGGTTGTCGTTGTCGCGCTGTTGCTGGCGGCCGGCTCCACGAAGGTGTTTGCCCGCGAATTTCGCGCCGCCGACACCCAGAACGAGGATTATCCGACCGTCCAGGCGCTGCGCTTCATGGGCCACCGGATCGCGGAACGCAGCGGCGGACGACACGAGATAAAGGTCTTCCACTCACGCCAGCTCGGCGAGGAGAAGGAAACCCTGGAGCAAACCCGCGCCGGGGCCATCGACCTCAACCGCACCAATGTGGCGCTGATCGGAAATGCCGTCCCGTCGATGAATGTGCTGGCGCTGCCATTCCTGTTCCGTTCCATCGAGCATATGCAGAAAGTACTGGACGGGCCCATCGGCACGGAAATCCTGGACAGCTTCGAGCCGTATGGCTTCGTCGGGCTCACTTTCTACGATTCGGGCGCACGCTCGATCTACAACAAAGTCCGCCCTGTCCGCTCGCTTGCCGATCTCAAGGGCCTGCGCATCCGCGTGCAACAATCCGAACTGATGAACGAGATGATGCGCGCGCTCGGCGCAATTCCGGTGGAACTTCCTTACGGTCAAGTGCTGACCGGGCTCGCAACGGGGCTGATCGACGGCGCGGAAAACAACTGGCCCTCCTTTGTCACCACGAATCATTACAGGCATGCCGGCTATTACACGCTCACGGAACACACGATGA
Organism: Bradyrhizobium sp.; assembly: GCA_046349015.1. Classification (GTDB taxonomy): domain Bacteria; phylum Pseudomonadota; class Alphaproteobacteria; order Rhizobiales; family Xanthobacteraceae; genus Bradyrhizobium. Next base: position 194,177 of record JAXMDE010000004.1, on the reverse strand, counting down.
GTCCGGAGGTCCTGGTGATGTCGCTGAAGGCGTGGCAGACGCTGTCGCCGGAAGATCGCAAGATCTTTCGCGAAGAAGCGCGACGCTCCGGCCAGTTCATGCGCGAGAAGTGGCGCGATCTTGAAATGCAGTCGCGCAAGCAGGCGGAAACCGCCGGCGTCCTTATCGTATCTGATATCGACAGGAAGCCGCTCGAAGCGGCGATGGATGCCATCTACACGAAGGCGCGGCGCGATCCGGCGTCGGCGCAACTGATTGCGCGCATCCGCAAGGTGGAGTGAAAGCGGCTTTGGCACTGACCAACCACAACGGCACGACGGAACGACCGGCGAATTTCGCCGGACGCGCCCGAGTCCGTATCGTCCAGCTGGTCCGTGCGGTGCCCATCCGCTGGCGCATCCTGTCGATCGCCCTGCTCAATTCGGCCGTGGTGCTGGTGCTCGCCGCGCTGATCTGGAACGGCGCCAAGGTGTTGGGATCGGCCTGGGACGACGTCCGCCAGGTGCGGGAGTCCGACAAGATCCTCGCCATGCTGGAAACAGAGACGAGCCGGCTGCAGAACCTCATCCATCGCTACATCAATCAGCCGAGCCCGGAGCTGTTCGCCGAAATCCTGCTGCTGCGCGAGGCGGTGCTGGGCACGCTGACCACGCGCGCGTCGACCGATCCGATGCTGTCGGGCTCGGTCGAACAGCTCGAGCGCGTGACCAGCCGCTTCCTCGACGGCTTTGGCGAATTGCGCGCCGTGCAGGCGAAAATCTCCAAGACCTATGACGAGCAGGTGCTGGGCCCGGCGCGCGACATGGCCGGGCTCTACTCGATCATCGAGGGCGCCACCGGCCACCGCGACGCGCTGATCTGGCCCTCGCTCGGCAAGTCGCGCGAGGCATTCACCGCGCTCCTGGTGGCCGCCAACGCCTATTATCTGTCGGTTGCCTCCTCGTCGGCCGAGGATGCCCGGCGCAACACCGAGGTGATCGAAAAATCGATTCCGGTGATGACCGATCTGGCGGAAAACGACCTGCAGAAGCTCGCGCTGCAACGCCTGCTGCAGCGTACGCGGGACTTGCGCGAAGGGCTGGCCAAACTCACCGAGCAGCTCGCCAGCCGCACCGAGCTGCTTCGCAACACGATCGATGCGAGCCAGGCCGATGCGATCGGGGCCATCGACGACCTCTCCGTCAAGATGCGCCAGCGCGAGCAGAAGGCGCAGGAGACCTTCGATCGCACCCTGTCGAACATTTCCCGCCGCGTGACATCGATCGCAGTGCTGTTCCTCGGCATCATCCTTGCCGCCGGCGTCATCATCGCGCTGTCGATACGCCTTCCCCTGCAGCAGATCATGACGTCGATGCGCGCCATCATGAACGGCGACTACAATCGCGAGGTACTGGGCACCAAGGCGCGCGACGAGGTCGGCGCCATGGCGCGCGCGGTGGAGGTGTTCCGCGAAAACGCGGTAGCCAAGCGCAAGACCGAGGAGGAACTGCGCACGTCGAAGGAAAAGGCCGAGGCCGCCCTGCTCGAGCTCAACACGGCGCAACAGAACCTGATCGATGCCGAACGCCTCGCCGCGCTCGGCGGCCTCGTTGCCGGCGTCGCCCATGAGGTGAACAACCCGATCGGCATCAGCCTCACCGTTGCCTCGAGCTTTGCCCGCCGCGCCGACGCCTTCGAAGCGGAGTTGAAGTCGAACCAGCTGCGCCGCTCCACGCTTGACGAATTCGTCAAGTCGTCGCGCGACGCCGCCCAGCAGCTGGTGGCCAACCTGCATCGCGCGGGCGAACTGATCCAGTCGTTCAAGCAGGTGGCAGTCGACCGCTCGCATGCGGAGCGGCGGCAGTTCAGCCTCTCCGAAGCCACCGACCAGATCGTGGCGAGCCTGCGTCCGGTGCTGAAGCGTTCGGCGATCCAGCTCGCTGTGGACGTGCCGGAGGGCCTACTGATCGACGGCTATCCCGGCTCCTACGGCCAGATATTAACCAATCTGTTCCTCAACGCCGCGAACCACGGCTTCGCCGACGGGCGCTCCGGCACCATTTCGATCTCCGCGCGGCCCCGCGGCAGCGATGACGTCGAGATCATTTTTGCCGACAACGGCGCCGGAATGACGCCGGACGTGCAGCGTCAGGCGTTCGACCCCTTCTTCACGACGCGCCGCAACGAAGGTGGCACGGGACTCGGCCTCCATATCGTCTATAACCTCGTCACCCAGCAGCTCGGCGGCCGCATTCTGCTCGAGTCAAGGCTGGGACAAGGCACGACTTTTCGCATTATTATGCCGCGGGTCGCCCGGGGCGGCCCGACGGCGGCAGACGAGGCAGCGGACGGAACCGAGCAATGGCCGAACAGGACGATGTCCTCCACCTGATCGATGATACCGGCACGGTCCCGGAGGCCTCGCCCGTTCGCAAATGGAAAGTCGCCGTCATCGACGACGATGCCGCCGTGCACGAGGGCACCCGTTTTGCGCTGAGCGACTACAATCTCAACGGCGCCACGCTGGAGATCCTGTCGGCCTATTCCGCGGCCGAGGGCCGCAAGCTGATGCGGGAACATCCCGACATCGCCGCCGTGCTGCTCGACGTCATCATGGAGACCGACGTCGCCGGCCTCGAGCTCGTCGAATACATCCGCAACGAGATCCGGAACGAGACCGTGCGCATCATCCTGCGCACCGGCCAGCCCGGCCAGGCGCCGGAGCGGCGCGTCATCGTCCAGTACGACATCAACGACTACAAGGCGAAGACCGAGCTTACCGCCGACAAGCTGTTCACCTCGCTGACCGCGGCGCTCCGCAGCTACCAGCAGCTCGAGCGCATGGTGCAGACGCGGCGCGGCCTCGAGATCATCATCGACGCCGCCTCCACGCTCTACGACTTCAAGTCGATGCAGCGGCTCGCCGAGGGCGTGCTGACCCAGCTCGCCTCCCTGCTCAACGTGGACTGCGCCGGCATATTGGTGCTGCGCGATGACGGCGCCGGTTCGGAGTTTTCCGTGCTGGCCGGCAGCGGCTGCTACAGCCGCTTTATCGGCAGCACCAGCTCCAAGGCGCTCGACCCGGATTTGCGCACGATGGTGGAAGCCGCCTTCGCGCGCCGCAAGAACGAGTTCGCCGACCACCGCAGCGTGCTGTATCTGCGCACCGGGAGCGGCCGCGAGGTGGTGGTGCTGCTGCAGGCCGAGCGCCAACTCTCCGAAACCGACCGCGCGCTGGTCGAAATCTTCTCGAGCCGCCTGTCGATCGCCTTTGACAACGTCATCCTCTATCAGCAACTGCACCAGGCCAACACCCAGCTCGAGGATCGCGTCGCGCAGCGCACCCGCGCGCTGATGCAGGCCAACCGCCGCCTGTCTTCGCAATGGCTGCGGCTGCAGCGGGCCAACAGCTTCAAGAACGAGATCCTCGGCACCGTCGCGCACGACCTGAAGAATCCGCTTGGCGTGATTCTCGGCCGCACCGAGATGCTGACCGAACTGATCGGCGCCGGCTCGCCGAAGGAGAACGTCACCGCGCAGGTCGATCATATCCGCGATGCCACCAAGCGGCTGACCACGATGGTCGATCATCTGATCTCGGATGCGATGGCCGATGCCTTCGACATCACCATCCGTCGCGAGCCGGTCGATGTCGCAGCCCTCGTTGCCGAAGTCACCGAGACCAACATGCCCTCGGCGGTCAACAAGCAGCAGACCATCAACGTGTCCGCGCCGCCGAATTTCGTGACCATGTGCGATGCCGACCGCATCCGCGAGGCGATCGACAACCTCGTCAGCAATGCCATCAAATATTCGCCGATCGGCGGCCGGATCACGGTGACCGTCACCCACGAAGGCCCCAGCACCGTCATCCGCGTCACCGACCAGGGCGCGGGCCTGTCGCCGGAAGACCTCGGCCGCCTGTTCGGCCGGTTCCAGCGGTTGTCCGCCAAACCTACCGCGGGCGAGAGCTCGACCGGGCTCGGCCTGTCGATCGTCAAGCGCATCATCGACATGCATGGCGGCCATGTGACGGCACAGAGCCCGGGGCCCGGACAGGGCTCGACCTTTACGGTTACATTGCCCGCGACAGAAGCGTCATGACCCAGAACCCGCATATCATCATCGTCGACGACGAGGCGCCGGCCCGCGAAATGGTCGGCGATTATCTCAAGATGCACGGCTTCAACGTGACGCTGTGCGACGGCGGCAAGAGCCTGCGCGGCGCCATCGAGGGCGGTGTGCCCGATCTCGTGGTGCTCGACCTCAACATGCCCGAGGAAGACGGGCTCTCCATCATTCGCGACCTCAAGAGCCGCACCAATGTGCCGGTCATCATGCTGACCGCCACCGCGAGCCCGATCGACCGGGTCGTCGGGCTGGAACTGGGCGCCGACGACTATGTGGCGAAGCCCTGCGAGCTCAGAGAATTGATGGCGCGCATCCGCTCGGTGCTGCGGCGGAGCACCGCCGCCAAGGCGCCGGCCGCGACCGAAGCGGGCGGCGACAAAGCCGCCAAGGACCAGCTGGTTCGCTTCGGTACCAAATGGCTCGACCTCGAGGCGCAGGCGCTGCGCGACGATGAGGGCAACGAGCATCCGTTGACGGCGTCCGAATTCGGGCTCCTGAAAGTGTTCGCAGCCAATCCGAAGCGCGTGCTGTCGCGCGAGCGGCTGCTTGAGCTTGCCAATGCGCGCGATGCGGAAGCCTTCGACCGCGCCGTGGACCTGCGCATCATGCGCATCCGCCGCAAGATCGAGATCGACCCGGCCAAGCCCGCGGTGATCCGCACCATCAGGGGCGGCGGGTATCTGTTCTCGCCGACCGGCGAGAAGGCCTGATTCTGCCCGGCCGAAACCGTCCTTGACGCGATGCCGCGGTGGAAGGTTCCGCACCCTGCCCCCGGATCGCTCAAATTTTCCGCATATTGAAATCTTTCGCGTTTTTGCCCCGAATGTTTCGTCGCAAGCCCTGCGACGAAACAATTCTGCCGCCCGCGAAACCATTTTCTGCTTTTGGCGCAGACATCCCGAAACGCGTCATAACTATCAATCCCGGGAACGAAACGCCGCCAACGGCGCGAACTGGGAGCCTGTCATGCCGAACGTCATCGCCATCAACGCTGCAGCCAAGGAGAACATCGCCGCTGCGCGCGCGACTTCCGATGAAATGCTGTTGGCAGACATCGCCAAGGGCAATCGCCACGCGATGCACGTGCTTTATTCGCGCCACAACGTACGGGTCTACCGTTTCGTGCTGCGCATCGTGCGCGACACGACCATGGCCGAAGACCTCGTCAGCCAGGTTTTCCTGGACGTCTGGCGGACCGCCCGCCAGTTCCAGGGCCGCTCGCAGGTCTCGACCTGGCTGTTGTCGATCGCCCGCTTCAAGGCGCTGACGGCGCTGCGCCAGCGCCGCCACGAGGACATCGAGCAGGACGACGTGCTGGAGATCGCCGACGATTCCGACACGCCGGAAGCTTCGCTCGACCGCGCCACGACCAGCGCCATCCTGCGCGCCTGCGTGGCAAAATTGTCGCCGGCGCACCGCGAGATCATCAACCTCGTCTACTATCACGAGAAGAGCGTCGAGGAGGCCGGCGAGATCATCGGTATCCCCCAGAGCACGGTGAAGACGAGGATGTTCTACGCCCGAAAGCAGCTTGCCGATTTGCTTAAGGGCGCTGGCGTGGATAGCCTGGCAGCGTAAACCCGAGTTATTTCAGTTTCTTAGGTGTAAAAAAGGCCCGGGAGACCGGGCCTTTTTCGCTGCCTTGGGGTTACCGGCGACGAAACAATTGAAACAATTCACAACATCACCCGGAAAAACTCTCCCCTTAGACAGGTAGCCACTGACGAAGCGCCAAACACCGAAACAGGGGAGACAAAGATGCTGAAGCCGTCCTTCCGCTACTTCATTATCCCGCTCGGTGCGATTTCCACGCTAGCCACGCTGTCGGCCCAGAATGCCGCCCCTCGCGCCCAGCGCGATACCGGCACGACGATCGTCCGGGAGCAGGTCGTGGATTGCAGCGCCAAGTCCCCCTCCGAGGTCTGCGTGATCTCCTGGGGCAGCGACTCCCCACGCTGAGTCAAATTCAGACGACCCGATTTCCTACCCCCAAGTTTCTGCCCCCAAGTTACCTCCAACGACCCGGCCGGGATGCCCCCCAGCCGGGTCGCTCCAATTTTGAAAAGCGTCACGGACACGTGACGGCACGCGAGGTAACGGCCGCGCCTGCAGCCCCGTAGAGAATCGCGAACGCTTCCCGCAAGGACATTCGCGCATGCTCGATGTCATTCTCGCCCTGCTGGCCGGGGTCATCACCGTGGCCGCGCCTTGTACGCTGCCGATGCTGCCTATTCTCCTCGGGGCATCGGTCGGCCAGACCAGCAAGGCGCGGCCGGTGATGATCGCGCTCGGCTTCGTGCTGTCATTTTCCTTCGTTGCGCTCGCACTTGGCGCGATTACCCGCGTGCTGGATTTCGATCCGAACGTCCTGCGCACGGCCGCCGCGATCCTGCTCGCCGGTTTTGGGCTGCTCATGCTCTGGCCGGCTCCGTTCGAGCGGCTGGTCAGCCGATTTGGCGGTTTTGCCGGAGCCAGCGTTGCCGCGACCGACGGCATGCTCGGCGGTTTCCTGCTCGGCACTACGCTCGGCCTGGTCTGGACGCCCTGCGCCGGGCCGGTGCTGGGTTCGATCCTGACTGTCATCGCCACGTCAAGAGACACGGCATGGGCAAGCGCGCTGCTGGTGGCCTACGCGATCGGCGCAGCGATCCCGATGCTGGCGATCGCTTATGGCGGGCAAACCGTCACCACCCGCGTGCGGAGCTTCGCCCGCGCCGCGCCGCGGCTGCAGCAGGGCTTCGGCGTGGTCGTGATCGGCTTCGCCGCACTCTCTTACTTTCAATACGACACGCTCATCGTGGCGTGGCTGACCCGGTTCTATCCCAACGGCCAGATCGGCCTGTAAAATACGGAGATCCACCATGTCCTTTCGTCACATTGCCGGCGCTGCCGTCGTCATCGCATCCGGCCTCGCTTTCAGCACCGTCCCCTCCCTCAGCGCCGATGCTCCACGCGGCGTCAACGCGCCGTTCGAGGTTGCCGCCGTGCAGGCGACCGCGCCGAACTTCGTCGGCATCACCAACTGGCTGAACTCGCCGCCGCTCGACATTGCGAGCCTGCGCGGCAAGGTCGTGCTGGTGAACTTCTGGACCTATGGCTGTGTCAACTGCGTCAACACGCTGCCGCACGTCACCGCACTCTATGACAAATACAAGGACCGCGGCTTGGTCGTGGTCGGCGTCCACACACCCGAGTTTCCGTTCGAGCGCTCGGCCGGCAACGTCAAGGCCGCGCTGACGCGGCACGGCATCACCTACCCGGTTGCGCAAGACAACGCTTCAAGCACATGGAACGCATACCGCAACCAGTATTGGCCGGCGCAGTACATCGTCGACCAGAATGGCAAGATCGTCTTCCAGCACGCCGGAGAAGGTCAGTACGACGAGATCGAACGCACCGTTGCAAGGCTGCTCGGCGCCAACAGCTGACGGCAACCTTCACTTTGTCGAGGCGACGGCCCTTGCGGCTTGACGCGGCAGGGCCGGTCGTGATGTCTGCCGCGGACCATGGACGCCGCGGCAAACCCGGATGAAGTTCGGCTGCGCAAGGGATCCTCGCTCAGCGAAAGGCTGGTCTGGGCGGGCTCCGGCGCCGCGGTCTTGCTGATCGTCGTGCCGGGCCTCTTGACCTGGGCGTCGGGCGGCCCGCCGCTGGCCGCGGCGTTCTGGGCGGTGCCGCTCGGGTTGTTCCTGATCGGCGTTGCCGCACTCGAAAGCAACGTCGTCTGGATCATCACGCGCGACGGCATCCTGATCGGCGAGCAGCGTCCGATCGGGCCGGTGCACAAGCGGCTGATCGACGTTCACGACATCGCCGATGTCTGCGTCCGCAAGAACAGGTTCAGCTATCCCAAAAGCTTCAGCCTGCGGTGCAGGCTTGCGTCGAGCGACGTTCTGGTCTCGCCGCCGCTGCCCGATATCACGCGCGTCAACGAAACCGCCGCAACGGTTGCGCGGTTGCTCGGCCTTCCCGACACCGCATCCGTCGACAATCCGTTCGATGCCGTCAACTCCGAGATCATCCTGCGCTCGCCGGTCAGTCTCGATCTCGGTTGGCTCATTCGAATGGCCGTGCCGCTTCTGGCGGGCCTTTGCAGCCTTCCGTTCCTGATCGCATTCACCATCGGCGAGTCGGAACTCGCGCTCGGGCTGCTGTTGCCGCTCGGCGTGATCGTTGCCATTGCCCTCTACCGCTACACACACCGGCTTTCCGGCGCGCGCTGGATCATCCGGCATGGCGAGGTCCGTATCGAACGGATCACGCTGAGCGGCCGGCTGTCTGCCGAGACGATCAGGTCCGGCGATGTCGCCGGGATCGAGGTCGACAAGCCCGATACCAAGGGCCGGACCTGCACCGTCAGCATCCACCTGCACACGGGCCGGACCTTTCGCAGCCCTACCCGGCACGACGAAAGCGGCGCACGTGCCGTGCGTGCCGAAATCATTCGGCGCCTGAAGATTCCTCCGGATGCCGCGACACCGACCTGATGGCACGCCTTTTTCCGCAAAAGGCGCGGTACTATCGCCGCATCCGGCGTGATAGGCTCGCTCTGGAAGCCATGATGGGTGATCAGCAATGTTCGAAGGCTGGGACGCCGTAGTACTCGCGCGGGCGCAATTCGCCTTCACGATGTCGTTCCACATCGTATTCCCCGCCTTCTCCATCGGCCTTGCCAGCTATCTCGCGGTACTGGAAGCGCTCTGGCTGTGGACCGGACGCGAGGTCTTCATCAACCTCTTCAATTACTGGCTGAAAATATTCGCGGTCGCCTTCGGCATGGGCGTGGTGTCGGGCATCGTGATGTCCTACCAGTTCGGCACCAACTGGGCGGTGTTTGCCGACAAGACCGGTCCGGTAATCGGCCCGCTGATGGCCTATGAGGTGCTCACCGCCTTCTTCCTCGAAGCGGGTTTCCTCGGCGTCATGCTGTTCGGCCTCGATCGCGTCGGCCCTCGCCTGCACTTCATGGCGACGCTGATGGTGGCGATCGGCACCCTGACCTCGGCGTTCTGGATCCTCTCCGCCAATTCCTGGATGCAGACGCCGGCTGGCTACGCCATGAATGAGGCCGGGCAATACATCGCCGCCGACTGGCTGAAGGTGATCCTCAACCCGTCCTTCCCCTATCGCCTCGTGCACATGGTGCTGGCGGCGTATCTGACCACGGCCTTCGCGGTGGGCGCCGTCGGCGCCTTCCATCTGCTGCGCGATCCGCATCAGGCCGGCGCGCGCGTGATGTTTTCGATGGCGATGTGGATGGCGACGATCGTGGCCCCGATCCAGATCGTTGCCGGCGACCAGCACGGCCTCAACACGCTCGAGCACCAGCCGGTCAAGATCATGGCGATGGAAGGCCACTTCGAGAGCCACAAGGACGGCGCACCGCTGTATCTGTTCGGCTGGCCCGACCAGGCCGAGGGCAAATTGAAATACGCGATCGGGATTCCCAAGCTGGGATCGCTGGTGCTGAAACATTCGCTGGATGCGCCGATGGCCGGTCTCGACACGGTGCCGCGTGAAAACTGGCCGCCGGTCGTATTTCCGTTCTGGTCGTTCCGCATCATGGTCGGCATGGGCCTGCTGATGGCAGGGCTCGGATTGCTCAGCTTGCTGATGCGCATCCGCGGCAAGCTCTACGACTCCCGGCTGCTGCATGTGTTCGCAATCGCGATGGCGCCGTCGGGTTTCATCGCCGTGCTGGCGGGCTGGGTCACGACCGAGACCGGGCGGCAGCCTTTCACCGTGTACGGCCTGCTCCGCACCGCGGACGCAGCCTCGCCGCTGGCGGCGCCCGCGGTCGCTTCCTCGCTGATCGCGTTCATCATCGTCTACTTCACTGTCTTCACCGCGGGCACGATCTACATCCTGCGCCTGATGGCGGCAGCTCCGCATCGTGACGAAGAGGGGCCGGCGAAGGATCTCCCGGCCCGTGCCGCCGGGATCACGCCCGCCGCCGGCGCCGTGACGGGAGCGATCCGATGAGCATCGCCATCGATCTCGCCACCGTCTGGGCCTTCATCATCGCCTTTGCGGTGTTCGTCTATGTCGTGATGGACGGATTCGATCTCGGGCTCGGCATCCTGTTTCCGTTGTTTCCCCGGAAGGAGGACCGTGACGTCATCATGAACAGCGTCGCGCCGGTGTGGGACGGCAACGAGACCTGGCTGGTGCTCGGCGGTGGCGGCATGATGGCGGCGTTTCCGCTCGCCTATGCGGTGCTGATGCCGGCGCTCTACACGCCTGTCATCGCGATGCTGCTCGGCCTCGTCTTCAGGGGCGTTGCTTTCGAATTCCGCTGGCGCACCACCATGGAGCGGAACAAGTGGGACATCGCCTTCGCCGGCGGCTCGCTGCTGGCAACGTTGGCGCAGGGCATTGCGCTCGGCGCCATCCTGCAGGGCATCCATGTCGAGGGACGGCATTATGCCGGCGGATGGTGGGACTGGCTGACGCCGTTCAGCCTGGTCACCGGTGTGTCGCTGGTGGCCGGCTATGCGCTACTGGGGGCGACCTGGCTCGTCATGAAGACCGAAGGCGAACTCCGCGACCGCGCCTATGGCCTGTCCTGGGCGTTGCTGTTTGCCATGCTGGGGGCGATCGGCGCGGTCAGCATCGCGACACCCTTCCTGCATGTGCAGTACACCCAGCGCTGGTTCGCCTGGCCCAACATTGTCTTCACCGCCCCGGTGCCGGTCGCGGTCGCCGCCGTCACCGTGCTGCTGCTGCGTGCGCTGGCGCGGAAATACGACTACCAGCCGTTCTTCCTGTCGCTCTTGCTGTTCGCGCTGTCCTATGCCGGGCTCGGCATCAGCATGTATCCCTACATCGTGCCGCAGAGCATCACGATCTGGCAGGCGGCGGCCCCCGAGAACAGCCAGATCTTCATGCTGTTCGGCGTCGCCATCCTTATCCCGCTGATCCTCGCCTATACCGCCTGGGCCTATTACGTGTTCCGGGGCAAGGTGCAGGCCGGAAGCGGATATCACTGATGCCGATCGAGCCGCCGCAGCGCCCGCTGGCGCAGCGCCTTTTGTGGTTCGCAGCGCTCTGGCTGGCAGGCGTCGGCACGGTCGCGCTGATCTCGTTTGCGCTTAAGCTCTGGATCGGCTCGAAATGACCGGTTTGCGTCGCGAATTCCCGAAAATTCATGGCATCGGCATGGCCAGTCCGCCACATTCGCCCTAAACTTGCCATCAAGTCAGCCCTGAGATTTGATGGTTTTCAAAGCGCGGAACAATTCGCGCCCCGCGCCACATGGAGAGCTTTGCATGACGAATTTCCGTCACCTGACCTGGATGTTGATTGCAGCCTTCGGTCTCGTGTTCTCAGGTACGCAAAGCCACGCCCAGAAGCGGCCTGATGCCGACGAACCCGGACTGATTGCCGACGACGGCTACGAGCTCGAGCCCGAGTGGAAGAAGCAGATCGTCTACTTCCGCACCACGGAGGCCCCCGGCACGATCATCGTCGTGACCGCCGAGCGGCATCTTTATCTGGTGCAGGGCAATGGCCGCGCCATCCGCTACGGCATCGGCGTCGGCCGCGATGGCTTCCAGTGGCAGGGCCTTGTCAACATTACCCGCAAGGCGGAATGGCCGGACTGGACCCCGCCCCCCGAAATGATCCAGCGCCAGCCCTATCTGCCGCGTTTCATGGCCGGCGGCCCCGGCAATCCGCTCGGCGCGCGCGCGATGTATCTTGGCACGACCGTCTACCGCATCCACGGCACCAACCGTCCGGACACCATCGGCACCGCCGTCTCCTCCGGATGCTTCCGCCTCGTCAACGCCGATGTCGCCGACCTCTATGAGCGCGTGCCGGTCGGCACCAAAGTCGTCATCCGGCAAAAGCCCGAGCTGTAACGGCGCGGGCTTCCGCGCCGCCTGATCCATTTTCCGAAATTCTTGTGAGAGAAAAAACATGCGCACATTCCGGGGCGGCCTGCTGATCGGGCTCGCGGTCGCAGTTCTGGTCGCGATTGCCGCGATCGTCTACGAGTTCTACGACACGCGGACCCTGAAGCGGACCGTGCGGCGCGGCGAGGTGCTGTGCGGCGTCAATGCCGGCCTGCCCGGCTTCTCGATTCCCGACGAAAAGGGCAACTGGACCGGGTTCGACGTCGACTTCTGCCGCGCGGTGGCCGCCGCGATCTTCGACGATCCCAAGAAGGCAAAGTTCGTCCCGCTCGACGCCAGCGAGCGCTTCACCGAGCTGCAGAAGCGCAAGGTCGACATCCTCTCGCGCAACTCCACCTGGAGCATGTCGCGCGAAACCACCTACGACCTCTATTTCCCGGCGGTCGCCTACTATGACGGCCAGGGCTTCATGCTGCCCGGCGCGCGCAAGATCGATTCCGCGCTGGACCTCAACGGCAGCAAGGTCTGCGTCCAGGCGAACACGACGACGGCGCTCAACCTCGTCGACTATTTCCGCGCCAACAACATCAAGTATGAAGAGGTCAAGCTGCCGAAGCTCGACGATGTCGTGAAAGCCTATAGCGAGGGCAAGTGCGACACCCTGACGGCCGACGTGTCGCAGCTCTATGCGCTGCGGTTGAACATGGCCAAGCCCGGCGATCACGTCATCCTGCCCGACGTCATCTCCAAGGAACCGCTCGCTCCCGTGGTGCGGCAGCGTGACGACGACTGGATGATGATCGTGAAGTGGACGCTCTATGCGATGATCAACGCCGAGGAGCTCGGCGTCGACTCCAAGAACATCGACGAGGCCCTGAAGTCGAAGAAGCCGGACGTGATGCGGCTGGTGGGCACCGAAGGCAATTACGGCGAGCAGCTCGGCCTCACCAAGGACTGGGCCGCGCGCATCATCCGCCATGTCGGCAATTACGGCGAAATGTACGAACGCAATGTCGGCGGCGGCTCCAAGCTGCAGATCCCGCGCGGCATGAACCAGCTGTGGAGCGCCGGTGGCATCCAGTACGCCCCGCCGATCCGGTAGAGGTCGGCGCGTGCCCTCACCATGCGTCATGTCCGGGCTTGCCGCTTCGCTAGAGCTTCGGCGGCCGGTTGAGCCAGCGTTTCCCCTCATCCTGAGAAGCGCGGAACGCGCGCCTCGAAGGATGAGGCCACAGCGCGGCCGCGTGGTTCGAGACGCCGCGCGAGGCGCGGCTCCCCACCACGAGGCGAGAGATCAATAATTCCGCGAGCGCGCCAGCTGGTCGGCGTGGAAATTGGCGTCGCCGAACAGTTCCTCACAGACTCGCGCGCGCTTCATGAAGAAGCCGATGTCGAACTGGTCGGTCATGCCCATGCCACCATGCATCTGCACGCCTTCCTGCGCCGCACGGGTCGCGGTGGTGCCGGCCTTGGCCTTGGCCACCGCCACCGCCGAGGCTGCCTTGTCGATGTCGGCGTCGAGCGCCTGCAGCGCCTTCAGTGTCGCGGCACGGGCAATCTCGATATCGACATAGAGTTCGGCGGCGCGATGCTGCAGCGCCTGGAATTCACCAATCAGCTTGCCGAACTGCTTGCGCTCCTTCAGGTACGTTACCGTGCGGCCGAACACTTCGTCGCTCAGTCCCACCATTTCCGAGGCGACGGCGCCACGGCCGATATTGAGCAGGTTCTCCAGCAGCGCCCCGCCGGAATCGACCTCGCCGAGCACATGATCGGCGTCGATCTCGACATTGTCGAACACGATACGGGCGGCATTGTGCGCATCCACCATGATGGTGCGTTCGGTCGCGACGCCCTTGGACTTTGGATTGACCAGGAACAGCGTGATGCCCCTGGCCTCGCCGGCCGAGCCGGCGGTGCGGGCTGCGACGATCAGGAGATCGGCAGTGTGTCCGTCGACGACCAGGGCCTTGGCGCCTTTCAGCCTGAAGCCATTGCCGGCGCGCGTTGCCTGCATCGCTGTCTGCATCGGGCGATGTTTGGTGCCCTCGTCGACCGCGAGCGCGGCAAGCAGGGAGCCCCCCGAAATCTTCGGCAAATATTCCGCCTTCTGCGCCGCGCTGCCGCCACGCGCCAGCGCCGATGCCGCCAGCACGCCGGTCGCCAGAAACGGCGACGGCATCAGGGTGCGGCCGATCTCCTCCATGATGACGCCGGCCTCGACGCAGCCGAGCCCGCTGCCGCCGAATTCTTCCGGCACCAGCAGCCCTGAAAACCCCATCTGGGCAAACTCCTTCCAGAGCTCGCGGGAGAAGCCGGTAGCATCCTTGCTGTCGCGCAGCTGCCGCAGATGCGACACCGGCGCCTTGTCGCTGATAAGGCCGCGCGCGGAGTCGCGCAGCATGGATTGTTCTTCGGTGAGGACGAGTGCCATGGCAGAGGTGCTTCCGATGTACTTTCTTGAAGGATTTGATCTCGTCATTCCGGGGCGCGTCGCAAGACGCGAGCCCGGAATCGCGAGGTTCCGGGTTCGCCGCTTCGCGCCGCCCCGGAACGACGGTGAAAACTCTACGCCCCCGGCAGATCGAGGATGCGCTTGGCGACGATGCCCAGCATCACCTCGGAGGTGCCGCCCTCGATCGAATTGGCCTTGGTGCGCAGCCAGGCACGCGGACGGGCGCCACCGCGGGAGCGCTCGCTCTCCCACTCCAGCGCGTCGATGCCGCCGGCTGACATCAGGATTTCGTGACGGCGCTTGTTGAGCTCCGTCCCGTAATATTTCATCGCCGAAGAAAACGCCGGATGCGATTGCCCGGCCTTGGCGAGGTCGACCGCGCGCTCGGCCACCGCCGCAAACGCCGCCTCGTCGACCTCGAAGCTGGCGATCCTGCTGCGCAGCATGGCATCGTCGAGTTTGCCCGCATCGTCGCTGCCGACGGAGTCGGCGGCAACCTGGCCGAGCGGACGGCCGATACCGCGCTGGCCGGTGTCGGAGATCATCGCGCGCTCATGCTGCAGCAGATACTTCGCAACGTCCCAGCCGCGATTGACGCTGCCGACGACATGCGACTTCGGCACCCGCACATTGTCGAAGAAGGTTTCGCAGAACGGAGAATAGCCCGAGATCAGCAGGATCGGCTTGGTCGACACGCCCTTCGAGGCCATGTCGAACAGGATGAAGCTGATGCCGTCATGCTTTTTCGCCGCGGGATCGGTACGTACCAGGCAGAAGATCCAGTCGGCGTAGTTGGCGTAGGACGTCCAGATCTTCTGGCCGTTGATGACGAAGGTCTCGCCGTCGCTCTCGGCGCGGGTCTGCAGCGAGGCAAGATCGGAGCCGGCGTTCGGCTCCGAATAACCCTGGCACCAGCGGATCAGGCCGGCAGCGATCTTCGGCAGATGCTCCTTCTTCTGCGCCTCATTGCCGAACTTGAGCAGCGCCGGCCCGAGCATCCAGATGCCGAAGCTCGACAGCGGCGGACGCGCGCCGATCCGACCCATCTCCTCGCGCAGCACCTTGTGCTCGGCGCCGTCGAGGCCGCCGCCGCCATATTCCTTCGGCCAGTCCGGGACGGTCCAGCCCTTGTCGCGCATGCGCTCGAACCAGACGCGCTGCGCTTCCGAGGAAAACTTCGTGTTGCGACCGCCCCAGAACACGTCGGCATCCGACGTTGCGGGCTTGCGCATTTCCGGCGGGCAGTTCGCCTCCAGCCAGGCGCGGGTCTCTTTCCGGAATTGTTCGAGGTCGGACATCGGCATTTCCATCTGAATTGAAGAATTGCAATCGACCTTAGTCGCGGCATCGCGGAATTCAATATCCGATCGGATACGCTATGTATTCCATGCGGTGGTCAACGCCCGCGAAGGGGTGTATTCGCTGGCGGCGATAATTATTGAAAAACAAGAGGAAACGACGATGCGGCTGAAGTTGCTTTCGCCTGGCGAAATGAGCGTCGAGCAAAAAGAAACCTATGACGAGGCGATTGCCGGCAAGCGCGGCGCTCCGCCGGCACCGATGATGGCCTGGCTCAACAGCCCGGAAATGGCCCGGCATGCCACGCGGCTCGGCGAAGTGATGCGCTTCAACACGATCTTTCCGGCCAAATTGTCGGAGATCGCCATCCTGGTCACCGCGCGGCATTTCACCGCGCACTATGAATGGTTCGCGCACAAGCGTCTCGCGCTGAAGGGCGGGATGGACCCGAAAATCATCGACGACATTCGCGACCGCCGCACTCCCGTCTTCGACGATCCCAAGGCCAGGATGATCTACGACCTTTCCAAATCGCTGCATGAAGGCCACGGCGTCGCACCGGGACTCTACGAGGAAGCGGTCAAGATCTTGACCGAGCGCGGCGTGGTCGAGGTGATCGGGCTTTGCGGATATTACACGTTGGTGTCAATGACGCTGAACACATTCGAGTTTGGCTTGCCGGACGGGCAGGTGTCGGAGCTGACGTAGACAGCCAGCCCCTCATGGTGAGGAGCGCGAAGCGCGATCCTCAGGATGCGGTCGTTGAGCGGCGTGTACCGATCATGATCAGCGCCGCTGCGGTCAGCTCCACGCCGATGCAAGCATAGAACGGCAACGCGTAGCTGCCGGAGACGTCGCGCAGGAGACCGACCACGCCCGGGCCAAAAGCATAGGTGATCTGGTTGATCGCCGTGATCAGGCTCACCAGCACGCCGAACGAACGCGGGTCGAATTCGCGCTGCACGATCAGCGCCGGCAGCGTGATGAGATTGCCGACCGAGAAGCCGAACAGCGCACAGGCGGCGATCAGCGCGATATCGTTGCGCACATTGATGACGATGGCGAGCGCCACCGCCTGGCTGACGAAGGAGAGCGATGACGCCAGCCGCTGGTTCATGCGGTCGATCACGAACGAAAACAGCACCCGGCCGACCACTGCCATCGCCGTCAGCAGGGCTACGGCGGCCGCGGCCCGCTCACGGCCAATCACCCCGTCGAGGAAGCTGATGAGGTGAACGATGAATCCGACCTGGGCGAACAGTACCAGCGCAAACGCCGCCGAGACCGACAGGAAGGCGACATCGCGGAATGCGCGGGCGCGGATCTGCGTCGGCGACGGTGCATCCGGCCGGGCCGCAGCCGCAGTGTGCGCCAGCACCGGCGGCCTGCCGACGAAGATCAGGATCAAGGGCACCATCAGCACGATCATCACGACGGCTGCCACCGTCATCGCACCGGTGAAGCCGAAATAGCCGATGCCGGCGACCAGCAGCGGCACGCCGACGATGCCGCCGAAGCTCGCGCCGTTCAGCGCGAGGCTGATCGCCATGCCGCGCCTCTTGTCGAACCAGAGGCCGAGCGTGTTGGTGATGATGCCAAGGCTGGTGCCGGCCCAGCCAAAGGCGAGCACGGCGTTGGCCAAATAAAGCTGCCAGGGCTCGCGTACCTGCCCGATGGCGACGGCGGCAGCCGCCATCGCGAAGGTGCCGGCGACCAGGCAAAGACGCGGACCGAATGCCCTGATCGCTTCGGCGACAAAGGCAACCAGCGCCGCCCCGAACAGATAGAAGAAAGTCGTGCCGGACGAAATCAGCGAGGTCGGCCAGCCGCGCAGCCGATGCAGCTCGGCGACATAGACGCTCTGACCGTAGAAGCCGAGCCCCCAGCCGAAGATCGCGAGCAGGAAGCAGACCGCCACCACGCGCCAGCCGTCGTAGCGGAGCGAGGTTTCCGGAACAGGCTTGTAGCTGGAGGCGTCCATACTCTTCTCGTCTTGCGGCAGCGTGCCGGCCGTCAGGCCCGCCGACCACCCGTTTTCCGTCCGGACGATACGGCGCGAGTTCGTGGCAGAACAGTCCTGTTGAACGCCATCCCATGACCGTCAGTTCGAAACGCGTCGAACTGTCAGCAGATGGCATCAGGAATCGATGGCGGCGGGAGCAGTGGCGGCCGATCGGGCAAACATCAAGATGAGATTGTTGGCCGGCATCTCGAAGGTTTCAGCGAGTTCGAGGCCGACCGCTTCGGCAAGTCTCGTCACGTCGCCGACGTCGCGCACGCCCCATTCCGGATCCCGCGCGCGCAGGCTGGTGTCGAACACGGCGTTGCTGACCGCGGTATGGTGGCCGTCGCGCTTGAACGGTCCGTAAAGGAACAGCCGGCCGTCTTCGCGCAGATGGCGCGCAGCGCCGGCGAACAACCCCTCCGCCACCCGCCACGGCGCGATGTGGATGACATTGGCGCAGAACACCGCCAGCAGTTTTCCGGGCGTGCAACCGTCGACGGGTTCCACCGACCAGACGGGATCGGCGAGGTCGATCCGCTGCGGCGAACGGATGTTCGGAAGACCCGCCGCCTTGCGCCAGGCCGCGATGCTCGCCACGTGCGCGGCGCCGAGATCGCTCGGCCACCAGGTGATCGCGGGGTTCTGCCCGGCGAAATACACCACATGCTGGCCGGTGCCGCTGCCGGCTTCCAGCACATCGTCGCCGCTTCGTCCTGCGAGGAACCTTTCCAGCACCGCCCAGATCGGCCGGTGATTGCGGTGAAACGCCGGCGCGTCCAGCCGTCCATCCGGCTCCCCCGGCTGGACTTCCCGGCCGAATTCGGGGACATAGGTCACATGGCTCTCCTGCCCCGCTTTAGCCTGCGGCGTAGCGCATTGCAAAGAAAGCCTTCGCCTGCCGGCGGCGAAACAGGCCGATGCGGCAATACGCTGGTCAAGCCACAAGGGATTCCTGTCATGCTCCAACGCCTCGCGACTGCAGCCGTTCTCGCAATCGCCCTCGCCTCGCCCGCGCTCTCCGGCGAGGCGAAACATCGACTCACCATTCAAGTCGACCAGAACGATCCGCAGGTGATGAACCTGGCGCTGAACAATGCCACGAATGTCATCGAATATTACCGCAGCAAGAACGAGGACGTGGACGTCGATATCGTCACCTACGGTCCCGGCCTGCACATGTTCCGCGCCGATACATCGCCGGTGAAGGACCGCCTGAAGCGGCTGAAGGAGTTGGCGTTCCCCAACAATGTGCAATATTCGGCCTGCAGCAACACCAAGCAGGGCATGGAAAAGACCGAGGGCAAGGACGTGCCGATCCTGCCCGAGGCCACGCTCGTCCCATCCGGCGTGGTCCGCCTGATGGAATTGCAGGAGAAGGGCTGGAGCTACGTTCGCCCGTGATGTGATAGAGTCCGGCAATCAACACCCGCGGTGAATGCCATGATCTTCCGCCAGCTGTTCGACAGCGTCTCCGGCACCTACTCATACCTGCTCGCGAGCCGTCATGGCGGCGAGGCGCTGATCCTCGATCCCGTGCTGGAAAAGGCCGATCGCTATTGCCAGCTGCTGCGCGAGCTCGACCTCAAGCTGGTCAAGGCGGTCGATACCCATCTGCATGCCGACCACGTCACCGGCCTCGGCGAACTGCGCGATCGCACCCACTGCATCACCATCATGGGTGAGCAGAGCAAGGCCGACGTGGTGTCGATGCGCGTTGCCGACGGCGACGAGGTGACCATCGAGGGCCTTACCCTGGACGCGATGTACACCCCCGGCCACACCGACGATTCCTACAGCTTCCTGATGGGCGACCGCGTCTTCACCGGCGACACGCTCCTGATTCGCGGCACCGGACGGACCGACTTCCAGAATGGCTCCGCACGCGCACAGTATGATTCCATCTTCAACCGACTGCTGAAATTGCCCGACGAGACGCTGGTGTTCCCGGCGCACGACTACAAAGGCGACACCGTTTCCACCATCGGCGAGGAGAGGCGCTACAATCCGCGGCTGCAGGTGAAATCGGTCGACGAATATATCGAACTGATGGCCAACCTGAAGCTGCCCAATCCGAAGCTGATGGATGTGGCGGTGCCCGCCAACATGCATGTCGGGCTGCACCAGGACGAACTGGTCAGGCAGGGTCTTTCGCTGACCGCGCGCGATGCCATCGCAAGCCTCGGCCGGCCGGAAATCCTGCTGGTGGACCTGCGCGAGAGCGGCGAGCGTGCCAAGCACGGCATGCTGGCCGGCGCGCTGCACGCGCCCTATGGCGGCATCGAGGAGAGCCTCAAGCCCGGCGGCATGCTACGTGAGGTCGCGGCCGCCAGCGGACGCCGCATCGTGTTCTTCTGCGCCTTCGGCGAGCGCTCGGCGATGGCGGTCAAGGCTGCCAAGGCGGCGGGACTCGCCAACACCGCCCACATCGAGGGCGGCATGGACGCCTGGAAGAAAGCCGGCGGCCCGGTACTGCACGTCTAGCCTGCCCGCTATTGCGTCACCCTCTTCAGTTCGACGGCAAGCGCGTTGAGCGCGTCCGCCAGCATGACGCCGCCGCATTCGGTCATGCGCTCGGGAATGACGATGCGCTTCGACCTCGGATAGAAGCGCTCCAGCGCCGGGTGCAGCAGGAAAGCGCGGCCGTCGTCCTCGGCACGCTCGCCGGCATCGGAGACGACGAGGAAGTCGGGCTTCAGCTTGATGATTTCCTCCATCGAGACGAACCCGCCGAAATCAATGCCGAGCTCGCCGGCGGCGCTGACGAGGCCGGCTTCGGCGAGGATGGCGCCGACAAAGGAGTCGCGGCCGGGGACCCAGCCGCGCCGCGACAGCGGCAGGATGCGGAAATGCTTGCCGGCGACGGCCTGTTTCGCGCCGGCTATCGCCGCATCCAGCCGCGCGATTTCGGCGGTGGCGCGCCCGGGATGGCCGGCAAGATCGCCCATCTGGCGGATCTGCTCGCGCACATCGGCGAGCGTGCGGGGGATCGGGAATTCCACGAGGTTCTGGCCGTTCGCCTTGAGTATCTCGCGGGTCGAGCGCTTGTCGAAAGCGCTGGCGGCGACGATGTCGGCCTTCAGCATCAGAATGTCTTCGGCGCCGCCCGACAGGATCGGGTATCGGCGGGCTTCCGCACCGGACCAGAGCCGCGTGTCGCGCGAGAAGCGGGAGAGCCCCATGATCTGCGCGGGATCGGCGACGGCGAGCAGCAATTGATCCGTGCAGATGTTCATGGAGATGATGCGGGGCGCTGCGGGTGCTGCGGGTGCTGCGCCCGGCAATGCAGCCAGTACGGCCAGCGTCAGCGCAAAACGCAAACCGCGAAGGCGCCGCGCTCCCTCTCCCGCTTGCGGGGGAGGGCTGGGGTGGGGGTGCCGCCGCGAGTCACACCGTTCGTGTGGAGAGAGCTTCCCCCACCCGTAGCGCATCTTTCGATGCGCTACGACCTCCCCCGCAAGCGGGAGAGGTGAAACGTCTTTGCGAAACCAGGCGCGCATCATACGTCCGCCCATGGGACGATGACGGCCTCGTCCCGATACTGCGCGCGATAGGCGCTGACCCGGAACACCTCGCGCAACACCTGTTCCGAAAGTGCCTCGGCCGGCGCGCCCTGCGACACCGCCCGGCCGGCCGACAGCACCAGGACATGATCGGCAAAGCGCGCGGCAAGGCCGAGATCGTGCGTGACCACGATGACCAGCACGCCGCCGTCGGCGGCGCTGCGCAGGCTCTTCATCACGTCGATCTGGTGACGCGGGTCGAGCGAGGCGATCGGCTCGTCGGCGAGGATGACGGCTGCTTCCACCGCAAGCACGCGGGCCAGCGCGACGCGGCTGCGCTCACCGCCGGAAAGCTCGGTGACGCGGCGGTCGGCGAACTCCATCACGTCGGCGGCCCGCATCGCGCGCGACACCGCCTCGATGTCCGTCGCCGTCATCCGCGCCGGATCGGTGACGCCGTGGGGAAAGCGGCCGAGGGCGACGATGTCGCGCGCCGGCAGCGGCCAATGCACGGCGTGGCCCTGCGGCAGATAGGCAAAACGCCTTGCACGCTCGCGCAGCGGCAAGGCCGCGAGTGAGTCATCACGGATGTATACGGCGCCGGTGGAAGGCACGAGCCCGGCGAGCGCGCGCAACAGCGTCGTCTTGCCGGCGCCATTGGGGCCGACCAGCGCGACCAGATGGCCGGCCGACAAGGACAGTGAGACATCCGTCAGCACCGTGCGGCCCGAGAGCGTCACACTGAGGCTTTGCGCCGACAGCAGCGTCATGCCACGCCCCCGCCCAACGCCCGGCGCTCGCGCCGGATCAGATAGAGGAAGAACGGCACACCGATGATCGAGGTCAGCACGCCGACCTTGATGTCGGAGGTCGACGGAATGATGCGCACGGCGATGTCGGCGGCGAGCAGCAATGCCGCACCTGCCAACGCACTCGGCAACAGCAGCCGTGCCGGATCGTGGCCGATCACGGGACGCATCAGATGCGGAGCGACGAGCCCGATGAAGCCGATGGTGCCGGTCACGGCCACCGCGCCACCCACCCCCAGCGCAACGCCCAGAATGACGACGAGCCGCAGCCGCGCGACGTCGACGCCAAGGCTTTGCGCGGTCTCCTCGCCGAGACTCAGCGCGCGGAAGGCGTTGCGCTGGCTGAACAGGATGATGCCGCCGAGCCCGATGAAGGGTAGCGCCAGCGCCACATGCTGAAAGCTGCGGTCCTCTAGCGAGCCGAGCAGCCAGAAGGCGATCTCCAGCACCACGAAGGGATTTTGCGAAAGATTCATCACCAGCGCGGTCGCAGCACCGGCCAGCGCCGAGATGGCAAGGCCGGCGAGGATCAGAATCAGCAGCCCCGCATTGCGGCCCGCAACCGCCAGCAACGCGAACACCGAGCCGAAGGCGGCTGCAATCGCCGCAACCGGCAGGGCATAGGAGCGCACATCGGCAAGTCCCAGCGCGATCACGGCCACCGCGCCGAAGGCGGCGGATTGCGGCGCACCGAACAGCGACGGCGAGGCCAGCGGATTGCGCAACAAGCCCTGCAGCGCCGCGCCCGAGAGCCCGAGAATGGCGCCGATGGCGACGCCCAGGATCATCCGTGGCAGGCGGATGTCGCGCACGATCACCTGCGCGACATCGCTGCCGCCGCCGAACAGCGCTTGCGCCACGGCGAACGGCGACAGCCGCACCGCGCCGATCCCGAGTGAGATCAGCGCCAGCAGCATGACCAGCGCCGACATCGCCAGCAACACACCTAGGCGGCGGCGCGCGGCTTGCTCGGCTACGATGGCAAAACCTTCAACGCTCATTCAAAGACCCGTTGCGTCGATCTGTTGCAGGAATGACGCATTTGCAAAAAAGCTATTCGCAATGATTGCCCTCGGGCACAAGTCACCGCGAACAAAAAGCGTACCGCGCCCCTCCCGCCGATTGACTCCGTTTCCGCCGCAATCCTAGATGACAGAGACGGTTCCCCGTTTGGGGATCAAAAGGGAATGCGGTGCGGGGAGAAATCCCCAACGCCGTAGCTGCCCCCGCAACTGTAAGCGGTGAATCCTTCGTCATATGCCACTGGGAAATCTCGGTCCTGGGAAGGCGACGAAGGGTAACGACCCGCGAGCCAGGAGACCTGCCGTCAGCCGTGGTCACACGCGAAGATGTCGGTCGGGGAGTACAGACATTAGCTTCGCCAATGCTTGTTAGAGCAATGGTGGGCCCTGGTTCGCTGTGACGTGCCACTGACGTCATACCGAGGTCCGAACCATGTCTTCCGCCACCACAGCCGCAAAGCGGCATCGCGCGGTTTTTCTCGCCACCACCATTCTCGCCTTCAACATATCGCTCGCGCAGGCGCAAACTGTTGCCTCCACCGAGCTTCCATCCGTCGCGATTTCTCCGCCGACCGACCAGAACAAGACCCGCGCCCGCCCGCTGACAGATGAAGGCGATGGCACGCCTCGCCCGTCGCGTGCCACGCGGCCTTCGCGCGGTGCCGGCACGGGAACGTCGGAGGGCACCGGCACCGGCGGAACCGGCGGGGGCGTCCGCCAATTCAACGGCATCGTCGGCGCTTCCTCGACCGTGATCACCGCCGAGGACATTGCCCATTCGCCCTCCGGCAACTTGCCCGACATTCTGGCGCAGGTACCCGGCGTGCAGCTCACCTCGCTCTACGGCAGCGCCGTCAACGGCGTGAAGAGCTCGGTCGACCTGCGCGGCTTCGGCGCTTTCGCGCTTTCCAACACGTTGATCCTGGTCAATGGCCGCCGCCTCAACGACATCGACATGTCGCAGGTCGATCTCTCGACCATTCCGCTCAATTCCATCGAGCGCATCGAGATCACCCGCGGCAATTCCGGCGCGGTGCTCTATGGCGACAACGCGGTCGGCGGCGTCATCAATATCGTCACCAAGAGCGGCGTCGGCGGCCCGCCCGCGGCGATTCGCGGCGAGGCCGGCGTCGGCTCGTTCAACACCCGCCTTGCCAACGTCTCTGCCTCGACCAATTTCGGCCCATGGTCGACCTCGTTCTACGGCAACGCCGTCAAGTCGGACGGCTATCGCGACAACAACGCACTCGACCAGAGGAACGGTGTCGGTAACCTCAACTACTCGACGCCCGACCTCAAGGCGTTCCTGACGGTGACCGGCGACGACCAGAAGCTCGGCTTTCCGGGCGGACGCACCGTCGATCCTTCGATAGGACTGAACCAGCTCGTCACCGACCGCAAGGGGACCAACACGCCGTTCGACTATGGCAACCAGCAGGGCAAGAGCGCCACTGCCGGCTTCACCAAGACGATCATCGAAGGTGTGGACCTGATTGTCGATGGCGGCGTCAGGAACAAGACGGGCCAAGGAGGATTCTTCGGCGCGATACCGTTTGCGTCGCCGCTGCCGAGCTTTTCCTCGAGTTATATCGATTCCGATCTGACGACGTGGTCGATCACGCCCCGCCTCAACGTCAGGAACGAGTTGATCGGATTGCCGTCGCAAATCCTGACCGGCATCGACTATTACGATGCGGTCTTCAACCAGAGCCGCGGCGCGTTCAAGGGATTTACGGCAGACCACATCTACGACCTGCACCAACAGACGCTGGCCGGCTACTGGCAGCAGACGATCGGCCTGTTGCCCACGACCGACTTCTCCTACGGCGCCAGGATTCAGAATACCCGCCTGAGCGCGCGGGACCGCTACGACCCCAACGCGCCCGGCTGCGTCAGCTTCTTCAATTGCAGCGCGCAGGCTTTTCCTCTGGACAGCAGCGAAACAAACTACGCGCTGCATGTCGGTGTCGAGCATCGCTTCAACAGCGTGTTCTCGGTGTTCGGCCGTGCCGCGCGTGCCTTCCGCACGCCGAATGTCGAAGAGCGGGTCGCCTCGGGTCCAGCCTTCGATGCCTTCTTCAATCCAATCCCCGGCGACTTCAGGCTGAAGACACAGACCTCGCACGACATCGAGGGCGGCTTCCGCATCAAGTCCGGCGGCTTCCAGCTGCAGACCAGCGTCTACAACATGGACCTCGAGAACGAGATCCATTTCATCCCGGCGCTGTTCTACAACGTCAACCTCGATCCGACCCGGCGCAGCGGCTTGGAGACGGCGGCCTCATACCGGATCAGCGACAGCCTGCTCCTGCGCGGCGGGTTCGCCTTCACCCGCGCCGTGTTCCGCGAAGGGCCCTTCGCCGGCAGCACCGTTCCGTTGGTATCGCCCTATACGGTAAGCGCGGGCGTCACCTGGAATATCTGGCAAAACTATCTCGTGCTGGATGCGACCTTGCGCGGCTGGGGCGAGCGCTACATGGACAACGACCAGGCCAATGTGGCGCGCCGCATCGGCGCGGATGCGACGGTTGATATGAAGCTTTCCGGACAGGTCGATCATTTCTTCTGGTCGGTCGCCGTCAACAATGCGCTCAACGCCCAGTATTACGACTATGCGATCGCGAGCACGTTCACGCCGGGCCGATTCTCTGCCTACCCGCTGCCGGGCCGCAGCTATCTGGTGAAGGCCGGCGTGACGTTCTGAACCCATCGTTCCACGCCGCTCAAGGCGGAACCCGGGGATTCCCGGGGGCGATGCTGACGTATCTCCCCCGGGATGACCGCCCCGACTGGCTTGTCCTGCTGCCATCCCACGCTATGCTTCGGCTCTCAGCTGGAGAGAGACGGAAATGGCGGGCAAGAAGAAGCCGGGCAACCCACCGAAGGACGACGGCAAGCCGCCAAAGCCGCCGTCGCCAAAGACCGATGACGAGGATGATGAGGACGGCGACTTCGCTACGCCGAAGAGGGATCGTTACGGCACCGACGACGAACCGCTGGAGTGAGCCTGCAGCTATTCGCGGGGAGCTATCCTCCGGCGCCCCGGAGTGCCGCGGCTTCGCTTCCTGCAAGACATGACATAGACTGCCCGCCCGCCGGCGGGAGAGGCTCGTCCGTGGGTGGGACATGATCAAGATCAACTGGGCGCAGGTCGGCAAGATTACCGAGCCCGGCCGCTATATGTTCAGGTTCGGATTCGTGATCGTCACGGCCGAGGACCTTGCCATCTGGCAGAACTATCCTGAAGCGACGTTCACGCTGATCCCGACGTTTTCGCCGGGACCGCAGGAAGAATACAAGCTCGGCGTGTTCGATGTGCGTGGGGGTGCATGATCACCATGCCGTGAGGCGCTGAGGCGGCGTCGGCGGATAATCCCGAGCATCGCCGGCTGCCATTCCTTCGCGACGCGTCGCACTCGGCCGGCGAGGCAGCCGAAAAGGAAGCAGCCATGCACCGGCGTTCATGGACAGATAACCCCCTTGGCCGATAATTTGGCGCCAGCGCCGTGGCGGAACTTTTCAACCGGGTTTTCAACGAGATATGGCCGACGTTCTGGCTGCACCGCAACAAGCGAAAGCCGACAGTGCGCTGCGCACATTGGCGGGGATTTCGGCTGCGCATTGGCTCAGCCATTTCCACCTGCTGGTGCTGCCGATGCTGTTTCCGTTTCTCAAAACACAGCTCGGCGTCGGCTATGTCGAGCTCGGCTTTGCGCTGACCGTGTTCGGCGTGGTGTCGGGGCTGACGCAGGCGCCGATCGGCTATCTTGCGGACCACTACGGCGCCCGAAAAGTGCTGCTGATCGGGCTTTGGCTCGGCGGGCTTGCGCTGGTCCTGCTCGGCCTGCATCTGTCCTACGCCTCGCTGATCGCCTGCGCCGCACTGCTCGGCCTTGCCAACAGCGTCTATCACCCCTGCGACTACGCGATCCTTTCCGCCCACATGGATGAAGCGCGGATGGGCCGCGCCTTTTCGGTGCATACGTTTGCGGGCTTCCTCGGCGCTGCGGTGGCGCCGGCGATCATGGCGGCGCTGGTGGCGAGCATCGGCGGCGCCGGCGCGCTGATCGTGGCGGGCGCAGTCGGGCCTGTGGTGGCGCTGCTGCTGACCGCGATGGGCTTGCCCGATGCGCACGCCGCCGAGCGCAAGCATGGCGCCGACGCGGCGAAGCCCAATGTGCTCACGCCGGCGATCATCGTGCTGACCGTCTTCTTCATGCTGCTGGGCCTCTCCAATGCCGGCATCGGCAATTTCGGCGTGGTAGCGCTGATGAGCGGCTATGGCATCGCGTTCGGCACCGCCAATGTGGCGCTGACGTGCTTCCTTGGCGCGAGTGCCATCGGCGTACTCGCTGGCGGCTTTCTGGCCGATCGCACCGAACGGCATGCCCAGGTCGCAGCGGCCTGCTTTGCCGTCAATGCGGGCATCGTGCTGGTCATCGCGGCGATCGCCCTGCCCTCGCCGCTCCTGATCACGCTGATGACACTGGCCGGATTCCTCGGCGGCGTGATCACTCCGTCGCGCGACATGCTGGTGCGCAACGCTGCTCCCCCAGGCGCTGCCGGCCGCGCCTTCGGCATCGTCTCCACCGGCTTCAATTTCTCCGGCATCCTGGCGCCGCTGCTCTATGGCTTCATCATGGACCAGCACATGCCGCACTGGGTGTTCGGCGCTTCCGTCGTGTTCATGCTGATGACGGTGCTGCTGGCGCTGTTCACCGACCGCAAGACGAAGGGGCCGGCCGAGGCGGCCGCGGTGCGGTAGCGACTGATCTCACGTTTGTCATGGCCAAGCTTGGCCCGGCCATGAGGTGGAATGAAGCGCAGAAACTCAGCGCGGCAGGATCGAGACGGGCGCGGCAGACGCCGCCGGGCGCGGTGCGGTCTGTGCACTTGGTGATGCCTGCAGCTTGGGCGGCGGCGCGGGCTTTGGCGGCGGGGCTACGGCAACCGGCTGCGCCGGGATCGGGGCGGCAGGCGCAGGCTGCGAAATCCTCTGCTTGATGTCTTCATCGGCGGCCTGCAGCGCGGCGATGTTTCTGTTCATCTGCTCCTGCTTGAGCGCGAGCTGCTCGACGCCGCGCCGCACCAGTTCCACGCTGGATGCCAGCGGCTCGAGCTGCAATGCCGGGCTGGCGGCGACGGCCACTGCGGCGGGCGGCCTGGTCGATGGAAGATAGGCCAGCAGCCAAGCGTACTCCGGCACGTTCGCAGCGAACATCTGCCTGGCCATGTCGCCATAAGCCTGCCAGCCGAGCGTGACGCCGACACCGATGCCGACCAGAATCACGAAGCGGGTGACGGCGCGAAATATGCGCCTGACGAGCGACGGCCGCGGCGGCGGAAGGATCTGGATTGGCGGCATGGACCGCCTGCCGAACTGGGGTTCGCCGCGGTCTTCGCTGTCGCGGGCAAACCGAGGCGCGCTTTCGGGGGCGGTGTCGTTGTCCGCAAGCGGCGGGCTCTGGGAGTAAAGCATGTTGTCCTCGGTTGCAGATCAGCCCAACGCCGATCAGTCCATCGGGGTTTGGCGGGAGGGTGGCGGGTGCGCAGCAGACATGCGGCGATTTTGGGATCGCCCATCCTGGGGGCGCCGCGGCGCAAGCGGACAGACGAGTTCCCCTTCTTACGCCGCGGCGCTGATCTTCGGTTCCATGAACGCCGCTCGCCGCAGTTCGTCCGGATCGCGCTCGCCGGTAGCCGCGCAGGCCAGGATGTTCGTTGCCAGTGCGTTTCGGTTGTACGGCGTTGACAGGTTCGGCGGCAGCGACTGTACGACCTGGTCCAGAACCATTCCGAGCAAGGCGAGCTCTTCGGGATCGTAGACCACGCATTCATCCGTCAACATGGAAAGTCGTTCCTCTGGTCATCGCGCCGGCTGTTCAGCTTTGGTTGAGCGGTTTGTTCACGTCAGGGCGGAAACATGACCGTCCGGGCGTCCCCAACAGGCGGAAGGTAGGCAGCAATTTGCGGCTGGACGCATTACAGAACCCCATTCCCGCCGGTTGACTGCCCGCAGGCTTGCCCCATCATGCCGCAACAAATTTTCAAGGGATGAATCGCCATGACCGATGCGCCTGATCTCGTCATCCGCGGCGGCAACATTGCCGACGGCAAGGGCGGCAATCTCTTCGAAGCCGATGTGGCCATCAGCGATGGGCGCATCACCGAAGTCGGCAAGGTCCTGGGCAAAGGCAGGGAAGAGATCGACGCCAAAGGCAAGCTGGTCACGCCGGGCTTCGTCGACGTGCACACGCACTATGATGGCCAGGTGACCTGGAGCCAGGACATCACGCCCTCCTCGCAGAACGGCGTTACCACTGCGATCATGGGCAATTGCGGCGTCGGCTTCGCGCCCTGCAAGCCGGCCGACCACACAAGGCTGATCCAGCTGATGGAAGGCGTCGAGGACATTCCCGAGCCGGTGCTCAGCGCCGGCATTCCCTGGGCGTGGGAGAGCTTTTCCGACTACATGAACTGGCTGTCGAAGCGCAGCTTCGACATGGATATCGGCGCGCAGCTGCCGCATGCCGCTCTGCGCGTCTATGTAATGGGCGAGCGCGGCGCGCGGCGCGATCCCTCCACGGCGGACGACAACCAGGCGATGGCGCAGCTCGCGGCCGAGGCCGTGCGCGCCGGCGCGCTCGGCTTCTCCACCTCGCGCACGCTCAACCACCGCACTTCCACCGGCGATTTCACGCCGACCCTGAAGGCGAGCGAGGACGAGCTGACGGCGATTGCGGCCGGCATGCAGACGCAAGCGCGCAGCGTGCTGCAATTCGTGCTCGATCTGTCCACTATCGGCGAAGACCTGCCGATGATGCTGCGGATCGCCGACAACACCAAGTGTCCGGTCACCTTCTCGATCACCCAGAACGACCGCGCGCCGCAGCGCTGGCGGCAGACGCTGAACGAAATCGGTGCAGCCGCCGCGCGCGGCCTCAAGGTCACGGCGCAGATCGCGGCACGGCCGGTGGGGCTCCTGCTCGGGCTCGAACTGTCGCGCAATCCGTTCCAGACCCATCCGAGCTACAAGGCGATCGCGCATCTTCCGCTGGCCGAGCGGCTGGCGAAGCTGCGCCAGCCGGAGGTGCGCGCCGCGATCCTGAGCGAAACCGCGAGCGCCACCGACGATCCGCTGTTCTTCAAGCCGAACTACGACAAGATCTATCTGCTCGGCAATCCTCCGGACTATGAGCAGCCGAAGGAGAATGCCCTCGGCGCCAGGGCGCGCTTGCTCGGCAAGCAGCCGGAGGAGCTGGCATACGACGCCATGCTGTCGGACGAAGGCCGCGGCATGCTGTACGTGCCCTTCCTCAATTATGCCGACGGCAATCTCGATTCGACGCGGGAAATGCTGACCGACCCGAACGCGGTGCCAGGCCTTTCCGACGGCGGCGCCCATTGCGGCATCATCTGCGATGCCAGCTTCCCGACCTATCTGCTCACGCACTGGACGCGCGACCGCAGCCGCGGCGAGAAGCTCTCCATTCCCTTCGTGGTGGCGGCGCAGGCGCGCAGGACGGCGCTGTCGGTCGGGCTCCACGATCGCGGCGTGATCGCGCCGGGCTTCAAGGCGGATGTCAACGTGATCGACTATGACCGCCTGCGCCTGCATCCGCCCAGAGTGCATTACGACCTGCCGGTCGGCGGGCGCCGGCTGCTGCAGCAGGTGGACGGCTACGATGCCACCATCGTCTCCGGCGTGGTGACGCAGCGCGCAGGCAAGGCTACCGGCGCGAGGCCGGGCCGCCTGATCCGCGGCGCGCAGGGCGATGCAAGGCAGTTTTCCGCAGCGGCGGGATAGCTTCCGCGAAGGCAGATCAACAAACTCGATGTCGTCCCGGCGAAAGCCGGGACCCATAAACACCGTTGTTTGTGATTGAGCAGGCTGGAGTCACAGCGTTTTTCGACAACGACCGGCCGCGGTCATGGGTCCCGGCTTTCGCCGGGACGACGCCGGTATAGCGGCGCGCTTCGTGAATCGCTTACGCGAATTTCGGCTGCGGTGCCGCCGCCGCGAGCCGCGCCCGCTCGGTGTTGGGCCAGAGCAGCAGCAGCCCGAGCACGCCGGAGGCGACCATGATCGCGGCGTTGATGGTGAAGCCGGTCATGTAGCCCTCGAGCGGCGTCGCCGCGTGCTTGATCACGCTGCCCATCGTGATGGGCGCGAGGATTCCGGCGAGCGTATAGAGCGCGCCGTAGATCGCGATCACAGCGCCGCGCTGCGACACCGGCGTAAACTCCCCGAGCATCGGCGGGCACATGACATAGATCGAGCCGCACAGGCCGGAGCCGACCACCAGCAGCGCGATCTGCATGCCCGAGCCGCTGACATGGGGCAGCACGGCAAGGATGCAGCCGCCGACCACCAGCGGCGCCGAGCCGAGCACGCCGCGGGCACCGCGGGTGCTGTAGCCCTTGGTCAGCATCACCTGCGAAAGCCAGCCCGCAAGCATCACGATCGCCGCGCCGAACACCCAGGGCAGCACCGAGATCCAGCCGGCATCCTTCTGCGCGAAGCCGAGCCCCTGTACGATGAACGGGGTGAACCAGGTCAGGCCCAGCGACAGCGCCCAATAGGCGCCGAAGGTCGCGGCGACGCAGCCGATGAAGGTCCGCGTGGTCAGGAGCTGAAAATAGGGGATGCGGCGCTCGTCCTTGATCTCGGCATGGCTCGTCACCAGCGGGCCTTCCTTGCCGAGGGCAAGCCAGGCGACCACCCACATCAGGCCGACGACGCCGAGCACCCCGAAGGCGTGGTGCCAGGAATAGTTGACGATCACCCAGTTCAGCGCGGGCACCGCGAGGATGACGCCGAAGGCCGAGCCCTGCGACAGGATCGCGGTCGGCAGCGTGCGCTTCTCGTCCGGGAACCATTTGTAGACGGCGTGGGTGGCGACGGAGAAGGCCGGGCCTTCGCCGGCGCCGAGGATGATGCGGCAGATCACGAGCGTGGTGAAGGAGACAGTGCCGACCATCGGGAACTGCGCCAGCGACCAGACCACCGCCATCGCGAGCAACACCCAGCGCGTGGCGACGTTGTTGACGATGAAGCCGACGACGATGGCCGAGACCGAGAACAGCAGGAAGAAGGAGGAGCCGAGTTCGCCGAACTGCGCGGCATCGAGCTTGAGGTCGTTCATGATCGGCACGCCGGCCAGCCCCACGACGATCTTGTCGGCGAAATTCACCAGCATGAACAGGAACAGCAAGAAAGTGATTTTCCAGGCGCCCTTGGGCGTCGGTTGTCCGGTCATGTCGGGCTCCCCGCAAGCTTTGTTGGCCGGCTATGTGAAAGGCGGCCTTGCGTGTGATGCTAGACTTGGCTCCATGGGCTTGGCAACCCGGCATTTTTGCTGGGTCGGCCGATCACAAAGACGTCGGCGGCGGGTCCAGCCGCGTGATCGGCGGAGATGGTCTTGCTATGCTGCGGAAATTGGAGAGAGGGACATTTTCATGATACGGGCCGCTCGCGCGAAGATCGCAGGTGCACTCGGTTTGCTGGCAATTCTGATCGCTGCCGCGGCGGCGCAGGACGGCAAGGTGCCGGACTATGAGGCTATCGTCGCCGCGCCCGACCGCGCAGAGACGGATCGCCAGACAGATGCGCGCCGCAAGCCGGCGTTGCTGCTCGCCTTCACCGAGGTGAAGCGCGGCATGAAGGTGCTGGATATGGAAACCGGCTCCGGCTATTCCGCCGAACTGTTGGCCCGCGCGGTGGGGCCCGGCGGCGCAATCTATGCCCAGGATTCGGCCGCCGTGATCGAGCGCTTCGTGAAGGACAAGTTCGACATCCGCGCCGCGAAAGACGTAATGAAGAACGTCGTTCATGTGGTCCGCGAGTTCGACGATCCGATCCCGCCCGAGGCCGTCAACCTCGATCTCATCACCTTCTTCTTCGCCTATCACGACATCACCTACATGCCGGTCGATCGCGCGATGATGAACAGGAAGATGTTCGCGGCGCTGAAGCCGGGCGGACTGCTGGTGATCGCCGACCATTCGGCAAAGCCGGGCGACGGGATTTCGGTGGCAAAAACGCTGCACCGGATCGAGGAAAAAATAGTGCGCGAGGAGATCGAGGCGGCGGGCTTCAAGCCGGTGGCGGAGGCGGATTTCCTGCGCAACCCCGCCGATCCCCGCGAGGATCGTGTGTTCCAGCCGAAACTTCCAATCGACGAGTTTGTGCTGAAGTATCGAAAGCCCGAGTGAGCGCGCGTGCTCGACGTCACGGATCTCAGCAAGAGCTACCGGTCGGCAAGCGAGACGGTGACCGTACTGCGTGGCGTCAACCTGCGCGTGGCGCGCGGCGAGAGCGTGGCGCTGTCGGGCGAATCCGGCAGCGGCAAGAGCACGCTGCTGCATTTGATTGCGGGGCTCGATGGCGCCGACGGCGGCGACATCCGCATCGACGGTCTGGCGCTCTCCGCCCTCAACGAGGCTGCGCGGGCGCAGCTGCGGCGCGACCGGCTGGGCCTGGTGTTCCAGCAGTTCAATCTGATCCCGAGCCTCGTCGTCGAGGACAATCTGAAATTCCAGTCGCGTCTCGCCGGCAGGCATGATGCGGCCTGGCACGCCGAACTGGTGGAGCGGCTCGGACTCGGCGACCTGCTGAAGCGCTACCCGGAGCAGCTTTCGGGCGGACAGCAGCAGCGCGTCGCGATCGGCCGCGCGCTGGCGCCAAAGCCCCTCCTGCTGCTTGCGGACGAGCCGACCGGCAATCTCGACGAGGACACTGCCGACGAGGTGCTGCGGCTTGCGCGCGATCTCGTCGCGCGCTCGGGTTGCGGCTTCCTGATGGTGACGCACAGCGCGCGGCTCGCCGCCACGCTGGACCGGCAGGTGACCTTGCATGCGGGACGCGTCGCATGAGGCGCGCGTTGTGGACGCTGGCGACGCTGCTCAGCCATTGGCGGCGGCATCCGATGCAGCTTGCGACGCTGCTGATCGGCCTCGTCTCGGCGACCGCGCTGTGGAGCGGCGTGCAGGCGCTGAACCAGCAGGCGCGCAACTCCTATGACCGCGCGGCGGCGATGTTTGGCGGCACGCGCACCGCGATGCTGGCGCCGAACGACGGCCGTGCCCTGCCGCAACAACTCTTCGTCGACCTGCGCCGCGCCGGCTGGCCGGTATCGCCCGTGGTGGAAGGTCGTATCCAGCTCGGCGGCCGCAGCATTCGCCTGCTCGGCATCGAGCCGATGACCTTGCCGGGCGAAGTCGGCCAGGCGCCGACGGTGGCCCGCGGCGAATTCCAGAAATTCATCACACCGCCCGGCCAGACGCTGATTTCGCCGGAAACGCTGTCCGACCTCAAGCTCGCGGAGGGCGCGCGGCCTGCGGCCAACAACGGAATGCAGCTGCCGCCGCTACAGCAGCAGGCAAACCTGGTGCCCGACGTGCTCGTCGTCGATATCGGGATCGCGCAGCAGATCCTCAACATGCCGGGGCAAGTCACGCGACTGCTGCTCGGCAAGGCCAAGGGTAAGCGCGCGGCGCTATCGGACGTGGCCGGTGACCGGCTGCGCCTGATCGAGCCGGATGCGGAAACCGACCTGGAGCGGCTGACCGACAGCTTTCACCTCAACCTCACCGCCTTCGGGCTGTTGTCGTTCTTCGTTGGCCTCTTCATCGTCAACTCCGCGGTCGGGCTTGCCTTCGAGCAGCGGCTGCCGATGCTGCGAACCCTGCGCTCCTGTGGCGTCTCGGCGCGCATGCTCAACGCGGTGCTGGTGATCGAGCAGATTGCGCTTGCGCTCGTCGCGGGCCTCGCCGGCCTCGTCTGCGGCTATTTCGTCGCCGCGGCGCTGCTGCCGGACGTGGCGGCCTCGCTACGCGGGCTCTATGGCGCATCGATACCGGGCGAACTCACGCTGAAGAGCCAATGGTGGCTGGCCGGCATCGCGATCTCCGTGCTGGGGGCGCTGGCGGCCTCCGCCGCCAGCCTGATCAAGGCGGTACGGCTGCCGGTGCTTGCCTCCGCCCAGCCGCAGGCCTGGCGGCAGGCGCAGCGGCGCTGGCTGCAGTGGCAGGGCATGGCGGCGATCGCCATCTTTGCCGCGGCAGCCGGCATTCTCTGGCTCGGCGATTCCCTGCTCGCCGGCTTTGCCGTGCTCGCCGCCCTGATGCTCGGCGCCGCGCTGGCACTGCCGCCCATTCTCGAGCGCGTACTGGCGTTCGGCGAGGCGGCTGCGGAAAGGCCGTTGTCGCGCTGGTTCTGGGCCGACAGCCGCCAGCAACTCTCCGGCCTCTCGCTGGCGCTGATGGCGCTGCTGCTGGCGCTCGCCGTCAATGTCGGCGTCGCCACCATGGTGGCGAGTTTCAGCCGCACGTTCCTGGTCTGGCTCGACGGCCGGCTCGCCAGCGACGTCTATGTCTTCGCCAGGGACGACAGGCAGGCGAGCGAGCTGAAGGCCTGGCTGCGCGGCCGCAGCGAGGTGCAGGCCATCCTGCCGACCGGCCGCGCCGACATTCAGCTTGCCGGCCAGCCGATCGAGATGTTCGGGATCGTCGACCACGCCACCTATCGTGACTTCTGGCCGCTGCTGGCGGCTGCGCCCGATGCCTGGGCGCGGTTGCGGTCCGGCGATACCGCCTTCGTCAGCGAGCAGATGGCGCGGCGGCTGAACCTTTCAATCGGCGACCGCATCGAAGTGCCCGCGGCAAACCTCAACTGGCCGCTGGAAGTGATCGGCATCTATGCCGATTACGGCAACCCCAAGGGCCAGATCACCGTCAACTATGCGGCACTGACGCGCTATTTCCCGAACCTGCCGCAGACCCGCTTCGGCCTGCGGGTCGAGCCCGCGCAGATTCCGGCGCTGATGGCGGCGATACGGGAAAAATTCATGCTCGATGGCCGCAGCCTCGCCGACCAGTCGACGGTGAAAGCGGAATCGAAACGCATCTTCAACCGCACCTTCGCGGTGACGACGGCGCTGAACGCCTTCACGCTCGGCGTCGCCGGTATCGCACTGCTGACCAGCCTTCTGACGCTCGCCAATTCGCGCCTGCCGCAACTCGCCCCGCTCTGGGCGATCGGCGTCACGCGGCAGCGGCTTGCCGCAATCGAGCTTATGAAAACGATGGCGGCGGCACTGATCACCGCCCTGCTCGCGCTGCCACTCGGACTGCTGGTCGCCTGGTGCCTGCTGGCGGTCGTGAACGTCAAGGCGTTCGGCTGGCGGCTTCCGTTCCAGCTGTTTCCGCTGCAACTGCTGCAGCTGGTCGGCGTCGCCATGCTGGCCGCGTTCTGTGCAGCGGCGCTGCCCGTACTGCGGCTGGCGCGGATGCAGCCGGCCGGCCTGATCCGGATCTTTGCCAATGAGCGCTAGACGCATCACGCGACGCAGCTTTGCCGGCGGCGCCGCGTCGCTTGCGCTTGCTGCCGCAGCGCGTGCGCAAGGCTTCGCCGGGCTGGAAGAGAAAGCCGACGGATTTTCCCGCGTCGTTCCCGGCCGCGCGTTCTCGTTTCCCGCCGATCATGGTCCGCATCCGGAATTTCGCATCGAGTGGTGGTATGTGACAGCGAATCTGCGAGATGCCGCCGGCACCGCCTATGGCGCCCAATGGACGCTGTTCCGGCAGGCGCTGCAGCCCGGCACGTCGCTTGAGGGCTGGGCGACGCAACAGGTCTTCATGGCACATGCGGCGGTGACCCGCGCCGACACCCATCGCACGGCAGAGACCTATGCGCGCGGCGGAGTCGGACAGGCCGGCATCGAGCCTGCGCCGTTCCGCGCCTGGATCGACGCCTGGCAAATGCGCGCCCTCGACGGGTTCGAGGCGGACAGGATTGCTCCGCTGGAGCTTACGGCATCGTCGGCCGATTTCAGCTATGCGCTGCGCCTGACCGCCGATCATCCCCTGGTGCTGCAGGGCGACGGCGGCTTCAGCAGGAAATCCGAGCGCGAGCAGGCCTCCTATTACTACAGCCAGCCGTTCTTGAAGGTGGTTGGCGATCTTGCCATCGATGACAAACCTGTTGCCGTCACCGGCCTTGCCTGGATGGACCGTGAATGGAGTAGCCAACCGCTGGCGCCCGACCAGAACGGCTGGGACTGGTTCGCGCTGCATTTCGATGGCGGGGAAAAGCTTATGCTGTACCGCATGCGCGAAGCCAGCAGCCGCCACTACGCTTCCGGCAATTTCGTCGCTGCCAGTGGCAAGGCAACGCCGCTCACGACGGCTGAAATCGCCATGACCCCGAAGGCCGCCACCGAGATTGCCGGCCGCAAGATTCCGACCGCATGGCGCCTCGCGATCCCTCGCCTCAACATCGCGATCGACTGCGCGCCGCTGAACCCAAGAAGCTGGATGGGCACCAGCTTCGCCTATTGGGAAGGCCCCGTCAGCTTCGCCGGCAGCCATCGCGGCGTCGGCTATCTCGAACTGACGGGGTATTGAGCCGTACACCCGCCGCTCATCCTGACGGGCTCTACAACAAGACACGCGCTCTGGCTGGATAGACCTAGAATTGCATCTTTCCAGCACTGTGGCATACAGAGCACATCCCCAGTGTTTTTATCCAACTAGGTTGACGGTCTTTATTCCGTCAGATTCGGGGCAGCGTCATAGGCGTCATAACTAAGTTGTTCCGGTCTGGGGAGGAACACATGGCGGACGTATTGCAGATAAACTGCGCCTTATGGGGAATGGTGGGCTGTGCAGTGTTCAGGCTGGTGGGGCTGGGCACCTGAGATAGCGTGAACCTTGTTGGCAGGCGGCCGGCCTGGATTGAAATCCCGACCGCGAGCGCTCACTGACGATCAGCCTTTGCCTGGCGCTGACTCCGCTCGGCACCGCAACATTCGCCCGCGAACCATCAATATCCCGCTCGGGCCGTCCAGACACGAGCGGATATCAGGCGCGGCAAGCGCATCATCTCATGAGTACAAGGCTCATGTCCGCATCCGGGCGATCGCACCTGCGACGATCTGCATGGAAACGCCGAGTACCCAGCCGATCAGGATTAGCCAGGTCCAGGCGATGTGCGGCTCCTCGCGCAGCACGATCACGCCCACGGACACAAAGGCCGTCAGCGCGGCGCAGAAGGTACCGATGGCGGTAAGCAACTCGGCAGCGTCGATCCGCGCCCTCGAACCTCCGTGGCCGTCGTCGACGGGATGAAATTCGAGCTGCGGCGTATCGATGCCCAGATAAAAGCCAACGGCGCCACCGATCATCATGATCAACAGGAAGCCCTGCGTGGTAAGCGCTGAAATGGCAGATCCGGTATGGGCGGCAACGAACAATCCGCTCGCCGCACCGGCCATGGCAAGCCCGGTCCTTTCCAGGACATGGGCGAACTTTCTGACGCGCATCCGCATGATCCACCCCCCGGCGGGATCGCGAGATTCGCAGGCTAGACCTATTTTAGGGCAGGCGAAAGTGAATATCGCGGCAAGGCAGGTGACGACTGGCGATGAGAGCGCAGGTCGATCGAGGGACCGTCCACGTCTCATCCGACTCGGGAGCGCATGCGACGCGTGACGAATTTCAATGCTGGCGAGCAAAGGTGTCTTCGCTCACCCGGAATCATTCTAGGATCACGCGATTGGGATCGCGCTGTCGCTATTCGATCACGATCGATCCCACTAATGGGGGGCGGCGGCGTGTTGAACCGCGCGCCGCCTTCGTTGCTCCGCGTCGCCCCGTCCGTTCCAGGACGGACGGGGCGATCAGGCAGTAGCCTCGCCAAGAATTTCTGACGGTGCGGCCTATTTCGTCAACGGGCAGCCGCTTTCCGCGGGCGTAAAGAAAGCCTTGTCGCCGGGAACGACGGCGAGCTGCTTGTAATAGTCCCACGGCTTCTTCGATTCCGACGGCTTCTTGACCTCGAACAGATAGAGATCGTGCACCATGCGGCCGTTCGCCAGCACCTTGCCCTTGGCGAAGGCATCGTCGACCGGCAGCTCCTTCAGCTTCTTGGCGACGGCGTCGCTGTCCTTGGTGCCGGCGGCCTTGACAGCCTTCAGATAGCTGAGCACGGCCGAGTAGGTGCCGGCGTGGATCATGCTCGGCATGCGCTGCGTGCGCTTGAAGAAGCGATCGGAGAAGGCGCGCGAGGCATCGTCATGGTCCCAGTAAAAGCCTTCGGTGAGGACGAGGCCCTGCGCAGCCTCAAGCCCGAGCCCGTTCACCTCGGAGATGGTCATCAGGAGGCCCGCGAGCTTCTGGCCCGCCTTGACGATTCCGAATTCGGCCGCCTGCTTGATCGAATTCGTGGTGTCGAGGCCGGCATTGGCAAGACCGATGATCTTCGCCTTCGAGCTCTGCGCCTGCAGCAGGAATGAGGAGAAGTCCGACGAGTTGAGGGGAACGCGGACCGAACCCACCACCTTGCCTCCGTTGGAGGTCACGATCTCGCTGGTGTCCTTTTCCAGCGCATAGCCGAACGCGTAGTCTGCGGTGAGGAAGAACCAGGTGTCGCCGCCGGCCTTCACCAGCGCACCGCCGGTGCCGACCGCGAGGGCGCGGGTGTCGTAGGCCCAGTGGAAGCCGTAGGGCGTGCAGGCATCGCCGGTGATGCGCGAGGTAGCCGCGCCGACGACGATGTCGATCTTCTTCTTTTCCTTGGACAGCTCCTGCACGGCAAGCGCGACGGAGGACGTGGTCAGCTCCGTGATCATGTCGACGCCTTCGGCGTCATACCAGCGCCGGGCGATGGCGGCGCCAAGGTCCGGCTTGTTCTGGTGGTCAGCGGTGACGATCTCGATCTTCTGGCCGAGCACCTCCTTGCCGAAATCCTCGACCGCCATGTGGGCCGCTTCCAGCGAATACTTGCCGCCGTAGTCGGCATAGACGCCGGACTGGTCGTTGAGGATGCCGATCTTGACGCCCTGAGCCGAAGCCGGCGCGGCAATGGCAAGGCCGCACGCAACAGCCGCAGCCGACAATATTCCCTTTTTCATTCTTTTCTCTCCCAGGCGTTCTTGTTCAGGAAATGCGACAGTACGATATTGAATAACCCCGCCGGTTCCCACCTATTTCCCATAAGCCAATAGTATTGAAAGGCGGCTTTGCCTGTCCGGCTAGCAAGCATTCTACGCGGCTGAGCCAAGCATGAAATGACCGCAGCAGCCGTTTTGGTGTAAGGTTCCGTCATAACAGTGCCGAAGGGAGGTTTGGCCATGGACGCGCGCTCGCCGCAGGTATCGCGGGATGAAACCGCCGCCCCTCGCCGCGGCGCCGATCACATCGCGCCAGACTGCACGGGACAGAATTTTTATGCCGTCGATCGCGGCTTGCGCGATTTGTTGCCGCTCTATCTTTCCGCAGCAGATTTCGCGCGGCTCGAGCCGCATTTCGACCGGCTCGGGGCGCTGGCCGGCGGCCGTCTGGATGAGCTGGCACAGCTTGCTGACCACCATGCGCCGGTGCTGCATCCGCGCGACCGGTTCGGCCGCGACGAGGACTGGATCGAGTATCATTCCTCCTATCGCGAGATGGAGCGCATCGCATTCGGCGATTTCCAGTTCCACGCCATGAGCCATCGCGCCGGCACGCTCGGCATGGACCGCCCGTTGCCGGCGGTCGCAAAATATGCGCTGCAATATCTGTTCGTGCAGGCCGAATTCGGGCTGATGTGTCCGATCAGCGTGACCGACACTTCGACGCATCTGATCCGGAAGTTCGGCGATGCGGAGCTGAAAGACTATCTCCTGCCAAAGATGCTGTCGGCCGATCCGGCCGTGCAGTGGAAGGGCACGCAGTTCATGACCGAACGGGCCGGCGGGTCGGATGTCGGCGCCATCGAGACGGTGGCCCGGCGGGAGGGTGGCGTCTGGCGTCTCTACGGTGACAAATGGTTCTGCTCGCATGCCGATGCCGACGTGGCGCTGCTGCTGGCGCGGCCGGAGGGCGCGGCAGCCGGCACCAAGGGGCTGGCGCTGTTTGCGATGCCGCGGCGGCTGAAAGACGGCAGCCGCAACGCCTACCGGATCGTGCGGCTGAAGGACAAGCTCGGCACGCGCTCGATGGCTTCGGGCGAAATAGCGCTTGAGGGCGCGTTCGCCTGGCTGGTCGGCAAGGCCGACCAGGGCCTGAAGCAGATGATGGAGCAGGTCAACCTCTCGCGCCTGTCGCACGGCGTGCGCGCAGCAGCAATGATGCGCCGCTGCCTCAACGAGGCAATGGCATGCGCTCGCTCGCGGCAGGCGTTCGGGCAGACCATCATCGACCATCATCTGGTGCGCCGTCAGCTCATGAAGATCATGCTGCCGGCCGAGCAGGCGCTGTCGATGTTTCTGTTCGCGGCAAGCGCGATGGACCGCGCCAATGCCGGCGATGCGGATGCCGAAAGCATTTTGCGTATCCTGACGCCGCTTTTGAAATTCCGGGCATGTCGCGACAACATCCCGGTCGCCACCGGCGCGATGGAGATGCGTGGCGGTAACGGCTATGTTGAGGAATGGATCAATCCGCGGCTGGTGCGCGACGCCCATATCGGGGTGCTCTGGGAAGGCACCAGCAACATCAACGCACTCGACATTATCACCCGCGCGGTCGGCAAGAGCCGCGCGCATCTGCCACTCGCCGCGGCGCTGACACGGCGGCTCGACGAGGCGAGCGCCATTCCCGCCGCCTTCCGCGAACGCCTGCGGCAAACGCTCGATCGCGCCGTCCGTCTTGCCGAACGCATCGCCGGGGAAGGCCGTCTGGAAGACCAGGCGCGCAAGGCGGCGAGTGCGCTGTATCACATCACCAGCGCCGTGCTGATGACCTGGGAGGCGTCCAGGCCCGGTGCGGACGCACGGCGAGTTCTGTACGCCCGGCTGGTGCTGGACCATCGCCTTGGCGCGGAGGATCCGCTGGAGGTGGATGAGGCGGCGTGGGAGCGAGAGGCGGCAAAATTGCTGCTGTCGAAACGGAGCGTCGCCCTGCCGGAAGCTGCTGAGCTGCTGGCTTAGGCCGGGGAGCATGAGCCGGCCGCGTCTTGCGCTGACTCGCTGGCGTCGCGCGTGGTGATCCTGCCTTTCGGCCGATCTTCGGACATGACGTTGCGGGCTTCCTCGGCTAACTTCGGCTCAACAGGAAGTCCCGGGAGGACAGGCGTGCACAAGGGCCGTGTCGTATTTGGCGCGATGGACGAAGTCGTGTTCGGGCGGCACGCCGCGGAAGCCATCGTCGAGCAACTGGACCGGCTTGGCGCCAAACGCGCGTTTCTGATGGTAAGCGGGACGCTCAACCGCGAAACCGTCGAGATCGAGAATATCCGCAAGGCGATGGGCCCGCGTTGCGTGGGCACCTTCGACAGGATGCCGGCGCATACGCCGCGCGCGGCGGTGATTGCCGCCGCCAATCAGGCACGCGACGCCGGGGCCGACCTGATCGTGACCGTCGGCGGCGGCTCGATCACGGATGGCGCCAAGGCGGTGCAGCTTTGCCTCGCCAATGACGTCTCGACCGTCGAGGGCATCGACGGCGTCCGCGTGCGCGGCGGCGAGGAGCCGCCGATCAAGGCACCGGCCGTGCGGCAGATCAGCGTGCCCACCACGATTGCGGGCGGCGAGTTCAGCCATATCGCCGGCGTCACCGACGAGCGCACGCACGTCAAGCAGATGTTGCGGCACACGCTCACCGTTCCGCGCGCGACCATCCTCGACCCCTGGCTTTCCGTGCACACGCCGGAATGGCTGTTTCTCTCCACAGGCATCCGCGCGGTGGACCATTGCGTCGAGGGCCTCTGCGCACGCGAGGCGCATCCCTATTCCGATGCGCAGGCGGTCAAGGGCCTGACCATGCTGACGCAAGGCTTGCGGCGCGTGAAGGCCGACGGCAACGACATCGCCGCGCGGCTGGATTGCCAGATCGGCACCTGGCTCTCGATGGCGCCGCTGTCGGGCGGCGTGCCGATGGGGGCGAGCCATGGCATCGGATATGTGCTGGGCGGCGGCTATGGCGTGCCGCATGGCTACACCTCGTGCGTGATGCTGCCCGCGGTGATGCGCTGGAACAAATCCGCCAATGCCGAACGGCAGGCGTTGGTCGCCGAGGCGATGGGCGAACGCGGCAAGGATGCCGGCGACGTGCTCGATGCCTTTATTCGCGGTCTCGGCATGCCGCGCAGCCTGCAGGCAGTCCATGTCGGCCCGGAACATTTCGACAAGATCGCCGAGCAGGCGATGCACACGCCGTGGGTACCGCGCAACCCGCGCAAGATCGAGGGACCGGCGCAGGTCCGCGAAATCCTTCTGATGGCCGCATAGAGCATGATCCGGAAAGGTGGGGACCGGTTTTCCGATCAGATCATGCTCCAATAAGAGAAACTGGAGAAACGATGTACACCGGCAAGCATGTTCATTTGCGTCCGCTGCAACCCGCCTTCATCATGGCCTCGACCGGCGAGGCGGTGACCTATCGCGAACTGGAAGCGCGCTCCAATCGGCTGGCACATCTGTTCCGCAAGCGCGGCCTGAAGCGGCTCGACCACTATTCCATCTTCATGGAGAACAATAACCGCTACCTTGAAGCGTGCGGCGCGGGCGAGCGATCCGGATTGTATTACACCTGCGTGAACTCCTATCTGACGCCGGGCGAACTCGCCTACATCCTGACCAACAGCGAATCGCGCATCCTGATCACGTCGGTCGCCAAGCTGGAAGTGGCGCGCGAGGCGATCAAGGAGTGCCCCAAGATCGAACTCTGCATCGTCGTCGATGGAAAGGGCGAGAGCGAGCGTATCGTCGGACTACAGCAGGTCACGGCGGGATTGCCCAAAACCCCGATCGCGGACGAATATATGGGCACCGCGATGCTCTATTCGTCCGGCACCACCGGCCGCCCGAAGGGCATCCTGCGGCCGCTGCCGGAGGAGCCCGCGTCGCATCAACTGCCGCTGTTCGATTTCCTGACGAAAATCTGGCACTACCGCGAAGGCATGATCTACCTCTCGCCGGCCCCACTCTATCATTCGGCGCCGCAGGCGGCGGTCAATCTCACCATCAAGATGGGCGGCACGGCCATCATCATGGAAAGCTTCGATCCCGAGCGCTATCTGCAGCTCGTGGAGCAATGGGGCATCACGCATACACAGCTGGTGCCGACCATGTTCTCGCGCATGCTGAAACTGCCGGAGGAGGTGCGCAAGCGCTACGACCTTTCCTCGCTGGAGATCGCGGTCCACGCCGCGGCGCCCTGCCCCGCCCAAGTCAAGGACGACATGATCAAATGGTGGGGCCCGATCATCCACGAATATTACGGCGCCACCGAGGGCCTCGGCTTCACCGCCTGCGACAGCAAGGAATGGCTGGCGCATCGCGGCACCGTCGGCCGCGTACTGCTCGGCGACCTGCACATCCTTGACGAGAACATGCAACCCGCCCCGAAGGGCACGCCGGGCACGGTATGGTTCAAGACGGCTTCGCCCTTCGAGTACTTCAACGATCCCGCCAAGACCAAGGAAGCGCGCTCCGAAGACGGCAGCATGAGCACGGTCGGCGATGTCGGCTATGTCGACGACGACAATTTCCTCTACCTCACCGACCGCGCCACGTTCATGATCATCTCGGGCGGCGTGAACATTTATCCGCAGGAATGCGAAAATCTGCTGATCACGCATCCGAAGGTCGCGGACGCCGCTGTATTCGGCGTTCCCAATGTCGACCTCGGCGAAGAGGTGAAG
The DNA here is from genome assembly GCA_046349015.1 of Bradyrhizobium sp. Lineage (GTDB taxonomy): Bacteria > Pseudomonadota > Alphaproteobacteria > Rhizobiales > Xanthobacteraceae > Bradyrhizobium. Next base: position 149,496 of record JAXMDE010000004.1, on the reverse strand, counting down.
GCGGTGGTGCAGACGATGCCGGGCGTCACTCCTGATGCGGAACTGGCTCAGGAGCTGATCGCGTTCTGTGGCCGGTCGCTGTCGCGCCAGAAGGTACCGCGCTCGATCGACTTCGAGGCCGAGCTGCCGCGGTTGCCGACGGGAAAGCTCTACAAGCGCCTGCTGCGCGACCGCTATTGGGGCAACAAGACCTCCCGGATCGTCTGAATCCCGCGCCGCTTGCGACATGGTGAAATAGGGGCCGCGCCAGAAATTCCCGGCGACGGAATGTCGCGCGCATTAGGCGGAAGTAGCAAGAACTACAGCGGCTTGCTGGTTGCCCGCTCCGGCCGGCATGCTATCGTCCGCGACTAATCGGCGGCCCGGAGAAGCCGAATTGAATCGCAAGGGAGGAATACATGCGGAGCGTGCGTGCGCTTGGCGTTGCGGCATTGGTGATGCTGACGCTGCCGGATTTGTCGTTCGCCGAGCCGAAATCGGGCGGCATCCTGCGCATGTATCACCGCGACAGCCCCGGCAGCGCGTCGATCCATGAGGGAGCGACCTATTCGCTCAACGTCCCTTTCATGCCGATCTTCAACAACCTCGTCATCTTCGACCAGCACATCGCGCAGAACAGTACCGAGACGCTGCGGCCGGACCTCGCCGAGAGCTGGGCCTGGAGCAGTGACGGCAAGACGCTGACCTTCAAGCTGCGCAAGGATGTCAAATGGCATGACGGCAAGCCGTTCACGTCGGCCGACGTCAAGTGCACCTTCGACATGCTGATGGGCAAGTCGCAGCAGAAGTTCCGGCAGAATCCGCGAAAGTCCTGGTACGACGAGGTCAACGACGTCACCGTCAACGGCGACTACGAGGCCTCCTTCAACCTGAAGCGGCCACAGCCGGCGCTGCTGTCGCTGCTCGCCTCAGGCTATACGCCGGTCTATCCCTGCCACGTGTCGCCCGCCGACATGCGCACCAAGCCCGTCGGCACCGGGCCGTTCAAGTTCGTCGAGTTCAAGGCCAACGAGTCCATCAAGATCGCCAAGAATCCGGACTACTGGAAGAAAGGGCTGCCCTATCTCGACGGCATGGAGTTCACCATCATCCCGAACCGCTCCACCGCGATCCTCGGCTTCGTCTCCGGCAAATTCGACATGACCTTCCCGACGGAAGTGACGATTCCGCTGCTCAAGGATGTCAAGACGCAGGCGCCGAATGCGGTCTGCGTGGTCGAACCGCTCAATGTAGCGACCAATATCATCATCAACTCCTCCAATCCGCCGTTTGACAATCTGGACGTCCGCCGCGCACTGGCGCTGGCGCTGGATCGCAAGGCCTTCGTCCAGATCCAGTTCGAAGGACAGGCCGATATCGGCGGCACCATGCTGCCGGCGCCGGCCGGGCTGTGGGCGATGCCGAAGGAGATGCTCGAGCAGATTCCCGGCTATGGCCCCGACGTCGAGAAGAACCGCGAGGAAGCACGCAAGCTGATGCAGAAGGCCGGCTACGGCCCCGACAAGAAGCTTGCGATCAAGGTGTCCACGCGGAACATCCCGATCTATCGCGATCCAGCCATCATCCTGATCGACCAGATCAAGAACATCTATATCGACGCCGAGCTCGACGTTGTCGACACCGCGCAGTGGTTCCCGAAAGTGGCACGCAAGGACTACGCGCTCGGGCTGAACCTCACCGGCAATGCGGTGGACGATCCCGATCAGTCCTTCTACGAGAATTATTCCTGCGGTTCGGAGCGCAACTACACCGGCTATTGCAACAAGGAGATCGAAAAGCTGTTTGACGAACAGTCGAAGGAGGCCGACGTCAACAAGCGCAAGAAGCTGGTCTGGGAGATCGACAGGAAGCTGCAGGAAGACGTGGCACGGCCGATCATTTTCCACGGCCGCGGCGGAACCTGCTGGCAGCCCTATGTCAAGAACATCACGGTAATGTCCAACAGCTCCTATAACGGCTATCGCTACGAAGACGTCTGGATGGACAAGTAAGACCCGTTCCGGGTAGCGTAGCGGGGCGATCGAGGAGGGTGCGGGGTGTTTGCTTATATCGTGCGACGCCTTGCCCTGATGCTCGTGACCCTGTTCGGGATCTCGGTCATTATCTTCGTGCTGCTGCGCGTGGTGCCCGGCAATATCGTCGACATCCTGTTCGATGCCGCCGGCTTCGTCGATCCCGCCGACAAGGCCAATCTTGAAAAAGAGCTCGGTCTCAGCCAGCCGATCATCGTGCAGTATTTCAACTGGATCGGCGGCCTGCTGCGTGGCGATCTCGGCTATTCCTACGTCTCCGAGAAGCCGGCGCTGCAGGAGATATTGCCGCGGATACCGATCACCGCAAGGCTCGCCGGCCTGGCGCTGTTGTTCTCCGCCTCGATCGGCATTCCGCTCGGCGTCATCAGCGCCGTGCACCAGGGCACCAAGCTTGACTATACGCTGCGCGTCGTCAGCCTGAGCGGCCTGTCGCTGCCCTCGTTCTGGCTCGGCCTCCTGGTTCTGATGGCGTCGGTCGCGATGTTCGGCGCGATGCCGATCTTCAATCCGAACCCGAAGACATGGACGGAGGCTTTCGCGATCTACGCCGTGCCGGCGATGGCGGTCGGCTTCCGCAGCGCGGCACTGACCATGCGCATCACCCGCTCCTCGATGCTGGAAATCTTGCGCCAGGACTACATCCGCACCGCGCGCGCCAAGGGTGCCTCGGAAGCTTCCGTCAACTATCACCACGCGCTCAAGAACGCCGTGCTGCCCGTCATCACCGTGATCGGCATCGAGGCCGCGTTCCTGATCGGCGGTCTGATCGTGACGGAAACGGTGTTCAATATCCCCGGCATCGCCCGCTTTCTGGTCGAGGCGCTGCGCTGGCGCGATTATCCGATCGTCCAGAACCTCGTGATGTTTATCGCGGTCGTCGTGGTGTTCGCCAATTTCGTCGTCGATCTCCTCTATGCGGCAATCGATCCGCGCATCCGCTTCGGAGACTGAGCATGACCCGGACGCGAAGCGCCGCGTTGGCGCAAGGTGGGAACTGGCTTTTCGGCAATGGCATGCTCAAGACAAAGAGAGCCTGATGGCCGCCGTCAATTACGATAGCGAGCTGAGACGCGCCGGCGCATATGCGACCCATGGCTGGCGACGGCTCGCCTTCCTGGCGCAGCGCTATGTGCTCGGCACCTTCGGCCTGTTCATCATGGTGCTGTTCGTCTGGACAGCGATCTCGGCCAATCTCATCTCGCGCTACGATCCGCTGACGGTGGACTCCGCGCATCGCCTCGCCTCACCCAGCGCGGCGCACTGGCTGGGTACCGATTCGTTCGGCCGTGACGTCTGGGCGCGCATCGTCCACGGCGCACGCATCTCGCTCGCGGTCGGCATCGGCTCTACCGCACTCGGCGCCACGCTCGGCGTCATTGTCGGACTGATCTCCGGCTATCTGTCGGGCTGGGTCGACCTCGTGTTCCAGCGCATCACCGACATTCTGCAGTCGCTGCCGCTGCTGGTGCTGGCGCTGGTGATGACCGCAGCCCTCGGCCCGTCGCTGCCCAACGTGATCGTCGCCATCGCCATTCCGCTGATCCCGACGGTATCGCGGGTGATCCGCGCCAACACGCTGGCGCTGCGCGAGCAGCCGTTCGTGGAAGCCGCCAAGTCGATCGGCATGAGCGAGACGCGGATCGCCATCCGCCATGTGCTGCCGAACACGCTGGCGCCCTTGATCGTGCTCGCCACCGCGCAGCTCGGTTCGACCATCCTGACCGAAGCTTCGCTCTCCTTTCTTGGACTCGGCATTCCAGAACCTTATCCGTCCTGGGGTCGCATGCTGTCGGAGTCCGCCGCCGAATATGTCCGCACCGCGCCCTGGCTCGTGATCTTTCCAGGCATTGCCATCAGCCTTGCGGTGTTCGGCACCAATTTGTTCGGCGATGCCTTGCGCGACATCCTCGACCCGAGGCAGCGCGGCTGATGAGCGGAGCCGGAACGGACGATGTGATCCTGGATGTGAAGAACCTGAAAACGGTGTTCTTCACCGCGTCCGGGCTGTTCAAGGCGGTTGACGACGTCTCCTTCCATGTCCGCCGCGGCGAGACGCTGGCGATCGTCGGCGAATCCGGTTGCGGCAAGAGTGTCTCCGCGTTGTCGATCATGCGCCTCGTGCCGGACCCGCCCGGCAAGATCGTCGGCGGCAGCGTCACGCTGGAAGGCAAAGACCTGCTTGCGCTCGGCGAGGAGGAAATGCGCGGCATCCGCGGCAACCGGATGTCGATGATCTTTCAGGAGCCGATGACCTCGCTCAACCCGGTGATGCGCATCGGCGACCAGATTACCGAAGCGATCCGGCTGCACCAGAACAAGACGGCTAGGCAAGCCTGGGCCCGCGCCGTGGAGATGTTGCGGCTGGTGCGCATCCCGGAAGCGGAGCGGCGGGCGCGGGAATATCCGCATCAGCTTTCCGGCGGCATGCGCCAGCGTGCGATGATCGCGATGGCGCTGGCCTGCCGCCCCGCGCTGTTGATCGCGGACGAGCCGACCACCGCGCTTGACGTCACCATCCAGGCGCAGATCCTCGCGTTGATCGTCGACCTGCAGAAAGAACTCGGCACCGGGCTGATCCTGATCACGCACGATCTCGGCGTGGTGGCACAGACCGCGCAGCGCGTGATCGTGATGTATGCCGGCAAGAAGGTCGAGGAAGCCTCGGTCGACGATCTCTTCGCCGATCCCCGCCATCCCTATACCCGCGGCCTGATGGCCTCGATGCCGGCCGTGATCTCGCTCGGCGCCAAGACCGACGTCCGCCTGACCGAGATTCCCGGCATGGTGCCGTCATTGACAAACCTTCCTCGGGGCTGCGCCTTTGCCCCGCGCTGTGCGCTTGCGATCGAGCGCTGCCGCGAGGAGTATCCGCCGCTGCAGGATTTCGGCGGCCAGCACCGCGCCGCCTGCTGGCGCGCGGCAGAGCTTGCGAAGGCATCATGAACGAGACGCGCCCCCTGCTCGAGGTAAAGGATCTCGTCAAGCACTACGCGGTGCGCGGCGGGGTGCTGCGCCGGCAGGTCGGCACCGTACACGCGGTGGATGGCGTGAGCTTTTCGCTCCGGGTCGGCGAGACGCTCGGCCTCGTCGGCGAATCCGGCTGCGGCAAGTCGACGGTGGCGCGCACGGTGCTGCGACTGGTCGAGCCGACATCGGGCAGCATCAAGCTCAACGGTACCGACATTACGCCGCTGAGCAAGAGCGAGCTGCGCCCGGTGCGCCGCTCGATGCAGATCGTGTTCCAGGACCCGTTCGCCTCGCTCAACCCGCGCATGACCGCCGGCGACATCGTCGGCGAGCCGCTCGGCGTGCATGGCCTTGCCAGCGGCGACGAAAAGCAGGCACGCGTCGCCGAACTGTTCCGCCAGGTCGGCTTAAGGCCGGACCAGATGAAGAATTTTCCGCACCAGTTCTCCGGCGGACAGCGTCAACGCATCTGCATTGCCCGCGCGTTGGCGCTCGGGCCCGAGCTGATCGTCTGCGACGAGCCGGTCTCCGCGCTCGACGTCTCGATCCAGGCGCAGGTCATCAATCTCCTGATCGACCTGCAGCGCAGCCACGGCTTTTCCTATCTGTTCATCGCCCACGACCTTGCGGTCGTCGCCCATATCAGCCACCGCGTCGCCGTGATGTATCTCGGCCGCATTGTCGAAATCGCCGACAAGAGCGAGCTGTTCGCCAACCCGCGCCATCCCTATACGCAGGCATTGCTTGCCTCCGTGCCGGTTGCGAACCCGAAAATGAAGCGATTGAAGCCGCTGGTCGATGGCGACGTACCGAGCCCGATCAACCCGCCCTCCGGCTGCGCATTCCATACCCGCTGCCGGTATGTGATGGATCGGTGCAAGGTGGAGCGGCCGCCGCTGGCCGAGGCCGGCGGCAGCCATCAGGTGGCCTGCTGGCTCAATGACGGAACGGGACGTCCGGGCTGAACCCGCACCGCTACCACCAGACCGGATTGGTCCAGGCGCGCCGGCCCTCGCGATCCGTTACCACGATGCGGGCATAGCCTCCGGCCTTGACCGTATCGAGCGGCAGCGTCACGCGGGTAAGATCGGCGCCGACCTGCTGCGCGGCGCGCGAGCCGCGTCCCAGCACCATGACCGCGCTTGCCGGCGAGCAGGCAATCTCGACCGACACATCGCCATAGGCGACATTCTCGATCACCGGTCCCTGGCTGGAATAGTAGGCGCCGGCCTTGAGGCTCCGGAGCAGCGCTTCCGGCTCATTGTCGGCGGCGTTGACCATCACGAAGCCGCCGAAATAGTCGCGGCAGTGGAAGTGGGCATCGTCGACGGCACAGAGACCGATGCGCCGGCTGGCCGCGTGGAGCTGGTCGAGCAAAGCGCTGCCGTCGCCGCGATCGGTGCGCACCTGGCTGGTGTGATTGTAGATCTCGACGGCGTGGGCGCCCTCGATCGTGTCGGCATCCGCCTTGGTGAGCGAATACCAGCCGGGATGGGCAATGGCGAGGAAGGCGCCGGCTTCAAGACAGCGCCGCGCCAGTGCCGGTGCGTTCTCATCCGCCGCCGTCGGCGCGAGGTCTTCGGGCAGGCCGACGGCCAGCAGATGCCAGAGATCACCGAGCGACGTCGCCGGCGCATGCACTTCGGCGCCGAGGATCGTGGTGAAACTGTTGGTCCGGTAGCGCCTCGTGTCGACGATCGGAAATCCATACTTGCCAAGAAAATGGTCGGTCAGAGACAGGAAGTCGTAACCGGCCTCCCGATATGCCTCGCAGACCGCTTCGGGCGACAGGGCGCCATCGGAACGGTTGGAATGGGTGTGGATGTTTCCCTTGAAGAAGCGACCTGATGAGGCGAAGGCGAGATCGGCAGGCAAGCAGGACTCCCCGGTGTGCGATACGCGAGGCATATCCCGGGAATTTGAAAGAACGATGATAGGACGCACGCTAGACTGTCTGGACACAAGAGCGTCCTATCGTCCGGTGATGTCTTATCTTTATTGCAATGCAAAATGGCGGGTGCTCCCATGCGCCGTTTCTCGAAGCTGATTTTGCCCCTCGCCTGCTGCACCGGTTGGTCGCTCTTTGCATCAATCGCGAAGGCTGAAACGATCGACGTCTCCGACAACCATGGCGGCATCGTCGCGGAATATAGCGCTCGATGGTCGGAGCTTGCCCGAAGGGGCGTCAATGTGCGCATTGTCGGCCCTTGCCAGTCCGCGTGCACCGTTCTCCTGGGTCATATTCCGCGCAGCCGGATCTGCGTCACGCCCGAAGCGGGCTTCGGATTCCATCTCGCCCAGCGCGAAGACGCGACCGCCGCGCTTCGGCGCGCCTACGCTGCCGATATCACGGGATGGATCAACGCCCACGGCGGCCTTACCCGGGATTTCATCTGGATGCGCGCGCCGGACACCTACCGCTATTTCAGGAAATGCTAGGCAAGCGGCGCGGCACGATGCTGCCCCTACAGAGAGAATTTGCGGAATCTCGGGCCGCCGCGGCAATAGCGCGCATCGAACCTTGCTCTGCGTCAAGCCGCTGGGACCGCCGTCGGAATATCCATTATACTTGTTACCAGTGCGGAGAGTTGCATGAGCTATAAGGACCTGTTGCTGAGTCTCGCGAGCTATCCCGACAGCACGCCGGCGGCGGCTGTCGACGTCGCGGTGGATTTTGCGGCGAGCATCGGCGCCAGGCTTTCGGCCATCGCCTGCGAGATCAGGATCGCGGTGCCGGGCAGCTTCGTCGCGCCGGCATTCCTCAACGTTCCCGCCATGGCGCAAGCCGAGGCGAAGAAGGGTCGGGAGCAGGCGGAAAGCGCGCTTGCCGCCTTCGAGAAGGCCGCGCAGCGCCGGGACGTTTTCGAGGAACGTATCCTCGAACGATGCTTCGCCGCCCAGCTCCCCGGCCTGCTGGTGCAGTATGCGCGGCTGCGCGATCTCACCATCGTCCCGGCCGAAGCGAATGAGCTCGCCGACCAGCCCGATGCCGAGGGGCTTGTTTTCGAATCCGGCCGCCCGGTGCTGATGCTGCCGCGCGAACCGCGCAAGCCGTTTGCCTTGAATACGGTTACCGTCGCCTGGGACTTCAGCCGCCCGGCTGCGCGCGCCGTCGGAGACGCGATGCCGCTGCTGACCAGGGCCAAGCGCGTCCACATCGTCACCGTGATCAACGAAAAGCCCATCGAGGACGGGCTTTCCGGCCCGGAACTCGCAAAGCACCTCGCCCGCCATGGCGTGGACGTCGTCCTTGAAACGGTCGACGCCGCCGGCCGCAGCATTCAGGCGGCCCTGGAAGCCGCCTCCCGCTTGCATGACAGCGACCTCCTGGTGATGGGTGCCTACGGGCACTCGCGCCTGCGGGAATTCGTGCTGGGCGGCGCCACCCGCAGCATGATCGCCCGTCCGCCGCTGCCCGTGCTGCTGTCGCATTGATGCCTTTGCGATGCAGGGCCTGACCGCATCCGAGGCGCTTGCCCGGCTGAAGGCCGACGGTTTCAACGAGCTGCCCCGTGCGGGCAGCCGTTCAATTGTACGCCTCATCCTCGACGTGCTGCGCGAACCGATGCTGCTGTTGCTGCTGGCCGGCGGCGCGATCTATTTTACGCTCGGCGATCTCGGCGAGGCGCTGCTGCTCGTTGCGTTCGCCTCCATCTCGATCGTCATCACCGTTGTACAGGAGGCACGCACCGAGCGCGTCCTGGAATCGCTGCGCGACCTGACCAGCCCGCGGGCGCTGGTGATCCGCGACGGCGAACGCATCCGCATCGCCGGCCGCGACGTCGTAAAAGGCGATCTGATCGTGCTCGCCGAGGGCGACCGGGTGGCGGCTGACGCCGTCGTCATGCAATGCGACGACCTCCTGCTGGATGAATCGCTGCTGACCGGCGAATCCGTTCCGGTCCGCAAGCTGCCGGGTTCGGCTTCGATCGGTAACGTCCCGGCGCATGCCGGAGGAGACGACCTGCCCTTCGTGTTCTCCGGCACGCTGGTCGTGCGCGGCGGCGGCGTTGCGGAGGTCACGTCAACGGGCCTGCGCACCGAAATTGGCAAGATCGGGCAGTCGCTGCGCTCGCTGGAAACGGAAACGCCGCGACTGCAACTGCAGACCAGGCGCCTGGTCACGGTATTTGCTTTCGCCAGTGCCGTCGTGATCGCGCTTACCGTACTGCTCTACGGCCTCTACCGCGGCGGGTGGCTCGAGGGCGTGCTGGCGGGCATCGCGCTAGGCATGTCCATGTTGCCCGAGGAATTTCCGGTCGTCCTCACCGTGTTTCTCGCGATGGGTGCATGGCGGATTTCACAGGCGCGCGTGCTGACGCGGCGGGCCTCTGCCATCGAATCGCTGGGCGCGGCGACCGTGCTCTGCACGGACAAGACCGGCACGCTCACGCAGAACCGCATGACGGTGACGCGGCTGGTGCTGCCCAACGGCACCCAGGGAACGCCTGCCGACGCAAACCCAGCCTTCGCGTCGCTGGTCGAAGCAGGCGTCCTGGCCTGCGCGCTACAGCCACTCGACCCCATGGACAGGGCGCTGCACACGCTCGGCCCGGACGCGGGACTGGGCCGGCAGCTGCTGCGGAGCTATGGCCTGCGCCCCGACCTTCTTGCCACGACGAATGTGTGGCGCGGCAACGGATGCACCGCCGCAGCGAAGGGCGCACCGGAAACCATCGGCATGCTCTGCGGAATGGGCGGGGCGGAACTTGCCGAACTCAGGCAATGCGTCGATGCGCTCGCCCGCGATGGCCTGCGCGTGCTCGGCGTGGCGCGCGCCGATGCCGACTCCGCGAGCCTGCCGGAATCGCAACGCGATTTTTCGTTCCGCTTCTGCGGTCTCGTCGGCTTTGCCGATCCGCTGCGTCCCGAGGTAAAGGATGCTGTCGCCGAGTGCCGCTCCGCCGGGATCCGAGTAGTGATGATCACGGGCGACTATCCGGCAACCGCCGCGGCCATCGCGACGCAGGCGGGTCTCGCGCCCGAGCGCATCCTGACCGGCACCGATCTCGCGGGAATGGACGATGCCGAGCTCGCCCGCACCGCGCAGGGTCCAACCGCGTTTGCGCGGATCGCGCCCGACCAGAAGCTGCGGATCGTCAGTGCGCTGAAGCAGGATGGCGAAATCGTCGCCATGACCGGCGACGGCGTCAACGACGCGCCGTCGCTGAAGGCAGCCCATATCGGCATCGCCATGGGTGGACGCGGCACCGACGTGGCGCGCGAGGCCTCTTCCATCGTGCTGCTCGACGACGATTTCGGCTCGATCGTGAAGGCGATCCGGCTCGGCCGCCGCATCTATGACAATCTCCGCAAGGCGATGAGCTTCATCCTCGCGGTTCACGTGCCGATTGCAGGGCTCGCGCTGCTGCCGCTGCTGACCGGAATGCCGCTGCTGTTCGGCCCGGTCCACATCGCCTTTCTCGAGATGATTATCGATCCCGTCTGCTCGCTGGTGTTCGAGGCGGAAGCCGAGGAGCGCAATGTGATGGAGCGGCCGCCGCGTTCGCCGGACGAGCCCCTCTTGCCGAGGGCGCTTGTGGTCTGGTCGGTGCTGCAGGGCACGCTGGCGCTGGTCCTGGCCGGCGGCGTCATGGTGACGGCGCATCGCTGGGGCATGCCGGAGAACGAGGTGCGCGCGCTGACGTTCTTCTCGCTGGTGCTCGTCATCGTCAGCCTGATCTTCGTCAACCGCTCCTTCACGAGCTCGCTGGTCGACGCCTTTATCCGGCCGAACCGGACGCTCGCCGTCATCATCGTTTTCGTGGCGGTAGTGCTGGCGCTGAGCCTGACCTGGCCGGCGGCGGCGGGCCTGTTCCGCTTCGGCCCGCTTCACGCCGACGACCTCGCGGTCACGGTGGCCGCCGCGCTGGTCTCGCTGGTCCTGCTCGAGGTTTCGAAATATCCGCTGCGCCGCGCGCTGGCAGGCGAGTCCGCCCGCCATCAGGACAGCGTTGAGTCCTCGCTGCGATAGATCGCCAGATCCCGCGAGCCGGAGAAGATCGCGCGCGGCTTCAGGCCGTAGAAGCGGCGGATCGAATGGCTGAAATGGGTGGAATCGGGATAGCCGATATCCTGCGCGAGATGGGCCAGGTTGATGTCCTGGTTGGCGAAATGTAGCAGATGCCGTGCGCGCTTCCAGGCGCGGAAGGAGCGGAAGGCAATTCCGGTTTCTTCCTTGAACAGGTGCAGGAAGCGCGAAGACGACAATCCCGCTTCCGCCGCACAACTCGCCGCGGTCACCGGCTCGCCCGAAAACTTGCCGATCTGCGCGATCGCGCGCGTCACGCGCGGGTCGATGGTGCGCCGCGGCAGCGCCTCGCCGAAGCACATGGTATCGAACATGGCGCTGGTGATGTCTTCACCGCTGCGCCGATTGCGCAGCATCTCGTAAGCGGAGCGGATCTTGGAGACGAACCCGCTTTGATCCGATCCGGTCAGGCGCGCGGTGAGATCATCCAGTACGCCGGGCTGCAGGCCTTCAGGTTCGATCAGGACAGCGATGGCGGAGCGGTGATCGCTGGCAATGGTGTGACGGCAATTTGGCGGCACGACCAGCAACTCGCCATAGCGCTCGCCGCCGTTTGAAGTCGTGAGCCAGAGGCCGCCCTTGAGCGCGACATAAACATTGAAGGCGCCCTGGCAGCGCTCGCGCGGCCGGCCCACCAGCCCGGCGTAAAACACCCGCTCTGGCGTGATCAACATCAAATGACCGGATTCACGGCCCTTATCGTCCATGGCGCATCCTCCTCGCGCGACTCTTTTCCGGCCGCTACGATGGTTACGACCATAGCGGAAAATCGGGCGCTGTCACGGCGAGAAAGGCCGGATCGGATGTATACCAGAACGCGGTAAATTACGGGGTCGCGCACCCTCAACTCACTTGCGAATGACCAGCAATTTCACGCCCGGACGCGCGGCGCGACATTCTGCTCTACGCCAGCATTGCGCTCGGCGACCACCGCCCGCTTGTAGGCATCACGCTCTTGCAGCCGTTGCCAATAGGCGGCGACATTGGGGCCGAAATCCTTGGAAAGCCCAAGGGTGCCGGCAAGCCGCAGCGCATAGCCGTTGACGAGGTCGGCGGCGGTAAAGCGGCCGGCGCACAGCCATTCGGAGTTCGCGGTTGCGGCCTCTACCGCGCGCAGGCGGCCGAGGAACCATTTTGCATAGTCGCCGGCGACCTGGGGATTGCGACGTTCTTCCGGTTCGAGCCGGCTGTAGCGGAGCACCAAAGTCTGCGGGAAGGTCAGCGTGGCATCGGAAAAATACATCCAGTTCAGGAAGCTTCCGTAGGCGGGTTCGTCGACGCCAACGACCAGCGGCGTCGGGCCATATCTGGTCCCAAGGTAATGGCAGATGCCGGAGGATTCGGTCATCCTGGTCTCGCCGTCGATCATGAAGGGGATGGTGCCGAGCGGATTGATGGCGAGATATTCCTTGGCGAAGACGCGCGGGGGAAACGGCAGCATCTTCAACTCATAGGCGAGCCCCATCTCTTCCAGCATCCAGAGCGGGCGGAACGAGCGGGCGCCCTCGCAGTGATAGAGTGTGATCATCAGCCATTTCCCTTCTTCAGGCCCGGCAAAATACCCATCATCTTGCACAACACCATCAGCATCACCTCGTCCGCGCCGCCGCCGATCGAGGTCAGGCGGAAGTCCCGATAGGCGCGGCTGACATGGGTTTCATTCATGAAGCCCATGCCGCCCCAATATTGCAGGCAGGCGTCGGTGACTTCGCGGCCGAGCCGACCGGCCTTCAGCTTCGCCATACTGGCAAGCTTTGTCACGTCCTCGCCCGCAACCAGCTGCTCGCCGGCCCGATAGATCAGCGAGCGCAGCAGCTCGACCTCGGTCTGCATTTCCGCCAGCTTGAAGTGCACCACCTGGTTATCCAGAATGGTGCCGCCGAAGGCCTTGCGGCCGCGCGTGTAATCGACGGTCTCCTCGATGATCACTTCCAGCGCCTTGAGGCAGGAGGCGGCGCCCCACAGCCGCTCCTCCTGGAACTGGATCATCTGGTAGGTGAAGCCGGCGCCCTCCTCGCCGATGCGGTTGCGCTTGGGCACCCGGACATTATCGAAGAATATCTGTGCGGTGTCGGAGGAGCGCATGCCGAGCTTGTCGAGCTTGCGCGCGATCTGCACGCCCTTGCTCTTCATGGGCACGCAGATCAGCGACTTGTTGCGATGGACCAGGCCGTCGCTGGTGTTGGCGAGCAGGCAGATCCAGTCGGCCTGCGTGCCGTTGGTGATCCACATCTTGCCGCCATTGATGACGTAATCGTCGCCGTCGGAGCGAGCCTGGGTCTTGATCGAGGCGACGTCGGAGCCGGCGCCGGGCTCGGAGACCCCGATGCAGGCGACGGCATCTCCTGTAATCGCGGGCGCCAAAAATTCGTGCCTCACCTCATCCGAGCCGAACCGCGCCAGTGCGGGCGTTGCCATGTCGGTCTGCACGCCGATCGCCATCGGCACGCCGCCGCATTTGATGGTTCCCAGTTCCTCCGCCATCATCAACGCATAGGAATAGTCGAGCCCCTGCCCGCCGAACTCCACGGGCTTGTTGAGGCCGAGAAAGCCGAGATTGCCGAGCTTCTTGAACAAATCGTGCGCCGGAAAGATGTCGTTGGCTTCCCACTCGTCGACGTGAGGATTGATCTCGGCCGCAATGAATTTCTGCAGCGCGCGGCGGGGCTCGTCGTGGTCGGCGGTGAAGAGCATCTCGTGGTTTCCTCGTCATTCCGGGGCACTCGCGCAAGCGAGTGAATCCGGAATCTTTCTCCATCATCTCGAGATTCCGGGTTCGCGCTCACGCGCGCCCCGGAATAACGGCTCTACCGTCACAACCCCATCTGCCGGCTGGCGAGATCCTTCATGATCTCCTCGGTGCCGCCGCCGATGGCGTTGACCTTGACCTCGCGGTAGATGCGTTCGACCTTGACGCCGCGCATGAAGCCGGCACCGCCGAAGATCTGCACGGCCTCCGAGGCGCAGAATGCCATGGTCTGCGTCGCCATGTTCTTCATCATGCAGATCTCGGCGACGGGACTTTCGCCCTGCCCGAGGCGCCAGGCGAGCAGTTCCAGCATCGACTGACTGGCCGCCACGCGCTGCGCCATGTCGACGATCTTGTGGCGGATCACCTGATGCTGGGCAATCGGCTTGCCGAAAGTCTTGCGCTCCTTGGCATAGGCGATGGCCTCGTCGACGCAGACGCGGGCATAGGCGGTGCAGCTTGCCGCCATGCCCATTCGCTCGCTGTTGAAGTTCTGCATAATGATCTTGAAGCCCTGACCTTCCTCGCCGATCAGGTTCTCGGCCGGCACGCGGCATTCGTCGAAATGCAGGGTCGCGGTGTCGGAGGCCCACCAGCCCATCTTCTTCAGTTTCGTGCGCGACAGGCCCGGCGTGTCACCGGGGATGAGCAGCAGGCTGACACCGCCGGCACCCTCCCCGCCGGTGCGCACAGCCACCGTCAGATAATCGGCGCGCATGCCCGAGGTGATGAAGGTCTTCTCGCCGCTGACGACGTAGTGATCGCCGTCGCGCCTCGCCTTGGTGCGGAGGTTGGCGACATCGGAGCCGCCGCTCGGCTCGGTGATGGCAAGCGCGGAGATCTTCTGGCCTGACAGAATCTGGGGCAGCACCCGCGCCCTTACTTCCGGCCGCGCGGCGCGCGCGATCGGCGGCGAGCCGATGGTGTGGCTCATCAGGCTCGCGGACACGCCGCCGGCGCCGGCGCGCGCCAGCTCCTGCGAGGCCACGATTTTCATGAACTGGTCGGCCGGCACGCCGCCATATTCTTCGGGGAAGCCGAGCCCAAGCAGGCCGATCTCGGCGGCTTTCACATAGAGCGATCGCGGGAACTCGCCGGCCTCGTCCCATTCGCTGGCATAGGGCTCGATCTCGCGCGAGACGAAACGGCGCATCACGTCGCGGAAGGCTTCATGGTCTTGCGTGTAGAACGGGCTCTGCGGCCGTGTGCGTTCGAGCATGGTGTCCTCCCGCGGCTTCACCGAAATTGCCTCGATTTGGCGGCGATCCACTTGCGTTAAGCCGCTGCTATGCCGCCCGCCACGCGGCAAGCCGCTAAACGCAAGTATATTGACGCAGGGTAGCTGCAATGAATGGTATAGGATAGTCGCGCAAAAAATCGTCGGATGACGACAGATTGCCCGGTTTTCGGAGGCCGCCATGTCCGTCCGTTATTATGACTGGATCGCCCATCACGGCCGTCGCACCCCCGGCAAGACCGCGCTGGTCGATCTCGGAAGTGGACGCCGGTTCTCCTATGGAGAACTCGACAAGCGCGTCTCACTTCTGGCCGGCCATCTGCGCGACGCGCTGAAAGTGAAGCGCGGCGACCGTGTGGCCGTGCTGGCGCTGAACATGACGGACACGATGGAGGTGCAGTTCGCCTGCTTCCGGCTGGGCGCCGTGTTCCTGCCACTCAACAACCGCCTCACGGTGCCGGAGCTGCAGTTCATCGTCGGCGATGCCGCGCCAAAGGTGATGATCCACGATGCGGATCTGGCCGAGACAGCGCTGACGGTCGCCAAGCTCTGCAACGTTTCTGCCGCGCTGGAGTTCGGTCCAGGCGATTCCTATGAAGCCGGCATCGCGGCGGCACGGCCGGTCGACAAGTTCGAAGACGTCACGCTCGATGACATCTCGACCATCATGTACACGTCGGGCACGACCGGCCTGCCGAAGGGCGCGATCATCACCCACGGCATGACGTTCTGGAACTGCGTCAATCTCGGCGGGCCCGCCTACATCTCGCCGGCCTCGGTGCTGCTCACGGTGCTGCCGCTGTTCCACACCGGTGGACTGAACTGCTACACCAATCCGGTGATGCATTCCGGCGGCACAGTGCTGATCATGCGCGCCTTCGATCCCGGCGAGGCGTTGAAGCTGATCAGCGATCCCGCCCGGGGCATCAACGTGTTCTTCGGCGTGCCTTCGATCTACCAGTTCATGGCGCAGCATCCCGCCTTCACCACGTCCGACTTCAGCCGGCTCATCATCGGCGGCGTCGGTGGCGCACCGATGCCGGTGCCGCTGCTGAAAGTATGGGAAGCACGCGGCGTGGCGCTGCAACAAGGCTACGGCATGACCGAGACCTCGCCGGCGGTGATGGTGCTCGACAAGGAAGATGCCGCGCGCAAGGCGGGCTCCTCCGGCAAGCCGGTGCTGCACACCGAAGTGCGGATCGTGCGTCCGGACGGCAGCGATGCCGATATCGGCGAGCTCGGCGAGCTCTGGGTCAAGGGACCGAACGTCACGCCCGGTTACTGGAACCGTCCCGACGCCAACCAATCGTCATTCACCGACGGCTGGCTGCACACCGGCGATGCCACGCGGATCGACGAGGAAGGCTTCTACTACATCGTCGACCGCTGGAAGGACATGTACATCTCCGGCGGCGAGAACGTGTATCCAGCCGAGGTCGAGAGCGTGCTGCATCAGCTCGCAGCGGTGGCGGAAGCCGCCATCATCGGCGTCCCCAACGAGCAGTGGGGCGAGGTCGGCATGGCCATCGTCGCGGTGAAGCCCGGGCACTCGCTGACACCGGCGGAAATCCACGCGCATTGCGCGGCCAACCTGGCGAAATTCAAATGTCCGCGGCTGGTCGAGTTCGTCGAGGCGCTGCCGCGCAATGCGACGGGCAAGATCCACAAGCCGACCTTGCGCAAGCAGTTCCACGTCGAGAAGCCGACGGATGCGAGCGCGGCGGCGTCGTAAGCCTCAGCCCTGCGCGAACAGCGCGAACGGCTCTTCCATCGTCTTGCGCAGATGCTCGCGATAGGTGGCGTAGTTCGCGTCGTCCTTGGTCACGCGGCCGAGCGTCGGCTTGGCGATCATCTTGATCGGCAGGAACGCAATGGGCGCGGCGATCGGCGTCAGCAGCGAGCCGCGGCCGGCGAGCAGCGTGGTGATGATGCCGTACATCTCGCCCAGGATGGTCGGGCGCGACACCGTGATCAGGCGGTGCTGGCCGTGGCGGTTGGTGACGAGATAGATGTGGCCGGACTGGTTGGGCACCGCGACCTCGCCGTACTGGGTGTAGGCGGCATCGAGCCGTTCGCCCTCGCGGAACACCAGCGATGAAGACGCCGCATCCCAGGCGATGTCGGTGCGGTAGGCGTAGATCGCCTCCTTGTCGCCAAAGGACGGCCGCACCGTGATGTAGGTGCCTTCGAGCCAGGTGACCGCGCGGCGCGAATAGGCCCCGAGGCCGTCGGGCGAGACCTCCCCATTCACGGTGGCAACCGGCGCCGGGTCGTGGCCTTTGCCCTTGCGCAAGGGAACGCCGAGCGCCTGCTCCAGCCGCACCGTGGTCGCAAGCGTGAAAGGCCGGCGGCCGCCGAGCACCTTTTCCAGCGTGGACAGGCTTAGCTTGGCCTGTTCGGCCAGCGCCTGCCGGGAGATGCGGCGGCGGGCGAGCTCTTCGCGAACGAGCTCCGCCACCTGCCGGCTCTGCTCGGCGGAAAGCTGCTTGTCCGGCGACGTCATCCCTGCTCCCTTCGATTCCGAGCGACATCCTAGCAGACGCACATTTCCGCACAAAACCGCAAAGCGCCGTACGGCCGCGCCTGGCGGCGTCCGGCGGCGGCAAAACATTGCCGATCATTATGCTCGCGAAGCAGCACGCGTTCTCCAAGGATGGCGGCGGTGGATACCGTCCTTCCCGGAGCTTCTCTCCATGACCGCGCTTGACGAACTCGACGCTGCCGCCAGGCCCCGCCTGTGGCGCGCCGCCAAATTCATGCTGTTTCTCGTAACCGAAAGCGCCGCCGTTCTGCTGATCGGATTGGCGGCGCTGTTCGTCAATCTCCAGCCGGCCTGGTCGGCGAACGTGCCGCCGGCCAGCATGGCGCGGCCGGGCGATGCAAAGTCCGGCGCGCTGCTGCTCAAGAGCGAGGACGGCTACGCCGAGGCCATTCGGCTGGGCATCGACGTCGACCTCACCGTGTCGGGCCCGACGATCCGCGCCCGCGTCACCCAGCTTTTCCGGAATCCGACCAAGGACTGGGTGGAAGCGGTTTACGTCTATCCGTTGCCGCCCGGCGGCGCAGTGGACACGCTGAAGATGGTGGTCGGCGACCGCGTCGTGGTCGGCGAGATTAAGGAACGCCAGCAGGCCCGCGCCATCTATGAGCAGGCCAAGCGGGACGGCCAGAAGGCGGCGCTGACCGAGCAGGAGCGGCCGAACATCTTCACCAACTCGGTCGCCAATATCGGCCCCGGCGAAACCGTGCTGGTGCAGATCGAGTATCAGGAGCCGGTCCACCAGAATGGCAGCACCTTCTCGCTGCGGGTGCCGATGGTGGTAGCACCGCGCTACAATCCCGCGCCGATCGTGCAGAGCGTCGAGTTCAAGCCCAATGGCGGCGGCTGGGGTACCCCCGCAACCGATCCGGTGGCGGACCGCGACCGCATCACGCCGCCGGTGCTCGATCCTGCCGAACACGCGCCGGTCAACCCGACTGCGATCACCGTGCGCCTGCAGGCGGGCTTTTCGCTCGGCGAGGTGAAGAGCCATCATCACCCGGTCCAGACCGAGAAAGTCGACGCCAGCTCGCAGATCATCCGGCTTGCCGAAGGCGTGGTGCCGGCGGATCGCGACTTCGAACTGACCTGGACGCCGGCCGCCGAGAAAGCGCCGTCCGTCGGCCTGTTCCGCGAACATGTCGGCGACGCCGACTATCTGCTCGCCTATGTCACGCCGCCTTCGGTCGACAACGCGACGCAGAAGCAGATCGCCCGCGAGGTCATCTTCGTGATCGACAATTCCGGCTCGATGGGCGGCACGTCGATCGTGCAGGCCAAGGCGAGCCTGCTGTATGCGCTCGGCCGATTGCAGGTGGGCGACCGCTTCAACGTGATCCGCTTCGATCATACCATGACCGCGCTGTTCCCCTCGCCGGTACCCGCCGATGCCGCACATATCGGACGCGCGACGTCCTTTGTCAGCGCGTTGCAGGCGG
The DNA here is from genome assembly GCA_046349015.1 of Bradyrhizobium sp. Classification (GTDB taxonomy): domain Bacteria; phylum Pseudomonadota; class Alphaproteobacteria; order Rhizobiales; family Xanthobacteraceae; genus Bradyrhizobium. The sequence continues at coordinate 130,501 of JAXMDE010000004.1, read as the reverse complement.
AAGGCGGCACCGAAATGCTGCCGGCGATGCGCGCTGCGCTCAGCGACGGCAACCGCGAGGATACTTCGTATGTGCGCCAGGTGGTGTTCCTGACCGACGGTGCGATCGGCAACGAGGAGCAGATGTTCGAGACCATCTCGGCGCTGCGCGGCCGGTCGCGGATCTTCATGGTCGGCATCGGCTCTGCGCCGAACACGTTCCTGATGACGCGTGCTGCGGAACTGGGCCGCGGTGCCTTCACCCATATCGGCTCGACCGACCAGGTCGAGGAGCGGATGCGCGGGCTGTTCGCGAAGCTGGAGAATCCGGCCGTGACGGGGCTCTCGGCCAAATTCTCCGAGGCCAGGGCCGACATGACGCCGGCCGTGCTGCCCGATGTCTATCGCGGCGAGCCGCTGGTGCTGGCGACAAAACTCGACAGGCTTGCGGGCTCCGTCGAGATCAAGGGCCGCATCGGCGACCGGCCGTGGTCGGTGACCTTGCCGCTGGCGAACGCCGCCGAGGGCAAGGGCCTGTCGAAGCTGTGGGCCCATCGCAAGATCGCCGATGCCGAGGTGTCGCGCACCATGCGGCAATCGACGCCCGAGGAGGCCGACAAGACGGTGCTTGCGCTCGCGCTGGAGCATCAGCTCGTCACCCGGCTGACCAGCCTCATTGCCGTGGACAAGACGCCGAGCCGGCCCGACGGCGAGACGCTAAAGCTGGCGGAGCTTCCGCTCAACCTTCCCGCCGGGTGGGACTTCGAGAAGGTGTTCGGCGAGCGCCAGCAGTTGCGCAAAGCGCCGCAGGAGCGCCGCGCCGACGGCTCGCTGGTCCAGCCTGCCATGCTGAAGCAGCGTTCGCCGGTGCCGGCGGCTGCGCCGACGGCGGTGATGCTGCCGAAGACCGCGACCGATGCCGAGATCAAGATGATCGCGGGCGGCATCCTGCTCGCCATTGCGCTGGTGTTGTTCATGATCACCCGCCGTCAGCCGTTCCCCTCTGACGCCGGATGATGGAGAGGTTTCCCCAGCCTGCTCCGTCCGAGCGCGCGCGGCCTCGTCACGCCCAGGGCCGCGCGCGCGAGTTTCTCGGATGATTGTCATTCCGGGTCTGGTCCTTCGGACCAATCCCGGAATGACGCAAGGACAACGACCATGCGCCGATTTGCAATTCCGCTCCTTCTCGCCCTCGCCGGACTGATGCTGTTCGGTCAGGGCGCCTATATCCACGCCAAGGCGCTGCTGGCGCAGGTGCTGCTGCAGCGCGCCTTCAACGAGACGATCGCGACCGGGCGCGACACCAAGCCGTGGTCGTGGGCCGACACCTGGCCGGTGGCGCGGATCGAGGTGAAGCGGATCGGCGCCCGCGCGATCGTGCTGGCAGGCTCGAGCGGACAGGCGCTGGCGTTTGGCCCGGGCCATGTTGAACTCACCGCCAATGCCGGCGAGCGCGGGGTCGCGGTCTATTCCGCGCATCGCGATACGCACTTTCGCTTCCTGAAGGACGTCAAGGTCGGCGACGAGATCGAGGTGACGCGGCGCGACGGCAAAACCTTCCGCTACCGCGCCGACGCGCAATCGGTGGTGCGCTTCGATCAGTTCGGCATCGACCCGACAGCCGGCGGCTACGAACTCGTGCTCTCCACCTGCTGGCCGTTCGACGCGGTCACGCCCGGTCCCGAGCGCTATCTGCTGCACGCGACGCTGATCGAGCCGCCTCAGCCATACGCGAAGGCGGAATCGTCGAGATCGATCGCCGGGATCTCGTCCTTCTCGGCCCAGTAATCCTGGTTGTGCTGCCATTCCGGCTTGTCGCCGCGCTTGGGCAACAGATGCATGCTGCGCGTTATGTAGCCCGGATTGAAATTCTCGTCATCGAGCCATGGCAACAGCGGCATGTTGTCGTCCTGCTTGCGCAGGGTCGGCACCACGCGCTTCGCGCCCTTCTCCTTCATGTGCGCCAGCAGGCGGCAGACGAAATCGGCGACGAGATCGGTGCGCAGCGTCCATGAGGCGCGGAAATAGCCGAACACCCAGGCCATGTTCGGTACGCCCGTGAACATCATGCCGCGATAGGTGACGGTGTCGGCGAAATTGAGCGGCTTGCCGTCGACCTCGAAGCCGATGTCGCCCATGATGGAGATATTGAAGCCGGTGGCGGTGATGATGATGTCGGCTTCGAGCTCCTTGCCGGATTTGAGCAGGATGCCCTTCTCGGTGAAGCGGTCGATATGGTCGGTGACGACGGACGCCTTGCCGCGCTTCACTGTCTCGAACAGATCGGCGTCGGGCACGAAGGCGATACGCTGGCGCCACGGCCGGTAGCTCGGCGTGAAGTGCGTCTTGACGTCAAAACCTTCCGGCAGCACGGCGGCGACGGCGCCGACCAGCTCCTTCTTGACCGCGTCGGGATCGCTGACGCAACGCTTGGTGAACCAGTCCTGCTCGAACAGGATCTTTCGCCGCACGATCTCGTGGATCCACTCCTCCTTGATCTGCAGCCGGCGCAGCTCTTCGGCGATCTCGATCGCATTGCGGCCGGTGCGGAAATAGGTCGGCGAGCGCTGCAGCATGGTGACATGCTCGCATTTCAGGTTCGGGATCAGCGTCGCCGCGGTGGCGCCGGAGCCGATCACCACGATCTTCTTGCCCTCGGTGACGAGATCCTTCGGCCAGGTCTGCGGATGGACGATCTTGCCCTTGAACTTGTCCATATCCTTCCATTCCGGCGTAAAGCCCTGGGAATGGCGATAGTAGCCCTGGCACATCCAGAGGAAGTTCGCGGTGAAGCGCAGCGCTTCACCCGTCACCTTGTTGACGGCGTCGATGGTCCAGAGATTGGTTTCACTCGACCAGCTCGCGTGGTCGATGTGATGGTTGTAGCGGATGTGCCTGGCGAGATCGTTCTCCTCGATCACCTCGTTCATGTAGTGGAGGATCTCTTCGGCGGTGGCGATCGGCGGGCCGACCCAGGGCTTGAAGCTGTAACCGAAGGTGTGCAGGTCGCTGTCGGAGCGGATGCCCGGATATTTGTGGGTCCACCAGGTGCCGCCGAACGTCTCCTGCTCTTCCAGGATGACGAAGGAAGTGCCCGGCATCTGCTTGGTCAAATGATAGGCGCTGCCGACGCCGGAGATGCCGGCACCGACGATCAGCACATCGAAATGTTCGACTTTCTGCGCGGCGGAAATCGTGCGGGAGGGCGCGGTGACGTTCATCTGTTTCAATCTTTGTTTGAACGGGTGAGCATTTCCTGGAAAATTTTCTAGCGGCCAATCATGGGACACACAAGACGACGGCCCGCGTTGAGCTGCCTCAAACTCACAACGCTGCTCCCCATTGCCGCGCCGTCTGCAACAGCCAGTCGCGATAGAGCGTCAGCGGCGTGACGCCGGTCATGCCGCCGCAGCCGGCGCTGCCATTCGGCCCGGTGGACCAGCTGACGACGCCGACGATGACGGGCCCGCCCGGCTTGTCCTCGAACACCGGCCCGCCGGAATCGCCGGTGCAGGCACCGAGCCCGTCGCGCATGCCCTGACCGAGCGGATCGACCAGGCGAATCTGCAAGGTGCCCGGCTTGCCGGTGGCAACAAGGCCCGCGACGCGGATGGTGCCGCCGCTCTTGCCGTCGCCGCGCACGGCGACGCCGATCCCGGCGATGGTGAAGCGGCCGCCGACGGCAATCGGCATGTTCGGCATGCCGAACACCGCGGGCGCCTTGCCCGTGGCGGGCTGATCGAGCTGCAGCAGTGCGACATCGGCGGTAGCGCGATGCGCCAGCATGGCGTCGATCTTGAAAGCGGGATGGATGGCCACGCTGCGGACGGTCTGCAGCACGGGCTGGCCCGAGCTGTTGTCGACAATCCGGTAGTCCGCGCCGGGCTGCACGCAATGCGCCGCGGTGAGGACAATCTTCGGTGCAATGAGACTGCCAGTGCAGAAATTTCCGCGCGAGCCCACGATGGTGACAATGGCGCGGGCGACACCATCGTTCGAAGGCGCGCCGCCGCCGACGATGGCTTGGGCCGGCGCGGTTGAGAGCAGCATCAGGGCTGCAAGGAGCGGCGTCACGTATTTCATGGCGCAGAAATAGCGGCTCGCATCCATGCCGCCAAGCTTCCGTTGGGACTGTTTTGCATGTGCATTCCATGTTAGCCGCTGGCCAGCGATTTCTGGAGCTGGCGGGACGGCATGATCGAGGCGGTGATCTGGGACTTTGGCGGCGTGTTGACCACCTCGCCCTTCGAGGCGTTCACCCGATTCGAGACCGAGCGCGGACTGCCCGCCGACATCATCCGCCGCACCAATGCGGTCAACCACCACGAAAACGCCTGGGCGAAATTCGAACGTGCCGAGGTCGATCTCGAGGCGTTCGACGCGCTGTTCGCCGCCGAGTCGCTGGCGCTTGGCGCCGAGGTGCGCGGCAAGGACGTGCTGCCGCTGCTCTCCGGCGACCTGCGGCCGGAAATGGTCGAGGCGCTGAAGCGCATCAAGGCGAAGTTTCGCACCGGCTGCATCACCAACAATTTGCCGGCAAACGCGATCGGCTCGGCTTCCGGCCGCAAGCTCTACATCGCCGAAGTGATGGCGCTGTTCGATCACGTCATCGAATCCGCCAAGATCGGGCTGCGCAAGCCCGACCCGCGCATCTACGCGATGATGACGGAGACGCTGCAGGTCGATCCGAAAAAGTGCGTCTATCTCGACGACCTCGGCGTCAACCTCAAGCCCGCGCGGGAAATGGGCATGACCACGATCAAGGTGACGAGCGCTGCGCAGGCGATTGGCGAACTCGAGGAAGCGACCGGGCTGGCGTTGCGGTAGGCGGGTGCGATAGCGCCACCTACTCCGCTGTCGTCCCGGCGAACGCCGGGACCCATGGCCACCGGGTGGCGTTGTTGGAACGCGCTGAAGCCACAGCCTTCGCAAAAACAAGGGCCTGTGGTTATGGGTCCCGGCGTTCGCCGGGACGACATCTGAATTTCCGGCAAGACATGCATCTTCGTTCCCGCGACTCGTTTGTCCGGGTTCTGCATCTTCGTTGTCCCTCTGAACCGCGAAGGGCGCAGGGAAAGCCGGGCGCCGGCTGCGCCCGCAGCCTCGCTTGCAATGAAAAAAGCAAACGAGAGACAGTCACCACGAGTTCGGCCGAACGACACCGGCTTTCCCCGCGCAATGGGTTTACGGCTTATACGTGATCTCCCCGGGGAAGCGGCCTTTCTTGCCCCCGTTGCCGGCGGAGAAACTCCCGCCGACGTAACGCCAGGGTCGCGGCGCCAGGACCACACGATTTCGCTGTCCGCCGCCGGCGTTTCGCCGGGCATGAGCAACATGCCTGACGCCGGCCGGCGGCCCATCGCAACCCGCGCCACGTTGCGTGACGATTGCGCAAACGTCCCTCGTGGTGGCACGGGCTGCGTCCCCATACTTCCGATTTACGTAATTGTCAAGCGGTATTTCCGAAAATCGTGCAGGGCATGCCGATAATCCGACAGCCGAGGACGCCGGCACCCCGGGGACCGGCCGCACCGGCCGTGCGGCTATCGGCCGCTTTCTCCAACCGGCTGCCTTTTTCCCGGACGGGCCGTCGTTTATGAGTGATTCGCCGCCGCCCCACACCGGTCATGGAACCGCCGTGGACGGGGGCTTGAGTGACACGGCGCGGACGGGCATTTTCGACCGGGACATGGCATGGCAAATCCAGTGACGACGGCACAATCCACCGCGGCAATCCGGCGCCTGAGGCTTCCTGCCCTGGCGGGGCTGGCGGCGATGGCCGCATTGACAGCGCTGACCGCCGGTGCCTCGGCGCGGCAGTCGCGTCCTGCCGCGCCGGCCGAGACCATCGCGCCGCGCGAGGCCGGCGAGCCGATCATGGCGATCGTGTCGATCAAGAGCCAGCAGGTCACCTTCTACGACGCCGACGGCTGGATCTTCAAAGCGCCGGTATCGACCGGCACGACCGGACGCGAGACGCCGGCCGGCGTCTTCGCCATCCTGGAGAAGGACAAGGACCACCGCTCGACCATGTATGACGATGCCGAGATGCCGAACATGCAGCGCATCACCTGGAACGGCATCGCGCTGCATGGCGGGCCGCTGCCCGGCTATGCGGCCTCGCACGGCTGCGTGCGGATGCCCTACGGCTTTGCGGAGAAACTGTTCGACAAGACGCGGATCGGCATGCGGGTGATCATCTCGCCGATCGACGCAGCGCCGGTCGAGTTCTCCCACCCGGCGCTGTTCGTCCCGAACGCCGAAGCGATCGCGGCGGCGCCTGCCAAGGTGGAAGCCAAGGCGCGTGAAGCTGCGGAGGCCGCCAAAGCGGCTGACGAGGCCAAGAAGGGCGCCGCGGCCGCGTCGCGCGAGGCCGCAACGCTGGCAGCTTCGGTGCGAAAGCTGGAGGGGCTGAAGAAGAGCGCCGATGCGGAACTCAAGTCCGCTGAAAAGGCGTTGGCCGCCGCGAAGACCGACGAGGCCAGGGCACAGGCCGAGGACCGCAAGCAGAAGGCCGCGCTCAAGGCCAGCGAAGCTGCGACGCAACTGGAAGCCGCCAGCACCGAAGCGAAATCGAAGCCCGATGCCGCCGCCGTCAAGGCCGGCGTCAAGACTGCCGAAACCAGGAAGGCCGAGACCGCCAAGGCGGCCATCGACGCAAAACTCGCGCTCGAACCGGTCTCGGTCTACATCAGCCGCGCGACGCAAAAACTGTATGTGAGGCGCAACACCCACAAGCCGGCGCCGGACGGCGGCGGCGAGGTGTTCGACACGACCATCGAAGTGCCCGTCAAGATTCGCGACGCCGGCAAGCCGATCGGCACGCACATCTTCACGGCGATGGCGCGCAGCGACGCCGGCCTGCGCTGGAGCGTCGTGTCGATCGACAATTCCGACGACGCCAACGCCGCGCTCGACCGCATTACGATCCCGCAGGAGGTGCTCGATCGGATCGGGCCGACCGCCTTGCCGCGATCGTCGATCGTGATCTCGGACGAACCGCTGAGCAAGGAAACCAACTATCGCACCGAGTTCGTGGCCGTGTTGAGCAACCAGCCGCAGGGCGGCTTCATCACGCGCAAGCCCACGCCGGTCGACGTTGCAGACGGCAGCATGTGGGGCGGCGAAGGCGGCTTCGGCTTCTTCTTCCAGCCCTACCAGCCGCAACCCCAACCCGGCAATGCGCGCCGTGGCGGCGGCCAGTATTATCAACCACAGCCCGGCTATCAGCCGCGGCCGGTCTATCGGGGCTGGTGACAGCAGCGCTACGCGCTTCACTGCATGGCACTACGCAGTGCATTCCGTTTGCTCCGAACGCGTTGATGCACTCGCGCAGAATCGCGACGCCCGCGTGGCGGCCACCTCGAGGCCAAGCCGGCATGGGCGCATGCCAAAAGTGACGGTCCCACCGCCCAATCGAGGCTTGTCCTTTGCCGGGAACACGGGCAGAACATTTCTGCATTTGATCTATCCGGAGCAAAGAACCCGTGGCTGACAACCGGCCTGCCGCCTCGATCGAAGCCGTGGAAAACGGCCTTGCGGCCCAAGGCTATATTGCGAGCCGGCAGATCGCGACCGCGGTCTATCTGGCGCAGCAGATCGAAAAGCCGATCCTGGTCGAAGGACCGGCGGGCGTCGGCAAGACCGAGCTTGCCAAGGCGATCGCGCACTGGCGCGGGCAGAAGCTGATCCGCCTGCAATGCTACGAGGGCCTCGACGAGGCCAAGGCGCTGTACGAGTGGAAATACGCCAAGCAGCTGCTCTACACCCAGATCCTCAAGGACAAGCTCGGCGAGGTACTGGGCGGGGCGGCAACGCTGCACGCGGCCCTGGAGCAATTGCACGATTTCGGCGACGTGTTCTTTTCCAAGGAATTCGTCGAGCCGCGGCCGCTGTTGCAGGCGCTGGAACAGCCGGCCGGCTGCGTGCTCTTGATCGACGAGATCGACAAGTCGGACGCCGAGTTCGAATCGCTGCTGCTCGAAATCCTCAGCGATTTCCAGGTCACCATTCCCGAGCTCGGCACGGTGTCGGCGGTGGCGCCGCCCACCGTGATCCTCACCTCCAACAGCGAGCGCGACCTCGGCGACGCCCTGAAGCGGCGCTGCCTGCACCTGCATATCGGCTTCCCCGAGCAGAAGCTCGAGGAGCGCATCGTCGAGAGCCGGGTGCCCGGCATCTCGCAGACGCTGCGCCGGCAGATGGTCGCCTTCATCCACGAAATCCGCACGCTGGATCTGAAGAAGCTGCCGTCGGTGAGCGAGACCATCGACTGGGCGCGCGTGCTGGTGCTGCTGCAGGCGGCCGAGCTCGACCACGAAATCGTCAAGGACACGCTCAACGTGCTGCTGAAATACGAGACCGACATCGAGGCGGCGCTGCCGCAGGTCTCGACCTTCGTCGCGAAAGCGGCGCGACAAAACGTATTCGGCTAAAGCGGGTGAGATTGGATTGAGCTGGAGCGACATCGGAAGTCCACCTCTCCCATCGGGAGAGGTCGCGCCGAAGGCGCGGGTGAGGGGCTACAGTCTCTCGTTGGAGCAGTACCCCCTCACCCGGCGCTTTGCGCCGACCTCTCCCCGCTGGGGAGAGGTGGATCGAGCCTACCGGACGATCGATTCGATCATTCGCCTGTCATGGTGTAGCGACAGATGAGAGAGAACCTGCATCGCTTCTTTCGGGCGGCGCGGGGGGCCGGGGTCAGGGTCTCGCCCGCCGAAAGCATCGATGCGATGCGCGCGGTCTCCAAGATCGGGTTCGACGACCGGCAGATCCTGCGCGACACTTTCCTGGTCACGCTGGCAAAAACCCAAGACGAGAAGCGCGCGCTCGGCGATTGCTTCGACCTGTTCTTCAGCCAGCCCGAACCGCCGCCGTCGGCGCCGGACAACGACAATTCGGATGAGAGCGGCGAGGCAAGCGAGAGCAGCCAGGCCGATGGCAGCGGCGGGGGCGGCGAGTCCTCGGGCGCCGCCGATGCCGCCGAACGGCAGGCCTCGCCGGCGCCAAGCGGCCAACCCGGCGAAGGCCTCGGCCCCCTTGCCCAGATGCTGTTGAGGCAGGATCGCAACGAGATTCAGGCCGCGATCGCCAATGCCGCGAGCGCGGCATCGTTGTCGGACATCCGCTACTTCACCCAGCGCGGCATCTTCTCGGGCCGCATCCTGGAGCAGATGGGGATCGCGCGACTGCGCGATGATCTCGACAATCTCACCGCCACCAACCCGTCGCTGGCCGAACGGCTGCAGGGTGCGACCGACGCCTTGCGCGATGCCGTGCGCGAGACGGTGGCACAGGCGCTGCTGCTGTACAGCCGCGAGGAAGCGGAAAACCTGCGCAACGAGATCCTGCGCAATGCGCCGCTGTCGCGGATCGAGCCGCGGCAGGTCGACGAGATGCGGGCGCTGATCCGCAAGATCGCCCGTCGGCTGCGCGAGCGCTACTCCAAGCCTCGCAAGAGGCAGCGCCGCGGCCATCTCGACGTGCGCCGCACGCTGCGCCGCAACGCGGCCTGGGGCAGCATCCCGTTCCTGACGGCCTGGAAGCGCAAGCATCGCGACCGGCCGAAGATCGTGGCGCTGTGCGACGTCTCCGGCTCGGTGGCGCGCGTCTCCGATTTCTTCCTGCTGTTGATCCACAGCCTGCACGAGGTGGTGGACGACGTGCGCTCCTTTGCCTTCTCCGGCCACCTGATCGAGGTCAGCGACATCCTGGAAAAGAAGACGCCGGAGGCGGCGATGGCCGAGATCATGTCCAAGGTCGGTTTCGGCTCGTCCGACTACGGCTCTTCGCTCGCCGATTTCGAGGACGAGTGGATGAACACGGTGACGCCGCAGACCACCGTGATCGTGCTGGGCGACGCCCGCAGCAACAACCTCGACCCGCGCGCCGACATTTTGCGCCGCATTGCCGAGCGTTCCAAGCGCGTGGTGTGGCTCAACCCGGAAGGCCGCATGGCCTGGGGCTTTGGCGACTCCGAGATGCCGCGCTATGCGACCTTCTGCAGCGTGGTGCGCCAATGCTCCACCGCCAAGCAGCTGGAGCGCGCGGTGTCGGACATCGTGGCGACCTATCAGTAGACGGAAGCCGATGGCCGAGCCCGGCGCCACGCCCCTCTCTCTGCTCAACTCCGTATTCGGCCTTTCCGCGTTCCGCGGCGAGCAGGAGAAGATCGTCCGCCATGTGGCTGGTGGCGGCAACTGCCTGGTGCTGATGCCGACCGGCGGCGGCAAGTCGCTGTGCTACCAGCTGCCGTCGCTCTCGCGCGAGGGCTGCGGCATCGTGGTCTCGCCGCTGATCGCGCTGATGCGCGACCAGGTGGCGGGCCTGATCGAGGCCGGCGTCAACGCGGCGGTGCTGAACTCGACCCTGTCGCCGCAGGAGGCGAGCGAGGTCGAGCGGCGGCTGATCGCGGGCGATCTCGATCTGCTCTATGTCGCCCCTGAACGGCTGTTGACGCCGCGCTGCCTGTCGCTGCTGGCGCAGGCGAAAGTCGCGCTGTTTGCGATCGACGAGGCGCATTGCGTCTCGCAATGGGGCCATGATTTCCGCCCGGAATATATCGGGCTGTCGGTGCTCGCCGAGCGCTTTCCCGAAGTGCCGCGGATCGCGCTGACCGCGACGGCCGATGCGATGACGCGCAAGGAAATCGCCGAGCGGCTTTCGCTCACGGATGCGCCGTGCTTCGTCTCGAGCTTCGACCGGCCGAACATCCGCTACGAGATCGTCGACAAGCAGAACGCGCTCAACCAGCTGAAGGGTTTCATCGCCGAGCGGCATCCGGGCGAAGCCGGCATCGTCTACTGCCTGTCGCGCGCCAAGGTCGAGGACGTCGCCACCTCCCTGCGCGAGGCCGGCCTCGCGGCGCTGCCCTATCACGCCGGCCTGGACGCGCAGACGCGCGCGCGTCACCAGGACCGCTTCATCAACGAGGACGGCGTCGTGGTGGTGGCCACCATCGCCTTCGGCATGGGCATCGACAAGCCCGACGTGCGCTTTGTCGCCCATCTCGACCTGCCCAAGAGCATCGAGGCCTATTACCAGGAGACCGGCCGCGCCGGGCGCGACGGCAAGCCTTCCAGCGCCTGGATGGCCTATGGCCTGTCCGATATCGTGCAGCAGCGCCGCATGATCGACGAGTCGACCGCTTCCGACGCGTTCAAGCGCGTTTCGATCGGGAAGCTGGATGCGCTGGTGGCGCTGGCCGAGACCGCGCATTGCCGCCGGCGGCACCTGCTCGCCTATTTCGGCGAGGCGCTGCGCGAGGGCGGTTGCGGCAATTGCGACAACTGCCTCAATCCACCGAAGGTGATCGACGGCAAGGTGATTGCGCAGAAGATGCTGTCCTGCGTCTTTCGCACCGGGCAGCGCTTCGGCGCCATGCACCTGATCGACGTGCTGGTCGGCCGGCTCACCGACAAGGTCACGCAGTTCGGCCATGACGGGCTCTCGGTGTTCGGCGTCGGCCGCGAGCTCAACGAGAAGCAATGGCGCGCGGCACTGCGCCAGCTGGTGGCGATGGGGCATCTGCGCGCCGACAGCGAGGCCTATGGCGCGCTGAAGCTGACGGAGACATCCCGCGGCGTGCTGCGCGGCGAGACCGAGGTGTGGCTGCGCGAGCCGGCGGCGACCACGCGCAACCGCGCGGTCCGCGGCGGTTCGCGGCGCGGGCAGCCCGCGCCCTCGCCCGCCGGCGCCAAGGGCGATCCCGCCCTGCATGCCGCGCTGAAGGCGTGGCGCTCGGAGATCGCGCGAAAGCGCGGCGTGCCGGCCTATGTGGTGCTGCACGATTCCACGATCGACGGCATCGCGGCGACGCGGCCGGCCACGCTCACGGCGCTGCGCGGCATCGCCGGGATCGGCGACAAGAAGCTGGAGCATTACGGCGAAGAGCTGATCGCGCTGGTGAGGAGCGCGGGCGCGACGTGACAACAAATCGCCAGTCGGTGGCTTCATCCTTCGAGACGCGGCGCAAAGCGCCGCTCCTCAGGATGAGGTCTTCAGGTCGCAAATCACCAGACCCTCATGGTGAGGAGCGCGGCGAGGCCGCGCGTTTCGAACCATGAGGCCCCGGCGTTCGCCGTTTACTTGAACGGCAGCGCGTACATCAGGCCGCCCTTGGTCCAGGTGGCGTTGAGGCCGCGGTCGAGCTTCAGGGGGCTGCCCTTGCCGACATTGCGCTCGAAGATTTCCGAGTAGTTGCCGACAGCCTTGATCGCATTCAGCATGAACTTGTTGTCGAGATTGAGCCGCGAACCGAGATCGCCGGCCGAACCGAGCAGGCGCTGCACCGCCGGAGCCTGCGACTTCGACATCTCGTCGGCATTGGCCTGCGTGACGCCGAGCTCTTCGGCCTCGATCAGCCCGTAATGCAGCCAGGCGATGATGTCGCTCCACGCCTCGTCGCCGTTGCGGGTGAACGGGCCGAGCGGCTCCTTGCTGATGGTCGTCGGCAGGATGACGTAGTCGGCCGGATTCGGCGCCTGGGTGGTGACGGAGCCCGCCAGCGCCGAAGCGTCCTGGGTCATGGCATCGCAGCGCCCGCCAAAGAACGTCTGCAGCATGGTGTCGGGGCGATCGAACACCAGCGGTTTCCAGTCGATGCCATTGGCGCGGCCGTAGTCGCCGAGCGTCACCTCGTGGGTGGTGCCCTGGGCGACGCAGACGGTGGCACCCTTGAGATCCTTCAGCTCCTTCACGCCGAGGTCCTTCTTCACCACAAAGCCCTGGCCGTCGTAGAAATTGACCGGACCCTGGCGCAGGCCGAGCGTGATGCCGCGCAGATAGGTCTGCGTCGAGTTGCGGTACAGCACGTCGATCTCGCCGGACTGCAGCGCGGTGAAGCGGTTTTGCGCGGTGAGCGCGACATAGCGCACCTTGCTTGCGTCGCCGAGCACGGCGGCGGCGAGCGCTCGGCAATAGTCGACGTCGAGGCCCTTGTAGTTGCCCTGCGAGTCCGGCGCCGAGAAGCCGGCAAAGCCGGTGCTGACGCCGCAGACCAGCGTGCCGCGCTGCTTCACCGTGTCGAGCGTTCCTGCGGACGCCACGGCCATCGTTGCGACAAGCACGCCGCCGGCGAGAAAAAATCTGTTCATGCTAACTCCTCCCTAGTGACCAACACTCTTCAACGCGGCGTCGACGGCCTGTCCAAGCCGGTCGACGATCATGTCGATATCGCCCTCGCTGACGATGAAGGGCGGCGCCAGCAGCACGTGGTCGCCGAGCCGGCCGTCCACGGTGCCGCCCATCGGATAGCAGGCGAGCCCGCGCGCAAAGGCCTCGGCCTTGATGCGCCCGTTGAGCTTCAGCGCGGGGTCGAACGGCGTCCGCGTCGCGCGCTCGCCGACCAGCTCGATGCACTGGAACAGGCCGCGGCCCCTGATGTCGCCGACATGGCGGTGATTGCCGAAACGCTCGACCAGGCGACGCTCCAACAGCGCGCCGCGCTGCTTGACGCGGTCGAGCAGGTTTTCCTCGGCCACGATCTTCTGCACTTCCAGCGCGGCGGCGCAGGCCATGGGATGGCCGAGATAAGTGTGGCCGTGCTGGAATGCGCCGGAGCCGTCGCGGATGGTGTCGACGACGCGCGCGTTCGCCAGCATCGCGCCGATCGGCTGGTAGCCGCCGCCGAGGCCCTTGGCGATCGCCTGGATGTCGGGCGAAACGCCTTCCTGCTCCCAGGCGTGCAGCGTGCCGGTGCGGCCCATGCCGCACATCACCTCGTCGAAGATCAGGAGCGCGCCGTGGCGGTTGCATATCTCGCGCACGGCGCGGAAATAGCCCTCCGGCGCCGTGGCGCATCCCGCGGTGGCGCCGACCACCGGCTCGGCGATGAAGGCGGCGACCGTATCGGGGCCAAGGCGCTGGAATTCGGCTTCGAGCTCGGCGGCAAGGCGCGCGGTGAAATCGGCCTCCGATTCATCGTCGCGCTTCTCGTGATAGGCGAAGGCCGGCGTGACATGGCTGAAGGCGCCGGACAACAGCGGCGCGTAGGGCTCGCGGCGCCAGGCATTGCCGCCGGCGGCGAGCGCGCCGAGCGTGTTGCCATGATAGCTCTGGCGGCGAGCGATGAAATGCGTGCGCCGGGGCTGGCCGCATTCGATGAAATATTGGCGGGCGATCTTGATCGAGGCTTCGACCGCCTCCGATCCGCCGCTGACATAATAGACGTAAGCGAGCCCGCCGGGCTCGTGGCCGACCAGCCGCTCCGCCAGCTCTTCGGCAGGCTGCGAGGTGAAAAAGCCGGTATGGGCATAAGCGAGCTTGTCCGCCTGCCGCTTCATCGCCTCGATCACGCGCGGATGCTGATGGCCGAGACAGGAGACCGCGGCGCCGCCGGAGGCATCCAGCACGCGATGGCCGCTGTCGGTGACCAGCCACACCCCCTCGCCGCTTACCGCCGTCGGCGGCGTGGCGCGCAAGTTCCGGTGCATCACACGGGTGCTGGGGGTGCTCATGACGGTCAACCCTTCTCGGTTACATATTGGGAGGTGTCGGCCAGCCGCGTTTCGATCTCTTCCAGCCGGCGCTTTGCGCTCGCGCCGCCAAGCATGAAGGTGGCGGCGGCCAGCGACTGCGCGATCGCGATGGCACCGGTAAGACTTGGAAAGAAGCCGGGCGAGGCGGCGGCCTCGAACCGCAACAGATGCGCGGCGCCCTCGGCCATCGGCGCGGTCGCCTTGTCGGCGATCGCGATCAGCGTGGCGCGGGACGCATGCGCCGCGCGCGCGGACTGCACGCTGGCGGCGGAGTAAGGGGTGAAGCCGATCACCACCACGGCGTCGCCGGGGTGAAACGCGCCGAGGTCGAGGTCTTCCGGACCCGATCCGCCGACGAGTTGCACGCTGTCGGCGCGGAACATGCGAAGCTGGTAGGTGAGCAGCTCGGCGACGCTGCGGCAGCTGCGGAAACCGGCGACCCAGATGCGCTTGGCGCCATGCAGCGCGGCCGCCGCCTCCGCGATGGCGCCGGGCGAGATGCGCGCAAGGCCTGCAGCCTCGGCCTCCAGCTTGTCCGCGATCAGCGACATCTCGGAATCCGGACCATGCCGCCGTCCCCTGGCGCGGCCGGAGAACGGCGAGGAGGCGTCGGGCCGCCGCGCTTCGGTCAATGCGGCGCGCAGCTCGTCCCAGCCGGAATAGCCGATCGCTTTGGCAAAGCGGGTGAAAGCGGCGGGATCGGCGCCGGCGGCGGCGGCAAGCTCGCGCATCGAACGCGTCGTGGCGTCGTAATCATTGGCGGCGACGAAGCGGCCGACCTGCTGCAGCCGCGAGGGCAGCGACGGGATCGCTCTGCACAGTTCGGTCAGGGGAGACGGCCTGGCGTTCATGAAACATTTGTTTCATATATTGCAATCGATTGCAACATATGAAATGCTGCCGCATCGACGTCGACATTGTCATGGGGATGCTGCGCCGTGACGACCGAAACGCCTGCCTCTCCCCCGTCCCGGCGGATGCGAATCTCGCTGAAGGACAAGCAGTTCTCCGGACTGTTCTGGCAGATCGTGGTGGTGGCGATCGTCGTCGCCATCCTGGCGTGGCTGTGGTCGAACACGGTACATAACCTCTCGGTGCGCCGCATCTCGACCGGCTTTGCCTTCCTCGGCCGCGAGGCCGGCATGCCCATCGCCGACAGCTGGCTGCCCTACAGCCCGAAAGACACTTATCTGCGCGCCTTCATCGTCGGGATCTCGAACACGCTGCGCGTCGCCGTGATCGGCATCGCGCTCGCCACGGTGATCGGCACCCTGATCGGCATCGCGCGCCTTTCCGCCAACTGGCTGCTGTCGCGCCTTGCCGCCGTCTATGTCGAGGCGCTGCGCGACATCCCGCTGCTGCTGCAGCTGCTGTTCTGGTACGTGCTGATGCAGGGGCTGCCCGCCGCGCGCCAAGCCTGGCGGCCGGTCGAAGGCGTCTTCCTCTCCAATCGCGGGCTGGTGCTGCCGTCGATCCCGCTGGAAAGCGCGAATCTGTGGGTGCTGCTGCTCGCCGCGGCCGGCCTCGGCGTCACCTGGTTGATCCGCAAGCGGCTGGTGGCGCAGCAGATGCTGGACGGCAAACCGCGGCACAGCTGGCCTTATGCGCTTCTGCTCGTGATCGTGTTGCCTTCACTGCTGTCGCTGATGCTCGGCGCCGGCTGGAGCATTACGTTCCCCGAACTGCGCGGCTTCAATTTCATCGGTGGGCTGACGCTGGCGCCGGAATATTTTGCGCTGCTGATTGCGCTCGTCACCTATACGTCGGCCTTCATCGCCGAGATCGTGCGCAGCGGCATCCAGTCGGTGCCGAGGGGACAATGGGACGCGGCGAAGGCACTGGGCCTGCGCCGCAGCCTTGTCCTGCAAAAGATCGTGCTGCCGCAGGCGCTGCGCGTCATCATCCCGCCGATGACCAGCCAGTACCTGAACCTGACGAAAAACTCTTCGCTGGCGGTCGCGGTCGGCTATCAGGACATCGTGTCGATCGCCAACACCACGCTGAACCAGACCGGTCAGGCCATCGAGTCGATCGCGCTGATCATGATGGTGTTCCTCACCATCAGCCTCGGCATCTCGCTGTTCATGAACTGGTACAATGCGCGCATCGCGCTGGTGGAGCGCTAGGCGATGACGGTCGTATCGGACATCCCGGACGCTCCCCGGCCGCGTGTGCAGCGGACATTCGTGGGCCGCGCCGTCGTCTGGCTGCGTACCAACCTGTTTGCGACCATTCCGTCGAGCATCGTCACGCTGCTGCTCCTGCTCGTGCTGGGCAAGGGGCTTTGGAGCCTGGCGCAATGGGGCTGGCTCAACGCGGTCTGGAGCGTGCCCGACGCCAACAACACCGCCGCCTGCCGCGCGGTGCGCGGACTTGGCGCCTGCTGGGCCGTCATCCCGGAGAAGCTGCGCTTCATCCTGTTCGGCACCTATCCATTCCCGGAGCAATGGCGGCCGGCGGCGGCAGTGCTGATCTTCATTGCGTTGTTCGTGGTGTCGAGCCGCCGCTGGGCCTGGCGCAAGGAGCTGGCGCTGGTCTGGGCCGCGGCACTCGCCGTGATCGGCCTTCTGATGTGGGGCGGCATTCCCGGCTTGCCGTTTGTCTCCCAGGACCGCTGGGGCGGACTGCCGGTGACCTTGATCCTCGCCACCTTCGGCCTTGCCTTCGGCTTTCCCCTCGGGATTCTCGTCGCACTCGGCCGACGTTCGAAACTGCCGGCGATCCATTCGCTCTGCGTGCTCTATGTCGAATTGATCCGCGGCGTTCCGCTGATCAGCCTCCTCTTCATGGCGAGCGTGATGTTCCCGCTGTTCATGCCCGACGGGGTCAACATCGACAAATTGCTGCGCGCGCAGATCGCCTTCATCCTGTTTGCCGGCGCCTATCTCGCCGAAGTCGTTCGCGGCGGCCTGCAGGCGATACCGCGGGGCCAGCACGACGCCGCCGACGCGCTCGGGCTGTCCTACTGGAAGAAGCAGGGGCTGATCATCCTGCCGCAGGCGATCCACCACGTCATTCCGCCGCTGGTGAACACCTTCATCGCCTTCTTCAAGGACACCAGCCTCGTCCTGATCATCGGCATTTTCGACCTGCTGACGACGGCGAAAACCGCCATCATCGATCCGGCGTGGCAAGCCTTCAGCGTCGAGGTCTACATCTTCGTGGCGCTGATCTATTTCGTCTTCTGCTTTGCAATGTCGCGCTACAGCCGCAGCCTCGAGACGCAGGACGCGCGCTAGGGCCCATCCATCCAATCTCGGTGGATGGGACGATGGTACATGTCCCTATTGTGCGCGTACCCATAGCGAAAGACTGGCGACGCGATATGTCGCAATTGGCCGGAAGCAGACCTCGGCTGCACCAAAAACACGACCCAAGGAACATGACATTCAGCGCCGCTTACTGAAATTTCATGCCTACTTCAGCATTCTTCGTCTCGGTCGGCAGTCCTTCGTAGCGCACAACATAGGTCTGTCCCGCCGATGGCCTCACGGGGGGTGAGAAGGTGCCTGTGCTGATCAAATCACCCGCTTCCAATCTCTTTCCCGATGCCTTCAGATCCTTGATCAACCAATCCACAGCATTGATGGGATTGCCCAAGCTGGCCGCACCGGGAACACGAGATATCTCCTTGCCATCCTGAATTGTGACGACGCTCATCGTTCCCAACGCAATGACCCAATCCCACGACGCCTTCAACGGTATCGCCTTTCCGACTATACCCTGCCGTCCCACTGAATTGATCGTTGTAAGAATCGCGGGAGTCATTGTAGTGCCTGCAGCCAAAAATGACGCCGGAACGTTTGGTAGTTCGATAAACGGCACAAAATTAGAAAGATGCTGCATGATTTCCAACGGAGTTTGGGCGTCATTGATGCCGGCATCCCTCACCTGCAAGATCAAATCCGCCTCGAAATTTCGCAATCCGGCAATCAGCTTCACAGCCTCGGGCGATTCAGCAATAAGCATCTTCTCCAACAGGACCCCTCTCGTCGGGCCTCCTCGAATGGCCGCCTGCACATTCGAACTCGTCGCCGCGACTTTCCAACCAACGACTTTTCCAAATGCAGGCCCGAGCAAGGTGACCAAGCGTCCCTGTGAACATTGAGCATCGGCCATAGTCAGGTCTGAGGGCAGAGACACCTTGACGGAAGGGTCGTCTGCCCAGGCGGAAACCAAGGGGGCCAGTTGTCGGTCAGTCAGGCATTCCGCGAGCACATCTGACGAAAACAAGAAGATGGCTGTTGGAAGCGCCAGCGATCTTGTCATCGCAACTCCCGCGAACCGAAAGAACCTGACCACTTGGCGCATTCCAATCCCCTCTCTCGATTCGACCAGCAGATGACGCCCCGACCGGATTTTCACGGTTTTCAGCGCCCCTGCAAGGAAAAGCCGGCCAATTGCCGTTGCCCGCCGACATCCAAGGCCGCGTTCGCGGCACGGCCCGTCAGAGCCGGACCGCCAACGTAGTGCGATTGCTGCAATATCTGCCCCGCCCCCCGATTGAACCCATCCGGCCTCCGAAGGCACAAAGGCACGCACATCCCGGAGTACTGCGATGAGGAATACGCGATGAAGATCCTGAGAGCATCGATCTGCGTTGCGATCACCGCGCTCGCCCTGAGCCTGCCGCTCGGTGCGTCGTCCTTTGCGGGAGATGACGAGGCAAGCGTTCTCACCCGGCAAATGAAAGAGCTGTATCGGGCCGGAAAGTACAAGGAAGCGCTGCCCCTGGCCCAGAAGTCGCTGGCCCTTCGCGAGAAGGAGTTCGGCCCCGATGATGCGAGCGTCGCGATGCCGCTGAATGACCTGGGCACGATCCACTACAACCTCGGTCAGTTCGCCGTCGCCGAGTTGCTGTACAAGCGCTCGCTCGCCATCAACGAGAAGACGCTCGGTCCGGAACATACGGAAGTCGCATCGGTGCTGAACAATCTGGGCGAACTCTACCGCTCGGAAAGGCGCTACGCGGAAGCCGAGACGATTCTCAAGAAGTCGATCGCCATTCGTGAAAAAGCGGGCGGCCGCGACGATCCGTCAATCGTGCTGGCGTTGAGCAACCTCGCCGCCGTCTACAGCAGTCAGGCCCAGTACGAGAAGGCCGAGCCATTGTTCAAGCGGGGACTGGCCCTCCTCGAGAAGGCGCTCGGCCCCAACGATCCCGAAGCCACGGTGTTGATGAACAACCTTGCCGATGCCTACATCCATCGGAATCGTTACGCCGATGCCGAGCGGCTGCTCAAGCGAGCGATAGCGGTGACCGAGAAGGCATTCGGGCCCGACCATCCCGACGTCGCACAGGGACAGAACAATCTGGCCGCGCTTTACGCGCGTCAGGGGCGCGACGCCGATGCCGAGCGGCTTTTCAGGCGGTCGGCGGCCGCTCTGGAGAAGACGCTGGGTCCGAACCACCCGGATCTCGCCGATGTTCTGCAGAACCTGGCCGGCCTCTACAAGCATCAGGGCCGCTATGCCGACGCCGAGCAAGCCTTCAAGCGGTCGATGGCCATTCGCGTGAAGGCCGGGTCAGGACAGATCTGAAAATCGCGCCAGCGCGATCTGCCGGATGGGTTCCGTGCCTGCCGACAAAACCGCTAAAATTGCGTTCAATCCGCTAAGCTCCCCTTACCGGGTTTGCTGCATCCTGCCGGACTGAACGCTTCCTTCCGGGAGCGGCCTCAGAATGGTGATGACCATGGGCGTCGTAGACCCGAAAGTCAGGGTGCAGCGCGAACCGCGGCGACAGCTGCGCAACCGCGTGACCTGGATCAGTTTTGGCGACAGTGAGGCGAAGCGCGAATGCACCGTGCTCGACGTCTCGCCCGGCGGCGCCAAGATCATGACCGATGTCGCGATCGACGTGCGCGACCGCTTCGGCCTGACGCTGACGCCCGAGCACGCCGGCCGCTACGAATGCGAAGTGGTCTGGCGCCGCGGCAAGACCTATGGCGTGAAATTCCTGCAATAGCGCCGCAAGCGCTTCACGTTCTCCCCGCTACGGCGGAAGCGGCCCTCATCCCGGCATTCTCCCCGCGAGGATAGGGAGAAGCGGAAAAGCCGTCAAATGCCTCGCACCGAGGCATCGACCCGCGTCGTCACGGGCGCTGCCTCCATTGCCTCGCGAATCTCCTTGGCCGACTTGAGCGCGCGGCGAATGAAGGGGTCTTCGGAATCACGGTTAAGCGTCAGGAGCCGGGAACAGTTCTGGCAATTGACCTGAAAGCCGTCACGCACGCGCTGCGCACGCTCGCGAAATATCCTGGTGCATTTCGGGCATCGGATCTTCACCTTGTCTTCTATCACCGCACGGCCTCCGTTCATGAGACCGCCAAAATGCCCGAAGCCGGCTTTCAGCCGCGCTAAACCGCCGAGCGGCATTTGAACGAAGCAATTGTTTCAATTTGACTTCAGCTTCACATAGCGCCCCGGCGCTGGCTCGACGACGCGATAGGTTGCGTTGCCCGGCTCCGCCGGCGCCGCGACCGTGCCGGTGGAGTGCCGCTTCAGCCAGGCGTCCCAGTCGCCCCACCAGCTGCCCGGATGCTCCTGCGCCTTGTCCAGCCACGCATCGGCATCGCCGCTGACGTCGTCATTGATCCAGTGGCTGCGGCGGTTCTTGGCCGGCGGATTGATCACGCCTGCGACATGGCCGCTTGCCGCCAGCACGAAGCGCGGCTCCGTGCCCATCAGATCCTTGGTGAGATAAGCGCTCTTCCAGGGCACGATATGATCCTCGCGCGAGGCGAGCAGGTAGATCGGCACCCTGACCTTGGAGAGGTCGATGTCCTCGCCGCATTGCGTGGTCTTGCCGGGCTCCCTGATCTTGTTCTCCAGATAGGTGTTGCGGGTGTACCAGCAGTACATCGGGCCCGGCAGGCTGACGCTGTCGGAATCCCAGTACAGCAAATCGAACGCGTCCGGCGTTGCGCCCTTCAAATAGCTGTCGACGACATAACGCCATATCAAATCGTTTGCGCGCAACGTGCCGAACGTGAAGGCGAGTTCCTTGCCGGGCAGAATGCCGCCATTGCCGATCGTTGCCTCGCGCAGCACGACGTGGCCCTGGTCGATCAGAAGACCAATGTCTCCGGTATCCCTGAAGTCCACCATGGTGGTGAGCAAAGTGACGGTCGAGAGCTTGTCCTCGCCGCGTGCCGCCAGCACGCCGGCCGCGCAGCTCAGGATCGTGCCGCCGACGCAGAAGCCCAGCGCATGCACCTTGGCTGCGCCGGTGATCTCGCGCACGATGTCGACCGACTTCAACGGGCCGAGAGTGAGATAGTCGTTCCACGTCAGGTGCCCGATCTCCGGCACCGCGCTGCGCCAGGAGATGAGGAAGACGCGATGACCCTGCGCGACGGCGTATTCGACGAACGAATTGCCCTTGCCGAGATCGAGCAGGTAATACTTGTTGATGCAGGGCGGCACGATCAGAAGCGGCGTCTTCTCCACTTCCGCCGTGACGGGCGTGTACTCGATCAACTGGATCAGCTCGTTCTCGTAGATCACGGATCCCGGCGTGTTGGCGAGATTGCCGCCGACCTCGAACTTGGACTCGTCAACGCGTGTGATGCGTCCCTTCTGCACATCCTCGATCAGGTTCTGCATGCCGGCCGCAAGGCTCGCCGAGCGGGTCTGGATCGCGGTACGGATCACTTCCGGATTGGTCGCGGGAAAATTCGACGGGCTCATCGCATCGATGAACTGACGGGCGTAAAACTTCAGTTGCAGCTTCGTCCGCTCGTCGACCTGTGCCTGCTCGACGAAATCGGCCATCTGCTTGGAGCCGAGCAGGTAGGACTGCTTGAGCAGCCCGTAATACGGGCTCGCCGCCCAGGCGTCGTCCTTGAAGCGGCGATCGCCCTTGCCCGGCTGGACATTGCCTTCCACGCCGAGCGCCTTGACCATCGTCGTGTTCCAGAATTTCCAGACCTGGAGAATCGCGTCGCGCTGCAAATTGGCGGCGGCCACGAAGGGTGAAACCTCCGCCTCCGCGGGCTTGCCGGTGAGGCCCATCGCGGCGGCCATGGCGTCGTCGAACTGCTTGAAGGATTGCTGGCCGGCCTGCATCAGGCTCGTCAGATAGGCAGACGGATCGTTCGGCGACCGTGTGCTGTCCATGTCAACCTCCGGCGGGCAGGCAATGCTGCTGATCCCGATCAGTTTCGCCAGCCGGTTATGAGATTCAAGGGGCGTGAGTGCCGTCAGGAGGTCGCAGCGATTCCGCGATGCAGCAAGGAATTGCGGCCAGGATCAACATCCCGACAGAAAAGACGTATCACGCCAACGTTACGCCTCGCCGCGACGCCACATGGAGGAGATGTGAGTTGCTTCATACATCCTAAAGTTTATCTTCGTGTAGCAGAAAACCCTCGCGACATTCACGCCATGGAGGGTTTGATGAAGCAGTTTTCTCTCACGCTTTCCGCTGTACTGTTCGGCGCCATTCTCTGCGCTCCGCAAGCCTACGCCCAGGCAAGATGCGCTCAAGGCTACGTCTGGAGAGAGGCCACTCCCAACGACTACGTCTGCGTCACGCCGCAGGCCCGTCAGCAGGCCTGGAGCGACAATGCGCAACAGGACGCCCGGCGCGCCGGCAGCGGACCGTACGGATACGAGACCTGCAAGCAGGGATATGTCTGGCGCGAAGCAACGGCGAACGACAAGGTCTGCGTTCCGCCGGCGACGCGCGATCAGGCGCGCTATGACAATTCGCAGGCGCGTCAGCGCGTCCAGGCACAGCGCATCGATTGACGATCCGTCAAGTGAGTCCTGCGGATGAATCACCGCCACCTTTGACGTCGGGAGATTTCGATGCCCTATAAGAAAGAAGTGGAAGTATCGGTCGGGCGGTTTGCGTTCGTGATGAAGGCGATCGCCGAAAACGACTTGTGGGATGAGGCGGTGTTCCAGCTGGAGCAGGAAGGACTCGGCAAGATCAGGGTCGATCCCCGGCAGCTGGCCGTCCTGAAGGCAATCGTTGGACTGCCGACCGAGAGCAACAGGTCGCTGACCCGGCGTGCCAGCCGCTTTCTCAGGTCTTCGTGTGAAGACAGTCATAGCGGCTCCGACGCCGGCCCCGACGGGGGCTCGGATGGAGGCACGGACGGGGGAACGCACCCGCAATGACGAATCGGTGCAGCGAACGCCGGACTGGCGGCCAAGAGCCCGGCTGACGATTTGAAGAGGCCGCGCCAGCTCGCGGCCTCTTCCGCTTCAATCCTGCAGTCCTTGCGCAGGTATCGTGGATCAGCGAGTTCGCCGGCGATCCGCACAATTTACGGGCACGCGGCGACGGCGCAGCGTTCGCCATGACTGGCCCGCCTCTTGCAGAGCACATACAGCCGCACAACGGAGTGCATCGATGCAACCTGACCTATTGCTTGTTTGGGCCGCTATTTTGGGAGGATTGACCTTCCTCGCCATCGCTGCCGATTAGGCAAGGTATCCGGGCGGCCCAATTGCTGCGCAACGCAGCCTCAAGCGCGAGCGCCCAGGCCGCAAGCAGAGCACGCGAGTTTTGTATGCAGTGCAGTGCCTTTGGCCGATATCAGCAGCGTCTCATTGATCGCCCGACACCGGCGAAACGCCGTCAGGCTCCAGGCATTGGATGATATAGGCCGCCCTGTCACGCGCCAGGATGTGGGCCTCGGCTGCCTTGATGCGGCACGCTTTCAGCGCACGCAGCCTGGCGCGGCGGCGCACCGATTCCAGCGGCTCGCGGGTAATCTTCTGCACGGTGGCCGGCTGGCCGTCGGCCAGGAACTGCAGCTCATACGTCTTGCCGTCGCGGTCGGTCGCGACGCAGGAAACGGAGGTGATCTGCTTGCTGTCGATGTCGCCGGTCTGCTTGCACGCCCCGTTCGACGGCTCGACCCGCGGCACGCGCACGCCGCCGGCAAGCGGCCGCTCCCTGGAATTGAGCAGCACCTGGTCGATCGTCAGCTCGTAGAAATCGTTGCGCTCGCGGCGCGCCTTGTCGCCGGAGAATGAGACGATGCGGCCCTTGTCGGCGGGATCCTCGACGGCAACGGTGAAGTAGGCGCGACCGCTCTCCCCGTGAAAATACTTAACCGCGCGGCACGGCAGGTTCTGGCCAGCGGCACGAAAAACAGTGCATTTGCCCGAGAAGCCGACGATGAGGTCGATGTCGTAATTCTCCTCATCCTTGGCGATCGGCACGACCGGCAATGCCGGGTCCGAGTTCCGGTCAACCTGCGGCATGGCAGGCCCGGCGGGAGCTGGTCCGATGAGGGAACTGGCCGCAATTACGGCCAAGGCGGCGGGGAAGACGAAGCGGAAAAGGCGCATCCGACATCCGTACGGTGCCGCGCCGGGACTGTCCAGCATGCCGGCGGGGCGGCCTGCCATCCCTGACGTCACCGCTTTCCTTCGATTGCAATCTCCACCAGATATGGCCGATTCGCCGCAACCGCGGCCGCCAGCGCAGGCGCTATCGCCTCGGCCTTCTCCACCCGGACGCCCTCGACGCCCATCCCGGCCGCAAGGCGCACGAAATCGAGCGCGGGACCGGCCAGATCCATCTGCTGATAGGGGTGCTGCGTGCCGGGCTGGAAGTTCTGCCGCCAGACGTCGACATTGTGCTTGAGAATGCGGTACTCGCGGTTGGCCAGCACGACGAACACGATGGCAAGCTGGTGATGCGCCGCCGTCCACAGAGCCTGAATGCTGTACATCGCCGAGCCGTCGCCGGAGACGGCGACCACCGGCCGCTCCGGCATGGCGACCTTCACGCCGAGCGCGCCGGAAAATCCCTGGCCGATGCCGCCGCCGCGGCCGCCGAAATAATCGCCAAAACCGCGGTAATCGAAGGCGCGCGCAAGGTCGAGGCTCGCAGTGATACTTTCGTCGACAATGACGACATTGTCGGGCAGTCCGCGCCGCAGCTCGGCGGCGACGCGCGGCATGGAGGACGGCTCGCGATTCCAGGCTTTCTCCAGCCTTGCCCGGTAGGCTTCGTCGTCGCGCTTGCGCGTCTCGGCGAGCACCGCGTTGCGGCGCTGCGCGGCCGCCTTGAACTCCGCCGAGCTGCCGGCGCGAACGGCCTCCGTCAATGCGGCAAGGCTTGCCGCGAGATCTCCGACGAGGCCGGCATCGAGCCGGTGATTGAATGCGAGGCGTTCCGGCGATTGCTCGACCTGGACGACGACCGCACCTTTCGGGAAATGCCCGCCTTCGGCGTACCAGATGTCTTCAAAAAAAGGGCCGCCCAGCAGCAGCACGAGATCCGCACCGCCGAGCGCCTTGCGCACCTGCGCCGCATCGCCCGGCAGCGAGCTGCGGTAACCCGGATGGCCGGTCGGAAACGAGGCGTGATGGCGCAAGCCTTCGAACCAGACCGCGGCGCCGATCTGCTCGACCAGCGCGACCAGCGCATCGGTGGCGCCCGCGCGCGCGACGTCGTCGCCGACAACGATCGCCGGGTTCTGCGACTTGAGCAGCAGCGCGGCGAGCGCCGCGACGCCCGCGGGATCGGGAGCCGCCGCGCGCCACAGCCGGTCGGGCGCGCCGGCCTCGACGGCAGTCTCCTGCTCCATCACGTCGATGGGCAGCGAAACAAACACCGGCCCTTGCGGCGCATCGGTTGCGACCTTGAAGGCGCGCCGCAGGATGGGCGCGATCTCGTCGGCGCGCTCGACCTGCACGCTCCATTTGGCGACCGGCGCGGCCATCGCGACCAGATCATGGCCGAGCACGGGATTTCTCAGCCGCATCCGCGTGTCCTGCTGGCCGGCCGTCACCACGACGGGCGAATTCGCCTTGAGCGCGCCATAGAGCGCGCCGATGCCGTTGCCGAGTCCCGGCGCAACATGGAGATTGGCGACCGTGACGCGACGGCCGGCCTGCGCGCAGAAACTGGCGGCGCCGACGGCCACGCCTTCATGCAGCGTCATCACATAGTCGATCTGCGGATAGGCCGGCAGGCTGTCGAGCAGTGGCGTCTCGGTGGTACCGGGATTGCCGAAAATATGGCGCACACCATGCGCCACGAAAGAGTCCATCAGCACCCGCCGGCCGCGCATCGCATTTCCTTCCCTTCGACGCCTGATCTTTTCCGGACGATAGCATGGCGGCATCACCGCCCCTAGGCATGGGGCGTCACCGCGCCCTGCCGGGATTGCATCTGGACAGCGGTCCCGGTTTGCGCCTCGCCGCTCGCCAAGCCCCGGCGTCGTTGTGTACGATCCGCGCCGGATCGATCGGAAGCTAGGGCCCGCATGATGAGGATACGTCAGACGATTGCGGCAATGGCAGCTGCGGTTCTGCTCGCCGTCTCCGGCGACGGCGGGCTGGTCGCGCCTGCATCGGCACAGGCGGATGTGGCGGCCTACAACGACGCGCTTGCCCGGTTCAAGGCGGTCCTCGCCGAGCGGCGCCGCCAGATCGACGCGAAGCAGCCATTGCCGGAGCGGCCCGGACAGGCCCTCTACCTCGCGCGCAACAATCTGATGAGCACCTACAAGGATCTCACCGACGCCGAGCCCTTGCGCATCGGCCGGCCCAACAAGCTCGGCATACCCCCGCAATATTTCGACGCCGGCAACGAGCCGCTGATCGACGAGTACAAGCGGCTGTTCGAGATCATGCAGGCGCCGCCGGCTACCGCGCAGAACTCGCCGACGCCCTTCAAGGATGTCGTCGATCTCGGGCGGGCGATCGCGCGCGCAAAAGGCCTCGATGCCGCAAACGCGGAAACGGCCGGCCGCATCAGCCTGGCGCTGTTCTTTGCCGAGACCAACGGCAACCAGAATATCGGCAATGCGCGCTCCAACACCTACAAGGGCAGTTTCCAGACCGGACCGTCGGAAGACGCGAACGGCCGCCGGAAATGGACCGCCATCAAGCCGCAGATCGCCGCTTTCGATCCGGAGCTGATCGCGCGCGATGCCAAGGAGGAGGCGCGGCTCGGCCATCTCGACCCGCGCTACAATCACTGGATCAATGTGCGCAACGGGCTGATGAACGCGCATGCGGAGCTGTTCGCACAGATACCGGCGATCGCCAGGACGCTGCCGAACGCGATCGACCAGATGAAGTTCTTCGAGCTGATCCAGATCGTGCCGAGCCCGACCAGATCGGCGCTCGCCTCCGGCAATCTGCCCGGCTATCGCGTTTCAGATCCGAAAATCATGGGCTATCTGCGCAACAACAGCATGTTCGCCTATGGCCGGGCCGACCGGGCGAAGACCTCGGCGAGCTACCGCGAGATCATGGACGCGATGTGGCTGTTCAACGAGAAGTTCGAGCGGGCGCTCGCCGAATACGACAAAGTCAAGGCGCGCTGATCCTCAAGCCGCCGCCTTCGCCTGCTCCCGGGCGCGGCGCATCTCGTGGCTGGGCTTGATGTCTTCCGAGCGGCTGTACATCGCGACCGCGACCAGAAGGATGACGGCGAGAATGCCGAACAGCGAGCGGTAGGCGATTTCGCTGCGCCCGCCGCCGGGCAGCGGCTCGAAGGCTCCGAGGATCATGCCGGACAGCGTCTGCATGACGGCGACCCCCAGCATGACAGACGTGTTCATGGTGGCGATGCCGCGCCCGATCAGGCGATCCGGAAAGATGCCGCGGCCGTGCGTCATCACCATGGTGCTGGAGGCTGAGAAGAAGCCCATCGCGATAATGGCCGAGGCCGGCAGCCAGCTCGGCGGCGCGGACGGAATCGCCAACACCGCCAGCAGGCTGGCGATGACAAGCGTGCCGGCAATCGCAATCCACTTGCGGGTATCGAACAGGCGATCGAGCGGGCCGAAGGACAACATGCCGAGCTGATAGGCGACGACGGCAGCGAGCAGGACGTTGCCGGCGGCGATGGGGCCAAGGCCATGCACCTCGCGCAGATATGCGCCGCCCCACAGGCCCTGCACCGTGAAGGTGCAGGCATAGTTGAAGAAGTTGAGCGCCAGGATCGGCTTCAGGCGCGGATTGCGCAGCACTTCCATCAGGCCGCGCAGCATTTCGGCCGCCGCCTCGGGCTTGCGTTCCAGAAAGGGATGGCCCTCCGGCGCGTCGCGCACCACGAGCCAGACCGCAACGGCGGCGATCGCGGTGAAGAGAACGGCGGCGGCGAACACCGTGCGCCAGCCGGAGACCTCCGAGGCCCAGGCGAGCGGCGTCGTGGCGATGAGATTGCCGAGCAGGCCGACCGACAGCACGATGGCCGTGAGCGTGGAGAAACGATCCGGCGGAAACCAGCGGGTGATCACTACCATGCTGCCGATCAGCATCACGCCGAAACCCGCCCCCAGCAGCACGCGCCCGGTCAAGAGCACCGGCCAGCTCGGCGCCGTCGTGAAGATGATGCCGCCGGCGGTGGCCAGCAGGAGCATGCCGGTCACCGTGCGCCGCGGCCCGAACCGGTCGAAGAAGAATCCGCAGGGTATCTGCATGGCGGCAAAGCCGAAGAAGAACGCGCCGGTAAGCGCGCCGAGCGCGCCGGGACCGACCGACAGATCGCGCATCAAATCGAGGCCGATGGTCACATTGGAAGAGCGGAAGAAATGGCTGGCCATGTAGGCCGTGGCCAGTGTGGCGACGATGATCAGGCCCCGGCGATAGACCGACGGGCGCCGCTCGGAGGGCTGCATATTGGGCGTTTCGTCCCGGTTGTTGTTATGGCCTGGCGGCGTGGTCCGCGCAGCCTATGCGGGCCGGACGCGCAGTTCAAGTTTCGGGGAGCCCGCCGGAGACGTCCCGCGGCACGGCTTCCCGGCGGAATTCTGCGGCGGAAGCCGCATGTAAAGAATTCGTTTAGCTCTGGGTTCGATCATCGTCGACCGACCGAGGTCACGATCATGTATCTCCAGCCGCCGAACGTCCTGGAACCGATTGAGCCTATTGGCAGCGCGCCGCCTGTCAGCGTCGAGGCCTCGGATCCTGATCTCGAACCCATTCGCGAAGAGGCCTTGCGGCTGCTCCGGCCGCAACGCGAACGCGCCATCATGATCTGCATGGTGTCCGGCGCCCTGCTGGCCGGCATCGCGCTGGGGTGGGCAGGGTGCCTCGGCTGGAGCAATTCCGCCGTTGTGGCCGCCGCGCCGGCCGCAAAGAGCGTAGCCGTCCGGCAAGCCGAGACCAGACCGGCCAGCAGAGCCGAAAGCATTCGCAAGCAGGCTCCCTTGGTCACCGCCAGCATCAACGCCTCCAGGCCGCCGGTCGGCGTGGCTCGCACGGAAATCGACAGCCCCAAATCGGCTGCGGCCATCCTGGGCCTGCCGACCGAGCCGCGTCCGTTGCTGGCGCCGGCCCCCGAGACGCGGCCGACGACGATCGAGGGCTGGACCGTTCTCGATGTCCGCGGCCAGACCGCCGTGCTGCAGGGGCCCGACGGGGTGCGCACGGTAGCGCTCGGCGAGACCGTGCCGGGGATCGGCCGCATCGACTCCATCGTGCGCTGGGGCAACCGCTGGATCGTCGCTACCGCCAATGGGCTGATTGCCACGCCGTAAGGCTTGACGTCGACGCCGTGACGCGCACATCCAGCGCGGCGCACCGAACAGACCGCGAGACCGTTCCGCCGCACGGCATGCCGCAAATGCGGGGTTGACCCGCGTCCGGCGACTCTCTCTGCTACCACTGACCGTCCCGAGCCGGAGAGCCTTTCATGTCGCTGAGCGCCGCCCAACGAGACCTGCAGATGCGCGCCCGCGCACTGGCGCAGGACATCATCGCGCCGCGTGCCGCCGAGACCGACCGGACCGAGCAATATCCCTGGGACAACGTCAAGGCGCTGACCGATGCCGGCTTCTTCGGGATGACGATTCCCAAACAATATGGCGGTGCCAGCCTCGGATTCCTGGAAGCATCGCTGGTCGTGGACGAGATGGCCCAGGTCTGCGGCGTCACCGGCCGGATCGCGGTCGAAGCGAACATGGGCGCGATCTCCGCGGTGATGCACTACGGCACGGAATCCCAGAAAAGGCTCGCCGCCGAATTGGTCCTCGGCGGCGACAAGCCGGCGATCTGCATCACCGAGCCGGATGCGGGCTCCGCCGCCAGCGAGATGACGACGCGCGCCGACCGCCGCAGCGGCGGCTACGTCATCAACGGCATGAAGCACTGGATCACCGGCGGCGGCGTCTCGAGGCTGCATCTGGTTTTCGCCCGCGTGTTCGACGAGGCGGGCAAGGAACTCGGCATCGGCGGGTTCCTCGCCATTCGCGAGCAGACCAAGGGGCTCGTCATCGGCACGCGCGAGCCGACGATGGGGCTGCGCGGCATTCCGGAAAGCCAGATCCTGTTTCGGGACATGGAGGTCGCCGACGAAATGGTACTGCTGCCGCCATCCGGCTTTGGACGCGGCTTCGCCGATCTCATGAATGCCTACAATTCGCAGCGCGTCGGCGCCGCCACCGTCGCGCTGGGCCTCGCCGACGGCGCCTACCGGCTTGCGCTGGAATACGCGAAATCGCGCGAGCAGTTCGGCCGCCCGATCGCCGAATTTCAGGGCCTGCAATGGATGCT
The DNA here is from genome assembly GCA_046349015.1 of Bradyrhizobium sp. Classification (GTDB taxonomy): domain Bacteria; phylum Pseudomonadota; class Alphaproteobacteria; order Rhizobiales; family Xanthobacteraceae; genus Bradyrhizobium. The sequence continues at coordinate 99,564 of JAXMDE010000004.1, read as the reverse complement.
GGCCGACATGTCGGTGCAAATCGCGGCCGCACGCGAGCTGATCTACAAGGCCGCGCGATCGGCGGATCCGTTTCCGGACGCGCTGTTTGCCGCACAGGCAAAGATATTCGCCTCCGAAGCCGCGATCCGCATCACCAACGATGCGCTGCAGGTATTCGGCGCGGCCGGCTACTCCCGCAACCGTCCGCTGGAGCGGATGGTGCGCGACGCCCGCATGTTCACCATCGGCGGCGGCACCGCGCAGATCCTGCGCACGGTGGTGGCAAGCCGCATCCTAAATCGCAAGCTGCCCCAGACCCGCGACGGCTACCTTGGCGACAACCGCCGGCGCGCGCTGGAATAGCGGGCGGGCGTGGTTCGAAACCGCTGAAATTGGCCTGTTCTCAACGCAGTTCTGCAAGGCAGGCCATCCGTTCCAAATACATTCATCCATATCAATTCCAGATTGGGCAAATCGCGCTAAAGTGGGGCCTAAGGGATCGGCAATCACCTCCGTTGCCTTCCCATCCGCCGCCTGCCACACTTCTGTCGCGTAACCCCGCCAATCGAGACTTTCTTCGCCGAGAAAGGCATGCATGAGCGAGCCGTCGACTGCTCCCCCTCCACGCGAGGGCCTTGTGAGGTGGGTTTGGAAGCTGTTCTGGACGCCCAGCGGCCGCTTTTCACTCGCAGGACTGTTGATGTTCGGCTTTGTGGGAGGCGTCGTGCTGTGGGGCGGCTTCAACTGGGTGCTCGAACTCACCAACACGGAATCCTTCTGCATCTCGTGTCACGAGATGAAGAACACTCCATATGAGGAGCTGAAGGGCACGGTCCACTACACGAACAGGTCCGGCGTCCGCGCGACCTGTCCGGATTGCCACGTTCCGAAGGTGTGGATCTACAAGATCATCGCCAAGATCAAGGCAAGCAAGGACCTCTACCACCACATCATGGGGACCTACCCCACGGAGGAGGCGTTCGAAGCGCATCGCATGGTGTTTGCCCAGAGGGTGTGGGCGTCGATGAAGGAGAACGACTCACGGCCGTGCCGCAACTGTCATACCGTCGATTCGATGGATCCCAGCAAGCACCAACCGGCATCGCACGTCATGATGCTGCAGCTGGCAACCGGCGCGACCTGCATCGATTGCCACAAGGGAATTGCACACTATCTCCCCATCACCGAGGTGGAAGATCACAACGCGCGCTGGAAGTTCACCAAGTGAAGGATAGCGACGCGCCGATCCTGTGAACGTTGTAGTTCGGATTGTTCCACGCCATCCAGGCCATGTAGCCCGCGACGTTGGTGACCGAATACATGTAGGTTTGCACGACGTCCGTCTGCCAGTTCTGCACGCGGTTGTTTTCCCAGGCATAGCGCAGCCGGGCGCTGACCCTTCCGTTCCAACCCATGCGGCGGACGAAGTCTTCGTCGAACGTATATTTCGCCATCGCCTCGAGGCGCTGATAGGTGCTGTTGACGTCGGGGAACTGGCCTCCCGTCGCCGCACTCGGACCGGCGCCGGTCGCGAAGATCAGGGGCTGCGAGTTGTTCGCGGCGACATAGCTGTAGGCCAGCGACACGTCGAGCTTGTTGGGAATGACGGCGTGCGTCACTCCGGCGAGATAGGTGTGCACGGTGTCCTTGACGTTGGCCGTGTAATAGGCGGCAGGCGGGAACGGCGCCACGTTCTGTCCGGCCGACGAGATCGACTGCTGCTGGCGATCCTGCATGTACGACGCGATGAACTTGGTATCGGGGCTCGCGATCCACGCCAGTTCCACGCCGGCCGAGATCGCCTTGTCGGACTGCAATCCTACTTCGGTAGCGGGATTGAGCCGGTAGTCGTCGTCCCTGAACGAGACCGTGGGCGTGAGGGTGACGTTGCGGAATATGTCGACAGCCAGCGATGCCTGGGCCCTGAAGCGATCGCGGTCGTCGAACATAAACTGGCGATATGCCGTCGAATACTGCGTCGCGCCGGCTCCGCTCGGCCACTGCGCCGAGCCGACAAGCCCCAGGTAGTCATAGTTTTCGTAGCGCCGCTGTGCGGCCAGCGCGCTCGCACGCGCGGTGACCCAGGAGACCGGCTTCCAGTCGGCATAGACCTTGCCGGAATTCTCCTGCGTGCTGCTCACATCGGTGCGAATCCAGTCGTAGCGCTCATAGCCGTAGATGGCGCCGAAATTCCACGCCGACGACGGCCGCCAGTTCAGCTCGCTGCCGGCGTTCTGCTTGGTGTAGGAAATCGAGATGGACTGCACCGGCGCCAGCGCCGCGAAGAAATTCTTGGCTGAGCGCGCATCCACCAGCACCCAATCGGCAAACCTGATCTCCGGCGAGCCGTTGTCGAAATTGTAGTAGCGGTAGCTCGCCTTGAATTTCAGGTCCGGTGTTATCTGGGTGGTGATCACGTTGTTGAACAGCAGCGTGTTGATATTGCCGTTCAGGCTCTGCGCCGGCAGCGCGGCAAGCGAATTCACGGGAATGCCGGGAATGCCGGCCCAGCCGGGGGGCACGCCGCCGGTGGTCGTGAAAGGCGTCAAGGTGAACGGCGAAAACTGCTGGTTCTGCTGCATATTGGTGAAGGAGACCGTGCCCATGTAACGGCTGTTGAAGGGCAGGTCCACGCCCGTGCTGGCCGACGCGCCATTGGCCTGGTTACTTGGGTAGGACGACATCAGGGCGACGGGCGCCGAGGAAGCGAAGGCTACTCCCGGTCCGCAGCCGACATTCACGGTGCCGGCCGGGCAGAACGGATTTTCGACCGTGTAGGAGCTGGCGTCATCGGTGTAGGTCGATCCGCTGTAGGCGACCTTCAGATTGAACTTCTGATTCCAGGGCGAGGTGCCGGCATACTCGCCGCTGGCGCCGTAGTTCTGCGTCGTGTCCGCGACCGGCTTCGGCGCGTCGACCCGCACGCCGCCGATCGTGGGGCTGAACAGGACGCCATCGACCTGCGTGCCGGTCCGGCGCATGTTGGAGTAGTTGGCCCGAAAATCCCAGTGGTCGTTCGGCGTATAGCGATAGTCCACCGAGGCGGTGTCGCGGCGAATGCCGATATCGGAGCGGTGCGTGTTGCTGGTGATATCCTGCTGCACCTGGGCCGCATTGCCGGGCGCGATCACGAAGCCGCAGCCCGCCGGACCCGGCAGACAGCCGGCGTCGTTGAACAGCTGGTTCGACAGGCCGGGAGGCAGGGTCAGGTGGGTCGAGCCGACGCCGTTGTACAGCGTTTGCGCGCTGGTGCCGTAGAGATGCGGAATCTGGTCCCAGCCGAAGCTGAAATATTGCTCGCCGGCCTTCGAGACGTCGAGTTGATACTGCTGGTCGCTATAGCCGACGTTTTTCGCCCAGGCGTCGATCTGATATCGCCCGTCCTTGGTGCCGAGCGTCACCCACCCATCGACGAACGGGCCCGGCTTGATGGTGCTGTATTCGTAGTATTTGGCCAGGCTCTGGCCGCCGAAAGCCGTAACGCCATCGCGCTGCGGGTTGTTGAGGAACGCGCGGGCGCCGGCCTCGACGTAATAGTGATAGAACCAGCCCGGAATGGTGGGCGGCGGTTCGACCGGATAGAATGCCACTTCCGCCGCCGACGCGGCAGACGCAGCCAGCCAGCCGCAGGCGGACAGCAGCGCCGCGACGATCGCGTGATGTCTCTTCGAGCGGGTCCTCATCGCCTCAACCCTCGTTGCTCGACCTTTCCGCGGCACCGCCGCAACTCTCGACTTCCAATCGCCTATCGCTGGAACAGCGCTCCCGATGGGCTGTTGCTTCCGTGAATATTGGTATGGCAGTTCTGACAGGAGCGTCCGAACGTCTCCACCGTTTTGGGTCCGTTGGCGAGCGAGCCGTGGCCCATGCCATGGCATTCGGCGCAAAGCCGCGGCCTCGAGACCTTCAACATGTATTCCGTGCTGCTGCCATGCGGATCATGGCAGCTCAGACAGTTCTCCCGCACCGGCGCGTGCTCGAACAGGAACGGGCCGCGCTTTTCGGCATGGCACTTGTAGCAAGTGTCGTTGATCGAGTTTTCCTTCAGCATCGCTTCCGTCGCGCTGCCGTGCGGATTGTGGCAATTGGAGCAGCTCATCTTGCCTTCCCGCAACGGCATGTGTGCCGAGCGGAATATCTGCGCGCGCCGGTCCTTGTGGCACTGGAAGCAGGTTTCCATCTCGATCTCGGTCTTCAGCGCGAACTTGCGCGAAACCGGACGCATCACGGTATGGCATTCGGTGCAGGCGACGCCTCTCACTTCATGGGTGCTGCCGTTCCAGTAGGTTCGCTCGCCGCGCTCGTGGCAGTTGAGGCAGATCGCGTTGTTCTGCTCCACCCTGCGGGAGGGATCATTCTTGCGGAACGAAACGATGCCGCCCGGGCTGCTCCCGTCTGCGGGCCGGGTGTAGTTCACCAGCGTCAGCTGAGGCTCTCGGGGCTCCCTGCCCGCGCCCGCCGGCTGCGCCGGCGCCAGGCTCGCGTAATAGCTGCCGACGTTCCTGACCGCCTGCTCGTTGAGCGCGGCGACCAGGTTGTTGCGAACCACGACCGGCTCGCGCCGGTCTGCGGAAGCTCCGCCGGGCTTGCCCGCGCGGGTCGGAGCAAGGCTGGCAAAATAACCGGCGATATCGTCCGCGGCACGGTCGTCAAGCGATGCGAGCAACTTGTTCGCCACGACTTCCGGTTCGGGGCCCGCAGGGCGAGCCTGGGCGCTCCCGGGAAGCGCCGGCCGCGCCGGCACAAGGCTTGCGTAATAGCCGGCGATATCGTCGACGGTGCGGTCGTCCAGGGAAGCAAGCATCTTGTTCGCCATCACGGCCGGCTCGCGGCTCGCCACGGGGCCCTGGGCGCCGCCGGGAAGCGCCGGCTGCGTCGGCGCAAGGCTCGCATAATAGCCGGCGAGGTTGTTGATGGCGGTCTCGTCCAGTCCCCTGACCAATGCCGACATGATGGCGTTGGTGCGCGAGCCGTTCTTGAACTCTCTCAACGTGTCAGCGAGATATTGCGCATCCTGCCCGGCAAGGCTCGGGATCGGACTTTGGGCCATGCCCTGCTGGCCATGGCATCCGGCGCAGGGAACGCTGATGTTCCTGCCGGCATTCGGATCGCCGAGCGTGGAGGTGCCTGCCCGCGCCGGAGCCTGCCGGGCATAGAACTGGGCGATATCATTCATTTCGGTATCGCTTACGTCGGCGAGCAACGCATTCATGATACCATGCTTGCGCCGGCCACTGGCGTAGTCCTTCATTTCCCCCACGAGATATTGCGGCGCGAGGCCCGCAAGGCTCGGCGTGCCGGGCCTGCTTGTGACGCCGCGCTCGCCATGGCATTCGGCGCAAGCGACGATCTTGTGGCGCGAGCCATCCTTGTAGGCCTTGATGGATTCGCGCAAATAGCGCGCGTCCTGGCCGGCCAGGCTCGGAATCGCAGCCGACAGGCTGCCGGCAGCCTCGCCATGGCATCCGATGCAGAGCGCGGCTGCGGTCTTGCCCGCCGCAGGATTGCCAACCGCTGCGGTTTGGGCCTGCGCCGGATTCTGCTGGGCATAGTAAAGCGCAAGATTGTTGATTTGCGCGTCGTCGAGACCCGATAGCAGCGCCGTCATCACGGCATCCTTGCGCCTGCCGTCAGCATAGGCCTTGAGCGCCTGCCCGAGATATTGCGGGCTCAACCCGGCAAGTCGCGGCATTCCGGCCTTCTTGCTGACACCGCGCTCACCATGACATTCGGCGCAAGCGACGATCTTGTGGCGCGAGCCATCCTTGTAGGCCTTGATGGATTCGCGCAAATAGCGCGCGTCCTGGCCGGCCAGGCTCGGAACGGCATCCGACTCGCTGCCGGCGGCCTCGCCGTGGCACCCGACGCAGAGCGCAGCGCCGGCCTTGCCCGCCGCGGGATTGCCGACGCCCGGGGTCTGGGCGCGCGCCGGATTCTGCTGGGCATAATGCAGCGCAAAGCTGTTGAGTTGCGCATCGTCGACACCCGACAGCAACGCCGCCATCACGCCGTTCTTGCGCTTGCCGTTGGCATAGGCCTTCAGCGCCGGCAGCAGATACTGGGGACTGAGGCCGGCAAGGTTCGGCATTCCCGCCTTCTTGCTGATACCGCCTTCGCCATGGCATCCGGCACAGGCGATGGCCTTGCTGCGCGTTCCGGTCTTGTAGGCATGGATCGCGTCGGCGAGATATTGCGAGTCCTGGCCGGCAAGGCTCGGGAATGCGGGCGAAACGCTGATGCCGAGATTGCCATGGCATTCGGCGCAAAGGCCCGTGGATGCCCGACCCGCGGAGGCGTCGCCGATCAGCGGGGTCTTTGCCCGCTCCGGGGTCTGCCGGGCGTAGTAAGAGGCCATGCTGCGCATCTCGCCCTCTGACACGCCCGTCAGAACCAGCCGCATCAGGTCGTGTTTGCGCTGCCCGGTGACATAGGCCTTCATCGCGGGCACGAGATATTGCGAGTCCTGTCCGACAAGGCTCGGTATTCCAGGGCGCTTGCTGATGCCGTCCTCGCCATGGCACGGGGCACAGCCGACTGCCTGGACATGCGTCGAACCGGGGCCATGACAGTTTTCGCAATCGAGCTTGCCTGGCTGGGTCTTGGCAATCCGGCCCATCAGGGTCCTGCTGAACGACTCGGCGTGACCGGCATGACAGAACAGACAGGTCTGCGAACCCAGCCGGCGGCCCTCGACGAAGGATGCGTCGCGTCTGACCGGCCGCGGAGGCGGTCTTGCCTGGCTCGGTGCCGGCTTCGCGCCCGGCTGAGGGGGCGGCTCGTTCCCCTTTTTCAGGAATTCGCGAAGCGCATCGAAGGCGTTGTCTGCTTCGGCCACCTCAACGGCTCCTGCCGGCGCTTCCGACTGGCCTGCGATTTCCCTCGCATAGTCGCGCAGCGCGGTAATCTCAGGATGGATGGCGTGCGCGTGGCCTTCCCCGACCTGGCGTTCCGACCCGGCCGCCCCGGATGCTGCCGAGCCTTGAAATGCCGCAACTTCGATGCGGCCATGAGGATGAACCGAGTCCCCGTCGTTGCCGGTTGCGGCGGCCGGCTGTGCCTTGACCACGTCACGGGCATATTCACGAAGCGCGGCAAAATCCGCGTTGTCGAAATGGGGATGCGGGCGGCCGGCCCCGGCTGCACGTTCCGCCGGCTGAATGCCGACTTGCCGCGCGTATTCTGCCAGTGTCGCAAGATCGGCATTTCCCGCATGGAGATCCTGATCCTGGGCCGTAGACGCGCCTCGAAGGTCCCAGGCGTGAGCCGGCGGTGCCGCGACAAGACAGGCGAGCAAAAGCAATCCCGGCAGAAGCCTGCCAAGCACAGAAAAAAACGCTTTGAATTCAGCAGCGATGGCGCGCTTCGACCGGTGCATGCATCGTTCCCAATCCGGGCATGACGTTATCGTCCCGGCTGGGGATTGAGCAAAAAAAGCAGGATATTGCGTCACGCGTTTGCAGCGGTGTGCTCTCTCGGCAACACGCCGTCCTCGTGGCGTCCCGCACCTCGCCCGCGCACCAAGTGAGCTCTCTAGCCTGGCTGCATTTCCTGGGCAGACACCGTTGCTGCGACGGCTTCGTCGATAATCGTCCTGATCGTTCGGACGCACCTTCCGCATTCAGCGTTGCAGCCCAATCGGCTGTACACCTCGGCCACACGCGGCGGAACGTAGGTAGGGTCCTTTGCGATGGCGCGAACGTCCTGATCGCTCAAGATATTGCACGAGCAAACAATCATGCTGTGAGGGCCCCCGATACGACCAATACAAGCGCCGCTCACATGAAAAGCAAGGCCGGGCGCCTCTGGGCCGGGCCGTTTTTGCGACGGTGTGTCCTTATGGAAACTCGGCGGACCCTCGCGATGCGCGGTCCTCGACATCCCGGACAAAGACCGACCTCAACATTGCGGTAGACCCATCCCCGAAAATTTCTAACCTATTGGCAGAGAAGCACTAATTGCTTCGCCGACGTTTCCTATCCAGCTTCATCGAGGCGCCGCGGGTTGGCCAATGCCCGGACGACCGATCGACGAATGATTTCTTCAACACCGGATGCGTTGCCGATCACGCCGGCATAGAAAACGTCCGATCGGTCCAGCTTCGCAACCAGCCGCGGCGCATCCCGGGCACCATGCAGCCCTTCGCCGGAGAACATGCCGACAACGATCGCCGGCCCGTCGACCGATGCGGCGACTTGGTCGAGATGTGGCTGCTCCTCCAGGAATGCGACGGCAACATCGCGGCAGACCGAAAGCCGGGCAATCTCGCCTGCCACCCAGTCGGTGGCTTCGCGCGAAGCCGGATTGCGCCTCGAGCCGTGTGCCAGCAGGATCGCGGTCACGGCGCCTGCCGCCACCTCGTGCTCATCCGCCACCCGCGCGATCAGTTCGACCAGCAGTTGGGGCAGGCCGGGGTCGAGACCGAGCGGGGCGAGAAAATCGATGTCGCGATCCGGCACCCCGGCTTCATCGATCAGTTGCACAAGGCGGTCGCGCGTAAAATAGCCGTTGGACGCAAACAGCGGGTAGACGATCACATTCCGCGCCGACAGGCCGCTCAGGGCGTCCCGTATGCTCGGCTCGCCGTTGATGAATCCCACCGCCACCGCCGGCACGATGGCACTGTCGCGGATGGCGCCGGCGATCCGCATCACGCTGTCGTTCGTGGCACCCGGTGTCTTCTCGCCATGCGCCGCGATCAGGAGGGCGACCCGGCGGTCGGCCGCGTTCAGTGGCTCGTTCCGTCGGAGAAGTTGATCTTGTTCCATACGTTGTACTTGCCTGACGGTTTCGACATCGGGATGCGCTTGACCTCGGCAAATGTCGCTGCGTCATACACCACGAGCGCTCCCTTGTCCTCCCATACCGATACCAGGGCATGCTTGCCGTCCTTGTCGAATTCGACATGGGCGGCGGTCTTGCCCGGTTCAGGCGTCACGCTGCGAACGACCTCCAGCGACCGCTTGTCGATGATCGAAAGCGTGTCTTTCTTGCCGCCCATCATGCTGTCCGTCCAGGCATAGGGAGAATTCTCATGGCTGCGCATGAAGAAGCCGGGACCGGGCGTTTCGATGGTCTTGACCAGCGACCAATCCTGCATATCGAGCACATTGATCTTGCCCGCTTTCAGCAGCGGCGTCGCCATCACCGGCCGTTCATTCCAGACCCAGGAAATGCCGGAACCGAGATGGGGAAGGCCGGGCATGTCGAGCTGCTTGATGTCGCGACCCACCACCAGATTGACCACGACCGCCCTGCCCTCGCGTGCCGAGCCGATCAGATTCCGGTATGGCGGATCGAAGAAGAAATCGTCCAGCGGCTCCGGCGTCTCGATCCGGCGTAGCGCGAACAGGCCCTGCGACGACGGCAGCGCCTCGACCATTCCCTTCTCGTGCGAATGAACGAAGCCGGAATAGACCGGCGGCGCATTCGGATCGGTGGCGATTTCCCAGATCTCGGGCACATCCTTCAACGCGGCGACAAAGCTGTCGCGCGGACGGGCCTGATACACCGCCGAGACGCGCGACGGGTTGCCCTTCCTGTCCTTGACGTCGAAGATCTTCTCGACCGAGAGATCGTCGGCCGAGAGCATCACCAGCGTGTTCGGCAGATAGTTGGCGACGGCAATGTGCTTGCCGTCGCGCGAGATCGCGATATTGCGCGAGTTGATGCCGGCCCGCACTTCCGCGAGCATCGTCAGCGTCCACAGATCGTATTTGCTGACCCAGCCGTCGCGCGACATGAAGAAGACATAGCGGCCATCCGGCGAGAATTTCGGCCCGCCATGCAGGGCAAAGCGTGTCTGAAACCGCGTCAGCGGCTCGAAGCGGTCGCCGTCGAGGATGGTGGCGTGGTGGTCGCCGGCCTCGACCACGACAAACAGGTTCATCGGATCGGCCTCGAAGCGAGGCCGGTCGAGCGCGGGTGCTACGGCATGAACGACGCGGCTGCCGGATATTTGGTCGGCGCCCCATGCGGGTACAGCCGTCAACGGCGTGGCAATGTAGGTGGCGAGCGCCGTCATCTCCTCGTTGCTGAGCGAACCGGAGAAGGCCGGCATCTGGGTGGCGGCCCTGCCGTTGGCGATGACCGAGACCGCCCGGGCTCCGGTCAGGCGCCCGAGATTTTCCGGCAGCAGGGCGGGCCCGAGCCGGCCGAGCCGGTCGGCACCGTGACACTCGGCGCAGTGCGCGCCATACAGTTTCGCGGCATCGGGCTCGGCTGCGGCGGGACCGATGAAAAGAGAGAGCGCAAGCAGCGCGCCCGCCGCGCTAGTAGGACATCGGCGCTTCATGACGGGCTCCGCGATAGGCGCTGGTGCGGACACGCTGCATCGGCTGGACCAGACCGATCTCCGCATCCGTGAGGTAGCAGCCGGGATCCTCGGCCCAGGGATCCCCCGTCATCCTGAGCGCACGAACGCGGGTATTGCCGTTGCAGATGACAAAGTGCGCACAGGCGCCGCAGCGTCCGCCGATCTGACGCGGCCGACGCTTCAAACCGGCCATCACGGGATCGGAAACATCAGGCCAGATTTCCGAGAACGGTCGTGTCCTGACATTGCCGAGATTGTAGTGCCACCACATCGTGTCCGGATGCACGTTGCCGAGATTGTCGATATTGGCGACGTTGCCCCCGGAAGAATTGCCACCCCAGCGCATCAACTTCTGGCGCAGGCTGTTCACGGCCTGCGGCACGTTGCGCGCCGCCCATTGCAGCAGGTAGACCGCATCCGCGTCGTTGTTGCCGGTCACGATCTCCATTTCGGAATCCGCCTTCGCCCAGCGCCAGGCGCGCTCGATCACCATGTCCATGGCGTCGCGCGTGGTTTGCCATTCCGCATCGGTGCCGCGGTTCTTGTTGCCGCGGCCCGCATAGACCAGGTGCGACAGATAGAACTTGGGGAACCCTTCGCGCTCCACGAGGTCGAGCAGGCGCGGCAGCTCGGCGGCATTGTCTTCGGTCATGGTGAAGCGGACGCCGACCTTGATGCCGCGATCCCGCAGCTGTCGCAAACCCGAAAGTGCCTCCTCATAGGCGCCCGCCCGGCCGCGGAACCGGTCGTGCGTGGCGCCGATGCCGTCAAGCGAGATGCCGACATAGTCATAGCCGATGTCGCGGATACGATCGGCAAGAGCCGCATCGACGAGCGTGCCGTTGCTGGAGAGGCCGACATAGAACCGCATCGATTTGGCGCGCTCGGAAATCTCGAAGATGTCGCGCCGCATCAGCGGCTCGCCGCCGGAAAGGATCAGCACCGGCACGCGAAACATCTTGAGGTCGTCCATGACGTGAAAGACCTCCTCGGTCGACAATTCGTTGGGGAAGTCGACGTCGCCGGAAATCGAATAGCAATGCTTGCAGGTCAGGTTGCAGCGGCGGATCAGGTTCCAGATCACGACGGGTCCGGGCGGCTGGCGCACCTCGCCGGTCGGCGCCGGCTCGTCGATTTCGCGAAGATATTGGCTGAGGCGAAACATGGCGAACTCCTCCGATTCACGCCGCGATGCGCAAGCCGGTTTTCTTCAGGATACGGGTCGAGAACAGGACGTCGTGGGCGCGCGCGGCGGGGCCGACCAGCACGGTGATTTCGGCGACCTTCGCCCTGACCTCCTCGCGCGTCCGCCCATGCACCATCGCAAACAGATTGTACGGCCAGAGCGGCAGATGACGCGGCCGCTCGTAGCAATGGGTGACGAAATCCAGCGCGCCGACTTTCGCGCCGACATCGGCCACGGCGTCATCGGCAATGTCCCATACCGACATGCCGTTGGCGGTGAAGCCGAGCGCGTAATGATTGGGGATCGCCCCGATCCGGCGGATAGCTCCTCGCTCCAGCAGGCCTTGCAGGCGGCCGATCACATCCGCCTCGGCAAGTCCGAGCTGCTCGGCGAGCACGCGATAGGGCTCGCGCACCAGCGGCAGCCCGCCCTGCGTCGCTGCGATCAGTTGACGGTCGACGGCATCCAGCATGCTCAGACCTCGACCCTGAAGCCGACAAAGAATTCGCGCAATTTCGGCATGGCATGAACCGCAATGCCGGTCTCGCGCTCGATCTCCGCAATCACCTGCTCAATCCGGCTCGGATCGTCGGACGAAATCACGAACCACATATTGAGCGCATGCGCCCGCTCGTAGTTGTGCGCGATTTCCGCATGGGCATTGACCTTCGCCGCGACCTCTTCAAAACACTGCTGCGGCACCGCCATGGCGGCGAGGCAAACCGCGCCGCCGACCTGCTCGGCGTTCCAGAGCGGGCCGAACCGGCTCAGGGTCCCGGACCGCGCAAGGTCCTGCACGCCTTCGAGGAGTTCAGCCTCGGTCAACCCGAGTTCCCTGCCGGCATCGCGGAACGGCCGTGAGGTCAACGGGAAGCCGCCCTGCAGGCCGTTGACGATCGCTCGCGCCGTCGGATCGAGCCGGACCATCAGTTCAATCCTGCGTTTGCCGAGAACACCGCGCCGCGCTGCTTGAAGCAGCGTCTGGAGAACAGGATCGCCTGCCGCAACAGACCGCTGTCGGCCTGAAGGTTGATCTCGTCGATCACGGAGTAGGCATCCGCACGGGAGCGGGCGTGAACCATACAGAAGATGTTGTAGGGCCACGCAGGCAGGTAACGCGGCCGGCGATAGCACAGCGTGACCTTGGGATGACGCGCAAAGCTCTCCACTACGTCGTCGAGACGGTCGCCCGGCACGTCCCACACCGCCATGGCGTTGGACCGGTAGCCCAGCTTCTCGTGCCGCACGACGCAGCCAAAACGCGTGACGATGCCGGATGCCTTCATGTGCTGCAGCCGATCGATGACCTCGGTTTGACCAAGGTCGAGCCGGTCGGCCACGGCGCAGTAGGGACGCTCGATCAGCGGCAGGCCGTCTTCGATCGCCGCAAGGATCATCCTGTCGCGCGGATCGGGGCAATAGTCGGTGCGGCCGGCGACCTCCCGCCGCTGCGGCGGCGCCGCGCCGAGCGAAAAGCCAAGGCCGAGATGATAGGCCTCGAGCATCGGCAGCTCGACGACTTCGAGGCCGGTTTGACTGTTGATGCGCTCGATGGTCGCCTTGATCGCCTCGGCGCTCGCGCCGGCGACCACAAACCACAGATTGAGGACGTGCTCGCGTTCGTAATTGTGCGTGACGAGCGGCTCACCGCTGACGGCGGCGGCAACCTGCTCCAGCCGCTCCGGCGGCACCGCAATGGCGGCCAGCGTGCTGGCGCCGACGGTGTTCGGCCTCACCACGGCGCCGACCCTGGAAATGACGTCGTTCTCGCGCATCCTGCGGAAGATGCCGATGGCTTGCCCTTCGTCGAGCGACGCAAAACGGCCGACGATTTCGAAGGGCTTTTCGACCAGCGGAAAACCGTGCTGCCAGCGATCGATGAGCGCGAGCTCGAGCGGGTTCGGTGTCATTGGCCGATCCTCGTTGCGCGTGCGGTGAAGAAAATTCCGGACGGCTTCTGCGCCGGGATTTCCGCCTTCTTGGCAAATGTCGCGGTGTCGTAGACGTCGATGCGATCGGCATCGCGCACCGAGACCCACACTTCGTTGCCGCGCGGGGTGAATTCCAGATGCAGCACCGCCGGGCCCGGCGCGAAGCGATGCACCACCTTGAGCGTCTGCACATCGACAATGTCGACGGTGTCGTTCCTGGGATGGGCGAAATTGACCCAGACGTATCGCCCGTCCGGCCGCGCCACCGCAAATACCGGCTGACCGTGCGTGGCGACGCGGCCGACCTCGGCAAAGCTCCGCGTATCGACTGCGATCAGCTCGTGGCGGCCCACCGCCGGCAGCAACAGCCGGTCGCCGGCCGCGGCCCAGCCCTCGAGGTGCGGCATCTTGTAGACCGGCAGGCCTTCCTCGCCGCGGCCGTAGCGATCGAGAATGCGCTCGGCCTTCAACGGCTTCTGCCAGGTGTCGACATGCACGACGCCGTCCTCACCGAACAGTCCCGCCAGATAGTGCCGGCCATCCGGCGTGACGTTGCCGTCGTACGGCAGCTTGCCGATACCGGCGAGCTTCTCGATGGCGGGCGCTTGAGGGGCCGAGAGATCGGCGACCCAGATTTCACCGGCGTCATAGAGCGCAAAGGCGAACCGGCGCCCGGGCAAGTCGACCAGGCCGACCGTCTTCGAGGATTTTCCATTGCTGCCGATGGCGGCGATATCGGCAACGGGATCGAGAGTGTCGGCCGCGAAGACACGCACGCCTCCGGGCTCGTAGTTCGAGACCGCAATCAGCGCGCCGTCATCGGAAATGGCGCCGCCAATGGCGTTGCCGGCCTGCACGATACGCTTGGCGATGGAAGAGGTGAGCAGGTCGACCTTGGTCAGCCCGCCGTCGCGTCCGAAGACATAGGCATAGCGCTGGTCCGGAGAGAAAACCGCGGACGCATGCGAGAGGTCGCCGAGGCCTTCGACGCGGCCGACGGTCTTTCGCGCCAGCGTATCCACGACCAGTACCGAGCCCGTCGCCCGCTCGATTACCAGGCCGAGACTGCCGGTGCCGCGCAGCTCGCCGGCACCGGCGAACTGCGGCAAGACGAGCCAGAGCAAAAGCAGAATTCGTACAGCCGATTTCATGGCAAATTCCCCTGCTGCAGACGCTCCGCAATCCAGCGCGCATCGCTCTCGCTGAGCAGCGTGCGCCATGGCGGCATCGGCGTGCCGGGCACGCCATCGAGGATGATGCCGACGAGCTGCTCGCGATCCCAGATGCGCAGGCTGTCCGACGTAAGCGGCTTGCCAAGACCGCCGCGCAGGGTCAGGCCATGACAGGAACCGCAATCCTGACGCACCAGACTTGCCAGCTTGCCGGCATCCGGAGCTTCCCCGGCGGACACCGGCGCGGTCGTCGCCACCAGCGCAAACGCCAGCTCAGGCCACAATCGATATCGCGTCTGTCGTCGCATCGTCACGCCCGCTTCGCTCAAGGGCCAGCCCGGCAACGCGGCCGATAATGAATAGAACGGGACCGCTGAACGCCGCTTCGCGCGCGGCTTCCGGCAACATCGCAAGACGCGTGCATAGTCGCCGCTCGCGATCGGTCGTGCCTTGACACACCGCAAGGACCGGCGTGCTCATCGGCAGTCCGTTCGCGACGAGCTCGGCCACGATCTCCTCGATATTGGAGAGCCCCATGTAAACCACGAGCGTGGTGTCGGGGTCGGCAAGGCTTTTCCAGTCGAGGTCGAGCGGCTCGTTGGCCTTGCGATGGCCGGTGACGTAGCGAACGCCGGAAGCCAGCCCGCGATGGGTCAACGGAATACGCGCCGCAGCAGCGCAGCCCTGGGCCGCGGTGATACCGGGGATGACCTCATAGGGAATGCCGGCAGCCTCGAGCTCGGCCGCCTCCTCGCATCCACGCCCGAAGATGAAGGGATCGCCGCCCTTGAGCCGCACCACCGTGCGACCGGCGCGACCGAGGCGGACCAGAATCTCGTTGATTTCGGCCTGCGGTACGGGATGAAAGTCCGCCTGCTTGCCGACATTGATCTGCGTAACGCCATCCCTGATCGTTTCGAGAATGCGGTCGGATACCAGGCGGTCGTAGACCACGACATCGGCCTGTTCGATCGCGCGCATCGCTTTCAGGGTGAGCAGTTCGGGATCGCCCGGACCGGCTCCGACCAGAAAGACCTTCCCAATGCTCATTTACCGCGCTCCGGCTGGATCGTTTGTTACAAAGGAGTGGCGCGATTGCACCGCGCCACTCCGATGTCGTCACGGCGTCAGTAGATGTCGTTGCGCGTATTGAAGACGTTGAACTTGCCGGTCGGCGTCACCAGACGCTTGTCCTTGATCACCGTCTTCAGTTGCAGCGTCTTGTCGTCGACCACGACGATCGCCGACTCCTGGGCCTTGTTGTTCCAGACCGAGAACCAGATTTCGTTGCCGTCCCGATTGAACTCGCCCTGGACGACGCGGCGCGCGCCCTCCGAGATGCCGGACCACTGGCCGATCGGAAGCACCTTGTATTCGGGCTTCTCCTTGGCGAGGTCCTTGATCTTGAACACGGCAACCGATGAGGAGATTTCGGCGTCGGTGTTCAGCGGCGTGTCGACGTAGAGATTCTCCGACTTCGGATGGGTCTTGATGAAGAGCGAGCCGCCGCCCTGGCCGTCGACCTTCTGGACGACCTTCCAGGCATTCTGCTTGTTCTTCTCGGGATCCGTCCCGATGAAGGAGATGGTCTCGTTGCCGAGATGGCTGGTGGCCCAGACCGGACCGAATTTCGGATGCACCAGGTTGGCACCGCGGCCGGGATGCGGGGTCTGGCCGCCGGAGTCGACGACGCCGACCAGCTTGTCCTCCTTGGTATCGACGATGGCGACGCGATGCCGCGCATTCGCCGCGACCAGGAAGTAGCGGCCGGTCTTGTCGAAGCCGCCGTCATGCAGGAAACGCTCGGCTTCGATTGCCGTCACCTTCAGGTTCTTGATGTCCTTGTAGTTGACGAGCAGGATCTGGCCGGTCTCCTTGATGTTGACCACGAACTCCGGATTGTAGTGCGAGGCCACGATCGAGGCGACGCGCGGCTCCGGGTGGAACTCCTGCGTGTCGTAGGTCATGCCGCGGGTCGAGACCACTTTCAGTGGCTCGAGCGTGGCGCCGTCCATCAGCACATATTGTGGCGGCCAGTAGGAGCCGGCGATCGCATATTTGTCCTCGAAGCCCTTGAACTTGGAGGTCTCGACCGAACGCGCCTCGGTGCCGATCTTCAGTTCGGCCACGGTCTGTGGCGGGTCCATCCAGAGATCGACCAGGTTGAGCTTGGAGTCGCGACCGACCGTGTAGAGGTAACGTCCCGACGCGGACATGCGCGAGATATGCACGGCATAACCGGTCCTGAGGATGAGCTCGATCTTCTTGGTGTTGCCGTCGATCAGGGCGACCTCGCCGGCATCGCGCAGCGTCACGGCGAACAGGTTGTCGATGTCGAGCTTGTTCATCTTCTTGGTCGGCCGCTGCGCGACCGGAACTATGACCTTCCAGGTCTCCTTCATGTCCTTGAGGCCGAACTCTGGAGGCTGCGCCGGCTCGTTCAGCAGGTAGCGCGCCATCAGCTCGATGTCGGCTTGCTGCAGGTCGCCGGAGGTACCCCAATTGGGCATGCCGCCGGGCGAGCCATAGGTGATGAAGTCGCGCAGATAGTCGAAGCCGAGCTTCTTGGTCAGATCAGGCGTCAGCGCCTTGCCGGTCGCGCCCTTGCGCAGCACGCCGTGACAGCCGGCACAGCGCTCGAAATAGATGCGGTTGGCCTTTTCCCATTCGGCCTTGCTGAGCACAGGATCTCCCGGCTTGGTGCCGGGCTGCTCGGCTCCCTTCTCACCGAGGACGTCGAGGCTGGGCTGATACTGCCCGCCGGGCGTCGTCTTGTGCTGTTGCACGTCCGCCGGCTTGGGTGCCGCAGGCTGCTGTTGTGCCAATCCGGCCGTCGAGCCGAGGCCGAGAATACCCGCGGCCGCGATCCCGCCCAAGGCCGCGAGTCCAAAACCACGATGTCGCATTGCGTCCCTCCAGCATGAGAATCCGATGCCGGCTTATGGCAGATGCGAAGGCGGCGTCGCCTTGACCGCGGTTAAGCAGCCGATTGACCTGGCTCAAGGCGTCTTTGTGGGAAATATGCCTGATCGCTGGCATGCGAAATCTTGCCGTGAGACGATTTACCGCGCTGCGTGATCTGCTCTGCGCATTCGCGGCGCTCGCCGGCGCAATGAGCCCGGCCCATGGCGCCGATCTCTCCCTCGCTTCCACGTTCTTTCCGTCCGCCGGGACCGTGACGGTCGAGCAGCCCCAGGGCAGCCCGCCCGCCGCCGTCGTGCGGGCATCGGACGGACGGCTGCTTGGCTACGCGTTCTCGACATATGACGTATCAGGGTCGGTCGGCTATGCCGGACGGCCTCTCGACATCGTCGCTGCGATCACGCCCGAGGGTATCGTCGCGGGAGCGCAGATCGTGGCGCATGAAGAACCGATCCTCGTGATCGGCATTCCCAAGGATGCGCTTGCCGCCTATGTCAAGAGTTTCGCGGGCTTCGATATCAGGGCCGGCGCCGGGCTGAAGCCTTCGGACGCTCAGGCGCGCGGGCCGCATGGTGTGGCCGGCGCAACCATCACCTCGACCGTGATCCGCGATGCCGTCCTCCGATCGGCCCGGTCCGTGTTGCGCAGCCGCGGCAGCGGCGCCGACGGCACCGCACGGCTCGATCGCGAAACCCTTCGACGATCGAACTGGCATGCCCTGGTGGCCGAAGGCGCCGTGCAGCGAAAGCTGGTCACCCGCGGCGAAGCTGCGAGGATGCTCGGCACACAGGATGCCGAGCCAGACAAGCCCTTCATCGATCTGTGGCTGGCGCTGGCAACACCGCCACCGATCGGCGAAAGCCTACTCGGCCAGCGCGTCTACGAGAGCGAGCTCGGCAAGATCGGGCCGGAGGACGATCTGATCCTGATCGGCGCTTCCGGTCTCTATTCTTTCAAGGGCACGGATTGGCGGCAAACCGGGACGTTCAACCGCATCGAACTCATCCAGGGCAGCCGGACCTTTCGCCTCAAAGCGGCCGATCACACCCCCGTCGAAGCGCTGCGGGCCGCAGGCGCGCCGGAGCTGCGCGAAATTGCGGTGTTCCGGCTGCCTCGCGCCACCGGGTTCGATTCCACCAAGGCGTTCCGGCTGGACCTCGATCTCGGCGCGCCCGCTACGGGCGGTCCCGCCCTCGTCTCGCTCGAATACCGCATACCCGAGCGATACCTGATTTCTCCCCCGCCAAGCCCGCCCGCCACGCCTGCCACATTGGGCAGGCCGCAGGCGGAGGCAGCGGCGACCCAGACGTTGTGGCAGGACATCTGGTGGGCGCGGCGTTTCGACATCGCGGTGCTCGGCGCCATGCTGACCGTGCTGGCCGGCATTCTCATCTTCCAGGACTCGGTGGTCGCGCACGGAAAGCTCTATTACCGCCTGCGCACCGCCTATCTGCTGACGACGCTGATCTTCCTCGGCTTCTTTGCCAACGCACAGCTGTCCGTGGTCAACGTGCTGACCTTCATCCACGCCCTGCTGTCGGGATTCCGCTGGGATCTTTTCCTGCTGGATCCGCTGGTGTTCGTGCTGTGGAGCTTCGTCGCCGTCAGCATGCTGTTCTGGGGGCGCGGGGTGTTCTGCGGCTGGCTCTGCCCGTTCGGCACCCTGCAGGAACTGACCAACCAGCTTGCGCGGCGGCTCGGCATCAAGCAGATCGAAATCCCGTTCGGGCTGCACGAGCGCCTCTGGATGATCAAATATGTCGCGTTCGTCGGCATCCTCGCGGTGTCGCTGCGTTCGATTCTGGGTGCATTCCAGCTCGCCGAGATCGAGCCGTTCAAGACGGCGATCACCATGAAATTCCTGCGCGAGTGGCCATTCGTCGTTTACGCGGGCCTCTTGGTGTTTGCCGGTCTGTTCGTCGAGCGCTTCTATTGCCGCTACCTCTGTCCGCTCGGCGCGGCGCTCGCCCTCCCGGCGCGCATACGCATGTTCGAGTGGTTGAAGCGATATCGCGAATGTGGATCTGAGTGCCACGTCTGCGCGCGGCGCTGTACGGTGCAAGCCATTCACCCGCTCGGCCAGATCAACCCGAACGAATGCATCTACTGCCTGAAGTGCCAGGCAAACTATTTCGATCAGGAAATCTGCCTCCACCTGAAAAAGCGGGCACAGCGACGGCAGCCGCTGACACCGCCGGCGCCGGCCGGCCAAACCGGAGTCAGGGCATGACGAGCTTGTACGAGAAGCCGACGCGCCGACGCGTGATCACCATTTTCGCAGCAGCCGCCGCCAGTGCGGTCGCCGGCGGCCCTGCCCGTTCCGCCATCGACTATGAATGGCACGGGGTTGCGATGGGCGCCGACGCGACAATCCTGTTCAATGGCATCGATCGCGACGAGGCCAGCCACGCCGTGGGACTGGTGGAAGCCGAAATCAGCCGTCTGGAAGATTCACTCAGCCTTTTCCGGCAAGATTCCGAGCTATGCCGGCTCAATCGCGACGGCTCGCTGGTTTCGCCGTCCGCCGACCTCCGCCGCGCGCTGACGCTGGCGCTGGACATGGCTGCGGCGAGCGATGGGCTGTTCGACCCGACCGTGCAAGCCCTGTGGGAGGCTCATGTCGACTGGTTCTCCACGACACCCGACGCCGGAACACCGCCGGACGAGTTGATCGCGGCGACACGGACGGCCGTCGACTGGCGCAAGGTGAGGGTCGCCGCAAATTCGATCGGGCTCGGCAAAGGCCAACGCCTGACGCTCAATGGACTGGGCCAGGGCTACGTCACCGATCGCATCGCCGAATTGCTCGCCTCGCGCGCGCTGAAACATGTGCTGGTCGATCTCGGCGAGCAGCGGGCGATCGATGCGAGGATGAACGGCAGACCATGGCAGATTGCACGCGCGGATGCCGCGCCTGTCCTGCTGCAGCGGGGCGCGCTTGCGACGTCCGAGGGCGCAGGCTGCGTGCTGGGCGCCGGCGGCGCGGCACATCATCTGTTCGATCCCCGCAGCGGCCGCAGCGCCGCCGGATGGAAAGCCGTGACGGTCCATCATCATCGTTCGGCGGCGGTTGCGGATGCCCTTTCGACGACGTTCTATGTGGCCTCCGCCGCCGAAATCGACGCACTCATTCCGCGCTTCCCCGGCACCGCCGTCTGGGCATGCGATCATCGGACCGTCGACCGACGCTGGGTCTCAGCCCCGGTCGACGGCGTGATATTGCAGAACGTCTGAGGACCGTTTCGGTCTTACTTGGTCTTTCCCTCGGCATCGTACTGCTTGAGATAGGCCCAGAGCGCCTTCGCGTCGGTCTCATTCTTGATTCCGGCGAATACCATTTTCGTGTTCGGGATCTTCGCCTTGGGATCCTTGATGTAGTCGAGGAAGCTCTCCTCGTTCCAGGTGATGCCGGACCCCTTGTTGGCGTCGGAATAGTTGTAGCCGGCGACGGTCCCTGACTTGCGGCCGTCGAGACCGTTGAGCACCGGGCCCACCTTGTTCTTCGCGGTCGGACCGACGTCGTGGCACGTCACGCACTTCTTGTATGCCGTGGCACCTGCCGCGAGATCCTGCGCCGCAGCCACGCCGACACCTGCGACCGTGATTGTCGCCGCAATCAGTAACTTCCTCATCTTCATCTCCCTTGTGTGAAGGCCTTGAAAGGACAAGCCGCTCAGTGGTCGCCGAGCGCGCGATGCAGCCGCGCGTCATGGCTTTCGAAATGGCGCGAGAACCATGCGTCGATCCGCTGGGCCAGCAATTTCTCGTCAAAGACGTCGTTCACCTCGTAGTCCTCCATGAGGTCGCGTATCTCGTCGAGCAGGCGTTCGTGATCGCCCTTGTGCTGGGAAAGCTGGTCGTACTGCTTCTCGCGCATGAATTTCTCCTCGAGGGCGAAATGCGCCGAAACCGCCTTGTACAGATCGCCAAAGAAGCCGAGCACGGCCAGCTTGGACCCCTGGACGGTCGCCTTGTCATGCAGCCGGTTGATCAGATCGACCAGCTCGCGGTGCTCATGATCGACCGCCTCGATACCGACACTGTAACGCTTCTCCCATTGCAGCAGGCCCATGATGTCCTCCTCAGCGAATGATGAAGCTGCCGCTCTCGGAGCGGAAGTCGATCACAAGCAACTGCTCCGGCGCGAGTTCAACGCTCTCACGGCGTTCATGATCGAAACCATCGGCACGCGCCGTATCGCGCATCCGCACGGCGACATCATGCTTGCCCGCCGGCAGCACGAAGCGCTGGTAGATCCGCGACGGCCCGTCGCCGGCAATCCCGGTAGGCGGCAAGTCGGCCCGATAGGCGCTGCGGCCGTCGACATCGAGCTCGACATAGACCGCCCGCCTTCCCCGCGGGCAGTCCTGCACCCGGCGCATGTTGGGCGGCAGTTTCGCGATCTCCTCCGGCGTGAGGCGACGGCATTCGCCCTTGCGGTCGGCGCTGTGCACGAAACTCAGCATCACCACACCCGAGCCCTGCTGAATCTGGCCGTAGCGAGGCCAGTCCGACAGAGCGGCGACGCCGGCAAACAGCGCCACAATGACCAGGAACTGCCCTGCCGATCGCGCGACGTTCATGCCGGCCCCTCTTCCGTCTCCAGCTTTTTCGACGGACGCACCGGCGAACTGACCGGCAGCGGCGACCGCAGCCGCTTCGGCGGCAGCGCCGCGACCCGCGCGGAAAATTCTGCGATCTCCCTGTCGGCCTTGCTTGCGGCAAGCGCAGATGCCCACACCGTCGCAATACGGTCCCGCGGCACCCGCGCCCGCAGATAGGGATCGCGTTCGGCGGCGAAACGTTGCTCGGTCCACTGCACGCCGAGCCGGTTGTAGCAGGCACTTTCGGCGCAGCCGGCCACCACGACGCCGTCGGCAAGATCGCGGCTGAGGATGAAGTCGATCAGCGAAGGCGGCGCCATCGCGACGCATGGCATGACGACAGTGCCATCAAGGCGACCGGCGGCAGCACCGTGTTCGCAAGCCAGCACCAGTACCCGGCCCGGCCCGCTCAGGCCGATTGCCGCATCCATCACCCGCTCACGCAATTCCCGAAGCGAATACTCCGGCAGATCGATGCCGGTCTTCAATTCATCGGTGCGGCGAAACGGAGTGGATGACGGGCAGGACCCCACGCAGATGCCGCAGGAGACGCAAAGCGACGGGTTGACCTCGGCCTGCGTCGGGAACGGCAGCGTGTCGGTACGGCCGACCATCTTGATGGCCTCGTAGGGACAGTCCTCCGCACAGCGGGCGCACCCGTTGCAATGGTCGAGGTCGACCTGCGCCGCCTTGGCTTTCCGCAGCGGCGGCAGCCAGGGCATCAGCGCGATCATCAGCGAGAAGGCGCCGAGGAACGCCCACACCGAGCCGTTGCCCCACAATTTGGTGAGCGGATAGAGCGGCAGATAGAACCAGTCCAGGCCAACCTCATTCGGTACCTTGGCGAGATCGGCCGGACCCTGCGACAAGGCCGGCTGCCAGATCGACACCGCAAGCAGTGCAGCCAGCGACATCAATGCCAGCGCACGCGGCGGATTCACCTTCGGCCGCGAGATGCGCAGGATATGCACCCACATGATGAAGAGCAGGAACAGCGGCACGGCGACGTGCATGAACACCATCAGCGAGAAGAAGCGGCTGGTGAGCGTTCCGGTCGCGATGAAGTTTCGCGCGATCGGCTCACCGAAAATCGGCAGCCAGTCCAGCAGTTCCGAGGAGACCAAAGCCACGAACTGCGCGAGCTTGTCCCACACCAGCCAGTATCCGGTGATGCCCGAGACATAGAGCAGCCAGATGATCGGCAGGCCGGTGAACCAGGAGAACCAGCGCACACCGCGATAATGATCGTAGGCGAACTCCCGCAACAGATGCACCACGACCATCACGACCATCAGGTCGGAGGCATAGCGGTGGAAGCTGCGCATGACGCCGGCGTGGAACCATTGATCGCGGGAGATGTATTCGACCGACTGGTAGGCGCGCTCGATGCCGGTATCGAAGAAGACGAAGAGATAGATGCCGCTGACGGCAACGATCCAGAAGAAGAAAAATCCGAGCGCGCCGAGTTGCGCCACCGGGTTCAGCGCGGGGCCGAACAGGCGATCGAAGGGCCGCTCGATGAGCTCAAACCCGGCTCTGAGTACTTTGCGGATGGCGTTCACGTCGCTTCCTGTCGGCTACGCCTTGCCGGCCGGCGCGTGCCCCGCGCGCCGCCATTCCCGCAGCAGCAATCCACCCATGACCAGCAGCGAGATCGCCGCCAGCACGCTGCCGAACATCAGCCCGTAGTCGATGCGGTAGCGCCCCGCACCGGGGTCGTAGGCGGTGCAGATGAACTTGATGCGGTCGATGATGCCGGTGAAGGTAAACGGCGTGCTGGTGCCGTAGATCACGTCCTTCATCGGCTCCATGAACATCCGCAGCGGAAAGGCCTCGCCATAGACGTGACGATAGACCTTGCCATCGCGGTCGACGATGGTGGTTTGCGTCGGATGATCAAAGCCGCCGGCGACGGCGCGATAGCTGAAGCCGAGATCGCCCAGCAGCGCGGCGATACTGGCCGCATCGCCGCTGGCGACGCGCCAGTTCGGCAATTTGATGCCCTGCTGCGATGCGAACTGCGCCATGCGCGGCACCGTGTCGTTACGCGCATCGAACCCGACCGTGAGCACTGCGAAGCGGTCCAACCCGAAGACGCGTCCGGCCTCGGTCACCGCATCGATCGTATGCTGGGTGGTGGGCGGACACACCGAGCTGCAGGATGAATAGACCAGACTGATGACCAGCGGCTTGCCGCGGAAGTCCGCCAGAGAAAACGGCTCGCCACGGCTGTCGGTCAGCGAATGATCGCCCACCATGCGTCCCAGCGCCTGCGTGGACTTCGCGATCGCCACGGCAGGATCGAGCGACGGCGCGGCCACCGCAGATACCGCCGCCTGCAGGAGCGTCAGCGCGGATGCCGCACATGCCGCGCGAAGGCCTTTCATGACAGCAACCCGGCGGCGCTCGAGAGCAGCGCGCCCGCAACCAGAAGCGCAAGCTGCAACAGCGAGGCAAAGAAATTGCCCATCGCGTTCGTCTTCGACGGTTCACGGTGAAGAAGAATGCTCTTCCAGACGAAGTAGCCGCCGCCGGCCGCCGCGCATATTCCGTAGATCATCCCCGCCCCGAACCAGAGCGGAACCAGCGAGACCGCGGCCAGCGCCACGGCATGAGCGAGAACCGCCGACGTCCAGGCGTAGGCCGGCGCCACCACCGGCAGCATCGGGATCCTGGCCCGCGCATAGTCGTCGCCCTTGGCCGCGGCAAGGCTCCAGAAGTGCGGCGGCGTCCACAGGAACAACACGACCGCCAGCACCGTGGGTATGACCTGCGGCCCCGGATCGACCGCGGCGGCACCGGCCAGCACGGCGAAGCTTCCGGCAAGGCCGCCGACGACGATGTTCCAGGTGCTGCGCCGTTTCAGCCAAACCGTGTAGACGATGCCGTAGGTGAAAGCGCCCAGGAACACATAGCCCGCAGCAACCTGGCCGGCGGTCAGCGCCGCGAGCGCGAGCGAAGCCGCCAGCAGCGCGACAAAGCCGACGAGCCACCATCGGCTCGGCTTCAGCGCGCCGCTTGCAAACGGCCGGGCGCGGGTCCGGCGCATCAGCCGGTCGACGTCGCGCTCGTAATAATGGTTGAAGGCGCCGGCCGCGCCGGATGCACCCAGCACGGCGAGCGTGAGGCCCGCGACCTGCCACCATGCCAGATGCGGGCCGCTCGCCGCCGCGACGCCGGCCAGCGCGCTGGCCGCAATCGCGACACCGATCCTGAGCTTCAGGAGCGAGATCGTCATTCCGGCAACAGCGCGCATGGTTCTCTCCTCTTCGTTCAACGATCCATCAACGGAACAGCCAGAGTTCCGACAGATATTTCCAGTTGATGAAGTAGTAGAGGACAAAGCAGACGAAGAAGATGGTGACGAGAATGATGGTGCCCGGCAGCTTCGGCGCCTTCTCGCTGCCATAGTGGGAGGCTGCCGCGCCGCCGCCCGCATGCAACGGGAAGGTCAGCTTGTGACCGCCCTTGATCTTCTCGCCGAACAGCACGGTGCCGACCACGACCACGACGTAGACGGCTCCGCCGATCGCGGCGATGACGGCAAAGATCCCGTTGAGGCCCATCATCAGGAAGGCACCCGCCGAGTGGGCGAACGACAGGTTGGCGTCGCTGAAGGTGATGTCCCAGTGGCGTCGCGCCACGCCGAGCGTGCCCGCGCCCATCATGAACAGCGAGATGCCGGCGGCACCGATGCCGAACAGATAGGGCTGCAGCTTGGCGAGCTTCGGCCAGACGATCTCGCGCTGGAAGATCAACGGAAGCACCAGATAGGTCGCCCCCATGAATGCCAGCGTCGTTCCTGCGACCACGGTGCCGTGGAAATGACCCGGCACATAGATCGTGTTGTGCATCAGCACGTTGAGCTGCTCGGTGCCGAGCACCACGCCGGAGATGCCGCCGATGAAGCCGAAGAACACCAGGGAGAGGAACATCGCCGAAAAGGCCGGGTTCCCCCAGGGCGCCTTGCGCAGCCATTCGAACATGCCGCGATCGAAGCCGTTGCGGCGCTGCGCGGCCTCGATGGCGCCGGGCACGGTGAGACCGTGGACCATCGATCCCATCACCGCGAGGTACATCATGTAGCTGGTGTTGACGATCTTCCAGCTCGCATCCAGTCCCGGCTCCGCCAGAAGGTGATGCGCCGAGGCCAGCTGCAGGAACAGGATGTACATCAGGAAGGCGGTACGGCTGACCTTCTCGCTGAGCGGCTTGGCGCCGATGAGAAGCGCTGCCGTCAGGTACCAGATCGACACATGCGCCGAGACGTTGATCTGCTGGGAGGAGTGTCCCATTCCCCACCAGACGACCTTGTACAGCAAGGGATCGATATTGGAGATGAGACCCATCGACCACAGCATGGTCGGGATCAGGATCACGGCGCCGGACGCAATCGTGAACACGGCGATGATGGCCGCCGTCAGCGCGCCGAACGTGACGAGCGGAATCGAACCCTCATAGGTCCGCTCCTCCTTCGCGATCACCAGCGTTGCGAAGAAAATGCCGCAGCCGATCAATGCGCCGACCGCAAACAGGATGATGCTGAGATAGAAGTGCGGCCGTGCCATCATCGGCGGATAGGACGTGAACATCACGCTCGATTCGCCCTGCAGCACCGCCACATTGCCCATCAGCGCGCCCACGATCATAAGCAGGAAGCCGAGCCAGGCCAGCTTCGGCGCGGCAATTCTCGAATTGAGCAGCACCGCAGAGGCGAAATAGAGAATGGCCATCTCGAAGAAGATGATCCAGAACAGCAGCACGTTGGCGCCGTGCCCGGTCAGGATGAGATAGAACCATTCCGCCGGCAGCAGGTGCACCGCCGGCCAACGGGTCAGGGCCACGAGCAGGCCCATCACGCCGCCGAGCGCCAGGAACACCACCGCCGCCACCGCATTGGCGATGATCAGCTTCTGCGCGGCAACGTCGACCTTCAGCCCGGTATATTGACAGGTCCTGAACTCGGTCTTGGCGCCGACGGCGCCGATTACGGTTTCCGCGGTCATTGCTTGCCTCCATCCGCCAGGCGCTGCCCCGCCTCTGCCTTCTTCGGCTCCGTCACGTAGATCTTGCCGGTCATGGTGTGATGGCCGATGCCGCAGAATTCGTTGCAGACGATGCCGAACTCACCGCTCTGCGTCGGGGTCAGCGAAATGACGTGCTCGTAGCCGGGGTGAACCTGGATGTTGATGTTGGTGGGCTGCAGCGAAAAGCCGTGCTGCCAGTCGATCGAGGAAAGATGGATGCGATAGCTCTGTCCCTTCTCCAGCTCGAGAATGGGCCACCATTGCCAGAGCCGGCCCAACAGATAGACGTCGCTGCCGGCCGGAGGCCTGGCCACCGGAATTCCCTTTTCTTCGCGCACCTGATGCTTCTTCGCGAACGCATCGACCTTTTCCTCGAAGGCCGATGGCGCGATCTTGTAGGCTTCCTTGTTCAGGTTCTGCTGGCCGATGAAGTGCCATGCGATCATGAAGCAGAACATGAACAGGCCCCACAGGAAGGCGATCACGATCCACACCAGCTCGACCCGCTCGATGGGCTCGTTCCACCAGATTCGTTTGTCAGGAGGCGTGACAGCCATTTCGATCCCCTTTCAGATTGGATGAGCGGCGACGATCGTCATTTCGCGAGCGGGATCGAGGCGACTTCCATCACGCCCCAGATCAGGTAGAGCACGGTCGGCAAGGTCACGCCGAGGAACAGCAGCAGGAACGGATTATCGAGGATTCGCTGCATCACAGGCACGCGCTCGCCTTGCTCCGGCGCATTCACTTCGGTGGGCGGCATCGGTGTTCTCCCCGCTTGAACATCCGGGAAAAGATATCCGGTGCAGGGCCGGCATCCTTGACCGCGGTTAAGGATGCGCGGCTGCGCGCCGGAAATAGTGCTGCGATGATCGGCGCAACATCAGCGAAGCGCGAGTTCCGGCACGCGCGGGTCGCCTTGTTCTGTCTCGGTTGGCTCGCGGGCATTGCCACCGTTGCGGTGACGCTGCTTGCCGCGCGCGCCCCCGGCTCCGCTCGAGCCGCCGACATCACGTTGATCTATGTCGGAGCCGAAGATTGCGCACCCTGCCGCGCCTGGCAGCGCGGCGACGGCGCGACCTTCCGGCAATCATCCGACTTTGCGCACCTGCGCTACCGCGAGGTGAAAGCCCCACATCTGCACGAACTGCTCGATGACGAATACTGGCCGCAGGACATCCGGGTTTTTCGCGACCGCCTGAGCGCAGGCAGCGGCGTTCCACTCTGGCTCGTCGTGGCGTCCGACGAGACCGTCCTTCTGCACCAGGGCGCAAGCGCCTGGCGAAGCGAAGTGCTGCCGACGCTGAAACGGTTTCAGCGCTAGGCGTGGCCCCCGTCTGCCTCGCCGCCGGCGCGCGACCTGTCGGCTCCGAAGTTCGCACCGTTGCGGGGCCTGATGCGATCGCTGGCGACGAGACATCGCAGCGTCGCAACGTCTTCGACCAGCACGTCGGAAGCCCGAACGTCGACACCGACGGTCCGCAATTTTGCAAACACCCGCGACAGCGACTCCGGCTTGAGCCCGAGCCTGCCCGCAATCAGCGACTTGTCGTAAGGCAGAGCGATGGTGCAAGGCCCCTTTGCGCAGGGCGTCAACGAAACCAGAAAATCGGCCACCCTTTGCATGCCGCTCTGGGCGGTGAGTTGCTCGATCCGGCTCACCATGAGATGAAGATGCTGCGAAGTTGACGCGATCATCGCAATGGCGATCTCCGGCATCTTGCGGATGCAGTCGATGACGTGTTCGGCCGGAATCATGATCACCCGCGTCTGCGACACCGCGCTGGCCATCGCGGGATAGCGACCTGACGTGAAGGTCACCGCTTCGGCGAAGCTCTGGCCCTTGGCAAAGACGTTGAGGACAGCCTCATCGCCCGCGGGCGTGATGCGGTAGAGCTTGATCCACCCCTCGACGATGATGAAGAATGCGCTGGCCGGCTCGCCTTGCCGGAACAACATGCTGCCCGGGCGAAGATTGATGACTCGGGCCGGCCCCAGCAGGATGCCAAGGGCCTCCGCATTCAAACCTGCAAGCACCGGAATCTTCGACGCAATGGCCAGATCGGCAGTGGACGGCGCGGTCATGTTCGTATCCCTCGAAGAGATCCTCCAGACATCAGTCACGGACAGGTCTTGGGACAGCGGCGCACAACTTGTCGCAAATGAGAAGATTCTTGAGTACGCCCGCCGTCGCGCTTGCTCGTTGGAAGCGCACGGAAATCGGAAATCCCAGCCTTCGCCGGCTTCGTTGGCGGCCCGTGCTTGCAAACTAAGCAATATCCATTCGTGACACTTGATCGAGCGCAAAAGACCTCGACGAAGTCGACGCGCCCGGAACATCCAACGTCCGCCCCTTTGACCGGATATCGGGACGCCAAATGCGGCTCTTACTATTTTGAATCAATAGCTTATTGAGACCCATGGGATACCGCAAACAAAGTCCGATCCTTCGTCCGGCTTGGGCGACCAGCGCTCGCTTGCCTATGGCCACATTGAAGCGAGCCGGTTTCACAACTCATGCGACTTCCTGGCCCTCATTGCATCCGGCCATTCGATCGCGCGGCGTACCAGGCCCTTGTGCTGAAATGGCTTTCGCGGTCTAATCGCGCGCGAGGCATTGCGATATTGCGCCTCCTTGCACGCTTCGATGCTGCAGCGTGCCCCAAAGGCAAAGGCTGCCACACCCATTCGCGAAGGGGACGGTGGCGCTCGCTCTCGAGATCATCGATCCTTCGTTGCCCGATCGGAGGATTTCATGAACCTCGACCCCTACCTGATTGCCTCGGAACCCTATTACGAGCCGCTCGGCAACGAGATCGAAGCGTTCGGGGCCGCCTATTCGGAACGCCTGCCGGTGATGCTCAAGGGGCCGACGGGCTGCGGCAAGACGCGCTTTGTCGAGCACATGGCCTGGCTCCTGAAAAAACCGCTGATCACGGTCGCCGCGCATGAGGACATGACGG
Organism: Bradyrhizobium sp.; assembly: GCA_046349015.1. Classification (GTDB taxonomy): domain Bacteria; phylum Pseudomonadota; class Alphaproteobacteria; order Rhizobiales; family Xanthobacteraceae; genus Bradyrhizobium. Next base: position 69,467 of record JAXMDE010000004.1, on the reverse strand, counting down.
CGGCCGACCTCGCGGGCCGCTATTTGCTCGAACCTACCGGCACCGTCTGGCACGACGGGCCGCTGACGCTGGCGGTTCGTTTCGGCGCGATCTGTTATCTCGACGAAATCGTCGAGGCGCGTCAGGACACTACCGTCGTCATCCATCCCCTGACCGATGCGCGGCGCATCCTGCCGCTGGAGAAGCACAACGAGATCGTGCCGGCGCATCCGGACTTTCAACTCACCATCTCCTACAATCCCGGCTATCAGAGCGCGGTCAAGGACCTGAAGGAATCGACCAAGCAGCGCTTTGTCGCGATCGATTTCTCCTATCCTCCGCCGCCGACGGAAGCCGCCATCATCGTGCGCGAGAGCGGAACGGACGACGATCTCGCCGCCATCCTGGTCGCGATTGCGCAGCGTTCGCGCAATTTGCAGGGACACGGCCTCGACGAAGGCGCCTCTACCCGCATGCTGATCCATGCCGGGCGGATGGTCCGCGCCGGGCTGCCGCTGGCCGCCGCCGTGCAGTCCAGCATCGTGCTGCCGATCACCGACAATCCCGACATCCGCGCGGCCCTGACCGACGCCATCCAGGCGTGCCTGCCGTGAACGCGGCCAAGAAGCCGATCGTGCTGCAGGTCCTGTCTTCGGAGGAAGACAATGCGACGCGACGGCTGCATCTGCTGATGCGCCAGCGCGAGGCGCTGCGACCGATGTTCCGCGCCACATGGGACGAACTCTCCCATCACTTCGATGCGACCGAGCTCGAGGCCTGGGCCGGCGCGGTGCTGCAGCTCGCCAATGTCAATGCCGGCCCGGCCTGCCTGATCGCCTATTGGGATGCATGCAAGGGAAGCGCCCCGCGCGAGGAAATCGCGCCGCTGCTCGCAGCCGCACAACTGGCAACGGACATCTGCCGCCATGCCGGTGCCCGCGCGGCGACATCGGCGCTGCAGGCCCTGCCGGTCGCCGCGCGCGCCTTCGGCAGCGGCCCAGCGCTGGCACGCTGGTGGCGGGTGATGGACTTGCTGGCGCGGCAGGCCTCCGAATCGGTCGAATTGGTTGCCACGCGGATGAACGAGATATTGGCGCCCGGCGCCATCGACGCCTTCGAGACCTTCGTCTCGGCGGGCCTGCGCGCGGCATCCGGCAACAAGGCGCGGCGCGTCGCGTTCTTCTCTCTCGAGGACGAACTTGCCCGCCGCATGATCGCGCGCGGTCTCGGCAGTGTCAGCTTCTCGGAAGTCGAAATCGAGTTGAAGGCTTTTCTCACCGCGCTGTGGGGACGCCCCCCGCTGCTGCGCAGCTCCACCACCGCCAACAACCAGACGGCGCAGCGCCGCGCCTCGATCGCAGGCCCCATCATCCGGCTGCCGGAAATCTATCGCGGCGTCCAGGGCGATGCCGCCCGTGCGCTATTCCGCGCCGCGGCTGCGCATGCGCAAGCCCATCTGGCGCTCGGTCACGGCCTGTTTCCCGTCGGCACGCTGAAACCGCTGCAGATCGCGCTGGTCAACCTTATCGAGGACGCACGCGTCGAGACGCTGGCAATGCGGCGGTTTCCGGGGCTGCGGCGGCTGTGGTCGCCCTATCACATCGCGAGCCCTTCCGGCGTCGTAGCCGCACCGACCCTGTTCGCCCGCCTGGCGCGCGCGCTGTTCGACCCGGCCTATGTCGACGACGACACCTTCGTTACGAAGGGCCGCGCAATGTTTCTGGCAGCCGGGTCCCGGGTCGAGGATTCCGCCATCAGCCGCGAGATCGGCATGCTGCTCGGCAACGATCTCGGCCAGATGCGCGTGCAATTCAACGTCAAAACCTATGTGGTCGAACCCGTCTACCGCGACGACGGCCTCGGGCTGTGGGATTTCGGCGAGAACGCGCCGCCCTCTGGCGAAGTGATCGAGCTGCCGGTCGAGGCCGTCAAGGTCGAGCAGCAAGAGACCGCAAATCCCGACGACGCCGGCGGCGAGAGGGAAGAAGAGCGCGCCGAATTCGGCGGCGCTCGCCCGGTCGCGCCCGACCAGCGCGGGGTCGCGATCGCCAAATATCCGGAGTGGGACAGCGCGCATCTCATCGAACGGCCGGAATGGACCGTGGTGCGCGAGGTTGCGCCGCGCCTCGGCGAGCCCCGCGCGATCGAGGAAGCGCTCGATCGCGCCCATGTGCTGCGCAGCCGCATCGGCCGGCTGATCCGCGGGGTGCGGATCGGACGAAAGATCCGCCTCAACCGTCAGCACGAGGGCCATGACCTCGACATCGATGCCGTGCTCGATGCCGGAATCGCATTGCGGACGGGCCGCGAGCCTGACCTGCGCGTGTTCCGCTCGTCGACCTCGGTTTACCGCGATCTTTCTGCGCTGCTTCTGATCGACGTATCCGAATCGACCCGGGACCGGCTGACCTCCGGCGCCAGCATCCTCGACGTCGAGCGTCTCGCCGTCTCGATTCTCGCCGAAGCGATGGACAAATTGGGAGATCCGTTCGGCCTGCTTGCCTTTGCCTCCGACGGCCGTGAAGACGTGAAAATGACCAGCATCAAGTCGTTTGACGAGGCTTACGACCTCTCGTGCAAGGCGCGGCTGGCTGGACTGACCTCGGGCTACTCAACCCGCCTCGGCACCGCACTTCGTCACGCCGGCCACGTCATCGGCGGCAGCGTTTCCGCGCGCAAGCTCGTCATCGTGCTCACCGACGGCGAGCCGTCGGACATCGACGTATCGGATCCGTCCGTGCTGGTCGAAGACGCGCGCCGCGCCGCGGTCGGCCTGCATGCCGCCGGCATCGATGCCTATGGCGTGGTGCTCGGCCAGGCCGGCGCGACAGCCGCGTCGCGCATCTTCGGACGCGGCAAGACCATGATGGTCCACCGTGTCGAGGATCTTCCGAACCGGCTGTCGGAGCTGTATTTCCGGCTGGCGCGGCTCTAGATTCCCGTTTGACGCGTTTTCTTCACGCAAACGGGTATCCACTTCGCTTGAAAGCGCCCTAATTGCAGAACGTCTCGTCCTGCACGCTGATAATGACCCTGCGCGACCAGATCAGCTCGCCGAGTCGCACCACATAATTCTCCACCCGCCCCTGCATGGCTACCAGCAGCACGTCACCCTCGAAGCGCACGGGCCAGCCGAGATTGCCGATGTGGTAGCCAAGCTCGATCGCATCGCTGATCGAACGCGGCTGAAGGCGGAGGCAGCGACGACCGGCTTCCCGCACGACGATCGCACCGTCGTCGTCGAGCCGCAGCACTGCGCCGTCGAACAGCCTTTCGTGGCGCGGCAGCGCGATCTCGAGATCCTGCCCGCGGCGCGTCGTCGCACGCAGTTCGCGCTGCTCGAGCGCGGCCGGGGACAGCCTGACCACGTCCACCGCGTTGTGCAGTTCGAGCCGATGGATCTTCTCCGAGAACGACGGCTCAAGACGACTGCCCAGAACATGATGAATGTTCAGCACCACGGCTCACGTCTCCGCTTGTGTTTCCTCAATATCGAGGCGGCCGCGCCGGGCAGGGAGGTCCAGCGCGACCGCCTTGCGCGGTCAGCGATGAGCGACCTTCTTGCTCGGAATGCCCTCGATCGGACATTCCTCGGTGCCCACCGTGGTCCGCGTGAAGGATTCGACCATCTCGCGCGTGCCTTCGGGATCGGCGATCCACTTTGCATAGAACTCGTAGGGACAGGTCGCCACCCCGCGATCGCCGTCGCCCGAATTGATCATGCCGGTGTAGCCGCGGTGCACCAGCTTGAAGAGGTGGTTCTGCGACTGGCCGGTCTTGCGCGCGTCGCGGATCAGCGACTTGGAGAGCTGGGCATATTGCACACCGTAATCCTCCTCGCCGCATTCGCCGAGCGTGCGGCCGTCGAAGCCGATAATCGCCGAATGGCCGAAATAGGAGTAGACGCCGTCGAATCCCGCCGCATTGGCGACCGCAACATAGACGTTGTTGGCCCAGGCCATCGCCTTTGCCATGATCACCTGCTGGTCCTTGGCAGGATACATGTAGCCCTGGCAGCGCACGATCAACTCGGCGCCCTTCATGGCGCAGTCGCGCCAGATCTCGGGATAGTTGCCGTCGTCGCAGATGATCAGGGAGACCTTCATCCCCTTGGGCCCTTCCGAGACGTAGGTGCAGTTGCCGGGATACCAGCCTTCGATCGGCACCCAGGGCATGATCTTGCGGTACTTCTGCACGATCTCGCCCTTGTCGTTCATCAGGATCAGCGTGTTGTAAGGCGCCTTTTTCGGATGCTCCTCGTGGCGTTCTCCGGTCAGCGAGAACACGCCCCACACCTTGGCCTTGCGGCAGGCTTCCGCAAAAATTTCGGTCTCGTCGCCCGGCACGACGGAGGCGGTCTCGTACATCTCCTTGGAGTCGTACATGATGCCGTGGGTCGAATATTCCGGGAAGATCACGAGGTCCATGCCGGGCAGACCGGTCTTCATGCCGACGATCATGTCGGCGATCTTGCGCGCATTGTCGAGAACCTCCGCCTTGGTATGAAGGCGGGGCATCTTGTAGTTCACCACGGCAACGCCGACCGTGTCGTTGCTTGAAGAAATATCACCATGCAGCATGTCGCTCTCCTTGTCGCTGGCTCGTCATCAAATTGCTGGTGCCTTGACGCACCATTTCGCCTGCTCCCCGATGCGCATCACACCGCCATGTGACGATGAACCAGCGCATCGCTGAGGTCTCCGATCCCGCCCGAGGCAACCACCCTGCCCTTCTCCATCATGGCGAAGCGCTGCGCGGCGCGGCGAACGAACGAAACATTCTGCTCGACCAGGATCACCGTGAGTCCGAAATCGCGGTTGAGCCTGACGATGACGTTCTCGATCTCTTCCACGATGGAGGGCTGGATGCCTTCGTTGGGCTCGTCGAGAAGGATGATCTTCGGATGCGCCGCAAGCGCGCGGGCAATCGCGAGCTGCTGCTGCTGGCCGCCGGACAGCACGCCCCCGTTGCGGTCGAGATTGTTCATCAGATAGGGGAAAAGCTCGGCGACCAGCGGCGGGATCTCGCGCTTGCCGTCAGCCCGTGCGAACGAACCCATCAGGATGTTCTCGCGGATCGAGAAATCCGGGATGATCTCGCGGCCCTGCGGCACATAGGCGATGCCGGCCCGCGCACGGCGGAAAGTCGGCTGCCGGCCGAGATCGGCATCGTCGAGCCGGATCTCGCCGTCCATGTGGTCGGTAAGGCCCATCAGCGTCTTGAGCAGTGTCGTCTTGCCGGTGCCGTTGCGGCCGAGCACAGCGGTGACCTGCCCATCCGGCACGTCCAGGCAGACGTCATGCAGGATGTGGCTGCGGTCGTAGAAGCTGTCGACATGGGCGACGGCCAGCATCACGATATCCCCTTCGAGCCGAGATAGGCTTCGCGAACCCTGGGATCGTTCTCGATCTCCCCAACATTGCCTTCGGCCAGCACCTGACCGAGATGCAGCACCGTAATGCGTTCGGCGATCTCGCGAACGAAGGCCATGTCGTGCTCGACCACGACGATGGTGTGGCGGCCCTTGAGGTTGTTGACGATCAGTGAAGTCTTGTGCGTTTCCGCTTGCGTCATGCCGGCGGTCGGCTCGTCGAGCAGGATGATCTTCGGATTCTGCGTGATCAGCAGCCCAAGCTCGAGCCACTGGGTCTGGCCATGGCTCAGATAGGCAGCGACCCGGTTCGCCTCCTCGGTGAGGCCGATCAGCTCCAGCACCTCGTCGACGGTCTCCTTTGCTTCTGCACCGAAGCCGAAACGAAGATTGGCGAACACGCCGGGCCTCTTGCAGCTCGCCACTTCGAGGTTGCGGCGGACCGTGAGTTCCTTGAACACGCTCGGGATCTGGAACTTGCGGCCAAGGCCAGCGCGCGCGATCTTGTGCTCTTCCCAATTGGTGATATCGATGTCGTGCAGATAGACGCGACCGGCCGTCGACTTGGTCTTGCCGGAAATCAGGTCCATCAGCGTGGTCTTGCCGGCGCCGTTGGCGCCGAGCAGGACCCGCAGTTCGCCCTCATCCACGATCATGTTGACCTGGTTGACGGCCTTGAAGCCCTCGAAGTCGACGCTAAGCCCATCGATGGTGAGTGCTGCCTGCGCCATCGCCGTTCACTCCGCCGCCTGTGACGATGGATCGGTGACGCGCAGCGCCGGCGCCGCACCGTTGCCGGGCTTGCGTGCCACCAGCCGGTCGACGAAATCGTGGGCAAGGCCTGCCAGCCCCCGCGGCAGGTACAGCACGACCAGCACGAAGATCAGGCCGATCACGGCCTTCCAGGCCTCGGCAAAGCCTTCGGTCTCGCTGACCTTGGCCGAGATCACGTTGATGAGGATCGCGCCGATGCAAGCGCCGAGGATCGAGCCGCGTCCACCGACCGCCGCCCAGACCACCATGGTGATGGAGAAGGAGAGATCCATGAAGGTCGGAGACGCAAATTCCGACACGATCACGTAGAGCATGCCGGCAAAGCCCGCGATCGCGGCCGATACCGAGAAGAAGAAAGTCTGGTAGGACGGCACGTCGAAGCCGAGATAGCGCGCGCGGTTCTGGTCGTCGCGCACCGCTTGCAGGATCGCGCCGGCCCTCGTTTCGACCAACAGCCTTGCGCCGAACAGAACGAGGCTCAGCGAAATCGCCACCAGATAATAGGTCGGGACCACATAGGGATCGAATTCGAGATCGCCGACCTTGAACCAGCCGAGGTCGGTGAGGCCGTTGAAGCCGTTGGTGATGGGCTGGGCATCGATGACGACAAGCCGGATCAACAACACCAGCGCCAGCGTGATGATGGAGACGAACACGCCGGAGATGCGCTTGCGGAATACGATGGTGCCGAGCACCAGCGCGATCAAGACCGGCAGGACCAGACCCATCGCCACGCCGAACCACTGGCTCTGGAACGGCAACCACAGGAACGAGGCCTTGTTGATGCAGCAAAGCTCGGTCGGCGCGCCGGGTTCGGCGTTCCACAGCATGAAATCAGGTACCGGCTTGTCGGAGCCTTGTTGCAGGCTGGTCTGGCTGGCGAGCTTCAGCGACATCGCCAGCATGTAGGCACCCGCCCCGAAGAATATTCCCTGGCCGAGATTGAGGATGCCCGCATAGCCCCAGGACAGCGCCACCGCGACGCCGAGCATGCCGTAGACGAGGTACTTCGCGACGCGATTGAGCCAGAAGGAATCCATCACCAGCGGCCCCGCCATGATCAGCACCACGAAGGCCGCATAAATCGCCCATTCGATTCGCGCTTTGGTCAGCATCGCGCTAGCGCCCCTTCAGGGCGAACAGGCCCTTCGGCTTGAGGACGATGATCGCGATAACGACGCCGAATACCACCGCGCGCGCCAGGATATCGTTGGTGGCGGAAGCGACCAGGCCGTTGATCTCGCCGAGGATGCCGGCCGACAGCACCGAGCCGAGCAGGCTGCCGACGCCACCCATGACGACGACGAGGAAACCATCGACCACCATCGGCGTACCCATGTCGGGGAACACCGTCTTGAAGCCCGACATCATCACGCCGGCGACGCCGGCAAGTCCGGAGCCGAGCGCGAAGGTGAGCGCGTTGACGCGTGTCACGTCGATGCCGCAGGCCGCCGCCATTTTCGGATTGCGGATGATGGCGCGCACCTGGGTGCCCACGGTGGTGCGGTAGACGACGAACCAGGTGAGGAACGCGAGGATCGCGGTGATGAGGATGATGAAGGCCCGGTAGCGGTTGATGTCGGCACCGCCGATCGAGAACGTCCCCTGCAGGATCTCCGGCACGCTGACATTCTGCAGTCCGGGGCCGAGCCCCTGGATGTGAATGCCGAAGAACGACAGCCCGAATTCCAGCCGCACCGCCTGCTGGATCAGGATCGCGATGCCCCAGGTCGCGAGCAGCGTGTCGAGCAGCCGGCCGTAAAGCCTGCGCACCACGACGCGTTCGATCAGAAGGCCGATCAACGCCGCGACGATGAACGCCAGTGGAATGGCGACGAAGATGTTGGTGCCGAGCCAGATGCCCGAGAGCACCGTGACATAGGCGCCGATCATCACCATCTCGCCATGCGCCATGTTGATGACGCCCATCGCGCCATAGGTAATCGCAAGCCCCAATGCGACCAGGAGCAGGATCGATCCGAGAGACAGGCCTATGAAGAGGACCTCGAGCATGGCACCACCGTGTCATCCACCGCGCACCAGCGCGCGGTGGATGAGGCTGCAAGCGATCAGGTCTTGTTGAGCTTCGAGGTTTCGAGCCCCTTGCCGGTGCAGAACAGGTTGGTCGGCGTCTCGCCGTAGGCGACATAGGGCAGCGGAATAACCGGCTCCTTGTAGGCGTCGATGATCTTGCCCTGCCCGTCCGGCAGCCATTGCGCGATGCGCGGGGTGAGATAGGTGTGGAGGTTATCCGCGTCGATCTTCACATGCCCGTTCGGCGCGTCGAACTCCTGCCCCTTCACGGCCTCGCGGATTGCGACCGGCGTAATCTCGGCGGCCTTCTCCGCGGCCTGCTTCCAGAGGAAGACCTGGAAGTAGGACGACTCCAGCGCGTGATGCGTCACGGCCTTCGGGTCCTTGACGAAGGCTCGGTAGCGTTCGACGAAGGCCTTGTTGCGGTCGGTGTCGATCGCCTGGAAATAGGGGAACGAGGTGTAGCTGCCGACGGCATATTCGGCGCCCATCGCCGCGATCTCGATCTCCGAGGTCACGGTGGCGCAGATCGGCAGCTTGTCGTGGGTCAGACCCTGGTTCTTGTACTCGCGATAGAACGCGACCACGGAGTCGCCGACCACGTTGGAAAGCACGACGTCGCAACCGGAACCCTTGATCTTGTTGACCATCGATCCCCATTCGGAGTGACCGAGCTCGAGATATTCGTCGGCAACCCATTCGCCGCCGTTCTTCTCGATCAGGATCTTGCAGACCTTCGCCATCTCGCGCGGATAGATGTAGTTCGATCCGACGATGAAGAATTTCTTCTTGCCGAGCGTCTTGATGATCCAGGGAATGAAGTTCGAGAGCTGCTGGTTCGGAACGGCGCCGGTGTAGACGACGTTCTTCGAGCACTCGAAGCCTTCGTAATAGGTCGGATAGAAATAGAGATTGTTACGCTTCTCAAACACCGGCAGCACCGCCTTGCGGCTCGCCGACGTGTAGGAGCCGAACACGGTCGGCACCTTGTCCTGAATCACGAGCTTGGAGGCCTTCTCGTTGTAGGTCTTGGGATCGGAGGCGCCGTCCTCGGCGACCGCCACGATCTTCATGCCCTTCACGCCGCCGGCCGCATTGATCTCGCTGATCGCCATCATGGTGGCGTCATGCAACGACTTCTCGATAATCGAGAGACCGCCGGTCAGCGAGAACAGCACGCCGACCTTGATCTCGCCCGCCGCTTGCGCGCCGGTCTGAAACACCCAAGGCGAGGTGATTACCGTGCTGCCAGCCAGCAGACCATTCCTGAGAAACCTTCGTCTATCGATCGCCATAACTCTGCTCCCCATTGTGTACGGGCGCACCGACCCGTTCGCGCCAAAGCCCGTTGTGCAGTTACCGAAAAGTTTCCAGATCAGACCGCTCACCGAAAACGCGACGGCGTCCTCGGCGATTTACGATCCACAAAACAAAAAAAGCCCGACCGACCCTCACGGGCCTTTCGGGCTACCTAGCCGGGCCAGACCAGCAACATCGATGGTCCGGCAAATGTCGCGAGAAGTTACTCACGCAACAGTGAAAAGCTAATCATCCTTGGGACGGAATTGCAATAGCTCATTTGCGTGGATGATTGCGGCCGCCATATCGTCCATCGACAAACGCTTCGCCATCGCCTGCCGACGGATGCTTTCATAGGCATCGGCTTCGTTCAGTCCCTGCCCGTCCATCAAGATCGCCTTGGCTTTCTGTATACGCTGGATGCCCGCGAGCTTGCGTTCGAGCTTGCGCATTTTCTTGTCGGCTTCGCGCCGCTCCAGCCAGAGGCTGCGTGCGATGGTGAGATTGGTGAGCAGACCAAAAGGGCGGATCGGCCGCTCGATCACGGCGACCGCGCCGGCTTCCAGCACGAGTTGCAGGGTGGATGGATCCTCATAGCTCACCACCGCGATCAGCGTCGGCCTGTGCCCGCCGTCCGACTTGAGCAGACGCTGTATTTCCGCGCGCACGTCATGCTCGATCGCGAGCAGCACGACGTCGGCGCCTTCCGACCAGCAATCCGGCACCGGCCACTGCGTCTCGACCATGCAGCCGATACGGCGGAGATGCTCGACGAGACTGGTGCGCTCGGTATCCGGCGGATGCACGACATGAACTCGCAAGCCCCGCAGGTCACGAAGAATTTGGATTGCCACGTCCAGTTTCTCCGCTACGCGATACTCAGGGGTGAAGGAGCTGCAGGTCGTCGATGGACCAGTCGTCGAGGCTCTGCACCACGCAGTAAGGGTCCGGCTTCACGCGCACACCGGGATTCCAGACGGATTGAAACCGTCCGTGACGATCGAGCCGCGCGATCCGCGGCCAGAGATAGGTGTGGTTGTTCTCGGGATCGATCCGCACGCGGCCCTGCGGCGCATCGAACTCGGAGTCGCGCAGATTGGCCAGCACCTGGTCGGGATCGTCGGTGCCGCATTTTGCAACCGCGCGCATCGCCAGATGAAGCTGGAAATAGGAAGCTTCGGCACCGGCCGTGACCGGCGCGTCGGCGCCGTATTTCTCCTTGAAGCTCGCCACGAAGCGACGCGCTGCGGGCGACGACAGCGTCTCGAAGAACGGCGCCGCGGTGATGTGGCCTTCCGCGGCCTCCGCCCCCATCTCCACGACTTCGGCCTCGCTGGTGGTGAGGCTTGCGATCGGCATGCGCGTCGGATCGAATCCGGCGGCGCGATAGGCGCGGTAGAGCGTCGATGTGCCGCTGCCGACCACGGTCGAGAAGATCACGTCGGGTGAGGTCTTCTTGATGCGGGCGATGACACGGTCGAAATCCTTGTCCTCGGGATAGAGCGGAATGTAGATCTCGTCGAGGACCTTGCCCTTGCCCTGGCTGACGAAGTCGCCCATCACGCGGTTCGATTCATAGGGGTAGATGTAATTCGAGCCGACAAACAGGAAGCGGTTGCCGTAGGCCGACAACAGGAATTTCGCGAGCTGCATCGAGTTCTGGTTCGGGGCCGCGCCGGCGTAGATGCAGTGCCGGGAATATTCAAAACCCTCGTAAAGCGTGGGATAGAACAGCAACCCGCGATGCGCCTCGACCACCGGCAGTACCGCCTTGCGCGTGCTCGACATGTAGCAACCGAACAAGAGGCGGACGCGGTCGACCTGGAACAGCCTTTCGGCGAAGCTGCGGAACTTCTTGGCGTCGGAAGCCGGATCGTACATCACCGGCTCGATCGGGCGGCCGAGCACGCCGCCATTGGCATTGATCTGCTCGATCGCAAGCATGGTCGCGTTGAGCTGAGTGCGCTCGATCCCGGCCGTCACGCCGGTTTGCGAAAACAGCACGCCGACGCGCCAGTTACCGGTATTGTCTTCTAGCAAAGCCATTGCAGCCTTATCGTTTTCCGCCGACGGCGGTCATTTCAACCTGAGTTAAAGTCTATTACCTGATTACCGCGATTGGGAATAGCGGATGTCCGTATTCACCCGGTAGGATCGGGCGCGGCGGTTCTACCGGATCATCCGCGATTCGTTGGAGTGCTATGGCGGACAGATCCTGGGCAAAACATCCGTTACCGCGGAAGCCTGTGGGAGCCTCATCCGTTCAGATTATGAGAGCCATAATCGACAGCAGAGACGGATGCATCTCGCTCTAGGCGGTACGAGTCTCGGCGAGCTTGAGCTCATTCATCATCTGAGCACGCATCACGAACTTCTGGGGCTTGCCGGTTGCCGTCAATGGAAAATCGGAAACGAATTTGATGTATCGGGGGATCTTGAAGTGGGCGATTCTCCCCTGACAGAAGGTGCGGATATCTTCCGCCGACGCCGTTTGCCCGGCTTTCAAGACGACAAATGCGCAGACTTCCTCGCCCAGCCGCTGGTCGGGAACGCCGAACACCTGCACCGCCTGCACCTTGGGGTGCTGCATGAGATACTCCTCCACCTCGCGAGGGTAGATATTCTCCCCGCCGCGGATGAGCATGTCCTTGATCCGGCCGACGATATTGCAGAAGCCGTCGCGGTCGATCAAAGCGAGATCGCCGGAATGCATCCACCCGGCCCGGTCAATGACCTCGGCCGTCAGCGCGTCCTCGCCCCAATAGCCACTCATCACCGAGTAGCCCCGCGTGCAAAATTCACCGACACTGCCCACCGGGACGAGGTTGCCGAGGGTGTCGACGATCTTGACCTCGACATGAGGATGGACCCGGCCGACCGTGGTCACTCGCCGCTCGATTGGATCGTCAATCCGCGACTGGAACGAGATTGGGCTTGTTTCAGTCATGCCGTATGCAATCGTCACCTCACGCATATGCATCCGATCGATCAGGCGCCGCATCGTCTCGATCGGACAAGGCGCCCCCGCCATGATCCCGGTGCGCAGGCTCGACAGATCAAAATGCTCGAAGCCGGGCTCATCCAGCATCGCAATGAACATTGTGGGCACACCGTGCAGCGCCGTGCACCGGTACCGGGCGACGGCAGCAAGAGTTGCGCGGGCATCGAAGGATTCCCCGGGAAAGATCATGGTCGCGCCGACCGCCGCGCAGGCCAGCACACCAAGAACCATGCCGAAGCAGTGATAGAGTGGAACGGGAATACAAAGCCTGTCTCCCGGACCGAATGCCATCGCCTTGGCGCAGTAGCGCGCGTTGTTGACGATATTGAAATGACTGAGCGTCGCTCCCTTGGGCAAGCCCGTCGTTCCGCTGGTGAACTGTATGTTGATTGCGTCATCCGGATCGAGCGCGGCGGCAAGCTGCTCCAGCCGGTTGCGATGACCGGGACCGGCCAGCTTCACAAGCATCGAATACAGCATGCACCCTTGCGGCAACGCGCCGTCGCCGAGCACGATCACCTTTTCCAGATGCGGCAGCCGCGCCGGCTGCAGCCGCCCATCAGAAGCGTGGTCGATCTCGGGCACCAGGGTATGCAAGATCCCGAGATAGTCGCTCGACTTATGGCCACGCGCCATAATCAGCACCTTGCATTGAACCTTGTTCAGCGCGTGTTCGAGCTCCAGTGCCTGATAGGCCGGGTTGATATTGACGAGAATCGCGCCGATACGGGCGGTCCCGAACTGGACATAGAGCCACTCGGCCCGGTTCGGTGACCAGATGCCGACGCGATCGCCCCGCTTGACACCGAGCGCGAGCAGGCCGGCAGCAACGTCATCGGCACGCTTTCTTAAATCGTACCAGGACATCGATATCTGCTGTTCGGCAAAAATCGCAGCCTCTGCTGCGCCGTTGCGCGCGCATACCCGATCCAGCAGCTGAGGGATGGTGATGAATTTCAGTGGATCATCGGCCGGACCCGAGACATAGGACAGCCGCCCCTGCGGTCGCAGTAACTCGTCAGCACTGCCGCGAAAAATTTGGGACGTGAAGGGATTTCCTGCGGGCGACATGGGTCACGAGCCCTGCTGATCAAAAATTCCGCCAATCCCCGAGCTGCTCGAAGGCATGGGCGGCTCGATAGATGGTGGCCTCGCCATAATGCTTGCCGACCAGCATCAGTCCAATCGGCAAGCCGCCGCTCATGCCGCACGGAATGCTCATGGCGGGGTGCCCGGTGACGTCAAACGGACAGGTGTTGGGCAGCATCTCAAACCCGCGCTGGCAATAAAGCGCGAGCGGAGCATTGGCCGCCGGCAAGGGGGTTGCCTTCATCGGCAATGTCGGCATCAGCAGCAGGTCATATCGGGTGAGCACGTCGTCATAGCTCTTGCGCAGCAGGCGCGCGAGGTTCTGCGCCTTGGCATAGAAATGGCCGCGATAGTGCTTAATGAAGTACTGCCCAGCCATCATGGAAATCTTGAGCGTGCGGGAAAGCTCGTTGGCGCGGGCGCGCCAGTTGGCGTGAGCGTCGAGCAGGCTCGTCGTGTACATGCCCTCCCAGTTGAAGCCCATGCCGTTGCCGTGCATCATTTGCACCATCAGGCCCTCGAGCGCGATCGGCGTCCAGATCGCGCCGCCGTCGAGATGCATCGGAATCGAGACGCTCTCGACCGTGGCGCCCAACGCGCGCAATCGCTCTGCACCTTCACGAACCTTGGCATCCACGTCGGGCTCGCTCGACGGCCAGCCAAAGCCTTCATTGACGACGGCGATCCGCATGCCGGCGACGCCGCGACCGAGAGCGGCCGTATATTTGTCGACGCGCACATTGTATTGCCGGGGATCGAGACCATCCGCTCCGGCAATGACCTCGAGCAGGAGCGCATTATCGGCCACCGTGGTCGTCATCGGGCCGGTGTGGTCGATCGTCGCCTCGATAGGCATCACACCGGTATAGGGCACCAGGCCGTGGGTCGCTTTCATGCCGTAACAGCCCGACCAGCAGGCAGGCATCCGGATCGATCCCCCCTGATCGCCTCCGATCGCCATCTCGACCTCACCTGCCCCGACGAGTGCGCCACAACCCGAAGAGGACCCGCCGGCGGCATAGCCATGCTTGAACGGATTTTGAACGGGCCCGAGGGCCGACGTGTGACTGCCGCCCGACAAGCAGAAATATTCGCAATGTGCCTTGCCGAGGATGGTGCCTCCCGCGTCAAGGATGCGTGTCACGACCGTAGCGTCGACGTCGGGCACGTAGCCTTCAAGAGTCGATGCGCCGTTCATCATGGGCACACCGGCCAGACAAATATTGTCCTTGAGAACGACGCGCTTGCCCGAGAGCGGCCCGTGAGGCGCGCCCCGCACCTCGGACTTCACCGCCCAGGCATTCATCTTGTTCTCGGCTGCGCCCGGCCGGTAGCCGGGCGTGCGGGGATAGCGCACTGGCGGCAGGTAGTCCGGCAACTGATTGACGCGGTCGTAGGAAGCAAAGGTTCCCTCGAGGACCTCGAGATATTCGGCGACCTCGGGCGTCGACATATTCATGTGCAGTGAAGAGACGATCTCCTGCAACTGATCGAGCGTTGGCCGTTTTACGGTCGACATGGCTCCTCCGGGAGATACAAAGGTGGTCGCAGGGGTTTGCGCTGGGACGGATGGCCGTTTCGCAACGGATTGCGGGCGGGATTCGGTCATCCTGGGTGCCGCAGGCCGCACCTGCTCGTCGGGCAATTTGCCCTGGCTGTTCTGCGCGTGCCTGTTCGAGCCGAGTCCGATCAACGCGGCGATCTCGCCTCCGCGCATGGTGGCCGCATCGAACTCGCGGGCGATCTGCCCGCGCTCGACCAGAACGATGCGATTGGCGACATCCAGCACCAGCTCGAGATTCTGCTCCACGATCAGCATGGACAACCGCTGCTCCTGTCGAAGCGACGCGAGTACCATGCCGATCTCCTGCACGATCGACGGCTGGATGCCTTCCGAAGGTTCATCGAGGACCAGCAACCAGGGTGCCGGCATCAGGGCGCGGCCGAGCGCGAGAATCTGTTGTTCACCGCCCGACAGCGTGCCACCCCGATGACCAAGCAGGCGGCCGAGCCTCGGCAAGATTCCGAGCACGCGGTCGACGGCCCGCTCCTCCGTCTCTCCGGAATCCGGCGTCCATGCGAGCCGCAGGTTTTCATGCGCGCTCAGGCCCGCCAGGATGCCTCGACCCTGGGGCACGTAGCCAATTCCCAGCCGGCTGCGTTCGTGCGCGGGCCAGCTTGTCACATCGACGCCGTCGATCGTGATGCGGCCGCCCGTAGCCGGCATGAGCCCCATGATCGTGCGCAGCAAGGTCGTCTTGCCCATGCCATTGTGGCCGACGACACCGACGGCTTCACCCTCCCGCAGCTGCAGCGAAATTCCGCGCAACACCGGCACATCGCGATAGCCGGAGCGGAGATCGGAAATGTCCAGAACGACATCGCTCGCCGCGGGCTCATCGCCGGCGCTGTCGTCAAGACTCTCAGAACGGACATCGACAGTCATCGCGCTCGATTCCCCAGATAGACCTCGCGGACTCGAGGGTCGTTCAACACGGTGTCGGCGTTGCCTTCCATCAGGATTCGACCCTGGCTAAATACGGTGATGTCGGTCTCGAGCATGCGAACGAAATGCATGTCATGGTCGACCACGATCAATGCCGCAAGCCGGTTGATCTTCTTGATGATCGCGACAAGCCTCTGCATTTCGTGGCCGGTCAGACCCGCGGCCGGCTCGTCCAGCAGCACCAGCCAGGGCTTGTTGGCAAGCACAACGCCGATCTCGACAAGCTGCCGCTGTCCGTGCGCGAGTTCGCGTACCTGCCGGCGCGCGATCGATTGCAGGCCCAGTTCCGCGACGATGTCTTCGACGATCCCGTCAGCGGCATCCGGACTGGTTCGCGAGGCGGAGAGCCACAGGTTTTCTTCAGCCGTCAAGCCGTTCATGACGGACGGCACCTGTGTCTTGACGCCGACGCCCAGACGCATGATCCGGTAGGTGGGCCAGTTCGTTACCTCCTCGTTGCGGATCAGCACCCGGCCGCTGAATTCCGCTCCCTGCAATTGTCCCGTGAGCGATTTGAAGAATGTGCTCTTGCCGGCCCCGTTCGGTCCGATCAGGCAACGAAGCTCGCGTTCGCGCAGTGAGAAATTCACGCTGTTGACCGCAAACACTCCCCCGAAGTGGACGGACAGGTCGCGGGTTTCAACGACAACCTCGCTCACCGCTCCACCTCCGTGAGATGACGGCGGCGCCGAACGCTTCCCCGCGCATGGCGACGGTAGGCCTGGAGTTGCAGGAGCCGCTCTCGCCAGGCGACGAAGGTCGGCGCGAAGCCGCTGGGTATCAGGAGCACGACAAGGATCAGGATAGCGCCCAGGACGAGGGAATTATCGATCGATGTCTGCGTGCCGAGGGCGATCTTCAGCATGCCCAGCAGCACCGCTCCGATCATCGGGCCCACCAGCGTGCCGACACCGCCGACAATGACCCAGATGATGACTTCTGCCGACTGCCCGAGGCTGAACACGCTTGGTGTGACGATTTCCGCCCAATTGGCGAAAAGCGCGCCAGCCAAGCCTGCGAGGCCGCCGCAAATCGCAAAGATCGCAGTCTTGAGTGCCGGAACATTGTAGCCCAGCAATTCCATGCGAACTTCGTTCTCGCGTATTCCAATCAGCGCCCGGCCAAATCGGCTCGCCAGGATGAGACGGGCCAGAAGATAGCTTCCAAGAAGGCAGACGATCACCAGGTAGTAGTAGGGCGTGCCGAAGATCTGCACACTGGGTTCGCCCGGGACGTTGAGGATCGGGAATGCCGGAATGCCGTTGAAGCCGCCGAGCCGGGCGTTGCCTATGCGGTAAGCGTCACCCGCGGTTGCGTTCATGAATCGGTTCAGTATCAGCGTCACGACGAGCGTGATCACGCCAAGATAAACGTCGCTGATCCGGCCATAGAACATCATGGCGCCAACGATGGCGGCGAAAACCATCGGGACCAGAATGGCCAGCAGGAGCGGAACCGTGCTTTCGCCGATGTTGAAGGAGGCGACCGCATAGGTGTAGGCACCGAGCCCGAAATAGGCTGCGTGCCCAAAGCTGAGAATCCCCGCGTAGCCCCACATCAGGCCGAGAGAGAGCGCAAACAGCGCCCAGATTGCCAGCAGCGTCGGTGTGTTGGTCTCGCTTACGAACGGCAACAGCAGCAGCACCGCGGCGACGACCACGAACCAGTTCCATCGTATGCGGCCGACGCCGAATCCGGGGCCTGTCATGTCGAGTTACGGAAGAAGCGTCCCGTCACGCCCTGCGGCATCAACCGCAGGAGGACAATCGCGAGCACAAGCATCGCAATCTCGCCGACGACAGGCGTTGAAGCGAATGAGACAACCTGATTGACGGTACCGAACAGGCCGGCGGTGGTCAGGGTACCGGCCACGATCGCGGCGCCACCCGTGATGACGGTGATGAAAGCCTTCGCGATGTACGTGCCGCCCGACGAGGGCAGCAGGCCTGTCAGCGGCGCGAGCACGCCCCCCGCAAGGCCCGACAGGGCCGCTCCCACCGTGAAGGTCAGCATATAAATTACGCGCGGATTGTGACCCATGGCCGAGACGATGTCAGGGCCCAGCATCGCACCGCGCGCGATCAGACCCACGCGGGTATGGCGCAGCACCAACCACATGGCGAGGATCAGCATGACGGTCACCGCCACGATGAACAGGTTGTAACCGCCCATCTGATAGCGGCCGATCTGATATCCCGGAATCGGCGCGGGCACGCTCACCGCCGTATTGCCAAAAATCAGGGTGACCAGCCCCACCAGGAGAAGGCTCAGGCCCCAGGTGGCCAACATGCTGTCGATCATCCGCCCGTAGAGGAAACGCACGATCAAACGCTCGACCAGCAGCCCGATCGCGCCCACAACGATCGGGGCAACCAGCAGCATCGCCACATAGATGTTGACCCCCGCCTTTGATGCCGCAATCGTCGTGTAGCCGCCGAGCATCACGAACTCGCCATGTGCGAGATTGATCACCCGCATCATGCCGAACACGACCGCCAGCCCCGCGCTGATCAGCGCGAGGAAGGCGATCATGTAGAGGATTTCAAGCAAGACAACGGCCAGGTAGTCCATGCATTCACCGACATTCTAGCAAGCGATTCTTCCGACACCCGTAACGCATGGCCTGCCCGAGCAGCTGTCGCGTCAGATCTTCACCTCGAACTGCTTGTTCTCGGTGGGATTCTTGGAAAGATCGCAGAACTGCGCGGTGTCGCTCGGCGGCCGCTGCTTGGCAGTGTCAATGATGCTGAGCTTCTGATCCTTGACCAGCATGAGACGGATGTCGAGCGAGGCGTGGTGCGTTTTCGGTTCGATCGCAACCAGGCCGGCGGGCCCTTCCACCTTGGCGCCCGACTCGATCACCTTGAGCACCGCTTCCCGTTCGACTGAACCCGCCTGCTTGACGCACTCCGCCCACAACTTGATGCCATGGTATTGCGACACGGCAATCTCGTGGACAATCTTGGTGTCGCCGAATTTCTTCTGCCAACGTGCCAGAAAATCCTTGTTGGCGGGCTCGGCGATTTCCTGACTGTAGTTTCCGGCAATCAGGATGCCGTCCCCCTCGGCCGCCGACAGCGCCAGATGCTCGTTGCCGACGCCGAACGTGGTCGATGTGAGCGGAATCTTCTTGTTCATGCCGGAAGCGGCCCATTGCCGGTAGAACGCCATGTGCGACCCGCCCACCAGCGCCGAAACGACGAAGTCGGGCGCGGCTTCCTGGATCTTGGCGATCGTCGAACCGAAATCCGCGACGTCGAGCGGGAAGAAGTCCGTCTTGGCGACCGTTCCGCCTCGCTGCTCGACATAGTGGCTGACCCACTTTGCGGTGATCTGGCCATAATTGTAATCGGCTGCGATCGTGTAGACCTTCTTGCCCCACTTCTTCATGGCATAGTCGACGATAGGTTCGACGGCCTGGGCCGGCGTCGTGCCGGTGATCACGCAGTTTCGATCGCACACGCCGCCCTCATAGAGCACGTTGTAGAAATAGAGGGTGTTTGCACGACGGAATGTCTGGCGGATCGCTTCGCGCGAGGCGGACGTGATGCCGGCATGGACGACATCGACCTTGTCGTCACGCACGAGCTGCTGCGCATATTTGGTGTAAAGCGCGATATCCGACTGGCTGTCATATTGTTTGAGCTCGATCTTGCGGCCGAGCAATCCGCCGCTGTCGTTGATCTCCTCGACCGCCATTGCCGTCGCCATCACCATCGGCTTGCCGTAGATATCGAGCAGGCCCGAGTTGTCGAGAATCGAGCCTAGTTTGATCGGGGCGCCCTGAGCCGGAGCGGGGAACGAAAACCCGGTGGCCAGCGCCGTTGAACCTGCAGCCGCCAACAGCTGCCTGCGAGATAATGCCAAGACGTGCTCCTTTTTTGCAGAGGGAGGGAATTACGATTTGGGATTCCGTTTGGATCCCGCCGGCTCAGTCTGGATCTGCACATCGGACAACGGGGACATGGTCGATGAAAAATCGAGCCCGATCGAATCGCCGATGTTTCGCAGGGCGGGAAGCTGCAGCGCCATTGCGAGAATGGAATCCATCACCTGGTTGACGGGCGGCTTGTTCGCATCCGCGCTCCCCGCAGCGCCCGGCGTTCCGCCGAGGCCGCCGATCTGGTGAATGCGGATCGATTCGATCTTCTCCGCCGGCTTCATCATTTCGGCAACGATAGCGGGCAGCTTGTCGAGGCGGTACTGTTCGAGCCTGAGGCGGTTGAGCGTCTCGCTCCGGGTATTTTCCGCATCGATCAAGGCGCGTTCGCCCTCGGATTGTGCCATCATGCGCAACCGGTCGGCCTCCGCCTTGGTGTTCATCGCCTCGGATTCGGCCCGGATGCGCCGCAGCAGCACGGAAGCGGCGGTTTCGGCCTTCGACGATTCCACCGCGTCCTCCTCTTCCATGCGCTTGAGCGCGAGTTCGTGGGAGCGCGCGGCCACGGCCAGATCCCGATCGGTCTGCACGCGTTCCTGCGCCTGGATCACCTCGCTGCGGGCGAGCTCGGCCTGCGCCTGCGCCTTGGCTTCCTCGACCTGCTTGGCGGCGAGCCGAACCGCGCTGTCAACCTTCTTCATCTCGAGGCTGAGCTGCGAGTCGATTTCGATTTTTCTCAGCTCGCTCTTCTTTGACACTTCCATGGCGCTGGTCTGACGCTCGCGGCCGATCCGGGCTTCCTCCGAAGCGGTGAGAGAATCTTCTCGCGCCTTGGCCGCCTCTGCATCGCTTGCCGCCTTGATCTTTTCGATCTCAAGACGCTGCGCGATCTGGGCCTGCTCTTCCTCCATGCTCAGCACGAGCCGGCGCTTGGTCGCGTCCAGCTGCGTCTGCCGCACCGAGGTATCGGCATCGGCCTCGATCTCGGCCCGCTTCTTCTTGTTGACCGCAATGATCTCGGCGAGCTTTCGCAGGCCGACCGCATTGAAGGCATTGTTCTCGTCGAACGCCGAGAATGCGGACTGGTCCAGCCGCGTCAGAGAGACCGAGTCGAGCAGCATGCCGTTCTGGCTGAGATTGTCGCGCAATTGCTCGGCGATCTGGTGGGAAAACTCCGCACGCCTCTCGTGCAGTGCGTCCATCGTCTGTCGTCCCGCGATGGCCTGTATCGCGTCGACGAAACGGCCTTCCAGCAGGTTTCGGATGCCGTCCGAATTCAGCGATTTCGCGCCCAATGCCTGCGCGGCAGTCGCAATTCCTTCCGACGTCGGCAGGACACGGACGTAGAATTCAAACTCCACGTCGACCCGCATGCGATCTTCGGTGATGAGGGATTTCTCGGCGGTACGCCGGACTTCGATCCGGACCGTACGCATATTGACTTCTTCGATGCGGTGCAGAAACGGCAGCGCGACACATCCGCCCGAGATGATGATGCGTTGGCCGCCGAAGCCCGTCCGTACCAGCGCAAGGTCGCGCGTTGACTTACGATAGAAGCGGTTGAGAAAGGCCACAACAATAGCGACGATGATGATCGCGACCGCAAGGGCGATCAACACGCTCAAGATGATCATACGCGTCCCTCGCGTCAGCCACTTTCATCGGGCTTACGCGTCGAGCAAAACAGACGTTATTTGAAAAGTCAAGTAATGCGCCGGAAGCTACCGCCCGGCTTCCGGTGGCTATTGCGTTTGAGCGAGGAGACCTAGGCCGCAGCTCACGTGCACTCGACGGGCACCACACGCAATGCGACAGAGAAAGCGCGACCGAGAAGGCGCGGCGGACATCAACTGGTGCGCTGAATCAGATCTCCGAGCAGGCGCCTCAGTGTCTCGGTCTGACGATCGCCATAGTCCTCGATCAGCCCCGCCAGGTGTTGGTTGGCCAGCCGACTGAGACGTTCATTGATGGCGCGGCCGCGTTCGGAAATGAAGATCAGCACGCGCCTTCCGTCCGCCGGATCGGCCCGCCGATAAACCAGGGCGTCGGAGATCATGCGGTCGATCATCTTGGTGAGGGTTGGATGGTTCAACAGCGCTGCCTGAGTGAGGTCGCTCATCGACCGCCCGTTCTTTTCGGTCAGCAGCGTCAGTATCCGCCACTGTTCGACAGGCACGCCCTCAGCGCGAAACTCGTCATCGAGTTGCCGCTGCACCTGGCGATTGGCCTGTGCCAGCAAATAGGCAATATGCTCGTTGATGGGGCGCGTGCGTGCCATGAAGGTAAGCACCTATACCGAAATGGGGACTTTTCGTCTTGATAGGGCTTGCCAGCATTCCTCGACAAGTCAAATATTGTCGAACTCCCCAAGCTCCGAACCTGGATCGGCGCGGGGAATGAGAGGGGTCGATGGTTTTCATCAGCAAGACGCCAGTTGGAGCGCGCCCCCCGCTTCCGGGTTTTGCACTGCAACGCTCGGACAGTCTCGATCTGGCGGGATTGCGCTCGCGTCGCCCGTCGGACCGCCTGAAAATCGCGATGCTGGTCCCGTTGAGCGGTCCGGCCGGCCTGTGGGGCCCCTCCTGCCAGACCAGCGCACGGCTTGGATGTCATGAGATCAACGCCGCGGGTGGAATCCTCGGCCGCGAAGTCGAGTTGATATTCCTGGACGCCGGCGGCGATCCCGACATGATCGCGGACGACACGATCGACCTGCTTGCAGAGAGCGGCGCGGAAGCCATCATCGGCATGCACATCAGTGCGGTACGTCAGGCCCTCATAAAAAGACTGCGCGGGCGCGTGCCCTATGTGTACACCCCGGTCTATGAAGGAGGCGAGCGGTCGTATGGCGTCTTCCTGGTTGGAGAGACACCGTCCCAGCAGCTGAAACCTGCGATCAACTGGCTGGCCGAGCATCGTAGTGCGCGTCGCTGGTTCCTGATTGGAAACGACTATGTCTGGCCTCGGCAAACCCATCGTGCCGCGCGGCGCTATGTCAAGGCGGCGGGCGGCCAGATCGTCGGAACGAGCTATGTGCCGTTCGGCTGTGTCGACTACGACCCTTATCTGGACGAGATCCGGCGCGAACGACCTGACGCCGTGCTCGTTTCGATGGTCGGCGGCGATTGCGTCATGTTCAATCGCGCGTTCGCCGACAAGGGACTGACATCCATCCTGAGGCTTTCGACGGCGAGCGAGGAAAACACGCTGTTGGGCATCGGTGCACGCAAATCCGACAACCTCTACTTTACGACGGGCTATCTGTCCGAGTTGAACACGCAGGACAATCTCGCGTTTCTCGAGCGCTATCAAGCGAGCTTCGGCAATGAGGCCCCGGTGCCCAACACGATCGGCCAATCCTGCTACGAAGGCTTGCAGCTCTACGCAGAGCTTTCACGCAAGGCCCGCTCGTTCCGGGTCGATGCGCTGATGCAGTCCGCGGAAGGGCTGAGCTATACCAGCGCCCGCGGTCGCGTCACCCTGCGCTCCCGTCACCTCTATTCCGATATGTACCTCGCCCAGGCCGACCGCTTGCGTTTCTCGGTGGTGGCGCATTTCCAGGCGCGATGAGGCGTCGCGCCAGAAGCGGTTGGTCACTGCAAGCTCGGTATCAAGGAAGGAAGTCGACGAAGGCATTTGGCTTGTCAGCTTCTTGCACTGTGATCTGGGATACTTCGACCTGGAGCAGAAAACCCTGCAACCGCCCGACAACCCGTTCGGCACGAGGTTGTCACCCATGTCTTAAGTACGTTCCGTTACCCATGTGTCCGGGCCGGACAGTAGTGTGCTGGCGGAGGGAGAGAACCTAGAAACAAACTTGCTCCAGCCCGAGCCCGGCCGTTAGGTCGGGGCGCAAAAATCGCCCGTCTGGCGGGAGCGCAGACGCGCAAAAGGGCGATTTGCCGCAGTGCAAAACGTGTCTACGGAAACAACGTCAGGCTACGAGTGACGGGTCCGCCTCGGCTCGGCCTCCTAATGGCTTTTCCGGCCCTACGGGCGGCCGAAATTTCAAACTTGGGGGTATCTAGCCCTTTGGAGATAGCCCAGCTGCCTGAGAAGCACTGGTGTCGTGGAGGGAGATCGGACTCTCCCGGCCGCGCGGCCCCCAACTGATCCGGGAACGAGCCGCTATAGAGCAACCCATTCAACTCTCGGGGGGAGGTCCTCGCCTGACGGTCGGTCGTTTCTCCCTCACTTTCTGCTTCTTGAACCTAGTATGCTTTTGAATTGCGACGACCACCTCATCCAATGTCTTCAGGAGACTGTCGTTTACGCTTGCGGGGTTCCGCCATCCAATTGGGATTGAGCTGCGGGGTAGCCGGCTTGGCGGCACAACGAGATAGTCGAGGACGGACAAGTTTGCTTCATCCATACGAGCAGCAACGATCAAGTCGAGGCTTCGATCCAGCTTGCGGCCTATGGTCCATCGCGGAAATCTATCGCGTTGATAGTGACAGCGGGCAATCGCCACGGAAACCGCGACGGACCGATCGACTGTCAGGTATCCGGCCTCCTGGCTAAATGCTACGGCGTGCCCAGCACCGACCAATTCATCCACCAGCGTCTCACGGAACTCGACCAGCGTTTCGATTACGGCGCGCTTGCCGTCGTTGTACTTGAGATGATCAGGGACATAGCCGATCGCGGAATAGGCTTTCCTTAAGCTACCAAATCGCCTTATGTAAACGGTGTGGCAAGGGAGCGTGAAAGCGGCATCGATGATTGACCGCGTCAGCTCTCCCTTATCTTCCAACAACGCCTTCAGACGTGCGAGCATCTCGTCATTGGACAGAACCAGCCGTCGCCGTGAAGTGATTTGCTGAGCTTTGACGAAGAGCGCCGGCTCGACGATGGGCTGAAATGAGGCGTCTGATCTAATCCACTGATCTGGCGGATTAGGCCTCGGTTTCTGTCCCAAGCGGAAACTTGTGCGATTGTAAACGTTCTTGCCGATGTAATTCTCGTTTCGTAAGACATGTCGGATTGTCCAGCTGGTCCATAGCCGCCCAAACTGGTTGCGGAAGCCTTGGTCGTTTAGTTCGCGAGCGATTCGCGATTCACACTTCCGTCCTTCAACGAAGCTACGAAATATGCCTCTAACGACTTCCTGCTCATCGCTCGGCCCGGGACGCAGCAAGACTCGGTCGCTCTGCAGGGCCTTGCGTTGACCGTGATCTAAAAAGCCCTTGGAAACACCGCTGCAGTCCATCAATTCTCTACGCAGAGCGTAACCTACGAACCCTCCTTGTTTGAACCCTAACCGAGCGAGGTGGCATTGTGCAGCAAAGACCTTCTTTCCCAAGTCCCGACTGAATTGACCTGCCCCTATCCGCTTCAGTTGCTTGGCAATGCTGGCAATGAAGCTTCCATCGTTCTCAAAATCTTCCCCACAGTATTCAACGGTGATGCCCGCCTTCTTGCACGTGAACTCATAATACGCCGCCTCATCCGCGTCTTGAAACCGTCCCCACCGGCTCACGTCGTAAACGAGAATCATATTGTAGTCCGCCTGCCCGTCTCTCACCTCATGCAGGAGACGGTTCAATGCGTTTCGGCGCGCGATCGTTACCCCGCTGCGTGCCTCATCAACGTAGGTTCGAACGACCTCGATATCGCGCTCAAAAGCATAGGCTGCGATCGCCAACGCCTGATTTTCAGTCGAGTATTTTTGATGATCCGTGGACATACGGATATATTGAGCTGCTCGAGCCGTGGGGCGCACCGCTGGAGCAGCTGTACTTGTACTACGCGGCGCATTCATCGTACCGCCCCTAGCCAGGATGCTCGACGATAATGATCGGAGGCGCATCATGTCGACGACTTCGATACCCCGAAATTTTCGGTCTGTTTCTGGAAATAACTTTCCGCCGCAGCTCGACGTCGTGCTGCCTACACGTTTCGCAGCGATGGTCGCAAAGGCTCTGCGCGACGACTTTGGCGATACCCATCGGGCGGTCAAAACCATCTGCAAACTCACCGGCGCCCATCCCCGGGCGGTAAAGAATTGGCTCGATGGCGAGAACGGACCTACGGGACGCCATCTCGTCGCCCTTATGGCCATCTCGGATGCCGTTCTGGAAGCAGTACTCGTGGCGGCTGGGCGGCGCCATCTCGTGGTCCTAAATGAGGTTGCGGCGTCGAGGCGTCTGCTGCTGCATCTCGTTGGGCGGCTTAATGATTTTCAACGCGATCAGATGGCGGCCAAGTTGGATCGATTTTCAGTCTCCGACATGCTATCGATTCAACCGGAGGCACAAATGTCTGATCCAAGAGATGTTATTTACGCTGCAATCCATTCCGCGTTTGTCAAATACCCTAGAGAAGACGATCCCGCTTCGCACGATCACTGGATACAACCAGAGGAGAGCGCGCACCTGACCAAAGTCGTCTTAGCCGAACTGGATGCGAACGGCTTCCAGATCGTCCGCAAACCGACGTAGAGCACGTCAAGTCCTTGATCTCCCGCTCTGGTTGCGCTTCTATTCCGGCGGGTTGGGGAGATCTGAGGTGCGCATTCTCGGAGTTATGGCAATCTGTGTCGCCTTGGGCGGCTGTTACGCGACCTCACAGGAGGTTCGCGCCAAGCTGGGCGACGAATATGTCGGCAAGAGTGTTGACGCGCTTGTGGTCAAGTTTGGCCCCCCAGCCGCCCAATTCAAAATGAGCACGGGCGAAACTTCCTATCTCTGGCAGCTATCGTCGGTTACGAATATTGAGATCGATCGGGACCGATATGGCAGCAGCGGATCCGCTACGACCAAGTTCTGCAAGATCAATGTGATTGCTTCGCCAGCCGGCATCGTGACGAAACTCACCACCGAAGATTCCAGTGCGGGGCGCCGGGAAGCGATTGGAAATATTGATTTCTACGGCAGCGTCTGCGCCAAACACCTGGGGATCAGTCGAGAAGGTTAGTGCGCCAGCTTGGATGTGCAATCTCTACTCAGTTCCGTCCAGGCAGGAAAAAGCCAACCCGAGGTCGATCAAAGTCCACTTCAAGGATGATCCCGATCAATTCAGCTTCGAAGCGCCTACAGGATTTGGCTGCGGTTGCTCAAGCATCTTCAAGGAAGCGTCGATCGCATTCCGCAGGTGAATGGCTGCCGCAGCGCTACATCGAAGTCGCCCGCACGACACGAACCGGACGTCTACGGTATCGTCCTGGTGCGGGACGAGAATGCGGGCGCCCAGCTCAACTTGCACGATCCCGCTCATAACCCCGTATGCCGGAGCAATATCGAAATAGATCGTCGGTACATCATTTTGGTTTTCGAAGGTCGGCACATTTCCCTTATCGGGTTGGCCCATTTCGGGTGGCTTGGTCAATTGAGGCTCCACTTTGCATGTCTTAAAAGGTTAGCCTGCCACAGCTAGGTTAGGAAGGTCCGTTCCTCGCACTTTCGACTTGTGAAGCCATTCACAGCCGGTCGATGCGCCAAGGTTTAGACTACGCAAGCGCACTCTGCTGGGAGAATTTTCAATGGCATCGCGGCGTACGCTGGGCATCCTTTCTGGCATTGCCCTGATCCTTGGAAATCTCGTGGTCCCTGCCCCGTGCCTGGTCGGATGCCGGGCACATGCAAATCGCTTATGTGGCCTACGAGAAACTTGAGAGCCCCGTGAAGGACAAGGTCGACGTCCTGCTGAGGCTAAATCCGGACTACGGCAAATGGACCGCGGGGATCACGGACCCCGAAGACCGCCAAGCTTTACGCGTTTGTCCATGCCGCGACCTGGGCCGATGACATCACGACCAAGGAATATGGTTATACGCGCGACGGCCCGGCGGCCAGCCAGAACATTGGCCATGCGGATAAGAACCAGCATGCCTATTGGCACTACAAGGACATCAACTGGTCTCCGGACGCTACGCCGCTTCCTCCGCAAAATTCTGTTGACCTCGTAACGCAGCCAAAACTGATGATCGCCGCGTTGCCGGCAAGCTCGCGCGCATCGGATGATGTTCGCACCTATGATCTCGTTTGGATTCTGCATCTCGTTGGCGACACGCATCAGCCGCTGCATGGCAGCGGACGCTACACGCGGCAGAGTCCGGATGGCGATGCCGGCGGCAATGCGGAACAGGTGATTCCGGCAACCGGGGAGATGGTGGCGCTGCACGCCTATTGGGACAGTCTTTTTGGTAGCAATGTTTCGTCTTATGGGGCGGTCTTTGACGCCGACACCAAGGACGAGCTCGAAAGCCTTTCCGTCAACGAGGTCGCTGGGGCTATTCCGGACCCGCAGAAGTGGATCGAGGAAAGTGCTGAGGTGCCTCGGGATACCTCCCTTCGGCAAATCTCCGAGTCTCGTATGTGTTTACGAGCAAAGAAAGCTCAACCTTGCTTTACTTCCTCCGCCGCTAGGCGGCCATCGATAGCATCCAGTACTGCAAGCTTTGCCTGCTCGACGGAAGCGATGGCGTAATCGATGGCGAAACCTGCTTCCCATTCTAGCCAATCGGCCCGCTCTTGCGCTCGCTTCATGTCGCGCTCTTGCTTCACCACCGCGATCTTGGACTTCAAATGGTCCATGTCTAGGGAAATCTTCGCTTTAATGGCCTCCCAATTCGTCGCGGCCTTGCCGCTAACCGAATTAGCTTCTTGGTTTATCCTCTCGACGGCCTTGATTGCTGTTGCATGCGCCTCTTCCCGCAACCTGATCACCTTGTCGTGGGCCTTGCTCTTGGTGGCATCAAGTGTGTCTTCAGCGCTCTTTGCGCGAGTTACCAGTTCAGTAAGTTGCTCCGAAAGACGCTTTGTCATTTGATACTCCATCGACAAGATTGAAAAAAAACTCACACTCCGGATACCCAACCGTTAGATCCGTCCGGCATCCGCGCCAAAGCAGATTTGGAACGACGGCCTCAGCAACTCATTTGAATTGGGCACGACAGATCGGACTCAGTTTTTTGATATTTTTTTCCATACATGCGGTTATCTTAGGAACGTCTGGAACAAAATCCCCGCACAATCTCAGCGCATCACTTCTGCAGGCCCGCCGTTGCTCCGGTGTGCCGGCAGCGTAGCAATTCAAAGCCGCAAAGCTAAATAGTACCGAGAGGAGCGTTACGATCTTACCGCGCTTTCGTTCGGTCACAACACATGCCTCGAGCGGAGTGTACGATGGCTCAATTATTCGAAACTCCCTCCAGAAATCTTGATCAAAGAATGATGTTTTTCCTTTATTGCCGCAGAAAGAAGGGAGTTCGCCCGATCGCCTGCAGCTTGCCGCCATCCGGCTTTGAGATGGGGCGCTTATTCGAAGAGTCGATCGCGCACCTGATGGCCAGTATTCGCACACCCGCCAAAATGCGGACTAAACGCCGCCATTGGATATAGCCGAGCGGTCGTGCGCCCGGCTCGACTAACCTCGGCCCCCGGTACAACTAGTCGCAAGACAACGTGATGCTTCATCAGAATTCCGTAAGGATCGGCCGCGCTTGGTCATCCGCCCGAAGAATCAAGCAGTTGCGCAAGGGTAAGCGGAAGCGTTTGCTGATCTGGCAACCTGCGTAACACCAAATAGCGTTGCTGCTGGAGTACAATTGATTAGACAGATAACAGCGTCCGACGTCTAGGAGAGTGAGCTTGCGCCTAACAACCCGTGACGGATTAATTTTCTTCGATCGAAAACTTCTCGTATTGCCCCCGAAAGAGAGGGCCGCACTCTCTTTGTTACTTCGTTTCTCGCCAGATCCGGTTTCAAAAGATCGCTTTGCGGACGAGGTCTGGGGCCAGTCGGAGATGTCGGACGAAAGCCTGGCCCGCTGCGTTTCGCATTTGCGGCGCTTACTGCCGCTCGATACCGGAATTACCATTCGTCCGGTGTACGGTTTTGGTTATCAGCTATCCGTTCCGATCTTGCAGGAAACGACCACCAGGACACTTTCGAAACATTCGCGACTGGTTGACGCCGCGATCGGCCATCCGAGATGGGTGGAAACGCTGCTGCATGCACGAAATCTGATGGATGGACGCGATGCGACGGCCATTAATTGCGCAAGGGAAATACTGCGCAATCTTGTTGCTGAAGCGCCACATTATATGCCGGCTCGCGTTCTGTTGATCGAAAACCTTGCCTTGTTCGCCGTCTGGAGTAGTGACCCGAATGGTGAGCTGATTTCCGAAGCCGAGTATCATGTTAGCGTAGTCTCCCAACGCGCGCCCAAAACTCCGGGACTGGCGGCGATTTCTGGCCATGTATGCGATATTTCGCGCCGGTTTGACGAAGCCGATTTGCATTTCATGCGCGCAGCGAGCGAGAATGCTGACGATCCCAACACGCACTACTTGCGCGGGCTTCACATGCATTGGATTGGTAAGCCGCTCGAAGCAGTACAATTGATGAGAAGGGCCGTTGAGCTTAGGCCGCATTCGGTGACCTACAAAGTAGTGCTAGCACGGCAAGAATACGTCGCGGGAAATTTCCAGAAGGCAATGGACACTTCTTCCAGCGTCCGATCGGAAGCGGAGAATGATCCCACCTACCGTTCCCACCTGCGTTTTCTCGAAACTCTTATGGGCGGTAAACCTAGTGATGCCGAAAATGTGCATAGCGAGGTGCCGCTTTCATACATTTTCGGCAGATCCCACCTTAGTCACCATTTTGCGAAGCTTGGGGAACGAGAAAAAGCAATTGAAATCATCAGACGATTCGGCAGCTCAGGCGCAGAGCGCGCGGCGAGCTTCCTGCCGGCGCTGCTAGAACTTGGATTGATCGACGAAGCGATGGAACGCGTTGAGGCTGCCCTGAATGCCAAGGTAGGCTTTTTGCCCGGTCTATTACGAAAGCCGGAGAACGCCCGGCTCGCTATTCACCCACGGTATGGCAAACTGAAGTTGGAAATGTTCGGTGCCGACCATCTTTAGATCCTAGCCCGGGTACCTATAGAACCGGCGGCGTCATGTGACGAGTGACTACGTGGCTAACACGGAATCTGGACGGCTCCATGCAAATCAACAGCGACCAATAGACCCTCGATGTTACGTCCGCCTAAGGCATTATTTTTGACGGGTTTCAGCAGAGATTGTCTGCCGGTACGGTTGGCGTTGAGCCCCGGCGAGGCCCACAACGTTCGACTTGCCGGAAAACTGCTCTCTCGCCTGAAGCCCGGGTCAATGCTGCTCGCCGACCGCGGCTATGACGCCGACTGGATAAGAGAGCTGGCCATAAAAAAGGGCGGGTAGGCCAACATCCCCCCGAAGAGGAATCGCAGCGATACGATCTGCTTAAGCCCGCACCTTTATCGCGCTCGCAACCAAGTCGAACGGTTTTTCAACGGGCAAGCAATGTCGTCGTTTGGCGACACGTTACGACAGGCTTGCAGGAAACTACCTTACCTTCGTCCAACTCGCATCTATGCAGCTAATGGCTGGCCGCGCGTTATGAGTCCGCGCCCTAGTTTTCATACCAGTTTGGCAGGTCCCCTTTTTGCCCCCGTTTATAGGGAGAGTGAGTTCCGGTTTGGCCCCGATGCGGGCAGTTTGCAAACTTGGTCGGTGTGAGCCCGTTGAGGCTTGTGTGAGGTCGGTTGATGTTGTGGTCGATCCTCTTCTTCGATGACTGTAGATGCTAAAAGCGATCTTCGTCCTTGATGCCAATCAGAGCCCGCGGCGAAACGCCTGATAGGATCGGCTTCGACGAAGCGCGTCGGCGCCTCCTTCAATAAGGAGATCGATCTGCTCGGAAGGCAGCACGAACCGGGTAGGAACCGCGTTGAGAATGCTCGCGCGCGCCGGGCCGAGCTGCTCGAAATTGACCCGTTCGATAAACAGATTAACGTCGCCACAACGCCAGTTCGGGCCGACCCCGAGCTGTAACCGTTCGGCTGCGGAAAGGCCGCAGCGCCAGCGCTTTATTTTGTTGGTCCAGTCAGCAACCAGCGTTGAGAAAGCCGCGTAGCTCGATCGGACGCTGGCGTCGATTGCAGTATCGGCCGCTGCCGACACCAATTCGACGCCGCTCGGTCCCTCGATCCGCTGCGCGAAGTCGCCCGATATGCCGCGGCCGGCGTCGACGACAAGGAACATGATACGCCGGATCTTCACGGCTTGCCGCTCTGTCATCGGCTGGTACGGATGCTGCGCCGCCAACAGCGCGATCGTAAATCCAGATAGGCCGAAATTGTCGACCAAGCCGCCGTCGAGCAGCTTTACAAAACGCATAGAGCCATCGTGGTAGCGCGTATTGGCTTCGGCGAACGCTCGCAGCAAGGGTTGCGCGTCCGCATCGCGGCGAGCACGCTCAATCCAGGCAGGCAACCGCGTCGCACAGCCACCAGGAAACGTTTCCAATACGATCGGTGCAAACGCAAGCGGCACCGCTGCCGAGGCCGCGACCGCTTCAGCGATACGATAGGTGCCGATATCGCTGCATAGCGCGTCGAATGCGGTCTTCCCGAAAACGAACGGCGTGCGATTATAAACATCAGAGGCATTGATCCACACCCGCGGATACCTGGCTTCGCCAAAAGCGTCGTACCGCGCGCCATCGAAAAGGTTTTGATCGAGCCAATTGGTGAATTGGCTATCGTTGGCACCGCCGCCGACAGCACGGCCGATATTGCCGAGCGTAGCCCGGCTATTGAGGCCTTCTTCGGCATTTCGCAGCAGGAAGCGCTCGCGAAAATCATCCAATGCGGCACTCTTCTTAAGACCGAAATAGGCCGCGGTCACCGAGCCACCGGACACACCCGATACGAAGTTCACCCGGTCGAGCAGTGATTTTGCCTGATTGGAACCGACTCGGGAGCGGTGGAGCTCGGTCAATACGCCGAACGAGAAAGCAGCAGCGCGCATACCGCCGCCAGAGAATGACAGCGCCAACATCAAATCGTCTTCCTGGCTGCGACCCTCTCGTCCGAAATCGTTGTTGGTAACCCCTTCACTGAGCGGAAGGTTGCCAGGCAAGTTATATGCTGTCGCACATCCCGTCAGAAACGCCGCCAAGGCGGCTACCCATATGAGTCGCACCCACGCCCGCATAATCGCTGCCCGCACGCAGAATGCCTTCTGGGAACCACCGCCCCGTTATGTGACCGCGCCATCGGCAAGGCCGCGCTAATCGTCCATCAGCGGAGTTAGTGTTCGGCTTCGCGTTATCTTGCCATCACAAGTGGACGTCTCGCCGGCGCCAATCTCGCGTCCGCTCAGGTCCACAGACCGCCAGCGGACACTCGATGGTCTACCGATGGTACTGCCCCATCGCGATCAGCTGACGGCGTTTAGGGCGCTTTTTTGCACCTAGAAGTTCTTATAACGATTGACGTCGAATATCGCGGCCCTCGGAGGATCAGTTCTGCGTACATAGTCAGTGGCGGAATGGATCATCGTCCAAAACTGGGGATCTGAACGCCGGACTCCCCACCGATCCACCACCGCTGTGAACTGTTGCTCGCTATCCGCGTTAGTGAGCTTTGACGCAAACTCCTCAATGTCCTTTTCATCGATCCTGAACATGAAATTCGGGTAAACCGTCAGAATGCCAGGAGATATCGTAATCTTGTCTTTCGTTGGGTCCGCCCCTTGAAGTTCATTTATTGCAAATGCCTTGGTTGCTAGCTCACGATCCATAGTCATCGTATAGATTGAAGGATCCTTTCCAGGCGAGTCGATTCGCAAGAATGTCGCTTCTGGAAGGCGCGTCTTGAACTTTCGCCACGAGGGTGTTTGCTGCTTTCCAGCTGCCACGATCGAGATCATAGCCCTCGTCACCGGATCAGGATTATCGCCGGCTTGTGGCCTGTTTATCGGATCGGCTGACTTCACAAATTTGCTCACGCGTTGCAGCGCCATGTCGTAGAACTCGCGCTGCGGGTCGCTGGTCTTATAGTTGATCGCTGCGGGTAACGTGAGGTCTGGACCGAGATCGGGCAGTGATTGTTCCGGCTTCAGGCGCGACAGAGCGGTGTCGTACCAACTGCTATATATCGCCAACCGCTTATCAGCCGGTAGAAAACGGAGAAAATTCAACTCTGCCAGCCTCCTCGACATTCCAGCGCCTTCTCGCAAGCCGAGCATTGGGCTCGACTCTCCGAAGAGATCGAAGTTGTACACGGCCTCGTACAAAAGGCGCTCCATGATCGGAAGGTCCAAGACCCAGCCGGTCTTTGGGTAGTCCCCTACGGCGCTTCCGGGTTGAGGTACGAACGCGTTGTCGCCGTTACGAAATGGCATGACCATTGGCACGTCGCCGACCTGATCTCCGGCCCAGATGTCCTCGATGCGCGAGCGGTTGCCCGACGCCTGCGACAGACGAGATGCCGTGAGACGGATCGCCTCATTGCGACGGGCGATAAAATCCTTCGTCACGCCTATGTAGGCAATGAGATCTTCGGTGTCCTTAAGGCCAACATAAGGTGCCAAAGCCGCACGAAATTGTTCATCGTTAACGTACAAGGATGTTTCTGGGTTTTCGAAGAACGTCCATTCAACGTCCTGCACCACTCCCACAATCAGATTACCACGGCACGACGATCCCCAGCTAACAGTTGCCCGATAATACCAAGCGTCCGCGAGCATGAATTTGTATCGCAGCTTCGCCGGAATCGCCGCGAATGTATTTAGCGGATCCATCTGTGCCTGCCTAGAATAGCCAGGCAACTTACTCACTTCCCAGTTTGTCTCGTTAAAGATGCTCTTATAGCGACCGAGCCTGTCGTTTGATGCATTCAGGACGAGCTGATGCTGCTTGGCACAAAGCGTCTGATCTACAAGTTTCCAGCGATAGTAGATTGGTCCATCTACTGGATCATTAGGCAAGTGTTGCCGTACCGGCACAGGCGGCAGCCCACTTGGCGTTGACGATCGTATCAGTTGGAAAAAGTGACCCGTTCCCGCGTTGTCGAAATAGACATGAAAGAGATACCAATGCTCGTAAATATATCGAGCAACAAGTTTTGATCGATCATCAGTGGCATTCAGAAAGGATTCCCACTTGTCGATTTCAGCTTGTTCGATAGGAGTCGGTTGAGCCGCGACTTCGTCGAATACCGCTCCTTGCTCCAGCCATTTCAGGAGCGTCTCAAATTCCTGGTCCGTAAGTCCCGCGGTCGCGAACGGCATGCCCTCCTTCGGATGCTTCCGCGCGTAGTCATTGAGTTCTGATGCCGTTGGTAAAACGTTCTTTCGCGCAATAGCGTCTATCTCAATTTCTGCCGGAAACTTAGCGCGGGGCTCAACTGGATTCGCTTTCCCGAGTTGCAGCATTTTTGCGAGAATGGACTTATTTCCCCCGTCAGTTACAGAGAAGAATCCGATCTTGCGCCAATCCTCGATCGTGTTCGGATTATCCCAGAGAAGCGTCGGCTCGATCGGGGTGGTTCGCAGCAGCTGATAGGGATCCATCTTGATCGCCCCACGTTCCACGCCTTTTGCGTTACGCAAATCAAGCTGTCCGGGGGAATCGTAGCAAGAATGACAAGATACACATTTAGAATCGAGGATCGGTTGAACCTGGCGAGCGAAAGAGACTTTGTCTTGGGCTAAGACCTGTTCAGTGCTAACCGAGCTTAGTACTACCGCAACCGACATCATCAACTTCAATGGCACTCGGGTCATGACGCAGTCCTCGGGACAGTTTGCTGAGACCCGTTCAGCGTAGCTGCGGATGTACCAAGAATCTTGATCAAAGGATTATCGCTGACCACAACTGGCATCCACGCCATTTAGACCGTCAACTCGGATCTCTGAGGATTATTGCGACATCGCTAATCACATCTAAAATTTGCAGAACGTTGCGTTCTGCGTCCGTATTCATAGTTTGATACAGATCCCGAGTATGCGTCGGTCGGCATGCAGCAACTCTCCGACCATGTGAGCCGGACTGCCGACTCGAACTTTTCTGTCGGGATCACGTCTATGGCGCCCGAAAAAAGGCGGGCCCTCGCGTGACTTGAACCGCCATGACTTATTGGCGGCGTTCCAATATCTTGGGGGTCCCGCTCAAATTCGCGATAGCGCCGTGGCTTTCGATATCACGATGCACATTGATCTATGGGGGCTTCCCAATGATCACCAGGCAATAGTAGCACGAGTAAGGAACACGTCCGCGTGGTTTGCCCTGCTCTGAACTTGAGCCAAAAGCGGATTCCAGATGTGCTGGTAGCTTGGGATCAACCGTATCGCAGGGGTAACGGCAAAATCGTAGAAGACTTCAATCCCCTTCTCATCTTCAATCGTAAGTCCACCGGAGGTGAGCCGAGATACTGTATTCTTCAAGTCACTACTGATGCCGTTATAGTAGTACGCAACCCCGAAGCTATCGTATTTTCGGGTATCCAAAAGGCCGTGGGCAAAGAGCCCGATGCTAGCATGCCGGTCGACGATGTTTGTCTCGGCAGGAGAGTACCCGAAGCGGCCAAAGACTCCGACACCACGAAGTAACTGACCGCTTTTAAGCAGTGGCGCTATTTCCCTGGGATCATCCATCACGTAGAGATACTGCGAGAAGTTTGCGATCGAAAACCAGCTCTCTCCTTTGTAGTTTATCGAAATGGCCGGCAAACCTGCTGGCGCTGAAGTGGCAGTAGGGAGCGTTTGGGTTAGAGTATTGGTCGTTAATAGGGCCAGTCCCTGACTGAGCTGGCTTGGGAACGTCAGCGTGAACGGTGATTGCAAGTCGATTTTAGGCTTGTTGGTCCAATTTCCCGCTACCGATAGCTGACCTGGCAACCCCCCCGGGGCGTAGTTGAAAGTTGCTTGTCCGTAAATGTTGACGCGATCAAAGGCATCCTTCGCAAAGTTGTCACCCTTCGAATTTGGATCGAGTACGCCTCCTTCAAGGACCAGCCACTGAGCAGGTATCCACACCCCAAGTGCGGCCCAAGCCGTTGGACCATAAAAGTTCGCGAAGAATGGGTTCTTGTTGAAATTGAAATTAGTGAATGCGTATTTATAGGTGTTAGCGAAAAGCGTCTGGTCCGGAAGGAAAAGACCACTGATTTTTCCAACGATCACGCTAACCTGCGGGCCCAGAGCTTGGGCGATGTAGAAGTCAGACGGGTAAATGTTATTCGAAAGCTCTGGCCCGGGAAGCAGCAAGCCATAGTGATGGGGCACATATGAGCCCACATTAAAGGTTTCATCGGGCGCGGATCCGTTGCGGGCCTGCGCAGTGAAGTGGAGTAGCCCTCCAGACCACCATCCCGCACGTCCAGTATCAATGTTCGCCGATATCTGCGTATTGTTGTAGCCAGACTCACCGGTCTTTATGCCGCCGGATGTGACGTTCTGATAGGTCGTCGTTGTATAGGCATCGAAGAAGAAGCCTTTTCGCGCTAACTCGGTTCGAGTTCCACCCCAATCACCCGTAACCTGGGTTCGGTTCCAAAAATCTCCAACTACCGTGCCGGGCACACCAAATACTGGCGCGTTATTGACATACGGCAGGAGGAGCGGCGCAGCATTGACAAGTGAAACGAATTTTGTCGGCACCGGTCCGAATGCACCCGCCGCCGGGGAGTACATATTACCTGCCGATACCGACGGGCGCATTGAGGTGCCCCGCTTAGCCTTCGTGGATTTCTTCTGCGCGGCTTGCAGCGCACTCTCAGGTGAAGGCTTTTCAGGCTCGCCCACGTAACGAAAAGCGCTAAATCCTTCACCGGCGGTGAGCGTCGTCGCGAAAATAATTTGCGCCAAGGTGATTGCGCAAATCCAAACGAAAGCCATGCCAGCAGGCACAAACTTTGCGAACCTTTCATGCACTGGAATGCGCATGTACAGCCTCCCACACCGAATGCCCGACTACTCCCCGGCCCCATCGATGAAGCGGTAAGACTGGTCCTAGAAGTTCTTACCGATAGATATCGAAGGTCCTCACCTTGAAGCGATCCTTTCACCTCTTAAACTAGCCTGAGCCCACCGCTGCAATCTTGATCAAAATATGATCATCAGCTTCAAGGATCCTTCGGAACTCTGCCGGCTTTACGAGTTTCCACGAAACGCATCTTGCTGCAGCTTCGCGAAACGCGGATGTATAGTCAGTCTCCTGTTCTCGGGCTTCCGTAATAAGCCCGGCAAGAAGCCCACACGCTTCTTGAGAGCCAGCTCAGCACGGTCGATAGCCTCATCGATAAAGCCGAGCTCAAGCAGTACGGGCACAAACGTCGCTGCGATGCCGGGATGAGATGAACCAGCCCGCCGAATTACCTCGATTGCCTTCTCTCGATCACCACGTTTCGCAAAAAGGTAGCCCAAATGCGATCGGCCGAAAATATAGGTAGTTGGCACGGAGTCATAAGCTTGTTCTGCGCCCTCCGATTCCGCATCCATGAATACATCCAACGAATGCAAAACGGACCGGAAAGTTAAGTCCTTTTCAGCTTGTTTTCGGACCTGTAACGATGTGGTTCGAGCTGCTACAAAGTCGCCAGCTGTATATTCTTGTCGCGCCAACATCACTTGGAAGTTTATGGAATAGGGCCTCAGCTGCACCGCTTTACGGATTGCGTTTGCCGCCGCGCGCGGCCTTCCAATGAGATCGAGATGCACGCCAAATAGATAGTGTGTATTGGGATCATTCGGATCGTCATGCATCGCCTGCGCATGAAGCTTAGCGGCTTCAGAAAAGTCACAACTGATATCACAGAGATGGCCTGCAATCGCGGCCAGTCCAGGCGTTTGCGGCGCAAGTTTGCTAACTATCCCTAAGTGATGCTCCGCCTCAGCAAGTAACTCGCCGTTTGGATCGCTATTCCAATAGACATAGAGTGCAAGATTTTCAATGAGCAGCAGCCTTGCCGGCATATAGCGAGGGGCTATTGCGATAAGATCACGTAAAATCTCTTTAGCACGTTCAACTGCAGAAACGTCGCGGTAGTCCATCAAACCGCGCGCATGCAAAAGAGATTCGGTCCATTCCGGATTTCCATTGGCTGCATCCGCCAGACGCGCATGCCGGGCAACTTTCTCAGTGTTTATGCTCGTCGGCGCTGCTTGTAACTGGTATCCAAACCCGTAAATCGGGCGAATGGTGACATCGGCGTCCATCGGAAGCAAGCGGCGAAGCTGTGAGATGCATCGAGCGAGGCTTTCATCCGACATTTCGGAGCCGCCCCATACCTCGTCAGCGAAGCGGTCCTTGGGAACGGGATCAGGACAGAAACGAAGCAAAAGACAGAGCGCGCCTCGCTCTTTTGGGGGCAAGGACAGCAGCTCGTTATCGAAAAACACTAAGCCGTAATGGGTAGCTAACCTCACGGTCCGCTCTCCTCAGGCAAGCTTTCACCCGAGGTTTATCACGGTTTCTACCGGTAGTCGCGCTCACAAAGAAAGCAAACGCGCTCCTGTAACATGCGTGCCACCCCCTTTGCTTGATCAAGCTCACGTCGTGCCAATGCTTATCAAAACATGATGACTGATCACGGCTACGTGACTATAGTGTGGAGGCCCCTCGTTTGAGGTGTAGGCGAAGTCGATCCGTACAACACGAGCGACAGTCGTCATTACCGATGACACCGTACGCAGTATGTGCAGCTTTCCACCCAACATGCGTAACGGCCCGCCGAATGCCCCTAAATCGGCTTCACCGGAATACCCCTCTTCAAAGGCGACGAAATAGCTCAACGCGTCTCGGCGACTATGTCTCTCGATACGGCTTGCAGTGGGCCGTCCCTTACGGGCCATCCGTTCCGTGTAGGGATTTCCCCTGCGCCTGCGAATAACATCTACCCGTACGAACTGAGCCGCTTGGTCCCGACGGGCGCGCGACTATCGGTCGTGACATGCGTTGTGCTCGATCATTTCTAGCAACGGCTTGTCGTCTCATCCGTCCAATGGCGCTTCTTCATTGCGTCTTAAGCCTGTCATCCGCCAAGCATCGTTAAGTAACGCTGGCGACCAGCGCCAAGCCAATTGCGACACCCCGCAGGCATTTAGCTCCTGGGAGTTTGAGCAACCCAGACAGGCGCCGCCGGGATCGTTCATTTCGAGCCCGGCGGCGTAATTTCGAGACCCCCTATTCACCCTTGATGTGCGCCAGCGGTCGGTTCCCCACAGGGAACGCCTTTGACCCAGACTTAGTTCTATCGGACTCGTCTGTTTCTCGCTCGTCTGGCTGACACTCGTCGCCGGCACGATGAGATTAGTACTTTGACGCTGGTTGTAGCGGCGGGCAGCCAGTCTCATGCATCGGGTCAACGAGGTCGCTGCCGCTATCGCGGGCCCGCAGAAGCGGATCGAAGAAAGTGCTGAGGTCGCAAAGCAGTACGCCTATGCTCCCACTGTGAGCCTTGGGAATAATCTGGCCTTTTTGACCCGCGAATACGAAACCAGTGCCCGCAACATCGCGCGCAGCTAGGCGGCTCTCGCGGCGGCCAGGCTTGCCAAACTGATCAACAATGCGCTGCGGTAGTTACCGGGGCCACGGCCAGCCGAGTCTCGCAATCCACGACAAGACAGCTGCGATCAGCCCGAAGACCACACCTGCCCTGCCGAACGACCGGCCACGCGCCGCGCTGAGCGAGCGCAGATAGAGGAAAGCGCCGAGCAAAATCCCGTAATTCCGCCGGAAATCGCCATTGC
This sequence comes from Bradyrhizobium sp., assembly GCA_046349015.1. Lineage (GTDB taxonomy): Bacteria > Pseudomonadota > Alphaproteobacteria > Rhizobiales > Xanthobacteraceae > Bradyrhizobium. The sequence continues at coordinate 29,009 of JAXMDE010000004.1, read as the reverse complement.
GGCGGGCGATTTCCACGAGATCTGAGTAGTGCTGGCCTGATTGAGCCAAAGATCACCCTCCTTCGCCATTTCCGAATTGGATAGCATTGATTTGTCCATGCGGGCAAGAGGAATTTCCGACTTTCGGAATATGCCGCTAAGGCATTGGCAGCAAGCCAATATCCGCCTCGATCTCGCCCCCGTTGCGGGACACTCGTCTCCGACCCTTTGGGGAACCGAATGCGTCTTTGGCCGATCATAGATCAAGGAGCGTGCGGCTCGGAGTAAGACTCCAGCTTGCTACAGAGGCATGTTCCCTTATTTCGAAACCCGCTCGGCGGCTGCTTTTAGTCGTTGTTGGGTTTCCGGCTTGATCCAGATTGCGATGAGGCGCTCGGTGCGAGCGTCGAGATTCCGGCGAATAGTGTCAGTCAATGCCTCAACTCGCATGGATTTTGTTTCGGCAAAGGCCGCTTGAGAAAGGGCTGCCATGGCATGCGCCCGCTTCCAGGCTTCGTCCTCGACGACAGTTTTCTCGGCAAGATGGGTGACGATGCCGTACCGCTGGGCTTCCTCCGAGGCAATCAACCGGCCTGTATTAATCAACTCGCTGGCCACGGCGTCGCCGGCTATGTGCCGCAGAAGCTGATCGGCGAAATAGGGGTTGGGAACGCCGAGCAGGATTTCCGGAACCCCGATGAGCACGCGGCCGCTTGCCGCAAACCGGACATCGCAAGCGCAAAACAAAGTCTTTCCAGCGCCGACTGCATGTCCCTTGATGGCGCCAATGATCGGAACAGGCGCTGCCAGCATCTGCATGACGAGTTCGCCCAGCGATAAGAACATCGCCCGCATCTCATCAGCCGAACGCGTCAAGGCCCATGACAGATCGAGGCCGTTCGAAAAGAACTTCTCGCCGCCACAAAGCAGGATCGCGCGGCTCGAGCGCGACGCAGCCCGCATGGCAATTGCCAACTCACGGACGACGTCGATGGTGAGCAGGTTGGCGTTCGTATTCGACAACCTCAGAAGTGTGCAGTCGTCCGCTGTCTCGATGACAACATTGGCCATTGGCTTCCCAAGTTGGTGCAAACTCCAAGCTAATTAGTATTGTAGGGGATAAGTGCCCAGATGTCGCCGTCTGAAGGTGTGGATGTCTCCCTCGGGTCATTAGCGACGGTTTTGCCCAATCTCTGTTAGGTCCGGTCTACCCCTGAGAGCCGACATACAGGCGGCATTGGTCGAGAAGGACCAGAAGCGAACGTGTGGGCCGCCGCCCCAGCTCAGCCGGCGACACACACGTTTTCAACTAAATTCTTATTCTATCACTTCGTCAGCACGGACGAGGAACGCTTCCGGAATCGTGAGACCAAGCGCTTTCGCGGCTCTCAAATTTATGACTAGTTCAAACCTAGTCGCCTGCTCGACAGGCAAGTTACTAACATCGGCACCCTTGAGGATCTTGTCGACGTAAATGGCGGCATGACGATAAATGAGAGGTAGGTTCTCGCCATAGCTCATAAGGCAGCCCGAGCGGCTGAACCCCGGGAAGGCACCTACGGTCGGTAACCGGCGCTGCGCGCCAAGTTCGCAAAGCCGCGCCTGGGCCATAAGATTGACCACCGAATTTTCGAACACGAGTCCGTTCGTATCGGCCGGCAGCGCTGCGAACACTTCGTCTGTCAGCTCGGGGGCGCGCAACGCGAGCGGCCGCACCAGCACGTTCAGCGCGCTTGCATGTTCCTGCATCTCCTTCAACTTGGCCTCACCGTAAGCACCGGGTCGAGTGAGCGGATCGTAGATGAAAGCCACCTTGGAAACCGTCGGAACAGCCTCCTTAAGGAGGGCAAGCGGCTTGGTATGGTCCCCGATCAAGGCGTTCCCAGTCACGTTTCCGCCCGGGTACGACAATCGGGCGATGATCCCTTTTTCAATGGGATCTTGCATGGACCCAAAAACAATGGGGATTGTGCGCGTCGCCTGCCTCGCTGCGAACGTTGGAGGCGTTCCCTCAGTAATGATGATATCAACTGGAACGCGCACCAGTTCCACCGCAAGCTGTCGCAAACGTTCGTTTTTTCCCTCTGCGAACCGGTATTCCATAATCAGGTTGCGTCCTTCGACGTAACCGAGTTCGCGGAGGCCATCAACCAAACTTTGGCTCTCATCACTTGGACCGTGTCTGCCCGAGAGATAGCCTATCCGCCAGACCTTACCGATCGACTGTGCCGCAGAAATAGGCGCGCCAGCTAGCACTCCCGCTATCGTCGCAATGCTGAAAAGCGAAATAAAATCCCGCCGCCTCATGTAGCCCTCCCAGCCAGGCAACACAGCGGCATATGCTACCAGACTCTCGCTCACTGTGGGCTCGGACCCGCGCGTCGTTCGCTCATTTTTCTTGGCGGCTTCGGGTCAAAAGCGGACTTCGAGCGTCCCCCGCCTCATGTCCGATAAGGGCCATATCCGGACATGCCATCCTTCTGCTAACTTCGGTCAAGAGAGGGGAATAAGTCATGGACGAGCCCGAGCTAGACCTTAGTGACGCGAGATTGTCGCCGCAAAAGCAGATGGTGCGCGTTTTTTATAGGGAGCTCTGGGACCGGGCCGACAAAAGTCTTATTCCCGCGTTGTTTCATGCCAATTTTACGTTTCGTGGTTCACTTGGCCCGACCCTTGTCGGCCACGAGGGTTTCGCTGGCTACGTGGATTTTATTACGTCAACGTTCGGCTCATATAAGACCGACATTCTGGCCCTAATCGAGGAGGGTCCGCGCGTTTGCGGCAAAATGCGATTTCACGGTTACCATCGAAAAGAGTTGTTCGGCGTACCACCGAGCGGTCGGCACGTCTGGTGGATTGGCATGCCGATTTTCACATTTCATGACGGGAAAGTTCGCGATCTGTACGTACTCGGAGATATCCACGGTCTAATTGAGCGTATGCGTTCGGCCTAAAGCACCGCAACAACCTCACCTCAGCAACGGTCAAGATGTCCGCGGCCGCGCGGCAAGGTGATAATGAACTCGGAGAATGCGTCGGGCTCGGTTTCGACGTCGATCCGCCCGCCATGTTGCTTGACGATGATGTCGTGGGTCATCGACAAGCCGAGCCCCGTTCCCTCGCCCGTCGGCTTTGTCGTGAAGAAAGGGTTGAAAATCTTTTCTCTCACCTCGGGCGGGATGCCCGCTCCGTTGTCGCGGATGCGAATTTCGACCATCTCGCCGAGGTTGCGGGTGGTCGCGGTTATGACTGGCTCGAAGGGCTCGTCAGCATTATCTGCCTTGCGACGCGTCGCGGCATAGAAGCCGTTGGAAATGAGATTGAGCAAGGCCCGCATGATCTCCTGCGGGTAAAGTTCGGCCATTCCTATGTCGGGATCGAGGTTGTGCTTGAGCGTGATGACGAAGTCCGGGTTCTCAGCCCGGGCGCCGTGATAAGCAAGGTTGAGGCTCTCCCCGACCAGTGCGTTGATATCCGCGAACCGTCGTTCACCAGAGCTTTCGCGTGAATGCTGCAACATGTTCTTGACGATGGAGTCGGCTCGCTTGCCGTGCTGGACCACCTTTTCAAGGTTGTATTTCAACATCTTGGTAAGTTCGCTAACGCCTCCGCGCATTTTACGATCGAGTGGGGCCGGGACCAGGGTTTCGTCTAGTTCGTCGATCAGTTCAGCCGACAGCGCGGCGAAGTTATTGACGAAATTGAGTGGATTCTTGATCTCGTGTGCGATCCCGGCAGTAAGCTGCCCGAGCGAAGCCAGCTTCTCGGTTTGCACTAGGCGGTCCTGCGCGGCACGCAGATCAGCTAGTGATCGGGATAGTTCTTCGGTCCGTGCGCGCACTTCGTCGAACAGGCGCACGTTCTCGATAGCAATTACGGCCTGGTCAGAGAATGATCTGACCAGCCCAATCTGTCTCTCAGTGAACGGCTTCATTTCCCCCCGGCGGATTGTAAGTGCGCCGATGGCTCCCCTGTCCGCCAACAGGGGAACAGACAGTATCGTGCGGTAGCCGAGCCGAGATGCCATCTGGCTTCCATCCGGAAACTCTCCAGTCGCGGCCAAGGCATCGTGAACATGCACCGGAGTTCGATCCAAAAAGGCCTTTCCGGTGACCCAGCTTCGCCTAATCGGCCAGTCGCTGAAATCCAATTGGAGCAAGCCGTGATGAGCGCTCACACGCAGGCAGTCGTCCTGATGCAGGAAAATAATGCAGTCGTAGGCTTCGCAGAGTCGCGTTGCAGACGTCACCAAGGTGTCGAGCACGGATTTCAGATCGAAGTTCGAGCGGCTGATGACCTTGAGTACTTCAGATGTTGCAGTTTCGCGTGCGAACGCGTCATCAAGTTCTCGACGAATTTGGTCGAGTTGTTGTGAGAGGTCAGCATCGTCGCTAGTCGTGCAGCCTCGCCTCATATCTGCCCCTTACAATATGGTCAGCATCATACTGGAAAGGGTCTAAGACAACCAGTTTGCGCTGCAATATCCCGCTGCGGCTCTCAGGTTTTCCTGAGGTCGGCTTGGGTTCATAGGCGGACCTCGTAGGCCCGCCGGGTGGAAGTCCGATCTACCCTCGAAAGTAGACGTCGCGGCTTGGTGCTGCCACGTCGGCTAAGGGCCACGAGGAGACTCTTGCAGCACAGCAATTCTGCCGCCTATTCTTCGCCAGCTTAGCGCCAACCCAGCGACATCGGCGGCCACGAATAGCTGTGAGGCGGCGAGTGAGTTCATTCGGGCAGGCCCGCCCGACGCAAACCTTCTGCATATTTCTCGACAAACGTGTTCAGCTGATATGGACCCAAGACATCCCTGAGACGGGAAACTCGGAACGCCGGATCAACGGCTTGCAAGCGGCCTGCCAGATGGCACGCGGTGTCGCTTCGTCCAGCAAACGCCGCGCTCGCGGCTCCAATACGGAGCGCAGGATGCGCCTGGGGGTTTTCCCGTAACTGCTCTTCCGCCTGAGCCAGCGCCTCGCTGTATCGGTCAAGGAAGAAAAGGGCATGTGCTGTCGCCGACAATCTAACGGTTTGGCTTGTAGGATCGAGACGGCGGGCGCGCGCGAGGTGCTCAAGAGCCGGCCCGGGCTGTCCCAGCCAGAGGTTGATCCAGCCGCTGTTGGTCCATGCAGCCGCGAGATTGGGGTTTAGCTCCAGCGCCCGGTCGATCAGCTGCTTGGCCGCTCCCATGTCGCGAAGGACATAGGCCACCGCCCAAGCCGCCTGGCCCAATGCCACGCCGTCGTCCTGACCTATCCGCAGAATCACCTGCAAGAGCCGGGCGACTTCGCTTTTCTCCTTATCGACGTCCCTTGCCAGGCTGAAGCCGACGCGATTGGTGTAACAGGACATCGCCATTCCGTAGGCAGACGCATATCCCGGATCAAACGCAATTGCCCTCGTGAACAAGTCCAGCGCCCGATCGACGTTTTCGGATGTGACGGGGTTGATGCATGCGAGACCCCTCAGATAACAATCGTAGGCGTCGGTGCTGTCGGAGGGACGACGAAGAGCGCGGGCGATCTCTGCCTGCTCCACCCTTGGCGCAATGGCTCCGACAACCTTCTGCGTGACCTCGTCCTGAAGCTCAAACACATCGTCGAGAGCGCCGTCGAAGCGGTCTGCCCATGCATGAGCTCCGCTCATCGCGTCGATCAACTGTGCCGTGATCCGCAGTCTGTTGCCGGCCTTGCGCACGCTGCCTTCGAGCACATAGCGGACGCCGAGCTCGCGCCCGACTTGCCGTATGTCCGGGGATTTTCCCTTGTACGCAAAGCTCGAATTGCGCGCGATGACGAAGAGGGACTTGAAGCGCGATAACGCGGTGATGATGTCTTCAACGACGCCGTCGGCGAAATACTCCTGCTCGGGATCGCCACTCATGTTCTGGAACGGCAGCACGGCTAACGAGGGCCGGTCCGGCAAGGCAAGCGGCTTGGTAGTTCTTGGCTGCGCCCTGACGCTCGCCGCTGGCGCTGCCGCCGAGCGCGCCATATAAAGGCGCACTGGCTGATCGATGTTCTTGAGGAGACGCTCACCGAGATCGTCGAATAAAAAGGCGGTCTTGCCCCGAACTTGATCGAAGGCGCTGCCGGACAGACACACCCCACCGGGCTCGCATTCGTTCTCAACGCGGGCCGCGACATTGACGCCATCGCCAAAGATGTCGTTGCCGTCGATGATGATGTCACCGACATTGATGCCGATCCGGAAAGTGATCTCCGACGGCAAGTTGCCGTTGCGCTGCGCCATTTCAGTCTGCACTGCCATGGCGGCGGTCACAGCATCGACCGCGCTGGCGAACTCCACCAGCATGCCGTCTCCTGTGGTCTTGACGATTCGACCTTTGTGGCCGGCGATGGCGGGATCAACGACCTCGCGTCGGGCCGCCTTCAGACCCGCGAGCGTACCGACCTCGTCGGCTCCCATAAGGCGCGAGTAACCGGCGACATCAGCCGCCAGCACCGCCGCCAAACGCCTCTCTACCCGCTCGCTCGCCAAGGGACCCCCCCGACGCCTAGATTGCTGGTCTATCAGAGCATAAGGATCGGGTGTCTGTCAGCGGGCTAGCTGCCCCAAAGCGGGGTCGAAATGTCCGGTTTGGGCCAGAAGCGGACATGCTACCACCCGGCCTGTACGCTGCGGGCCCCAAAAGCGGTCATTGCCTTCACGCTTCTTTCTTGCGACGCCGCGCGGCAACGAAAGTTCCTATAATTTGGGGCGTCAAATAAATGGGCAGTTGAGCAAGAGCAAAATAAAGCCAGGTGATCTCCGGCAAGGATGATCCATATTGAGCGGCTGCCATGGTTCCGACATTGCGATGACCTGTTGCAAAGCCAGTGACGAAAGCCTCATCCGCGCCAGCGGCACTAAGCACAATCATGCTGACTATCAAACTGCCCAGCGAAACTATGCACGCCAAGGCGGACAAGCCTAGCACCAAGAACGGCTCGCTGAATGTTCTCATCACGACCCCATCGAACATGACGAGACCAAACAGAGCAAATGCTAAGAGGTTAATTCCTCCGAACTCGTCGCGGTATACCTCAATCCGCACTCGACCGAGCCACAACCTTAATCCGAATGCGGCGAGCGCAGAACCGCCGATCATGAAGAAGAGATTGCGACCAAGAAGGAAACCGTTGATTGGGACAGCCGCTCCCGCCACCCAACTCGCTAGGAAGGGAGCCGTGATTGGCTGAATGAACATGGTCGCAAGCAATACAAGAACAGGAAAGGTAACATCCATCCCAAGCACAAGCGCAACCGCTGGGGTGGACATAATGGGTGCAGCTCCAGCCTGCAAACTCAGCGCGAGAACCAGCCCGGGATCTAGCGCATCTCGACCGATCGTGTTCAAGATTGCCCAGAACAGAACCGGTATAACAAGCATCGACCAGCACGTAGCAGACAACAGGGGCAACGGCCGCGCCAAGACTCTCTTTGCGTTGCTAAGGTCCAGCCGTGCAAATGCATTGATGAGGAAAATTGCGATCATAACTGGTAGGGCCGGCCTGAGCGCCTCACCCGACCCTGGACAAATGACGGGAAAGAACACCCCAAAGCATAACGCGATGCTCATCCCTCTCGCGCCCTGCGTTCCTACAATCGCCAGGAGCCTGCGCAAGGTGAACATGCATTATTCCTTGGGAGAAGGCCTACTTTAATTCGATTCAGTGCCCGCCTTGCACGGCGAGAGCCGGTGGAAACAAGGGAAAAACATACGCTGAGGCCAGAAGCGGACGCAAGCCGCGGGCTCGCTCAAGTCCGCTTTGGGTCCAAAGCGGAAGTCGGGTCACCCCACCAGCATGTCCGGACTCCCCCGGAAAGCGGAGGTGCTGATGAAATGTACCCTTGTCCGCCTATGGGCGGAAAGCACACGTATCTGCCCGCCCACTCCGTGCAGGTACGTTCCGCCCAGAAAGGAGACGTTGCTACGGCGTCCACCAACGCGGTCGAGCCTGTACAGGACGACCGCATCCATATCGGACTGCTAAACGCTCCGTTCCTGTTCAAGAACAGCGGTAAGTCCGGCGAAATACGGCGTTGACATGAAGCCGGCGCTGAAGTGTCGCTGACCCGTGCTTTCGACCGTTTCATACGTCGGTGGCCAACCTGTTCGCGGAGGCGCTAGCCCGAGGCGCCGCGGAATACGCGGCGTCCTGTGGGCCGATTACCTCGCGCCGCGAGCGGCGACCGCAGGGTTGATGGAGCCCGGCGCGCGAGCCTCCACGAACCGATTACTACTCAACAGAAGGCAGGTTGCAAACAGCAGAGCAAACGAGGCTGTAACGATCTGGAGAGGCATCACTGCGAGCCCCATGCGGCGAATAACAAGCAGACGTAAACCGCCGTGATGCTCAAGCCGACAATCCTAGCTTCAACACGCCCGTCCATTCGGTCCTCGCTTCGGCTTTCCATCAACGCTCTTGCGGCGTTCAATCAACAGGATCCCTTCCAATTTGTTCCCTTTCTAAAGGGGGAACAAGCGGCGGTCTCCCTTGTTGATGAACAGCGGGCCGCGATGGTTCGCATTAGTGGAGGAGGACACAATGAAGTTGAAGACTTTGGTCGTCGCTGCGACCTTAACGATTGCCGCTGCTCCGGCGTTCGCGCAGTCGTTCTATGTCGTGCAGGATGTCAAAACGAAGAAGTGCACGATCACGGAAACAAAGCCGACCACGACGGAGATCACGGTGGTCAGCGGTGACACCGTGTATAAGACGCGCGCCGAAGCTGAGACCGGCATGAAGACCGTCAAGGTCTGCACGTCGAACTAAAAAGGAGGAAGATATGCCCGTTATTTTGCTTTGGGCCGTTCCTGCTGTCATTGTGTTGGGTGGCGGCGTTTATCTTCTTGGCCATCTGCATTGACAAAGTCGGGTCATCCTTGGTGTGACACCTGAGTTCTATCAGGCTCACATCATCCACCTAGCCCTCGTCCGAAAGGACGGGGGCTCTTTCAGACACCGCCGCTCCGCCGTCCGAGCTCCGCTCTTCCCGCGGATGGGGACATTCGGCCCAGTCGCAGCCAAACGGCGAGGTCCGTTTTGGGCCAGATGGCGACATGTGGCCACCAATCCGACGCAGATTTGGCCCGTGAGGGTTCCACCGCTATTGCCGATCCCGGTGCCGACCTTTAGTGAGCGACAGTCACTGTCTGTCGTCATCAATATCGAAAAACGGCAAGGAGGCGCATTCAACCATAGTTACTTCAAAGCAATCCCCCGCGGAAAGCCCACATTTACCGATCGCGATTACGCCAGAAAGATTGGTATATCCCGCAGCCGACGATCTGCAACTCCTCGGATGAAATTGCGATGCTTGAATTTGACAGTTCTACTCTAGCGAATATGACGGCTGCACTCGACCATGGTTGCAAAATACTATCTGGTGACCTTGATACGAAGGAAAACCGAAAGCGCATCGGAGATGCAATTGTCAATGCAGCAAAATCCGATAAGCGGTCGCTGATTCAACTCATCGAGGTCGCGGTGAGCGAGGCTGCTGGGATCACGGGTACGCCAGAGAGTTTGCGTTCGAAACGATTCAAACTGAGTTGGCGGTGACCATGCGGCCTACAGGGTGGCGAAGTCCGCTCTGCCCGCATCAGAAGTCCTCACTCTACGACAGCGTGTCCGCTATGGGGCAATGGCGGACTCATACAGCGTAGCATCACTCGATCACTTCGTCGGCCGTCGCGAGTAGCGCGGTTGGAATATTCAGACCAAGAGCGCGAGCGGTCTTAAGATTGATCACCAAATGATAGCGGTCGGCCTGCTCGATCGGGAGTTCGAGCGGCTTTCGCGCCTCGCGGCAACTTTGCAACGTATGCTGCGGAGCGACGATTAAGGTCGACGACATCAGGGTCATAAGCGAGAAGGCCGCCTTCGACCGTCCTTCGCAAAAGTAGTACACCGCGGGAATCCGGTTTGCGCGGCGAACACGACGATCTTCCGCGGGTTGGCGTACCCGATAGGGTTCGAAAGTACGAGCAGTCCCTGAACATCTCTCGAAGCCATCATCTGAAGGCCGGACCGATGTCATAAACGATACGTTTCAGCACCGGCAGGATATCAATACGCCATTCCGCGGGCCGCATGACCCGATTTGCCGGCGATTGTTGCAGAGGCGCTACATCCCCGGGAGTGCGTTCAGAGGTAAGTTTGAGGGGTAGAATTCTCGTTTTTCTGAATGGGATTACCCTGATGAAGACAGTCTCAGCCGCCATGCTTGGCATCGCCCTAGCCGTGGGCACTACGTCGCTTGTCTCTGCCGCCGATATGGCGGTTAAGGCGCGACCAGCTCCGCCACCCGTCGCAGTTTACAATTGGACCGGCTTCTATGTCGGCGTCAACGGCGGATGGGCGGACCAGGTCGATCGTCGCGATTTGGTCTTCACGAACAGTCTCGGCGTCTCACTCCCGCCAACCCCCGGCTTGAGGGCTGATGGCGGCTTCGGCGGTGGCCAGATCGGCTACAATTGGCAACAGGGCGCAGCCGTCTTCGGCTTCGAGGCCGACATCCAGGGCGCCGATATCACGGACAGCTTCCCAACGCGGTTTGTTGGTTTAGGCACTAATCTGGCCGCTTCGAGAAAGATCGACTATTTTGGCACCGTCCGCGGCCGTATCGGCCTCGCCTGGAAAAACGTTCTGTTTTACGTCACGGGTGGCTTTGCCTACGGTGACGTGCAAAACACCTATTTCCTGACCAGTGTCCCTCCGGGATCCAGCACAAACCTTTCCGACAAGAGCGTCCAGACGGGCTACGCGGTCGGTGGCGGCGCCGAATGGCTGTTCGCGCCGAACTGGTCAGTCAAGGCGGAATACCAATATATCGACCTTGGCAGCTACGTACTCAGCGCGCCGGTCGTTCCTCCGAACGGCATCGTTATTACGGCAAATTCGACCAAGAACGATTTCCATACCGCGCGCGTCGGCGTGAACTATCACTTCGGCGGCCCGGTCGTCGCGAAGTACTGATCGACGGCTTCTCTCCGACAAACTGAAAGCCCCGGCGCCGCTCGGGGCTTTTTCTTTTGCTCCCGACACGCTAAGCGACCGTTCCGACATGTCAGGCTTGGGTCATTTGCGGACCTCGCGGCTTGCCGGGGCCGAAGTCCGGTCTACCTCCGGAGGCAGACGTCGGCGGCCGACGCAGCCACGTCGGCTACGGGCCACAAGCGGTCATTCGATCACCTCGTCGGCACGAGCCAGCAGCGTCGGCGGCACGTCGAGACCGAGCGCCTTGGCGGTCTTGAGGTTGACGACCAGCGTGAATTGCGTCGGTTGCTCCACCGGTATTTCGGCGGGCTTGGCCCCCTTTAGGATTCGATCCACAAAGCTAGCCGCGTGTCGCAGTTGATCATCAAGAATCGAGCCGTAAGCCAGCAGGCCGCCGGCTTGAGCGTTCTCGCGCCGCTGGAAGGCCGTCGGGAGCCGCGCCTTCAGCGCAAGTTCTGCAATCTTCGCACTATGCTTGATGAGTGCTGCATCCGGCAGCAGGACAACCCCTTCCACTGCCTGCGCGCTCAGCCGCGCAAATGCGGTTTCATATTCGTCGGCGTTTCCAGCATCTACGATTTCGATCTGCAGGCCGAGAGCGTGGAAGGCTTGCTCCGTCGCGCGCAGACTGGTCGCAGAGCTTGGATTGGTTGAATTTTTTACCACGCCCACGCGCTTCATGCGAGGTAGCACCTCAATGAGTAACTGCACGATCTTGCCGCTGAGTTCGGTCGCCATGTTGCTGGTGCCGGTAACATTGCCTCCGGGGCGGGCCAATTCGACGGCAAGACCTGAGGCGACCGGGTCGGCGATCGATACCATTACAATCGGAATCTTCTTTGTTGCACGATGGGCGGCAATGGCAGCCGGCGTCGCCCACGCGACGATCAGATCGACGCCGCTGCCGACGAGTTCTGCTGCTACTCGGGGATTGTCATCCAGCAACCAGCGAACCTCGAGAGACACGTTTTGTCCGTCGATATAGCCTCGCTCGCGGAGGCCATCGCGAAGCGAGCTGACCATGCCAAGCGTCGGGGGTGTCGAGGCCAGCAACGCAATCCGCCAGTTTTTGCCTGCCGGCTGCTGCGCCCGTGCCGAATGCGCCCATGCCGCCGCGCCCCCGATAAGGCCGATAAATTGCCGTCGCCGCATGCCCCCCGCCCTGCGATCAGAATGCGGCAGTTTAGCTGTCCAGAATAGGCCCTTGGAAGACGTTGGCACTGCCCGAAGGAAGATATTTGAAGTCGCCGGATGCCGGCTCGGGTCAAACCCGTGTGCCGTAGAGCGGACGCAACCCGGAACAGTGCTCAAGGGCAGGGCCAGGACCAGTCATTCGATCGTCTCCTCCGCTCGGCTGAGCAGCGCGGGCGATGCCTGCCAGAGAGAGGCTTGCTTCATTCGATAACCTCGGCGGCCTGTTTGCGAATGGCGCCTGGAATAGCAATCCCTAGCGCCTTTGCTGTCTTCAGGTTGAGGCCCATGTTGAAAAGCGCTGGTTTCTCTACTGCGATTTCGCCGGGCTTGGTGCCCGTGAGGATCTTTTGCACAATGCCCGCCGCTCGCCGATAAACATCTGGGACATCCGCTCCATATGAGATGAGGCCGCCCGACTGCACAAACTGCTTCCACTCGTACATTGCAGGCAGTCGCTGCTTCGCAGCGCGTTCGACTATCTCTTTGCGTTGCCCAAAGAACATAGGATTGACTAGTACAATGAGCGCTTCGGTCCGCTCCTTATCCATCATCTGAAAGGCGGCATCAAAATCTTCGACCTTGGTCGCGGCGACGACCTGAATCTGTACACCTATCGGGCCAGCCACGGCTCGCGATTGACCTATCGTCTGTTCGAAGGTCTGCTCGCTGAGAGTCCCGGGCCGCCACATGATTGCGAGACGCGAGAGCGAAGGGACGACCTCCTTCAGCAGCTTGATCCTCTCCGGGGTCAGCTCCGGCATCATCTCCGTGATGCCCGTAATATTCCCGCCGGGTTGATCTAGAGCCTTGACGATCCCCGCTGCGACGGGATCCGCAGAAGGGGTCATCACAATTGGAACATGCGTCGTGCTTTGTTTTGCTGCCAATAAAGCTGCGTAAGGTCCCGCTACGATCACGTCCACACCGGACCGCTCAAGCTCAGTTGCCTGGTCGGGCAAGACCGCATCCTTCCCGTCCGCGTAGCGCGGCTCCAGAGTGAAGGTTTGGCCCTCAACGTACCCGAGCTCGGTCATGCCACGACGAAATGCGGTGATATTCGCATCATTCGCGGTTGCAGAACCAAGCGACATCCAACCAATTCTAGCAGCCTTGGTTGACTGAGCATTTGCCGTGTGGGGCCAGACGCCTGCGGAAGCAGCAATGATCAAGAAGTCCCGGCGACGCATGCAAAGATCTCCAAATATGGTTTGCTGACAGAAATTTTCAAACAAGTACGACTTACAATCGAGTATTGGCGGCGCGGGTGCTCGCCAGGCCGGCAGCTCTGATAGCGCATGGTAGCGGCCGGACTCCACCCTGAAAAGGGAACGTCACGTCGATTTGCCCCCACGACGGCGGCCATGTCCGTTAAGGGTCATTAGTGGACATCGCAAAACGCCACAGGATCGGCCGCAGTTCGTCCGAATGCGGACCTCGCGGATTTGACTCGAGATTCGCAAGTCAGATGTTATGGCATAAGCGGGCCAATGGCCGAGACGAGAGCTACCTGACGGTACTCAACCGTCATTGAGCAAATCTTCGATAAACTGACCTGATGATGCCGAGGGCAAGGAAGAGAGCCAATCCGCATAGCGAGATAGTGATGGTCAGCATCTTCAGTCGCGTAAGCATCCGGGCCGCTGCTGCCTGATCTGCAGTGATCACCGACGAGCTTCTGAGAATACGGACGAGCACGAAATCCTCCATCACGTCCACAGCGCCATACACAAGGCCGAATATGGCGAGGATGCCAAATATCAGCTGCCCTGTGTCATTCGGCACCACTGACGAAATTCCGATGTCGGCGAGACCAGCAAAAGCGCCGGTCAAGACGGCGAAAGCAATGTCGTTCCACATTAGGACGGGGCGAATGTAGCGCTGCAGGGCGGTATCGTCGGAGGAAATTTTCGCTCCCGCAGCGCGGTCACGAAACGCTGTAAGATACCTTGGGCCGTAGCACCAAACCCGCTCCGGAGCGATCAAGCAATATGCGCTCCAGTCTTCCACATCTCCGCGCATGCAGACGGTCAGCACCCCGACCTTGGAGCGCGGCACAGAATGGCTCTCCAGCGCCACATCGATCGCCTCACGCTCGGGCGCGTTGACAAGGTAGACGATCGAGGCAGCAAGCCCGAAGACAGCGATCGCCAACCAAAGAAGCATCCCAAGTCCCCAAGTTGATGGACAGTACCTCGCCAGGCAATATCGTTCGTGAGACGACAGCTATTGCACGAGGCGGACCGTGACCTTTGCCGAGCCCTTATTCCCTTTGTAGTACCAATCGCTTAGCCACGGCAGGCCAGTCGCAGCGTCGTTGACGTATAGAAAAATCTCGCCGCTACGCTGGGCCACGAATCTGTCACGGTAGGCTTGCGGGCTTGTATTTTGGACTGGAACTGGATCAAGGAAATATTCATCCACGCCGGTCTCACCAACGCGCGCAATCAACCTGTACCAGGGACGGAACAGGATACGACGCAGGAAGATGGTTGCATATCCTTTCCACCGTTGGTCCGATTGGATCGTCGATGTTCGATAACCGGCGGGGGTAACTGGACGTCCGTCGTCTTCCCACGGCGTCGTCATCGTAACCAGAATCTCGTACTTTAACCCCGACCTGACGGTCAGTCCCGTCGCCGCGCAGATCGAGGACGTATCAAAGTCATTGGCTGGTTGCGCGATCCCTCTATCGACTGCGACAAGCTGCGCTGCGGGCGTGCCCTTGCAGAAGGCGCCAAAAGAGTCTGCGGCATTGAAGAAAAGATGGCTCAACAATGTAGCGCCGTACCAAACCGTCACGCCCGCCAGCAGAAGTGGCACGATATGTCGCTTCCCGATGTGGAGAATTCCCTGATAGATAAAGTTCGTGCGGAAAGCATAAATTGCGTCATGAGCGAAGCCAGCTAACGGCACGGGCGAGCTACGAGACTTCCAAATGCCGCGCATACCGTCCTTGATCCGTCCGCTAAGTGACGTACCGACGCCAATGAATATCGCGATTGCAATGAGGCCACCCGCGAACCATTCCGGGTTTGCGGCATACCAGTCCGTCCACCAGTGCAGGGACCTTGGGAGAAACGACTCGATGAGCCGGACAGCCTCAGAAACCATCCGTATGCGGCTCTCGTACTCATGCTCCTGGTTACGACTATGGAACAGCCAGAATGCCGCGATATGCAAGGAAGCAGCCAAGGTAGCGAAATAGGCCAACCGGCGCAGCCAAACAAAATTCCAAAGACGCTCCTGGGCTGCGTGGCGTTTTGGTACGCCGGCCGGTGTTTCGAAAGTGGTCGAACTGAGGGGCAAAACCTTTCCGCTATAGTCCACTATTACGTAGTGCGGTGGCAGGCCGATCGGAGCGTACGCGTTACAGCCGCTGTCGATCCGGTCGAAAACACTCTGATGTATCTTGGGAACGGGAACACTGACACCTACGGACTTATCGTTGCATAGGTCGTAGACCTTTCGTGGACCGTATCGATAGTATGAGCCGAGCCCGGCGCGCGAGTCATAAAGCCGGCCGTCCTTGTCTTGCGACGATTTGATCACCTTTACGGAATCAGGATCAGCGTAAGGCGGAACTTTGAAATCGAGCCCGTACTTCTCGGCTTCGGCCAGGAGCCAGTAGAGAGGCACAAAGGCCACTGCATCGTCGGGATAACCGCCGCCGACATTGGCATGCATGCCGACAAACCAAACCTGCACCAGCTTTTCGCCGTCAATTGTCGCGGGGATCGGCGGCGCGGGTTTGCCCTCCTCGTGCTCCGTCCAGAGGACGGGATGAAACGTAGTTCTCTCATCATCGAGCGCTAGTGCATGGCGTGCATAGTTTACTCTAGGGCTGAGAACGCGGTTTGGTAGCTCTAGGGGCCAGACCCAGTTGCTGATGCCGCGGGTCATCTCGTCAATGGGGAGCCCGTAAGCTGCCACAGTGTCCCAGATACCGATGAATTCTATCGTTGGGATAGGCTCGCGAACTATTTTCGAAAATGACTTGTTCCCGCGCAAGGTGTCCAGGATCGGAATTATCAGGTAGTCGCGTATCGCTCGGAAAATGACCTCAATGTGCCAGATCGAATGATAGCCGTTGGCACGGTAAGCCCGATAAGCCTTCACAGCCCCATTGTGCAACTCGGATTCTGTGTCAGCGACGACAAGCCCTTGTTCGAGAACAAACGCGGCCAAGACACGGGCGGTGAAGGCACCGCGACTGAAGCCAAACAGATAAATCTTCGAACCATTTTGATGATCGTAGTTGCGGCAAATGAATTTGTACGCGTCGAGAATATTGCGCTTCAGACCATAGCCGAACACGCCGCCAAGGATCGCAAGCGGCATAAACGACGAAGTACCCACGCCGTCATCGTACTTCGCGGCCTGCGTATTGCCTCGGAGGTCAAGCGACTGAAATATACGCCAGACATTTGTTCGCCAGACGCTCGACGCCGCGTTTCCGGTGCCGTCAGATAGAATAATGATTTTGGGACTAGCCATCCCACGCCCCCAATCAACGCGTCGCTGCGCGGAAAAAATGCTCTCAGAAGGCAATTGGACCGATACTAGCTAGCAATTTTGCGATTGCAACCTATGATATTTTGGACATCTAAATACATGCGGCGGTAACGATCCCTGAAGTCGTCTCACAGGGCGCCGAAGCGAGGTGCGCACTCGGCTCAGGGCCATAACCTAGAGGCGGCTCGAACCCCTGTGCAACCTGTGATAAACGCATCTACTATTCCGACCTCCTGCTTGGCCCGATTGGGGGCGGAGCTGGTCTCGGAACGTAGGAGGCAACATGCGCAAGACAGCTGTTGGCATTATAGTTGCTGCCGGCATTGTTAGTTTTCTGATTGCCTTATTGCTGTTCTGGGGAGGTGAGCGACTGTTCCCGTTGGCATTGGGCGCCAACAGCGGCGCGAACACCGTCAACATTCGCACCTACATGGGTGCCGCAACGGCTTTCGGCATTATGTCGAAGCTAATATACGACTTTCTCTCTAGCTCCTCGTTTTATGAGGTACTCACCACTAGTCGAGGACAAGCGATCTTAAGCATCACCCGTTCAGTGCTCCTGTCAGCTATTCTGAGTCCGATCGTGCTCTATGCGGTCTACAAGACGCTTGCCGAAATCGACGACAGCATGCTCGCGGCCTTGATGTGCTATCAGAATGGTTTTTTCTTTCAAACCATCTTGACTTCGCGAGAACCCAAATAGGCCCCACTGCTACTTACGGATTTGCACATGCGTTGGGCTTTGATCGTTCTTTTCGCGGTTTGGACAAACTCTGTTGGCTATGCAAATGACCTGACGCAGCGACTGGCGAAGTCGGGCGCCCTGAGCAACGAATTTGAGATTCTCTACCCAGCAATGAAGACGTTGCTGGCCGATCGGGGTCCTCCAGGGCAGGAGATATTGTTCAATCAGGACTGTCCTGCGCAGTCTGTTTGCGTGTTCTTCATAGACATACACAAACTACCTGCTGCCCTGAGGCTCCGTTATGATGGCTACTTCAAGCTGCTTCCGTTCAATCTCGAGGCCATCGCCCCAAACGTTGTCCTGATTGATGCAAATCTGGTGCGGGTCCAAATCAGCAATCTGTACAAGAACCTGATATTAATTAATCAATTTCAGTCGCAACGTCATACGCAGCCCCAAAACCGACCTTCTGATCTGAAAGCAGTTTACTCCGTTCTCTCCCGATATGAGACTTTCGACAACGCATACCTTGCGTGGGATAGTGGTGTATTTCCGGACTTCTTTCGCGAGTTCATTGAGGCACTGGAGGGTGAGGATAACAAGCTCGAAGGAATTGCACTTTCCTTCGCTTGGCAGATGTTGCATGAGCTTAGGCATCTACAGCAATTTCAGAAGTCCCCGCGACGAATTGAGATTCCGCTCCACTGGTCATTGTCAAAGGCAATCAGTTCATTTCTGGGAAATCGAGACCAACGTCGAGGCATGGAGGCGGACGCTGACAGCTGGGCTAATTTCTCCGTTAAAGAGATCGCAAACCGGTACGTTGAAAAGGCGCGCGCCAAGCCAGCGGCCAGTTCAAAGCTCTTTATCGAGCCCGGCGTCCTGGTCTCAGCGGCCATCGTCTCCTCGGCGGATGCCTGGCAGACGTTCGACTACCAGCGTTTGATCGGAAAGACCCGGCCGCTAAAGCCCCAGACTGCCTTTCTCTTCCTTACATTTGCACCGTGCCCCAAGTACAAAGAGGCGATCCAAAAGTCAGGCATTTCGACTCCGTCTACTGCTGCATGGGGTGAGCTCCCACGCATCCGATACGATATTGATGAGATATTCGATGTGATGGAGCGGCCCGGATTTTTGATTTCAGGCGCCGGATTTGATCTTGCCCGCCGCAGACTTGTCTCCCTCGAAAGTGACGGCTTCTACAATTTTGGGAGTCAGCGCTTTGGCGAGATCCTTGCGCTTCAGTCATCCAATGTTGACACGTTCCAGATTCCCATAACCTCAACTGCCGAGGCCGCCTTCATCAATTCGCTCCATAAAAATGATCCAGCACTTTTCCCCGCGACAATTGGGAATCAAGCAACTGAACTCAGTCTGAGCACGCTTGAAGCGGCGTGGAAGGATCTCCCTCTGATCGCCCCCAATTCTCACGTTCAGAAAGAAGAGGCTGCAAACTGCGCGTCCAACAAGTGTGCGATCTATCATTTTGGGATCGGAAACTATGCGAATCTGGCCTACTTGGACGTCATATCAGACCCCGCGACGGGAAAGGTAATCTCTGCATTCGGGCAGGCTGGCTTGGGTGATTCTTTGCGCGCAGGCGGTCTATCCTCAGCACAAGATGGGGATTTATATAGACTTGTAGCCGCTGTGTTTCGGCCGTTTATTCCCGAAGATTACATAACCATCGACGAACTTAGTCCGCGGTTTAAAGATTGGGTCGATGCAACATCGGGCAAGGGAAAGGATATCGCCCTCGCAATGCTCGATGAGATGAGAGCTAAATGGCTTACATGCAGCTATGGCTCCTCGAGCGTACTTGGTGCTAATAGGGTGAAATTTGCGATTAGCACGACCACATCGCAAGGCACTATCAACTTCCGCTACGGGTTTTGAGCAAGGCCAAGTCCGGCCAGTGGACCAGCAGCTTTTATCGCTGGATACTAGCAGCCGCCGATGGAGCCGTTCGCGCTCCGTCTAATACCCATTTTGCGAACTCCACTTTTAAGCAAGACAAGATGCACGCTATCGGCGCGCGTAATGCACCATTGTCACCACGGATGTGTTCGCCGGCACGAATGCAAACACTCGATCGCCCTGCCGAAGGCCGTCTTCTGCGAGAAGAGATTCGGAAACTGATTTCTGTTCGTGATTAGATGTTTCTATCACGGGACCGTCTTTGGATTCCCCTACAACGCCTTCATAGATGGTTCCTAGATTTCGTGTTCGTCGTCCATTTGCGGGATCGAAGAGAAAGCTTATTGTTTCCGCCGAGTCATTTTGTGCTCGAAAACGTCCATCGAAATCTTTGTTCGCGATAAAGCTTGCACCCACCGTCGGGGTTCGATGAGCGACTGCCTTTAGCCCATCAGACAAGCTCCTCGAAAGACTCGTTCGCAACCGAGAATTCTCCGCGCTGACATGATTGGAATTGAGAAGAAAGAAAATCGCCAAAAAAAGCGCAGATGCACTTCCAACAAAGACCCCACCGTAACGCACGGACAAGGCGGCGGTATTGCCGACGCGCGGCCTGAAGACAGTTGCTAGTGGCAACAAAGTAACGACGACAAGCCCGCTAGCAAACATAAAAATTTTCGGGAGTTCTTCAGACAGGGTGACCGAGAAAACGAAATCCCTCTGCGTTAGGGAAGCGAGGATCAACGCCACGGCGATCAGGATACATCCCTCTATTGCCGCCGCTTGAGTTACCGGAGTCCATTCCCCCACTCGACGCCTACCGGCGAGCGCTTGAATGGCTGGCCTGCTGCGCGCGATTATCCGCTCAAGTATTACATCCGTTGGCTGTGCCAGCGAGAGCATTGATAGGCAAGAGGGGCAGCTTTCTGTGTGTCTAAATCGATTGTCATCCAGCTCGCCCAGGCAATACAACTCGACCTCATAGGGATCGAGGCAATCGTTGCTAAACGCAAATGTTTCTAGTTGCCGAAGATCATGATCGAACACCGCCTCAAAGTCGGCGCCGAGTTCTGCTGATCGCCTGTCAAGGTCTTTCTGAAAGTCAGACTCAATTAACTCTTTCGTCCATCCAGGCATAAACATTTCTCCAATGCACGCATATTAGACCCGCAGAAACCGCATTTCTTTACACGGCTTTTCAAAAATTATTTCTCATTGTATTTCAATATCTTACGTACCGTCTGTCGAAATCTGAACAGCCGGGTCCCGGCCGCGGAGTAAGAAATTCCTAGTCTTTCAGCAATTTCGGACACGCTTAATCCCGCTAGCACACAGAACAGCAGATCCTGATCCGACTTATCGAGGCGCGAAGCTATCAGGTATGCTTCTTCTCCGCCTTCATAATTGAGCGGTGGGTGGCCGATGTCCTCGAACAGACTCGTTTCTCGTTGTCTCTTTGTGCGCGCTGACTTTTGGTAGCTCTTCGCCACGTTGTCTGCCACCATCCAGACGTAAGCACGAACGGAGCCTGGTTCTCTCAATTCGAGAATGCTTCTTGATCTTATTAGACGGACGCAAACCTCCTGAATTGCGTCCTCGACGGAAGCTCGGTCTCTACGAAGCCGGCGGACAACAACGGATGCAATTATCGGATAAAGGCATTGGAACAAAGATCTCCACAATTGTTCATCGGCCGGAGAAGCCGACAAGCGGGCAAGGATTACGTTTAACTCCGTGCCCTGTGACAACGCCTTCACGCCCTCGCTAGAGCAAATTGAGCGGCAAAAGAGATCGCGATACCCGGATGTAGTCTATAAACGACCTTACTATCTGGATCAGTCTTTCGAGATTCGACCAAGGCTACATAGGAAACAATGTGCAAAACCCGCCTCACGACCCGCAGTAGATCATCCACAGTGCGCTGCTCAGGAAGGCGGCCAGCTAAAGATACTTCGACAAAATAGAGTCGCACGTGCTGGTCAAGAGTTAACCCGTTGGTCCAAGCGAAGCGCTGCGACCAGAGATCCGCGACCGTTCTTCCATATTCGACACGAAGGCCCGCGGTTTTCAGTTCGCACGCCAATGCGCACAAGCGAAAATAGCGAGCTAGCTCACTCCACGAATAGCCCCAAAAAAATGGCAGCCAGATATCTCGCGCTTGATCTTCGTTCAAGACGCCCGAATGGTCG
Source organism: Bradyrhizobium sp. (assembly GCA_046349015.1). Taxonomy (GTDB): domain Bacteria; phylum Pseudomonadota; class Alphaproteobacteria; order Rhizobiales; family Xanthobacteraceae; genus Bradyrhizobium. The sequence continues at coordinate 7,530 of JAXMDE010000004.1, read as the reverse complement.
ATTAGAGGCAGCTTGATGTTGTGTATCTTAGCGCGCTCGACTGCACAGATGCTGCATTCAGTCGTTGCACTTGGATTGTCGTGAACGTGTTCGCATGTCTTGAACCCGCTGACACCTGATCGCCCGAGATCAAGAAGGATAGGTTGGAGGCCTCCTACAAATCTGGTGACAAGGTCGTCACTACCATATTCGTTTCGTAAGCTCGAAAGACAGCCCGGCTTGTCGGAAAGCACTCCAGGCCAATCAAAATCATCTGGCAGAACTCCACAGACCAACACAACATTTTCAAAGTACGCGCTTGGATACTTTGTCAGGAGCCTCCCGAACATGAAGCTGCCAAGGCTGTGAGCAAGGACATGCGGAAAGATAAGCGGCTGAAGCTGCGGCCGAAGTTCCGACGCAACATTGTCGCGGGCAGCTCTGCCACGAATGATGCTGACATAGAGCACCAAGATCGAGCAGATCACGCCAGCCGCGGGTAGTCCTAACTCAAAGAGCCAAGTCACTATTGACAGCAACAAACCCAAAAGCCCGGCAATACACAAAGGTATGTCGACCAGCGCTTTTATTAGTCCGCTAGTGCCGTTGTAGTCTTCGTACTCGATAGGAGTAAATTCGAAATGATGCTCTAGAATTGCCTTTGCTTGTTCGATCCATTTCAAGTCTGAGTTAGCACCATGAATGACAGCAATCGGTCTTTTCGCCAAATTGATCCCCCCTGATAAACAACCTGACGTCTATGCAACTATACGGTGAACCTCGTCGCTTGGCAAACCTCTAGGGCCACGCGTGGTGAGGCAGGAAAAAGCCCGGGCGTTATGCAGAAGTCACGAGGTGATTTCATTAGGCTTCTCGAAGTTTCGGCGGCGCTGCTGACGCTTCCGGCCGTTGCTGCGCCCTAATCCCATACTGACTGACGCACTCGACTCCCGCCCAGCGGGGCGTACTAGACCGCTTGCGTGTCTGCGCTTCGGAAAATGGATGTTACGGAATAAATGGGCCAGTGGCCGAGCACCACCGTCAGCTCATGTATTGACCGTCACATAAGGCACGCACCCTTGTCCAAGGGTGGGCGTTATCTGACCATTGACAGGACTGTCTGCGGAACGTCGACGGCCTCCTTCGCGCGAGTCAGAGCAACGTAGAACAGTCGGACCTCAGCCGGATCATGGTCTTTGGTCGGCTTCCCAGGTTGACTGCGCAGAAAATCATCCGTGAGCCGAACGGTGCTCCACTCGCGTCCCTTCGCCTTGTGAGCAGTCGAGATGATGTGGTCGCTTCGCTCTTCGTCGACGGTGCGATTGAGCGCCCACATCAATTGGCGCTCTCCGCGCGTTTCGACCAAGTTCACAAATGACATCAGGTGGTCTCCTTCTCCGCTCTTTGCGAATTCGACGACCTGCGTCCACTTATCGAAGCCGAAAAAGTCCGGTACTGTGCTCTGCTTCCCCTCCTTCAGGTCCTGCACACCGCGCAGCATCTCCATCAACTCATCCGTGCCTCCAACCAAGTGAGGCTTTTTACCCTTATCCAGACACTCGATGATTGCGGCAATGGTGGACGCGTTGGTCCGCGCCAATATGGTTCGCGGGGTCACACTTCCTACTCGGCTCTTTACCGCCGGATTTCCCCTGAGTGGGCGCTTTTCGCCGAGCAGAACCAAGAGCTTCGACGCCCACTCCGCTATTGTAGGGCCAAAGCGAAACGATGTTGTGAGGTAGGTCTCACCGTCTGTCTTGATCTTCTCCATCGCGTTCACTGCGCCGCGCCACTCGTAGATCTGTTGGTACTTGTCTCCCACATAGATCATCTGCGCCGACTGCTTCCGCAGCACGTCCAGCACGACGGGGTTAGTGTCTTGCGACTCATCGAGAAGGATGAAGTCGGTGGCAATGGTGGGATTGCTGAGAGCCCACAGCTTCAGATAGCCGTCGTGACCTAGCGGCATAGGGTCGGTCACGCTCCTCATCAAACCCCAAACATGCTTTGCGCCGTGCAGAGCAAAATCCGTGACCGCTCGCATGGACGCGTCGGGCGCAGCGAGGAGCGAACCGTGACGGGGAACGTGATGCGCGGCCAGATCGGCGTCAGCGCTCTGCATGTAGCGACGGAGAGTATCGAGGATCAGATATCCCTGTGATCGCGGCTGCAGCGTGTGGCGACCATCGACGTCCCATCGCTTCAGATTTAGCATCTCGGCGAGCTGGTTCGCATTTATCCGCTTAGTCATCTTGTCGGAGTTGTTCTTATAACCCGAGGGAGTTGCCCTGTAGGCAAGCGAATGACTGGTGGAACAATTTACGGTGCTGGGAAACTTCTCCTTGGCGTCGCGAACGATGCTGTTGTTAAACGCGATGTACTGGCCACGCTTGGACGTGCTCTGCGCAAGAAATTGGAGGGTCGATGTCTTGCCGGTCCCTGCATAGGCGTTGATCTTCACGGAACCGCCTCTTCGAAACTGATCGATGGCCTGCTGCTGCTCCGCTGTCGGCTTCCGCTGCTCCTTGGTGCCCCGCGCCGCGGGGGCAGCCTGGCTCACCGACTTCGCCTTTGCAGTGGGTGACGCCTCGGCTGTGGCCCGCGGTCCTCTGCTCGGCTGCTCCGCAGTGCCAAGAAATCTCTCTACGGACTCACGGAGCGTGCGTGCCTTCGGTGTGGTGCGGAAGCCGAGTTCGCCGATGACTCTTTCGATTGCCGCTCTGTCACCGCAGTCTTGAGCGCGTTCAAATTCGGCCTCCAGTTGGGCGATTGACCAGCTCATATATTGGCGCGACACCGAAAAATGCCTCCGTGCAGACGGTCCTTGCACGTTATCACAAGAGCTTGAAGCTTTGCTACCATCGGTGGTACTCCCGACGTGAGCGGGGAGGCAAATGTCCAGCTACAGCAGATCATGCAAATACTGCGGGCGCAGGATCAACATGCGGCAGATGCCACATGGCCAATGGGTGCCCTTCGAGGGGGATCAGCCGCACGATTGCGACGAGCCGCCGCCAAAGAACGTAACGCCTTCAGTCAAGCCCCGCACGCCGCCACCCGCAAATCCGCCGGTGGAGCCGTTCACGCCTCTCTATCCCAAAGTCGCAGAGGGCTCGACCGCCACCCCGCAACCATCGCCGCAGCCCTCACCGCCGGCCCCGCGTCCTTCACCGCCCTCACCGCAGCCGCACCGCGCTGGCACCCCACCCCGGAATGACACTGCAGTCACGCCACGTCCTGCGCTCGTACCGCGTCCTGCACCACAGCCCGCACCACGTCCGGCGCCTGCGCCACAGACTCCGTCACAAGTCGCCCCGCGCCCTACCGCTTCGCAACCTCAGGCGAAGCGGAAGTCGAGAATTGTCGAGACGGCTCTCGCGATTGTCGGCGGCCTAGTCAGTTCGACATTTGGGCTGGTGATCGGGGCCTTCGCGCTCCTTTCACTGCCGCTCAACGTTATAGCGGCGATGCACCTCTTCGGCTGGTCCTGGTTCGGGGCTCTCGTTGGCGTCTTAATCTTCTCCTGCATCCCTTTCATCGGCCAGCTCGGCTATTTCATTCTCGCGGTGATGGGCGCGTACTACATCTGGGCGGCAGATTTCGACTGGCAGAAGGCAGCATATCCGCCGACCAAGACTTTCAGCATCTCGACCCTCTCGCAGGCCGAACTAGAGCGGTTCAAAACCGAGGTTGTCCGGCCAGGATTTGAAAAGGAGTGCAAATCTGAAGCCCTCAAGAGCGCTGGCTTCGATGGGAAATTGCCCGCTCGCGCCGCAAGCTTGTGCGAGTGCTTCGCAACGAATTTCGCTGCGAGGCTCACGCGCGACGACATGATTGCTTTCGAAAAGTCAGATCGATATCCCGACGGCCTTCAACAGAGGGTGGGTACCGAGGTTCGCCGCGCCTGCCAGAATTAAACAGCGCCCCGAGTCTCTTTGATCAGAGGACATGGAAAACCCAAGCGTCAACTAGACGATCTTCGTGCGCTTGATCGGTCCATAGTTAGCTAAGCTTGGACTAAGGCCTGAAGGGTTCATCATGGCGCATGCCCCCTCCCTACCGAATTTCGCGACAGTTTTCGGAACGAGTTGGCTTGCCCGCGACACGCGGAAAATAAATACTCAATTTTTCGAGGGGAATCGGCTTGCTGCGTGTCAATCAATTTGGGGCGTCCCTGTAAGCATCTGGACTGGAAATCCTTTTTCCGTTGGATGAGAAGAAGTGTTGAACACAGTCAGGTGACCTCGCTCAAAAACTCGGCCGCATCGGAAAAAAATCCCTGAATGAGGCAGCCGCCGGTCCGCGGCCTCGAAGGCCACAGGGATTTAACCTACCCCCCGCCCCCCTCGGGCACGTCACCGCAGTTGATTGGCAGTTCCAGAAGAGGGAGACGATCCATTTCGGGCGTCGAGATGCGGCTGCGGCTGGCTGGCGTGAAGCCGAACTCAGCGGCGACCCTGATCATGATCTCGGCTTGCCTGTTTGCAATGGCCAGGTAAGGAGACTGGATAGGATAGCCCGTTGGCGACTTCACAATCGTCCCGTATTTCTGGATTTGCTCCATTGCTTCTGCCCATAGGGCATAGGCGCCGCAGTAAGTGGCTAGAGCACCGCGATCGAGATGGGTGATCAGGTTTAGCTTCGCGAGTTCTGTGCTGAGGCGCTCCCATTCCAGCCTGGCCAGAGGATTCAGTACAGACGGACATTCAGGCAGCGCCGGCTCTGGCCGGGGCTCGTGGGGATTGAGAGGGCGCTTTCCAGGGTTTCCAGCCAATACCTTGATCCTTGTTGGTTTCGGGCGACGTCCCCGCATTAGGTTGCCTGTGCGCCATTATCGGGCGCTGGTACGAGCGAATCGAAAGCGATGCCATCCGCCGCGCGCAGCGCACGTTCACCTGTAAAGGCCTGCCAACGCCTTATGGCGAGGTCGACGAAGAGCGGGTCGATTTCGATGCCGAAGCAAACCCGCCCGCAAGATTGCGCGGCAATTAGCGTCGTTCCGCTGCCAAGGAAGGGTTCGTAGACCGCCTGCCCGGGGCTGGAGTTGTTCAGCATGGGCCTTCGCATGCACTCCACCGGCTTCTGGGTCGCATGCTTCGTTTCCGCGTCCTGGCCGCCGCTACCAATCGTCCAAAGCGTCGTTTGCTTCCGGTCGCCAGTCCAATTGCCCTTCTTGCGGACCGCATACCAAAGGGGCTCGTGCTGCCAATGGTAGTCGCCCTGGCTCATGACTAGGCGTTCCTTGGCCCAGATGATCTGCGCTCGAATTGTGAAGCCACTCTTGGCCAGGCTCTCGGCCACGATGATCGAGCGCAGCGCTCCATGCCAGACGTAGGCGATCTCGCCGGGAAAAAGATTCCAAGCTAGTGTCCAATCCGCGATCTCGTCGTTCTTGATCTTGCCTTTTCTCGCCGATTGATTGACGCCGCGGCGGTGGCGCCACTCAGGGTCATACTCCACGCCGTAAGGCGGATCGGTGACCATCAGCGGGGGAATGGTACCCGCGAGTAATGTCTTGATCATGCCCTCATCTGTGCTGTCCCCGCACGCGATGCGATGTGGTCCGAGTTGCCAGATCTCGCCAGGCTGCGAGATCGCCACCTCTGCAATCTCGGGGGTTTCGTTCTCGTCCGTATGCCCAGCTTCTGCGCTCGCAAGCGCCTGCGATAGCTCCTTGGCCGTGAAGCCGAGGAGCGAGAGGTCTGTTCCGAGACCCGACAGATCGGCTAGCTCGAGGTTGAGCATTGCAGCATCCCAGCCAGCGTTCAAAGCGATCCGGTTGTCTGCGAGCACGAGTTGCCGTCGCTTCAACTCCGAGAGCGGCAAGACGACCACGGGAACGACAGTGAGCCCGAGTTTTCGGGCAGCAGCTAGCCGGCCATGCCCCGCGATAATGTCACCGGCCTCGCTCACCTGGATCGGATTGGAGAAGCCGAACGTTCGGATACTGCCGGCGATCTCCGCGACTTGGGCCTCGCTATGTGTCCGAGCGTTGCGTGCGTAGGGAATCAGCCGATCGATTGGCCAATACTCGATCTGGAGGGGCTGCAGCTCGTCAGCTTCCGTATTCGATTCTGTCTCTCGCATTGCCATCCTCATCAACTCCGCTTTACCGACCCCCTCCCCACCAATTTCGCGACGACACGCTTCACCGCCGATAAAAAAAGATTTCGGAAACTGCCGAAAAAGTTCGCGTCGCGGGGCCACCGGTCCGGAGGAGTAAGTCGTCAACATTTGACCTCCCCCCGGGGGTGGAAGCACAGAAAGCCACACGCCCACTATTGCTGGTCATGTCGAAGTCCTCGCGCGCGTGGCCAACGAGCGCTCGAGCACCTGCATTGCATCCAGGAGCGATCTACGCATGCGAGCGATGTCGCTATCGCTGAGCGTCCTGTTGCGCTCTCGCTCGGTCCAATGGTTCAGCTGCATCTCGCCCATCGAGCTCAACATGGTCCAACCCAAGGCGACGTCACCAAGTCCAAGGCGATGCGCCAGCCTTGCCTGCGTTACTTCCGGCCTCTCGTAGCAAGAGCGCACTTCCTTGCCAGGCCCTGCCCTGTCCGCGCGCAACGTTGTCGGAGCCCTGCATTTTTCCGCCGGCGCCGCTTTGTTTGATGATGTTATTTGTCTTGAATCAGTCCTTGTTGAATTCTCATTCCTTAATAAAGCTTCCTTGTCTGCCGTAGCCGGATGAACCGCTTTTGGTTGAACCGCACCCGGCAAATCCGTATCCGGCAATCGTGGAACATCACGAACGTAGTAGGCTACGGATTTGAACGCACCGGCCTCGCGCTCCTGCTGACGCACTACGTAACCGGCCTGAATGCACTCATTGACAATGCGATATAGCCGGTCCCTCCCAACCCTCAGTTTTCGCGCTACCTGCGTCAGGCGAACTCTCCAATTTGGTGGTCGCGACAACAGGTAGCCAAGCGCGCCCTTGGCTTCGACGCTCAGACTGTTATCGTCCCAAATCTTGTTTGACAGGACCGAAAAGCCTGACTTGTGCCGTTCTCGGATAATGAATCGATCCACCATCAGTCGATGGTCCTTGCCCGGCGACCTTCTCTTTGGCTTCAGGAGCCATACCGGCATCGCATTGATCCGATTCGCCGTGAGAAAATCAGACGACAAAGGACAGCGGACCGAAATTGTGAAGATCGTTCCTTAAGATTGAATAGTGTTATTTTATGCTTGGCCAGAAGCACCTATCATTTGGCTAAGCGAATCAGGTTACGGGCTTGTGCCATGGCCGAACTTCGACCCTCCCGGCCGGTTGACTATCTCAATCAACGAGAACTCAATTTATTGCGACGGGTCGCGGAAGCCGGAAGTGAACTCGCGCCTGCCGCTGCGCTGCACTTTTGCGCTACATACAAAGCGGACGTTCCAGAATGGCTGATCGGTCTGGCTGCTGACAGCTACTGCAGGCAGCTCGCTTCTAACCGCCCGAAGAAACGAGGCCGCTCGGCTGGTCCGCTGGAGCGGTATCATCAGGACATGATCGATCTGATCCGTTGGGATACGGTCGGCATGGCGCGCGAGATGCAG
>JAXMDE010000003.1:0-508743 GCA_046349015.1 Bradyrhizobium sp. | reverse complement strand
GCACGGTTGGCGTCGTTGTCGCCCCATTCGCGGCCGGCGGCCGGGCCGATCTCGTTGGCACGGCGCACGAGCTCGGCGCGGAATTCGACGAATTGCTGCACGCGCTTCTTGAAGGCGGCAAACTGCTCGGCGTCGTCGGCGCGCACCAGCGTTTCCCAGTTCTTCACCACCTCGAGGATGCGTGCATTGAAGGCGAGCAGGCCCTCGCCGTATTTCTTCACCACGGCCGGGTCGGTCGACATGTAGACGCCGCGGGATTCCATCACCACGGCGTAGACCAGCGAGTTGATGCGCTCGACGTTCAGCGCGGCGCGGCTGGCGTTCGCGACCTGCTCGGTCAATTCGGTATTCCGGCTCGTGTTGTAGTGCGACAGCGCGGTGATGGCCGCGGTCAGGACGGCGAACAGACCGAAGATCGCATAGAGCTTGGCGGCGAGGGAAAGCTTGGAGGTCATGCCGATGAATACCCGTTGGAATGGACTCAAAAATTTCGCCGCGGCAGCACAGGCAGCGTGGCCTTGGACGGACAAGCAGGCGCCTTGAAATTGTGCTGAAATTTGGTGGATTTTTCCTTAATGCGCGAACTATGCGTTATTGCAACCATTTCTTATTATGCAATTAGAAACAATGGCTTATGGCGATACTCCAGAACACGTGAGGCCGCCGCTTGTGAATAATGCGCGCCTGGCATGCCAAGCCGGTTGTAGCGTTTCATATCGCGGTCGGCGCGGAAGTCACCGGGCGATCGTATCCAAATGCCACGTTGGCGCTATCATCGGCCCCGCAATGTTCGGAAACTGCCATGGCCTATCGCAGGACGATCGCCGCCAACTCCTATGTCTTTGATGACCTGCGCGACCTGCTGGCCAAGGCGACCCCGCCGCGCTCGGGCGACCGGCTCGCCGGGATCGCCGCTGCGAGCGCCGAGGAGATGATCGCTGCGCGCATGGCGCTCGCCGACCTGCCGTTGCGGCAATTCCTCACCGAGGCCGTGATCCCGTACGAGGATGACGAGGTCACCCGCCTCATCATGGACGGCCACGACCCGAAAGCCTTTGCGCCTGTGGGTTCGCTCACGGTCGGCGCCTTCCGCGACTGGCTGTTGTCGGATGCCGCGACCGGAACCGTACTGGCGGGCCTGGCGCCCGGGCTCATGCCGGAAATGGTCGCTGCGGTGTCAAAACTGATGCGCAACCAGGACCTGATCCAGGTTGCGAAGAAATGCGAGATAACCACGCGTTTCCGCAACACAATCGGGCTGAAGGGCAGGCTGAGCACGCGCCTGCAGCCCAACCATCCCTTCGACGATGCGCGCGGCATCACCGCTTCCATCCTCGATGGCCTGTTGCTCGGCTCCGGCGACGCCTGTATCGGCATCAATCCGGCCAGCGACGATCCTGCCGTGATCGGTGGCCTGCTGCGGCTGCTCGACGACCTCATCGCGCGTTTCGACATTCCGACCCAGGGCTGCGTGCTGACGCATGTGACGACCACGCTCGGCCTGATCGAGCAGGGGATTCCGGTCGATCTCGTGTTCCAGTCGATCGCGGGGACCGAGGCGGCCAACCGCAGCTTTGGCGTCTCGCTGGCATTGCTGCGCGAGGCGCGCCAGGCGGGGCTGTCGCTGAAGCGCGGCACTATCGGCAACAACGTGATGTATTTCGAGACGGGCCAAGGCTCGGCGCTCTCGGCCAATGCCCATCACGGCGTGGACCAGCAGACCTGCGAGGCACGCGCCTACGCGGTCGCCCGCGCCTTCGATCCGCTGCTCGTCAACAGCGTGGTCGGCTTCATCGGCCCTGAATATCTCTATGACGGCAAGGAAATCATCCGCGCCGGGCTTGAGGATCATTTCTGCGGCAAGCTGCTCGGTGCGCCGCTCGGCGTCGACGTCTGCTACACCAACCATGCCGAGGCCGACCAGGACGACATGGACAATCTGTTGACGCTGCTGGCGGCCGCCGGCGTCACCTTCATCATGGGGGTTCCGGGCGCCGACGACGTCATGCTGAACTACCAGTCGACGTCCTTCCATGATGCGCTCTACCTGCGCGACCTCTTCGGTTTGCAGCGGGCGCCGGAGTTCGATGACTGGCTGGTTCGGATGGGTCTTTCCGGCACGGATTTTCGCCTCTCCGGAAATGCGGGACAACTTCCCGATTTTGCCGCAAAGTTGCTTGCCTGAACGAGCCGTTCCGGGCGGTTTCCTGCAACCAAAGCCGGCACTGGCGCGTTGGCGCGGGGCCACGATCCCAACAGGAATTTGTAGCCGAGTCTTCAAGCTCGTGGTTAAATTCGCCAGCGTCGGGCAAGTCCCGAGAATGCTTGAGGAAGTTTGATGCGAGCAGAAGGCTTTGAGACGGTACGGCGGATCCTTTGCGTCTTTCCCCGCTATACCTCCTCTTTTGGCACGTTCGAGCATGCCTATCCCCTGACTGACGGCGTCAAGGGTTTCATGCCGCCGCAGGGACTGCTCCTGATCGCGGCCTATCTGCCGGCCAACTGGCCGGTACGTTTTGTCGACGAGAATCTTCGCTCTGCCACCAACGAAGACTTCGAATGGGCGGACGCCGTGATGGTCAGCGGCATGCACATCCAGCGCAACCAGATGAATGACATCTGCCGGCGCGCCCATGCCTACGATCTGCCGGTCGCGCTCGGCGGCCCCTCGGTGAGCGCCTGTCCGGATTACTATCCGTCGTTCGACTATCTCCACGTAGGCGAGCTCGGCGACGCCACCCACGAACTGTTCAGGCGCCTGGCCGAGGACACCGCGCGTCCCGAACGGCAGGTCGTGCTGACGACAAGAGATCGCGTCGACATGAGCGATTTCCCGATCCCCGCCTATGAGCTCGCCGAGACGCGAAAGTATCTGCTCGGCAGCATCCAGTATTCCAGCGGTTGTCCCTATCAGTGCGAGTTCTGCGACATTCCCGGCCTCTACGGCCGCAATCCGCGCCTGAAGACGCCGCAACAGATCATCGCCGAGCTCGACAAGCTGCGCGAGTGCGGCATGACCGACACCATCTATTTCGTCGACGACAATTTCATCGGCAACCGCAAGGCGGCGATGGACCTGTTGCCGCATCTGATCGAGTGGCAGAAGCGCACCGGCTACATCACGCGGCTGGCCTGCGAGGCGACGCTCAACATCGCCAAGCGTCCGGAAATCCTCGAGAAGATGAAGGAGGCGATGTTCGTCACCGTCTTCTGCGGCATCGAGACGCCGGATCCCGACGCGCTCAGGGCGATGCAAAAGGACCACAACATGATGGTGCCCATTCTCGAGGGCGTGCGGACCATCAACTCCTACGGCATCGAGGTCGTCTCCGGCATCATCATGGGGCTCGACACCGACACGCCCGGCACCGCGGACGCGCTGCTCGACTTCGTCGAGCAATCGCGCATTCCGCTGCTCACCATCAATCTGCTGCAGGCGCTGCCGAAGACACCGCTGTGGGATCGTCTCCAGAAGGAAGGCCGGCTGATCAACGACGAGGCCGCCGAGGGCCGCGATTCCAATGTCGATTTCCTGATGCCCTATGACGAGGTTGTCGGCGCCTGGAAGCGCGCCATGAAGATCGCCTACGAACCGGCAGCGCTGTTCGCGCGCTACCGGCATCAGTGCGAATACACTTACGCCAGGCGCATCAAGGTGCCGGTGGCCGACGAAATGAAGACCTGGCCGAACATCCGCCGCGCGCTGATCATGCTGCGCAACATTTTCTGGAAGGTCGGCGTGCTCGGCGACTACAAGCGCGTGTTCTGGAAGTTCGCTCTCGGCCGCCTTCGCAAGGGCGACATCGAAGGCCTGATCGGCTCGACCCTGATTGCACATCACCTGATCGAGTTCGCGCGGCTGGCCTCGAGCGGCCAGCAGAACGCCTCGAACTACTCGATCCGGCTGCGCGAGGCTGCCGTCCCTGCCGAATGAGCCGAAATCACCGGCTTCGCCGCCGCGTTCTCTCGCCGACCTGCGGGCGTTGACGCCGGCGCGCGTCGGGCTTGGCCGTTCCGGCGCGGGCCTGCCGACCGGGGCGCTGCTCGACTTCACGCTCGACCATGCGCGCGCCCGCGATGCGGTGCATGCCGCCTTCGACGTGCCGTGCCTGGTCGCCTCGCTCGGAGCGCTGGATTTGGATCCTGTGCCGGTATCGAGCCGGGCGCCCGATCGGCGCGACTATCTCCGCAGGCCCGATCTCGGCCGCATGCTGGATGCGGACTCGCAGGCGCGGCTGGCGGGCAGGGCAGGCGAACCCTGCGATCTCGTCCTCGTCATCGCCGACGGATTGTCGCCGACCGCGGTCAATCTCCATGCGGCCGGCGTCACCGCACAATTGCTGTCGTTCCTCGAGCAGGATGGCATCGCCGTTGGCCATGTGGTGATCGCCTGCGGCGCGCGCGTCGCGCTCGGCGACGAGATCGGCGAAATCCTCAGGGCGCGCGTGGTGGCTGTCTTGATCGGCGAGCGGCCGGGCCTGTCGGCGCCCGACAGTCTCGGCGCCTACCTGACCTATGATCCCCGGGTGGGGCGCAGCGATGCGGAACGCAATTGTGTCTCCAATATCCACAGTTCCGGATTGGGTTCCGCAGAGGCCGCGTTCAAGATTGCCTGGCTGATCCGCGAGGCGCTGGCCCGCCGGATCAGCGGAGTCTCGCTGAAGGACGAGAGCGGCGAGGCACCGGTTCGGTCCGTCACAAACCGGTGTGACAAATCAGACACTTGACGCGTCTTTTTGATCCTGTCGGGCTGCTTTCGCCGGCCGCTTCACCTTGCGATTCAAGGCGTGGACCTGCTAGATCAGTGCCGCAAAATTTGCCGAATTTTTTCAAGGGTTAGCGCCGAAATCGGGGCCGACAGAGCCGCTCGCGCGTTCCCTGCCTAAGCGACATCGTCAGGCGATGTGAGGACTGGACCGCTCATGCTCGAAAAGTACAGCGAAAGCGAAGTGCACGTCGAGGTCGCCGAGAAGCGGCCGACCTCGAGCATCGCCTTCGGACTGGAACGGATGGGGCTGATCGCGGTCAAGGCGCCCGTCCTGTCGCTGATCGTGCTGGTGGTGCTGATGATCGCCGCCGTGTTCGGCGTCTACCGCATCAAGATCGACGACTCCCTGAGCCAGCTGTTCCGTTCCGATTCCAAGGACTACAAGCAATACGAGGCGGTGACCAAGCGCTTTCCGGCGACCGAATTCGACGTGCTGGTCGTGATCGAGGGCAAGACGCTGCTCGATCGCGGCAACCTTGAAAAGGTCCGCGATCTCGTCACCGACATGCAGCTCGTCGAGGGTGTGCGCGGCCTGGTGTCGCTGTTCTCGGCGCGGCAGGCCCCGGAGCCGGGCAAGCTGCCGGCGGCGCTGTTCCCGCCGGAACTGCCGGAAGGCGCGGCCTACGGCAAGTTCATCGAGACCGTAAAGGCCAACGAGATCATCCGCGGCAAGCTGCTTTCGGAAGACGGCACGCTGGCGTTGGTGGTGATGTCGCTGGAGCCGGAGGTCGTGGCCAGCAACAAGCTGAAGAAGGTCATCGGCGAGATCAGGAAGATCATGGCCGACGACCTTGCCGGCAGTGGGCTGAACGCGCAGTTGTCGGGCGTGCCGGTGATGCAGCTCGAGATCCGCAACGCGGTCGAGCGTGACGGCATCACCTACAACGTCCTCGGACTGCTCGCCGGCTGCATCATCGCCATCATCTTCTTCCGCAAGGTGTCGTTCATGGTGGCGGCGGCATTCCCGCCGATGATCGCGATCCTGCTGGCGCTGGGCGGCTTGGGCTGGGCCAACTTCAATCTCAACATGTTCCTCAACGTGATGACGCCGCTCATCATGGTGATCAGCTTCTCCGATTCGATGCAGCTGACCTTTGCGGCGCGCGACCGCCTGATCGCGGGGCAGGACAAGTTCACCGCCTTCACCAATGCCGTGCTGGTGGTCGGGCCCGCCTGCGTGCTGACCCACGGCACGGCCGGCATTTCCTTCATCGCGCTGCAATTCTCCGATTCCGACCTGATCCGTAAATTCGGCGAGGCGGGGCTGGCCGCCACCATCATCGCGCTGGTCGCCGTGCTGAGCCTGGTGCCCGTGTTCGGCGTATTGCTGGTGCGCAACGAGAAAATCTTCGCGGTGAAATTCCAGGGTGCGGACGCCGGCGTGCAGATGCTGCGCAATTTCTGCTACTGGATCGCGGTGCGCATGGTGAACCGCCCCGGGCTGTACAGCCTGATCGCGGTGATCGTCGTCGCCGGCCTTGGCATTGTCTATGCGAGCCTCGAGCCGCGCTATCGCCTCGCCGATCAGGTGCCCGACAAGCGGCAGGCGGTGGCGGCGAGCGGACGGCTCGATGCCAAGCTCACCGGCGCCAATCCGATCGACGTGCTGATCGAGTTTCCCAAGGGTGCCGATCTCTATTCGCCGCAAACCCTGAAGGTGATCGCCGACGTGCATTCCACGGTGGAGGGCGCGGCGGGCGTCGGCAATGTGTGGTCGCTGGAGACGCTGCGCCGCTGGCTTGCCGAGAAGGCCGGCACCACCGATGTCAACACGCTCAAGCAATATGTCAGCGTGATCCCGGAGCATCTGGTGCGCCGCTTCATCTCGGCCGAACAGGATGCGGTGGTCGTTTCAGGCCGCGTGCCCGACCACGATTCGAGCCAGATACTTCCCGTGGTCGAAAAGCTCGATCACGCGCTCGACAAGGTACGCAAGGACAATCCCGGCTATGAGATCGCCGTGACCGGCCTTTCGGCGATTGCGGCGCGCAACAGCGCCAACATGATCGAGAAGCTCAATCGCGGCCTTACCGTGGAGTTCATGCTGGTTGCGGTGTTCATTGGCCTTGCCTTCCGCTCGATCGTGGTGATGTTCTCCTGCATCCTGCCGGGCATCTTCCCGGTCGTGCTGTCAGGCACCGTACTTTGGCTGCTCGGGGAGGGATTGCAATTTGCGAGCGTCGTGGCGCTGACGGTGTCGTTCGGCCTCGGCCTTTCAGCGACCATCCACTTCCTCAACCGCCTGCGGCTGGAGAGCAAGCCCGGCGTGTCGTCCGAACTCGCGGTGGAGCGCGCCACGGTGCTGGTCGGGCCGGCGCTGATCCTGACCACGGTGGTGCTGGCCTGCGGCCTCATCGTCACCGTGTTCTCGGACCTGCCGTCGCTGCGGCTGTTCGGCTGGCTCAGCGCGTTTTCGATGGTGGCGGCCCTGGTCGCCGACCTCTTCATCCTGCGGCCGACCTCGATGTGGCTGATCAACATGCGGGACAAGATCCGCGGGTCCGCCAGCCAGCCGAAGCCCGCGGAGTAGGTGCGGAAGTGGACGCGCCGGCCTTCCGGGCCGCGAAATGCTTCAACCGGGCGCGCGTTCCACGGCGTGACGAAGCCAGATCATCCCGCCTTCCAGCGTCTCGCAGTGAATAAGTCGCAAGGCTTGGCCGGCACCCGGCCGGTCGCCCTCGGGACCGTGATAGTCGACGATGCTCTGCGTTCCCGCCACGCCATCGACGGCGGGATGGATCAGCGTGCTGAATTCGTCGATCAGCCGATGCTTGAGGAACGACCCATTGATGGCGCCGCCGCCTTCCAGCATCAGTTTCTTGACCCCGAAGATCGAGCCGATGCGCTCCATTGCGCCCGGCAGATCGTCACCTCTCGGGCCTGCGAAGATATAGGACGCGCCGTCCATGCGCAGTTCGGCAAGGTGACTGTCCGCGACCTGCTCGCCGAGAACCGCCACGGCATGATCGCCGCCCACATTGTCCTTGCCGAAATGCACGCGCCCGAAGGGATCGATTCCGATCGCGAGCTTGCGGCCGTTGCGATTGCCGAGGTGGGGCTCGCGCGCGGCCTTTGGCGCATCGGCGACGGCACGGTCGGTCCCCTTGGCCATTTCGCTCATGGTCTTGCGGCCGACGATCCATCCGTCGGCATCGAAGCTGTCGTGAATCCTTTCATAGTGCCCGCGCAGGACATCCCGCGAGACGCCTGCGGCGGTCGAAGTGAAGCGGCTCGGGTGAAGGCGCCCGTCGATGGACGTGCCCATGTGGCAAATGATGAAGGGGCGCACGACAGATACTCGCTCATGGTCCATTGCGGACGGAATGTGAAAAGCCCCCGGTACGCGAGAACCGGGGGCCGTGACTGGATAGACCTGCCGAACGGGAAGCGGTTCAGCCCTTCGTCATCGTGATGTTGACGCCGCGGATCTCGCCCTTGGACTCGATCTGCACGACCTGCTTGGTGCCGTTGGTGCGCAGGTTCAGCGTAGCGGCGAAGCCGCTTGCCTCGACGAACACGTTGATCTGGCCGCCGCCGGCGGTGCCCTGCAGATTGCCGAAGATGTTGCGGCTCTTCTCGCTCCAGTTACCGGCGATGCGGTCGCCCTGGCTGGTCACATCGGAGGTGAGGTCGAATTTGTAGCTGTCGCTCGCGCAATGCAGCGCCTGCTTCAAACCCATGCCCGACGTGGCCACCTTGTAATCGGCCTTGCAGCGGATGTGCTCGGTGCTGCCGTTCGACAGCGTGACGGTTCCGTTGCCCGACCACGAACCGTCAAAACCGGCGAAAGGCCCGCTCGACTGGGTATTGCCGGCCGATACCGACAGCAAGAGCGCGGCGCCGACACCAGCCGCGGTGAAAGCCCGACCGAACAGGCTGGAAGCGAACAGATTCATGGTGCGTGTTCCCATCTTAACAGACGCTCTAGATAAAAGACGTCTCGCCACATCGAAGATTTAGTGTCGTCGCGAAAGGCGAGGTTCAAATGACGGTGAGCGCCCGCGCCGGACGATTTCCGCGGCCTTCATGTAGCGGCCGGGGCGGCTTTTCCGCAACCGGCTTTTATCAGCACGGCTAGGACAAAAATACGCACAATATTTCAATTGGTTATAATGAGTGAACACGTGCCGTTAATTTAGCCGCATTTACCATGCTTGTGCTGATCTCGTTGCCGCCAAAGGTGGCATCACCTGCCCACGAATCCGTGCCTGCCGCCGAAGCCGTTCGGAGGTTGCGGATTTTCCGTCGAATGAAGGATCACATGCGCAAGTTTGTCCTGGCCCTCGCCCTCGTTTCCTCTGCATCTACAGCCTTTGCCCAGCAGGCAAACCAGCCCCAGAGGAGCGGCACGCCGGAAGAGCAGGCGGCCTGCAATCGCGACGTCCAGCGCCACTGCCGCAACGTCATCAACCAGGGTGATTTCGTGATCCTCGCCTGCCTGCAGCAGAACCGCTCCCAGATCTCGGCCGCCTGCGACCAGGTGTTGAAGAACCACGGCCAGTAAGCGCCGTTTTCGCGCAAAAGGCGCCGCCTGAAGGCTTGCCTGAGAGACCGGCTGCATCGGTTTGCAGCCCGCGAAAGCATTGGTTTTGCCCGCATATTCCCCTATATGGGGGCGTTCCGCGCGCCCGCGCGGGAAACCAGTGACGATGTAGTGCAATGAGCAGCGCCAGCGACCTCAGGTCGGGCAAGACACACCGTGACGAGAATTTTCCGGTTGCCTCGTGGATCATCCATCCGCGGCACCGGGCGCTGATCCTTGCTTTCTACAATTTCGTCCGCACCGCCGATGACATCGCCGATCACGCCGAACTGCCGGCGGAGGAGAAGCTGCGCTATCTCGACTTGCTCGAGGCCGAACTGCTGGGCAAGGGCGATACGCAGGCAGAGGCGGTGCGGCTGCGCACAGCGCTTGCCGAGCGCGGCCTGCCGCCGCGCCATGCGCTCGACCTGCTCACCGCTTTCCGCATGGACGTCACCAAGCTGCGCTACGAGAACTGGGACGAGGTGATTCACTATTGCAGCTACTCGGCGATGCCGGTCGGCCGCTTCGTGCTCGACGTCCACGGCGAGAGCACCTCGACCTGGCCCGCCTCGGATGCGCTGTGTGCGGGATTGCAGGTCAACAACCACCTGCAGGATTGCGGCAAGGATTTTCGCGATCTCAACCGCGTCTATCTGCCGCGCGATGCGCTGGCAGCCAGCGGCGCTTCCGTCGAGGAACTGGGCGCCGCGAAATCCTCGCCACAGATGCTGCAATGCCTGCATGCGCTGGCCGTAAAGACGGAGAAGCTTCTCGACGAGGGAAGGGCGCTGGCGCCGCAGGTCAGGGATTTTCGCCTCGGCCTGGAGGTATCGGTCATTCAGGCCTTTGCCGACAGGATCGTGGCGATGCTGAAAGTTCGCGATCCCCTCAGCGAGCGCGTGCATCTTTCGCCGCTGGAGCTGCTCGCCCACAGCCTCGGCGGCATGGTCGCCGAAGTGGCACGCCGCGCGGTCGGCCGCGATGCGCAATCCAGAACGGCGGCCGGCGCATGAGCGGGGAGGCGGCGGCAAGCGCGAATTACGGCTCGACGGCTTCGGGCAGCTCGTTCTACGCGGCGATGCGTATCCTGCCGCCGGCCCAGCGCGAGGCGATGTTCCGCATCTACAGTTTTTGCCGCCAGGTCGATGACATCGCCGACTCCGACGGTCCGCGTGAGGAACGACTGGCTGCGCTCCAGCAATGGCGCGACGACATCGACGCGCTCTACCGCGGCACCCCGCCAGCGCGGTTGAAGGACTATGTCGCTTCGGTGAAGACCTTCGGTCTCAAACGCGAGGATTTCCTGGCGATCATCGATGGCATGGAGATGGACGTGCCGGCCGACATCCGTGCGCCCGACATGGCAACGCTCGATCTCTATTGCGATCGCGTCGCTTCTGCCGTGGGCCGGTTGTCCGTACGGGTGTTCGGCATGGGCGAGGAGGACGGTGTTGCGCTGGCGTATCATCTGGGCCGCGCGCTGCAGCTCACCAATATCCTGCGCGACATCGACGAGGACGCAGGCCTCGGCCGGCTCTATCTGCCGCGCGAAGGCCTCCTCCATGCCGGCATCACCGGCGACGATCCTGTGAAGGTCACGGCCGACAAGGCGCTGCCAAAGGTATGCGCGCCGTTGGCCCAGCGCGCGGCGATGCATTTTGCCAAGGCCGACGAGATCATGGACCGCAATCCGCGCCGTGTGGTACGTGCGCCCCGCATCATGTCGCGGTATTACCGCGCCATCCTCGATCTCCTGCTTGCGAGGGGCTTTGCGGCCCCGCGCGAAGCGGTGCGTGTGACCAAACTCACGAAGCTTGCCATCATCTTCCGCTACGCATTCATCTGATGCCCAAAACCGTTCACATCATCGGCGCCGGGATTTCCGGCCTTTCCGCCGCGGTGCGGCTGAGCAATGCCGGCCTGCCGGTGCATGTCCATGAGGCGACGCAGCAGGCCGGGGGCCGCTGCCGTTCCTATTTCGATGCCGCAACCAATCTCACCATCGACAACGGCAATCATCTCCTGCTGTCGGGCAACCGCCATGCCCGCGACTATGCGCGCGCCATCGGCACCGAAGCAGGCCTCGTAGGGCCGGCGCGGGCGCAGTTTCCATTCGTGGATATCGCGACGGGCCAGCGCTGGCAGCTCGACCTCGGCGACGGCAGGCTGCCGACCTGGGTACTGGATGAATCGCGCCGCGTTCCCGACACCGGCCTGCTGGATTATTTCAAGCTGGCGCCGCTGATCTGGGCCGGCGCCGACACGCTCGTCGGCAACGCCATTCCCTGCGACGGCACGCTGTATCAGCGCCTCGTGCAGCCGTTGCTGCTCGCAGCGCTCAATTGCGATCCGCCGGAAGGCTCGGCCGGTCTTGCCGGCGCCATCGTGCGGGAAACGCTGCTGGCTGGCGGCCAGGCCTGCAGGCCGCTGATCGCGCGCGACGGTCTTAGCTCCGTGCTGATCGAGCCTGCGATGAAACTGCTCGAGGGCAGGGGCGCCAGCGTGCGCCTCAGCCATGAATTGCGCGCGTTTGCGACTTCGGGCGATCGCGTCAGCGAGCTCAATTTCGGCGACGACCGGATCGCAATCGGTCCTGACGACGCCGTCATCCTTGCGGTGCCGCCGCGTCCAGCAGCCAGCCTGCTGCCGGGCCTGAAGACGCCGACCAAGTTCCGCGCCATCGTCAATGCGCATTTCCGCTTCGATCCGCCGCGCGACGCCGTGCCGATCCTCGGCGTTGTCGGCGGTCTCGTCGAATGGCTGTTCGCCTTCCCGCAGCGGCTCTCGGTCACGATCAGCAACGGCGATCGCCTGGTGGACATGCCGCGCGAGGAGCTGGCGCAGTCGATCTGGCGCGATGTCTGCAAGGCCGGCGGGGTTTCCGGGGAGCTGCCGCCCTGGCAAATCGTGCGCGAACGCCGCGCCACATTCGAGGCCACCCCGGAGCAGAATGCGCTGCGGCCGGGCCCCGTCACGGCCTTCAAAAACCTGTTCCTTGCCGGCGATTGGACTGCTACGGGATTACCAGCAACCATCGAGGGCTCGGTGCGGTCGGGCGACCGCGCCGCCAATCTGGTGCTGGGAAGGGCAAACGCCTGAGATCCTCCATGCCGCGCCGGCCGGTGTTTCATATCCGGCGCGAACACAGGGTAAGTCAGTGAATATGCATTCCACCAATCCTGCCGCCACCGTCGATCGCGCCGCCCTGGAAAGGAGCATTGCCTCCGCGACCGAGGCGCTGCTCGGCTATCGCCAGTCCGATGGCCATTTTGTATTCGAGCTGGAAGCGGATTCCACCATCCCTTCCGAATATGTGTTGCTGCGGCATTATCTGGCCGAGCCCGTCGACTCCGTGCTGGAAGGCAAGATCGCCAATTATCTGCGCCGTACCCAGGGCGCACACGGCGGCTGGCCGCTGGTGCATGACGGGCCCTTCGACATGAGCGCCAGCGTGAAGTCGTACTTTGCGCTGAAGATGATCGGCGATTCCATCGACGCGCCGCACATGGTGAGGGCGCGCGAGGCGATCCGCTCGCGCGGCGGAGCAGCCCACGTCAACGTCTTCACCCGCTTCCTGCTCGCGCTCTATGGCGTGGTGACCTGGCGAGCGGTGCCGGTGCTGCCGATCGAGATCATGCTGTTGCCGATGTGGTCGCCGTTCCACCTCAACAAGATTTCCTACTGGGCGCGCACGACCATCGTGCCGCTGATGGTGCTGGCCGCATTGAAGCCACGCGCGAAGAATCCAAGAGGCGTCGGCATCGACGAGCTGTTCCTGAAGGATCCCAAGGGCGTCGGCATGACCTCCAAGGCGCCGCACCAGAGCTGGGGCTGGTTCCTGCTGTTCCGCGGCCTGGATAAGATCCTGCGGGCGATCGAACCATTATTCCCGAAGAAGCTTCGACAACGCGCAATCGACAGCGCGCTCGCCTTCACCGAGGAGCGGCTCAACGGTGAAGACGGCATGGGCGCGATCTATCCGCCGATGGCCAACATCGTCATGATGTATGAGGCGCTCGGCAAGGATGAGAGTTTTCCGCCACGCGCAATCACGCGCCGCGGCATCGACAAGCTGCTCGTGATCGGCGAGCACGAGGCCTATTGCCAGCCCTGCGTATCGCCGGTGTGGGACACGGCGCTGACTTGCCACGCGCTGCAGGAAGCCGGTGGCACCGACGCGGTGGCGAGAGCGAAGGAAGGTCTCGACTGGCTCAAGCCGCGCCAGGTGCTCGACCTCAAGGGCGACTGGGCAGTGAAGGCGCCCGACACCCGGCCGGGCGGCTGGGCCTTCCAATACAACAACGCGCACTATCCCGATCTCGACGATACCGCGGTCGTGGTCATGGCGATGGACCGCGCGCAGCGCGAGGCCGGCAGCCGCGAATATGACACGGCGATCGCCCGCGGTCGGGAGTGGATCGAGGGCATGCAAAGCCGCGACGGCGGCTGGGCCGCCTTCGATATCGACAACCTCGAATACTATCTGAACAACATCCCGTTCTCCGACCATGGTGCGCTGCTCGATCCGCCGACCGAGGACGTCACCGCGCGCTGCATTTCGATGCTGGCCCAACTCGGCGAGACCGCCGGGAGCAGCAGGGCGGTGGCTGACGGGATCGCCTATTTGCGCCGTACCCAGCACCCCGAGGGGTCGTGGTATGGCCGCTGGGGCCTCAACTACATCTATGGCACCTGGTCGGTGCTCTGCGCGCTAAATGTCGCAGGGGTGGACCGGATGGACCCTATGGTCCGGAAGGCCGTGGATTGGCTAGTCTCGGTCCAAAATCGGGACGGCGGCTGGGGCGAGGATGCCGTCAGCTATCGGCTTGACTACAGGGGCTACGAACAGGCACCGTCCACATCGTCACAAACGGCATGGGCTTTGCTTGGACTGATGGCGGCCGGCGAGGTGGAAAACCCGGCCGTAATTCGGGGGGTGGAGTACCTAAAAAGCACACAAACCGAAAAAGGGATTTGGGAAGAGCAGCGCTATACAGCAACAGGTTTTCCGCGGGTGTTTTATTTGCGATATCACGGCTACTCGAAGTTCTTTCCGCTATGGGCCTTGGCGCGGTATCGAAACTTGAGCAATACTAACAGTAGGATAGCAGGGGTCGGGATGTGAGTTTGGGGGCGGCGGGGGCCGCTGTGCATCAGTCGATGGGGGAAACTTCGATTGATCCACGGCCGGTCCTGATTGTGACGGGATTGGTTCAGGAGGCCCGCATTGCGGCCGGGCCCGGCATGATCGTCATCTGTAGTTCGAGCGATCCGCAGCAGCTTCGTGAGTTGCTGTCGACGCTGGATTCCTCAACCTTCCGCGGCGTGGTCAGCTTCGGTGTGGCGGGCGGCCTCGACCCCTCGTTGAAGACCGGCGACGTGGTGGTGGCCACCGAAGTGATGGCGGGCGACACCAGATTCCTGGCCGACATGGCGCTGAACGAGGAGATGATCGCAAGCGCCACCCTCAAGCGAAGCCGCCTGACACGCCGGCGCCGGCGCGTGGTGCGCGGCGGGCTCGCCGGCGTCGAGCAGGTGGTTGCCGCGAGTTCATGCAAGGCCGCGCTGCATTCCGAGACGGGAGCCGCCGCCGTCGACATGGAAAGCCATATCGCCGCCGCCTATGCCGCCCAGGCCGGTATTCCCTTTGCGGCGTTGCGCGTCATCAGCGATCCCGCCCATCGTGCGCTGCCGGCGCTGGCGCAGAACGCGATCAAGCCCAATGGCGACATCTGCATGCGCACGATCATGCGCGGCGTGGTGCGCAACCCCAAGACCTTGAGCGCGCTGGTGTCCACCGGAATCGACTTCAACCGCGCGCTGCGTTCGCTGCGCGGCTGCCGCGGTTTCCTGATGGGCGGTGAGGTTTTCGTCGCGGACAGCGTCTGATAGCCGCCGCATCCAGACAGCGAAAATAGAAAAGGCCCGAGCAGCGCTCGGGCCTTTTCTATTGCGTCTATTGCGCGCCGGCCGGCGGATCAGGCCGCGGTCGATGCCTTCTGCCGGGCCAGCTTGTCGGCTTTCTGCTGGGCTGCGGCTGCCTCGTCGCGGCGGATCTCCGTCAGCGTCTTCTGCACCTGGTCGGCGAACACATACTGCGCCGGCCGTTGCCTGGACAGATCGATCTCCGGCGCCATGGGGCCTGTGGTCCTGATGCCGCGCAGCGCGACCCAGGCAGCCTTCAGCGGGTTGTTCAGCGAAGCCGTCGCTGCCGTGGGCTCGTAGCCGCAATGCGCCATGCAGTCGGCGCACTTTTCGTAGCGCCCGGTGCCGTAGGAATCCCAGTCAGTGGTCTCCATCAGCTCCTTGAAGGTCTTGGCATAGCCTTCGCCGAGCAGATAGCAGGGCTTCTGCCAGCCGAAAATGTTGCGCGCGGGCATGCCCCACGGCGTGCACTCGAACTCCTGGTTGCCGGCGAGGAAGTCGAGGAACAGGCCGGAGTGCATGAAATTCCACTTCTTGCCCTTGCCGAGCGCAAAGACGTCGCGGAAAAGCTTCTTGGTCTTGGTGCGGTTGAGGAAATGCTCCTGGTCGGGGGCGCGCTCATAGGCGTAGCCCGGCGACATCGACACGCCGACGCCGAGTTCGGCGGTGAGGTCGAGGAATTTCGCGATCTCTTCCGCCGGATGACCGTCGAAGATGGTGGCATTCACATTGACCGTGAAGCCGCGTTCCTTTGCCGCCTTGATCGCGGACACCGCGCGGTCGAACACGCCCTGCTGCGACACCGCCTTGTCGTGGTGGTCGCGCAAGCCGTCGAGATGCACGGAGAAGAACAGGTAGGGCGACGGCTCGAACAGGTCGAGCTTCTTCTCGAGCAACAGCGCGTTGGTGCAGAGCGAGACGAACTTCTTGCGCGCCACGAGGCCGCGCACGATCGCGCCGATCTCCTTGTGGATCAGCGGTTCGCCGCCGGGGATCGCCACCATCGGCGCGCCGCACTCGTCGGCCGCATCCCAGCATTCCTGCGCCGTCATGCGGCGGTTCAGGATCGCATCCGGGTAGTCGATCTTGCCGCAGCCGACGCAGGCGAGGTTACAGCGGAACAGCGGCTCCAGCATCAGCACGAGGGGATAGCGTTTGCGGCCAAGCAGTTTCTGCTTGAGCAAATAACCGCCGATACGCAGTTCCTTGAAGAAGGGTATTGCCATTTCGAAGCGTTCTTTCTTGCTCTCAGGTCGTTAGACTTGAATCAGCCCGCGGTCAGTTCGGCCGGCAGGCGAAACTCGATATTCTCTTCCCGCCCGGGCACCACCGACACCGTCACCGGTCCGATGCGCCGCAAGGCCTCGATCACGTCGTCGACGAGCACTTCCGGAGCCGAGGCGCCGGCGGTGATGCCGACGGCCCTGGCGTCCTTCAGCCACTCTTCATTGAGTGCGCTGCCATCGGCGATCAGGTAACTCGGAACCCCGACTTCGGTGCCGATCTCGCGCAGACGGTTGGAATTGGAACTATTGGCGGCGCCCACCACCAGGATGACGTCAACGAGTTTGCTCAGGTCCCTTACCGCAGATTGGCGGTTTTGAGTCGCATAGCAGATATCCCGGGTGTCCGGGCCTTGAATGTCTGTAAAACGCGCGTGAAGAGCCGCGATGATGTCCTTGGTATCGTCCACGCTGAGGGTGGTCTGGGTGATGTAGGCCACCGGGGTGTCGTTGGGCAGGCTCAGGGCCGCCACCTCGTCGACATTCTGCACCAGGAGGACCGGCCCGGGAACCTGGCCCATGGTGCCCTCGACTTCGGGATGGCCGGCATGGCCGATCAGGATCAGCGAGCGGCCCTTGGACATGTAGCGCTTGCCCTGATTGTGAACTTTCGTGACCAGCGGGCAGGTCGCGTTGAGTACCGGCAGGTTCCGCGCGGCAGCCTCTTCCTCGACGCTGCGGGCGACGCCATGGGCGGAAAATACCGTCACCGCCAGAGGGGGAACTTCCGAAAGGTCCTCGACAAAGATCGCGCCCTTATTCTTCAAGCTTTCGACAACGTACTTATTGTGCACGATCTCGTGCCGGACGTAGACGGGCGGGCCGTATTTCTCGAGGGCTCGCTCCACAATCTCGATCGCGCGCACCACGCCGGCGCAAAAGCCGCGGGGTTGCGCGAGATATACTTCCATAGGACGACCGCCGTTACGCACGCTGCACCACATTCATTGTCTGAGGCCTCCATGCGGCCGGACTTGGCAATATCCGCGCCATCAGGGTTCCCGCGCCCAGTCCCCGGTTCCCAAGCGCATGGAAGCACACCGGCCTTGTGTCAAAAAATAAGGCCCGGGGAAAGGCAGATTGCGAGATGGTCGCAGCTCAGCCCTTCAGTATAGAGGTATCTAAATACAGATTCTTGCCGTGCGCTCGCTGAATCGTCACTTTTTTGCCCGAGGCAACGGGCTATACCAACGCATTCAATGCCATTTGGGTCTGTTTCGCCGCCACGACGGCATGCATCCCGAAAGTAACCAAAACAAGCATTAGGTGGGTCCGGGGAACTCCGCTAGACAGCGGGCGTTTCCGGCCAGCCCCCTACGACCAGAAAGAAACGATGTGCTGACCAATATTGTCGTCTCCATTGTAAAGACTTGCACGCGCTTCGCTCCTTTGGTCCTGATCCTCTCGCTCGTCCTTGCGGTCGCATCGAGCGTCTATGCTGCGCGCCACTTTGCCATCAACACCGACATCAACAAGCTGATCTCGCCCGATCTCGACTGGCGCCAGCGCGACATCCAGATCGAGCAGGCCTTCGATCGCGAGAAGCTGATCCTGGCCGTGGTCGAGGCGCCGACGCCGGAACTTGCCGGCTCCGCCGCCAATGCGCTCGTCGAGAAGCTCAAGGAGGACAAGAAGAACTTCGAGGCGGTGCAATCGCTCGGCTCCGGCGAGTTCTTTGCGCGCAACGGCCTGCTGTTCCTGCCGACGGAGGAGGTGTCCCGCACCACCAGCCAGCTCGAGGCCGCCGCGCCCCTGATCGAGATCATGGCGGGCGATCCGTCGATCCGCGGCCTGACCGGCGCGCTGGAGACGGGCCTTGCCGGCGCCAAGCGCGGGCAGGCCAATCTCGAGAATGCGGCGCGGCCCTTCACCTACATTTCAGAAACCGTCGAGAACATCCTCGCCAAGGAGAACCCGGCGTTTTCCTGGCGCGAACTGGTGAGCCGGACCCCGCTCACCGACGCCGACAAGCGCTCCTTCATCGAGGTCAAGCCGATCATCGACTATGAGGCGCTGGAGCCGGGCAAGAATGCCACCGACGCGATCCGCAAAGCGGCGGCCGACCTGAAATTCGCCGACCATTATCATGCGCGTGTCCGCCTCACAGGACCGATCCCGATCGCCAACGAGGAATATTCGACCGTGCAGGAAGGGGCGATCATCAATGGCATCGGCACGGTGCTGATCGTGCTTGTCATCCTGTGGCTGGCGCTGCATTCGGCAAAGATCATCTTTGCCGTATTCGTCAACCTGTTCATCGGGCTTGTCATTACTACCGCCGTCGGTCTCTGGCTGGTCGGATCGCTCAATCTCCTGTCGATCGCGTTTGCGGTTCTGTTCGTCGGCCTCGGCGTCGACTTCGGCATCCAGTTCAGCGTGCGCTACCGCTCCGAGCGCTTCAAGAACGACAATCTGGCCGAAGCGCTGGCAGAAGGGGCGCGGCGTTCCGCAGTCCCGCTTTCGCTCGCCGCCATGGCGACCGCCGCCGGTTTCCTCTGCTTCCTGCCGACCGACTACCGGGGGATTGCCGAACTCGGCAAGATCGCGGGCGCCGGTATGCTGGTTGCCTTCATCTCCAGCATCACGGTGCTGCCGGCACTGCTCAAGCTGCTCAATCCGCCCGGTGAAGACGAGCCGGTGGGCTATGCCTTTCTGGCGCCGGTCGACAAATTCCTGGAGGACTATCGCGTGCCGATCATTGTCGGCACGCTCCTTGTGGCGATCGCAGGCCTTCCGCTGCTCTATTTCATGAAGTTCGACTTCAACCCCATCAACCTGCGCAATCCCCATGTCGAGTCGATTGCGACCTTCCTCGATCTGCGCAAGGATCCCAACACCAGCGCCAATGCCATCAACGTGCTGACGCATTCGGAGGCCGATGCCAGGAAGATAGAGGCCAAGCTCGAGAAGCTCCCGGAAGTGGCGAGCGTGCGCTCGCTCGACAGTTTCGTGCCGTCGGACCAGCCGGCGAAGCTCAAGCTGATCGAGAAGGCGGCCAAGGTGGTGATGCCGGTCATCAACCCGGAGTCGGTCGATCCGGCGCCTTCGGACGGCGAGAACGTCGAGTCGCTGAAGAGTTCGGTCGACGCCTTGCGCAAGACGGCGGGCGACGGCAAGGGGCCGGGCGCGGTCGCCTCGCGCCGCCTCGCCGACGCTCTGCAGAAGCTCGCAGACAGCGATCCGGCGACACGCGAGAAGGCGCAGAATATTTTCGTCGAACCGCTGAAGACGACGCTGGACGGCTTGAAATCGCTGCTGTCGGCGCAGCCGGTGACGGCCAAGAACCTGCCGCCGGAGCTGGTGGACGCCTGGAAGGCCAAGAATGGGTTGATCCGCGTCGAGGCGCTGCCCAAGGGCGATCCCAACGACAACGACAATCTGCGCCGGTTCGCCGACGCCGTGCTCGCGGCCGAGCCGACCGCCATCGGCGGGCCGGTGTCGATCCTGAAATCCGGCGACACCATCGTGAGGGCGTTCATTCACGCCGGCATATGGGCGTTGGTGGTGATCAGCCTGTTGCTGTGGATCACGCTGCGCCGTTTCACCGACGTGCTGATGACGCTGGTGCCGCTGTTGGTTGCAGGTGCGGTGACGCTGGAAATCTGCGTATTGATCGGATTGCCGCTCAACTTCGCCAATATCGTCGCGCTGCCGCTGCTGCTCGGCATCGGCGTCGCCTTCAAGATCTACTATGTGGTGGCGTGGCGCTCGGGCAGGACCAATCTGCTGCAGACGTCGCTGACGCGCGCGATCTTCTTCAGCGCGCTCACCACGGCGACCGCCTTCGGCAGCCTGTGGCTCTCAAGCCATCCGGGCACCGCGAGCATGGGCAAGCTGCTCGCGTTGTCGCTCGTGACCACGCTCGCGGCGGTGCTGCTGTTCCAGCCGGCGCTGATGGGAAAGCCGCGCGACGTCAGCGAGTAGGCTCGGCGCGCCGACTCAACGAGTCGACTTGGCGATATCGCCGAGCAGGCAGATGTCGCCGACGGAATCCTTCGGCTGGGTCGCCGCCTGTTTTGCCTGGGGCGCGGCCGAGCCGGTGGTCTTCGGCGCAGGGGCGGGGACTGCCTTCGCGGCGCCTTTGGCCATGCTGTTGGCAGGGCTCGAAGGGATCGGTGGGCCGACGCGCGTCCAGGTCTCGCCGCCGCAGAGGAAGCCGAGCACACAGCCTTGAATCTCGAGCTGGTCGTCGCCAAGGGGCTTGATGGTCGAAGCGTAGGTCTGGCCGTCCTTGGCGTTGTAGACTTGGCCTTCCCACGCATCGGCGCCGGTCTTCTTCTTCATCGCCAGCAGGATCGGCATGCCCAGCGTCGGCCGGCCCTGAAGGGCCGGATCGGGGTTGTTCTTGTCGCGGCCGCCCGGCGTCTTCTCCCAGGAAACCACACCCCACATATTGCCGTTGCATTGGGCAACCCGGATGTTGGCGACGCCATCGGCGACCCGCCAGTCGCCGGTGGGGTCAGCGGCCACAGCCGAGCCGGCGCAGCAGCCGGTCGCCAAAATTAATCCTGTATGGGCTATTATACGCATGAGCGATCCGGGGCAGTGCAACATGATGCGAACCTATGCTTATTTAGCTGGTCAGATCGGGGTCAAAACGCCGCATTGGGCGTTTTCAGTTGACGACACGGGCATCAACCGAAGTAAGTAGCCAATGGCCTTAAATTCCAATTTTGACGTTTCCGAGATGTTTGCGGCGCGTGAATCCCAGCGCAGCGCGCTGCATGCACGTTATCTGAACGAACAACTCGTGCGCGTCTTGAAGACGATCGGTTATGACGTCGGATTCCAGAAAGGCCAAGGCCAGTACCTCTACGACCGCGCTGGCGACAAATATCTCGATCTTCTGAGCGGATTCGGCGTCTTTGCCATTGGGCGGAACCATCCGGCCCTGCGACAGGCTCTCAAAAGCGTGCTCGATGCCGACCTGCCCAATCTCGTGCAGTTCGATGTTTCCACACTTGCGGGCATCCTGGCCGAGCGACTGCTGGAATATGTGCCATATCTGGACAAGGTGTTTTTCGCCAATTCGGGCGCGGAAACCGTCGAGGCGGCGATCAAGTTCGCGCGAGGCGCGACGGGTCGCCCCGGCATCGTCTATTGCGGCCACGCGTTTCACGGCCTGTCCTATGGTGCGCTGTCGCTGACGGATGATCCGAACTTCCGTCTCGGCTTCGAGCCGCTGTTGCCGGGCTGCACGTCGATCCCGTTCAACGATCTCGCCGCGCTCGAGCGCGCATTGTCATCGAAGCAGGTGGCAGCCTTCATCGTCGAGCCGATCCAGGGCAAGGGTGTCAACCTTCCGACCGACGAGTTCCTGCCGGGCGCCGCCGCACTGTGTCGCAAATACGGCACGCTGTTCGTCGCCGATGAGATCCAGACCGGCATCGGCCGTACCGGCAAGTTCCTCGCGGTGGAACATTGGAACGTCGAGCCCGACATGGTGCTGCTGGCGAAAGCGCTGTCCGGCGGACATGTGCCGGTTGGTGCGCTGCTGACGCGCAAGAGCGTCTTCGACAAGATCTTCAACCAGATGGATCGCGCCGTCGTGCACGGCTCGACCTTCGGCAAGAACGATCTGGCGATGGCCGCCGGTATCGCCACGCTGGAAGTGATAAAGACCGAAGGTCTGATCGAGAAAGCCGCCAGGCGCGGAGCCGAATTGCAGATGGCGCTGACGCGGCTGGTGCCGGGCTACGAGTTGCTCAAGGAAGTGCGCGGCAAGGGCCTGATGCTCGGCGTCGAGTTCGGACCGCCGAAATCGCTGCGGCTGCGCGCCTCCTGGAACGTGCTGGAGACCGCCAACAAGGGCCTGTTCTGCCAGCTCATCACCGTGCCGCTGTTCAAGGACCACAAGATCCTGACTCAGGTCGCGGGCCACGGCAGCCACACCATCAAGCTGCTGCCGCCGCTCGTGATCACGGAAGAAGACTGCAACTGGATCGCGACCTCCTTCGACGAGGTGATCGCCGCGAGCCACAAGGTGCCCGGCGCGATCTGGTCGCTCGGCAAGACGCTGGTCGACAACGCCGTGCGCAAGTCGGCCTGACGCTTCGCCAATCGATCCCTCATGCTGTAAGCCATGAACTGCTTCGTTGCGTGATCGGCGCGACGACGACGCACTATCCCGCAGCGCTCGCGGCCGCCTCGTACTTCTCGCCGAAATTCGCAAGCTCGTCCCCGGCCAGATCGCTCACCGCCCAATAGGTCAGCCCGCGCTCGCTCCAGCGGCGGACGTTGAATCCCCGTACCGTCTCCATATTCGCCGCGCGAGGCTCCGTGCCAGCGCCCTGCGCGACGAACAAGTTGATCACGTGCTGGCGGCGGCGGTAGATCAGCGCCGCGACAGGACGGCCGTCGACATAGTCGAGCCGGCCGCCGATCAGCGCAAATCCCTGCGGGGCGAGATCCACGACCGGCGGGGCGACGTCGAGCTTGCCGTTGAACCAGGGCTTGACCGTGTGCTGGTCGGTGGAAACGACATCGGTGAGGTGGTTGGGCTGCAGCGAGCGCAGATGCGCCGAGACGAATTCGCTCTGCAGGCGCGCTTCGTCGTCGCCGCGCAGGATAACGGCGAACAAGCCGGTAGCGGCAATCGCCGAGACCGCCGAGCCCATCGCAAATCCTTTCAACAGCGCGCGCCGGGTCGGTGCGCGGGCTTGCGGCAGCGACGCCTCGATACGCCGCCGCAGCTCCGGCGGCGCCGTGTAGCGCAGGGCGCCATCCGCCATCGTCTTCTTCATTTCGCGGTAGTCCCGCGCCATCGCGGCGCATTTCGCGCAAGCTGCGAGATGCGCCTCGACCTCGCGCGCATGGCCGGCGTCGAGTTCGCCATCGATCAGCGCGTGCAGCAGGACTTCAGCCTCCTCGCAGGTCATTTCGTCTTCTCCTGTTCCGCCAGCCATGCCGACCGCAGCATGGCGCGGGCGCGCGCAAGGCGCGACATCACGGTGCCCACGGGCACCTCTGCAACATCCGCGATCTCGCGGTACGAAAGGTTTTCGACCTCTCGCAGCACGAAAGTCTCGCGGAAGGGTTCGGCGAGCGTGGCAATCAGCCGCCTGATGGTGCCGGCGTCGTGGCGCTTGACGATCTCCGCCTCAGGCGTGTCCTGCGCCTCGTGCCACAGCGGCGCCTGTTCGGCATCCTCCGGCATCTCATCCGCGCCCGTGGACGGTGCGCCGGCGCGCCGGGCATATTCGGCGTGGCAGACGTTGCGCAGGATCGCAAACAGCCACGGCTTGATCGCCGGCCCGCGATAGGTGTGAAAATGCTTCAGCGCGCGCAGATAACATTCCTGCACCGCATCGTCGGCATCCGCCGGATCGCGCAGCAAATAGCGCGCCAGCGTATAGACGTCGTCGAGGCACGGCAGTGCCAGCTCGCGAAAGCGCCGCGCCTGCTCGGGGTCGTTGTCGACGATCTTTACCGGCATCGCGCTCGGTCTGACGCTCGTGGATGGCTGGTCCCGTCCGGCGGCTGGCCAGCGGCCGGGCAGGGCAGTGATGCCTTGGTTTGGTCCGTTACTCAACCTTGCTTGTTCCGGTCTTCTCGGTGGCCCGACGGGCTCCTGAACACCTGATCCGTCGCGGTCGTGTTTTATTCCCGTCACCTTTCCGTCACCTCCGCGAACCGGTGCTCTGGCTAACGCGATCGTGATCGGTTCCCCCCACGCCCCTTGTGCGACCGCGGGAATAGCTGCCGCTCGCGCCCAATCAATGCCTCGTCGAAACACGCCAAGCCGCCTTCCGGCGCAGGCCATTGGAAAGGGACCATCTCATGTTCAACATGTCGCGTCGTGATGTCATCGCGGCTGCGGGATTCGCCGCCGCGCTTGGCCTGAATTCCCGCCTTGCCATCATCGGCACCGCGCAGGCCCAGCCCGCCCCCGATGCAGGCAAGGGCTTCTACAAATACAAGATCGGCTCCGTGGAGGTGACGGCGCTTTATGACGGCGTCTGGAAGAAGCCGCACGACCCCGCCTTCATCAAGAATGCCAGCATCGAGGAGACCAAGGATGCCCTTGCGAAGGCCGGCATGACCACAGACTATGTCCCGATCCCGCTCACCGTGATTGTGCTCAAGGTGGGCGACAAGCTGATCATGATCGATTCCGGCTCCGGCGTCGGCCAGTGGCAGCCGACCGCCGTCAGCCTGCCCGACAATCTGAAGGGCGCCGGCATCGATCCCGAAAAGATCAGCACCGTGCTGATCTCGCATTTCCATCCCGATCACATCTTCGGCCTGATGCAGAAGGGCACCAATGCGCCCAACTATCCCAACGCCGAGCTGATCGTCAGCGCCACCGAGTACAAGTGGTGGACCGAGGCGGGCCGCGTGGAAAAACTGCCCGAGGCGCGCAAGCCGCTCGGCGCCCGCATCCAGGCCGTCTTTCCGACCTGGAAGAATTTTCGCCTCGTCGAAGGCGAGACGGAAGTGGCGCCGGGCGTCCGGCTCGTCAATGCGCCGGGGCACACACCGGGTCATTCGGCCTTCCTGCTGGCGTCCGGCAATCAGCAGCTGATGATCTCCAACGACGTCGCCTATGTCCCGGCCTTGCTTGCCCCGCATCCGGAATGGCAGGGCGCCTACGACCAGGATGGGCCGCTGGCAGTGGAAACCCGCCGCAAGCTGCTCGACCGCGTCATCGCCGACAAGATGGCGATCTGCGGCGCGCACTTCCCGTTCCCCGGCGCCGGCAGCTTCGCCAGGGACGGCGCGGGTTATGCGTTCACGCCGGTGATGGCATAGGCGGCCGCGCTCGCACCTACCTCACAGAAGAAAGGATAGTCCCATGCGTTCAACCAGAAACACTGCCAGCATGTTACTGCTCGCGCTTGGCCTTGCCATCGCATCGTCTCCGGCCTTCGCCGTCGATACGATGAACTCAAAGGATGCGCCCGATCTCACCTCCGTGCGCGCCAAGATCAAGGCAGCGGACTATCAGGGTGCGCTCGCCGAACTGAAGGTGCTCGCCGACACCAATCAGCACGCCGACGTCTACACCCTGATGGGCTTCTCCTTGCGCAAGATCGGTGACTACCCGACCTCGCTGACCTTCTACAAGAAGGCACTCGACTTTGACGCCGACCACAAGGGCGCCCGCGAATATCTGGGCGAGCTCTATGTTGATATGGG
The DNA here is from genome assembly GCA_046349015.1 of Bradyrhizobium sp. GTDB lineage: Bacteria > Pseudomonadota > Alphaproteobacteria > Rhizobiales > Xanthobacteraceae > Bradyrhizobium. Next base: position 483,104 of record JAXMDE010000003.1, on the reverse strand, counting down.
CGATCTGCCGAAAGCGCGCGAGCAGCTTGCGGTCTTGACCAGGCTTTGCCCGCAGGGCTGCGAGGAACGCGAGGACCTCGAGAGGCTGCTGGCGACAAAGGCGGCGAAAGTCAATTGATGCCCCGCGGGCTGCAACAGACGCTCACGGACGCCGGCCTGCTTGCGGGCCGGTGTCTGCTGGTCTTCATCTTCCTGCATGAGGGGTTCGGCCTCGTCGGCAACTATGCCGGAGCGGCCGCCTACATGCAGAAATCCGGCGTGCCGTCATTGTTGTTGCCAGCCGTCATTGCGCTGCAACTCGGGGGCGGCATGCTGGTCGCTTTCGGCTTTCTGGCACGCCCGGCGGCGCTGCTGTTTGCCGCGTTCTGTCTGCTCACCGCCATTCTCTTCCATTGGCAGTTCGCCGATCGCAATCAGCTGCTGCATTTCCAGAAGGATCTGGCGATTGCCGGCGGATTTCTCGTGCTGGCCTGCTCCGGGCCGGGCAACTGGTCGTTCGGTCGGTATTTTGCGCGGCCCGCAAGCTGACTACCTCGCGTCCTCCAGAATCATCGCCGCCGCCTTTTCCGCGATCATCGCCGTCGGCGTGTTGGTGTTGCCCGAGGTGATGGTCGGCATCACCGAGGCATCCGCGATGCGCAAGCCCGCGAGGCCGAAGAATCGCAGCCGTTCGTCGACCACGGCGGAAGGGTCGCTCGCCAGCCCCATCTTCGCCGTGCCGACCGGATGAAAGATGGTGGTGCCGATGTCACCGGCGGCCTTTGCCAGCGAGGCATCGTCATCGCCGACGGAAGGGCCGGGGAGATATTCGCTTGGGCTGTACTTTTGCAGCACCGGTTGCTGCATCAGTTTCCGCGTGGTGCGGATGGCATCGGCTGCGACGCGGCGGTCCTCGTCGGTGGCGAGGTAGTTCGGCGCGATCATCGGTGCCTCGTCGATCCTGCCAGAGCGGAGGCGCACCGTGCCGCGCGAGGTCGGCCGCAAATTGCAGGCGCTGACGGTAATCGCGGGAAAGCGGTGCAGGGGGTCGCCGAACTTGTCGAGCGACAGCGGCTGCACATGGAACTGGATATTGGCGCGCTCATGATGCGGATCGGAGCGGGTGAAGATGCCGAGCTGCGACGGCGCCATGGTGAGCGGGCCGCGGCGGCGGAAGGCATAGTCCAGTCCCATCAGGCCGCGGCGGAACAGCGACCAGTAGGTCTCGTTCAGCGTGCGCACATTCGACACTTTATATATGGCGCGCTGCTGCAGATGGTCCTGCAGGTTGCGGCCGACGCCCGGCTTGTCGAGCGCGACGTCGATGCCGAGCGGTGCCAGCCATTCGGCTGGGCCGATGCCGGAGCGCTGCAGCACCTGGATCGATCCGATCGAGCCGGCGGTCAGGATCACTTCGCCCTTGGCGCGCGCTTCGACCATCTCGCCGCCCTGAATGAAGCGCACGCCGACGACCCGGCCCTGTTCGATGACGAGGCGGTCGACCAGCACTTCCGTTTCAAGCCGCAAATTCGGCCGCGTCAGCGCAGGCTTCAGGAAACCGCGCGCCGCCGACCAGCGCCTCCCGCGCTTCTGGTTGACGTGGAAATAGCTGATGCCTTCGTTGTTGCCGGTGTTGAAATCCGGGATTCGCTTGATGCCCATCTGCTCGGCGGCATCGCCCACGGCATCGAGGATCGTCCAGGACAGCCGCGGCGCCTCGATGCGCCAGCCGCCGCCGATACCATGATGCTCGCTTTCGCCGAGGAAGTGGTCCTCCAGCCGCCTGAAGGCCGGCAGCACGTCGTCATACCCCCAGCCGGAAAGGCCGAGCTGCCGCCAGTGATCGTAATCGGCGGCCTGTCCGCGCATCGAGATCATCGCGTTGATGGCGGAGCAGCCGCCGATCACCTTGCCGCGGGGATAGGCGAGCGAGCGGCCGTTGAGACCCGGCTCGGCCTCGGTGCGGAACATCCAGTCGGAGCGGGGATTGCCGATGGCGAAGAGATAGCCGACCGGGATGTGAAACCAGATCCAGTTGTCATTGCCGCCGGCTTCCAGCACCAGCACGCGCTTTTTCGAATCGGCCGACAGGCGGTTGGCCATGATGCAGCCCGCGGTGCCCGCACCGATCACGATGTAATCGAAATCGCCTTCAAGCCGTCGTGACATGCTTCTTCTCTATCTCAGCTTTGAACCTTGAACGCCGCGCGCACCACAGCTACGCTAACCTGCGTCCAGCGTCCGTCTTCGACAATATGTAGCGTAGGCGCGCCGGCGTGTCGGTGACGCCGCCGGCCGCGGCGGGAACGACTACCTTGATCGGGCGGTCCGGATGGGTGTCGGCACTCTGGGCAAAAGCCACGCCGACCATCACTGCGAAGAGTCCTGCCGCCGTTGCCGAGATCGTGACTCCTCGCATGCCGCTTCCTTCCCTTGCAGGGTTTTTCTCCGGGCCACGCGACAGTAGCCAAATGTCAGGCGAAAGCCAACGAAACGGGCAGCGAGCCAATTGTCACGCTCGTCTGCCCTGCACATAAGTGGGTTGATCGGTCGCGAGAGGCCACGTAGTCGTCGGCGATGCACGAGCCGACAAGCGGCATGAAATCGTCCACGCCGCAAGTGAATACCAAGGCGGCGCTGCTCGGAGTCGCCTGCGGCCTTGCCGCGGCGCTATGCTGGGCGCTCGGCTTCGTGGCGACACGGCACGGCCTGAAAATCGGCTTCACGCCGGTGGACCTGCTGACGCATCGCTTCGTGTGGTCCGGTATCGCCTTCCTGCCTCTCGTCGTTCGCGCAGGTCTGCGCGATCTCGGCGGCATCGGATGGGGCCGCGCACTGGCGCTGATGGTGCTGGGCGGGCCGGTGATGTCGCTGATCAGTTATGTCGGATTCGTCTTCGTGCCGCTGGGGCACGGCAGCGTCATCCAGCCGTCCTGCGCGACCCTGGGCGGTCTCTTCTTTGCTTTCTTCCTGCTCCACGAGCAGATATCGATGTCGCGATTTGCCGGTGCTATCGTCATCGTCACCGGCCTTGCCGTGATCGGCAGCGAGTCGATCGGTCATATCGGCGCCAGCGCCGTCATGGGCGATTTGATATTCGTGTTGACCGGATTCATGTTCGCCGGCTTTGCCACCCTGGTGCGGTACTGGCGCGCGTCCGCCTTCTCGGTGGCGACCGTCATCAGTGTGCTCTCGCTGGCGCTGTTTCCTGCCTATGCGGCAATGGGCGGCCTGCAACGCATCGCCGCGATCGGCTTTCACGAGAACGTGCTGCAGGCGGTCGCGCAGGGGATACTGGCCGGGCCTGCCGCGATGTATCTGTTTACGCTGTCGATCCAGCGCCTCGGCGTGGCGCGGGCGGCGATCTTCCCCGCGACCGTTCCGGCGTTGACGCTGTTGCTGGGCTGGCTGTTGATCGGGGAGCAACCGACCGTGCTGCAGGCGGTGGGACTACTGACGGTGTTGGCCGGATTTTATCTGGCACAGCGGCAAGGTTGAGTGGGAGGTTGCGATAGACGATGCCTTCACCATTCCAGTATCGTCATCGATTGAAGTGCTATCACTTGACGAGCACGGTGCGACCAGCAATTTTCCGCAGGCGGGAATGTGCCCGGTAGCCCAGTTCGAGGCGGTCCATGAGCAAGGTCAAGACTCCCCAGCAGAAGAAGCGGCTCAGCTATCAACATGATCGCCGCAACACCTACGGCGAAAATCAGAAGAGCAGCCGGAAGAACATTCCGCGAAGCAAACAGCTCTCGCACCAGGACGAGCGACGATCCGTGCGACAGGCGCTTCTGGCTGCGCAGGGGGACGTGGCAGAGGAAGTTGCCGATGAAGCGCAGTCACAAGTGCTGCGCAGGGGCCGGATGAAGAAACTGGAGGCATTTCGCAAGTCGCCGGACAGTCCGCTGGGAGAAGTTGTCAAACGGCGGTTGCGCCGCAGGCGGGCGAAGACAACCGCAGAATAGCTGCCAACCGCGCGCTACCACGGCGTTTTGGGGTGTTGGGCGAGGTGGCGGGAACGTGCTAGACATAGCCAACAACAACCAAACCGGACCCGAAACTGTCATGCCCATCGTCAACCGCGTCGCCGACCTGCAGCCGGACATTCAAGCCTGGCGCCGGGACATCCACCAGCATCCCGAGTTGCTCTATGACGTGCACCGCACGGCGGCCTTCGTGGCCGAGCGGCTCAAGGAATTCGGCTGCGACGAGGTCGTCACCGGCATCGGCAAGACCGGCGTGGTCGGCGTCATCAGGGGCAAGAGGCCGGCCAATGGCGGCCTCAAGGTGATCGGGCTGCGAGCCGACATGGATGCGCTGCCGATCGACGAGGAAACCGATCTGCCCTACGCCTCCGCGACGTCGGGCATCATGCACGCCTGCGGCCATGACGGGCACACTGCGATGCTGTTGGGGGCGGCACGCTATCTCGCCGAGACCCGCAATTTCGCGGGCACGGCGGTCGTTATCTTCCAGCCGGCCGAGGAAGGCGGCGCAGGCGCGGCTGCGATGATCAGGGACGGCCTGATGGACCGCTTCGGCATCGAGCAGGTCTACGGGATGCACAACGGACCGGGCATTCCGATCGGCCAGTTCGCGATCCGCACCGGACCGATCATGGCGGCAACCGACGCCATCGACATCAGGATCGAGGGCCTCGGCGGCCACGCCGCGCGGCCGCACAAATGCATCGACTCCGTGCTGGTCGGCGCGCAGCTCATTGCCGGCCTGCAGTCGATCGTCTCGCGTACCGTCGATCCGCTGGAGTCGGCCGTGATCTCGATCTGCGAATTCCACGCCGGCAACGCCCGCAACGTGATCCCGCACACCGCGGAGCTGCGCGGCACCGTTCGCACCCTGACCGAGGAGGTGCGCAGTCTCGTCGAGCAGCGCGTGCGCGAGGTGGTGAATGGCGTGGCCCAGATGACCGGCGCCAAAATCGACCTCGTCTATGAGCGCGGCTATCCCGTGACGGTCAATCATCCCGAGCAGACCGAAGTTGCAACGCGCGTGGCGAGGGAGGTGGGTGGAGAGGGCGCCGTCGCCGACACGCCGCCGATGATGGGCGCGGAGGATTTCTCCTACATGCTGGAAGCGCGCCCGGGCGCGTTCATCTTCTGCGGCAACGGCAACAGCGCGGGCCTGCACCATCCCGCCTACAACTTCAATGACGAGGCGATCGTCTACGGCACGTCCTACTGGATCAAGCTGGTGGAGAATTCGCTGGCGGCGTGAGTGCGGTGGCGCAGGCTTCGAACCGGCGCTGGCTTGCGAAAACAAAAGGCCCGCACCAGCGTGCGGGCCTTTGCTTTTCTGGGGATACGCGATACTCGTCCCTCAGAACAGGTTGGCAAACAGCACGTAGAGGCCGGCCGACAGCATGATCGCAGCAGGCAGCGTCAGCACCCAGGCCATCAGCAAATTGCGGATGGTGGCCATCTGCAGGCCCGAGCCATTGGCCGCCATGGTGCCGGCCACGCCCGACGACAGCACATGCGTGGTGGAGACCGGCAGGCCGAACACGTCGGCGGCACCGATGGTGGCGGCGGCGACGAGCTCGGCCGACGCTCCCTGCGCATAGGTCAGATGCGACTTGCCGATCTTCTCGCCGACGGTGATGACGATGCGCTTCCAGCCGATCATGGTGCCGAGCCCCAGCGCGATGGCCACCGCAATCTTCACCCATGTCGGGATGAACTTGGTGGCGTTGTCGAGCGAGGCCTTGTAGGCGTTCAGCGTCGCGACCTCTTCCTTGCTGAGGTCGTTCTCCTTGTCCTTCATCAGGAAGCGGATCGCCTCCGACGTCAGGTACATGTCGTTGCGGGTGTTGCCGACGGCTTCGGCCGGCACCTTGTTCAGCGTGCCGTATTTCGCCACCTGGTCGCCGACATCCTTCACCAGCACCGCGAGCGAGGGATAGGTGCCCTCGTTGATCTTGCGCGCGGCGACATATTGCGTGACCGCGGGGCGCGGGTTGCCGATGATGCTGTGGCCGGCGCCCTTGGCGGAAATCACTTTCGCGGCGGCTTCCGAAGTTTGCTGGAACTGTGCCACCTTCGATTCCGGCAGCGCGCGGTTGAGCGCGTAGGCCGTGGGCACGGTGCCGATCAGGATCAGCATGATCAGGCCCATGCCTTTCTGGCCATCGTTTGAGCCGTGCGCGAAGCTGACGCCGGTGCAGGTGGCGATCAGGATGCCGCGGATCCACAGCGGCGGCGCCTTCTGGCCTTCCGGCGCGGCATACAGGGCTGGATTGCGCACGATGAACTTCAGCACCAGAAGCAGGATAGCCGCCATGCAGAAGCCGAACAGCGGCGAGAGCAGGAGCGCGTAGCCGATCTCGGTCGCCTTGGTCCAGTCGACACCGGACGTGCCGTCGCGGCCGTGCATCACGGCGTTCGCCACGCCGACGCCGATGATCGAGCCGATCAGGGTGTGCGAGCTGGAGGCGGGCAGGCCGAGATACCAGGTGCCGAGATTCCAGACGATGGCGGCGATCAACAGTGCGAACACCATGGCAAAGCCGGCGCTGGAGCCGACCTGCAGGATCAGTTCGACCGGCAGCAGGGAAACGATGCCGAAAGCGACCGCGCCGGAGGAGAGCAGCACGCCGAGGAAATTGAAGAAGCCCGACCACATCACGGCGAATTCCGCCGGCAGCGAGTGGGTGTAGATCACGGTGGCGACCGCGTTGGCGGTGTCGTGGAAGCCGTTGACGAATTCGAAGCCGAGCGCAATCAAAAGTGCAACGAACAGAAGGATATAAGGCAGATAAGTTGTGACCCTGGTGCCGGTGGCATTGACGTCGGCATAGATGCTGTAGGCAACGAACAGCATCCCGGCGGCAAGCACGCCGAAGAACAGGATCATGGTGAGCGGATTGAAGCCCTTGTCGAGATTGGGTCTGGCAGCCGGTTGAACCGGCGCTTCGCCTAGCGCGGAATTCAAAGTGATATCAGTCATGATGACGCCCCGTCTGAACTTCTTTTGGAAGTCCAGTTTTGACTGACGGACTTGAAGGTTAGATGACGGTAAGGGCGGGCATGGCGGCCTGGCCGCAAAGGGGATCGGCGCACCGCGCAGTCCGGGGCTGGATGGAGCCACGCGGCGCGCCGACCTCAGTCGGAACGTCCAAGCATAGGGAGGGAGGACGGTCCAAGCGATGCTGAGAATGCTACATTAGCACTCAATCAATTAAAGGTTGCATACGGAATTCGGCAAAATTCAGTTTGATCACAGGATTTTGCTATGGAACTCGTCAAGCCGCGTGGCTGGAACTTTTCAGCAACTTCGCCGCGAGCCGGAGGTCGTCGACAAAGCGCTGGTACTCGCGCGCCTTGGCTTCCGGGTCGGGAAGCCGCAGCAGATAGGACGGGTGCACCGTCACCAGCGCCTGCGTCGTTGGGTCGAGCGGGATTGCCCGGCCGCGATTCCTGTTGATTGGCGTAACCCTGCCGAGCACGCATTGGGCGGCGGTGGCCCCCATCGCCACCACGAGATCGGGCCGGACCGCGGCAAGCTCGCGCTCATACCAGGGACGGCACGCCCTGATCTCCGGCGTCGACGGCTTCTGGTGCAGTCGCACTTTGCCGCGGGGCACGAATTTGAAATGCTTCACCGCATTGGTGACATAGACCTTTTCGCGGTCGATCCCGGCCTCCTCCAGCGCGCGGTCGAGCATGTTGCCGGCCGGGCCCACGAAAGGCTTGCCGGCCAAATCTTCCTTGTCGCCGGGCTGCTCACCGACCAGCATCAGCCTCGCCCGCGCCGGGCCTTCGCCGAACACGGTCTGCGTCGCGTCCTTCCAGAGCGGGCAGGCACGGCAATTGGCGGCCTCAGTGCGCAGATCGCTGAGGCTGTCGGCGGAGGCGGCTGGTTTGCGAGGCATCGGGGCTGCTTCCCGTTTCTGCGGCTTGTGCGGCTCGGTCGCTTCGCTCTCGAGCATAGCACGCGCCGTTCGCCCGGCTTTGGCGACCAAGGGCTTGATCAGTGAAGCCTCCGGCAGGTTCCGCCAGTATTTCCTGGGCATCTGTGTCTGCATCGCCTTCACCTTGAGCCGCGCCGGATTGAAGATGCTGGCGTAATAGCTGCGCCAGATCTCCTCCAGCCGGTCTTCGGTCGGCGCCTCCGATTTCGACACGCCGGGCGTGATTGAAATTTCGTGGCCATTCCAATGGGCGCAGACATCGGGGGTGAGGATCGACCAGGGCATGTCGGCGAAGCGGCTGGCGAAGAAGGGCGCGGCCAGTTCCACGATGTGTTGCTCGGGCTCGAACCAGGCGACGAAATGCGACTTGCTCTCGCGGCCGACCTCGCGGAAACGGACGAAGGCATGCATCTTGTGCTCGTCGCGGCGCACGGCCTTTGCCATCGCCGCCACCTCGGCGACATCAGGATCGGTCGCCACCTCGAGCAGGTCGTGGTTGTCGCGCAGCCGGCATAGCAGGCGGTAGAGCAGGGCAAAGCGCCCGGGATTGCGGTGCAGGATCGCGATCTTTGCCAGTTCGACGAATTTGGCCGGTACGTTGAAGCTGCCGTGGGCTTCTTCAAGCGGCGTGCCGGGTTCGGCCTCGAACAGCTCCGGCTCGTTGCCGCGCACGGTCCACGTCACCTCGCGCGGGGCGATGCCGTTCAGCACAAGCGATCGCGCCGCTTGGCGCCAGCCATCGAAATCCGTGTCGCTGCCGAGGGTTATGACGTGCATTAGAAGCCAAATCCGAGCTGTTGCGCCTTTGGCTTGAAGCGTTGTGCGAGGTTGCCGTCGAGCAGATGCGGCGCGGGGCGGTGATCACTGAGAACGATGAACGGCAGCGCCTTGTTCCACGGGATATGCAGCCGCGCCAGATCGGCGGCCCGGATGGATGTCAGGCGCCGCGTGGCGATGATGCGGTCGACCGCCTTGGTGCCGAAACCCGGCACGCGCAGCAGTTCCTCGCGGCTGGCGGTGGCGACGTCGATCGGAAAGCGGTCGCGATGGCGCAACGCCCAGGCGAGCTTCGGGTCGATATCGAGCGGCAGCATCCCCTTGGCTTCCTCGACGATCTCGCCGGCGTCGAAACCGTAGAAGCGCATCAGCCAGTCGGCCTGGTAGAGCCGGTGCTCGCGCAGGAGCGGCGGGGCTGCCAGCGGAAGCGCACGGCTGGCATCGGGGATCGGGCTGAAGGCCGAATAGTAGACGCGCTTCAGCCGGTAGGCGCCGTAGAGATTGGCGCTGGTCGAAAGGATGGTCTGGTCGTTGGCCGCGTCGGCGCCGACGATCATCTGCGTGCTTTGCCCGGCCGGCGCAAAGCGCGGCGGCTTCGCCTTGCCCGGACGCCCGCCCGCTTCGTTCGCCTCGTCGAGCTTCAGCCGCAGCCGGCCCATGGTGCGGCGGATCGCGCGCACGTCTTTCTCGGGCGCGAATTTGGCGAGACTGTTTTCCGAAGGCATCTCGATATTGATGGAGAGGCGGTCGGCATATTTGCCGGCTTCCGCGATCAGTGTCTCGTCGGCTTCCGGAATCGTCTTGAGATGAATGTAGCCGCGGAAATGATGCTCTTCGCGCAGCTTGCGCGCGACGCTCACCACCTGCTCCATGGTGTAGTCGGCGTTGCGGATGATGCCGGAGGAGAGGAACAGGCCTTCGATATAGTTGCGGCGATAGAAGTCGATGGTGAGTTTGACGATCTCTTCGACGGTGAAACGGGCGCGTGGCACATTGCTGGAGGTGCGGTTGACGCAATAGAGGCAATCATAGTTGCAGGCGTTGGTCAGCAGCACCTTCAGCAGGGAGATGCAGCGGCCGTCCGGCGCGTAGGAATGGCAGATGCCCATGGCGGGCGCGGTCGAGCCGAGGCCCTTGCCGTCGCGGGAGTCCCGCTGCTCGGTGCCGCTGGAGGCGCAGGAGGCGTCGTACTTGGCGGCATCCGCCAGGATTTCCAGCTTTCGTTGCACGTCCATCATTGAATCCTGTTGATTCCGCTCATGAATCTCTTCCTTCGCCAATTCATTTGACTCGGCGGGGTCTGTTAGCTTTATATTAGAACATATCATGAACAAATGAGCCAGCTTCTGTTCTCTCCTGAACCGAACTGGCCCCCACACTTCAGGAGCGATGCGCATGAATGGCGCACGCATGAGCACGCTTGCGTCCCTGCGTGGCAGCATCGAGCGCATCGAGGCGCCTGCCGAGATGCACGGGCTGAGCAAGGTCGTGCTTGGGCACAAATCCGCCGATGCCATGCTGGGTGGCGGACTGGCGCTCGCCGCCATGCACGAAGTGTTTGCCGAGGGACACCAGGGCGCAGCGGCGACCGGTTTCATCGCCGCTATCGCCGCTCGGCTGGGTCAGCGCAAGCCGCTGGTCTGGGTACGGCAGGATTTTGCCGAAATGGAATCCGGCGCGCTGTCGCCGCACGGCCTGGCCGAGCTCGGACTCGATCCGCGGCTTCTCGTCACCGTGCGTGCCGCCGATGTCGAGACGGCGTTGCGCACCACGGCGGATGCTCTGGCCTGCGATGCGCTCGGCGCCGTCGTACTGGAGACCTTTGGTGCGGCGAGGCAACTCGATCTCGTCGCCAGCCGCAAGCTGACACTGGCCGCACAAGCCTCGGGGGTTGCTGCGCTGATGCTGCGGGTGGGGGCGAGCCCGGCGCCTTCAACGGCGGAAACACGATGGATCGTGCGCGCGGCGCATTCGCCGCCTTCCACCCCATGGAGTGCGTGGGGCGCGCCAGTATTCGACGCGCACCTCGTTCGCAACCGTCATGGCCCGGTCGGGCGGTGGATCATGGAATGGAAATGTGATGAGTGCCAATTCAGCGAGCCGGCGTCGTATCCTCAGCCTGTGGCTGCCGCACCTGCCCATCGACCGCATCCGGCGGCAGGTGGGGAGTTGCGACGCAGGGCAGGGTGACTTTCCGCGTGTCGTTGTCGCCAAAGAGCACAATGCCATCATTCTCTATGCCGTCGACGAGGCAGCCGTCCGTGCCGGTCTTTCCATCGGCCTGCCGCTCGCCAATGCCCGCGCGATCTGTCCTGAACTCACCGTGCATGACGCCGACGAAGCCGCCGACCGCAAGACGCTGGAAGACATCGCCGACTGGTGCGACCGTTTCACGCCGTTGGTGGCACTCGATCCGCCGCATGGGCTCTTTCTCGACATTACCGGCTGCGCCCATCTGTTCGGCGGCGAGGCGGCGCTGCTGCGGCAACTCACCGGCGCGCTGGCTGACCAGGGTTTTGCCGTCAGCGCAGCGATTGCGGCGGCCTCGGTCTGTGCGCGAACGCTGACGCGTTGCTCTCCCGGCAGGATCGTCGCCGATGGCGAGGAGGGAGATGCCGTTGCGCCATTGCCGGTGGCCGCGCTCGGTGCCGATGACGCCATCACGGCCGGCCTGCGCCGCGCGGGTCTCAAAACCATCGGCGACGTCGCCGCGCGCGGCCGCCACGAAATCTCGGCGCGGTTCGGTTCGCGCTTCACGACGCTGTTGTCGCATGCGCTGGGCGAGGGCGATGCGCCGATCAGTCCGCGCAAGCTGCCGCCGGATTACATCGTCGAAAAGCGCTTTGCCGAGCCGATCGCGACCGAGAGCACGATCTCGATCACGCTGTCGAGTCTTGCCGCCATGTTGATCGCAGCCATGGACAAGCAAGGCAAGGGCGCGCGTCGGCTGGAGGCGGCGTTCTTCCGCACCGACGGCGCGGTGCGCGTGATCGCGGTCGACACCGGCCGCCCGGTGACGCGCTCCGGGATGGTCGATCGCCTGTTCCGCGAGCGGCTCGATGCGCTCAGCGATCCCCTCGATCCCGGCTTCGGTTTCGATCTCATCCGCCTCTCGGCCAGCCGTACCGAGATCGTGGTACAGGAGCAGCGCGATCTCGATGCCACCGTGCACGACAATGACGAACTCTCCGCCTTGATCGACCGCATCGCCGCGCGCATCGGGGGAAAGCGCGTTCTCGTGCATCTGCCTGAGGATACGCACATTCCCGAGCGCGCGGCATTGGCCGCGCCGGCGCAGCATCATCTGGCGGCCGCCACGCAGGCGGCCTGGCCGACCCGTGCCGAAGGGGAGCCGCCGCTGCGGCCCCTGCGCCTGTTCGAAAAGCCCGAGCCGATCAAGGTGCCCTTCGCCACCGTCCCCGATGGTCCGCCGCATCACTTCACCTGGCGGCGCGTCACCCATGCGGTGGTGCGCGTCGAGGGTCCCGAGCGCATTGCCATGGAATGGTGGAAGCAGGAGAGCCGTGCGCTGACCCGCGATTATTTCCGCGTCGAGGACGAGGAAGGCCGCCGCTTCTGGATCTTTCGCGACGGACTTTACGAGCGCGAGCTCGCCGACGAGGAGGGCGAGCCCGTTGCCGCCAACTGGTACCTCCATGGTTTGTTCGCATGAGTGTGCCCGGCATGGGACCGATGCCCGACTATGCCGAGATCGGCATCACCAGTAATTTCTCCTTCCTGCGCGGCGGCTCCGATCCCCGCGCCTATGTGCATGAAGCAAGCCGGCTGAAAATTCCTGCCATCGGCATCGCCGATCACAATACGCTGGCCGGCGTGGTGCGCGCCCATAGCGAGCTCGAAAATCCCGGGCTCGAATTCAAGCCGAAACTCCTGATCGGCTCGCGCATCGTCTTCATCGACGGCACGCCTGACATCATGGTCTATCCGCGCGACCGCGCGGCTTACGGCCGGCTCTGCCAGTTGCTCACCCGCGGCAAGCGCGGCAGCGACATCGAGCGGATCGAGAAAGGCGAGTGTCGCCTGAAGCTAACAGATCTCCTCGACTTCGCCGAGGGTCAGCTTCTCATCCTCACCCTGCCGCATCGTTTCGACAGTACGCAGGCGCAAAAGGTTTTGGAAAAACTCCGCAATAGCGGCGCCGATGGCGTGTGGCTGGCGGCCAGCCTCATCTACCGCGGCGACGACAGGCGCCGCCTGGCGCGGCTGCATCGCCTCGCGACGTCGGCAAGAGTGCCGCTGCTCGCCACCAACGAGGTGCTCTATCACCATCCCGCGCGCCGCCCGCTGCAGGATGTGCTGACCTGTATCCGCGAGAAAACCGCCGTCGAAGCGATCGGCAAAAAGCTCGAGGCCAATGCCGAACGCCATCTGAAACCCGCCCGTGAAATGGCGCGGCTGTTCCGCGACCTGCCCGAGGCGGTCGCGGAGACCATGCGCTTTGCCTCCCGCATCTCTTTCTCGCTCGATCAGCTCAAATACCAGTATCCCGATGAGCCGGTGCCGCCGGGAAAGACCGCGCAGCAGCATCTGGAAGACCTGACCTGGGCCGGCGTCGACAAATATTTTGGCGGCGTGATCGACGACAGGCTGCGCGCTACCTTGCGTAAAGAGCTCGACCTGATCGCCGAGCTGAAATACGCGCATTATTTCCTTACCGTGCACGACATCGTGCACTACGCGCGCAGCCAGGACATCCTGTGCCAGGGCAGGGGATCGGCGGCGAATTCCGCGGTCTGCTACGTGCTCGGCATCACTTCGGTCGATCCGACCAAGGTCGATCTGTTGTTCGAGCGCTTCATCTCCAAGGAGCGGCTGGAGCCTCCCGACATCGATGTCGATTTCGAGCATTCGCGCCGCGAGGAGGTGATGCAATATGTCTATCGCCGCTATGGCCGTCACCGCGCCGCCATCATCGCCACCGTCATCCATTACCGCCCGCGCAGCGCCATCCGCGACGTCGGCAAGGCGCTGGGCCTCACCGAGGACGTCACCGCCGCGCTTGCCGATACCGTCTGGGGCAGCTGGGGCAAGGGCCTCAACGAGATGCAGGTGCGCCAGGCCGGGCTCGATCCGCAAAATGCGATGATCGGACTCGCGGTGGAACTCGCCACCGAGCTGATCGAATTCCCGCGGCATCTGTCGCAGCATGTCGGCGGCTATGTGCTGACGCAGGACCGGCTCGACACCTATGTGCCGATCGGCAATGCCGCGATGGACGACCGCACTTTCATCGAATGGGACAAGGACGATGTCGATGCGCTGAACATGATGAAGGTCGACGTGCTGGCGCTGGGCATGCTGACCTGCATCCGCAAATGCTTCGACCTGATCGACCTGCACAAGGGCCAGCGCTTCGAGCTTGCCACCATCCCGCAGGACGACGAGCCGGTCTACGACATGCTGTGCCGCGGCGAGTCGCTCGGCGTGTTCCAGGTGGAAAGCCGCGCGCAGATGAACATGCTGCCGCGCCTGAAGCCGCGCACCTTCTACGACCTCGTCATCGAAGTGGCGATCGTGCGCCCCGGTCCGATCCAGGGCGACATGGTGCACCCTTATTTGAGGCGGCGAAACGGCATCGAGAAGGAAAACTACCCGTCGCCTTCGCCCGAACACGGCCCACCGGACGAACTCTACAGGGTGCTGCACAAGACGCTCGGCGTTCCGCTGTTCCAGGAACAGGCGATGCGCATTGCCATCGAGGCCGCAAAATTCACGCCGGAGGAAGCCAATGGGCTCCGCCGTTCGATGGCGACCTTCCGCAACGTCGGCACCATCGGCAAGTATGAGGACAAGCTGATCGGCAATCTGGTCGCGCGCGGCTATGCGCCGGAATTTGCCAAAAACTGCTTTGAGCAGATCAAGGGCTTTGGCTCCTATGGTTTTCCGGAGAGCCATGCCGCAAGCTTCGCCCAGCTCGTCTATGTCTCCTCATGGCTGAAGCATTATCATCCCGACACCTTCTGTTGCGGCCTGCTCAATTCCCAGCCGATGGGCTTTTATGCGCCGGCGCAGATCGTCGGCGATGCGCGGAAGAACGGCGTCGAGGTGCGCGAGATCGATGTGTCCTTCAGCTTCGCGCAGAACACGCTGGAGGAGGGCATCGGCAAGTATTGCGCGGTGCGCCTCGGGTTCCGCCAGATTGACGGATTTCACTGGCTCGATCCGGATGCGGAGCGGCTGAAACGCTCTCAGGCGTCGTCCCGGGATGTGCAGAAAATAGAATCCCCTCCGGCGGGAGAGGTGGAAATTGACGACTGGGCCTCTCGTATCGTTGCAGCGCGTAAGCGTCGCCCCTTCACCTCGCTCGAAGACTTCGCCCGCGACACGGCCTTGCCCAAACGTGCGCTGATCCTGCTGGCCGATGCCGATGCCTTCCGCTCCATCGGTCTCGACCGCCGCGCGGCATTGTGGGCAGTACGCCGTCTGCCGGACGACGTACCGCTGCCGCTGTTCGAGGCGGCGCTAGCGCGCGAGCAGCCCGACGAGAAGGCACGGCCATTGCCTGCAATGCCGCTGCCGGAGCAGGTCGTCGCCGACTACCAGACCATTCGGTTGTCGTTGAAGGGCCACCCGATGGAATTTCTGCGCGGAAAATTTTCGCGCGAACGCATCGTTCCCTGCAGAGACGTCAACCATCGCAACGACAAGCGCTCGGTGCGCTGCGCCGGCGTTGTGCTGGTGCGCCAGCGCCCGGGCAGCGCCAAGGGCGTGGTGTTCATGACGCTAGAAGACGAGACCGGCATCGCCAACATCGTGGTGTGGCCGAAGGTGATGGAGAAGTATCGCAAGGAGGTGATGGGCGCGCGCCTGATCCTGGTCGAGGGCTATATCCAGAGCAGCCCCGAGGAGGTGACGCATCTGGTTGCGCAACGCCTCATCGACCGTTCGCGCGATCTGATCGGCCTCGCCAGCGATTCACTGTCGGGAAAACCTGCGCTTCCTGCGGGTCCCGCGCTGGTCGAGCCGCTGCACGACGACCGCCGGCAGCATCCTGAAAACCCTGCGCAAAAGATCCGCCATCCCCGCAATGTCCGCATCCTGCCGCCGTCGCGGGATTTTCATTGATGGTGCAGCGCTCGCTGTCGGATGCACGCCATCTTTGAACATTGATCTGCCTCAACCGAATGCGTCACAAAAGTGTCATAATGGCCGAATTGCCGACACTCGTGCCAAGAGACATCGATGAAGAACCTGCAGGGAAAACGACGCCCGCGGCGCGTGCCCGCGGCGAGACCGCTCAAGAAGAAATCAAAGGCCGGAAAGTCGGTCGCCAAAAACCGTCTAAGCCCGATCGAGCGCTCGCTGATCCAACAGTCGATCGAAGGCGCGGTTCAGACCGAGGTGTCGGCTCTCAAGACCGTCTTGAACAAGACCCCTCCGGTCGATCCCGTCAGCGTCGAGGCGATGCTGGAGGGGGCCGCCCCCGACGACGCCAAGCGCCTGCAAGCTCTCATCAAGGGCAAGAAGGTGCAAGACGGAAAGCGGCGCACCAGCGACGAGCTTGCCGATGACTGGCGGCGCGGCGGCTATCCCTACCGGCATCGGATGTTCCGCAAGGAGTATGAAGAGGAAAAATTCGTCCTGCAGACCGAGCTTCTCAAGCTGCAGAACTGGATGAAGGAAGCCCGCCAGCGGCTGGTGCTGCTGTTCGAGGGGCGGGATGCGGCCGGAAAGGGTGGCGCCATCAAGCGCTTCATGGAGCATCTCAACCCGCGCGGCGCGCGGGTAGTGGCGCTCGACAAGCCGAGCGAGGTCGAACGCGGCCAGTGGTACTTCCAGCGTTATGTCGAGCATCTGCCCACCGCTGGCGAAATCGTGCTGTTCGACAGGAGCTGGTACAACCGCTCCGGCGTTGAGCGGGTGATGAACTTCTGCACCCAGGAGGAATATGACGAGTTCCTGCGCCAGGCGCCTGAGTTCGAGCGCAATCTGGTCCGTAGCGGCATCCACCTGATCAAGTTCTGGTTCTCGGTCAGCCAGGCCGAGCAGCGCCGCCGTTTCAAGGAGCGCGAGGCCCATCCGCTCAAGCAATGGAAATTGTCGCCGGTCGATCTCGCCTCGCTGGATAAATGGGATGACTATACGCGCGCCAAGGAAGCGATGTTCTTCCACACCGATACCGCCGATTCACCCTGGACGGTGGTGAAGTCCGACGACAAGAAACGCGCGCGCCTCAACGCCATGCGTTACGTGCTTCACGCCATGCCGTACAAGGGCAAGGACATGAAGCGGATCGGGCTGGTGGACGATCTCCTGGTCGGCCGCGCCAACGTGATTCACGAGCGCGAGGAACACGCGGCCTGATTGCCGCAGCAGAAGGCCTCGCTTCGAAAATCCGCCGCCCTTTGACGTTCGTGTCCCGCGCTATTGCGGGACATTCACTGAACGTGGCGTCTTCCGCCCTGCAGACATAGCAGCAGCAATCCGAACAAGGGGATGACGATGTCCATGTAGAAGATGACGCCGGCATTGCCGGGCGCGAAATTGTGCTCCGTCACCATCTGGTAGACATGGCCTGCTGCGGCGCCAAGCGTGAACAGGCCCGGACCGACGATTGCTGCCAGCCGAAGGTCGAAGCTGCGGAACGCCGCCATGAAGCCGACAACGGCAAAGCCGAGACTGGCCGTTGCCACTTCGAATTGGAAAGGACTGTCGGCCCAGCCGATAAATGCCGCCGACATCTTTCCGAAGAAGCCGTGCATCACGAAGTTGTACAAATAGCACACGCCGATGGCCCAGAATACGTGCCAGGCGAGCAGCTTTTCGACGACGATCGCTTGCGTGAGCGGCTTCGTCGCCTGGAAGATTGCGACGAAAGCGAATATGAGGCCGATCACCAGGAAGGTCAGCGAATAGTTCGACAGGACGAACACGATAAATGCCTTGATCATCGCGGTGATATCCGTTTTCAAACCATGCGAGCGACGGCTGCGGTCCCCTGACCACTGTACGATCATCTGCTTCAATGAGAGAGTTGTTCACTCCACCGCAGCTCCCACCGGCGGGCCGCCGGGCGGGCGGTGCAGGAAGGTGATGGTAAGATACGCCCCGACCCAAGATCCAAGCGCGGCAAACGCCACGTAGACCCAATTCTCGGTGTAGCTGATCACAGCGTAGGATGACAGCACATACCAGATGCTGCTCCAGGTCGCCGCAGGTACGCGCTTGCGTGCCACCACGGCCGAGGTGAACATGACGTAGACGGCATCCGTCAAGGCGGTCGCGAGCAGTACGCCGCCTGCGGTCAGGGGATCGATAGCAGCCATTGTATCTCCTTGGACTGTGAGACATCGTTCGGGACATCAGAGCATAAAGTGCGGCAAGGTCGATGACGATGCAAAGTCCCCGGGAAATTCTCACCGACGTCTGGACCGGCGCCGCCGGGGACCCCGCCGCGCTCGACGCGGTGACGCTGTCGGGCGAGGAGCCGCAACTGCCGTCGTCGTTCCGTGTCGCGGCCGCGGCCCAGGTCAGCATCGCCGCATCGGGACTTGCTGCCGCCGAAATCTGGCAGCAGCGCTCCGGCGAGACGCAGACTGTCAGCGTCGACATGCGCCATGCCGCGATTGAATGCCGCTCCGAGCGCTATCTGCGCGTCGCGGGAAAACCTCCGCCGCCGGCATGGGACGCCATCGCCGGCGTCTACCGGACCGGCGACGGCCGCTTCGTGCGACTGCACACCAACTTTCCGCATCACCGCGCCGCTGTCTGCGAGGTGCTCGGCTGCAAGGCCGAACGCAACGACGTGCAGGCTGCGCTCATGAAATGGCAAGCCGAGGCTTTTGAGACGGCGGCCTACGCCTCAGGCGGCGTGGTCGCGATGATGCGCCCCTTTGACGAGTGGTCGGCGACGCCGCATGCGAAGGCATTGGCGCAACTGCCGCTGATCTCGTTCGAGAAGATCGGGGAGGCCGCGCCAAAGCCGTGGCCGAAAGGCGGTCGTCCGCTCGCCGGCATTCGCGTGCTCGATCTGTCGCGCGTCATCGCCGGTCCCGTCGCCGGACGTACGCTCGCCGCGCATGGCGCCGATGTGATGCTGATCTCGAGCCCCGATCTTCCGGCGATCCCGTGGCTCTCCATCGACAATGGCCGCGGCAAGCTATCGAGCTTTGTGGAATTGAAGCGCGAAGCGGGCCGCGCCACCATGTGTGAATTGCTCGCCACGGCCGACATCTTCTCGCAAGGCTATCGGCCGCGTGCGCTCGCCGCGCTCGGCTTGGCGCCCGAGGACGCCGCGGAGATCAACCCGGGTATCGTCTATGTGACGCTCTCGGCCTATGGCCATGCCGGCCCCTGGGCGGAGCGGCGCGGCTTCGACTCGCTGGTGCAGACCGCGACCGGCTTCAACCACGCCGAGGGACAGGCCGCCGGCATCGACGGTCCGAAGGAATTGCCAGCGCAGATGCTCGATCATGCCACCGGTTACCTGATGGCCTTCGGCGCCATGATGGCAAAGGCACGCCAGGCGCGTGAAGGCGGCAGCTGGCATGTTCAGGTGTCGCTGGCGCAGACCGGGCGTTGGCTGTGGAATCTCGGCCGGCTCGGCGACGGCCTGCAAACGGCGGATTATCCGGAGGATGTGGTCAGTCCGTTCCTCGAAGAACTTGCATCTGGCTACGGTGCGCTGCGGTCGGTAAGGCCGTCAGCGGTCCTGTCGAGAACACCGGCCTTCTGGGCGCGGCCTTCGATGCCGCTCGGCAGCCATCCGCCGCAATGGCCGACGCTGGATTAACCGGCCATGAACGGCGTTGGCCCGCGTGATCAAAATTTAACTTCAATCGCTAAGGCTCCTCGCATTTTTAGTTTGTCTGAAACGCCAAAAGGGCACTATTAGCGCCGCTGATGAGGCAGGCCAGCAGCCGGAATCATCGAGGAAATGACCGGGTTGCATGCGCGGAGAAATAACAAAGAAAATACAAGGGCTTAGTAGACGGCAGCAGGTCGTCGGCGCGATCTTGGTCGTGCTTGGCGTGGCAGGCCTCTACGGCGCTTTGCATTTTTCAGGCCCTTCGCGCGGGCATTCCGACGTCTCGAGCCAGTCGCGCAAGGCACAGGCCCGTTACACACCGACCCCTGCCGAATGGGCGAGCCTCGCCATCCAGCCCGTGGTCGAAAAGCCATTCCGCGCCGAGCATATCACCGAAGGCAAGATCGCCATCGACGAGGACCGCTCGACGCCGGTGTTCTCCCCCTATGCCGGCCGCGTTACCAAACTCCTGGTGCGCCCGGGCGATGCCGTCACCAGGGGCCAGCCGCTGTTCACCATCGAAGCCGCCGACACCGTGCAGGCGCAGAACGATTACATCGCCGCGATGACGGCGATGAACAAGGCGAGGTCGGCACTCGGTCTCGCCGAAATCCAGGACAAGCGAGCGCGCGATCTGTTCGAAGGCAAGGCCATCCCGTTGAAGGATACCCAGCAGGCACAGGCGAATCTGATCCAGGCGCAGAATGACATGCGCTCGTCGCAGACGGCGCTGGATGCGTCGATCAACAAGCTCAAGATCCTCGGCTTCAAGGAAGCCGATATCGATAATTTCCGCCAGAAGGGCGGCATCAATCCGGAGGTCACCATCGTCGCGCCGATCGCCGGCACGGTGGTCCAGCGCAAGATCGGCCCCGGCCAGTATGTCAGCGCCGGCTCCAGCGATCCCGTCTATGTCATCGGCGATCTCTCCACCGTCTGGCTCACTGCTTTCGTGCGCGAGACCGACGCGGCTGCGGTCGCGGTCGGGCAGGAAATCGCCTTCACAGTGCTGGCGCTGCCGGGCCGTCCGCTGTTTGCCCGAATCAATTATGTCGCCGCCGCAATCGATCCGGCCACGCGCCGGCTCCTGGTGCGCGCCACCATCGACAACAAGGACGGCTTGCTGAAGCCCGAGATGTTCGCCAACGTCACGATCTATTCGCCGAGTGACCATGCCGCGGTCGGCGTGCCGAAGACGGCCTTGATCTACGAAGCCGACGAGGTCCGCGTCTGGGTCGCGCATGACGACAAGTCGATCGAACTGCGGCAGATCAAGCCCGGCCTCACCAACGGCGATCTCGTCGAGGTGCTCGGCAATCTCAAACCCGGCGAGAAGATCGTCACCAAGGGCAGCCTGTTCATCGACCGCGCTGCGTCCGGCAGCTGATCCGAGAGCATGATCCAGAGAAGCGGACACCGGTTTCCGGATGAGATCATGCCCAAGAACCTGAAAGCTCCGGTCTGAATGGATCGCCTGGTCGCCCTTTCAATCCAGCGTCGCTACCTGATGGTCGGCATGTTCGTCGTCGTCTTCATCGGCGGGCTGCTGGCGTTCAAGGAACTCAACATCGAGGCCTATCCCGATCCGACCCCGCCGATGGTTGATATCGTGACGCAAAGTCCGGGCCTTTCGGCGGAGGAGATGGAGCGCTACATCACCATCCCGATCGAGGCAGGCGTCTCCGGCATCAAGAACCTGCGCACCATCCGCACCATCTCGCTGTACGGCCTCTCCGACGTCAAGCTTCAGTTCTCCTTCGACTACACCTATGAGCAGGCGCTGCAGCAGGTGCTCAATCGCCTGGCGCAGCTTCCGCCGCTACCCGGCAACGTGCAGCCGCAGATCTCTCCGCTGAGCCCGATCGGTGAAATCTTTCGCTATCGCCTCACGGGCCCGCCGAACTACAGCGTGCTCGATCTCAAGACGCTGCAGGATTGGGTGCTGCAGCGGCGTTTCCGCGCGGTGCCCGGCGTGATCGATGTCACTGGCTGGGGCGGCAAGACCAAGACCTATGAGCTGCAGGTCGACTTCAACAAGCTGGTCGCCAACGGCCTGACCCTGCCGCAGGTGCTGCAGGCCGTCGGCAATTCCAACATCAACGTCGGCGGAAACACCGTCAATATCGGCCCGCAGTCCGCCGTGGTACGCGGCGTCGGCCTGATCCGCTCGATCGAGGATCTCTCCAACACGATGATCTCGCAAAGCAGCGGCAATCCCGTACTGGTCAAGGACATCGCGGCCGTGACGGTCGGGGAAAAGCCGCGGCTTGGCATTGCCGGCATGGACGATGCCGACGACATCGTGCAGGGCATCGTGCTGATGCGGCGCGGCGAGCAGTCCTCGCCGACCATCGCGCGCGTCGAAAGGCTGGTCAACCAGATCAACAGTTCCTCGATCCTGCCGCCCGGCGTGAAGATCGAGCGCATCTACGATCGCAAGGATCTGATCGACCTCACCACGCACACGGTGCTGCACAACATGGTGGTCGGCATTCTGCTGATCGTGCTGCTGCAATGGATCTTTCTCGGCGATCTCCGCAGCGCGCTGATCGTCGGCGCCACGATTCCCTTCGCGCTGTTCTTCGCTGTTATCATCCTGGTGCTGCGCGGCGAATCCGCCAACCTGCTGTCGGTCGGAGCCATCGATTTCGGCCTGATCGTGGACGCTACCGTGATCATGGTGGAGGCGATCTTCCGTCGCCTGTCGCAGACCACCGCGCTGTCGGCGGCCGAGGAGAGCCACATCTCGCCGGAGACGGCGATGGGCATGAAGAACCACGCCATCCTGTCGGCGGCATCCGACGTGTCGCGCTCGATCTTCTTTGCCGCGGCCATCATCATCGCCGCTTTCCTGCCGTTGTTCACGCTGAGCGGCGTCGAAGGCAATATTTTCGGCCCGATGGCGCGCACCTATGCCTATGCGCTAGCAGGCGGCCTGCTTGCGACCTTCACGGTAACGCCGGCGCTGAGCGCGATCATCCTGCCGGTGCACATCCACGAGACCGAGACGCGGATCGTGAAATGGCTCGAACGCATCTACTTGCCGGTACTCAACTGGGCGATTGGCAACCGTAAGATCGTCATGGCAGGCGCCGTCGCATTGGTGGTCCTGACCATCATGTTCGCGCGGCTGCTCGGCCTGGAATTTCTGCCCAAGCTTGAAGAAGGCAATCTCTGGATTCGCGCGACGCTGCCGCCGACCATCTCGCTGCAGGAAGGCAATTCCTATGTCAACGAGATCCGCAAGGTGATCCGCGCACGGCCTGAGGTGGAATCTGTTGTGTCGCAGCACGGCCGTCCCGATGACGGCACCGACGCCGCAGGACTCTTCAACGCCGAGTTCTTTGCGCCGCTGAAGCCATCCAGCCAGTGGCCCGGAACTCGCGACAAGGAAGAACTGACCGGGCATTTGCTGGCGCAGCTGCAGGAAAAATTCCCGGGCGTCGAGTTCAACTTCTCGCAATATCTGCAGGACAACGTGTCCGAAGCCGTCTCCGGCGTGAAGGGCGAGAACTCGATCAAGCTCTACGGCAATGATCTGCGGTCGCTGACCGACACCGCCAACAAGATCAAGCAGGTGCTTGCGACGGTGCAGGGCGTCACGGATCTGGCGGTATTCACCTCGCTCGGCCAGCCGACGATCCAGATCGACATCGATCGCGCCCGTGCCGCGCGCTATGGGCTGTCGCCCGGCGACATCAATGCCACGATCAAGGTCGCGATCGGCGGCGATTCCGCGGGCGATCTTTATGAGCCCGGCAGCGACCGGCATTTCCCGATCATCGTTCGCCTCGCGCCGGAATATCGCAAAAGCGCCGAAGCGATCCAGAACTTGCGCATTGGCGTCGCCGGGCAGGGCGGCATCGTCACGCAGATTCCGCTCAGCGAGGTCGCCTCCATCAACCTGGTTTCGGGAGCTGCTTATATCTATCGCGAGCAACAGGAACGTTATCTGCCGATCAAGTTCTCGGTGCGCGAGCGCGACCTTGGCAGCGCCATCAAGGAAGCGCAGGACAAGGTCGCAGCTCAGGTGGAACTGCCGGCGGGGTCGCGCATCGAATGGGTCGGCGAGTTCGGCAATCTGCAGGACGCGATCAGGCGGCTGTCGATCGTGGTGCCGATCAGCCTCGCGCTGATCGCCATTCTTCTCTGGTTCAATTTCGGCTCGATGGTTGACACCCTGCTCGCCATGAGCGTGATACCGATGGCGATCTTTGGCGGTGTGCTTGGGCTCCTCGTCACCGGCATCCCGTTCAGCGTGTCGGCGGCGATCGGCTTCATCGCGTTGTTCGGCATCGCCGTGATGGACGGCATCATTATCCTGTCGCAGTACAACCAGCTGATCGAGGAGGGCGTGGAGCGGATTCAGGCGGTGATCCGCACCGGCGAATTGCAGCTGCGCCCGGTGCTGATGACCTGCGTGGTCGCCGGTGTTGGCCTGTTGCCGGCGGCGGTTTCCGAAGGGATCGGCTCGCAGGTGCAAAAGCCGCTCGCGATCGTGGTTGTCACCGGCATGATGCTGGCGCCGCTGGTGATCCTGGTGACCCTGCCGGTGCTGATCTCCTACTTCTCGAGGCGGACGTCGCGCTAGCCTCTTGGGCGTATGCCCACAAATCCTGCCCACTCGATTTGTGGTTGACGACTCCTGCCAGGCGCTCCTTGATTGGCCCAAGGGAAACCGCGGGAGAAACCCATGCGGATCGAGGAACGCCAGCCTACCGCCACCGCCGAGCAGATTCTCGGCGAAATTCGCGAATACTGCCGCGCGACGCAGACCGCCGAATCCACCTTTGGCCGCCTGGTGGTCAATGACGGCAAGCTCGTGTCCCGGCTGCGCGACGGCGCGAGGATCACCACCGGGACGCTCGACAAGGTCCGCGCCTATCTCACCTCGCACCGGCCCGACCTGGCCGTCACCAACGGCCCGGCGCCGGGACATCGCCCGGGCAACGGCGCCGCACCCGCGGCGGCCGCCGTGCCTCCCGGCTTCCGCTTCTTCGACAACCGGCAAAAATATCTGCTGTTCGTCTCGACCTGCAGCGAAAAGACCGAGATCGCCAACCGCGTCGCGCTGGAACTGACGAGCCTGCAGCCGACGCCGCCGGCGCTGCGCATTTTCGACGCCGGCGTCGGCGACGGCACGGTGCTGTCACGGGTGATGCGTTCGGTGCACGCGCGCTTTCCGACCATGCCGCTCTATGTGGTGGCCAAGGAAATTTCCTACGAAGACGTCCGCCTGATGCTGGAGAAGATGGCCGACCGCCTGTTCGAGCATCCGGCGACGGTGCTTGTCGTCACCAACCTCTATTACGGCGAGGCGCCCTGGCTGACCCCGCGTTCCGCCACCGCCGCGCAGGGCCTTATCTGGAAGGACGTCACGCTGTCCGGCAACACCGCGCATGGCTTTGCCGAGCAGATCGGCGAGTTGGAAGGTTTCCTCGCGGAGAACTGGCGGGCGGGAATCAGCCCGACCTCGGGCAATCCCGTGTACACGCGGCCGATCGTGCTGACGATCCGCCGCGAGGACCATTCCTTCCTGCTCGATCCCATCATGCCGCGGCCGGGGCGGGTGATGGCGGATTACGACCTCGTCATTGCCTCGCAGCCCTACCGGGCGAGGGTCAGCGTCGAGTTCAAGGCTTCCAAGGTGATCACGCCGCTGGTGAAATCGCTGCGCCCCGGCGGGCGGCTGATCGGCATTCATTCGCATGGCAAGGATCCCGGCATCGAGATCATCGAGCAGATCTGGCCCGATGACGATCCCTTCAAGACAGATCGCTACGCCATTCTTCGCCAGGTGAAGCACGAACTAGGCGGCATGGCACGCCACTACAATTTCAACGCCTCATCCGATGCGCGCTCGATCTTCCGCTACCACATGCACACGCTGCCCGATGAGGTCAGCGGGCCGATCGGTACCTCGACGCTATTTGCGGCGTGGAACGCGGCGATCTATGTCGCGCAGATCGAGGACAACCGACTTTCGGAAGTCGTGCGCGACGGCCGCTACCTCGAAGCCACCGACCGTGTGGTGCGCAAGCATGGCGGCCTCTGGTTCAACGACGAGACCTATGTGATCTCTCGCCGCCGCGCGCCGGGTTGAGGAAAACTGCTCGATGGGCACCCGTTTCTCCGGAATGCTGGCGTCCGCCTCCGTCGAGATCTCCTCGAGCGGCGATCAGCTCAAGGAACTGGCGGATCATTTTCCCGCCGGCACGAATGTTTCGATTACGTTCCTGCCCGGCGACAACTACCGTCACAATATCGAGACTGCTGCTGCGCTGCGCCGCGCCGGCTTCAATCCCGTGCCGCACATCGCCGCCCGCGAAATGCCGTCGCGCGAGGTGCTCGACGATTTCCTGGTGCGAGCCCGGAACGAGGCCGACGTCAGGCGCGTGGTGCTGATTGCCGGTGACGTTGCCGCGGCAAGAGGTCCCTTCAAATCGAGTTTTGATGTCGCGACAAGCGGGCTGATCGAGGCGCACGGTATCGCGTCGGTGAGCGTGGCCGGCTATCCGGAAGGCCACCCCTATCTCGAAGGCGCGCACGCCTTCGATGCGCTGGCAGCGTGGCGGGATTGGGGAAGGCACTCCGGCATTCGCGTCGATATCGTGACGCAGTTCTGCTTCGAGAGCGGTCCGGTCCTGACCTGGCTTGGCGAACTCGGAGCGCGCGGCATCGACCTGCCTGTCACGGTCGGACTCGCGGGGCCGGCGACGCTGGCGACACTGACGAAGTTCGGGCTCCGCTGCGGCATCGGCAACTCCATGCGCGCGCTACGCGGGCAGATCGGCCGTTTCGGCCGCTTGATGACCGACAATGGGCCGGACGACGTCGTGCGCGGCCTCATGGCAGCGCCGGCCGACGCGACCGTGGCGATCTCGGGCTTCCACCTGTTCCCGTTCGGCGGATTACGCAAGGCCGGCGCATGGCTGCGCGATTTCGAACACGAACTGCAGGTGGCGCCGCTGCCAACGGCGCCGCAAAGCGCTGCTCGAAACCCATAGGGCCGCGCCGGATTGCCGGGATGCGCGCCTGGCGGCAGAGAATGGCGGGTTATCCGGCCAGCGCACGCGCCGCACGTATCAAGGCTGCGTTGTCCCCGGCGACTGTTCCGTCAGGCAGATGCTTGCCATCCTCGAGCCCGATGCGTCCATCGAGGCCCCTTGCCAGCGCCTCGCGGTGGAAGTCCCACATCGTGGCATCGAGTCCATGCAGCAGCCGCGGCAGGCGAATGCCGGCGCGATCGAGGATGGCCATGATGGCGCGGTACGCTTCCATCCCGACAAACAAGTCCTGCTCGTTGATCTCGATCAGCACGCGCAGGCAGTCGTTCGCGCAGGGATGGGCGATGAACTTTTCGGCGTCGGCGGCTGACCAGATGCCGGCCTCGACGCCGACACCCTTTGACAGTGCAAGCTCGATCACCTCGGCGGAGTCTTCCTCGATCAGATTGATCGAAACGTAGTCGGGCAGCGTCTGCCATCCCCGGATATGCTCCTGTCTCGCGCGTCCGCGGGGCATGATCCACCAGCCGGTGGAAAGGCCGATCGGTACGTCCGGCACCGCGACACGGACGGCCCCGATCGTTCGCGCGACATCGTCGGGGTGCAGGCTTTCCTGGCCGTCGCGACTGCGAACGTGAAGATGGATTTGCTGTGCGCCCTCCATGATGACGGCGCTGGCGTCCGCGGCAAGCTCGTCGGCCGACAGCGGGAGCGCGGAATGAAAGTCCCGGTTGCGGCCCCCATTGAGGCAGGCTTGCAGCATGGAGGAAACTCCGCATTTACGATCAACGTCGAACCGCAGGCGCTCTGATTTGACTAATGGGGCGCGCGCCCGGATGATCCGGCGTCCACTGGAATCAGTTTATGCAGAAAATTTCGTCGAAATTCAAAGCGACCGTCTCCGCCGTTGCCGTCCTCGCCGTGCTGTCCGGCGTCTACGGTTTCCGCAAGTTGCAGGCGCTGGCTGCCGGTCCCGACGGCGAGAAGAATTGCCGGACCGCCAACAGCGAGGACCAGGGCAGGGCCGATATCGAGAAGGTGAGAGCGATCGCGCCGCTTCAGGGCGTGAAATGGTCGCAGCTTGGCGGCACGATCAACGATGCGAGCTGTCTCAACAAGACCGAGATCTACGGCGTCGTCGAGGTGCGCAGCATCGACGATATCGCAAAGACGCTTGCCTTTGCGCGCGATAACAAGCTGTCGGTCACCACCGCCGGGGTCCGCCACAGCATGGGCGGCCACGCGTTTCGCAAGGGTGGCATCGTGCTCGACATGCGCACGTTCAACAGCATCGCGCTGAACGAAAGCGCGCGGACTGTCACCGTGCAGCCGGGCGCGACGTGGCACGACATCCAGAACGCCCTGCATCCGCGCTATGCCGTGCGCGCCATGCAGTCTTCGGACATCTTCACCGTCGGCGGTTCGATTTCGGTCAATGCGCACGGCATGGACCATCAGGCCGGCGCCTTGGCCAGATCGCTCAAGGCGATGAAGGTCATGCTGGCGGATGGGACGGTCAAGATTGTCTCGCGCAACGAGAACAAGGAACTGTTCGATCTGGTCGTCGGCGGCTATGGCCTGTTTGGCGTCATTGTCGAGGCCGAACTGGATATCGCCGACAATGTGGTCTACCAGACCGGACGGCGCATGCTGGATTACAAGGAGTTTCCGGCGCTGTTTGCCGGCGAGATCGAGAAAGACCGAAATATCGGCCTGATGTACGGCCACCTGTCGACCGCGCCGAGCAGCTTCCTGAAGGAAATGTTGCTCTACACCTACACGAAAGTGGACGGCAGCGATTTCGACCGCAAACCGCTGGGCGACGTCGCCGGCATCAAGCTGCGCCGGCTCACGGTCAACCTCTCGAAGCAGGGGCCGCTGTTCCAGGAGATGAAATGGTTCTCCGAGAAGCATATCGAGCATCGCATGGAGAACTGCACGGTGACGCGCGCACAGGCGATCGGTTCGGCCGAGGCCTGCCTCGTGAGCCGCAACGATCCCATGCATGATTCCGTGCCCTACCTGCGCAACGCGCTTCCCGACGATGCCGACATCCTGCACGAATATTTCATCCCGCGCAGCCAGTTCGCGTCCTTCATCGACGGCGCGCGCAAGATCATGACCGACAACAAGACCAATCTGCTCAATGCCTCCGTGCGCGTCGTGCACCAGGAAGAGAATTTCCTGACCTATGCGCCGGAGCCGGCCTTTTCGCTGGTGCTCTACATCAACCAGGTCGCCGACGACGAAGGCAACCGGCAGATGAGGAGGACGACGGAGCAATTGATCGACCTCACGCTCGCCCATAACGGCCGCTTCTTCCTGCCGTACCAGCTTTACTATTCGCGGGAGCAGCTGAAGCGGTCCTATCCGCAGATCCATGCGTTCTTTGCGGCGAAGCGGAAATATGACCCGGCCGGGCTGTTCACCAACACGTTCTATCAGAAGTATGGGGCGTGAGCGGCGCTTCTCGCGATGACGCGGTGGAAGCAGCGCTACGATTTCGCTGCCACGCGCTTGGGCGGCAGCCCCGTACAGCCGCCGGCCTGGTCGGCGTCGAGCACCAGCAATGCGCCGGCACGGTAGAGGCGGCCGACGAATCCGGCCTGATCGGACCGGGCGATGGTGACGTAGCGATAAGCCGCCAGGATGCGGCCTTCCGTTCTCGCCACGGCGGCAATCGCCTGGGTTTGCGGGCCGATGATGGCGATGGATTTGCCGGGGCCGGCGGCGAAGGCGAGGCCGACCACCAGTGAAAGCCAGCCGCAGACGACCAGCGCGACCGCACCTGCAATGTGCAGCGAGAAGCGCATCGGATCCCTAATAATCGTAGAAGTGCTCAATGCCGGCACCCCGGGCTTTGAGCTCGCGATTGATGTCCACGAGACGGTCGATCCTAACCTTCAGGCCCGCACGGCGGAAGCCGGGTTTGGCGTCGAGATCGAGCGAGAAAAGTTCCGTCGCGTCCTTGATGTCGAGGCTTGTCGCCTTTGGCGCGATGACGGTGATCATGATCTCGCGATTGCCGGCGATCTCGGCCAAAGCAATGCCGCGGTCGAGCAGGCCGAGCACGATCTCCGTAAAATCCTTGTAGCGCGGCGTTTGTACCAGTTGCCATTGCGGCGAGAGCGCGCGGACCGGCTTGATGCGCGGCTCCGACGCCAGCACCTCCGGCGGCAAGGTCGCCGCCACGAACATGATGTCGCGCGGCTCGTCGTCGCTGGAGGCATCGAGCCCCTTCTGGATCAGCCAGGCATAGCCAATCTTGATGAAGTATTCGGCGCCCAGCGCAAAGTCGCGCTCCCATGTGCGTGCCCGGCTCGGGGTCGGCCCGGAGATTGCGAACAGCCCGTCGAGCTTTTCGCGGAACGGATATTTGTACCAGGGAACGGTGTAGAGGAAGGCGGCGTAGTCCTGCAGCACAGCGCGGGCGTAGTCGTCCTGCGGCGTGCGCTTCTCGCCCCGGATCCATTCGAAGACGCGGCCGACGGTGTTCTCGTAAGCTCCCTTGATGGCGTATTCGATCGAGTAGCTGACGCCGATGATGTAGATCATCGTCTTCACTTCGGCGCGCGATCCCGTGGCGGGTACCGCGCGGTTGATGGTGCAGAAGCTGTGCCAGAAGCCGAGGATATGGCCGAGATAATTGAAACGGCTTTCGCTGTCGCGGTCGAGGAAGCGGCCGAAATCTTCGAAGGAATAGACGATGTACCACTCCGGGAAGGTGAAGAAGGTATTGTCGAGCTTGCGGGAGTAGCCCTTTTCGTCGATGGCGGGCAGCGCCGTCGCGGGTGCCGCCGCGGCTGCGGAATTTGCAGCCGGGCCGCACGTGCCCTCGATGTAAGCGAGGGGCACGACCACGGCGAGCACGATCAGGAAAGCGATCGCCTTGAGAAAGCGCTTCAGGGATCTAGGCATGAGCAGTCGCGCGGGTGCGCGGCGCGAGCAGGTATCCGATCAGGATCGCCACGCCGCCGAGCCCGAGATGCGGGGCATTGGCGAAAAAGCGCGTCGAGAGCGGCAAATTGAGCACGCCGTTGATCAGGATGCCGAAGTCGAGATAACCGCTGCCGGTCAAGAGCCCTAGCACGCCGTCGGCAAAATAGAACACGCCGAACAGCTGGAAGAACAATTCCGAGGCGCGGCGCGAGGTGAAGGCCGCGGCTGCCGCCCACAGCGCGGAGACCAGATGCAGGCCGTCGGCGTACCAGG
The DNA here is from genome assembly GCA_046349015.1 of Bradyrhizobium sp. Classification (GTDB taxonomy): domain Bacteria; phylum Pseudomonadota; class Alphaproteobacteria; order Rhizobiales; family Xanthobacteraceae; genus Bradyrhizobium. The sequence continues at coordinate 452,431 of JAXMDE010000003.1, read as the reverse complement.
TGCGGCGGAACAGGCCGAAGATCATGTCGTTCTGGTCGATGAAGGCGGGGATGTAACCGGTCAGGATCACGAAGCCGAGCAGCGCGGCATAGAAGAAGGCGCACAGTCTGATGATGTCCATGTCGTTGCCTCGTCGAATCTGGCCGAAGTCTAGAGCTTTCCGAGTGCCTTGAGCAGGGCATCGTTGAAGGCGGCGGGGTCTTCGATCTGCGGGATATGGCCGAGGCCGGGCAGCAGAGTCAGCGTCGCCTGGGGCAACAGGCTTTTGAGGTCATTGGCCTGTTCGAGCGGCGTCACCGTGTCCTTGTCTCCCCACAGGATCACGACCGGGACTTTCATCCGCGCATAGGCGGCGCGGTCGGCGCTTTGCGCGCCACGATCGGCGCCGATGAAGTAATACAGCCAGTCGGCGATATCGGATGTAGAGCCGATGCGGTATGTCGGCCGCTGCAGGATCTCGACATACTCCGGCAACGCGCGTTCCTTCTTCGCGATCAGCGACTGCAGCAGCCACTTTGTCGCGAGCGGATTGGTGATCGTGAGTGAAACCAGCATCTCGCGAATCCATTTCGGCTGAACGATGGCCGGCGGATCGGAGGGCGGTGCCGTCAGTCCGAGTGCAGCATCGACCAGCACCAGCGCGCGGGCGCGGTCCGGATATCGCATCGCAAGTTCGGTCGCAGCACCCGCACCGAAGGAATGGCCGACGATGATGGCGGGTGAGGCCTTGAGCGCGCCGAGCACGTCGTCCACGCGCTTCGCCTGGTCGGCGCGGGTGTAGGTGCCCGGCCGGTCGGAGAAACCGAACGGCGGCAGGTCCAGTGCGATGACGTGGAAGTTTGCTGCCGCCAGCGCATCTGTGGTGCGCCACCACAGCGCGCTCCAGGCCGCGGTGCCGTGGAACAGCACGACGGGAATGCCGTCGGCCGGGCCTTTCTCCTGGATGAACACGCCGCCGGAAGAGGTCTGCACCAGCCGTCCGCTCGACGGCGCCATCGCCTCCCGCGGGGCGGTTTCGCGCAAGGCGGCGGCAAGACGAAAAAAGGCTAGGGCGACCACCACTAGAAGAACGAGGCCCAGCAAAATCCTGATTGGCCAGCGCCTGGAAGTCACCATTGCCTCGCAAGGAATCACGGTAGATCGAGCAGCTTCCCTTGTAGCGAAAGCTGGCCCGTCGCCGATGAAAATCCAGCGCGAGATCGCGGCGCGGTTAACGAATCACTGCCCGGAGGGCGTGCGCAGGCCGTGCCAGGCATCGCGCACCTGGTGATAGTGGACCTCGGGCAGATAGTCCGGCGTGTTCAAATTGAGCGTCTTGACGTCGAGCCGGCCGATGGCGCTGAGCAGCGTGTAGGAGGCGATGACGCGGTCGCGCTGGGCGCCGATCAGCCGCGCCTTGGCCTGGATCAAGTCCTGCTGCGAGTTGAGCACATCCACCGTGGTGCGCTGGCCGCCGGCGGCCTCCTTCTGCACACCCGCGAGTGCCACCGTGGCGGCGCGGACCTCGGATTCGGCGGCGGAGACCGCGACCTTGGCGCCTTCATTGGCGACCCAGGCGCTGACCGCGGCAGTGCGGGCCTGGTTGCGGACCTGCTCCAGCACCAAGCGGCTTTGCGACGCCAGCTCCTTGGCCTGCCGGGTCTGGGAAGCCGCGGTGCCGCCGTCATAGATCGGCTGGTTCAGCTGGCCGACCACCGACGCCTGGTCGGTGCCGCGCACGCTGAGCGTTGGATCATTGTCGCGGGCCTTGCTGGCATTGCCCTGCACGGTAATCGTCGGCATCAGGCTGCTCTCGGCAACGCGGATCTGGGTGGAGGCGACGTCGACGTCGAAGCCTGCGGCGAGCACGGCGGGGTGCTGGTGGTAGGCCAGCTGGATGGCGTCCTCCCGGTCTCGTGGGCCGAAACGATCCACGGTCTGGGCGGGCTGCAGCTGCGCCGGAGGGTTGCCGATCACCTGGGTGTAGGTCGCCTGGCTGATCGCAAGCGCCACCTGGGCGGCGTTGAGATCCGAGAGGCCGCGGTTGAGGCGGGCTTCGGCCTGGGCGGTATCGGTCGGGGTGACGTCGCCGGCATTGAGGCGCTTCTGGGTGATGCTCTGGGTCTCGCGCAGGAAGGCGACGTTGGCGCGCTGGGCTTCGACCAGCGACTGGTTGGCGAGCACGTTGGTGTAGGCGGTCACCGCATCGAGCAGCACGCCCTGGCCGGTATTGCGCAGCGCCTCGCGGCCGGAGGAAACCTGCAATTCCGCCACCCGCACGCTGTTGGCGGTCTTGTATCCGTTGAACAGCACTTGCGTGACGGTAACGCCGATCTGCCAAGGCTTTAGCGAAGCGGTTTGAACCGTATTGTCAGGCAGCAGATTGCGTACCTGCTGCAGACCCGCGCTCAGACTGGCGACGATCTGCGGCCGGTAGCCCGCCAGCGCCTGCGGAACATTTTCGTCGGTGGCGCGCTGGCGCGCCCGGTCGGCATTGAGCGTCGGATTGGTTTGGTAGGCTCTGGCCAGGGCGTCCGGCAGGCTCTGCGCGGCGGCCGGCACGACCAAGCCGGCGCAAGCGATCACGCCAAGGCAGATGCCCAACCGAAGCACACGCCTTGCTATGTCGTGACCCACTCTCGCGGCACGCCGATCCATCTGATCCAAAAACCAACCCCACGAAGCCGTCCGCCCCCGCCGACGGCTTCGTCACATCTACCTGTTTACGGCGAAGTTCGGCCCCTGACAAAGGGCCGCGCGACATCTGCACATCAAAATCGGCGCTTGGCTGTTGCCGGTTCGTCACAGACGAATCCGCACCGCAAATCGGCTATAGCCATCGGCCAGCCGCCAGACGATTCCATCAGCCGGTTCGTTCATTTGCCGGGGTTCCGCCCTTGATGCCCAAGCTGTATTCCGACCCCGAGGCCGTCGTCGACGACATTATCGACGACGTCGGCAAGGATCTCGTGGTGGGGCTGCCGCTCGGGCTCGGCAAGGCAAACCACGTCGTCAACGCGCTCTATGCGCGCGCGGCGGCCGATTCCTCCATCAGGCTGACCCTGATCTCGGCGCTGACGCTCGAGAAGCCGAATCCGACCAGCCTTCTGGAAGCGCGCTTCGGCATCCCGGTGGTGCAACGGCTGTTCGGCGGTTATCCAGATCTCGCCTATGTCGCGCCACTTCGCGCCGGTCGGCTGCCCCCCAACATCAAGGTGCTGGAATTCTTCTTCCTGGCGGGGCGGTGGCTGCACGTGCCCTTCGCCCAGCAGCATTATATTGCCGCGAACTATACCCACGCCGCCTCGTATCTCCTGGAGCGCGGTCTCAATGTCGTCCTGCAGCTGGTCGCAAAGCGCGTGGTCGACGGCGAGATCCGCTACAGCCTGAGCTGCAACACCGACATTTCGCTGGACATCATGCGGGTGCGCAACGAGGGGCGTGCCGCGTTCAAGCTGGTCGGGCAGGTCAACTCCGAGCTGCCGTTCATGCCGGGGCCCGGCGATATTGCGGCGAGCGAATTCTCCGCGGTGCTTGACGGCCCCGCCACCGATTTTCCGCTGTTCGCACCGCCTGCTGAACCCGTCAGCGACACCAAATATGCGATCGGGCTGCATGCTGCAGGCCTGGTACGCGATGGCGGCACCCTGCAGATCGGCATCGGTCAGATCGGCGACGCCCTGGCGCAGGCGCTGATCGTCCGCCATCGCAACAACGCGCAATTCCTGGAACTGATGGCGCGGCTCGCACCGGCGTCGCCGCCTCGGGAGACGGTTACGTTCGACAAGGGTCTCTATGGCGTCAGCGAGATGGTGTTCGAGGCATTTCTCGGCCTGATCGAGACCGGCATCCTGAAGCGCGCGGTGGAGGGCGTAATCCTGCACGGGGCATTCTTCCTCGGACCGAAAGCCTTCTATCGGGCGCTACGCGAGATGAAGGCGGAAGAAGTCGCGCGCATCTGCATGATGCCGGTCTCCTTCACCAACGAGCTTTACGGCGATGAAGCGGGCAAGCGCCGGGCGAGGGTGGATGCACGCTTCGTCAACATCGCCATGATGGCGACCTTGATGGGAGCTGCCGTCTCGGACGGTCTCGAGAGCGGGCAGGTGATCAGCGGCGTCGGCGGGCAGTACAATTTCGTGGCGCAGGCCTTTGCGCTGGAAGGCGCGCGCTCGCTGCTCGCGCTGGAGGCGACGCGTCCTGTCGGGCGCAAGGCGCAATCCAATATCCGCTGGTCTTACGGCCATGAAACCATTCCACGGCATCTGCGCGATGTGTTCGTGACGGAGTATGGCATCGCCGACGTCCGCGGCAAATCGGACGAGGACGTGATCGCGGCGATGCTTTCGATTGCGGACTCCCGCTTTCAGGACGAACTGGCGCGGCGGGCCAAGGACGCCGGCAAGCTGCCGAACAATTTTGAGATTCCCGCCGCCCATCGCGAGAATTTCCCCGAACGGATAGCGGCGGCTCTCAAGCCGGCGCGCGAGGCGGGGCTGTTGCCTTCGTTTCCATTCGGCAGCGACTTCACCGAGGTCGAGCAGCGGCTGATCCCGGCGCTGCAATTGCTGCAGGCTGCGCAGCGCAGGCCGGAGCAATTGCTGCGGCTGCTGTGGGAGGGTTTTTTGCGCTCGCCCGATGCGGTCGACGAAGAGTGTCTCGCGCGCCTCGGGCTCGATCGGCCCAGAGCCGTCGCCGAGCGCTTCTACCGTGCGCTGGTCAGCGCGGCGCTGGCGCGTGGCCGCGCCCGCTAGCGGTTCTTGTTCACCGGCTTGCGCTTCTCGATGAAGGCGGCCATGCCCTCGGAGCGGTCTTCCAGCGCGAACGAGGAGTGGAACAGGTTACGCTCGACATTGAGGCCTTCCGACAGCGGCGTCTCGAAGGCGCGGTTGATGGCCTCCTTGGCCATGGCGGCCGCCGGGCGCGACATCGAGGCGATCTTTTCCGCTGCCGTCATCACTTCGCCCATCAACTGGTCGGCCGGCACGACGCGGCTGACGAGACCGGAGCGCTCGGCCTCGGCCGCATCCATCATCCGCCCCGTGAGGCAGAGGTCCATCGCCTTGGATTTGCCGACGGCGCGCGTCAGGCGCTGGGTGCCGCCGATGCCGGGAATGGTGCCGAGCGTAATCTCGGGCTGGCCGAATTTGGCGGTGTCGGCCGCGATGATGATGTCGCACATCATGGCGAGCTCGCAGCCGCCGCCGAGGGCGTAGCCTGAGACTGCGGCAATCGTCGGCTTGCGGCAGCGCGCGATCCGGTCGCCGCCGATCGCCGCGAAGTCCGAGGCGAACATGTCGATGAAACCCTTGGGCTGCATCTCCTTGATGTCGGCGCCGGCGGCAAACGCTTTCTCGCTGCCGGTGACGACGATGCAGCCGATCTTCTCGTCCGCTTCGAGATCGTTGACGGCGGCAGCGATCTCGCGGAATACCCCAAACGAAAGCGCATTGAGCATTTTCGGCCGGTTCAGCGTAATGACGCCGACCGCGCCTTTGGATTCGACGATAATGTGCTCGAACGTGCTCATAGGCCACCCCGGTTCAAATTCGGGGCGACATTGCCTGCTGGCGGGCAACGCTTCAAGTAGGTCGGTCGCGCCTGAAAGCGGGCGTTTCCTCGCTTTGCGGGTAAGCGGCTACGCCATGAACATCCGCGCCGCGGATGCGATGGTGAGCAATGCTCCAAAGGCGATGAAGATCTTGCCGATCAGCGATGTCTGGTCCCAGGTCGAACTTTCCGGGCCGGCTGGCCTTGCCTGAGCGGCGGGCTTCACGGGGGCCACCGCGACGGTGGTCTGCGACGGCGGGGTCGGCTCCTGCAGTGCCTTGTCGGTGTCGTTGAGCTGGTCAGCCTCGACCACCTGCATGGTGACCGCGCCCTGACCTTCCGTTGGCTGGTCGGAGACGAGCAGCGCATTGGCGCGCGCCGTCATGGCACGTGCGGTGTCGTCGGTGATCTCGCTCCCCATTCGCGCATTGGCGTTGGCAACGGAGGCCGGCAGCGCACCGGTCAGGCCGGCTTCGGCGACGTCGGTCTCGACAGACTTTTTCTCTTCGGAAGACTTTTGCGCCGTGCGGGCATGTTTGCGGTGGGCGTAGCGCTTGTAATAGCGCACCTGCTTCACCTGCCTCGGGGCAGTCGCCTGTTCGGACTTCGTCCCGGCGGCATCCGACGCCGCCACGGCCCAGCTCGCGCCGCATGCGCATGCGAGCAACCCGATGGCTGCCGTCAACGCCACACGCCCGCCGGCTTTGATGGTCATCGCTGGCCTCTCCAATTACACCCACCGGGCGCAAGAAGAGACCCCGCCGCGTGTTCGCAGCGCGGCAAAAAATGGGAATCTTCGGGCAAGCCTAGGCAAAATCGCGGCAGGGTGATTCATGCGCGATGTGTCTGTTCCGTGCGGACAATTTCGGGTTCCCCCACCCCGGTGCGGTCTTCTGCAAACGATGCTATGAGCCTGCTCGGCGGCCTACCGAGGCCGCCCGCCGATTCCCCCGGTCGATGGCTCGTGCGGCGAGTTTCGGCCGCGATCACGAACTCGTGATCTGGGATCGTTGACGTAACAAATTGAAAGAACGATCGAATTGTCAGTTGGAGCGCGGGTTGCGCGAACATGAGGACGAATGGACCGGCCTGATGCGGCTGGCCATTTCAGGCGACGATGGGGCGTATCATCGCCTGCTCAGGAGCGTCACCCCGGTGCTCCGGGCTGCGGCGCGCCGTGGCCTGTCGCGTGCAGGGCAACCCATCGATCAGTCCGAGGACATCGTGCAGGACATTTTGCTGGCGGTGCATTTGAAGCGTCATACCTGGGATGCGAACGCTCCGTTTGCGCCCTGGCTGTTTGCCATCGCTCGCAACAAGCTGATCGACACGCTGCGCCGGAGGGGCCGCCGCGTCTTTGTCGACATCGACGACTTTGCCGAAACACTGGCCGGCGAGCCGGCGGCCGAGACGGCACCCGCCGGCGAGGTCGCTGCCCAGCTCAAGATGCTGCCAGCGCGGCAGCGCGACGTGCTGCAGTCGATCGCGGTCGAAAGCGCTTCCATCAAGGACACTGCGAAGAAGTTTTCCATGAGCGAAGGCGCGGTGCGGGTGGCGCTGCATCGCGGGCTGGCCAGCCTGACCGCCAGGCTCAAGGAGCAGTGAGAATGGACACCGAGCAGCTCATTCGCACGCTGGTATCGGACAATTCGCAACGCGAGCGTCCCGTCGGCTACGTGCTGATGCTGGCGCTGCTGGCGGCTGCCCCCCTGTCGCTGCTGATCTTCTTCGCCGAGCTCGGCGTGCGGCCCGACATCATGACGGCGATGCGGAATCCGTTTTTCGATCTGAAATTCGCGGTGACGCTGGCGCTCGCGATCTCGGCTGTCGCGGTCGCATTGCATCTGTCTCGGCCTGAAGCGTCGCTGCGCGGCTTCGGCTGGTTCCTGCTCGTTCCGGCCGGGATTCTTGCGGCCTGCATCAGCGGCGAAATGATGATGCAACCGCGCGTACCGATGATAACGCGGCTGGTCGGCAGCAATTCGAAGATTTGCATGACCGCGATCCCGGCCCTGTCGCTGCCGCTGCTTATTGCTGCGCTGATGGGCTTGCGCCACGGTGCCCCGAGCCGGCCGGCGCTGTCGGGCGCCATTGCAGGCCTGTTGTCGGCGGGAATAGCCGCGACGCTCTATGCCTCGCACTGCACCGACGACTCGCCGCTGTTCGTCGCAACCTGGTACACGCTCGCCGCCGCGCTCGTGGCTGCCCTCGGCGCGCTCCTGGGATCTAGGGTGCTGCGATACTAGCTTATGCCGCCGGGACGTTCTGCTGCTGCATGCGATGGAAGCGCAGCACTTGCTGTGCCGTCGAGGGTCGCATCCTCTCATAGGTCGTCTTGCAGGCTTGCAGATCGGTAGGTTCGCTGCCGCCTGCCAAATCGTCGCGCAGGTTGATGATGGCCTTCACGGTCGACCACGACAACCCGGCGACCTTGGCGAGGATCATCACGCCCTCGGCGCGTGTCTCGATCATCATGCTCTCGGCAATCGTCACCGGCACGTTGGCGAGTGCTGCAATCGAGGCATTGGTCTCGTCGAACTTGCCGGCTTCGGCAAAGGAAGCGAGCTGCGTTTCGTCGAGCCGCCCGTGCTCGAACAACGATTTCACCAGCGAATGCGCAATCTCCGTCTGTTCAGTGACGGCGGCCTTGGCTGAGCGCGCGCGGCGCGTGGCTTCCTTCACCGCGCCGGACACCTGTTTGGCCTGCTCCGGGTTGGCCGCCTCCAGCCGGTCCCGGACCGTATCGGAAGCCTTGGCCAGCAGCTTGAGATAGAGGTGCCGCGGCAGCGTCGGACGCAGGCCGACGCAGGTGGCGAGGTCGTCGTCATTCTCGGCGCGATTGACCAGTCGCGTAAAGCCCCGCTCGGTGAACTCGGCGCCGGGATTGTTGACTGTACTCTGCACGACCTCGTCATTGCCACGCAGCACCAGCACATCGGTGACCGCGCCGGAGAGCGACTTGCGGTTCGAGATCGCGAGCAGATGCGCCTGGCTCTTGTTGCGGGCGGCCTCGATCAGCGCCGCGTCGTCGAGGCGGCTGGATTGCGTCAGCACGGGGCCGGCCACCTCGATGATGTCGTCGAGGGCGAGTGCCCGGATCGTCAGGGGTGGCGCGGTGTCGACCGGCGCCAGACGGTTGGAGAGCAGCGCCTTGGCCGATATCTCGATGTGCAGCATCAGGCACTGGAACACGTCGTCGAACAGCGCGACCTGCTCGTCGGAATAGTCCACGGCGTTGTTGAGAAAGAGATCCGTAACCCGGCGTAGCGCCTCGACCCGGCGCGCGACGGTGCCGTGCGAGAGGGTAGCCTGCAGTTCGTCCAGCAGGTTTCCGGGAGGTTTGGCGGACGTCGAACTCATGACTCTATCCTGGAGAGTTGGCCCGGCGGCGGATTCTCCGCTCCGGGTGGCGAAATTCGTCTCATGTGCCGGCAATGCGATTGCGTCCCTGCGCTTTGGCCGTGTAGAGCGCGCGGTCGGCGCGCGCGAGGAGGCTGTCGGTGGTCTCGTCCGGCTTCAGCGTGGCGACGCCCGCCGAGAGCGTCACCTTCATGCCGGGCGAAAACGCGCTCCAGTCGAGGTCGGCGACGATGGCGCGCAACCGGTCCATGGCAAGCGCGGCGCCGTCACCGGACATGTCGGGCAGCACGAGCAGGAATTCCTCGCCGCCGTAGCGGCCAAAACGGTCGACGTTGCGGATATTGGCGAAAATGGTGATGGCGAAGGCGCGCAGCACCTCGTCGCCGGTCGGATGACCATAGGTGTCATTGACGCGCTTGAAATGATCGAGGTCGATCAGCGCGACGGAGCAGGGCCGCCCGCTGCGCGCCGACCGCGTAATTTCCTCGTCGAGCATGCGCATGATGCAGCGGCGGTTGAACGAGCCGGTCAGCTCGTCGAGCTCGGCGAGTTCCTCGATGCGCCTGTAGGCTTCCTTCAGCTTCAGTCCGCTCTTGTACAGCGAGGCTTTCATGGCGCTGGAAAAGATGCCGAGGAACACGCAGCGACCGATCGTGAGCGTGAACACCAGCATGGTGGTGAAGCGCTCGAGCAGGGTGCCGTTGGGCATACTGATCGGCTTGTCGGTGAAAAGGAACAGGCCGGCCAGTCCCACCGCCATCGCAGTCCAGATGATGGAAGTCTGGATCGGTGTCGCGCGCAACGAAGCAAAACTGAAGACGGTGAAGAGCGAGCAGAGGAACAGCACGCCGACCTGCGGCGCAATATAGGTGAAGGCCACCATGATCAACACGTTCGCGGCCGACTGCGGCGCGACCATGTAGTGGTCCTTGAAGCGCTCGTTGATTCCGGTCTCCGATAGCAGGATGGCAAGCGCCATGAAGGAGAGGCCGGTGAGCGCATAGACCGGTCCAAGCCAGAACGGCACGGTTCCGGCCCAGGCGTAGGTCAGGAGGATGCCGGCATCGGTGACATAGCTGACGCCGATCATGTCCTGGATCTGGCGGCGCTGTCTGGCCCGGCGCACCAGTGAGTTGGCCGAAAGCTGCGAGCCCGAGGCTTCGCCTTCGGCCGCGATCGGATTCAGGAAAGATGGCGCAGCAGTGCCCATGACCTTGCCGTGGCTGGAACCTCGGCAAAAATCTACGAGGGAAAGCCTTTAGGTTTGGTATCCTCGAGGCCTGCCTGCCTCTGCCGAATTCCGGATATTTCCGTTGTTTTTCAACGGAAATTGCACCCGTATTGACACCATCGGATACCTTTGCCGAGAAGCGATAGTCGTTGCCCGCAGCCACTTCCTTGGCGGCCAAGGCTTGCTATGGTCCGCCGCGAGACGGGCGAATGCGCTGGAGTATTATGATACCAAATATGGGCCCAAATGAATTGCGGCCAGCGCATGGGCAGGATTTCGGCCGTCCTCTGTGGGGTGCATCACATATGCATTTTTGGAGTTGCCATAATCTGAAGAATCTTACCCCCTCGTTCGAACCACACCCCATTTCCACTCGACCAAACCTGCGAGACGGCAATTGAGCGCGACACAGGCGGCTACGGACGAGGTCCTTATCGCCCGGATCGCTCAAGGCGACCGGCTCGCCATGCAGGTGCTGTATGGACGGCACCATGTCAGGGTGTTCCGTTTCGGGCTTCGGCTCGTGCGGGATGAGCAGATTGCGGAAGACCTCATCAGCGAGGTTTTTCTCGATGTGTGGCGTCAGGCCGGAAAGTTCGAAGGCCGGTCGGCGGTTTCTACCTGGCTGCTGGCGATTACCCGGTTCAAGGCCCTCTCTGCGCTCCGGCGCAGGAAGGACGCTGAACTGGACGACGAGGCGGCCAACGCGATCGAGGATAGTGCAGACAATCCCGAAGTGTCGGTCCAGAAGAAGGATACGAGTGAAGCGTTGCGGAAGTGCCTGACCTCACTTTCCGCCGAGCATCGGGAGATCGTCGATCTCGTCTACTACCACGAGAAATCCGTGGAAGAGGTGGCGCAGATCGTCGGCATTCCGGAGAACACCGTCAAGACGCGCCTGTTCTATGCGCGCAAGAAATTGGCTGAACTGCTTAAAGCAGCCGGGATTGAACGAGGCTGGCCATGATGGCGACGAGCAAGAAGATGCTGGATGAGCCCGGCGAGATCGAGATGCTGCTGCCGTGGCATGCCGCAGGCACGTTGAACGCGCGTGACGCGCGCCGTGTCGAGGAGGCGCTCGCCCGCGACCCAGAGCTTGCAAAGCAGTACGCCGTGATCCGCGAGGAATATGCGGAGACCATTCACCTCAACGAGAGCTTGGGTGCGCCGTCGGTGCGCGCCATGCAGAAGCTGTTCGCGGCGATCGACGGCGAGCCGGTGCGCAAGCCTTCGCTCGGCTCCCGCGTGTCGACCGGCGTCGCGCAGTTCTTCGCCAGCCTCTCGCCGCGCACGCTCGCCTGGTCGGCCGGTGCGGCCGCCTTCGCGCTGCTGCTGCAGGCCGGCGTGATCAGCGCCGTGCTGTTCGGCGGTCAGACCTACCAGACCGCTTCGCTGAGCACGGCCGAAAAGCCCGCGGCGGCCCCGATGACCCGCGAGTTCGCGGCAACCGGCACGCCGCCGCGCGCGCTGGTGCGTTTTGCGCCGGACGCCAAGATGGCCGACATCAACACGCTGCTCGACAGCTATCACGCCACCGTCATCGGCGGCGCCAACGGCCTGTTCCGCCTGCAGTTCGGCGGCAAGGCGCTGAACAAGGACGAAGTCGCGAGCCTGATGAGCAGGCTGCGCGGCGAGAAGATCGTCAGCCTCGCCGAGTCCGCGCCGTAAGGGCGAGCTTCCCGCGCGGCTCTCGCGTGTATGCCGAGGTCTCATGTTCGATGATCGGATCAAACGGCGGATGAAGGCGGGTTGCGCTGCGATCGCGCTGATCGCGGTGCTGCCGCTGATTTGGCTCGACATTCCCCAGGCGTCGGCACAAGCGATCATGCGGCCGAACCTCAACGTCCAGCCGCGCATTCCTTCCGTCAATCCGACCATCGCGCCGCGGATCGATCCGAATATCGCAGCCCGTTCGACGGAAGTCAGTCCGTCGACGCCGCGCGTCACCCCGACCACGACCTCGATCACGCGCTTGCGCGGCGATCCGAACTCGACGATGCCCTATGCGCGGTACTCGGCGAGCCTCTATCCGGTCTGCGAGGCCGCCAATCGCGATGCGGACGGCGAATGCCAGGGCAAGCCCACCGGTTCCGGCGATGGCGGCAAGTCGGCGAAGGGCAAAGGGAAGGGCAAGGGCCCGAACTCGCCCGCAACCGCGACGATCTCGCTCAGCTTCCGCAACGAGCTGGTGGCCGAGATCGACAGCTCCCTGTCCGACGAGCAGGTTCGTGCGCTGGCGCAACGCCACGGCATGGTGCTGGTCGAGTCGCAGAATTTGCCGCTGATCGGCGCGACGATCGGCCTGTTTCGCATCACCAACGGACGCCCGCTCGATGCCGCGCGCCGCGACTTTGCTGCCGACGCCAGCGTGCGCGGAGTGCAGCTGAACTGGCGCTACCGGGTGCAGGACACGAAACCTCTGACGGAAGGCGATCCGGCCCAATATGCCGTCGCCAAGCTCAGGCTGCCGCAGGCGCACCAGCTGGCGCACGGCATGAACGTGACGATTGCCGTCATCGACTCCGGCATCGACGCCGGCCATCCCGAACTCGCCAATTCGATTTCCGACAGTTTCGACGCGCTGGGGAGCAAGGAAGGTCCCCACGTCCACGGCACCGGCATCGCGGGGGCCATCGTCGCCCATGGCCGGTTGATGGGGAGCGCGCCGGAAGCGCGCATCATTGCGATCCGTGCCTTCGCCAGTGCGCAGGGCGGCGCGGAAAGCTCGTCCTACGTCATCATCAAGAGCATGAACTACGCCGTCCTGCACGGGGCGCAGATCATCAATATGAGCTTCGCGGGGCCGAAGGACCTCCTGATCGAGCGCGGCATCGCGGCGACCGCCGCGCGCGACGTGGTGCTGGTGGCAGCCGCCGGCAATGCCGGGCCGAAATCGCCGCCGCTGTTTCCTGCCGCCAATCCGAACGTGATTGCCGTCAGCGGCACCGACTCGCAGGACCGGTTGTTCACCGCTTCCAATCGCGGCGTCCATATCGCGCTGGCAGCTCCCGGGACGGACATCTTCCTGCCGGCGCCGGATCAGAAGTACCAGATGACGTCGGGCACCTCGTTCTCGGCGGCCTACGTCTCCGGCATCGCCGCCTTGCTGCTCGAGCGCAACCCCACATTGAAGCCGAACGAAGTGCGCGCCATCCTCACCTCTACCGCGCGCGACCTCGGCGAGCCCGGCAAGGACGATTTGTACGGCTATGGCGAGGCGGATGCCTTTGCAGCCGCAAAGGCTGCGACGGCTGCGCCGCCGGCTCCGATGGCGGCCGCGCCGCGCGAAGGCGGGCCGGCCAACAATGACGTTTCCGTGAGCCGGGAGATGAAAGTACCGTCGGCAGCGATGGCGTCCGACAAATCGGCCACGAACGAGCCGAAACGGCCCGCTGCGCAGTGAGTTTTGGCCAAACGCCCTTTCGAAGAGGGTTAAAAAAATCATTCGAAGCGTTGAACGTCTGGCAGAGCAGCCGCGACTAACTGGGTGTGGGAGCGGTTATCCCTCCCCATCAGCTATATTCGGCGCGAGCGCCCATCCACCCCAAGCGCCCATATGGCTTTGACCCGTCCGGTTGTCCCCCCGGACGGGTCTTTTCTTTTCGGGGGTGCGCTCTTCGATCTTGTGCGGGCAATCTTGCCGCCCAGATCAGCCGCCTTGGCTGGTGCGCCTGCCGACTTCGAGGTGTTGCATGAAAGCCCGCATTCGCGCGGATTTCTCGTAAAGACCGATGCCGGCCAGAATCGCCTGCTGGACAACCGGAAAGTTTTCCACAGAATATCCCTGTCACAATCAGACTGATTCGGTTCGTTGCGTCGCGTCCGTCTCCCTTCATGCGGGCAATTTGATGACAGAACGAACCGACGTCGCGCGGGCACGCGACATCGTTGCACGCTGGTCTGCGCTTGCCGAGCAACGGCTGGAATATCTCACCGAATTGTTCGAGACGGGCCGCTGGCAGCGCTATCACAGTGAAAGCGACTTCCTCGAGAACGTTCGCGAAGCCAAGATCGCGGTGGCGACCTGGCGCAGCCTGCTCAACGCGGAAGCAACGCCGGACAATCGCCCGGTGGATATTTCCTGGATCGGACGGCGCAATTCCCTTCCGCCCGTGAAGCGGGAAACGCCGCCGCAGCCGATCCCCGAGATCGCGCCGCAGTTGGCGGAGCTTCCGGTTACGCCGCCGGTGAGCGTGGTGCCGGCCATGGCCGAAGCCCGACCCGAGCTTGAGCCTGTCCTCGCACCCGAACCGGTCGAGACGACGAGAGACAACGCGCTGGACAGGACGCTGGCCTTGACGCTCGATATTGTCGGAATGGCCGGGCGCTACCCGTCGCTGCAAAACGCATTTCAGTCCTGGGAAAAGATCTAGCGCCGCACGCTGTTTTGACCGACGGCGACTTGCGGATGGCGCTGTGCGCCGTCGGCGGTCAGGTCCGTCGTGATCGGGCGGGCATGGTCGAGGCCGACGACAGCGCCGCGCGGCGTTTCCGCAATCAGGTTGCCCTGGACCAGCGCGGTGCCGGCGCCCGGCACGACCGACACGCCGATGCCGACAAAGCTGTTGCGGATCACGTTGCCTGATATGGCGACGTCGCGCAGATATTTGCCCCAGCCCGCGACGATACCGAAGGCAGGCGCGTTCTCGATCACATTGCCGGTCACGGCGGTGTCGGCCTCGACATAGATGCCGATGCCGGCGTCGTCGTCCGGGGCAGTGCCGATCGGGCGTTTCGGCAGGAGGTTGCGGATCACGTTGCCCTGCACGACGGCGATGCGGCCTCCTTCGTTGAAATTGCACACAGAGACGCCGAGGGCGGCGCCATCCACGGTGTTGTTGGCGATGACGGCGCCCTCGAAGGCGAATTCCGAATACAGCGCGACCTCGCGGACCTGGCTGACGCTGTTGCCGACGATCTGGATGTTGGAGGCGGAATTGCCGCGCACCGCGGAGTAGTCGCAATTCCTGATGCGATTGCCACGCACGATGACGTTGCCGGCGCGGAAGGCGTTGATGGCATTGCCATACTGGCCCGAGCCGCCGGGCCCGGCCTTGACGTCCTCGATGCGGTTGTCGAGCACGAGTGTGCCGTCGTCGCCGATCGCCGTGCGCAGGATCTCGATGCCGTTGTCGTTGGTGCCGACAATAGTGTTGCGCGCGACGATCAGGCCGAGCGCATCGAAGGAGACCACGGCGGTCGTGGCGATGTTGGTGAAGATGTTGCCCGAAATGTCGCCGGACACCTGCTCGAACCAGATGCCGTTGCCGCCGCTACTGGCGATGTCGCAATCGGTGATGCGGATGTCGCGTCCACCGAGGCAATGCACGAGGCCGCGGCGCTGCGGCAGGGGGATCCCGCCGCCGTCGAGCGTGATACCGGAGAGGCCGACGCGGCCGGCGCCTTCGCCCAGGAACATCGAGGCGCCGCCGGTGAAGAGAAGCCTGGTCGCGCCGCGTACGCCTGCGAGTTGCGAGCCGTCTTGCAGCCGCAGCATGCCGGTGCGGTAGACCCCCGGCGGCAGCGCCAGCGGCACCTGCGCCCGCGCGGCCTCGTCGATGGCGCGCTGCAAGACGCGTGTCTGGTCATCGGGGCTGCCCGGACGCACGCCATACTGGCCGGCATCGCGGCCGAGCGCGGAAGTCAGGGGAGCCGCACGCAAAGGCTCGGGCGACATCGCCAGCGCGCCGGCAATGCCGGCGGCCGAGGCACCCATGAGATGGCGGCGATTGACGTCCATGTCACCAAGTACCGCAGAATGCGGCGGGGCATGGTGAACGCGCGGAGGGAACCGCGGCATGTTTCGGGAATAGGGTTAATGCGGGTGGGGCCGCCGTGCGCCGCGCCTTAACCATCGCTTCGGATTGAGCGAAATGGCGGCTTTCGTCCCGGTATAATCCGGCATTTGCCGATGGGTGCCGTGTCATGACCGATGACGAACTTGCGCGGATGCACCAGCTGCTTGCCGAGTACCATCGCGGGCTCGCCAGGCAAGCCGTGCTCGACGTGGTGCAGCAATATCATCTCGACCTTGCGCAACGCCTTGCGGATGAGGCCGCACAGATACCGAGGCGGACGGTGATCGTCGAGCGCCTCCACGAGCGCGAGCGGCAACAGAGGGAGGAAGGTAAGTGAGCCGCCGGCCTATCGCCGCCGCGCCTGCTTCACGATCTCCATCAGCATGGCCTCGCCGGCATCGACCAGTTCTTCCAGCGTGATGCGGCTCGAGCCCCTGCGCAGCTTCTTGCCGCGCGCAAGCAGGGGAATATGGATGAAGGCGGCAAGCCGCAAATGATCGTCGGTGGCGGCCGCCTCGATCGCGCGCCAGCTCAGATAGTTGCAGAGATAGGCGCCGGCATCGCGCGAGGCGCGGGCATCGATGCCGGTCGCGCGGGCGACATGCAGCATTTTTGCCGTGTGCGGGCCGAATGGCCGCGCATCCGGTCCGAGCCCGATCGATCCCTTGCGGGCGCGCGTCTGGGCGGCGTCGGGCCACAACATGGTCACGGCGTTGCGGGCGCGGGTCTCGATGCGCAGATGCGCGGTCCGTGCGGCGAGGCCGAACATCAAGAGCGCATGGGGACGCAGCTTCGCCAGCAGTTCCGGCAATTCTTGATCGACCGCACGATAGGTCACGGGAAAGATGTGGCTGGCCAACTCGATGTCGGCGAGCGCCGGGCGGCGCAGCCGCATCAGGCGCGCTACCAGCGGCTGGGTCGGATTGCAGGGTGCGCCGGGAAACGGGCCGAAACCGGTGATGAGAACGCGCAACTTGTTCACCGCAGCCACTCCGCGATCTGTTCGGCCGCCACTGCCGGCGTCATCCTGCCGTCGGCGACCTCGCTCTCCGTCTTCTTCACCTTCGCGCGGATTGCGGCATCGGCGCGCAGCCGCGCCATCATGCGGCTCTCCAGCATCGACCACATCCATTTCACCTGCTGCTCGCGCCGCCGCGCGGCGAACTCGCCCGAGGCGGACATCGCGGTGCGATGGTCGAGTACCTTCTGCCAGAGCTCGGCGATCCCCGTGCCCGATAGTGCCGAATAGGTGACGACCGGCGGATGCCAGTGCTCCGAGCGCGGGGTGAGGATATGCAGCGCGCTACGGTACTCGGCAGCGGCCGCGCTGGCGCGCTTGACGTTATCGCCGTCGGCCTTGTTGATAGCGATCATGTCGGCAAGCTCGACCAGGCCCTTCTTGATGCCCTGCAACTCGTCGCCGGCGCCGGGCAGCATCAGCGCCAGGAAAAAATCGGTCATGTCGTAGACCGCGGTCTCGGACTGGCCGATGCCGACGGTTTCCACCAATACGACGTCGAAGCCGGCGGCCTCGCACAGCAGCATCGCCTCGCGGGTTTTTGCCGCAACGCCGCCGAGCGTGCCCGAGGAAGGCGAGGGGCGGATGAAGGCGTGGTCCGAGGCGGACAAGCGGGCCATCCGCGTCTTGTCGCCGAGGATCGAGCCGCCGGTGCGCGCCGACGAAGGGTCAACCGCCAGCACCGCCACCTTGTGACCTTGCCCGATCAGGTACATGCCGAGCGCATCGATGGTGGTCGACTTGCCGACGCCGGGTGAGCCGGTGATGCCGACCCGCACCGCCTTGCCGGTGGCCGGCAGCAGCGCCTGTACCAGATCGCGCGCGGACGCCTGATGATCGGCGCGGCGGCTCTCGATCAGCGTGATGGCGCGCGCCAGCGCCGCGCGGTCGCCGGCGCGCAGGCCTTTCGCCAAGGCCTTGATATCGAGGGCGGCCTTCTTCTGAATCATGCCCTGCTTTACAACGGCCGGGCAGGGCAGGCGAGGGGCCCGCGCCTGACATCAACGACTTGGTGTGGAAGCGGGTTTGGCCGCCTGCGGCTTCAGCCGCCGCCACAGCCAGACCAGCACCGGCCAGATGAACGCGCCGATCGCCATCGAGGCCAGGATGGCCGAGATCGGCCGGTCGAAGAAGGGCAGGATGCTGCCGTCGGACTTGATCAGCGAGGTGACGAAGGCCTGCTCCACCATCGTGCCCATGACGATGCCGAGCACCATCGCCGCCACCGGGTAGCCGTTGGCCTCCATGACGTAACCGATCACGCCGAAGGCGGCGACCGTGACCACGCCGAACAGGTTGTTTCCGATCGCAAACGAGCCGACCGCGCAGCACAGCATGATTACGGGCATCACGGTCGAGCGCGGCGCGCGCAGCACGTAGCTTGCCAGCCGGATCATCACGATGCCGAGCGGGATCATCAGGATGTTGGCGATGATGAACATCAGATAGATCGCATACATGCTCGACGCTTTTTCGGTAAACAGCGTCGGCCCGGGGTTGAGGCCCTTCATGTAGAGCACGCCGATCGCGATCGCCGCGATGGTGTCGCCGGGAATGCCGAACAGGAGCGACGGCACCCAGCCCGAGGCGATCGAGGCATTGTTGCTGGCGCCGGCCTCGACCAGACCCTCGACATGCCCGGTGCCGAATTTTTCAGGCTCCTTGGAGAAGCGCTTCGACATCGCGTAGCTGACCCACGCGGCCATGTCGGCACCGGCGCCGGGCAGGACGCCGATGATGATGCCGATGATGTTCCCGCGCGTCATCTGCCAGTGATATTTCTTCGTCAGCGTCCATTGCCCTGCCATGATGCTTCCGAAATGACGCCGCGGGATCGGCGGCGGCTCGGGCGTTAGCATCGCGCGCATCACCTGCGCCACCGCAAACACCCCGACCAGCGCCGGGATCGGCTCGATCCCGCCGAGCAGGTCGGTCGATCCAAACGTGAAGCGCGGTACGCCGCCGGGGTTTTCGATGCCGATGCACGACACCAGCAGGCCGATGAACATGCCGGCGATGGCCTTCACCGGCGAGGAGCGCGCCACCAGCGTGGCGCACATCAGGCCGAGAAACGCCAGCCAGAAATACTCGAAGGTCGAGAATGACAGCGCGATTTCCGCAAGCGGCGGGGCGAGGGCCATGAGCGAAATCGTGCCGGCGATGCCGCCGACGGCGGAGAACCAGACGCCGGCGCCGAGCGCGAGTTCCGCCTCGCCCTTGCGGGTCATGGCATAGGCTTCGTCGGCATAGGCCGCGGAAGCGGGCGTGCCGGGAATGCGCAGCAGCGCGCCGGGGATGTCGCCGGAAAAGATCGCCATCGAGGAAGCGGCCACGATGGTGGCAATCGCCGCGATCGGCGAGAGATAGAAGGTGACGGGCACCAGCAGCGCAGTCGCCATCGTGGCCGAGAGGCCAGGCAGCGATCCGATGACGAGCCCGTAGACCGAAGCCGCCAGCATCGCGACGATGACTTCCCAGGTGGTGATGAGGCCGAAGGCCTGAATGAGGGTATTGAGCATGTCTCACCACGGCATGGGCAGAAGGCCGATCGGCAGCGGCACGCGCAGCAGCTTGCTGAAGATCAGATGAACGGCGATGGGCGCGAGGGCGGCCAACGGAAGCGCGAGCTTCCAGCGCGCTCCAAGCGCGGTTGCCGTCACGTAGACGATCAGCGCGGCGGTCAGGATGAAGCCCAGCCGGTCGGCAACGACGACATAGAACAAGAGCAGCGCCGGAGGCAGCAGGGCGCGTAACCCATAAAACCTGCCACGCGCCGCCGGTGCCTGCCCGCCCTCGAGGGGAATGATTTCTTCCTCTTCCTCGAAGGAGTGGCCGATCTCGAAGGTGATGGCGAGACCGCACAGCGCAAGTCCGATCCCGATCACCAGCGGAAACACGTTCGGACCGACCGGCTGGCCCGGCACCGGCGGCAGCCGCCAGCCGCCATAGGCCGCTGCCGCGCCGAGGCCAACGAGAAACAATCCCGTGACGCGATCGGGAAGACGCATGAAGTGAGCCCCGCCTGCTTCGAGCCGGACCGCTCAGGCCTTGGCGAGGCCGGCGGCCTTCATCGCCACGCCCATGGCGGCATCGCCCTTGTTCATGAAGGCTGCGAATTCGCCCGCATCGCCCCACACCGTTCCAAAGCCGCGATTGCTCATGAAGTCCTTGAACTCCGCAGAGTCGAAAACCTTTTTCAGGGAGGCGGTGAGCTTGGCCGCAACGTCGGCGGGCAGGCCCTTTGGTCCGGCGATGCCGCGCCAGGCGCCGGTCGAATAATCGATGCCCATCGCTTCCTTCAGCGTCGGCACGTCGGGGAAGATGCGGTTACGCGCCGGTGCCATGATGGCGAGGCTGCGCGCCTTGCCGGCTTCGATGATGGCGCGGGCTTCCGGCAGCGAGCAGGTGGTGAGGTCGAGGCCGCCGGCGGCGAGATCCTGCATCGCCGGCGCGGCGCCGTTCGACGGCACCCAGGCGACATGGTTGGCGGGCAGTCCCATTGCCTGCAGCCAGCCGACCAGCGCGAGGTGCCAGATGCCGCCCTGGCCGGTGCCCGAAGCCTTCAGCTTGCCCGCGGGCGCCGCCTTGATGGCGTCGGCGAGCTCCTTCACGGTCTTGTAGGGCGAAGCGGCGGAGACCTGGATGCCGGGCGGATCCTCGTTCATCAGCGCAAGCGGCGTGTAGCTCGTCGGCCCGAGTTCCGTCAGCCCCTGCCAATGCATCATGGAGATTTCCACCGTCAGCATGCCGATGGTGTAGCCGTCCGGCGCGGCCGTTGCGATCGCGGAATGGCCGACCACGCCGGAGCCGCCGGTGCGGTTGACCACGTTGAAGGGCTGGCCGAGCTCTTTTTCGAGCAGCGCCGCAACGATGCGCGCGGTGGCGTCGGTGCCGCCGCCGGCGCCCCACGGCACGATCACCGTCACCGGACGGGCGGGATAGGCCTGTGCCGAGGCCGGCCTGAGGCCGAGGCCCGCAACGGCAGCTGCAGCGGCGGTCGAAGCCGCGAAAGCGCGGCGTGTAATGCTGGACATCGTCAATCCTCCCGCGGCGCCGATGAAATTGGCGCTCTGTTGTGACGCGCATTCTAGGCAAGTTTGCGCCGCGCTCGCAAGGTAATGAAACGTCGTCGGACCTGGGGTCTTGGCCTAGCCGGAGACCGCCATCGCAGCGGGGCAATCTCACTTGGCTCATTTGAACTGTGAGCGCCTTGGCCTTCATGGTTCGCCGGACGATGCGCCGCGAGCGGCACACCTCACCATGAGGGTCTGGGATTACGCCGCGAAAAACGTCTCATGCAGAGGAGCCCGCCCAAGGCGGGCGTCTCGAAGCATGGGCCACAAGCAAGCAGCCTCACTGCGCCCTTCCTCCTATGTGATTGCCCAGCGCGGGCCCACCGGTCGAGATCACCCTTGGGCCGCGCGCCGCCAATTCGACGGTCGCGGTATCCGAGACGCCCCGCTTCTCCCCGGGCTCGGCGCGAGGGCTGAAGCACCTTGTCGGGCTATTGAATATCATCAGAAAAGACCATTCGAGGATTGCTCAGACCTAATGCGAGCGATGGTCTGGCAAGCGCTGTCGAAAAGTTCCCGCACGTCGACCGTCTCATCCCGCTCGATGCGTTTGGAGATCGAGGTGAGGGGGAACACGATGATTGTAGTTCCTTGGTCATGGAGCGCCGCATCTCGTCCATGTTCGTCCTCCACCATGACCCAGTGCATTTTCAGTTTCTGAGCCAAGGCATCTCCAAAGGTTATGCCGAGGCTTTGAAGCTTCCAGGTCTCGTTCGGTTCAATCCAGTTCTGCCGCAGGATGGTTTCGAGGAGGGAAAGCTTTCCTTCCAACGTGCCGTACAGATGCTTCAAACCGGGGCCAAAATGATCGCGCACCCAATTGCGCTGTTTCTCGATGCCGATTTCATCATCTTCCGACATCTCTTCGATCTTCTGCGCCATTTTCAGGTCACTTCCATACCATCCACCAGTCTTGCACCAGAGCTAGATTGTGAGCAACGGCCGTTGGCTATTGTCGATTTTCCTCATCACCCTTGGGCCGCGCGCCGCCGAAGATCTTCGCGCCCTCGGCCGACAAATAGGACTTCAGCGTCTGCCACGGCACAAAGGCGACGTACTCGCCTTCGGCATAGGAACCTACCGCGTAGGGCGGATAGTGGAAAGTGAGGCCGGAACTCTTGCCGGCTTCGGTCGACGGCGCCAGCGTTACGGCGCCGATCTTGAGCAGCGTCGGCTTCAGTTCCTTGTACCATTCGGCCGTCGCGGTTGCCGTCGCATCGCGCTTTTTCTTCTCGGCGTTGAGCGAGACGATGACGGCTTTCAGCATCGCCTTCAGCGCCGGTCCGTCGTCCGCCGTCTCGGTGAAGAAGGGGCGGATGCTGATGCGCTTCTTCGCCGTGGAATCCCACAGGATGGTGTTGACGTCGCTGTTGGGGTGAGCGCCGCCGGTGTCGAAATAGTCGTTGCGGATGACGCTGACGTAGCGGCCGTCGACGAGCGAACGGAAATTGTAGCGGCGCTCATATGTCCAGCGGCGGTCGCGGAACAGCTGCGGGTCCTGCTTGCGCTCGCTCTCCGCTTCCGCTGCGCTCTTGTCGATCCATTTACGGCCCTCGGCGAGGCTGTCGGCGGCAAGCGGCGGATCGGCCTTGATCTTGCTATCGAGATAGACTTTCCCGTCGAATATCCTGTTTCTGAGCTGCGCATCGGGCGCGGGCTCGCCGGCGTAGAGCGGGGACACAAGAACCATCAGCGCGCCTGCAAGACAAAGCGCGCGAGCGAACGTCACGGCCGTTGGATGCACGATATCCCCCAACCCGGTGGCGGATTATTCCGCCGCCTCGCTATGGCCTAGCCGGGCGTTGAGCTTGTGGATCAGCTCCTCGGCGGCATCCGCGATCACGGTGCCGGGCGGGAAGATCGCTTCGGCACCCGCCTTGTAAAGCGCATCGTAATCCTGCGGCGGCACCACGCCGCCGATGATGATCATGATGTCCTCGCGGCCGTGCTTCTTCAGCGCGGCCTTCAGTTCCGGCACGGCGGTGAGGTGGGCCGCCGCCAGCGACGACACGCCGAGAATATGTACGTCGTTCTCGACGGCCTGGCGGGCGGCCTCGTCGGCGGTGGCGAACAGGGGTCCGATATCGACGTCGAAACCGACATCGGCAAAGGCGGACGCAATCACCTTCTGGCCGCGGTCGTGGCCGTCCTGGCCGATCTTGGCGACGAGAATGCGGGGGCGGCGGCCCTCGGCCTCCTCGAAGGCGTCGATCAGCGCCTGCACCTTCTCGACCTTGCCGTTGGACATCGCGGAAGCCTCGCGCTTGTAGACACCGGTGATGGACTTGATCTCGGCGCGGTGGCGGCCGAACACCTTTTCCATCGCGTCGGAAATTTCGCCGACGGTGGCTTTCGCCCGCGCGGCATCGATGGCGAGCGCCAGCAGGTTACCATTGCCTTCGCCGGCCGAGCGGGTCAGTGCGGCGAGTGCGTCATCGACGTCCTTCTGGCTGCGCTCGCCCTTCAGCCGCTTCAGCTTGTCGATCTGCAGCCGCCGCACGGTGGAGTTCTCCACCTTGAGGATATCGATCGCGGCTTCGTCCGTCGGCTTGTACTTGTTGACGCCGATCACCGCCTGCCGGCCGGCATCGATGCGGGCCTGCGTCTTGGCGGAGGCTTCCTCGATGCGCAGCTTGGGCACGCCGGCCTCGATCGCCTTGGCCATGCCGCCGAGCGCTTCGACTTCCTGGATGTGGCCCCAGGCCTTTTGCGCTAGGTCGCGGGTCAGCCGCTCGACATAATAGGAGCCGCCCCAGGGATCGATGATGCGGTTGGTCCCGCTCTCCTGCTGCAGAAACAGCTGGGTATTGCGGGCGATGCGCGCGGAAAAATCCGTCGGCAGCGCCAGGGCCTCGTCGAGCGCGTTGGTGTGCAGCGACTGCGTATGGCCCTGTGTCGCCGCCATCGCCTCGATGGTGGTGCGCATCACGTTGTTGAAGACGTCCTGCGCGGTCAGCGACCAGCCGGAGGTCTGGCAATGCGTGCGCAGCGACAGCGAGCGCGGGTCCTTGGGGTTGAACGGCTTCAAAAGCTTCGCCCAGAGCAGCCGCGCGGCGCGCATCTTGGCGACTTCCATGAAGAAGTTCATGCCGATCGCCCAGAAGAACGACAGCCGCGGCGCGAAGCGATCGACGTCGAGGCCGGCGGCAAGCCCCGCGCGGAGATATTCGACGCCGTCGGCGAGCGTATAGGCAAGCTCGAGATCCTGCGTCGCGCCGGCTTCCTGCATGTGATAGCCGGAGATCGAGATCGAATTGTATTTCGGCATCTTTTGCGAGGTGTAGGCAAAGATGTCGGAGATGATCCGCATCGAAGGCGCCGGCGGATAGATATAGGTGTTGCGCACCATGAACTCTTTCAGAATGTCGTTCTGAATGGTGCCCGAGAGCTTTTCCGGCGGCACGCCCTGTTCGCCCGCGGCGGCCACGAACAACGCAAGGATCGGCAGCACCGCACCGTTCATGGTCATCGACACGCTCATCTGGTCGAGCGGGATGCCGGCAAACAGCGTGCGCATGTCGTAGATGGAATCGATGGCGACGCCGGCCATGCCGACGTCGCCGGAGACACGCGGGTGATCCGAGTCATAGCCGCGGTGGGTGGCGAGGTCGAAGGCGACCGACAGGCCCTTCTGTCCCGCCGCAAGATTGCGGCGATAGAAGGCGTTGGAGTCTTCCGCCGTGGAGAAGCCGGCATATTGCCGGATAGTCCAGGGCTGGTTGACATACATGGTGGGATACGGGCCGCGCAGATAGGGCGCGATCCCCGGCCAGGTCTCGAGGAAATCGATCCCGGCGAGGTCGGCCTCGCCGTAGAGCGGCTTGACCGGAATGCCCTCCGGCGTCAGCCACGGTTCGGCGCGGCCGGCGGGCGAGGGAGGCGCGACGGGCGAGAAGGCGATATCGGCAAAGCTCGGTATGCGGCTCATGATCATCCATTATAGCACAGACGGGCCTTCATGCCCGGCATTTCAGTCATGGTCGGGATGCTGATGGCTGACGATGGTCGCCATCTTCTCCGGCCCGTAATACTGCGACGTGGTCTGGCTCGGCAGGTTGGCGATGCCGACCACCCAGCCGAGGCGGGATTCGCTGCCGAACTGCCGGGTCGGGACCACGCGATCGGGCCGGTCGAAATTGCCGGTGAGGATTTCGATCCGGGGTCCGTCGATCACACGGAAGCTCAGCGGCGTGCCGCAGGCGGCGCAAAAGTCGCGCATGGCGATCGAGGAGGATTGGAACGCCGCCGGCTTGCCGCGCGTCCAGCTGAAATCGGCGTGCTCGACGACGGCGTAGGAAGCGAACGGCGCGCCGGTCGCCTTCTGGCACATCCGGCAATGGCAGATGCCGATCCGGGTCGGCGACTTCGTCACGGCAAAACGGATGGCGCCGCACTGGCAGCCGCCGGTCAAAACGGGCTTTGCCGCATCCGTCATGCTCACTCCATCCGCCGGTAGGCGTCGCGCAAGGCCGCGAGCGCATCGCCACCGGCAAAGACGAAATCGCCAATTCCGGCGCCGCGCCAGGTCGCTTCCTGCTCGCCCGGCCGGCCTGCGAGATAGATATGTTTGGCGCCGGCCGACTTGAGCGCCGCGGCCGCTGCGACCGCGTGGACGGCATATGCCTTGTCGGATGAGCAGAGGCAGGCGAGCGGCGCGCCGGAAGCCTTGTAGGCCGCGGCGAGCGCCGCCGGATCGGCAAACCCCTCGCTGTCGACGGCCTCGATTCCGCCGGCTTCAAAGAAGCTCTTGGCAAAGGTGGCGCGCGCGGTGAAGTCGGCGGCGCTGCCGAGATTGGCGAGGAAGATTTTTGGCCGGCGGCCGCTGCTTTTCAGCATCGCATCCGATCGGTCGCGCAGCGCCTCGAAGGGCGCGGCAAGCCGCATCGGCGGCAGCGGATCGAATTTGTATTTGGCCTCGCCATACGACTGCAGCACGATGGGCCTGGCGTCGAGCACGGTAATGTCGGCTTCCTGCAGGTTCGCAAATTCGCTGGCCCCGGTCAGCACGTCGCGGCGTTTGGCAATGTTGGCCTCGCGCGCCGCGCGCGTGGCGGCCACCTTGCGCTGGATGATGTTCTGCTCAAGCGCAGCAAAGAGACCGCCGGCTTTCTCCGTCTCCTGGAACAGCGCCCATGCCGCTTCGCAGAGCTCGCGCGTCAGCGCCTCGATGCCGCCGGAACCGGCGGCGGGATCGCTGACTTTTGCAAGGTTGGATTCTTCCAGCAGCACCAGCTGGGTATTGCGCGCCACGCGGCGCGCAAAGGGATCGGGCAGGCCGCGCGCCAGCGTGTGCGGCAGCACGGTGATGGCATTGGCACCGCCGAGGCCGGCGGAGAAGGTCGCCATGGTGGCGCGCAGCATGTTCACGAAGGCGTCGCGCTGGGTCAGCATGCGCCACGACGTATCGGCAGCGATGAACAGCGGCTTAGGCGTCAGCCCGCAAGCCTGTTCGATCCGTGCCCACAACAGCCGCATTGCGCGGAATTTGGCGAGCGTCAGGAACTGATCGGCGTCGGCGGCAAGCCGCGCGTAGATCATGCCTTGCGCGGCATCGAGCGCGATGCCGGATTGTTCGATCGCGCGGAGATACGCCACCGCCGCCGCCAGTGTGAACGCCAGCTCCTGCACTTCGGAGCCGCCGGCATCGTGCACCACACGGCCGTCGGCGGCGGCGATCGGGCTCTTGAAGCCCATTCCGGCAAGGCCCTGCACGGCGCTCGTCACTGCCGGCACGATCTCGGCCCAGGCGTAGGGGCTCGATCCCCATACCGCACCCGCGCCGAGCGGGTCGAGGCCTAAGCGGATGTCGCAGGACGAGGGTGAAAATCCCTTGCGCTTGACCAGCTCGGCGACATGGATCGCCGCCATCCGCGATTGCGGACCGATCTGCAGCTCCAGCGCAATGCCGGCATCGAGCAAGACGCCGTCGAGAATTTTCGCCACCGCTTCAGCGGAAGGATCGAGCCCGAAACCGTGGGCGCCGTTGGCGCCGGCAAACACCAGCGTCAGCCCCGCCGCACCGTTTTCCAGGTCATGCAGTGCTTGTGCGTTGGCCTGCGCGGGATCCGGGTGATCGATCCGCTGCATGATCTGCCATGGCGCGGCCGCCGCACGGCCCGCGATCGGCGCCGCACCTTTGGCGCGGACGTAGATCGGGTCGATCGGGAGGCCGTCATAGGTCTTGCCGACCAGCTTCTCGAACGGCGCGCCCTTCAGCACGCCGTCGACCAGCTTGCGCCAGTCTTCCTGGGTTGCGGGCGCGAAATCGGCGGCGAGGGGCAGATCTTCAGTCGTGGAGGTCATCGTTTCCAAAAGCTATTATCTTCTCGTTGCGGCCGGAAATTGCCATGCGGCGGCGGCCAAGCCAAACCCTGATTTGGCCGATTTCCGGGCTGAATGGGCGGTGAGCGGGAGGTCCGTTCTGCCTTGATGGGGCTGTTTTGCCGGTTTTGGGTCCGAGGACGCCGAGCCGCATCTAGGCGAGGTCCGGCAGCCGCTCGATACCGTCGGTCGAAAGACCGGCCAGCGCCTCGCGCACGCGGCGTCCGGCAATGATACGGTCCGGCGCGATCTCGGCGAGCGGGACCAGCACGAAGGCGCGCTCGAACAGACGGGGATGCGGCAACGTCAGTTCGGGCTTGTCGAGCCTGAGGTCGTCATAGGCGAGCAGGTCGAGATCCAGCGTGCGCGGTCCCCAGTGGCGCTCATGGGCGCGGTCGCGGCCGAATTTCCCTTCGATCTTCTGCAGCGTCGACATCAGCGAATGGGGATCCAGCCTTGTCTCGATCTCGATGCAGGCGTTGACGAAGGGTGGCTGCTCTTCGTCGCCCCAGGGCGGGGTCGCATAGTCCGACGAGCGCGCCAGCAGCGCCCCTTGGGTCATGCCACAGATATTGGCAATCGCCTTTTTGAACGTGCCGCGGACGTCGCCGACATTGCCGCCGAGCGCGATCAGGGCGCTAGCCATCGGCCCTACCCATGCGAGGGCGGGTGCCGCGAGCGCGTCAGCACCACGCCGACGTCCTCGAAGATCGCCGCGATCGGCGCGTGCGGCTTGTGCACGGTGACCTTGACGGCGCGGATGCGGGGGAATGATGCGAGGATCGCGTCCGCCACCGCGCCGGCCGCGCGCTCCAGTAGCTTGTAATTGGTGTTCTTGAAGGCGGCGACGGCGGTCGTCACCACATTGGCGTAGGACACGGTGTCGGAGAGATGATCGCTGCGCGAGGGTTCGGTGAGGTCGGAGTACAGCTCCAGATCGATCACGAAGCGCTGTCCGACCTCGGTCTCGTGGTCCATCACGCCGTGACGGGCGTGGATGACGAGCCCCTTGACGAAGATGGTGTCGGTCATTTCAAGCCCTCGATTGCGCCCGCCACGCGCAGCGCCTGCACGGTTTCCGCCACGTCATGAGCGCGGATGATGGTGGCGCCGTTCTGCGCGGCGATCAGATGTGCTGCAATGGAGCCACCGAGGCGGTGCTGCGGCTCCGACGGCGTCACCGTGGAGATGAAGCGCTTTCGCGATGCGCCGACCAGAATGGGCAGGCCGAACGAGCGCAACTCGGCAAGGCGCGCCAGTGCCGTCATGCTCTGCTCCGGCGTCTTGCCGAAGCCGATACCGGGGTCGAGCACGATTTTTTCGCGCGAGATGCCGGCCCTGGCGGCGATGTCGAGCGAGCGGGCAAAGAAGGCGGCGATATCCTTCATGATGTCGATGGCGGGATCGGCGGCATCGCGGTTATGCATCACCACGACCGGCACCTTGCGCTCGGCGATCAGCCTGGCCATGCCGGCATCGCGCTGCAGGCCCCAGACGTCGTTAGCAATGACGGCGCCGCGCTCCAGCGCCCAACCGGCGACGGCCGATTTCATGCTGTCGATGGAAACGGGCACGCCAAGCGCGACCACTTCCGAGAACACCGGCTCGAGCCGCCGCAACTCTTCCTCCGCCGTCACCGGCTGCGAGCCGCCATAGGGGCGGGTGGATTCAGCGCCGATGTCGATAATATCGGCGCCTTCGGCGATCATGCGGCGGGCCTGCGCCAGCGCGCTCTCGGGCGCAATGAAGGCGCCGCCGTCGGAGAAGGAGTCGGGGGTGATGTTGAGCACGCCCATAACGGCCGGAAAAGGCCGTGCCAGCAGCGCCGGCAGGTCCAGGCGGCCGGCCGACGAGGCCGCGGCAGCGGATCTGGACGTGATTGCGGTCATGCGGTCGCTTTGCGCGGTCCGCAGCGGAGTGTCAAGGTCGGGAAGGGAGCCCGGCGGGGCGAGCAGCTTCTCTGAGGCGGTCTCTAATATGTGATCTTGGGCGGCAGCTTGCGTGCCCGCTCGATCAAGCGCTCCACCGACTTCTCGGAGGGCATCGCGCGCACGAGCTTGCGCCTGGTGTTGGCCTCTTTCATGCTTTGTGCCAGCCGGGAGGGGTTGCGCAGCCCCAGTTCGCGAACCGTGGTAACGCCGGCGGCGCGGATCAGCTCGATCTTTGCCTTGCCCATGCCTGGGATGCGCATGTGGTCGGAGAAATTGGCCCATTCCAGCAATTGCTGTTCGCTGATGCCGGTCTTGGCCGCAAGCATCTTGCGGCCCTTGGCGGTGCGCGCAGCCTCCAGCAACGCGTCTGTGGTACGAATGCCCAGCGATTTCAGCTTCGAGGCGGAATAGGCACTGATGCCGTCAATCTCGGAGAGGGAGTATGTCATGATGCTCGATGTGCAGGTGCTGACCCGAACGGCCTTCAGACGAACTGGCTGAGGCCCGGCGTCCCTGAGATGATCTCGCTCATGTGTTCCGCTCCGATTTTGTCGCGGCCGAACCTGAAAAGTTCACCCGCAATGTCCTGAATCCCGCCGACGCTCAAATCGAGGCCGGCGCGACGCGCGGAAGCCGAGATGGCCGTTTCCGCGCCCGGGATGCTGTCGATCGAAGCCTGGACTCTGTTGGTTGGACTTTCTTTGCACAGGAACCCGAGGAGGATGCCGGCGGCTTTTTCAGCGACAGCATCATCGATGCCGGCCTTGGCGGCCAGCCGTCCAACCAGTTCGTCCATACTTGCCCCGCCTCAGCCCGCTATCGCCGGACCCCGTATCTTGCGTATTCAATCTTGATCACCTGTGAGGCGAATTACAAGCGAGGACCGCGTTTCAGGCAGAGGTTGCTTGGCGATGGCGGGTCAAGTGTTGCAGCAATGCAAGATCGGTCGCGCATTTTCACGGAGAATCGTCGCCGGCACGACGCTGCCTGCGACTTTCGGAGCAGCCTGGAAGGTGAGAACGATGTGTTTCACCCGCCAGGATGCGTTCAAAGGGGTGTTTCACCCGTTTCAATCGCATTGCAAGATGAAGTATGGTCGCGATCTCGATTGAACTATTCCAGATTTTGGTGAAGAGGCGATGCGATGGCGGGGTCCGACAACAAGCTTGCTGATACTGCCGACAAGATTTTCATCGGGAAGGGCGAGCAGGAAGCATGGCTGACGCTTGCGTTGGCCAATCGGCACGGCCTCGTCACTGGCGCGACCGGCACCGGCAAGACCGTCACGCTGCAAGTCATGGCGGAGGGATTTGCCCGCGCCGGCGTGCCCGTCTTCGCCGCCGATATCAAGGGTGATCTGTCCGGCATCGCGGAAACCGGCGAGGCCAAGGATTTCATCACCAAGCGGGCGAACGACATGGGGCTGAAATTCCAGCCCGATCAGTTCTCGACCATGTTCTGGGACGTGTTCGGCGAGCAGGGCCATCCCGTGCGGGCTACCGTCACCGAGATGGGCCCCTTGCTGCTCTCGCGCATGCTCGACCTCAACGATGTGCAGGAAGGCGTGCTCAACGTCGCATTTCGCGTGGCGGACGAAAACGGCCTGACGCTGATCGACATGAAGGATCTGCGCGCGCTGCTCGACGCCATCGCACCCAACGGCGGCAAGAAGCCGGCCGACGATGAGGAGGATCATCTGGCCGACATCCGCAAGGCCGCGCAGGGCTACGGCAATGTCAGCAAGGCCACTGTCGGTACTATCCAGCGCCAGCTCCTGGTGCTGGAGAACCAGGGTGGCACCAAATTTTTCGGCGAGCCGGCGCTGACGCTGAAGGACTTCATGAAGACCGACAGCGACGGCCGCGGTTACGTCAACATCCTCGTCGCCGACAAGCTGATGCAGAGCCCGCGGCTCTACGCCACCTTCCTGCTCTGGATGCTGTCGGAACTGTTCGAGGAATTGCCGGAGGCGGGCGACCTGCCGAAGCCGAAACTCGTATTCTTCTTCGACGAGGCGCATCTCTTGTTCACTGACGCACCGAAGGCGCTGATGGACAAGATCGAGCAGGTGGTGCGTCTGATCCGCTCCAAGGGTGTCGGCGTCTATTTCGTCACGCAAAACCCGATCGACGTGCCGGACAAGGTGCTGGCCCAGCTCGGCAACCGCGTGCAGCACGCGCTGCGCGCCTTCACCCCGCGTGACCAGAAAGCGGTGCAGGCCGCAGCCCAGACCTTCAGGCCAAACCCGAAACTCGACACCGCCCGCGTCATCATGGAACTCGCCAAGGGCGAGGGGCTGGTGTCTTTCCTCGAGGGCGGCGGCACGCCATCGATGGTCGAACGCGTGATGATCCGGCCGCCGACGGGCCGGATCGGCCCTGTCACGCCGGAGGAGCGCAAGTCGATCATCAATGCGAGTCCGGTGAAGGGCAAGTACGACACTGCCATCGACGCGGAGTCGGCCTATGAGATGATCCAGAAGCGCATCGCGGGCACGGCTGCCCATGCGGATGACTCAGGCGGCGGTGGTGGCGGTGGTGGGGGCGTGCTGGGGCAGATCGGTTCGATCGTGGGCACGATCTTCGGCACCAATGTCTCGCGCGGCCGAATGTCGACCGGCCAGATCATTGCGCGCCAGGTGACGCGCTCTGTCACCAACAAGGTGATCGGGGGGCTCGCCGCCGATGTCGGCAAATCGGTCGGCGGCTCGCTCGGCGGTTCGATCGGCCGTTCGCTGGTGCGCGGAGCGCTCGGCGGATTGCTGCGGCGATAGGCCGGGGCTCGGATATTCCGGTGACCGGCGGAACGACGCGCGTGCTGAGATACCCGTCCTGGCGAGCGCCGCTCGATTGGCTGTTCTTGCTCTGCGTCCTCGTGCTGACCGCCGACGTGCTGGTGCCGGAGATCTTCGGCAACGGCAAGACCAAGGATTATCCGCTGTGGTACTGGGCCGGCCAGCAGGTGCTGCACGGCCTCAATCTCTATCCGGGCGACCCGAACGCGCAGTTCGAGTTCATCTATCCGCCGCTACCGGCGGTGCTGCTCGCGATCCCCGCCTGGTTCGGCAAGATCCCGCTCTATCTCTGCCTCTCCGCGCTCAACGCGGTGGCATGGTGGACGACGGCGCAGTTCTCCAACGCGATGACGGGTGCGGGCCGCGCACCGGGCCCGTGGCTGTTCGCGCTGCCGAGCTTCGTCACCATCACCTTTATCTTCGACATGTACGATCTCGGCCAGCCGAATTTGTTGCTGCTGGCGCTGATGCTTTATGGCTTCTGGCTGCTGCGCGAGGCGCGGCCGTGGTTTGCCGGCGCCATGTTCGCGCTTGCCACCGCGATCAAGGTGTTTCCGGTGGCGGTGTTGCCCTATCTGGTTTGGCGGCGGCAGTGGAGGGCAGTGGCCGGCACAATCGTTTTCCTGCTGCTCTTCCTGTTCGTTCTGCCGGCGCCGTTCCGCGGCTTCGAGCACAATGTCGCGGAGCTGAAGACCTGGTATCGCGGCATGGTGGGCTCGAGTTCGGAAAAGGGCTTTGGCCAGCGCGACGAACAGAACTGGTCCTGGATCAACCAGTCGATCATCGCGGTGACCCATCGCCTGACCCGGCCTGTCAACTACAACCAGGACGATCCCAGGAAGCCGCCACGGACCATGAACGTGATCGACGTCAGCTTCAGGACGGCGAACCTGATCGTGGTCGCAATATCGCTCGCCATCGGCCTCGGCTATCTTGCCGTGATGCCGCCGGCCCCGCGGCGCACCGAACGGTCAGACGCCGAAGAACTTGGTCTGCTGTTCTGCCTGATGACGGTGGCCTCGCCCTTGGCTCGGCAATACTACTTCATGTGGCTGTTCTTCCCCATGACGGTCCTGATGCACCGCGCGGCTTACGATCCCCGGCCGAACGCACGCCTCGGCACATGGGCGCTGCTGGCCATTGCTGGCACCCTGCTTCTGCTGGCGCTGCCGCTGTTTCCGACCGACCTGCAGGCCTGGGGCAACAACCTCGCTGCGACGGCGGTACTGGCCGCCGGCCTGGTCTGGCACATCCTGCATCCGCCGCCGGTAGTCTTGCCTCCGGTGGCAGCCACGCTACAACCTGACGTCAACCGCGTCCTCAAGTGAAGGTATCCCCATGGCCAACGCAAAGCTGCAGCCGGTGCTCGACCATATCGATGCTGATTTCGACAACAGCCTATCGCGACTGTTCGACCTGTTGCGCATCAAGTCGATCTCGGCCGATCCGTCCTTTGCCGAAGACTGCAGGAAGGCCGCCAATCATCTGGCCAAGGACATCGAGACCCTCGGCTTCAAGGCCGAGGTGCGGCCGACCGCGGGCCATCCTGCGATCGTCGCGAAAGCGAACGGCAATGCAGGCCGGCCGCATGTGCTGTTCTATGGGCATTACGATGTGCAGCCGGTCGACCCGCTCAATCTGTGGAACCGTCCGCCATTCGAACCCGTGGTGACCGACCACGCCGACGGCCGCAAGATCATCGTCGCGCGCGGTGCCGAGGACGACAAGGGACAACTGATGACCTTCATCGAGGCGTGCCGCGCCTGGAAGAAGGTTGCGGGGTCGCTGCCGGTCGACGTCACCATGCTGATCGAAGGCGAAGAGGAAGTCGGCTCGAAGAATTTCGTGCCATTCATGGAGAGCATCAAGGATGAGCTGAAAGCCGATTTCGCGCTGGTTTGCGACACCAGCATGTGGGATCCGAACACGCCGGCCATCACGACGTCGCTGCGCGGTCTCATGTATGACGAAGTCACGATCAAGGCCGCCAACCGCGATCTGCATTCCGGCGTATTCGGCGGCGGAGCGCGCAATCCGATCCGCGTGCTGACCAATATCCTTGGCGGCCTGTTCGACGACAACGGCCGCATCACCATTCCCGGCTTCTATGACGGCGTGAAGGACCTGCCGCCGGACATCCTGCAGCAGTGGAAGAACCTCAATCTCACGCCGGAGTCCTTCCTCAAGCCGATCGGCCTGTCGATTCCCGCCGGCGAGAAGGATCGCCTGCTGATCGAGCAGGTTTCCTCGCGCCCGACCTGCGACATCAACGGCATCGTCGGCGGGTACACCGGCGAAGGTTCCAAGACCGTGATCCCCGCGGAGGCCTCCGCCAAGATCTCGTTCCGCCTGGTTGAGGGGCAGGATCCGCAGAAGATCAAGAAGGCGTTCCGTGACTACGTCACCTCGCGGCTACCCGGCGACTGCAAGGCGGTGTTCACCGAGCACTCCAGCGGCGCGGCGATCGCGCTCGACTGGAACATGAAGCCGCTGGCCGCTGCCAGGCGCGCGCTGACTGAGGAATGGGGCAAGGAGGCGCTGCTGGTCGGCTCCGGCGCCTCGATCCCGATTGTCACCGACTTCAAGCGAACCCTCGGCCTCGACAGCCTCCTGATCGGATTCGGTCTCGACGACGACAACATCCATTCGCCAAACGAGAAGTACGATCTGAAGAGCTACCACAAGGGCATCCGCTCCTGGGCGCGTGTCCTTGCAGCGCTGGCGGAGGTGCCGCGATAACGTGAGCAACTCGCCTCTCCGGCGGATGATGGAAGCCGGCGCGCCGGACTTCTGGCGCTTGTGGTATGTGGGCCTGATCGTCTCCATCGTGCGCTGGCTGGAGACCGTCGCAGTCGGAATTTTCGTCTATCAGCGCACCGATTCGGCTTTTCTGGTCTCGATGATGACCATGCTTCGCCTGCTCCCGATGGGTCTCTTCGGGGTGTTTCTTGGCGCGCTTGCCGAACGCTTTGATCGCGGTCGAACGCTTCTCATCGTCGTGCTGCTGATGAGCGTCACCTCGACGGTTCTCGCCGTTCTGGACCAGACAGGCCAGCTCGAGGTCTGGCATCTCGCGCTCGCCAGCTTCATCAACGGGTGCGGATGGTGCACCGACAATCCCGTCCGCCGCGTCTTGATCGGCGAGGTCGTAGGCCGCGACCGAATGGGCACCGCGATGTCGCTGGATGTCGGCGCCAACAACGCGAGCCGCATGGTCGGTCCCGCCTTGGGCGGATTCCTTCTGGCCGGAACCGGGATCCAGGGCGCTTTCGTATTGAGCGTGGTGATGTACTGCACTGCGCTCTGGGCGATCGTGACCCTTCGTGCGCGCATTCCGCGCGCCGTGGGCCCCGGTGCAATGATGGCGCGGATCGCCGAGGGGCTCGCTCTGGTGCGGACCGACAAGCGTCTGATCGGCGTTCTGGTCGTGACCGTCATCTACAACCTCTTCGCCTGGCCCTTCACCAGCATGATTCCCGTCATCGGGCGCGACCGCCTGCAATTGGGCCCTGAGGGTGTCGGCCTGCTGGCGACCATGGACGGGGTCGGGGCTTTCATCGGCGTGCTGGTTCTGGCGCTTTGGCTGACGCCAAAATGGTACGGCCGGACCTATATTTGTGGTGTCGTAAGCTATCTGGTCTCGGTCGTGATTTTCGCGCTGGTGCAAAGTCCTGTCGTGGCGGGCGCGGCTTTGCTGCTGACGGGGTTGGGCGGCGCCGGTTTTGCGACGACACAGGCCACACTGGTCTATCTCGCTGCGCCCCTGGAAATGCGCTCGCGCATATTGGGCGTCCTGACCGTCTGCATTGGCACGGGCCCGATCGGGTTCCTGTGGCTGGGCTGGCTTGCGGATCGAATTGGGGCACACAACGCCACGGCCGTAACCGGCGTTCTCGGCTTGCTGGCCCTTGCTGCGACCTGGCGGTCGTGGAAGCGGACATTGGCATGAAGCGCGCGCTTGGCCGCCGCACCACGCAGAAATATGCGGCCCGGATTGGGCGGCGTTTGATTCCAGGTGTGGAGGTGGCTAGACTCGATCTTGCCGCTGAATTCTTGCTGCGAAACCGGGACAACCAAGTGCTTGCGTGGACATGTGAGGTGCCGCGATAACGCGCTGGACGACATCCGGGCTATGGAAGGGCGCGGTTGCTGGCGTCTGTGGCAGCCTCGCCCATACGCTGCTGATGTATCTGAAATCGCGTTATGGCCTGCTTCCCGAGTTTCAACCCTATGAGAGTTTGCAGGCGGCGCTGAGCCGCATCACCGGTGGCCAGGTTCATCCCATCGTGCCGTGGGTGCTGTCGTTCCTCAACGGCTCGACCATTCTCGGCTTTGCCTTTGATCGCCTTTCGCCGCGTTTGCCCGGACGAAGCGGCCTTGCCAAGGGGCTGGCCTTCGGCGCGGCCGGCTGGCTGGCGATGGGCGTTGTGTTCTTTCCGTTGATCGGTCTGGGGCCGTTCGGGCTCGGCATCCAGCCCGCGCTGTTTTCGCTCGCGATGATCCTGGCCTATAGTCTCGTGCTGGGCGCGGTGTATGGCGCGCTGAATCCGCCCGCGCCAAAATAAAAACGCCGCCCGGGATTGGGCGGCGTTTGATTCCGTAGTGCAGAGGGTGTTGGCAAGGACACTACACCGCCGGCAGCGATTCTTCAATCACGGCGCAGGGATCGCCAAGAGGCTCGAAATGCTGCGGCCACGTATGTCGTAGACGCGGGCGAACACGACGTCGTCGCGCTTGACTTCGACCATCACAGGGGCGGTGAGGCCCTTGCAGTAGAATTCGCCGAGCGTCATCGCGAAGTCGGCGGCACTGGAGTCCCAGCCGATGGTGAAGTCGGGGCCGAGCGCGACCTGCGCCGGGCGCTGCGGGCCGCACACGGCGACTTTCCACTTGCGGTTCTGCGGCGGCACTTCCTGGCGCTCGTCGATCTGCTCGCGCAGGCCGTCCGAGGCCTGCTTCAGCGCCAGCCCCCAATAATCCAGCATGAAGAGGTTGTCGGCGGAGCGCACCGTGCCGGCAATGTGATTGAAGTGAGTGTATTGATAGGGATGCAAGCGGATCATTTCGCCGAGCGGAAGCAGCAGGCCGAACACGAAGATGGCGAGCACCGCCGGCTGCCAGCTGCGCCTGTTCTCGCCCAGCCAACCCATCAGCCTGGCGAAGGCGGCGCCGGCGAGAGCCGCCATCGGCGGAATGACGAAGATGAAATGACGGATACCGTTGTAGAGCGCGGGGCGCTTCACCATCGCGATCACCAGCGGCAACGTCGCCGCCAGCGTCAGCATCAGGAAGATCGTCTTGCTCCGCGCCGGAACGTCCTTGCGTGAAAGCGACAGGAATGTGCCGACCACGGCTGCGGCAAGCAGGCCGAGCAGCACTTCGGGCAGTTGCAGTGCGAACAGCGTCGGCAGATACGACCACGGCATGTCGGGCACGGAGACCAGCGCGCCGTCGAACATTTCCTTCCACGGCTTCTCGAAGAAGTGCGAGAAGTAGGTCAACGCATGCAGCGGATTGGCAGGCTCAAGGATCGACCACGGCCAGATCAAGCCCATCACGAGATAGCCGAAGACGAGGCCCGGCAGCAGCACATAAGCGACATGGGCGAAGCGGTGCGCGGCCTCGCGCGCGCCCTGCTTGCGGACATCTTCGATGAACAGCGGCAGGAAGCCGACCGCGGCATAGACCAGTGCAAGTCCGCCAAGGATGCGGCAACCGATCGAAAGCCCGGCGCCAAACCCGACGATCAGGATCGTGCGCGGCGAGGGGGCGGGATATTCCTCCGCCAGCCTCACCAGCCCGAGCATCAGGATGACCATCGCCACCGCAAACGGTGCGTCCTTCGGATTCATGAACATGTGGCCGTAGAAGGTCGGACACAGTGCTAGCAGCATGAGCGCAGCGAGGCCCGCGAGCGGTCCGCCCACGCGGCGCGCGAGGCGCCAGGTGACTGCAAGTCCGATCAGGCCGACGATCGCGCCGAGCAGCCGGCGCGTCTCGAACAATTCGAGCGAAATGATCTTGTGCAGCAGGGCCGCCGCCATGTCGAAGCCGCCGCCATACATGTAGAGATTGGCAAATGACAGCGCGGCGGTGTCCTTGAAGCCGCTGCCATACATCCGCAGCAGCAGGTCGGCATATTCGGCGTGGGTGTAATCGTCCCATCCGAGGCCGTAATCGCGGAACGTCAGTCCGGCGACGATGGCGACGATGCCCAGCACAAATAAGGCAAGATCGTCACATGTTCGTTCGACCGAGCGCCGCGCTGGCGTATCGATGGCCGAAGTCGTGATGGATGACATAGCTATATGATACCCGGCGTATCCCCTGGCTCAGCTCATTGGCGCTTTTGAGCCTCTTCCCCGGCGTTCATATAGCGCAAGTTCCGTTACCAAGTAATTGGGAATTGTGGCGTAATTCGCCTGATGCGCTGCAGCAAGGTATTACATTGTTGCAAGCTTTCGACCGTCTGGACCAAGGTATCGGAACTTTCGCGGCATCCGCCCGTAGAACCACGGATGCAGTTCCGCCGAGGGTTGCGCAGGGCTGCAAATGCCGTTGGCGATGCCTTCAATATGACGGTATCGTGGCAGCGGTGGTTGGGCACGGTTCGTCCGTGCGGGGGTAGATTCGATGTTGGTGGTGCTGTTGGGCGCTGGAATAGGCCTGCTGGTGGCGGGTCTGGGCGCGCTCGGTTACGGGATTCTTTACAAGGAATTCGGGTTCGGCAACACGCTCGTGGTTGCGGGCGCAGTTGCGGGCTGTTCCGGATTTTTGATGTTTGGCCTGTGGGCGGTTGTCCGCGAGCTGCAAAATATTGCGCAGCGAATTGCCAGTGGTGCCGTGGCCAGCGCCTATAACGCGCTCCCGCCGGAGCCTTCCCTGGCGCCGCCGCTTGCTCCGCCGCCGCCGCTGCGCTCGGTCGAAACCGCCGTAGCTGATGTCGGCGCCGCGCCCTCCTGGGTTGAAGGACGCGGCGATGCCCTGCCGGCTCCGCCATCGACTGAGGCTCCGCCGGCGCCGAAACCGCGGCGCAACCTGTTGTTCACGTCGACCTCGCGCAAGGAGCGCGAACGCGCGGCCGCGCGCGCGAGCGAACCGCTGGCGCCGGACCTGTTATCGGCGGACCTGCGTCCCGATCCGTCGGCGATGGATGTGCCGCCGGTTGAACCGGCTGTGCCCCCGCCGAGCTTCGAAGATGCCTGGCCGAAATCGGGGCGGCTATCGCGGCGCCCGGAGCGGGCTGCTGCTCCGGATGCGATCTCCGCAGCGCCCGCGCGCGACGACGCACCGGCGGTGACGGTGCTGAAATCGGGCGTGGTCGACGGCATGGCCTATTCGCTCTATTCGGACGGATCGATCGAAGCGCAGATGCCGGAAGGCATGATGCGCTTTGCGTCCATCGACGAGCTGCGCGCCCATCTCGACCACCGGCCGTGAACTGGCGGCCTGTTGTAATCGGCTTTGGACGGCCCTGAAATAAAGCGGGGCCGTTCTTGTCATTGTGATAGCATTCGCCTCATATTGAGAAGTAATTCGGCCGTTCGCGAAGGTATTGTGTTGGCGCGATACTGTCCGCTCCGCTGCCCGGAATGATCTGGAGAAGGCCCGATGACGGATACCCCGCCCAAGAGCTTCATCGATCTCACCGCCAACATCGTCTCGGCCTATCTCAGCAACAACCCGACGCCGGCCGCCGACATTCCCGGGTTGATCAGCCAGATCCATGCCGCGCTGGTGCGAGTCTCCTCGGGCCGCAGCGAAGCGCCGCTCGAGCCGGCCAAGCCTGCAGTGTCGATCAAGAAATCGATCTCGCCCGACTACATCACATGTCTGGAAGACGGCAAACGCTTCAAATCGCTGAAGCGGCATCTGCGCACGCAGTACAACATGACGCCGGAACAATACCGCGACAAATGGGGCCTGCCTCCGGATTATCCCATGGTGGCGCCGAACTATGCGGTGGCCCGCTCGCAGCTCGCCAAGGAAATGGGATTGGGCCAGCAGCGCCGCAAGCGCGGCAAATAGAACTACGCCGCCGCCAGCGCCTCGCGCGCGTCGGTCTTGATGCGCTCGACCATCGAACGCAGGCCGTTGGAGCGCTGCGGCGTCAGGTGCTCGCGGAACCCGAACTCTTCGAACACCGCGAGCGCATCGGTATCGAGGATTTCCTTCGGCGTGCGGCCGGAAAACAGCGTCAGCACGATCGCGACCAGGCCGCGCACGATATGGGCATCGCTGTCGCCGCGATAATGAATGCGCGGCTCGCCTTTGCTGCGGTCGACGCGCTTCTCCAGCCAAACCTGGCTGACGCAGCCTTGCACCTTGTTTTCCGCCGAATGCTGTTCCTCCGGCAGCGGCTCCAGCGTACGGCCGAGCTCGATGACATAGCGGTAGCGGTCGTCCCACTCGTCGAGCAGCTCGAAATTTTCCCGGATTTCGTCGATGGTCATGTTGGTCCGTGTGCGTTCCGCCGGACTATATAAGGTCATCGACGGTCAAAAGCGATGGAAATGGAACCGGCCTACGTCCGAAATTCGAGTCACGGCGACGGCGGCCGCCACTCCACGGCGAGGTCGTCCGATGTCAGCGTGTCGCGCGGTGCTTCGGGCGCCGTCGCCGGTTCCGCATCCGCCAGAATGCCGATCGAGCCGGTGTGATCCGGTGCTTTCTTGTCCGACCTGTCGGCGCCCGGTTTCTTGTCGGGCTTGTGGCCCTTGTCGGGCTGTTCCGGCTTGTCGGGCTTTTCGGCCTTCTCGGCCTTGTCGGTGATGATGCCATACACCTTGCGCGCGCCGTCGGCGGCGCGCTGGCCGATCACGGTGGCGGCCTGTCCGCCGACTTCGCAGGCTGCGGGCTGGCGCTTGCAGAACTGGCTCATGTCGGACATCGCGGCGGTCGCCGCCTGCACCGCTTCGGATGCGCCGATCTGCGGCAGCTTGTCCGATTCAGGCGTCTTGTCCCGTGGCAGGAGCACCAGCACCAGCCCGAGCCAGAACGTCAAACGCAGCAGGAACCACATCTTGCGACCAGTTGTCCGTTTTCTTGGGTCCGTTTCTTGTTGCCGGCGCTGCATTGGCGCGGCCGGCCACGACTGACGGTCCCAGATAAGGCGCAAGTGTTTGCATTGAGATTAACTCGGCGGAAAATTTGCGGAAAATGCCGCACGCCGGATTCGTCCCGAATTGTCCATCTATGCCGATTCGGCTCGTTGGATGGACAAATCGCGCATCCACCATTTCGAAACCATAACACCTGCGATCTCTAAACTTCGCGTTCACCATTCCGATCAATTCGGCCGAGGGGTGCGGGCAAAAGCCCCGACAAA
The DNA here is from genome assembly GCA_046349015.1 of Bradyrhizobium sp. Lineage (GTDB taxonomy): Bacteria > Pseudomonadota > Alphaproteobacteria > Rhizobiales > Xanthobacteraceae > Bradyrhizobium. The sequence goes on along the minus strand of JAXMDE010000003.1, from coordinate 411,048 downwards.
TCAGCGACCAAGCTGGTGAACGGCCGGGCCTTAGCGTTCGTTTAATGTCGCTCTGACACGGTGGGCGAAAGATAAAGGAGGCGTTCCGGCGCGTCTTTTTTGATGAAACGAGCCGAAGCGCGAAGCCAGTGAGTATCCTGAGTATCATCCGCGATTGTCTCGATGCGCTCCTGCATCCTTCGGCGCGATACGACGCGCTGACCCGCGCACGGCATCGGGCGTTCATCGCGCCGCGGCTGATCGGCAGCCTGGCGGCCTTTGCGGCATTCCCCGTGTATCTTGCCATGCGCGGCGCGCCGACGGCCCTGGAAGTCGTCGGATTCGCCTGGCTGACGGCGCCGATCCTGCTCGCCTGGTTCCTGTCGCGCACCGGCCGCTACGAGGGTGCGCATGTGCTCTCATCGCTGGCGCTTGCCGGACCCGTGGTGATGATCGCGCTGTTTACCGGCGGCATCGAATCTGTTGCCGCGATCTGGCTCGTGGTCGTGCCGTTGGAAGCTTCGCTTTCCGCATCGCGCCGGGTGGTGACGTTCGCCACTGCGCTGGCGCTGTGCTGCGCGACGTTGTTGATTGCGCTCGGCCAGTCAGGCTGGCTGCCGGCGTCGGAGGCCGACAATCCGGCGCTGCGGAGCGTGATGATGGGCCTGGGCGTTGCCTCGGCCACGCTCTATGCCGCAGGTCTTGCCTTCGGCGCGGAATCGCTGGCGCGCACCAGCGTGTCGCTGCTCAACGTCGAGGAAGACCGCTATCGCCTGCTGGCGCGCCACATGAGCGACGTCGTTTCACGCCATCGCAAGAACGGCGCGGTGCAATTCATCTCGCCGGCCGCGGAGGTCGTGCTCGGCACACCGGCCGCGGGTCTGCTCGGTCATGGGCTGTTCGACCGCGTCCACGTCACCGACCGTCCCGCCTATCTCACCGCGCTCGCCGACAGTGCTCATGGCGGCGAGGCCCACCGCGTCGAATTCCGGCTGCGCCGCGACGGTGCGGGACATGGGAGCGATTTCGTCTGGGTAGAGATGCGCTGCCGCCCGCTCGAGCAGGGCGCACCGTCCGAGGATGGCGAAGTCGTGGCCGTGATGCGCGACGTCACCGAGCGCAAGATGCAGGAACAGGCCTTGCAGGAAGCGCGCGCCGTCGCCGAGCGTGCCGATGCCTCGAAGTCGCGCTTCCTCGCCACCATGAGTCACGAGTTGCGCACGCCGCTCAATGCCGTGATCGGTTTCTCCGAGATGATCGTGCATGAAGATGTCTTGATGCTCGACGGCAGGCGGCGCAAGGAGTATGCGCAGCTGATCCACGATTCCGGCCAGCATCTCCTGTCGGTCGTCAACGGCATCCTCGACATGTCGAAGATGGAATCCGGCACATTCGAATTGACGCCGGAGCCGTTTGCGCCACGCGCGGCCCTGGTGAACTGTTGCAACCTGCTGGCGCTGAAGGCACGCGAGAACGGCATCGATCTCGTCACCCGTGCACCCGACGACCTGCCGGAGATGATCGGAGATCCGCGCGCGTTCAAGCAGATCGTGCTCAACCTCGTCTCCAACGCCATCAAGTTCACCGAGCGCGGCGGCACTGTCACAGCCTCCGCCGCCGTCGAAGGCGTGCGGCTGGTGCTGCGGATCGTCGATACCGGCGTCGGCATTGCGGCCGAGGATATGAAGCGCATCGGCGATCCCTTCTTCCAGGCGGGCAAGACCTATCAGCGCCGTCACGAAGGTACGGGCCTTGGACTTTCCATCGTCAAGAGCCTCGTTGCGATGCATGGTGGCGAGATGAATGTTCAGAGCCGCGTCGGCGAGGGCACCACGGTTGCCGTCGCGCTGCCGCTCGTCTACGCGCCGCCGGCCACCAGCGAGCCTGCCAGCAATATCACGCCGCTGACCCCGGCGTTGCGTGTACTGCCAACCGAACAGACCAGTCAGGTGAAGAAGAGTGCCTAGGAAGTCTGCAATGGATGACGAGATGCCGCGCCGGCGCCGTGGCGCCAAGGCGGTTGCCGCCGAGGAAGAGCGTGGCCTATTGATGCGCACGCTCCTGCACAGCCCGAAGGACATGATTGCGGGCGTGCTGGCTGCGGCCGCGATCAGCGCCATCATTGCCAATGCGCTCTTCCTGCAGGCCGGGTATCACCCTTCGCCAATGTTCGGCACCCGCATCGCCATGCCGGCAGCCAATCCGTTGCCGCGTCCGCGCCCGGCCGAGGCCAGCACGCGGTCCGTCGAGCTGACGCCGGCGGATGTGAAGGCTGCCGAGCCCAAGATCGACTCCAAGAGCGAGTCCAGGAGCGAGCCAAAGCCGGATATGATGAGTAATCCCGCCGTCAAGGCGATTGCTCCGCCGGCGCCTGTTGCACCACCCGCTGCCGCGGCGTCATCCACCGCCGTCGTGCGTCCGCCGGCGCCGGTGCCGGTCGCGACCCCGCAGACCGCAGCCGGCCGCAAGATCGCCGCCGTCCAGCGCGCGCTCACCGAATACGGCTACGGCCAGCTGAAGCCGACCGGCCTGATCGGCGCCGACACTCAGGCTGCCATCCTCAAATTCGAACGCGACCGCAAGCTGCCGCCAACCGGCCAGATGTCGGACCGCCTGGTCAAGGAATTGTCGCACATGACGGGCCGCCCGATCGACTAGGTCGCAACAGACTGCCAATGCGGGCGTCCGGCGCCACGTCAGCGTTCGCGGAAAGCGCGCGCAACCTGGTCCGAGAGCGGCTTGACCAGATAGGAGAGGATGCTGCGGTCGTAGGTCCTGGCAAAAACCTCTGCCGGCATGCCGGGCACCAGCCTGACATTGCCCAGCCGCGCCAGTTCCTCGGGCGTTATCAAGAGACGCACGGTGTAGAAATTCTGTCCCGTGCGCTGATCCGGCGTAACGTCGGCGGAGATGCGGCTGACCTTTCCCGAAATCTCCGGCGTGGTGCGCTGGTTGAATGCGGAGAACCGCAGATTTGCGGTTTGGCCGATATAGAGCTGGTCGATGTCGGTGGGGGAGATTTTGGCCTCCACCATCAGCATATCGGCTTCCGGCACGATCAGCATCACCGGGTCGGCCGCGCTGACCACGCCGCCGACCGTATGGACGTTGAGTTGATGCACTACCCCATCTTGCGGTGAGCGGATGTCGACGCGCTTCAGTTGATCTTCGGCGGTCACCTTGCGTTCGATGAATTCGCCGATCTTGCCGTCAATCTCGCGCAATTCCTTCGCAACCTCGCTGCTGAGTTCCTGATCGATCTGGAGGATCTGCAACTCGATTTCGCTGACCTTGCCCCTGACTTGCGCCGTCGAGGCGATCGATTGCGCGAGTTCACCCTTGAGGCGCGCGGCCTCGCGCTCCAGCAGGGTGAGGCGATTGATCTGGACCAGATTCTTCTCCCAGAGACCGCGTACTCCGATCAGTTCACGCTGGATCAGCTCGATCTCCTCCGCCTTGGCCTGCTGCAGCGCGGCGTAGCCGCGAGTTTCGTCCTCGAGCTGCGCGATCCGCTGGCGCAGCTGGGACTTCTGTCCCCGCCGGGCCGCGGCGCGCAGCTCGAACAGCTTGCGTTCGCTGTCGAGCGCCGCAATGAATTCCTTCGACGGGTTGTCGAGCAGTTCCGACGCAACGGCGATGTTATCGGCGCCGTCGCGCTCGCTGGCAAGGCGCGCCTTGCGGGCGTGCATCTCATCCAGCCCCTTGGCGTAGATGGCAAGGCCCGCACGCAGGGCGGTTTCATCGAGCCGTACCAGTATATCTCCGGAGCGGACATGGTCGCCCTCGCGAACCCTCAACTCGCCGACGATGCCGCCGGTGAGATGCTGAACCTTCTTGACGTTGGAATCGACCACCACCGAGCCGGAGGCGGTGACCGCACCCGACAGCTCCGTGGTGGCCGCCCAGCCGCCGATCCCGCCGGTCAATACCGCGACGAGAATCGTTCCGCCGAACAAATGGCGGCACAGGCTGCGATACTCGTCCGAAATCGCGGCCGTCATGTCGAAGCCGCAGGTTGAGGGACAACGATCTTGATCGGCGCGACAGGCGCAGGCTCACGCCGCCGGGCCACCAGCGACAGTACCTCTTCCTTCGGGCCGAAGGCTTGTTGCCGGCCGTGAAGCATCGTCATCACGAAGTCCACGGCGACGAGCGCGCTGGACCGATGGGCAACGATGACGACGATACCGCCTCGCGCCCGGACGCCCATCATGGCGCGAGCGAGCGCTTCTTCACCTTCAATGTCCAGATTGGAGTTGGGCTCGTCGAGCACAACGAGGAATGGATTGCCGAACAGCGCTCGTGCGAGGGCCAGCCGCTGTCTTTGGCCCGCGGACAGCAATATCCCCTGTTCGCCGATCTGCGTGTTGTATCCCTCGGGCAGGCTTACGATGAGATCGTGGATGCCGGCGGCGCTGGACGCGGCGAGCACCGCCTCCATGGGGATATCGAGCGCAAACCGGGCGATGTTCTCGGCGACGGTACCCTCGAACAGTTCGACGTCCTGCGGCAGATATCCGATGTGGTTTCCGAGATCATGCGACGGCCACTGCTCGAGGGACGCACCGTCGAGCCGGACGAAGCCGCGCGAGGGCCGCCATGCGCCGACGAGGGCGCGCACCAGCGAGGACTTACCCGAACCGCTGGCGCCGACGATGCCAAGGCCGCTGCCGGCCTTCAGTTGAAAGCTGACGTCGGCGACGAGCAGCTTCTCGGATTCGGGCGCGGGGACGGACAGTTTGTCCACGACGAGGGACCGCGTCGGGGCCGGTAGCGGCAGCTGACCGGCCGATGCGGGCAGGGCCGCCATCAGCTTTTCGAGACGCTTCCAGCCTTGAAGCGCCGCGATGAAGTTCTTCCAGTTCCCAATCGCGAGATCGACGGGTGCAAGCGCGCGGCCGGTCAGGATCGAGCTTGCAATGATGATTCCTCCGGAGGCTTCTTGGTGAATGACGAGGTAGGCCCCTACGCCGAGGACGGCCGATTGCAGCATCATCCGCAGCATCCGGCCTGAGGCGCCAAAGCCGGCGGAAATGTCGTTGGCGCTTCTTTGCTGCCTGCGATAGTCATCGCCGAGCTTGCGCCATCTCGCCAGCAATCGTGCCGACATCGACATCGCGACCAGGACTTCCGCATTGCGGCGGCTGGCTTCCGCGAGGCGGTTGCGCGCGGCGCCGAGGCCCGACGCCTTCTGCACGGATCGGCGCGACAGCCGGTCGGTAAGCAGCGTCAGCATCACCAGTACGCAGGCGCCGCCGAGAGTCGTCGCGCCGATCAGCGGATGAAAGGCAAAACAGATGGCGAGATAGAACGGCAGCCACGGCAGGTCGAACAGGGCAGGCAGGCCGGAGCCCGATAGCACCGATCGGATCGTGTCGACGTCGCGGACCGGCTGCAACCCGTCGCCGCCGCCGCGGGTGCGGAGCGGCAGGCGGATCACCAGGTCAAAGATGCGGTCGCCGACGCGCCAGTCGATCTGGTTCCCGATCCGGACGAGCATGCGGCTGCGAACGATTTCCAGAGTGCCCTGAAAGGCAAATAGCATGGCGGCAATGACCGTGAGGCCGACCAGCGTCGAGACGCTGCGTCCGGGCAACACCCGGTCATAGACCTCCAGCATGTAAAGCGAGCCGGTGAGACTAAGGATGTTGATCAATCCGCTGAATGCCGCGATCCCCAGAATGGCCGCGCGGCACGATCCTAGCGCGGCACGCAGTTCCGATCCCGCGCTGGTCGGCGCGTCTGTTTGCGGGGCTGACATCACGCGCGATTGCTCTGCGGTTCTGCTTCGGAAACTGGTCTCGACGGCTCGCGCTTTGCGGTTGGAAGCCAAAGCCGCGGCGACCATTTATGGTCGATGGTTTACGACAGCCGTTTGACAGGACAGGCGGGAAGCGGAGGTGCCGGCCAAAACTCCGGCACCTCCGTCATGCGCAGATTATTCTCGTCGCTGGCTGCCGGGAGGCCGCGATCAGACGAGATACTGGTGGATCAGTTGCAACTGACCCCCTTCGACCAGTTCGCCGCCCACGCCGAGATGTGACTGGGTGTCGATCAGGTAGACGTTCTCACCGGCGTTGCCGAGGATATGCGAGACGTCGATGACGCCCGATGATTCCTCGTCCTGGGTCAGGAAGTTCGCGCCTCCCGAAACGAAGCGGCTGGCATCATGCTGGGCGAGCTGCGTCAGCGTGTCGGTCGCAGGATTGTACTGCCAGACCTTACCGAGGTGCGCGTTGTTGCCGACGTCCTCGCAAAGCACGACGTTGCCGTGAGAATCGACGGCGATGTTGTCGAGCATCTGCTGACCCTCGCTGCCGTTGAGCAGCAGCTTGATCGTGCCGCCGAGCTCCGGATGCGCGGCGTCGACGAAGTCCAGCGCCCACAGCTGGCTCGGCGAATTGAACGCATTTGTCGTCACGAAGTAGAAGCGGTTGGGATTGAGGGTATCCCATGCGCCATCCTCCGGCCGCAGGAAGCTCGTCACACCCGCAGTCTCGCTCGCCGCATCGATCTCCGCACCGGTCTTGCCGCTGACGTCGCCGAGATCGATCATGGTGAAGGTGGACTTTTCGTCGGCGCCGAGCGGGGTGGTGTTGCTCGGAGCGTTGTTGTTGGCAGCGCCTTCCAGTTCGGTCACGTGGATGCCGAGCAGGTGACCGTTGGTCAGGCCAGCCCGTTCGATGGCGCTTCCGGTCGCGGTCTTGTCGCCAGCATAGAAATAGACCTGACCGTTCTGGCCGTCGTCCATCATCCCCACCACGGTCCGGTTGCCGGTATGCGCATTGGCGACCACGTTCTCGTAGGCCATGTTGCCCAGCCATGCCAGCTCGTAGCTGTTGCCGTCCTGAGCTCCGCCAACGATGTGGGCGAAGGCTCGCCCTTCGACGCCCGTCTCTTCGCCGTTGAGATAGAGCCTGCCATTGAAGCCGAGACCGGTCTCGGCATTGTAGAACGCGCCCGGATCGGCAAGGTCGGCCGAGCAGAACCGGCTGAACGATACCGGGCTATTGCCGGCATTGTGGTCGACATAGCTGTGGGATGCAGCATCGTAGAGCCAGACATCATGGATGAGATCCTTGCCCGACAGGACCTGCAACGTCGTCTTGTCAAACACCCACTCCGAAACGAATGCGCCATTGCCGCCATGGGCCCGCGCGACGCCCTGGCCGGATGGGATCTCATGGTTCATCAGGACCGTGAAAGTGCCGTCGCCATTGTCGTACGCGCCGAGGCCGTCGGGGATCCCGGCCATCCGGTAGCCGTTCACGCCGTCGCCGGTCGTCAGCAATGATTCGGTGTAGACGTGGGAATCGCTGCTGAAGAGGTAAGGCGTCTGCGAGCTCGACACGCCCTTCACCTGGTCGGCCAGGATGAACTGTTCGGAGTGAAGATCGGAGATCCGCGCGTGCTCGATGATCAGCTTGTCGCCGTTGCCGAGATCGATCTGGACGTCGTGACCGATCTGGCGCGCGGAATTGACCAATGTCTGGAACGAGGCGAGGTGGAAGTCGCGTACGTCGATGCGATCGCCGGCATCGAGATGCTCGATCGTGTCCACGCCCATGCCCTTGCGGAACAGAAACTTGTCGTTGCCTTCATCGCCGCTCAATTCGTCGCGTCCGGAGCCGCCAAAGAGCAGATCCCGGCCACGGCCGCCGTGCAGATCGTCGTTTCCGTCACCGCCGATCAGGGCGTCGTTGCCCTTTTCGCCCCACAGCGTGTCATTGCCCTTGCCGCCTTCAACCCAGTCGTCGCCGCGTCCTGCAAATACGGTGTCGTTGCCGGCGCCGGCGAGAATGGCATCATCGCCGCGAAAGCCGAAGATGATATCGTTGTGGTCCGATCCTGAGATCGTGTCGTCACCGTTGGTTCCTAGCTTGATCTTCTGAAATGGACCATAGTGCCTGTAGTTGCCGCAATGATCGTACGACATGCTTTGCTCCCTGGCTGGTTGGCTTGGTACTAGCAGCGATGTTCCGTTAACCAGCGGCCATGACGCCTGCGCGACGTCGATATGAACGGTCGATCCGTGGATGCTGCCCGCGGCGCTGTTCGCACTGATTATTCGGGCTGGTTGTCTGGCCCGAGGTGGGGCGGCAATTGGGCGCTAGCGCGCAGCTGTGGAAATGTCGGATTTCGCCGACCGGTTCATCAAGGATTCACAAAGCAACGGCTCTGGCCTAGGCGTTCCTGCTGGCCTATCGTCGGCTTCATGCGATTGAAATCTGCGATTTGGGTGGCGGCCTACTTGCGCCGCTGCCAGGGCGAGGGCGTGTTCGGCGCGGTGCGCCGCCGCGGCGCCGAAGAGGCGGGGGCGGTGTTCGTCAAGGTTGCACTGCTCGACGGCAAAGCCATGCTTTATGCGCCGGCCCCGCAGTCGGCCTACGACGAGAGTCGCCCGGCCGAGCGCGTGTTCGCGCCGATTTCGAAAGAACCGGTCGCCGAGCAGGCGGTGGAAGAGCGACTCGTCAAGGAAATCCGCTTCGATCCCGACGCGTGGATCGTCGAGACCGAGGACCGGGCCGGACGGCATTTTCTCGACCTGGCGAAGCCGCAGTAGCGGCGCGGATCAGCGGCGATGATTGTCGCTGCCGGTACGCACGATAGGCGCACTTCCGGGCTGCACTGGCGGCCGCGTCTGGGCAGGTACCGGGCGGGCGCGCTGGCGCTCGTCGTCGTAAAGCGCAGGGCGATACCTCGCGCGCGCCGCAGCCATGCTGGAGCCGCGCCAGGCGGCGATCATGACCAGCGCCGAGCGCTCCGTCAGGCGGTCGTACATCCGCGAAATGCGATAGACCTTCTCCACCGACGCGCCGAAATCCGGATTGAGGAACAACAGCACGCGCTGGAAGATCGGACTGGGAGTCCCGAGTGCCTTCATGGCGCAGGCCAGCGGCTCGCCGCCGGGATCGGCGGTGACTTGCGCGGCAATCCGCGCGGGAAGGATCAGCGCTTCGCCGAGCTCGAGCGCAAAATTCTCCATGTCGGAGGCAAATGCCGCCATTTCCAGGATGTGCAGCGCGCGTTTGGCGCGTTGCTCCGGAATCCGCGGCGAGGCTTTGAGCGGCGTGTCGTTGAGATTGTGCAGGATGGCAGCGCGCTCGCTGCCGCGGGCGGCAAAGAACAGCTCGCTGATCTCGGCGGCATCCGTTGGCTGCATGGACAGGTTCGACGCCAGGCGCAATTCCGCATCCGTCGGGGCGCGCGCTGTCCGCTCGGGGGCAGGGGCCGTGATCACTGGCTCCGCCAGCGGCACGCGGTCGCTGGGATGGGCGGGCTTGAGGCCGAGCAGGATCATCGTCTTCAGCGGCGTGCCCGGATAGATGGCAAGGCGGGCGCGTACGGCGGCGCGGGTGGCGTCATCGACCTGATCGATCAGGCGCGAGGTCAGCTCGACGAATTGCCGTTCCTCGTCCGGGCTGTGCGAGGGCGCCTGGACATAGAGGTCGGTGAGCACGCGCAGCAGCGTCGGACGGATGTCGACGCCCTCGCGGCGCGAGAGCGTCATCAGCCCGTCGAAACCCGGAAACAATGGAGCTGCAGTCATGTCAGCGTACGCGACTTCTCAAAGATCCCCTCGCGCCCCAGCCTAGGCGGCGGGCTTTAAGAGCCGGTTAAGGAAAACAAGTCGTGAAGAAGATCACTGCAATTTTGCCGATGTGGCCGCCATGCCGCGCTGTCCCACTTCGGCACCTTTCGGGCTGCCGGATTAAGAACCCGTTAACCAAGCGCTGTTCTTAATAATGACAGACCGCCCGGCAGGTTCATGTGCGGGCGGCGACCAGAGAGAGCGAAAATGGGCACCATCATCGACTTCCCGGCGGATGCGGCTGCGCGGCGCCTGGATCACGGCATGGATGGCGCACCGCGCGATGGCATGGGGACCATCCTTATTCTTCCTGTTGTCCGCATCGACCGCGAGGGCGATGGCGGAGGACCGGAAGAGGGGACTGCTCCCGGGCGCCGTCGCCGTCGGCGCACCTGACGCAGGAAGTTAACATGCCGGAAATGCTTGCGAACCGGATCACCGGAGCACGGCGCTCATTCCCGGCTCTTGCCCTCGTTCTGACCGGATCGCTGCTGGCCGGATGCAGCGGCGGCGACTTCTTCCGCACCCGTGCCGACATACGCAGCGACGACATGCACCGCTGGATGGGCAAGGAGGCCACCGGCAGCGTCGGCATGAAGGCTTCCCAGTTCCAGCTCACTGACAATGAACGCCTGCTGCGTGATCTCGCCTATCCGCTGGTCGAGCCACCGCTGTCCCGCCCGGCCTGGAAAAGCGTGTGGGGCGACTACAAGCCGTTGCCCTCGCCGTGGCGTCAGAACGTCATCTTCGACCGCACCATGTACGGCCGCAACCTGATCGACGAGCCGCACCGCTCGCACACCTCGCGCTATGGCGTGCTGATCGACGACGTGCGCAACGACATCACCCGCTTCGAGCCGTTCTATGCGGCCGCCGCCCGCGTCATCGAGCTCGACACCAAGCGCAGCGCCAGCCTGAAGTTGGTGTCAGAGCTGTCGCCGCGCGAAAATGCCGACGCCGTGGCCCGCATGGAAGAGAATGCGCTGATCGTGCAATGGGTGCAGCAGTGCCTGGAGCGGCGCATCTCCTCCTACCGCTGGGCATTGGAGCGCCTCGTCATCCAGGCGCCGGATAACATCGCGGCCGACGCCGACCGTCTGATCAAGGAACTCGCGGCGCTGGCCGCCAACCCGCCGGTGCAGCCGGTGGCGGGCCGCGCGGTGACGGTGAAGGGATGATCGTATTCAGCTGGCCGGGCTTGCTTCCTGCTGGAGCAAGCGCGATGCCAGGCAGGTTCAAGCCTTAAAGTGCCGTTGCTCGTATCGGCTCTGTGGCGGTCTATGGAGCGGCGAAGCCGCGGGCCTTAGCTACAGCTGCGACCGGCTTGCGTGCTCGCGCATCCTGTAGAACTGGAGCGCAGTCAGGGCGGTCTTCACCTGCATGCGTGAATAGCTGGCAAAATGGCGATCCGCATCGGTTTGTGCGACGGTCGTGTTCCCGGCCTGGAAACGGATGAGCGCAAGCGTAGTCTGCCACGACAACTGCAAGGCTTTGGCAAAGAGCAGGATCTGTTCGTAGCGGCCCCGGCTCAACGCGCGTTCGACCGTGCCGATCGGGAGATCGCACAGCAGAGACAGAGCCGTCGCAACTCCGTCGAAATTGTTCTCCTCCACGAGCTGCAGCAGGGTTGCCTCGTTGAGACTGCCTTTGGCATGCAACTCCCTGAGCGTGGCGCTGGCCGCGCGGGATTGAGCGGAGCCGGCGCGCGCGATCGCCTGCACGCGCTCGGCCGCAATCGAAACGGCTGCCCGGATGGAATTGGCGTGGCGGGGATGGGCGGCCTCCAGCTGCAATCTCAGCTCGTCGGATGCCTGCTGGAACAGCCGTACCATCTGTTGTCGCGGAATATCCGGGCGGGACCATACCGACAACGCAAGCCTGTCGTCAGAGCCTGCCTTCTCGACGAGTCGGTCGAGGCCTGGCGCCGAGAACCGGCTTCCCCGATTGGTTGCCGTTGAGACCAACACTTCGTGGTCACCACGCGACACCAGCACATCGGTCACGCCCTCCTTGAGCTCCCGGCGTTTCGAAATCGCCAACAGGTGCTCCTGGCTCATCGTTTCCGCATTCCTGATCAGGTCCGCCTCGGACAGGCGTTCCGACCGGGTGAGGATCGGCGCGGCAACCTCGATCGCCTTGTCAAACGCCAGCAGCCGCACCACGCCCTTCGGCGCGTCCGACATGTCGGCCAGTCGGTTGCCGAACTCGGCCCGCGATGCAACCTCGACAGTATCGACCAACCTCGACAAGACCGCATCGAACAGGTCGATCTGCGGCTCCGTATACTTCCCGGAACCCTGCAGGAACAGGTCGGTGATCCGCTTGAGCACATCGGCGCGCCGGCCGATGCTCTTTCCGGACACCGCATCCTCGAGCTGATCGATCAGGTTGTTGTGAAGGTTCACTTGCGGCTCGGTCATCGGGGTGCTCATTTCACGCCACGAAGCGGCCGGCCGCCGCGCTGTTGCTGCCGAGGAATTCTGCCAGCGCCATCGGCTTGCCAATCAGATAACCTTGCGCGAAATCCACGCCTGCCTGACACAGCTCGCGCAATTGATCTTCCGTTTCGATGCCCTCGGCGGTCACGGCGATGCCGAGACCTCGTGCGAGAGCCAGGGTAGACGCAACAATCGCGGAACATTCGCGCTGCGTGGCCATACCTTGTACGAACGACCTGTCGATCTTGATCTTGTCGAAGGGATAGAGCGTCAGGTAGCGGGCCGAAGAATAACCTGTGCCGAAATCGTCGAGCACGATGGATACGCCGATGTTCCGCAACTGCCGAAGCGTCGGCAGATGGTCGGACCGCTGGTCGAGGAGAGCGGACTCGGTGATCTCGAGTTCCAGCCTCGCTGGGCTGAGGCCTGATTCCACGAGGGTGCAGAGCACCACGTCGAAAAGATTGCTCCGCTTGAAATGATGGGCTGACAGGTTGATGGCTATCTTCAAATTGTCGGACCACGCGGCGGCGTCCCGGCAGCCCTGTTGGAGCACCCATTCGCTGAGCGGAACGATCAGGCCGGTCTCCTCGGCCAGCGGAATGAATTGGTCGGGCGGCAGCAGGCCGCGTTCGGGATGATGCCAGCGGATCAGCGCCTCTGCGCCGCTTACCTTCCCGGTCTTCGCATCCAGAATAGGCTGGTAATATAGTTCGAACTGCTCGCGTTCGATGGCGTGGCGGAGCTGGATCTCGAGCAGCTTCTGGCTTTCCGAGACCTTCATCATTTCCGCGTCGAAGATGCGGAAGTCGTTTCGTCCCTGGGCTTTCGCCGTATAGAGAGCGATATCCGCCTTCTTCATGAGTTCCGATGGATCGGAGCCTTGCTCCGGACACAGCGCGATGCCGATGCTGGTGCCGATGCATGCGGCATGTCCGCCGAGATCGAACGGCTTGGCAATGGTGTCGATGATTCGCAACGCAAGCGAAATGGCCACCTCGCGGCCGAGATTGTCGAGATTCTGGATGATTGCAAATTCGTCGCCGCCCAGACGCGCCACAATGTCCCGACCGCGCAGTTCCGCGGCGAGACGGGAGGCGACTTCCTTGAGCAACTGGTCGCCCGCCGCATGCCCGAGCGTGTCGTTGACGGCCTTGAACTGGTCCAGATCGAGCATGAATATCGCCGAACAGTTCGCGGCGGCATCGTCGGAGGTCGCCTTTTCCAGAGCCGCAATGAAGGCGACCCGGTTCGGAAGGCCGGTCAGCGTATCGTGGGCCGCAAGATAGGCGATCTTCCGTTCGTCCTGTCGGCGTTCGGTAATGTCTTCGTGCGTCGTCAGCCAGCCGCCGTCCGACAGCAGGCGCCGGGAAATGGACACCGTGCGGCCATCGGCGAGATCCTGGATTTCCCTTGGCTTCTTGACGTTGACGGCGCGATACACGTCCGGCGCGGTTGTGAAACCGGTGCCTTTTTCGCGCCGGTAGTCCAGGATCTGCTGCAAGGTGGTTCCGGGTTTGATCTGTCCGGCTGTCAGGTTGTATAGCTCGCCGTAGCGGCTGTTGGCGACGATCACCCGCTGCTCGGCGTCGAACAGGCAGACGCCTTGCGGCATGTTGTCGATGACGCTCTTGAAATATTCATTGACGCGCTGAACTTCGGCCGCGTTTTCGGACAGAATTTTCTCGGTACGCTTCTGCTCGGTGATGTCCTCGTGGGTCGCCACCCAGCCGCCGTTCGGCGCCGGCTTGCGATCGACCAGGATCGATCTGCCGTCGATATTGAATTCTCTCGTCGATGTGGCCATCGAGAGCAGCTCACTCCATTGCGCATCCGTCAGCTCGTCCTGCTTGAAGAAGCGCACTACGAGGTTGCCCAACATGGTTTTCAATGGCGTACCCGGCCTCACCAGGGCCCTCGGATAGCCGTAGATGTCGCGGAAGCGGCGATTTGCGAAAACGACGCGCTGTTGCGCGTCGAACATGCACAGCCCGTGCGGCATGGCATCGAGCGCCGCGTCGAGATGGCTTTTCGCCAGTGCAAGCCGGCGCGTCATCTTCCAGACGAGGAAACCTGCGCCCGCAAGGACAACCAGCAAGATGAAGGTCTCGGCGACCGCGCGGATCGCGCGGCCTCGCCACGGTGCAAGGACGTCGTCTCTCGATTTGGCAACCCCGATCAGCAGGGGATATTCCTGGCTGCGGCGGTAGCTGTTGATGCGGACGACGCCGTCCACCACCGCTTCAGCTTCGAGCGTGCCGAAAGGAGCCTGTCGTGAAGCCTGGAAGATGTGGCTGTCCGTCATGTTGCGGCCGATATTGGCCTCGACGAAAGGCCGCCGCAGGATCAGTCTGGGAATATGGGAATCGGAAATGAGGATAACGGCACCGTCCCGCCCGATGTCGAGCTGGTCGTAGAACTCACGGAAGAAGTCCAGATCCAGCAAGGCCGTTGCAACGCCGGCAAAGCTTCCGTCCGGATTATTGTAGCGCCGCGAGAGCGGAATGACCCAGCGCTTCGTAGACCGTCCCACGATCGGAGTGCCGATAAAGAGCGCGCGGGAGTCCCGCTCCAGGTGATGGCGGAAGAATTCCCGATCCGATACGTCGATCTGAGGCCGATCCTTTTCGGAACTGATGAATGTCCGGCCTGTCCGGTCGGCTACTTGAAACACGACGGTTTGGGGCAGTAGCTTGAGCTCGCTGCGCAGCCAGTCGCCGATCCGAGCAATTCCATCGTGTTGTTCCTGATCGCGGGCATGCAGCCTCTCTGCCAATCCTGCCAGGATGACGTCGGTAGCGCGAATCGTCAGGTTCGCGTGCTGGGTCAGCGACATCGCCAGATTTGCCGTGTCGGTCTTCCCGGCCGCCAGAGCTTCGGCGCGTTGATCGACGACCAGCGTTATCTGCAGGGAAAGCACGATGGCACAAACGGCCGCAACGAAGATCAGCGTTGCGGAGGCCACCGAAACGCGTCGCTTGATCGCTCTCAGACTCGTGCTGTGGAAAGTCATCCCGAATGCTCGCCGCCACCAGGCTGCGTGACACTAGGCCGAGCGGTCCTGACGCGAGGCTAACGCCCATGGTTGCCAAGTTCCAAAGGCCGGCATCCGCGGCCTGGTGCGAATGCCGGGGCGGGCCGATTACATTAGATCGGCCGAAGGAATTAGGTGCTCGTTAACCGACGCGGGCGATTGAGCCGACGCGACTGTGGCCTGCGATCTGCGAGGGGCTCGTCCTCCGCCACGCTCGGGCGGCCGGCCATGACCTCGCGCTTCATGCGAACTGTGCCAAGCCATTGCCGACCGACCAGTTCTCCCTTGCGGCATCGAGCACCGTGATGAACACGTCCTCGGGCCGGATGCCGGGATTTTTGCCGAGCAACTCCGCGATCCGTTTGAATAGTGCCTTCTTCTGTTCCGGCGTGCGGGTGTCGAACACCGTGATCTGGATGTAGACGACATCGTCGCTGCGGGCGACGCCATAGGCCGTGCCGGTGCGGAAGTTTGCCGCCTCATGCTCGGTGACGGTCATGAACTGGTCGTCCTCGGGAACGTGCAGCACCTCGCGCATCGCCCGGTAAAGGCCGTCGAGGATCGCCTGCCTGTAGGCTTCCGGCTTTCCCGCGCGCAGCGCGACGTGGATGATCGGCATGACGGACCTCCTTGACGAAACGGGCCATAGGCCTGATAAACGTTTTTGACATCGTGTCCAGAATAGACATCATATTCTTGACATCATGTCAAAAACTGTTGGCCGGTCAATTGCCGACCCCTCAGGTGAGGGGACAGTCCGGCAGTGACGGCGATCGGGAGGGGACTTGAGGCCGCGCGAATTCGACCATGACGACGTCCTGCGCGTCGCCTTCGACCAATTCTGGCGCAACGGCGTGCGCGGCACGTCGCTATCCGACATCGCGCGCGAGGCAGGCGTGAAGCGCGGCAGCCTCTACAACGCCTTCGGCAGCAAGGAAGCGCTGTTCCTGACCGCCTATGAGCGCTACGCGGATGGATACGTCACTTCGCTACAAAAGGCGCTCGGCTCGGGCAGCCTGCGCAAGCGTCTCACCGCCTTCTTCGATCTGACCATCAAGAATTTCCGTTCCGGCGTGCCGGCCCGCGGATGTCCGACCACGCGCGGGCTGATGGAACTCGGCTCGGCCGAAGGCGAGGGGCTCGATGAAAACGCGCGCAAGGCGTTCGCGGCTCTGATGACCCGCATCACCGGCCTGATTCAGGAAGCCTTGTCGGAAGGCGCCGGTCGCGGCGAGTTCAAGGGAGATCCCGCGGCGGCGGCACTGCACATCGCCACAGTGACGCGCGGCCTCGCGGTGCTGGAGCGCGCGTTCGACGACGAAGTCCAGCTCAGGAAAATTGCCGCTCACACGGTCGATCTCTTGCTTGGCAAGGCGAGCTAGGGGGCTGCGCCGATCCGGCGCAACGGTACTATCGCCGGTGTCCCCGGTGCGATATCCTCGATCTACCTCACGTTGTTCCGACGAAAGTCGACAGGTAGACCATGGACGTCGATCCTTCCAAGATTCCGGTCGAGCCGATTCCCTTCGAGCATGGCCTGTTTCGCTTCGCCCAGGGCCTCACCATGGGGCGGCCAAAGATCGTCGCGATCGGTTCGTCGACGACGGCTGGCGAAAGTGACATCAAGCCCTATCCGGAGCGGCTGCGGGCGTTTCTGCAGGCCCAATATCCGAATCCCAGGATCACCATGGTCAATCAAGGTATCAGCGGTCAGGAAGCGCCGGCCGAGCTTCTGCGATTCGATACCGACGTCGTCGCGCAGAAGCCTGATCTCGTGATCTGGCAAGTCGGGACAAATGCGGTCTGGCAAAGACCCGATCAGAAACCTCCGCCTCCCTCCATCCGCGAAACCGTCGCGGCGATCCGAAGCGGGCTCGTCAAGCTGCTCGAAGAAACGCAGGCCGACGTCATCTTGATGGACCCCCAATATGTACCGGCCATGCTGACGCCGGGCAGGAAGGCCGATGCGATCGCCATGGTCGAGACGATCAGCGGCCTGGCGCGGGACGCTGGCGTCAATGTGTTCCGCCGCTTTGCATTCATGAAGGGGCTGTTCGAAGTGGAGCAGGTCTCGTTCGACCGGATGCTCAATCCGACAGATCCCGAAAGACTGCATCAGAGCGACTGGGTGACGGAGCGCGTGTCATGGGCGATGAAGCTTGCGATCGTCGGTGGCGTCGAGAAGGCATGGTCATCGGCGGCTGCGAAGACCAGCTAGCTGTCGCAAGCTTTGATTGCGGCTAATCCGACGACACCACGCTACCGCTTTCCCTGCGGCCGCGCGGGCGGCGGGGGAGGTGGTGGCGGCGCTTCGGCCTGCTTGGCACCTGCCGGTTCGGTCTGCACCTGGCAGCGCGAGGCTGCGAGCGAAGCCTGCGCCTGCGGCATCAGGCCGGGCTCCGGCGCCAGGGCCTTCATCACGATCAGGCCGGTCTCGGTGGGGGAGTCGATGATCAGCCGGTCGGCGGAAGTAACGTCTTCTTCCTCCGGCAATTCGGCGTGCTGCGCTTCCGTCATCAGGTCGAGCTCGATCACCTTGCGGCCGGCGGAGCGGTCGTTGATGGCGTAATAGGCGACCTCGCTGCGAGTGTAGAACGATACCGACGTGTAGGCCTGGCTGACGGGTACCGCCAGCTTGATCGGTCCGCCCGACAGGTCGTAGCGGCAGATCGCGACCGCGAAGGCCGGATCCATGAACGGCATCGGCGCATTGGTGGGATCGGCTAACGGGAGTTGCGTCACCGCATTGAGTTTCGTCATCGGCGTCAGCCGCGAATAGGCGTCCTGCGTCGCGATGCGAGGCAAGGCCAGTACGGCGACAAGATGCACGATGAGCCCGAGCAGAACGCCGGCGATGACGGTGAAGGCGAGCCGGATCATGGGCAGCCCACCGTTGCGATTTGAGGCATCGGCGCGTCGCGCTGCGTGCGCGTGGCGACGCCTACCGGCGTGTCGTAGAGACGCATCATCAGCGTGTATCGCTCTATGCCGCCGGTCGGCAGCCAGTTGCCGGCGCGCGCGCGCGAGGCGATGCGGACCTCGAACTGGCCATCAGCGCCACGGATCACCTCCTGGCTGGTGAAGCCATAGCGCTGCAGCGTGTTGGCGACGAGCTGGCCCTTGGTGTCGTACAGCGTCAGCGTCCAGAACCGCGCCGCCGGCGTCACGCCGCTGACCACGACATCGCAGCGGCCGTCGAGCGCCTTTTTTCTGTCGTCGGTGATCGCGGTGAAGGCGACGCCGTCGCCGGTGCCGACCGGCAGTTCGCCGCTGCGCACGATGGTGGCGCGGGAATAGGGGTCGGCATCGGCGGTGCCGGTCTTCGGCCGCGCTGTCCATGCGCCGATCTTCAACGTGCCGATTTCGGTGCCCTTGGTCGCGGTCATGTAGGTCGAGCCGAGGCCGATCGCGGAAGCGATGAGGAGCGCGAGCAGGGTGATCAAAAGAAGACGCACGGTCAGGTCAGTTCTTGCGGGCGGCGGGCGCGGCCTTGTCGTCGGTTGCCGCCGCAAAGCTTTCGGGGAACGCGGCCGAGCTCGACTTGGCCGGCTTCGGCGGTTCGGTGGCCGACGTCTTTGCCGCGGTCTTGCCGGCGTCGTCGAGCTGTTTCTCGATCCGCACCAGGATGTCGGCGCCGCGCTTGGTCAGGACCGGCGGCGGGCCGGGCTTGGTGTCGATGATCTTCGGCGCACCGGCGGCCATCGCGGCTTGAGCCTGCGGCGTCGGCGGCAGCTTCTGTCCCATGCCGATGCCGGGGATTTCCTTGATCTCGACACCCTGATGGGCGACGACCATGATGTCGTGCCAGGTCTGCGCCGGCAGCGAGCCGCCCGTCATGCGGTTGGTGGGCGAGTAGTCGTCATTGCCGTACCACACCGCGCAGGTGAAGTTGCCGGTGTAGCCGACGAACCAGGCGTCGCGGTAAGCGTTGGTGGTGCCGGTTTTGCCGGCGGTCGGGATGCCGTCCATGATGGCGCGCCGCGCGGTGCCTTCGCTCACCACGTGGCTCATCATCTCGGCCATGTCCATCGCCACCGAGGCCGGGATGGCTTGCGTGGGCTTCTTGCCGTCACGATCGAAGCGCCAGACCAGATCGCCGGTGCCGGTCCGTACTTCCAGTACGGCATGCGGCACCACCGCCTTGCCTTTGTTGGGGAAGGTCGCGTAGGCGACCGCGTGCTCGAGCACGGTGACTTCGTCGGAGCCGATCGGCATCGACGGCGTGTCGGGCAGCGGCGCCTTGAGGCCGAAGCGCCGCCCGACCTCGACGATCTTGGCGCGGCCTCGCTTGGCGGCCTCCCAATCGTTCCTCTGGCCCTGGCTCTTCGGATAATTGCCGATTGCGATCGACAGCTTGACCGGCACCACATTGATCGAGCGGGTAATCGCCTGCGTCAGCGTCACCGAGCCGGAGTAGGAGTGGCCATAGTTCTGCGGACACCAATTGCCGAGGCAGACCGGGCCGTCGACCACGATCGACTTCGGCGTGAAACCACTCATCAGCGCGGTGGCGTAGACGTAGGGCTTGAACGACGAGCCGGGCTGGCGGTAGGCGTCGGTGGCGCGGTTGAACTGGCTGGCGCCGTAGTCGCGCCCGCCGACCATCGCGCGCACGCCGCCGTCGAGATCGGCAACCACGGTCGACGCCTGGGTGGCATGGTAGTCGCGGCCGAACTGGCGCAACTGGTTCTCGATGGCGGTTTCCGCGGCACGCTGCACGTTCATGTCGATCGCGGTGCGCACCACGAAGACGCGCTCGGTGTAGGACTTCGGGAAGGTGTCGACCAGCTTGCGCATCTCGTCGAAGGCATAGTCGAGATAGTAGTTGGGCGAATTCTCGTCGCGGCGGTCGACGGCGAACGCCGGATTGCGGCGGGCGCCGAACACCTGGCCCTCGGTCATGAAGCCGGCATCGACGAGATTGTCGAGCACGACGTTGGCGCGGGCGCGCGCGGCGGGCAGGTTGATATGCGGGGCATACTTGGTCGGCGCCTTGAACAGTCCGGCGAGCATCGCCGCCTCGGCCAGGTTGACGTCGCGCGCCGACTTGTTGAAGTAGAAATGCGCCGCACCGTCGACGCCGAACGTGCCGCCGCCCATATAGGCGCGGTCGAGATAGAGTTTCAGGATCTCGTTCTTGGTCAGCCGGGTCTCGAGCCAGATCGCGAGGAAGGCTTCCTTGACCTTGCGCTCGATCGTGCGCTCGTTGTTGAGGAACAGGTTCTTGGCGAGCTGTTGCGAGATCGACGAGCCGCCCTGGCGCACGCCGCCGGCCTGGGCGTTGGTGACGAGCGCACGCGCGGTGCCGGCGATGTCGATGCCGAAATGATCGTAGAAACGGCGGTCTTCGGTGGCTAGCGTTGCCTTGATCAGTACATCCGGAAAATCTTCCAGCGGGATCGAGTCATTGTGCTTGATGCCGCGGCTGCCGATCGGCGAGCCGTAGCGGTCGAGGAAGGTCACCGCGAGGTCGGATTTCTTCAGCCAATCGTCATCGGATGTTTCGCGAAACGCGGGGATGGCGAGCGCCAGCATCAGCACGAGGCCGCCAAGGCCGATGGTGGCCGCTTCCGACAGCGGCTCGATGATCACCCAGCGCTTCCAGCGGCCGACATAGAAGCGGTCCATGAAGGTCGAGTAGCGCTCGTAGAGTTCGCGCAGGCCCTTGGCGGAAGAGAACAGCGTGGAATCGATGCGGGCATCGATGTCCAGCATCGTGTTCTTGAACTTCTGCTTCCACTTGGGCGGTATAATCCTGCGCACCGGTTTACTTCATCGGTTCGAAAGCGCTGCGGCGCCCAAGGGGCTGCCACAAGACGTCTTGCGGGAATGTTGCGGCAAACCCAAGGCGCTTCGGCCGCGCGTTGGGAGACTCACCTATTGTTCTATCCGAGAGGGGGCCATAAACCAATGGCGTTGCAGCGATTTTCAACGACAGGCCTAATGTTGGGGTTATCCGCTCGGTCGACCTCCGTCCGCTTGCGCCGCCGTATGTTTGGCTCCTAGAAGGGCGGGCTCATCGCCGCGATCCCCAGGGAAAACAGGAGCTTATGACCGCACCGCCCAAACGAGCCTCGGGCCAGGAAGGATTCTTCTGGAAAACCAAGACGTTGGACGAAATGTCTGACGCCGAATGGGAAAGCCTGTGCGACGGCTGTGCGCGTTGCTGCCTGGAAAAGCTCGAGGATGAGGATACCGGCCGGCTTTACTTCACCGACGTCGCCTGCCGCCTGCTCGATGCCGGCGCCTGTGCCTGCAAGGACTATCAGAACCGCTCCGACCAGGTTCCAGATTGCGTCCGCCTGACGGCGGCCAACGTCCGCACCCTCAACTGGCTGCCATCGAGTTGCGGCTATCGCCTCGTCGCCGAGGGGCGCGATCTCTACTGGTGGCATCCGCTGATCTCGGGCGATCCCGATACGGTGCACGCGGCCGGCGTATCCGTGCGCGGACGGGTGAACGGCAAGGAAGACGAGATGTCCATCGACGAACTGCAGGATCACATCGTGCAGTGGCCGAAGCTGCTGCCGAAACGGGCAAAGCTGCGACGGCCGCCCAAAGAGCCGACCAAGGATTGAACGCTGGTTTCGGCAAACCGCGGTGCGCGCCCGCGGGATGCTCCCATGCGCTGAGCCGGGTGCCGCAGCGCAGGATTGCTCCGTAGATTGGCTGCCTGAGGGAATGATTCATCCGCGTGGGTCCGCCGCGCGGCGAAACGAATTGCAAGAGATGAACGACTTCGAACGGCAGAACCGTCCGGCTGCCGGCCAGGAAATTTTGCCAGACGAGGTCGCCGAAGAGATCTCGCATCTCCCGACCGAGGTCATCGACATCGCGGATGCGCCGCCGCTTGCGCCGCCGGCGCCGCTCGACAAGCGCGAAGTCCGCACCATCCTGATGAGCCTGTTGCTGACGATGTTCCTGGCTGCCCTGGAACAGACCATCGTCGCAACCGCGCTGCCGACGCTCGGCCGTCAGTTCGGCGACGTTTCCAACCTTTCCTGGGTGATCACGGCGTATCTGCTGGCCGCTACCGCCGTCGCGCCTGTCTTCGGCACGCTCAGCGACATCTATGGCCGCCGCGCCATGGTGATCGTCTCGCTCACACTCTTCATGGCCGGCTCTGTCCTGTGCGCGCTGGCGCCGAACCTGCCCATGCTGATCATCGGCCGTGGCCTGCAGGGGCTGGGCGGCGGCGGCATCATGCCGGTGGTGCAGACCGTGATTTCCGATGTGGTCACGCCGCGCGAGCGGGGCCAGTATCAGGCCTATTTCAGCGGCGTGTGGGTGGCAGGCGGCATCATGGGTCCGGTGCTGGGCGGATTTTTCGCCGAGCACATGCACTGGTCGATGATCTTCTGGATCAATCTGCCGCTTGGCGTCGCCGCGCTCGCGCTGCTGGTGCCGAAGATGGGCAAGATCCCGGTCTATCATCGCCACCGAGAGGTCGACTGGCTCGGCGGCCTGCTGCTGATGGCCTCGGCCGTCGTCGTCATGCTGGTTTTGACATGGGGAGGCAATCGCCATCCCTGGCTGTCGCCGACCATCCTGTCGATGATGGGTTCTGCGATGGCCCTGGCACTGCTGTTCCTCTGGTACGCGGGCAGGGCAGAGGAGCCGTTCTTGCCGCTGCCGCTGCTCGGCGGCACGGTTGCGCCCTACGCCATTGCGGCCGGCGGCTGCGCGCTCGGCGCCATCATGGGCCTGACCGTGCATCTGCCGCTCTATTACGAGGTGGTCTATCACCTCAACCCGAGCGAGGCGGGGCTCGCGCTGATTCCGCTTGCGGCCATCTCGACCTGCGGCGCCGCCATCGCCGGCCGCACCATGGCGCGGGCAAGGCGCTACAAGCGCGTGGCCATCACCGGCACGTCAGTTGCCGTGATCAGCGGCTTCGGCCTCGCCTTCACCACGCTGCCGCTGTGGGGCCTGCTGGTGCTGATGTCGATTTTCGCGCTCGGGCTCGGTACGACCTTCCCGGTCAGCGTGGTCTCGCTGCAGAATTCGGTGACGCGTGCCCAAGTCGGCACGCTGACGGGTGCGATGAACTTCTTCCGCGCGCTGATGGCCTCCTTCACGGTCGCGGCTTTCACCGCCATTCTGCTGATGGCGCTCGGCGCCGACATCCAGCTTGCCGGCGAGCACCGTGGGTCGGTCGGTTCGATCCCGGCAAGCGACATGATCGCGGCGTTCCGCTATGTCTTCGGCGCGGCCGCGCTGATGATGACCTGCGCGATGGCCTGCCTGATCATGATGGAGGAACGGCCGCTCGCCGGCCCGGCGCCGCCGCCGGCGGAAATGGCGGAGTAGGGGCTTGGCCGCCGCCGGTCGCGCCGTCGGCGTGAGGGGCGCAGCGACGAGGCGCCGAAGCGGGGGCATTCCGATCTGAATTTCAGACAGCAGCAGGTTGTGAGTCCGCATCCCCGCGACATGAGTTGCCCGGGTTTGTTGCAACCTCGTCATCCCTCCCTCGAGAAGAGGGCGCGGAGAAAGCCGGGCGCTTGCCGCACCCGCAGCCTCGTTTGCAGATGAAAAAAGCAAACGAGCATAGTCACCACAGGTTCAGCCAGTCGCGCCGACGGCTTTCCCCGCGCAATGGTTTGACGGCGTATAGCGCGCTCTCCCCGGGGAAGCGGCCTTTCTTGCCCCCGTTGCCGGCGGGACACGTCCCGCCAACGTAGCGCCAGGGTCGCGGCGCCAGGACCACACGCCTTTGCCGTACGCCACAAGCGCTCCGTCCGGCAGGAACGAACCTGCCTCACGCCAGCGGCGTCCATCGCAACCCGCGCCGACGTTCCGTGACGATGCGCAGCGTCCCCTACCGAGGCGCGGGATGCCCGTCAATCTATTCGGTTTTGCGGAATAGTCAAGTGTTTTTTCTGTTTTTTAGAATGGCCGGCGTTGATCCGCCGGTTGGACGGCCACACAACGACCGCGCCTTACTTGATCAACCCCGCCAGCCTCGGCAGCGTCAGGCTGATTTCCGGGATGCAGATGATGAGCAAAAGCCCGCCGAACAGCGCCGCCATGTACGGCACATAGGTGCGGAACTGCTGGCCGACGCTCAGTTTTGCGAAGCGCAAGGCCATCAACAGACCGACGCCCATCGGCGGCAGGAACAGGCCGATACCCACCGCCGCGGTCTGCACGATGTTGAAGTGGATCGGGTCGATGCCCATCGCCTCGGAGATCGGAAACACCACGGGGATGAGCACGACGGCGGCCGGCAGACCTTCCAGCAACATGCCGAACAGGCAGCTTAAGACAGCCGTTCCGATCAGGAACAGCCAGACATGCGTCTTCAGCGGGCCGAGCATTTCGCCGAGCAGCTGTGGCACGCCGCTCACGCCCATCAGATACTGATAGACCGATGCGATCGCGAGCAGGAACACCACCACCGCGGTGAGGATCGCGCTGTCATAGGCGATCCTGGCCATCTCGAGCCATGAGACGTTGCGGTAATAGAGCTTGGCGGCGAGAAAGGCGTAAGCCGCCACCACGGCGCCGGCCTCGGTCGCTGTAATGATGCCGAGGATGAAGCCGGCGAGGATGACGAACGGCACCACCATAGGCACCGCGGCGTGCATCGCGGCCTGGCCGAGGCGCTTGAGGCTCGGTCGGGAATCGACCGGCCAGTCGTTCTGGCGCGCACGGATGTAAACGACGGCCATCAGGCACAGCATGATGACGATCGCCGGAATGAAGCCGGCAACGAACAGCGCCACCGCCGAGGTGTTGGTAACCTGGGCGATCACGATCATGAAGATGGCCGGCGGCACCAGCATGCCCATGGCGGTGCCGGCGGCGATCAGCGAAGCGGAGTCGCGGCGGTCGTAGCCGGCGCGGGTCAATGGCGGCATCAGCGCAGAGCCGAGCGCGGAGACTTCGGCCATTTTCGATCCGCAGATGTCGGAGAAAAAATACGCGACAACGATCACAGACATGCCGAGGCCGCCCTTCACCCACCCGATCAGTGCCCGCGCCAGTTCCACCAGCGCATGGCTCATGCCGCAGCGTTCCATCAGATTGCCGGCAAAGACGAAGGCGGGTATGGCGAGCAACACCCAGCTCTGCGAGCCGGACACCAGCGCCGAGGAAAACTGTTGCATCGGGTAGCCCCCAATCCACAGTCCGGCGATGCCGGCCACGCCGAGCGCGAACACAATCGGCATCGAGAGCAGGATCAGGACAACGAAGATGATGAAGACAATCGCAAGGAGCATAAGCGGTCCCGGTCAGTGCTGCGGCTCGTCCCGTGGCAGCGGAGAGATCATCATCGAGAAGCCGTAGATGGCGATCAGGATGCCGCCGACCACGGCGGATGCGTAAAGCCAGGCCAGATTGATCTGCAGCCCCGGCGTCGTGATCGTGCGGTTGAGCAGACACAGCTTGAAGCCGTACCAGGCGGCAAGCAGGCCCACCCCGGTGATCAGCGCGTGATTGAAACGGTGGATCCAGAGCTGTGCGGCTTCCGGCAGGTGATGCACGAACACGGCGAGCGCGAAATGCGAGCGTGACTGGATGCCGATTGCCGCGCCGATCAGCGTCAGCCACGCGAGCGAGAGTTCGCCCACTTCCTCGACCCAGGTGAAGGGTACCGGGTCGACATCGAGCCAGTCGGTTACAGCGCCGACAAAATAGCGCAACACCACGCCGACCAACAGGTTGACGATGGCGATGATGATCAGCGCCGTGACTGCAAATTTCGGGACGGCTGGAAGTGCACGCAGCATGCGCAGTGGAATTCCGGTGAGGCGGGCGGAGGCGCAAAGGGCGGGAGCCGTAGTCCGGCTCCGCCCCCGCAGCCGGGCTTTCAGGCCTTGAACGCTTCGATCTCGTCCCACAATGCGCCGTACTGGCTCCGGTAGGCCGGCCAGATTTTCTGCTGCGCGACTTTCCGGAATTCTTCGACCTTGGCTTCCACCACGGTCATGCCGAGCGGTTCCAGCTCTGCCTTGGCTCTGGCGAAATTGTCGACTGACTCGGTTGCCGCGCGGATCTTCTCCTGTGCTGCACGGGACAGATCCATCATCAGCTTCTGGTGCTCGGCCGGCAACCCGTTCCAGATTTCAAGGTTCATCACCGCGTTGGTCGGACCGTAGTTGTGGTAGGTGAGCGAGGCATATTTCGACACCTCGTAGATTTTCAGCGCCTTCATGTTGACGACCGGCAGATCGCCGCCATCGATCACGCCCTGCTTGGCGGCCGTAATGACCTCGCCCCAGGCCATTGGCACGGCACTTCCGCCGAGCCCGTTGATGGTGTCGCCGAACACCTTGGCCTGCTGCACGCGGATTTTTGCGCCGCGCAGGTCCTTCGGTTCGACGATCGGCTTCTTCGAGGTCCAGAAATGGCGGAAACCGTAATCGTAATAGCAAAGGACCTTGAGCTTGTATTTGTCCTCGATTTCCTTGCTGAGCTTCTCGCCGATTTGCCCATTCAGCATGGCGTAGGCCGCGGCATAGTCCTTCACGAGATAGGGCACGAGCAGCGCCCCCATTTCAGGGAATACGGTTGCGGCGGCGCCAGCCGGGCTGCCCATTGCGATGCTTCCCGACTTGACCGCATTCATGATCTCCAGCTCCTGCGGGATCAGGGTCTTGCCGAAGAATTGCACGTCGAGCGCGCCTTTCGACTGCGCGGTTGCTTCCTTCGCCATCCAGTCGAAGGCGACGGCGGCAGATTCCGGAATCGCGTTGATGTGCGCGAACACGAGTTTTTTCGACTGGGTTTGTGCGATGGCCGGCGCGCGGCCGGTGGCCAGAATTCCGACCATGCCGGCGCTTGTACGCAGAAGGGTGCGGCGATTGAGCAGGACGCGGCTCTTGGGAGCTGACATTGGTTTCCTCCGAAGCCGGCATTTTTTGTTGGGGTCCAGCGATCGGACCGGAAGGGCCGGCTATTGTGCAAACCAGCTTACAGCATCGCCAGTGCCTTGCCATTGGGTTGTCGGGCGTTTTCTCCTGCCTAATTCGCCGCGGCCAGGCGCGTATCGATTTCCTCCCGCAACGCCGAGAAATCGATGGGCTTGGTCAGAAGCCCGCTGGCACCGCCTTCCAGCGCCTTGCGCTTGGTGTCGGCATCGCCATAGGCCGTGATCATGATGACCGGCACTTCCGGGCGGATTTCCTTCACTTTCGGCAGCATTTCCAGCCCGGTCATCCCGGGCATGTTGATGTCGGAAAGGATCAGGATCAGCGAGTGCTCCCTGATGTCGCCGACCCGCGCCAGCGCATCCGGGGCGGAATTGGCGAAAGCCATGACGAAACGCTCCGCGCGCAGGTCGCGGCGAAATTGCTGGCGGAACAGCGCCTCAACGTCGGGCTCATCGTCTACAACTAGAACCAGAACACTCACGGCTATCCTCTGGATTTGTCTGTAAAATTGCTTGTGCGGGGCAACACGATGCGGAAGTCGGTGAAATCGCCTGGCGAACTATCGACGTCGATTGTGCCGCCATGTTGTTTCACAATGATGTCGTGGCTCATCGACAGGCCGAGGCCGGTGCCTTCGCCGGCCGGCTTGGTCGTGAAGAACGGGTTGAACATCTTTTCCCTCACCTCGGGCGGGATGCCGGTGCCGTTGTCGCGGATGCGGATTTCGACGCTTTCGCCGAGATTCCTGGTGCTTGCCCAAAGCGTCGGCTCGAAACCGGGCTCGCTGCCGTCCTTCCTGCGCTTGGTCACCGCATAGAACCCGTTCGAAACGAGATTGAGGATCACGCGGGTGATCTCCTGTGGAAACAGGTCGACCTGGCCCGCGGCGGGATCGAAGTCGCGCTGGATCGTGACGTTGAAATCCGGCTTCTCGGCACGGGCGCCGTGGTAGGCGAGGTTGAGGCTCTCGTCGATCAGGGCGTTGATGTCGGACGGCCGGTGCTCGCCGCCGCCCTCGCGCGAATGCAGCAGCATGTTCCTGACGATGGAATCGGCACGCTTGCCGTGCTGCACGACCTTTTCAAGATTGTCCTTGAGCAGCCCCGTCAGTTCGTCGACCTCGGTGCGCATCTTGTCGCCGAGCCCGGCCGGCTTGAGGACGTCCCTCAGTTCCTCGGTCAATTCGGAGGATAGGGCCGCGAAATTGTTGACGAAATTGAGCGGGTTCTTGATCTCGTGCGCGATGCCCGCAGTGAGCTGGCCGAGGGAAGCGAGCTTTTCGGTCTGCACCAGGCGGTCCTGCGCGGTGCGCAGGTCGTCGAGCGACTGCGACAGATCGGCGGTGCGCTGGCGCAGTTCGTTGAGCAGACGCGCATTCTCGATGGCGATCACAGCTTGCGCCGCGAAATTCTGCACCAGGCCGATTTGCTTGTCGGTGAAGGGGCGGACCTCCTGACGGTAAATGCCAATCGTCCCAACCAGCTGATCCTCCTTGAGCATCGGCACCTGCAGCAGCGTGCGCGCGCCTCCGATATCGGCGACGGCGACCATGCCCGGGAAGCCTTCGAGATAGGACGCATCCTGCAAGACGTCCGTGACATGGACCGCCCGATTGGTTTCCACAACGCGACCAAGCGGAAGCTTGGGGCTGATGCGGATTGGGTTGCGCGTCAGGAACTCATTGTACTCCGGAGGCAAGTTCCACATGCCGACTGCGCGGAATTCATCGCCCTCCTTCAGCAACAGCATGGCGAACTTCGCCTCGCAGAGGCGCACCGCGTTCTCCAGCATGGCCCGGAATACCGGTGCGAGTTCGCCGGGCGAAGCGCTGATGACCTGGAGCACGTCGGCCGTGGCCGTCTGCTGTTGCAGGGATTCGCTCAAATCATCGGTTCGCCTGCGGAGCTCTTTGAGCAGTCGCATATTCTCGATGGCGATCACCGCTTGCTTGGCGAAGTTGGTGACGAGATCGACCTGCTTGTCGGTAAACGGGCGAACTTCCTGACGAAAAATTGCGATGGTGCCAATCAGTTCGTCTTCCCTGAGCATCGGAACGACGACGATCGTCCGGGCTCCAGCAAGGTCGGACAATGACACCACGGCTGGATCGCCGTCCAGATAAGGCGGCTGCGTGCGCAGATCGTCGATCTGCATCGCCTGGTGGGTCTTTGCGACAGTGCTGAGTCCGCTCTCCGGATGCGGCAGGATCGGACGCCGCAGCTGCTCGTCAAAACCCTCCGGCACATTATAAAGCGCAACGTTGTGGAACATGCTGCCTTCATACAGGCTCAACGTGCCGAAATTCGCGCCGCATAGGCGCGTGGCATTTTGCAGCACCTTCTGGAACACCGGCTCAAGTTCGCCAGCCGAGGTGCTGATGACCTCGAGCACTTCCGAAGTGGCGGTCTGCTGCTGCAGTGCCTCGGTGAGGTCGTGCGTCCTTGCCTGCACCTCGTCGAACAGGCGGACGTTCTGGATGGCGATGACCGCCTGGTCGGCGAAGGTCTGCACCAATTCGATCTGCCGTTGCGAGAAGGCGCCGACGCGGTTGCTGCACAGCGCGAAAACGCCGACGCCCCGGCCGTCGCGCATCAGGGGAACCAGCAGGACGGATCGGTAGCCGAACTCCTTCTGGAAGGCCAGCGAGCGGCCATCGTTCGTTCCGCCCACCGCATCGGCTAGGTTGATGATGTTGCCGGTCAGGACAGCGTGGCCCATGTAGGATTGGTCTTCGATCGTCAGCGGCGTCCGCCGCACGAAATCCTCCAGCTTGGGATCGACGTCGGAGACGCCGCGCGCAACCAAATGATCGCCCTCGCGCAGGAACAGCCCGCTCATCTGCGCATCGCACAGCTCGGAAGCCGAGCGCGACAGCGTGTTCATGACGATCTCGAGGTCGAAGGCCGAACGGCTGATGACCTTCAGGACCTCGGCCGTCGCCGTCTGCTGCTGCAGCGATTCACTGAGATCCTCGGTGCGCGCCTGCACCTCGTCGAACAGCCGAACGTTTTCGATGGCGATCACGGCCTGGTCGGCGAAGGTTGAAACCAGTTCGACCTGCCTTTCCGTATATGGTTCGACGATCTTGCGACCGAGGAACAGGACGCCGATCGGTTCGCCGCCGCGCAGCAGGGGGACGCCGAGCAGTGACCGATAGCCGGCCACTTCCTGCATGTCGGAATAGGCATATTCGGGATCGGTCAATGCGTCGGCAATCTGAACCGCTTCGCGGGCCAACAGCGCGCGTCCGACAACGCTCTCTCTTCCGGGCTGCAGGCGGTGGACGTCGGCCACCCTTACCCAATCGACGGGAAAATTGTAGTTGGTGGCGTGATAGAAGCCGCGTTCGTCCCGGAGCGTGATGGCGCCCATGTCCGCATCGCAGAGGCGCGCCGCCGATTCCGTCAGCGTGTCCAGCACCGCCTGCAGGTCGAAGGCCGAGCGGCTGATAAGCTTCAGCACATCGGCGGTTGCCGTTTGCTGCTGCAGGGATTCGGTCAAATCCTCGGTACGCTGGCGGACCTCATTGAACAGCCGGACATTCTCGATCGCGATCACGGCCTGGTCGGCGAAGGTAGCCACGAGATCGATCTGTTTCTCCGAGAACGGCTCGACGCGCCGGCGCGCCAGCACGATCGTTCCGATCGGCTCGTTTTCGCGCAACAACGGCACGCCGAGGGTGGTGCGCTGGTTGGCCAGTTCGTAGGTTTGATGCAGCGTGTATTCGGGATCGGCAACGACATCCAGGATCTGGACCGGCCGCTGCTCCAGCACGGTGCGGCCGGTCACCGAGCCGCGGTCGACGAGCAGCGGGTGATTCATGAGGAAGTCGATATAGGCTTCGGTATAGCCTACGGCTGCGCCGGCGCGGTACTCGTCGCCGACGCGACGCATGATGAAGGCCATGTCGGCGCCGCAGAGCTGGGCGGCGGAATTCACCAGCGTATCGAGCACCGGCTGCAAATCGAAAGTCGAGCGGCTGATGGTCTTGAGCACGTCGCCGACTGCGGTCTGCTGCCGCAGGGATTCGCTGAGGTCCTCGGTACGCTGCTGCACCTCGTTGAACAGGCGGGTATTCTCGATCGCGATCACCGCCTGGTTGGCGAAGGTCTGGAGCAGCTGCACGTGATGAGGCGCGAAGGTGCCGGTCTCCAGGCGTGTAACGCTGATGATTCCGATCGGCAGGCCGTCGCTCATCAGCGGCACGAACAGCATGCTGCGGAATCCGCGCTGCCGGGCGATCTCCCTTATCTGGGCATGTTGGATGTCCTCGGTATCGGCGATCGGAATCGGGTTGCCGTGCTGCGCCAGCCGGAACGGCTCGAACTCCGACACCGGTCGAGGGAAGGAGGCTCGCAACACCTCGTCCGCGGCCGGATTTGTCGGCGTAAACGCCTTGAGATGCGCAGTGCCTTCGGCGAAGCGAAACACCGCGGTGGAAAAGCCGCCGAGCAGGCGGTTGGCGCTCGATGCGATCGCCTCGAACACCGGCGTCGTATCGGAGGGAGAGGCGGCGATGACTTTGAGAATTTCGGCCGTTGCCGTCTGTCGCTCAAGCGCTTCCCTGGTCTCGTTGAACAGCCTCGCGTTCTCGATGGCGACGACGGCCTGGTCGGCGAAACTCTGTTGAAGCTCGAGTTCTTCTTCGGTGAACGGTTGGGGACGGTCGCGGTAAATGATGAGAACGCCGATCGGCTTGCCGGCGCGTCGTAGCGGCGTGCCCGACATGACGCGGGTACCCTCGGCCCGCGCCGGCGGCAGACCCGGCCAATCGGCGACCGACGGGTCGGGATGATCGAGGTCGGGGATGTGGATCTGCCGGTTCTCGCCGACTACCGTGCCGGGCAGGTTCCGGCCGCCGACCTTGCGCAGCGCGTCGGAAATTTCCGCGCCGATTCGCCTGGAACTGGCGCCGACACGAATCGTGCGAGCCCATGTGTCGCCATTGTCATCGGCGATGCTGAGCGTGGCGCTCGGTGCGCCAAACAGGCGCGCGGTAATCTCGGCGATTTGAGTTAGCGCCCGTTCGGCGTCGCCTGATGTTTCGGAGATTGCGCGCAGGACCTCTGCGCTCGCGGTCTGCCGTTCCCGCGCGAGGTTGAGCTCGCGCCGCAGATTGGCGTTCTCGATCTCGAGCTCAAGCT
Organism: Bradyrhizobium sp.; assembly: GCA_046349015.1. GTDB lineage: Bacteria > Pseudomonadota > Alphaproteobacteria > Rhizobiales > Xanthobacteraceae > Bradyrhizobium. The sequence continues at coordinate 378,985 of JAXMDE010000003.1, read as the reverse complement.
GACGCACCTTCGCCTCGTCGCGCTCGGCGCGGGCGGATTCGAGGCGCGATTCCATCTCGGCGACGGCTGTTTCCAGCTCATCGATCATGATCGACATGTCGTCAGGCAGCCCCGCCATTGCAACAATCCATGTCCGGAGCGCGAGCGAGGCGTCGACAGGGCCTCTTGCCGCGGTTCCAGCCGGATTATTTCATCCCGGGAGCGTCAGGGCCAGCGCCCATGGCGGCCTCAAGGCGCGCTTTCTGTGCGCTCATCCCCTTGATCGCGTGAGGAAACGCGTGATCGCGCCGCCGAGTCGCGTGCCTTCCAATGGCTCGGCGAGCGAGGCCTTGGCGGCCGTGACGAGTCCATCCGGCGCATGCCCCTTGCTGTGGGCCATCTCGCAGCAGGCCAGTGCATAGCCGACGGAGAATTCCGGATGCGGCTGCACCGACAGCGTGGTGCCGCCGGGATAAAGCAGCCCGGCATGCTCGGTGAAGCCGGAGGACAGGATGGTTTTCGCGCCAGGCGGCGGCGTGACGACCTGATCCTGATGCGAGGCGGCGAGAGCGATGTGCGCGCCGTCGATGATGCCGTTGCCGGGCGCCACATCGTAGACGTGCCGGCCGAGCCCCCAGCCTTTCTCCGATTTTCGCGCCACCCCGCCCAGCGCCTGCGCGATCAGCTGGTGGCCGAAGCAGACCCCGACCATCGGCACGCCGGCGTCGTGGGCCGTGCGCACGAAATCCCCCAGCGGCGCGATCCAGTCGAAGCCGTCATAGACGCCTGCCGAGGAGCCGGTGATGAGGATCGCCTCGAGCAAGCCTGCCTCCGGCAGCTCTTCGCCGGCGGGAATGCTCACGGTATCGAATGTGACCGTGGGATCGCCGGCGGCAATCATCGCTTCGAACATCTGCGGGTAGGTTCCGTGACGTTCGCGGTTTTTCGGGCTGACGAGGCCCGTTTCGATGATGGTGACGTGCGGCATCGGTTCGGTTCACGTCCCCGGCCGTGAAACCTCGGTCTCCTTGCTGGTGATGAACTCCAGCAGCACCGGCACGCCTTCCTTGGTCTTCTGGATGCCGCGCTTGATGGCCGGGATGATGTCCTCTGGCTTGGTGATGCGCTCACCGTAGCCGCCGAAGGCGCGCGCCATCGCGGCATAGTCGCCGGAAATGTCGGTCGAGCGATATTTTTCGGTCGAGATCGGCATCACCTTCAACTCGATCGCCATCGAGAAATTATTGAGCAGGATCGACATGATCGGAATGCGCTCGCGCACCGCGGTTTCGAAATCCATGCCGGTGAAGCCGATCGCGGCATCGCCCCAGACATTGATGCAGAGCTTGTCGGGTCTTGCGAGCTTGGCTCCCATTGCGAGCCCCAGGCCGTAGCCGAGCTGGGTGGTCTTGCCCCAGCCGATATAGGACAGCGGCTCGACCGGCTTCCAGAACGGCGAAAGCTGGTCGCGCGGGCTGCCGGCGTCATGGGTGATGATGGTGTTTGCCATGTCGACGGTGTGCTGCAGGTCCCAGAGCACGCGATAGGGATTGAGCGGGGCGTCGTTGGACGTGAGCTTCGGCATCCACTTGGCGAGCCACTCCTTGTGGGAGGCGGCGATCTCGGCCGCCACGGCGCCCGGGTCGCGGTCCGATTTGACGGTCTTGTTGATCTCCTCCAACAGCGCGTCGAGGATGAGGCCGGCATCGCCGACGAGGCCGACCCTGGCTTCGACATCCTTGTTGAGGTGGTTGGGATCGAGCGTGGCATGGATGATGGTCTTGCCCTTGGGCATGGCAATGCCGAAGGAGGTCTCGGTGAAGGAGCAGCCGACGCCGAAGATCACGTCGGCTTCGGCCAGGAATTTCGGTACCGCGCGCGGCACGGCTAGGCCGCCTGATCCGAGCGACAGCGGATGCGTTTCGGGGAAGGACGATTTGCCGCCGAGGCTCGTGGTCACCGGAATGGCCAGCCGCTCGGCGAGCCGCTTCAGTTGCGGCCAAGCCTTGGCGTAATGCACGCCCTGGCCGGCATAGATCACGGGTCGCTTGGCGGCGACCAGCATCGCGGCGGCTTCCTTCACATGCAGGGGATCGGCGCCGTAACGCGTGCGCAGCACCGGCGTGTAGTTCAGCGGCTCCGGCACCTCTTCGTTCCACATGTCGGCGGGGATTTCGACGATGACGGGCCCGCCGCGGCCATTCTTCAATCTCGTGAAGGCGCGGCGGAAGATGTTGCAGACTTCGGATGCGAGGATGATCGGCTCGGAGGATTTCGAGAACGCCTTCATCGCCTGGCTGGAGTTGAAGTTGGGATCGATGTGGGAGAGCCGGCGCGCGTAGCCCATCGGCAGCACCAGCACCGGAACCGACTCGCCGTAGCATTGGGCGACGCCGCCCATGGCGTTTTCCGAGCCGGGACCGTGCTGCATGCAGAACGCGCCGATGCTGCCGCCCGATGTGACGCGGGAGATCGCATCCGCCATGTGCAGGCCGATACGCTCCTGGCGCACCATGATCGGACGGATATCGGCGTTGGCGGCGAATTCGATGAGGTGATTGACCGGATAGCCGCAGAGGATCTCGATGCCCTCGCGCTTCATGATCTCCGCAATTGCAGCACCCAGTTTCATGACGGTCTCTCTCCCCGATGCGGCCGGTGTCGGTCCCGGCCTGTGCCGCATAGTTGGAACAGGATTTCCTGGCGCGGTAAAGCGCGCGCGGCGTCGGGCTACGAAGTTCTGATATGCATCCGCACGCATTGCGGGCGCAGCCAGCGGCTGCGCAACGGGCCTAGCCCGGGTTTTCCAGCGCGCGGCGCAGGCGGCGGATGATGACGCCGCGGGCGCGATCGTCGGCAGCGGCCCGGACCTGGTCGTTGATGTCGAGGATAAGCCGCGACATGTCGTTGTGCCAGTCGAGACGGGTGACGGCTTCCGGGGCGAGGCGGCGGCGCTGTTCGCCGTCCACCAGACGCGGCTCCGCGGCTGCGAGTTCGTAGATGTCGTCCAGCAGCGGCTGATAGATCCTGGCGGCGGGGACGATGCGTTCGGCGACACGTGCGGCAAGACCTGCAATGGCCGTTTCCTCGCCATGCACGAGGAAAAGGCCGCGCTCGACCGGACGGCGTGCCGCGATCCAGCGCGCGACTTCCGCGCCGTCGGCATGGCCGGAATATTCGTCGAGCATGCGGATGCGGGCGGCGACCCTGATCTCTTCGCCCTGGATGCGCACGGCGGTGGCGCCTTCCTGCAGGAAGCGGCCGAGCGTGCCGAGCGCCTGATAGCCGACCAGAAGGACGGTGGCGCGGTTGTTCCACAGCCAGCGCTTGAGATGGTGCCGGATACGGCCGGCCTCGCACATGCCGCTGGCGGCGATCACGATGTGGAAGCCGGTCAGCTTGGCGATGGCCTTGCTTTCGTCGACGCTCTCCGTGAAGCGCAGGTGCGGCGAAGTGAAGATACGGTTGATGTCGACCTCGCCGTCGAGGCTGGCCGCATGCTTGCGGAACACCTCGGTGGCGTGAATGGCCAGCGGGGAATCGAGGAAGATCGGTGCCGCCGGCACTGTGCCGCGTTCCATGAGGGTGACGAGGTCGACCAGCAGTTCCTGCGTGCGTTCGACCGCGAACGCCGGAATCAGCAGCGCGCCCCGGGCGTCCGCAGCGCCGCGCACTTCCGCCGCCAGATGTTCGCGGCGCAGCTCGGGCGTCGTGGCGGGACGGATGCGGTCGCCATAGGTCGACTCCGAAATCACGTAGTCGAAGCCCGCCGGCGCCTTGGGGTCGGGCTGCAGCAGCTTGGCTTCCGGGCCGATATCGCCCGACGCCAGCAGGCGGAGCGGCGCACCGGACGGAGCCGCATTGGCGAACTCGATCTCGATCGAGGCCGAGCCGAGCAGGTGACCTGCATTCCAGTAGCGGGCGCGGACGCCCGGCATCACCTCGGCCCAGCTTTCATAGTCGACAGGCCTGAACTGCCTGAGTGAAGCTACCGCGTCGGCCTGGGTGTAGATCGGCGTCACGTCGCCGCGCCCTCGCGCCGCGTTACGGCGATTGAGGGCGGCGACTTCAGCTTCCTGGATGCTGCCGGCATCCGGCAACATCCAGGAGCAAAGGTCGATGGTGCCGCGGGTCGCGAGAATGTTGCCCTCAAAACCTTCGCGCACAAGCTTCGGCAGCATGCCGCTGTGATCGATATGGGCGTGGGTCAGGAGCACGGCGTCGATGTCGGCGGGGCGAAACGGAAAGGCGCCGTAGTTGAGCTCCTTCAGGGTCTTCTGGCCCTGAAACAATCCACAATCGATCAGGAAGCGTCCGGAGGCTGTCTCGATCAGATAGCACGAGCCGGTGACAGTGCGCGCGGCGCCGCAAAATCGAAGGGTGACGCCCATGCGGTGGTTCTCCTCAAGTCAACTCGCTGCGCAGGGCCGCGGCGAGCACGGCATCGAGCGGAATGGCGTTGGTCGGATGCGGGACACTGGACGTCGAACGCATCGAGCGAATGCCGGCGCGGGCGAATTCATCCGCCATACCGGGTGGAAACAGGGCATGGGTGACGACGGCATCGATGGCGCTGGCGCCGGCTGCGCGCAAGGTCTTCGCAGCGCTTGTCAGCGTGCCGCCGGAGGAGACGATGTCGTCGACCAGCAGCACCGGTCGCCCCGCGATCGCGGCCCAGTCGTCAAAATCGATCGCGACCGAGCGATCACTGCTGCGCGTCTTGCGCCCGACGACGAATTCGAGCCCGAGCCTCGCCGCAAGGTCGCTGACCCAGGGCCGCGACTCCGCGTCAGGACCGGCGGCGACGGTCGCCGGGTCGATGCCGGCGAGAACATCGGCAATGGCGGGCATGGCAGACAGATTGTCGGCGGCGATACCGGGAAACACGGCGGCAATTTCGGCGGTGCGATGCAAATGCGCGTCCACGGTGATGACGCGCTCGACGGTGGCCGCGAGCAGTCGGCCGACCGCGCGCTGGCTGATGGCCTCGCCGGGGTTAAACGCCGCATCCTGGCGCATGTAGCAGAGATAGGGCGCCACCAGCACGAGGCGCCTTGCGCCCGCGCGGCGGAGCGCTTCGGCTGCAAACAGGATCGCGATCAGCTTGTCGTTCGGCCGGTCGAGCGAGGCGTAGATCACGATGGTTGGCGCCGCCGGGCCAACGGTGACGCGAATTTCCTCGTCGGGAAATTTGTGGATCGCGATCTCATGCAGCGGCCAGCCGAGCCGGTTGGCCAGCCGTCCCGCTTCGGTGATGCCGGACGGCAGACAGTGCAGGGCAACTGCGTTCACGGCGCGGCCTTGCCGCCCGGCGTCGCCGGCGCGATGACATAGCCGCTGTCGGCGATCGCGCCCGCTTCGGCAAGCGCGTATTCCGACCGGTCGAACGTATGCACCCGGTAGAGCGGCTCGCCTTGTTCGACGGGGTCGCCGATCTTCTTGAACAGCCTGATCCCGGCACCCTTGTCGAGCGGAGCGCCCGCGGTGCGGGCGAGCCGATTCAGTTGCAGGCAGTCGATGCCGGAGACGATGCCATCGCTTGCGGCTTTCACGTCGAACGTCAGATGGCCGAGGTCGCTATTGCAATCCGACGGTCCCTGCGCATCCATGATCCTGTGCATCTGCTTCAGGGCCGCGCCGCTTTCGAGCAGGTCGCGTGCCCGCGCATAGCCGGCGCCACCGCGAAGCGCGGGATCATATTCAAGCAGGTGGGCGGCAAGTCGCAGCGATTTTTCCCGCAAGTCCACCGGTGCGCCGGGATCGTTCGCCAATACCGCCATCACGTCCTCGGCTTCCAGCACCGGACCGATACCGTTACCGACCGGCTGGCGGCCGTCGGTCGTGATCGCCTCGACGGCCAGTCCGAACCGGTCGCCGACAAACTCGAAAAGTTTCCGAAGCCGCATCGCCTCGGCGCCGTTGACCAGCTTGGCGCTCGGGCCCACCGGCAGATCGATCAGCAGATGCGTCGAGCCCGCCGCGACCTTCTTGGAGATGATCGAGGCGACCATCTGCTCGGGCGTATCGAGGCAAAGCGGCCGTTCTACCGAGATCAGGATGTCGTCCGCGGGCGCCAGGTTCACATGTCCGCCCCAGATCAGGCAGCCATTGCAGGCCGCCACGATCGACTTCATCTCCTCGACGCCGACATTCACGCGCGCCAGCACTTCCATGGTGTCGGCCGTGCCGGCGGGCGAGGTGATGGCGCGGGAGGAGGTCTTGGGAATCGTCAGTCCATGCGCCGCCACGATCGGCACCACGACCATCGAGGTGCGGTTTCCGGGAATGCCGCCGATGCAGTGCTTGTCCACCACCCTCGCGCTTGGCCATTTCAGCTGCGTACCGGCCTGGGCCATCGCGCGAGTCAGCGCGATCAATTCGCCGCTGGTCATGAAGCTCGCCGAACCCACCAGGAAGGCGGCGATTTCCATATCCGAGTAGCGATAGTGGGTGATGTCGCCGACGATCGCCTCGATCGCGGCATCGCTCAGGACCTGCCCGCGGATCTTGGCGCGCACGGCGTTGAGACTGTCGGGCGGAGCGGCGGGCGCGACCGACACCGGACTGCCTTCGGGGTCGCCAAAGCGACGGAAGGCGGGCTCGGCAAGGCCGATCTCGTCGGGTCCGACAAGTCCGTCGTCGGTGATCAGCAGGGTGGCAAGCAGCGCCTTGCCATCGCGGCGCAGCTCAACCCGGCTGAAGCCGCGAAAGATTTCAGCGCGGAGCGCCTTCGATTGCCGCGAAATGACGATGACGTTTTCGCGGCCTGTATCGAGCTGGACGCGACGGATTTTGAACTGCGCGCCTGCTGCGTCGTTGGCCATTTGATTGCAAGCCTACAGATATGGCCGGTCGGGTCTGTTGACCCAGATCATGTCCGGTCCGGGGCCATGCGCGCTTTCACTCGGGTAATCTTCCGGTTTGGCAAATATCGCGCTGGTTTCGTTGCTTCGCCTTTACCTTTCATTGACTCTCTTCGTCAACGTCCAGGCAACCAATCAAATTTACATTCGGCCCCGCATTGGCGCGGGAAGAACGTCGTGGGGTGGCTACAGGAGTTTGTGATGCGACGATTGGTTTCGAAGTTTCTGAAGGACGAGTCGGGCGCGACTGCGATCGAATATTGTCTCATCGCGGCAGGCATCAGCATTGTCATCGTGACTGCCGTCAATGGCATAGGCACTTCGCTCAACGACAAGTTCGCCTCGATCAACACCTCGATCAAGTAGGATCGCGGGCGGGCTCATCATCGTGCCATTCCGCGCGGTTCGTGCGTCTTTCGGCACGTCGTCCGCCGTGGTGATGGCCCGCATCCCGTCCATGACGTGGTGATCGGCGACGAGCCTCGTCGCTCAGCGGCCAACATCTTCAGCGCTCGGGGGCGACGGCCACCGAGCGCTTTCGCATGATTAGCCCGCTTTCCTGGCCTTGCTCTGGGCGCGCACCGGCTTCTCGGCTTTCTTCGGGGCTTCCTTGGCAGCTTTCTTGCCGCTACCGCTGCCCGAGATCGGCAGCAGCATCTCGCGCTGGCCTTCGACGCGCTTCTTCTTGCCCTTCGATTTGGCGGGGGCAGGGGCCGCCTTGCGCTCGCCGGCGCCGGCAAGGCTCTTCTTCAGCGCGTCCATCAGGTTGATGACGTTGCCGGACGTTTTCGGTGCGGGCTTGGCACCGGTCAGCTTGCCATTGCGCTTGCGGTTGATCAGGTCGACGAGAGCTGCCTCGTACCGGTCCTCGAACTTTTCGGGCTCGAAAGGCGCCGACTTCTGTTCGACGATATGCTTTGCAAGATCAAGCATATCCTTGGTGATCTTCACATTCTGGATGTCGTCGAAATATTCCTTCTCGTCACGTACCTCGTAGGGATAGCGGAGCAGCGTGCCCATCAGCCCGTTGTCGAGCGGTTCGAGCGCAATGATGTGCTCGCGATTGGTCAGCACCACGCGCCCGATGGCGACCTTGTCCATATTGCGGATGGTCTCGCGGATCACGGCAAACGCGTCATGGCCGACCTTGCCGTCGGGGACGAGATAATAGGGGCGGATCACGTAGCGGCTGTCGATGTCGCTGCGCGGCACGAACTCGTCGATCTCGATGCTGCGGGTCGACTCGAGCGCGATATCTTCGAGTTCGTCCTTGGTCACCTCGACATAGGTATCCGTGTCGACCTTGTAGCCCTTGATGATGTCCTCGTTGGATACTTCCTCGCCGGTGTCCGCATCGACCTTGGCATATTTGATGCGGTGGCCGGTCTTGCGGTTGATCTGGTTGAACGAGACCTTTTCGGTATCCGATGTCGCCGGATAGAGGGCGATCGGGCAGGTCACCAGCGAAAGGCGCAAAAAGCCTTTCCAGTTGGCGCGGGGGGCCATGAATATTACTCCGAAAACGCAACAGACGACCGTAAAGGATACCACGCCGGGCCCAGGTTTTGAACGCGCGGCCGGGCGGAATCTCCCAACGCCGTTAACTGATCCGGGCTCGTTTGGTTCGCCTCGCCAGGGGCCCATCCCGCTGGCGATGCTTCCGCGCAGCCCTCATGGGGGCCGGAACATCATTTCCGACAACGCGTTGCCCCTGCGAGACAGCCCTGCTGCGGCAGAGCGGTCGAAACAGCATTCCTGCAATGAGGCTATGATGGCAACACGACAACACGGCCGGATCGTCGAAACCCCGATGGAAGCGCGCCAGGCGGAGCCCGGCCCGTCGGTGCTGGCGCTACTGTCGGCATCGACGGGGCTTGCGATCCTGATCCTGGGCCTTGTCTGGTTCGTATTCTTTCGGACCTGAGGCCTTGGGGCGAAGCTTGGGCCCCTCACGTCGACGTGCTAGGCATCCTTCGTACGCGTGCGCCGGATGAACAAAAAGTAATCTAGTGCCGGGTTCCCGTTCATGGCCGGTTCACGCCCGTGAGCCTCATCATGATGGCATTGTAAGGTTCACCATCGGAGGCCAGCTTGCGCTTGCTCGTCGTTGAGGACGATCCGGATCTCAATCGCCAGCTCACCACGGCGCTGACCGACGCCGGCTATGTCGTCGATCGCGCCTTTGACGGCGAGGAGGGGCACTATCTCGGCGATAGCGAACCCTACGACGCCGTCGTGCTCGACATAGGCCTGCCGAAGATGGACGGCATCTCGGTGCTGGAGGCCTGGCGCCGCAACAAGCGCGTGATGCCGGTCCTGATCCTCACCGCGCGCGACCGCTGGAGCGACAAGGTGCAGGGCTTTGACGCCGGCGCCGACGACTATGTCGCCAAGCCCTTTCATCTCGAGGAAATTCTCGCCCGCATTCGCGCGCTGCTGCGCCGCTCGACGGGACACGCCCAGGTCGAACTTGCTTGCGGCCCGGTGACGCTGAACACGCGCACCAAGCGCGTCAGTGTCAACGGCAATCCGATCAAGCTGACCTCGCACGAGTACAACCTGCTCGAATACCTGATGCACCATATCGGCCGCGTGGTGTCGCGCACCGAGCTCGTCGAGCATCTCTACGACCAGGATTTTGACCGGGACTCCAACACTATCGAGGTGTTCGTCGGCCGTATCCGCAAGAAGCTCGAAGTCGACATCATCCAGACCGTTCGCGGGCTCGGCTATCTGTTGACGCCGCCCACCACGGGCGCGTGACGGAGCGGCTGCAGGGCTTCCTTTTTGCCGCAGGCATGGTCTTATCCGGCAAACCGGTGCCAATTTTTCGGATCATGCCCTGATGCGCGGCAGCTCGCTCGCTACCCGCCTGTTCCTGTCGGCGACCGCGTGGGTGGTGGTGATCCTGCTGCTCACGGGAATTGTGCTGACGTCGGTCTATCGCGCCGCAACCGAGCGCGCCTTCGATCGCCGCCTCAACCTCTATCTGCGTACGCTGATCGCCGAGGTTGCCACGCCGGACGAGCCGCCGGAACGCCAATTCCAGTCGCTGGGCGAGCCGCTGTTCGAGCTGCCGTTGTCGGGCTGGTACTGGCAGATCACCCGCACCGATTCCGAAAAGGCCGAGACGCGCGCCTCGCGCTCGCTGTGGGACAAGAAGCTGCCGAAACTCGAAGACAACGGCGTCGAGCTGACGCCCGCCGGCATCCGGCTCGGCTATGTCGACGGGCCCGAGGGCCAGACGCTGCGAATGGTGGAGCGGCCGGTCGATCTCGGCCTCGACGGCAAGTTCCTGGTGACGGTGGCTGGCGATGCCAGCGAAATTTTCGATGAGACGCGCAGCTTTGATTATTACCTCGGCGGCACCTTCGCATCCCTCGGCATCGTGCTGTTGCTCACCACGATCTTCCAGGTGCGCTTCGGACTGGCGCCGCTCAAACGCATTTCGGAGGCCATCGCCGACATCCGCTCCGGCCGCGCCGAACGCCTCGAGGGAGATTTCCCGGTCGAGATCGCGCCGCTCGCGCGCGAGACCAACGCGCTGATCGACGCCAACCGCGAGATCGTCGAACGTGCGCGCACCCATGTCGGCAATCTCGCGCACGCGATCAAGACGCCGCTGTCGGTGATCGTCAACGAGGCCGCTGCACACAGCCCCGATGTGTTTGCCAACAAGGTGCTCGAACAGGCCGACGTGATGCGCGGCCAGCTCGCCCACCATCTGGAGCGCGCCCGCATCGCGGCGCGCGTCACCACCGTCGTCGCCGTGACGGAGGTGGCTCCGGTCATCGAGGCGTTGCGGCGGACCATGGAAAAGATCCATCGCGACCGCGGCATCGCCATCGAAGCCAAAGCGGACCCTCGCGCGAAATTTCGCGGCGAGCGGCAGGACCTCGAGGAGATGGTGGGAAATCTCGTGGACAACGCCTGCAAGTGGGCGGCCTCGCAGGTGTTTGTTGAGGTACTGATGGAGCCCGAGGCCGAACCCGGCGCCAACGCCCGGCTGCGCATCATCGTCGATGACGACGGGAGGGGGCTGTCCGAGGTCGAGCGCGCCCAGGTGTCGCGTCGCGGCCAACGGCTCGACGAATCAAAGCCGGGCTCGGGCCTTGGCCTGTCGATCGTCACCGACCTTGCCGCCCTCTATGGCGGCAGCTTGACGCTGGGCAGCGCGCCAAGCGGCGGCCTGCGCGCCGAATTGCTGCTGCCCGGGGTGTAACTGGCTGCGGCAACGGCCGTTTTTGCGTTCCGGGGCATCCGATGCGAGGACATTCCTAAACGCCTTCTTAACGCGGAAGCTTCTATGATAGCTACTGGACGCCTATGCCGTCCGCTGACACGCATTCGCAACCTGCCGCATGAATCAGGCATCGATCGACCGTCTGAGGGAGTATCTCGCACAGTTGCCGCCGCAATCGCAGGCGCTGCTGATGCGCGAGTTCGAGCGCGCGCTGGAGCGGGGCGAGGACACCGCGGTTGCGAGCTTCGTGCTCGAACAGCTGCGCATGGTCGTGCGTGGTGCCGACGAGGACGAGGAGGAGCAATCGCCTACCGAGGATCCGGCGCGGCTGCTGTTCCGTCCGCTGGAGCCGTTTCTCGTCGACGGCAATTTTCCGATCCGGCCGGGCCAGATCCGCCGCGCCTCGCTGGTGCCGGTCTGGCAGTGGCTCGGGCGCGAAGGCGGCGCGCCCGAGGCGGTGCGCGAATTCGAGTCGGTGCTTGCCGAAGCGCGAGAGGCCGGTTCGCGGGCAGCTATCGAGCCCGCGGTGCGCAAGCTGCAGCTTGCAGCCGCACAAGCGATCGTCGGGATCACCTCGTCGGGGTTACCGGACGAGCGGCATCGTACGCTCTCGCGTATCGGCACGCCCAACGTCGCCGAGGACTTGCTGGCGATCGGATCGGTGCTGCAGGCGAGGGAAGCGCTGGAAACACTCGGCAGCAAGATGCCGGGTTTCATGCGCGCGTTCGGCGAAGAGCAGATCAAGCTGAGCATCGATTCGCTCAATGTGCCGTCGCTGCAGACACCACAGGTTCTGCCTTTTGCGCTGTCGCTGGTGATCCAGCGGCTGGCCGCGCCGTGGCAGATCATCCGTCTCGCCGTGAAGATGGCGGCGTCGGACGACGAGCTTCGGGTCGCCGCCACGCCGTTTGGCGTCGCCGTGACCATTGCGCTGCACGATCTCTATTTCGTCGCGGCCTGCCTGCGCACCGATATAAGGCGCGGCCACTTCGGCGAAATCGCCGAGCAGCTCAAGACCCTGCATGACGGCGTGCGCGGCCTGCGTACCGAGCTTGATCTTCGCAACGATTCCGCCTGGGGCAAGCAACTCGCCTCGATTCGCGCCGACATCTCCAACTCCCTGCAGTCGGAAATCGAAAGCGTGCCCGGCCGCGTCCGCCGCATCCTGCGCCAGCGCGCGGACAAGGATCTGGCCGCAGCTCCAAAGATCGACATGTCGGAGGTGGAGGAGACGGCCGGACTGATCGATTTCGTCGCGCTATGCCGCACCTATGCCAGCGAACTCGCGATCAACGAAGTTACGCTGCGCACCTTTTCCGACCTGCAGCACTATGTCGAGCAGTCCACCGAGGCGCTGGTGCAGTCGCTGCGCAACGAGAAGGGGCGCACCTACCGGCAGCAGCAGGTGCAAGCGGCGATCCGCTTCTGCGAGGTGTTGTTCGGGACGGACTATGCGGCGCTGATGCGCCGCGCGGCCGAGAGCGCCGTGGTCGGCGATCGCAAGCCCGCCAAGGCGGGCCAGAAATAATCAGTCAAGAGTAACAAATAGGGATATTACAATTTTTGATTGACGGCGTTGGGTGCCCGACTTACCAATGCCGCATGAATTCCGTCATTAATTTCGTAGAAATCGAAAATCAGGTAATTTCAGCGACCTACCGCAATCTGATGTTCGGGGCCACCGTCGTGCTGGTCGATAATCGCAGCGGACAGCAGCTTTCCGAGCCCGTCGTCAGGATCACGTCGCGACTGCCTGTCGGCTCGATCCGGATCAGGCTCTCGGCCTCGATCAAGGCCGGGACCTACTTCCTGCGGGCTCTGAACGCCCATGGCAGCCATATCGCGCAAAGCCACCAGTTCGACATCGCCTAGCGGCAAATTTGCCTGACTTTCCACGGCTTTCCGGCTGGAAACCCATGAGAAATGTCAATTGTCCGCAGGCTCGCTGATAGTATAAAGCGACGCATCGGCGTCCCTCGATGGGGCGTCCGTCTACCGGAATTGCCTGATGAATCTCTGGTTCGTGTTCGCGCTGATGACGGCCGCGGCGGTGTTCGCCGTGTTATGGCCGCTCGGCCGGGGTTATCGGTCGCAGACCGGCGGCACCGAGGAAACGGTCTACCGTGACCAGCTCGCCGAGCTCGATCGCGACCTCGGGGGTGGATTGATCGGTGCGGCGGAGGCGGAGTCGGCGCGGATCGAGATCGGCCGCCGTCTGCTCGCTGCGAGTGCTCCGCAGCCGCCGCCGCTCTCGCCGCCGACCAGATCCTTGCGCCGGGCCGTCGCGATCGCGGCGCTGATAGGTCTTCCGCTCGTCGCAGTTGCGCTCTATTTGCCGCTCGGTTCGCCGCAGCTCGGCGACTTTCCGCTGGCCTCGCGCGCGCAGGCGCCCGACGGCAAGGAGCCGCTGTTCAACCTCGTGGCGCAGGTAGAGGCGCATCTGGAAAAGAATCCGACCGACGGCCGCGGCTGGTCCGTGCTGGCCCCGGTGCTGGCGCGGCTTGGCCGCTACGACGATTCCGTACGCGCCTGGCGCAATGCCATCGCCTATGCCGGTGACGGCGCCGAGCGCCGCGCCGACCTCGGCGAGGCCCTGGTGGGCGCAGCCGGCGGCGTCGTCACCGGCGAGGCCAAGGCCGAATTCGAGCGCGCGGTCGCGATGAACGCCGATGAGGTCAAGGCGAGCTATTTCCTCGGCCTTGCGGCAGAGCAGGACGGGCGCGCCGGCGATGCCACCTCGATCTGGAAAGCGATGCTGGCCAAGGCGCCGTCGGATGCGCCCTGGCGCCCGCTGGTCGAAGCCGCAATTTCCCGGGTCGGCGGCGTGGCGCCGGCATTGTCCGACGATACCATGGCTGCCGCGAAGGACATGAGCGATGGCGATCGCAACGCCATGGTCCGCGGCATGGTCGAGCGGCTGGCGTCGCGGCTGAAGCAGAACGGCGACGACGTCGAGGGTTGGCTGCGCCTGGTGCGCGCATACATGGTGATGGGCGAGCGCGAGAAGGCGGCCAGCGCCGGCGCCAATGCGCGACAAGCCGTCGCGAAGGATGCCGAACGCTTGCGCCAGCTCAATGAAGGCCTCAAGAATCTGGGGCTCGACGGATGATCACCCACGGCGGCAAGGGCGCGGCATGACACGCAAGCAACGGCGGCTGACGATGATCGGCGGCGCGCTCGCCATTCTGGCGATTGCGGCGGCGCTGGTGCTCAACGCGCTGCGCGACTCCATCGTGTTCTTCTCGACGCCTTCGATGGCGGCGGAAAAGCAGATCCCGGCCGGCAAGCGGTTTCGCCTCGGCGGGCTCGTGCAGCCGGGATCGCTCAAGCGCGGCGACAATCTCGTGGTCAGTTTCAGCATCGCCGATGGCAACGCCAATTTGCCTGTGAGCTACACGGGCATTCTTCCCGACCTGTTCCGCGAAGGGCAGGGTGTCGTCGCCGAGGGCGCGCTCGATGCTTCCGGTACCTTTCGCGCCGACACCGTGCTTGCCAAGCACGACGAGACCTACATGCCCAAGGAAGTCGCCGATGCCCTGAAGAAGCAGGGTCACTGGAAGGACGACTACGCCGCCAAACCCGCGCAGGGAGCTGTGAAGTGATTGCGGAAGCAGGTCATTACGCGCTGGTGCTGGCGCTGGGTCTGGCGCTGATCCAGTCGGTCGCGCCCGTTGTCGGCGCGCGCCGCGGCGACGTCGCGCTGATGGAGATGGCGCGTTCGACGGCGGTAGCGCAGCTGCTCTTCGTCGGCGCGTCCTTCGTGCTGCTGACGGCGCTTCACGTCATGTCGGATTTTTCCGTCGTCAACGTGTTCGAGAACTCGCATTCGGCGAAGCCGCTGCTCTACAAGATCACCGGCGTGTGGGGCAATCACGAAGGGTCGATGCTGCTGTGGGTGTCGATCCTGGCGCTGTTCGGTGCGCTGGTCGCGCTGTTCGGCGGCAACCTGCCGGTCTCGCTGCGCGCCAACGTGCTGGCGGTGCAGGCCTGGGTTGCCAGCGCCTTCTATCTCTTCATCCTGTTCACCTCCAATCCCTTTGCGCGCATCGCCCAACCGCCGATCGAGGGGCGTGACCTCAATCCGATCCTGCAGGACATTGGCCTCGCCGTGCATCCGCCGCTGCTTTATCTCGGCTATGTCGGCTTCTCGATCTCGTTCGCCTTTGCGGTCGCAGCCCTCCTGGAGGGCCGCATCGATGCCGCCTGGGCGCGCTGGGTGCGGCCGTGGACGCTGATGGCCTGGATCTTCCTGACGCTCGGCATCGCGATGGGATCGTACTGGGCCTATTACGAGCTCGGCTGGGGCGGCTGGTGGTTCTGGGATCCCGTGGAGAACGCCTCGCTGATGCCTTGGCTTGCCGGCACGGCGCTGTTGCATTCGGCGCTTGTCATGGAGAAACGCAACGCGCTGAAGGTCTGGACCATCCTGCTGTCGATCCTGACCTTCTCGCTGTCGCTGCTGGGAACCTTCCTGGTGCGCTCGGGCGTGCTCACCTCCGTGCATGCCTTCGCCACCGATCCCGCGCGCGGCGTCTTTATCCTGCTGATCCTCTGCGTCTTCATCGGCGGCAGCCTGTCGCTGTTTGCGCTGCGCGCGCCGCAGCTCAAGCAGGGCGGCCTGTTCGCGCCGATCTCGCGCGAGGGTGCGCTGGTGCTCAACAATCTCTTCCTCACTACGGCCTGCGCGACGGTGTTCGTCGGCACGTTGTACCCGCTGGCACTGGAGGTGCTGACGGCCGAGAAGATTTCGGTCGGCGCACCGTTCTTCAATCTCACCTTCGGTCCGTTGTTCGTGCCGCTGCTGCTCGCCGTCCCCTTCGGGCCGTTGCTCGCCTGGAAACGCGGCGATCTGCTCGCAGCGGCGCAGCGGCTGATCGCGGCGGGAATGGCCGCGCTACTCGCGACCGCCATGCTGTTTGCGTGGATGCGCGGCGGCCCGGTGCTGGCGCCGCTGGCGATCGGACTGGCCGTGTTCGTGGTGGCGGGCGCGATCAGCGACATCGCCGAGCGCACCGGATTGTTCCGCATTCCGCTGCCGGTCGTGCTGCGTCGCGCGCGTGGCCTGCCGCGCTCGGCCTGGGGCACGGCGTTCGCCCATGCCGGTCTCGGCGTCGCCCTGATCGGCGTCGTCTGCGAGACCACGTGGAACAGCGAATATATCGCCACCATGAAGCCGGATCAGGTGACCCGGGTCGCAGGCTACGAGTTGAAGCTGGAAGGCCTGACGCAGCGGCAGGGTCCGAACTATCGCGAGACGCTGGCGCGCTTCGCGGTGAGCCTCGATGGCGAGCAGCTTCCGGCGATGACGCCGTCGAAGCGATCGTTCTCGACGCGCGGCATGTCGACCACGGAAGCCGCGCTGCTGACGCGCGGCGCGAGCCAGCTCTACGTCTCGCTGGGTGACGTCTCCGCCGATGGCGGCCTTGCCGTGCGCATCTACCACAAGCCGCTGGTGCTGCTGATCTGGTGGGGCCCGGTGCTGATGGCGTTCGGCGGCATGCTGTCGCTGTCGGATCGCCGCTTGCGCGTCGGTGCGCCGAAATCCGCGCGGGCAGCGCGCGCATTGCAGGCCGCCGAATGAAACGCACCGCCATCATCCTTGCGCTCGCGGCGGCGGTGATGGCCGCCTGGCCCGCTCGTGCCGTGCAGCCCGACGAGATCATGGCCGATCCGATCAAGGAGGCCCGTGCGCGCGAACTGTCCAAGGAACTGCGCTGCATGGTCTGCCAGAACCAGTCGATCGACGATTCCGATGCGCCGCTGGCGCGCGACCTGCGGCTGCTGGTGCGCGAGCGCATTTCCTCGGGTGATACCGACTCGCAGGTGATCGATTTCCTGGTGGCTCGCTATGGCGAGTTCGTGCTGCTCAAGCCGCGCTTCAACCCGCATACCATGCTGTTGTGGCTGTTGCCGCCGCTGGCGCTGATGGGGGGCGGCGTTGCGCTGTGGGTCTATAGCGAGAGGCGGCGCAGGGCAGCGGTCCTGGCCGACGAATCGCTGCTGAAACTGAGCCCGGAAGAGGAGGCCCGGCTGGAAAAATTGCTGGGTGCCGATCTGCCCGCCACCTCCGACAAGCCCGGTTCTTAAGCCGTTGAAACCGCTGCGCTATTCTGCCGCAGCCGGCCGTCGCTGCATTACAAAGATTTAACTCCGCCGCCAGCGCGCTGTAAGGCGGAAATCCCCATGTTTGGCGTTGTCAGGTTGCTAGCCCTCGCGCCCCCTCGAATTTTCTTCAGTCGGAGACTTACCAGGATGTCTGAACGCCCCGTCGATCTCTCGAAATTCCCGTCCTACCAGGCCTCGAAGCGCCCGGTCTTTTCGCTGCGCAAATTTGCGCTGATGGCCTCCGTCGTCGCCGGTCTCGGCGCTGCGGCCTATGGTATCGGCCCGTCGCATGGCCCGATCGACGTGTTCACCAGCACGGCCCACGCGCAGGTCAACCAGGAAGTCCGCAAGGTCGCTCAGCCCGTCGGTTTTGCCGACATTGTCGAGCGCGTGAAGCCGTCGGTGATTTCCGTGAAAGTCGCGATGGGCGACAAGAGCGCCAAGGACGACAGCGCCGACAAGGACGATTCACCACTCCAACCCGGCTCCCCGATGGAGCGCTTCTTCCGCCGCTTTGGCGGTCCCGATGGCCTGCCTCCGGGTCTGCGCGGTGGTCCGCGTGGCGGTGGCCGCGGCCCGGTGACCGGGCAGGGTTCGGGCTTCTTCATCTCGCCTGACGGCTTTGCCGTAACCAACAATCACGTGGTCGACGGCGCCGACAAGGTCGAGGTCACGACCGACGACGGCAAGACCTACAGTGCCAAGGTGATCGGCACCGATCCGCGCACGGATCTGGCGCTGATCAAGGTGTCCGGCCGCACCGATTTTCCGTTCGCCAAATTGTCCGACAGCAAGCCGCGGATCGGCGACTGGGTACTGGCGGTCGGCAATCCCTTCGGTCTCGGCGGCACCGTGACGGCCGGCATCGTTTCGGCGTCCGGCCGCGACATCGGCAACGGTCCGTATGACGATTTCATCCAGATCGATGCGCCCGTTAACAAGGGCAATTCCGGCGGGCCGGCGTTCGACGTGTCGGGCGAGGTGATGGGCGTCAACACCGCCATCTACTCGCCGTCCGGCGGCAGCGTCGGCATCGCGTTCTCGATCCCCGCTTCCACGGTGAAGAGCGTGATCGCCCAGCTCAAGGACAAGGGCACCGTCAGCCGCGGCTGGATTGGCGTGCAGATCCAGCCGGTCACATCCGACATCGCCGACAGCCTCGGCATGAAGAAGGCGGAAGGCGCGCTGGTCGCCGAACCGCAGGCCAACGGCCCCGCGGCCAAGGCCGGTATCGAGTCGGGTGACGTGATCACCGCCGTCAATGGCGAGCCGGTCAAGGATGCCAGGGAACTCGCCCGCACCATCGGCGGCCTCGCGCCCGGCAATGCCGTCAAGCTCAACGTCCTGCACAAGGGACAGGACAAGATCGTCAACCTGACGCTCGGCCGACTGCCGAACACGGTGGAGGCCAAGGCCGACGTCGACCAGGACAAGGGCGGCTCCAGCCGCGGAACCGAGGTGCCAAAGCTCGGCATGACGGTTGCGCCCGCCAACAGCGTTGCCGGCGCCGGCAAGGAAGGCGTCGTGGTGACCGAAGTCGATCCGAAGAGCGCCGCGGCCGAACGCGGCTTCAAGGAAGGCGACGTGATCCTCGAAGTCGGCGGCAAGGGCGTTGCCAGCGCAGATGACGTTCGCGATGCCCTCTCGGCCGCGCGTTCCGACAACAAGAACAGCGTGCTGATGCGGGTGAAGAGCGGCGGTTCGTCGCGGTTCGTGGCAGTGCCGCTGGCCAAGGGTTAAATACGAGATGGAGAGTGTCGCCGGCATCAGTCGCCCCCGCCGCGGCGCTTTCCGGGGAGCGGGTCCAAAGCTCGCTCCCTCCGGCTACCTTCCGGTGGAATACGCCCCCCTCCGTCGGAAGGGCCTAAGGGCGGCGAGGTCCCCCAGCCTCGCCGCCCGCTTTTTTCAACTCGTCGAGAGGGCGCTTCCCCGCCTTGCATGAGAGGATCAGTCACGCCATGGTGACAGAGCTTAATCCGGTGACGTCAGCCACCAACATTAGTGCCAATCCAAGCATGCGCCTCCTGATTGTCGAAGACGACCGCGAATCGGCCGACTACCTCGTCAAGGCGTTCCGCGAGGTCGGGCATGTCGCCGATCTCGCCACCGATGGTGAGGAGGGCCTCGCGCTCGCCGACAGCGGCGACTATGACGTGCTGGTGGTCGACCGTATGCTGCCCAAGCGCGACGGCCTGTCGCTGATCGGAGCGTTGCGCGAGAAGGGCAATCGCACGCCGGCGCTGATCCTCTCAGCGCTCGGGCAGGTCGACGACCGCATCAAGGGACTGCGCGCCGGCGGCGACGACTATCTGCCGAAGCCGTATTCCTTCGCCGAATTGCTGGCGCGCGTGGAAGTGCTCTCGCGCCGCCAGGGCGGACCGGCGGAAGAGACCGTCTACAAGGTCGGCGACCTCGAGCTCGACCGGCTCTCCCACCGCGTCGTGCGCGGCAAGGAGGAATTGACCTTGCAGCCGCGCGAGTTCCGCCTGCTCGAATATCTGATGAAGCATGCCGGCCAGGTGGTGACGCGCACCATGCTGCTGGAGAATGTCTGGGATTATCACTTCGATCCGCAGACCAACGTCATCGACGTCCACATCTCGCGTCTGCGTTCCAAGATCGACAAGGGGTTCGATCGCCCGCTGCTGCATACTATCCGCGGCGCCGGTTACATGATCCGCGACGGCATCCGGTAGGGTGCCGTGGGGGCGTTCGGCAAACTGGTCCGCACCACGGCGTTTCGCCTGACGCTGGTCTATCTGTTCCTGTTCGCGCTGTTTGCCGCGTCGCTGCTTGCCTTCTTCGCATGGAACACCCGCCGGCTGATCACCGAGCAGATCACCACGACGGTCAATGCCGAGGCCTCCGAGATCAACGAGATTTATCTGAGGCGCGGCCTGCGCGGGCTCGCCTTCACCGTCAGCAATCGCGCGCTGCGGCCAGGGGCCAATCTTTATTTGATCACGGCGCCGAACGGGGTGGCGCTCGGCGGCAATGTCGGCTCGCTCTCGCCCGGCGTGATGGCAACGACCGGCTGGTCGGAAACCGCCTATCGACGGCTCGATGAAAACGACACCGCCGAACATCGCGCGCTGGTCAAGGTCTCCGAACTCAGCAACGGCTTTCGTCTCCTGATCGGCCGCGATCTTGAGGAGCGGCGCCGCCTGTTCGGCATCGTCGCCAAGGGCGCGCAATGGTCGCTGCTGGTTGTCGTCGTGCTCGGCATCGGCGGCGGCATTTTCGTGTCGCGCCGCGTGCTGCAGCGGATCGATGCCATGACCGGCACCACCCAGCGGATCATGGCCGGCGATCTCTCGGGGCGCCTGCCGGTGGGCAGGAGCGGCGACGAGCTCGATCGCCTCGCCGGAAATCTCAACGCCATGCTCGAGCGCATCGAAGCGCTGATGAACGGGTTGAAGGAAGTTTCCGACAACATCGCCCATGACCTGAAGACGCCGTTGACGCGGCTGCGCAATCGCGCCGAGGAGGCGCTGGCGCGCTCCGGCAGCGAGGCCGACTATCGCGCGGCGCTGGAGCGCACCATCGAAGAATCCGACGGGCTGATCCGTACCTTCAATGCGCTTCTGATGATCGCGCGCGCCGAGTCCGGCCAGGCGCGCGGCAACATGGACGATTTCGATGCCGCCGAAGTCGCCAACGGCATCCACGAGCTGTACGAGCCGCTCGCGGAAGATGACGGCATGACGCTGACGGTCAGGGCAGAACCCGCGCAGATCCACGGCAACCGTGAATTGATCAGCCAGGCGCTCGCCAATCTCGTCGAGAACGCCATCAAGTACGGCAAGCCCTCGGCTGCCGCACAGCCGCTCGGCATCAAGGCCGCCAGGGAAATCGTGATCGAGGGCCGCCGTGAGGGCGATTCCGTCCTGCTCAGCGTCACTGATCACGGCCCCGGTATTCCCGAAGCCGACCGCAAGCATGCCATCGAGCGCTTCGTCCGGCTGGAGGCGAGCCGCACCCAGCCTGGCTCCGGCCTCGGATTGAGCCTTGCCAACGCGGTCGCCACCCTGCATGGCGGCGAACTGCGTCTTGCAGACGCGCATCCTGGCCTCGTCGCGACCCTGGTGCTGCCCGCCCGAACCGGCGAAAGGCTTGCCCCGCAAACGCAGGATGTGTCACAGAAAGTGGCATGAACGCATCCGCGCCGGGAATCGCGGAACGACATCGTCCGCTGGCCGCCTGCTTTGTCGAGTGGCCGCATGTCTCCGCTCCCGATACAGCCGAACAGTGCTTGGGCGACTGGCTTTCCGAGCTCGAGCCCGCGCAGTCGGACTCGCTCGGGGCGCTGCTCGGCAGTGCCCCTGCCAGGAAAATCCTGCTCGGCATCGCCGAGTTCTCGCCTTATCTGTTCGATCTCGTCCGCGCCGGCGCCGGCCGGCTGATCCGTATTCTTTCTTGCGACCCGGAGTCGCACCTTGCGGCGCTGATCGAGGACACCTCGCGCGCGGTGTGGTCCGCCTCCGACGAAACCGATGTCACCCACCTGCTTCGCCGCATGAAGGCGGAAGCCGCGTTGCTGATTGCGCTGTGCGACATTGGTGGGGTCTGGCCGGTGATGCGGGTCACCGCGGCGCTGACCGACCTGGCCACCGCCTCGGCGCGGATGGCGCTGCGCTTCCTGTTGCGCCAGGAGGCGGCGCGCGGCCGTATCAAGCCGCCCGATCCGGAGCGGCCGGAGGAGGGCAGCGGCCTGATCGTGCTTGCCATGGGCAAGATGGGGGCGGGGGAGCTGAACTACTCGAGCGACATCGACCTGATCGTGTTCTTCGACCGCAACGCGACCTCGCTCGACCCTGAGATCGAGCCGCAGCCGTTCTTCGTGCGTGTGACGCAGGCGATGGCGCGGCTGCTGCAGCAGCGTACCGGGGACGGTTATGTGTTCCGCGTCGATCTTCGGCTGCGGCCCGACCCGGCCTCGACGCAGGTTGCAATTTCGACCGAAGCGGCGCTGCATTATTACGAGCGGGAAGGGCGCACCTGGGAGCGCGCGGCCATGATCAAGGCGCGGCCCTGCGCCGGTGACCTTGCCGCGGGGGAAGCGCTGGTGGCGGAGATCGCCCCGTTCGTCTGGCGCAAGCATCTCGACTTCGCCGCTCTTGCCGACGTCCACGACATGAAGCGGCAGATGCAGACCTACCGCGGCCAGAGCGAGATCGCGGTCGAAGGCCACAACGTCAAGATCGGCCGCGGCGGCATCCGCGAGATCGAGTTCTTTGCCCAGACCCAGCAATTGATCGCCGGCGGGCGCCATCCGGAACTACGGGTGCGGCAGACGCTGGCGGCACTCGACGTGCTCGCGGCCAGCAACTGGATCACTTTCCAGGCCCGCGACGAACTCGCCGCCGCCTACGAGTTCCTGCGCCGGGTCGAGCACCGCCTGCAGATGATCGCCGACGAGCAGACGCATTCGCTGCCGGAAGACGCCGAGGCGGTCGAGCGATTTGCCAACTTCTTTGGCTATGAAAGCCGGGATGCCTTTGCGAGGCACCTCGTGGACCATCTCAACATCGTGCAGGGGCACTACAGTCGGCTTTTCGAAGGAGACCCGGCCGGCACGGAAAAATTGCCCGATGTGAACTACGCCGCCGGGCCCGAGGATCCGCGCCTGATGGATCATCTGCTCGCGCTTGGCTTCAAGAAGCCGGCGATGGTGGCGGCGACGGTGCAGCAGTGGCTTGCCGGCGACTACCGCGCGCTGCGGGTTGAGGCGACACGCAATGCCTTTGTGGAGTTCGTGCCCGGCCTGATCGATGGCCTTGCCCATGCCGAGGAACCGGACAATGCGG
This sequence comes from Bradyrhizobium sp., assembly GCA_046349015.1. Classification (GTDB taxonomy): domain Bacteria; phylum Pseudomonadota; class Alphaproteobacteria; order Rhizobiales; family Xanthobacteraceae; genus Bradyrhizobium. The sequence continues at coordinate 355,988 of JAXMDE010000003.1, read as the reverse complement.
TGACGGCGTTCGACCGCTTCCTGCAGGCGCTGCAGCGCGGTGGACGACTGATCTCGCTGCTCAGCCAGAATCCGGACCTCGTGGCACTGGTGGCGTTGATCCTCGGTGCCGCGCCGCGGCTTGGCGACATGCTGGCCCGTCAGCCGCAGATCATGGACGGGCTGATCGATCCGCGCTTCTTCGGCGCGCTGCCGGACCAGAAGGAATTATCCGCGCGGCTCAAGTCGACATTGCAGGATGCCGACTCCTACGAAGACTTCCTCGATCGCCTGCGCCTGTTCGGCCAGGAGAGCCTGTTCCTGATCGGCACGCGCATCCTGTCCGGCACGGTTTCCGCCCAGCAGGCCGGCGGCGCCTTTGCCGACGTCGCCGAGGGTATCGTCCACACCGTGCATGGCCTTGTCACCGACCAGTTCGCCGCGCAGTACGGCCGGATCAAGGACCAGGAAACCGCGATCATTGCCCTGGGCCGGCTCGGCAGTCGCGAGATGACGGCATCCTCCGACCTCGACCTGATCCTGATCTACGACTACGACCACGAGCAGCCGGAATCCGACGGCGAGCGTTCGCTCCATGGAGCGCAATATTTTTCGCGTCTGACGCAGCGGCTGATCAGCGCCTTCACGACGCGAACCAATTACGGTGTGCTCTACGAGATCGACATGCGTCTGCGCCCTTCGGGCCGGGCCGGGCCGTTGGCCTCGCGGCTCGAATCCTTTGCCGACTACCAGGAGCGCGAGGCCTGGACCTGGGAACACATGGCGCTGACGCGGGCGCGGGTGATCTCGGCCTCATCGACGTTCCGAAAGAAGATCGAGGATGTCATCCGCGCCGTGCTGACCCGACCCCGGGATCGGCTGGCCACGGCTGCCGATGTCGCCGATATGCGTCGCGCCATCGCGCAGGAAAAAGGCGAAGGCGAGATCTGGGATCTGAAATACGCGGCAGGCGGCACCGTCGACATCGACTTCGTGGCGCAATACCTGCAACTCGTCCATGCAGCCGAGAGGCCCGACATCCTGAATGCCTCCAGCCTTGCCGCGCTCGACAATGCTGCCCGGCTCGGCGTGCTCTCGCAGCCGGATGCCGAGGTGCTTCGCGGCGCAGGGCGGCTCTATCACGACCTGACGCAGATCATCAGGCTGTGCGTCAGCGGCAAATTCAATCCTGCCACTTCAGGCGAGGATCTGTTGCGCGTGATGGCGCGGGCGGGGGATACGCCCGATTTCTCGGCGCTGGAAGCGCGGCTCCGCGAGACCCAGGCCGAGGTGCGGCGTGTATTTGATGCGGTGATAGGCAAGGTCGGTGGTTCGTGACGGCGGGGGCGACGAGGCCCCCGCCGATCGCATAGTCCTGCTCAGAAGATTCTCGCCGCGCTTTGCAGCGTGATCCAGACGCCCCAGGCCAGCGGAATGCCGACGAAGGCCCAGAACAGCATGGCCTTGGCATCGAGACTGCCAAGTCCGATGTTGTGGGAGCCCACCGGGCCTGAGGCGATGCCAGCCGCCGCTTGCAGTTTTGCGACCTCGTCGTCCTTCATGTGCCACTTCGAATTGACCGGCCGGATCATCATGTTGCAGATCAAGCCTGCGATCAGCATGGCGCAAAGGATGTACATGGTTGTGTTGTAGAGCTGGTCGCGCGGAACGCCTGCGGCGAGCTGGAACTCGCGGATGTAGTTCACCACCACCGGGCCGATGATGCCGGCTGTCGACCATGCGGTGAGCAGGCGGCCGTGGATGGCACCCACGAACTGCGTGCCGAACATGTCGGCGAGATAGGCCGGCACCGTGGCGAAGCCGCCGCCATACATCGACAGGATGATGCCGAAGCCGAGCACGAAGAGCAGCTTTGACCCCATCGCAGCGAATGTCGGCGCCAGCGCATAGAGCGCAATGCCGAGGATGAAGAACGTGTAGTAGGTGTTCTTGCGGCCGATCTTGTCCGACAACGAGGCCCAGAAGAAACGGCCACCGATGTTGAACAGCGACAGCAGGCCGGTGAAGCCGGCCGCGATGGCGGCGATCTGCGCCTTCTGTTCGACGCTCAGGGCGTTGAAGCCGACATTGGGAAGACCGATCAGCTTGCCTGCGAAAATCTCCTGCAACATGGGCGAGGCCATGCCGATCACGCCGATACCGGCCGACACGTTCAGACACAGCACCCACCAGATCAGCCAGAACTGCGGCGTCTTGTGCGCGTCGTTGAGGTGGACGTTGTACTGCGAGATCATCGCATTGGATTTGGTCGGAGGCGTCCATCCATCGGGACGCCAGCCGGGCGGCGGCAGGCGATAGCGGAATGCGCCGATCATCATGAACACGAAATAGATTGCGCCCATCGCCAGGAAGGTTTCCCAGACGCCTACCGAGGTCGGGGTCTTGAAGAAGTTCATCAGGCGATCGGCCAGCGGCGCGCCGATCATGGCGCCGCCGCCAAAGCCCATGATGGCCATGCCCGTCGCCATGCCGCGCCGGTCCGGGAACCATTTGACCAGCGTCGACACCGGCGAGATGTAGCCGAGGCCGAGTCCGATGCCGCCGATTACGCCGGAGCCCAACCAGAGCAGCCAGAGTTGATGGGTATAAACGCCGAGCGCGCCGAGGAAGAGGCCGCCGCACCAGCACAACGCGGAAACGAATCCGGCCTTGCGCGGACCGACGCGCTCGAGCCAGCCGCCCCATACCGCGGCGGCAATGCCGAGCAGCACGAAGAACAGGGTGTACATCCACCCGAGACTTGCAACCTTCCAGTCGCAGGTCGTGGTGAACAATTCCTGGACCAGCGTCATGTCGGGACACGTCTTAGAGGCGGTCAGTCCCAGCGCGCGCGACAAGGGCAACCAGAACACGGAAAAGCCGTAGGCCATGCCGATGCACAAATGGATACAAAGTGCGGCCGGGGGTACCAGCCAGCGATTGAAGCCGGCGGTGGCTATGGTGTGCTCCTTGTCGAGTATGCCACCCCTTGCGCCGGTCAACGCGCCGGCTTGTTCTATTGTCGCCATTACTATTCCTCCTCATCAGCCACCCTTCTGAGCAGCTTTCCGATCATGATCCTGTGCTTTTCAACGTTGCGATGGCTTCGCGTACTTCCGGGTCGAGCCCTGTGCCCCCCCGATCCAGATGCGACAGGATCGCTGCGCGCATCCGTGGATCCCAGAATTTCTTCACGTGTTCGGCGATTCCCGGCACCGCCTTGTCGTGGCCCTGGCCGCGGAAAAATTTTCCGATCTGATTGGCCATGTAGACCAGCTTGTCAGGCGACGACACGATCGGACTCCTCGACTGCAACCTCGATCGCGACGCGATGCGGATGAGTGAACACCTCAAAGCCGTCGGCACGCGCGATCGCGCAAAGCGTGATGCCTGCGGCGTCGGCCATGCGCACCGCGAGCGCGGTCGGCGCGGAGACCGCGACCACCATGGATGCGCCCATAGCGGCCGATTTTTGCACCATTTCGACGGAAACGCGGCTGGTGAGCAGCACGATGCCATCATCGATGGCGACATTGTGTTGCGCGATCGCGCCGGCAAGTTTGTCGAGCGCGTTGTGACGGCCGACATCTTCACGCAGGGCCACGACACCGTGCAGCGGCGTCCAGTACGCCGCGGCGTGGACCGAGCGAGTTTCGATATTGAGGGCCTGCAAAGGCGCCATGACGGCCATCGCCGTCATGATCTCGCGGGGAGTAAAGCTGCGGCCCGGCGGGACGATGGCGGCTGGGCGCACGGCTTCGGCGATCGATTCGAGGCCGCAGATGCCGCAGCCGGTCGGACCGGCGATATGCCGCCGTCGCTGGCTAATCCGTGTCGCTCTTTCGGAAGCGAGCCACATCCGCAACTCGATGCCGTCGTCGAGCTCAACGACCTCGACTGAGCCGATTTCGTCCGCCGATTGCACGATGCCTTCATTCAGGCTGAAGCCGATGGCAAAATCCTGGAGATCTTGCGGCGTCGCCATCATCACGAGATAGGTGCCGCCGTTGTAGGTGAGCGCGATCGCGGTCTCCTCGGCGACCTGGCGCGCGTCCGCGCCGACAAAGCCATCGCGCCAGACAGTCCGGTCGAGCTTGCGGATGGGAACGTGCATCCGCTACTCCGCAGCTTCCGCGGGCGCGATGCGGCGGGAATGGCGCGCCTGCTCCTCGTAGGACTTCTGCCAGTCGGTCGGGCCGTTCGACGGCGAGATCTGCACGGCCGTGACCTTGTATTCCGGGCAGTTGGTGGCCCAATCGGAATAGTCTGTCGTGATGACGTTGGCCTGCGTGTCCGGATGGTGGAAGGTGGTGTAGACCACGCCGGGCGCGACGCAGTCGGTAACGAGCGCGCGCAAGGTGGTCTCGCCGGCGCGGCTTGCCAGCCGTACCCAGTCGCCGTCGCGCACGCCGCGCTGCTCGGCGTCGTGGGGATGGATTTCCAGGCGGTCCTCGCCGTGCCAGACCACATTGTCGGTGCGGCGCGTCTGTGCGCCGACATTGTACTGGCTGAGGATGCGGCCGGTGGTGAGAAGCAGCGGATAGCGCGGCCCGGTGCGTTCATCGGTCGGGACATATTCGGTGACGACGAACTTGCCCTTGCCGCGCACGAAGCCGCCGATATGCATCACCGGCGTTCCTTCCGGCGCCTTCTCGTTGCAGGGCCATTGCACCGAGCCCAGCTCGTCGAGCTTGGCGTAGGAGACGCCGGCGAAAGTCGGTGTCAGCGCCGCGATCTCGTCCATGATCTCGGATGGTTGACGGTAGGGCATGTCGAAGCCCATCGCCCTGGCGAGGCCGATGGTGACTTCCCAATCCGCAAGCCCGTTGCGCGGCGTCATCACCTTGCGCACGCGCTGGATGCGCCGTTCCGCATTTGTGAAGGTGCCGTCCTTCTCCAGGAAGGTGGAGCCGGGCAGGAAGACGTGGGCGTAGGTGGCGGTCTCGTTCAGGAACAGGTCGTGGACGATGACGCATTCCATCGCCGACAGCGCCGCTACCACATGCGACGTATTCGGATCGGACTGCAGGATATCCTCCCCCTGCACGTAGAGCCCCATGAACGTGCCGTCGAGCGCGGCGTCGAACATGTTGGGAATTCGCAGACCCGGCTCGGGATTGATCTTCACGTTCCACGCCGCTTCGAATTGCGTACGCACGGCGTCGCCCGAGATGTGGCGATAGCCGGGCAGTTCGTGCGGGAACGAGCCCATGTCGCAGGCACCCTGCACGTTGTTCTGGCCGCGCAGCGGGTTCACGCCGACGCCGCGACGGCCGATATTGCCGGTCGCCATCGCGAGGTTGGCGATCGCGATCACGGTGGTGGAGCCCTGGCTGTGCTCGGTGACGCCGAGCCCGTAATAGATCGCGCCATTGCCGCCGGTCGCAAACAATCTTGCCGCCGCGCGCAGATCCTTCGGGTCGACGCCGGTCATGATCGCGGTGGCTTCCGGGCTGTTGTTGGGCAGCGCCGCAAAAGCCGCCCATTCCTCGAATTCGTCCCAGTCGCAGCGCTCGCGCACGAAGGCTTCGTTGACGAGACCCTCGGTGACGATGACATGAGCGATTGCGGTGAGCACGGCCACGTTGGTGCCGGGCATCAGAGGCAGGTGCAACGCCTTGAGGTGAGGGGCTTCGACCATCTCGGTGCGGCGCGGATCGATCACGATCAGCTTTGCGCCCTGACGCAGCCGCTTCTTCAGCCGCGAGGCGAATACGGGGTGAGCCGAAGCAGGATTGGCGCCGATCACCATCACCACATCGGCCTGCTCGACCGAATCGAAATCCTGCGTGCCGGCCGAGGTGCCGAAAGTGGTGGCAAGGCCATAGCCGGTCGGCGAGTGGCAGACGCGGGCGCAGGTATCGACATTGTTGGTGCCGAAGCCGGCGCGGATCAGCTTCTGCACCAGATAGGTCTCTTCGTTGGTGCAACGGGACGAGGTGATGCCGCCGATGGCTTCCTTGCCGTACCTGGCCTGGATGCCGCGCAGTTTGCTCGCCGCAAAGCTGAAGGCTTCATCCCAGCCGACTTCGCGCCAGGGATCGCTGATCCTTTCCCGGATCATCGGCTTGAGGATGCGCTCCCGGTGGGTGGTGTAGCCCCAGGCGAAACGGCCCTTGACGCAGGAATGGCCGCGATTGGCCTTGCCGTCCTTGTAAGGCATCATGCGCACGACCTCCTCGCCGCGCATTTCCGCCTTGAAGGCGCAGCCGACGCCGCAATAGGCGCAGGTCGTGACGACCGAGTGCTCGGGTTGGCCGATCTCGATCACGGATCTTTCGCTCAGCGTCGCGGTCGGGCAGGCCTGCACGCAGGCGCCGCAGGAGACGCATTCGGAGCCGAGGAAACTTTCGTTCATCCCGGGCGAGACGCGGCTGTCGAAGCCGCGGCCGGCAATGGTCAGCGCAAAGGTGCCTTGCACCTCCTCGCAGGCGCGGACGCAGCGCGAGCAGACGATGCATTTCGAGGGGTCGTAAGTGAAATATGGATTGGACTCGTCCTTCGGCATCCAGCGGTCGTTGTCACAGCCGTGGGACCTGGCGAAGACGTGGTTCTCGCCCTCGTAGCCGTAGCGCACGTCGCGCAGGCCGACGGCGCCCGCCATGTCCTGCAGCTCGCAATCGCCATTGGCGGCGCAAGTCAGGCAATCCAGCGGGTGGTCGGAGATATAGAGCTCCATCACGCCCTTGCGCAGCCGTTTCAGCCGCTCGCTCTGGGTATGGACCACCAGTCCCGGCGCAACGGGCGTGGTGCAGGAGGCGGGCGTGCCGGCGCGGCCGTCGATCTCGACCAGACAAAGGCGGCAGGAACCGAACGCGTCCACCATGTCGGTGGCGCAGAGCTTCGGAATCTGCGTGCCGGCCTCCATGGCGGCACGCATGATCGAGGTGCCTTCGGGCACGGTGACGCTGTTGCCGTCGATGATGAGCGTGACCATGGTCTCCGATTTGGCGCGCGGCGTGCCGAAATCGATTTCCTGAATCAGGGCCATGCCTTGCTCCTATTCCGCGGCCTGCAGGCGCGCCGGTGCAAAATCTTCCCGGAAGTGCTTCAGCGCGCTCATGACGGGGTAGGGCGTGAAGCCGCCGAGCGCGCAGAGCGAGCCGAACTTCATGGTGTTGCAGAGGTCCTCGACCAGCGCGATGTTCCGATCGAGGTGCTCGCCGCGCCTGATCTTGTCGATGGTCTCGACGCCACGGGTCGAGCCGATGCGGCAGGGCGTGCACTTGCCGCAGGATTCGACGGCGCAGAACTCCATCGCAAAGCGCGCCTGCTTTGCCATATCGACGGTGTCGTCGAACACCACGACGCCGGCGTGCCCGATCAGGCCGTCGCGCGCCGCGAAGGCCTCATAGTCGAACGGCGTGTCGAACAGGGCGCGCGGGAAATAGGCGCCGAGCGGGCCGCCGACTTGCACGGCACGCACCGGGCGGCCCGAAAGCGTGCCGCCGCCGATATCGTCGACGAGTTCGCCGAGCGTGATGCCGAAGGCGGTTTCGAACAAGCCGCCATATCGGATATTGCCGGCAAGCTGGATCGGCATGGTGCCGCGCGAGCGGCCCATGCCGAAATCGGCATAGGCCCTGGCGCCATTGTCGAGAATGAAGGGAATGGCTGCGAAGGACAGCACATTGTTGATCACGGTCGGCTTGCCGAACAGGCCCTTGTGCGCGGGCAGCGGAGGTTTGGCGCGCACGATGCCACGGCGGCCTTCAAGACTCTCCAGCAGCGAAGTCTCTTCGCCACAGACATAGGCGCCGGCGCCGACCCGCACTTCGATATCGAACGCATGTGCGGAGCCGGCGATGCGGCTGCCGAGCAGGCCGGCGCGCCTTGCGGCGGCAATCGCCGCCCTCATCGCGATCACCGCGTGCGGGTATTCCGAGCGGATGTAGATGTAGCCCTTGTCGGCGCCGACGGCGATGCCGGCAATCGTCATGCCCTCGATCACCAGGAAGGGGTCGCCTTCCATGATCATGCGGTCGGCGAATGTGCCGCTGTCGCCCTCATCGGCATTGCAGACGATGAACTTGCGGTCGCTCTGCGCCTGCGCCACCGTCTTCCACTTGATCCCTGTGGGAAAGCCGGCGCCGCCCCGGCCGCGAAGGCCGGAAGCGGTGACGTCGGCCAGGATCGCATCCGCGCCGAGCGCAAGTGCGCGCTCGAAACCGCGGTAGCCGCCATGGGCGCGGTAGTCCTCGATCGAGCGCGGGTCGATCACGCCGCAGCGCGCGAAGGTAAGGCGGGTCTGCCGCTTCAGCCAGGAGATTTGGTCGGTGACGCCAAGGCACAGCGCATGCTGGCCGTTGCCGGCGATCGCATCGAGCAACGATGGCGTATCGGCAATGCTGACGGGGCCGTAAGCGATGCGGCCAGCCGGGGTCGCGACCTCGATCATCGGCTCCAGCCAGTAGAGGCCGCGCGAGCCCGTCCTGACGATGTCGATCGAGATGCCGCGCGCGGCGGACGCCTGCTCGAGCGCAAGTGCGACGTCATCGGCGCCGACGGCGATCGCGCCGGCATCACGCGGCACAAAAATGCGCAGGCTCATCGTTGCGCCTCCGCGAGCAGGACATCGAGCCGCGCTTTGTCGAGCCGACCGACCACGCGTCCGTCCAGCATGGCCGAGGGTGCGGTGGCGCACAGCCCGAGGCAATAGATCGGCTCCAGTGTCACGCGCTCGTCAGCCGTCGTATAGCCCAAGGCTATGCCGAGCTTGGCTTCCGCATGGGCGGCGAGCGCGTCGCCACCGGCGGCTTGGCACGCCTCGGCGCGGCAAATCTTCAGCACGTGAAGGCCTGCGGGTTCCCCGCGGAAATCGTGATAAAAAGTGAAGACGCCATGCACTTCCGCGCGCGAGAGGCTCAGCGCTTCGGCTATCATCGGGATCGCAGGCTCCGGCACATGGCCGAAGGCTTCCTGCAGGGCGTGCAGGATCACCAGTGTGGCGCCTTCGAGTGATTTGTGTTCGGCGATGATCCCGGCGGCGCGCTCGGCGCTCCACGGTTCGCAGCGAGGAGACATCCGCATTCTCATTGAAGTTGTGCTTCTGCAATGAGAACCGGAATCGATGCGAGCATCAATAAAGCTGTCTCATGGAGCGATAGGGAATGAAGATCGATAGGTTTATGCTATGGCGAGCGTGCAGCAATGGATCCGCGATTAGTCGCGCGCCGCACGTTTGACGAGCATTCGGATCACCATGATGTTGGGAAATCGTTAACTCTAGCGGGGCTCTTCTCTTGATCGACAAGCTTGAACTTCTGCTCGCGCTCGCCAAGGAGCGTCACTTCGGCCGCGCCGCAGAGGCCTGCGGCGTGACGCAGCCGACGATGTCCACCAGCCTCAAGCAGCTGGAGGAACAACTCGGCGTCATGCTGGTGCAGCGCGGCTCGCGCTTCCAGGGTTTCACGCCGGAGGGCGAGCGCACGCTGGATTGGGCGCGCCGCATCGTCGGCGATGCACGCGCGATGCGGCAGGAGATCAAGAGCCTCAAGCAGAAGCTTTCCGGCGAGCTGAAGATTGCGGCGATCCCGACCGTGCTCGGCATGATGGCGCAACTGACGACGCCGTTTCGTGCACGGCATCCCGATGTGCGCTTCCAGATTCGCTCCTGCACGTCCTCCGACGTGCTGGGCCTTTTGGGAAACCTCGAAGTCGATGCGGGGCTGAGCTACATCGAAAACGAGCCGATCGGCGATATGCGCACCATTCCTCTCTACAACGAGAGCTATCGCCTGCTGACCGCGCGCGATGCCATGTTCGGCGACCGCGAGCAGGTGACTTGGAAAGAGGTGGGGCAGGTGCCGCTATGCCTGCTCACGCCCGACATGCAGAACCGCCGCATCATCGATCGAGCCCTCAGTTCGGCGGGCGTGGAGGTGACGCCGACGCTGACCTCGAACTCGCTGCTGGTGCTCTACACCCATGTGAAGACGGGGCGCTGGGCCAGCGTGATGCCGGCAAAGCTTGCGGAGACACTGGGCCTGGCGGACGCCGTGCGCAGCATTCCGATCGTCGATCCCGAGGTGACCTACAGCATCGGTCTCGTCATCCCCAAGCGCGATCCGATGACGCCGCTGCTCGCTGCGCTGGTGCAGACGGCGCGCGAGGTGGCGCCGAGTCTGCAATCGTAAAGGCGCGTCGGCAATACCGACGGGCGAGTTTGCGCTAAGCCGCCTTCTTCACCTTGCTCGCATCCAGCGGCAGGCTGACGCGGACCACGGTACCCGCGCCGAGCTTGGAGCGCAGCTTCATGGTGCCGCCATGCAGGCCGGTGAGGGAGCGGGCGATGGCAAGGCCGAGGCCCGAGCCCTGATAGCTCTTGGTGAGCTGGCTCTCGACCTGCTCGAACGGCTTGCCGAGCCGGCGCAGCGACTCCGGCGCGATGCCGATGCCGGTATCGGCGATCATCAGCACGATGGAATCCTTCAGCACGCGGCCGCGGACTTCCACCTTGCCTTCGTCGGGAGTGAACTTCACCGCATTGGACAGCAGGTTGACGATGATCTGCTTGACTGCGCGATGATCGGCGATGACGGAGATCGTGCTCTCGATGTCGGCAAGCAAAGTCAGGTGCTTGTCCTCGGCGCGGCCCGACACCACGCGCAGCGATTCCGCCAGCGTCCGGGAGAGGTCGAGCGGCGCCATGTCGAGCTTCATGCGGCCGGCCTCGATCTTCGACATGTCGAGAATGTCGTTGATGACTTCGAGCAGGTATTTTCCGGAGGTCAGGATGTCGTTGCAGTATTCGCCGTATTTGTCCGATCCGAGCGAGCCGAACATGCCGCTGCCCATGATCTCGGAGAAGCCGATGATGGCGTTGAGCGGCGTGCGCAGCTCGTGGCTCATGTTGGCGAGAAACTTCGATTTCGCCTGGTTGGCTTCCTCGGCGCGATTCTTCTCTTCGGCGTATTTCTGGGCGAGGTCGGCGAGCTCCTCGGCCTGGCGCTCCAGCGCGGACTGCGAGCGCTGCAGATCCGCCACCGTGGCGCGCAGGCGCAGGTCGTTGTCGACCAGCTTCTGCTCGTGCTCCTTGATGCGGGTGATGTCGGTGCCGACCGAGACGTAACCGCCGTCTTTGGTGCGGCGCTCGCTGATGTGCAGCCAGCTGCCGTCCTCGAGCTGGGCTTCGAATGTGCGTGCGCCCGGAGCCTGGTTGGCGGCGCCGTGCAGGCGGGTGCGCACTTCCGGCATGCTGCCGACCTCGATCACGGTCTCGTACGAAGTGCCGGGGTTGACGGCGGAGTCCGGCAGCTTGTGCAGGCGCTGGAAGTGCGAGTTGCAGAGCACGAGGCGATCCTCGGCGTCCCACAGCACGAAGGCTTCCGGAATGGTCTCGATGGCGTCGCGCAGACGAAGGTCGGCTTCCACCGTCTTTTCGGCGAGGCTCTTCTGCTCGGTGATGTCGACGGCGATGCCGATCAGGTGCAGGCCGGAATCGGCGGCGGCATGGGAGAGTTCGCACCGCACGCGCAGCCAGATCCAGTGACCGCCGGAATGCTGCATGCGGAAGGATTGGTCGATATGGTCGATGCTGCCGGAAATCAGGCGGTCGGCAATGGCGAACAGGTCGATGTCGTCGGAGTTCACGAGCGCGTTGACTTCGCCGAAGGTGAGAAGGTCGTTGCGGCTGTCGAGCCCCAGCATGGTGAACATCGACTGCGACCAGAAGATGCGGCCGCGCGAGAGGTCCCAGTCCCACAGGCCGCATCGGCCCCGGTTGAGCGCGGTGTCGATGCGGCCGCGCACGGCGTCGTTGATCAGGTCTCCCTCGCGGGCGCGGGTCGATTGCCAGTGAAAGGCGAAGCCGAGGATCAGGACGACGAATCCCGTCGTGGCAGACAGGGTCACCGAGAGCGCGGCGTCCGAGCCCCATATCGGCTCGTTCTTCTCCTGGATGACGATGACCTGGCCCGGCAGCGACCTGATAACGCGCTGCGTCGCCATCGCGCTGGAGCCGCTCGGCAGGATCAGGTCGGTGACGGCGCCTTGCGGGCCGGAGGGCGCAGCCAGCAGCTGCGCGGTCGAAATGACGTCGAGAATGCGATCGGGCTCGACGCCCGCTTCGACCGGAACGCGGGCGAGGATGCGCTGGTCGGAGCTGATCACGATGACGTGGCGGCCGGAGGCGCTTCCCCAGGAGGGAATGAGACCGGGCAGGATGTTCTGCAGCCGCTCGATGCTCGCCGCGCGCTCCTGCCGCGAGGACGTGAGGCGGTCGAGCCGGTCGGCGAGAATGTCGGCGAGCGCGGCGATGTCGCGCTTCATGGTGGCGCGCTTCTGGCGGGTTTGGTCGATGACCTGGACGCAGGCGCCGAGGCAGATCGTGACGAGGAAGGCGATGATGAGTGTGGGCACGGCCCGCCGCAGCGCCGGCTCGGCGGTGAGCAGCCTGGTGTAGGCTGGCTTTGCGATCGATTGCGCCAATCCTTTGATCGAATCGGATTGAACGCACGCATTCGCCGCATGCGCACGCGCCATGCCCTAGATCCCCGCCGAGTCTCTGGTTACGCCGAATCCGGAAGAACCCCACGTGCTTCCGAATCACAGTGATTTGAATCCGTTTTTTCCGGCCTGTCGAGAGTCAACGAATCCTTAACGCGAAATAAATCTTGTCCAACGCTGATTTGAGAGTCGAACAGGATCACATTTCGAGTCCGAAACAGGAACGCCGCCGTAACTCCACGGCGCGAATGAGTCCGCCGGCTCGTTCCGATGCGGACCGGTGGTCTCGCGCATGCTGTGTCCGGAAAACGCCTATGCGCGCGTCGGCTCGGCGTGACTGATGACGCGCTTGACGGTGGGAAAGGCGCGGCGCAGCGCGCGCTCGATTTCGTCGACACCCTGATGCACCTTGATCACGCTCATCGAGGGGACTGCACGGCAGTGGAAGTTGACGATTTCGCCGGCATCGGTGTCGCGTACACGAACATTATGGATGTCGTGGATGGCGCTGTGGTCGGCGAACGAGATCAAGGCCGTCCTGATGGCGGCGACGCGCTCGGCTGAGGCGTCGGTACCGTGCGGCAGTTCCGGCTCCAGCGGCTCGATATGGGTGTCGACCTCGACGTCTTCGCCGAATTCTTCCCGGATGTGGTGCTCGAGATGGTGGGCGATGTCGTGGGCATCCACCAGCGGCATCTCCCCATCCACCTCGAGATCGATACTGACGATCAGTTTTTCGCCGAGATCGTGCACGGTGACGTGATGCACCGCAAGGCCCGAGTTGCGCGCGATCACCATGATGCGCTCGCGCACGCTCTCATTGTCGCGCGCCACGGGAACGGCGGTGAAGGTGAGGTCGGCATCGCCGAGCGCATCGCGGACGGCAGCCTGCGCCTTGCGCTTGATTTCCTCGACACGGTCGATCGGATAGGTGCGCGGCACCTTGGCGATGGACTCGATGAAATAGGTGGGGCCCACCATGCGCACGCGCATGCGCTCGATGTCGACCACGCCTTGCACCGCGCGGATGGCGGCTTCCGCCTTTTCGGCGACGCCTTCGGGCGCGCGGTCGAGCAGGGTTTCCACGGTGGCCCGGGTCATCTTCAGGCCGAGGAAGCCGATCATGATGGCGACCAGGATGGCCGCGGCCGCATCGCCCCACCAGAAGCCGAGACCGGCGACAACGAGACCGGCGATGACGGCGAGCGAGCCGAGCACGTCGGAGGCAAAGTGCAGTGCATCGGCCTCGAGCGCCTGGCTGCGGGTTTCGCGCGCGGCGCGGTGCAGGGCGCGGGCGCGCCAGAAATTCACGGCAATGTCGAGGATGAGCACGACGAACGGGACCGGCGAGATGGTCGGCGGCGGAGCGCCTTCGCGCAGGCGGCTGTAGGCCTCGACGAGGATGCCGCCCGCAAGGAGATAGAGCAGGGCGGTGACGCCGAGCGCCGACAGGCTCTCGAACTTGCCGTGGCCGTAATGATGCTCGTCGTCGGCCGGCCGGTCCGATACCCGAACCACCGCCCAGGTGATGATGGTCGCGACCAGGTCGATCGAGGAGTGCAGCGCTTCCGAGATCAACGCCAGCGAGCCGATGGCGATGCCAACCACGAGCTTGGCCAGCGCCATGCTGCCGCTGGCGAGGACCGAGATCGCCGCCACCGAGGTTTTCCTGGCGGTATCGTGGTTGGGGACGGTCATGAGCGGCGGTTTAGCAGCCCATAGGTTAACATCAAGCGGCCATCCACAGGTCCAGATCGAGACTTGCCGCCGGGGGCGGATTTGTTGCGAATTGCTACGATTAAAATTCTGTATCGGCTGGGGTGGCCGGTCAGGGATAGCCCTCTCCGGGAACATCCACTTCGACCGCATCGATGCAGGAGGACGACTTGCCCTGGCGCAACTCTTCGTAAGACGTCGCAGCGCTCAGGCAGAAAAGCGTCCGTCTCTGCGGACCGCCAAGGACGCAGGCGAGCGCCCGGCGGCCTGGAACCTCGATGCGATCGATCTCGTCTCCCTTCTGGTCCAGCCGAATGAAGGCATCCTCTTCGAAGCTTGCAACCCATACCGCGCCGTCCCGGTCGAGGCAGATGCCATCAGGGGATTTCATCTTTCCGAAGCGGCGGCTGAATTTCAAATCGCCGTCGGGACCGATGTCATATTCGGCCAGGCAATGGCCGTCCATTTCGGCCACGACGAGCCGGCGATGATCGGCCGATACCGCAATGCCATTGGGAAATCGCAGCCCCTCGGCGACAACGCGCGATCGACCGTCGGGATGCACCAGAACGATGCGGCCGACCGGCCCGCGATCCGGCGGCGGAGGGAAGGTGAAACCGAGATCGCCGACATAGGCGCGGCCAAAGCCGTCCACGATCATGTCGTCGATGGTGCCGGCGGCCACGCCCGACAGATCCGCATGGAGCGAGAGCCGGCCATCGGCATAGTGCAACAATCGACGGCGGTGCATGGTCAGCACGATCAGTGTCCCGTCCGGCAGGATGCCAAGGCCACAGGGCGTGTCGTCAGTGAATGCCGCGTGCTGCTCCCGCGTGCCGGAGGGGCCAAGGCCGAGCAGAGTCCGCTCCATGCAGTCGACGAACCACAGCCGGCCCGCGTGCCAGCGCGGTCCCTCGAAATAGCGCCCCCCGTCGAGGACGCGGCGGAGAGCGGATCGTGTCATTGCCGCACCGCGCTACAGCGTGACCACGATCTTGCCGAGGTGCTTGTTGGCTTCCATGTGCTCGAACGCCTTGCCGATATCGGCGAACTTGTAGACCTTGTCGATCGGCAGCTGCAGCTTGCGGCTTTCCACCGCGCCCCAGATGTCCTTGCGGACCTCGTCGAAGATTTCGCGGATCTCCTCGATCGAGCGGGTGCGGAAGGTGACGCCGATATAGCTGATGCGGCGCGCGGCATGCAGGTCGAAATTGAAATCGCCATGGGTGCCGCCGAGGCGGCCGACATTGACGATGCGCCCCAGGATTTTCGTGGCCTTCAGGTTCTGGTTGGCGACGGGACCGGAGACCTGATCGACGATGAGATCGACGCCTTCGCCATTGGTCGCCTTCAGCACCTCGTCGACCCAGCCGGGATCGGAGGAGTCGACGGCGAGGTCGGCGCCGAATTCCTTCAGCCGGCTGCGGCGCATCGCGTCGGTGGACGAGCCGACCACCAGCCTGGCGCCTTTCAGTTTTGCAATCTGCATCGCCATCAGGCCGACGCCGGAACTCGCGCCCTGGATCAGCACGCTCTGGCCCGGCTGCAGTGCGCCATTGGTGACCACGGCATTGTGCATGGTGGCGAGCGCCACGGGTAGCGTAGCGGCCTCGTCGAAGTTCATGTTGGAAGGCGCGCGGAACAGGCGGCCATGGTCGGCGAGCGTGTACTCCGCGAAGGCCGCCGCGCCCGAGCCCATGATGCGGTCGCCCACCTTGACGCCCTTCGCCTCGGGGCCGAGTTCGGCGACTTCGCCGGCCCATTCCATGCCGAGCACGGTGCCGACGCCGCCGCGCGCGCCATGCACATGGCCCTTGGTCATGCCGAGATCGGCACGGTTCAGCCCGCAGGCGTGAACCTTTACCAGCACCTCGGCGCCCTTGGGCTTGGGCTTTGCGACATCGGTGACCTCGGGGCCGTTGGCCCCGTAGACATAGGCTTTCATGAAATGCCTCTTCTCGTTCGCGCGAGAGGGTGGGTTACTCGGCGGCCTGGCGCTGAGCGCCGGAGAGCATGCCTTCGAGCCGGCTGCGAATGATCGCCTCCGCCTCGCGCATGATGCGGGAGACGAGTTCGGCGCAGCTCGGGATGTCGTGGATCAGGCCCTGCACCTGGCCGGCCGACCAGATGCCTTCGTCGGCGTCGCCGGTGG
This sequence comes from Bradyrhizobium sp., assembly GCA_046349015.1. Taxonomy (GTDB): domain Bacteria; phylum Pseudomonadota; class Alphaproteobacteria; order Rhizobiales; family Xanthobacteraceae; genus Bradyrhizobium. The sequence continues at coordinate 339,695 of JAXMDE010000003.1, read as the reverse complement.
CGTAGACCATCTTGCCGCGGGCGCCCGCCACGAGCTCGCGGACATCCTCGAATTTCGCGCCGGCCTTCTCCATCGCCACCACCTTGGTGGAGATCGCGTTCTTGGCCACGCGCGAGGTGTTGCGCATGGTGCGGAAGATCAGCTCGGTCTCGCGCTCGTCGTTGGCGACGATGCGTTCCTTGACCAGCTGATGGATCGGGCTCTCCTTGGTGCACATGAAGCGGGTGCCCATGTTGATGCCGTCGGCGCCGAGCGCGAGCGCTGCCACGAGGCCGCGGGCGTCGCCGAAACCGCCGGAGGCGATCATCGGGATCTTGACCTTGTCGGCGGCGGCGGGAATCAGGATCAGGCCCGGCGTGTCGTCCTCGCCGGGATGGCCGGCGCATTCAAAGCCGTCGATCGAGATGCCGTCGACGCCCATCCGCTCGGCGGACAGTGCGTGGCGGACACTGGTGCATTTGTGGAGCACCTTGACACCGTGCTTCCTGAACTCGTCGACATGCTCCTGCGGCTTGTTGCCGGCCGTCTCGACGATCTTGATGCCGGCCTCGATGATGGCCTGGCGGTATTCGGCGTAGGGCGGCGGCTTGATCGCGGGCAGGATCGTGAGATTCACGCCGAACGGCTTGTCGGTCATGCCGCGGCAGCGCGCGATCTCCTTGGTGAGGTCTTCCGGCGTCGGCTGGGTCAGCGCCGTGATCATGCCGAGTGCGCCGGCATTGGCGACGGCCGCGACCAGTTCGGCGCGTCCCACCCACTGCATGCCGCCCTGCACGATGGGATGCTCGATGCCGAACGTTTCGGTGAAGCGCGTCTTGAACATGGCCTGCCCTCTGTCGTTTCCCCGGCGCGGACGGCCGCGCACGTTATTGCTTGAAGGGATTTTCCGGCAGGCAGGATGCCGCCGGCCCCCGCGCTTGTCTACGGGGGCGGCGGGCCGTCAGGGCATCTCGATCATGCAAAAGCGTGGCTTTTGGTTCCGCAGGACGGACATTTCCGGCCCAAGCACGGCAGCGAGCGCCGGCCGCAGGACTTTCGTCAAGCGGCCGCCGGAGCCGCCTTCGCCATGGCGGCGTCATCGAACGCACTGGAAATGTCGCGCATGCTGATGACGCCGATCAGGCTGTAATTGTCGATCACGGGCAGGTGGCGGATGTGATGCCTGTTCATCAGGTGACGCGCATGCTCGAGCGTATCCGTGGACGCGCACGACACCAGCTGTTGCACCGAGATCAGCTGCGAGACCTTCAGGCTGACGCCGGCCGCGCCGTGCTCGGCGATGGCGCGCACCACGTCTCGCTCGGTGAACATGCCGACCGCCGTGTTGCCCTCGGTGCGTACGACGTCCTTGACCACCAGGGCGCTGATATTGCTGGAGCGCATCAGCTGGGCGGCGATGGCGACGGTCTCGTTCATCCGGACCGTTGCAACACGGCTGGCGGGTTTCTTGCGCAGAACATCTCCAACGAGCATTGCAACCTCCATGAGTGGACGATGCGGGCATATTGGTATACAAAATGCCAACTGTCAATACACCATCACTCACACATTGGGTTGAAAGGGAGATTTCAAGCATCAGAAATGCTAACTGTTTTTGGCCGATGAGCTGTTGCACCGCGAGACCAAGTGCTCTGCCGTTAGTCATTTTGAAGGTATCAGGTATGCCAGATGACAAAAGAAAACGCGCCCATCCGAAGGATGGACGCGTTGAGGTAGAGTGGCGTGCCGTCAGGCTTCGCGCGCCTGCGCCGCGATGACCTGCTTGCGCCAGGGCTTCAGCACGAAGAATGCCAGCAGCGAGGCCAGGATATTGGCGCCGGCTGCGACCCAGAACACCTTGTCCCAGCTTCCCGACGTCTGCTGGATGTAGTTGCCGAGCGGCACCAGAAGCGCTGCGGTGCCCTTGGCGGTGTAGAGCAGGCCTGCATTGGTGGTTGCAAACTTCGAGCCGAACGTATCCGTGCAGGTCGAGGGGAAGAGGGAGTAGATCTCGCCCCAGGCGAAGAACACGAAGCCGGACAGCAGCACGAACCAGATCGGATCGTGACCCCACACGTAAAGCGCCCAGATGCCGATGCCCTCCATGCCGAAGGCGATGAACATCGTGTTCTCGCGGCCGATCATGTCGGAGATCCAGCCAAAGAACGGGCGGGTGAGGCCGTTGAGGATGCGATCGATCGTGGCCGCAAAGGTAACGGCGGTCATGGTCATGCCGATCAGCGTCACCGGCAGGGCGTCGACCTTCCAGTCCACGCCGATCGGCTTCAGATTGGCGGTGACCATCAATCCGCCGGCGCCGACGATCACGAACATGAAGTACATCAGCCAGAAGATCGGCTGGCGGATCACTTCGGTCGGAGCGTAGTTGCGGCGGCTCTGGATGACGTTGGCGTTCTGAACCGCGGCGGGCACCTGGCCCGGCTTCGGCGAGAACAGGAAGAAGGCGAGGATCACGATGATGATGCCCTGGCCGAGACCGAAATAGAGGAAGGTGGACTGGAAGCCGGAGTCCTTGATCATCGCCTGGATCGGCGCCACCGTCAGCGCCGAGCCCGCGCCGAATCCGGCGGCGGTGAGGCCGGCGGCAAGACCGCGCTTGTCGGGAAACCATTTCAGCGCATTGCCGACGCAGGTGCCGTAGACGCCGCCGGCGCCGATGCCGGCGACGATCATGCCGAGATAGTAGCCAGACAGCGTCGTGGCATAGGCGTTGATCGCCCAGCCTATGGCGCAGAGGATGCCGCCGATCAGCACGACGACGCGCGGTCCGTATTTGTCGACGAACCAGCCCTCGACCGGAACGAGCCAGGTTTCGAACAGAACGAAGAGGGTGAATGCCCACTGGATCGAGGCACGATCCCATCCGAACGTTTTCTGGATATCGGGAACGAAGAACGTCCAGCCATACTGGTAGTTGGCGATCATCACCATTGCGGCGACACCGATGGCCAACTGCGTCCAGCGATAGGTGTCGCTGACCCGTGCAGCGCTGGGCGCCGCAGCCTGAACCATATCCGTCATAGCTCCTCCCGAAGACCCGCTTCTGTCGTGGGTGTCATCCCAGCGTTATCAATGCGACATTTTGGTATGTGTTATACCAGAACGCAAGCGATTATTCGGTTCTTGCGCAGGCCTGTCCGATTTGTCGCAGATGTTGCGCGATAGTAGGGCCAATCGGAATGAGTGCATACGGAAATGGCCCCGGAAACCGGGGCCATCGTCGAAAGTATTACATGGGGATGACGATCCGTCGCAGGCGGAGGGAGCGCCGGAAACCCTGCAATTACCGGGCTCAGAGCCCGAAGCGCGGCAGATCGCCGTTGCGCAGTGCAATGCGGGCGGAGGCGTTCAGGGCGCGGTCGATCGCGTTCATGAGCCGGGCGAACAGCGAGCCGGCGGGGGCGTAGGAGATAGCGGCGGTCTTGGCCATGTGAGTTCCCTTTCATTGACACAGCCGGCGGCTATGTCGTTGTTCGGGATCAATTTATGTATACCAAATGCCAGCAGCAATGCCCTTGTTTGCATAGCAGCATTTTGAATTTTGCAGCGCAGCAATCAGAGCAGCCCGTCGCCCGCCGCAGCATCAACGAAAAGGCCGCCCGGTTTCGGCGGCCTTTTGTACGGTGCATGGGGTTGTTTTCGCCGTTTTACTCGGCGGCCTGCTTGCGCGGGGGGGCGAGCGCGCCGGAGTCATGGATCTCGGCGACCTGATGATCGTTGAAGCCGAGCACCTGGCGCAGGACCTCGTCGGTGTGCTCGCCGAGCAGCGGGGAACGGGTGACCTCGGAGGGCGAGTCCGACAGCTTGATCGGGTTGCCGACCGACAGATACTTGCCGCGGGTGGGGTGATCGACCTCGACCACGGTGCCGGTGGCGCGCAGCGACGGGTCTTCCGCCAGTTCCTTCATCGACAGGATCGGGCCGCAGGGGATGTCGTCCTTGTTGAGGATTTCCATCGCCTCGAACTTGGTCTTGGTCATCGTCCACTGCTCGATGCGGGCGAAGATCTCGTTCAGCCGCGGCAGGCGCGCGGCGGGCTTGGCGTAGTTCGCGTCGGTCTTCCAGGTGGGCTCGCCGATGACGTCGCAGATCTTCTCCCACACCGGCGCCTGGGTGATGAAATAGATGTAGGCGTTCGGATCGGTCTCCCAGCCCTTGCATTTGAGGATGCGGCCGGGCTGGCCGCCGCCGGAATCGTTGCCGGCGCGCGGCACGGCATCGCCGAACGGAACGCCTTCGCCGAACTGGCTGTATTCCTTCAGGGGGCCGTGGTCGAGACGCTGCTGGTCGCGCAGTTTCACGCGTGCCAGGTTGAGGACGCCATCCTGCATCGCCGCGGTGACGCGCTGGCCCCTGCCGGTCGTGGTGCGCTGGAACAGCGCGGTGACGATGCCGAGCGCCAGATGCAGCCCGGTGCCGCTGTCGCCGATCTGCGCGCCGGTCACCAGCGGCAAGCCGTCGCGGAAGCCGGTGGTGGAGGCCGCGCCGCCTGTGCACTGGGCAACGTTCTCATAGACCTTGCAGTCCTCGTACGGGCCCGGGCCGAAACCCTTGATGGAGGCGACGATCATCTTCGGGTTGATGCTCTGGATCTTCTCCCAGGGGAAACCCATGCGGTCGAGCACGCCGGGGCCGAAGTTCTCCACCAGCACGTCGCAGGTCTTGATCAGCGCGGTGAGGACTTCCTTGCCCTTGGGGTTCTTGGTGTCGAGCGTGATCGAGCGCTTGTTGTGGTTCAGCATGGTGAAATACAGGCTGTCCACGTTGGGGATGTCCTGCAGCTGGCCGCGCGTAATGTCGCCGACGCCGGGGCGCTCGACCTTGATCACGTCGGCGCCGAACCAGGCCAGCAATTGCGTGCAGGTCGGTCCCGACTGGACGTGGGTGAAATCGAGGATGCGAACGCCCGTAAGCGCCTTGGTCATAGTCTTTGCTCCGTAACTCTGTCTGCCCCTGCAACGCAGGGAAATGGTGGTTGAGGGACTTACTTCTTCTTCAGAACGCTTTGCGGATTGAGGTTGCCGATGCGGCCGCTCTCCGAACCCGCGCCCGGATCGATCACCGCGTTGATCAGCGTGGGCTTGCGCGAATCCATCGCCTCGTTGACGGCGCGCTTGAGCTCGTCGGGCGAGGTGGCGTTGACGCCGACGCCGCCGAAGGCCTCCATCATCTTGTCGTAGCGCGCGCCCTTGACGAACACGGTCGTCGCGGGATCGGAATTGGCATTGTTGACGTCGGTGCCGCGATAGATGCCGTCATTGTTGAAGATGACGATGCAGATCGGAAGATTGTAGCGGCAGATGGTCTCGACCTCCATGCCGGAGAAGCCGAACGCGCTGTCGCCCTCCACCGCGAGCACGGAATTGCCGGTCTCCAGCGCCGCCGCGATCGCCTGGCCCATGCCGATGCCCATCACGCCCCAGGTGCCGACGTCGAGACGCTTGCGCGGCTTGTACATGTCGATGACGCCGCGAGCGAGGTCGAGCGTATTGGCGCCTTCGTTGACGAGGATGGCATCGGGGCGATCCTTGATGACGTTCTTCAGCACGCCGAGCGCGCCGTGATAGTCCATCGGCGACTTGTTGTTCATCAGTTTCGGCGCCATCTTGGCGACGTTCTCCTCGCGCTTGGCCGCGACAGCCTTGGTCCAGTCGGTAGGCGGTGCAGTCCAGCCGCTTGCCATCGCCTGATTGAGCGCGGCAACGCAGGAGGCGATATCGCCGACCACGGGCGCGACGATCTCGATGTTGGAATCCATTTCCTTCGGCTCGATGTCGACCTGGATGAACTTCTTCGGCGCTTCGCCCCAGGTCTTGCCCTTGCCGTGCGAGAGCAGCCAGTTGAGCCGGGCGCCGATCAGCATCACGACGTCGGAATCCTTCAGCACCGTTGAGCGGGCAGCGCCCGCGCATTGCGGATGGGTGTCGGGCAGCAGGCCCTTGGCCATGCTCATCGGCAGGAAGGGTACGCCGCTCTTCTCGACGAAGTCTTTGATTTCCTCGTCGGCCTGCGCATAGGCCGCCCCCTTGCCGAGGATGATCAGGGGACGCTTGGCGCTCTTCAGCACATCGAGCGCGCGCTTGACGGAGGCGGGGGCGGGGATCTGGGCCGGAGCCGCGTCGATCACCTTGACCAGCGACTTCCGGCCGGCTTCGGCGTTCATCACCTGGCCGAACAGTTTTGCGGGCAGGTCGAGATAGACGCCGCCCGGGCGGCCGGAGACGGCGGCGCGGATGGCGCGCGCAAAGCCGATGCCGATGTCCTGGGCGTGCAGCACGCGATAGGCCGCCTTGCACAGCGGCTTTGCGATCGCGAGCTGGTCCATTTCCTCATAGTCGCCCTGCTGCAGGTCGACGATCTCGCGCTCGGAGGAGCCGGAGATCAGGATCATCGGGTAACAATTGGTGGTGGCATGGGCGAGCGCCGTGAGGCCGTTGAGGAAGCCCGGCGCCGAGACGGTGAGGCACACGCCCGGCTTCTTGGTCAGGAAGCCCGCCATCGCGGCCGCATAGCCCGCGTTCTGTTCGTGACGGAACGAGATCACGCGAATGCCGGCAGCCTGGGCCATGCGGCCCAAATCCGTGATCGGGATGCCCGGCACATTATAGATGGTGTTGATGCCGTTGAGCTTGAGCGCGTCGATGACGAGGTGAAAGCCGTCGGTGAGTTCCTGCTCGGTGCCCGGTGCCTCGGACTTGACTGCGGTATTCAGCATGGGCGGCGTCTCCCTGATCGCGGTGCGGACGAATTCCTCGTCTCTTGGATCAATCGTTAGGTGAACAGTTCCTGGCCGTGCGCCTCGACATAGGAGGCCAGACCCAGCGTGTGGTCGCGTGCGCGCTTTTCGGCAAGCTCGGTATCGCGCGCTTCCAGCGCTTCGATGATGGCAAGGTGCTCGGGCAGGGAAGTCGCCGTACGATCCCTCCGCCCGATGGTGAGTTGGCGATAACCGCGCACATGCAGGAGAATGTCGTTGGTCATGTCGATCAGGGTCGGCGATTCCGACAGCGAGATCAGCGCCTGGTGGAAGGCGATGTTGGCCTTCGAATATTCCTCGACATGATCCTGAGGCAGCCGGTTCTTCAGATCGAAATCCTTGAAGAAGTCCCGCAGTGCCGAGATGTCGCGCTTGCGTGCGGTGGTGGTGATCAGCCGCGCGGCCATGCTTTCCAGCGCCGCCCAGGCGCGGATCATGTCGACGATCTCGTTCTTGGTACGGCGGACCACGATGATGCCGCGGCGCGGCACCGTCTTCACAAAACCGTCTTGCTCGAGCATCGCGATGGCTTCGCGGATCGGCGTGCGGCTGACGCCGAGGCGTTCCGAGAGCGCGCGTTCGTCCAGCATGACCGGTTCGGGCGTGGAGTAGATGTCCATTTTCAAAATGGCTTCCTTCAACGCCTCGTAGGCCTTGTTCTTGAAGCTGGTCTCTGGCGCAATCCGAACGATCGCAATATCTGCATCGGTCATGGTTGGCGGCGCCTTGGTTGCTTTGCTCTGCGGCACGACTCGTCTCCTCCGGTGGGGAAACTTCTCTTACCAGAAGAACGGGGCAAAGGTTTTTGGCATGCCAAATACCAGTGTGTCAAGCTGCCGCTGTTTTCCGCGAAATGACGAGCTAAGCTAACTTGACAAGTTGAATTCTGGCATACCAAATACCATAAATTTGGCCGCATCGGGCGGAAGCCCAGATATCAGATGCCAAGGAAGCGGCCACTAGAGTGCTCCAGGAGGAACCCCCGATGTCGAATAGAGATGCTGTCCGCAGAGTGCTCGATGCGGTCAAAGCCGAAAAACGCACCAGCCTGACCGCTCCTGAGGGCAAGCTCGTTTGCGACGCCTATGGCATCCCGGTTCCGAAGGAGGGCGTGGCGAAGTCGGCCGCCGAAGCCGGCAAGCTCGCCGGCGGGATGGGCTTCCCCGTCGTGATGAAGATCGTTTCCCCCGACATTCTCCACAAGACGGAGGCCGGCGGCGTAGTCGTTGGCGTGAAGACCGCCGAAGACGCCCAGAAGACCTACGACACCATTTTGGCGAACGCGAAGAAATACAAGGCCGACGCCAGGATCGAGGGCGTGCAGGTGCAGCAAATGCTGGCCGGCGGCACCGAAGTCATTGTCGGCTCCATCACTGACGGCTCTTTCGGCAAGCTGGTCGCCTTTGGCCTCGGCGGCGTGCTGGTCGAAGTCCTGAAAGACATCACCTTCCGCCTGGCGCCCGCGACCAAGGACGACGCGCTGTCGATGCTCGACGGCATTCAGGCCCATGACATGCTCAAGGGCGTGCGCGGCGGCGACCCCGTCAACCGCGACGCGTTGGCCGATGTCATCGTCAAGGTCTCGCAGCTCGTGGCCGATTTCCCCGAGATTGTCGAACTCGACCTCAACCCGGTGTTCGCTACCAGGAAGGACGCGATTGCCGCCGACGTGCGCATCGTCGTCGACTTCAACTACAAGCCGCGGCCGAAGCCGCGCCCGACCGAAGAGATCGTCAAGGCGATGAACCGCATCATGCAGCCGAAGGCGGTTGCCGTGATCGGCGCCTCTGCGGAAGACGGCAAGATCGGCAACTCCGTGATGAAGAACCTCATCAACGGCGGCTACAAGGGTGAAATCCTGCCGATCCATCCCAAGGCCGACGAGATCCTGGGCTACAAGGCCTACAAGAGCGTCAAGGACGTGCCGGGCGTGATCGATGTTGCGGTATTTGCCATCCCCGCGAAATTCGTCGCCGGTGCCTTGGCCGAATGCGGCGAGAAGAAAATCCCGGGCGCCGTGCTGATTCCGTCAGGCTTTGCGGAGGCCGGTGCGCCGGAACTGCAGGCCGAGATCGTCGAGGTCGGCAAGAAATACGACATCCGCCTGATGGGACCGAACATCTACGGCTTCTACTACACGCCAGCCAATCTTTGCGCGACGTTCTGCACCGCCTACGACGTCAAGGGCCATGCGGCGCTGTCGTCGCAGTCGGGTGGCATCGGCATGGCAATCATCGGCTTCTCGCGTTCGGCGAAGATGGGTGTCTCGGCCATCGTCGGCCTCGGCAACAAGTCCGATATCGACGAAGACGATCTGCTCGCCTTCTTCGAGCAGGACCCCAACACCACCGTCATCGCGCAGCATTGCGAGGATCTGAAGGACGGCCGCGCCTTCGCGGAAGCCGCCAAACGCGTCGCCAAGAAGAAGCCGGTGATCGTGCTCAAGGCCGGCCGCACCTCGGCGGGCGCAAAGGCCGCGTCTTCGCACACCGGCGCACTCGCCGGCAACGACAAGATCTACGAGGACGTGTTCAGGCAATCCGGCGTGATCCGCGCCCGTTCGCTGCGCCAGCTGCTCGAATTCGCGCGCGGCGTGCCGGTGTTGCCGACGCCGAAGGGCGAGAACATCCTGATCATCACCGGCGCAGGCGGCTCCGGCGTGCTGCTGTCCGACTCCTGCGTCGACAACGGCCTGTCGCTGATGTCGATGCCGCCGGATCTGGACGCGGCGTTCCGCAAATTCATCCCGCCGTTCGGCGCGGCCGGCAACCCCGTCGACATCACCGGCGGCGAGCCGCCGATCACCTACATCAACACCGTGAAGCTCGGCCTGACGGACGAGCGCATCCATTCGCTGATCCTCGGCTACTGGCACACCATCGTCACGCCGCCGATGGTGTTCGCCCGCAACATGGTCGAGGTGAAGAAGGAGATGGAGACCAAGGGCTTCGTGAAGCCGATGGTCGCCTCGCTTGCCGGCGACGTCGAGGTCGAGGAAGCCGCCGAGTATCTCTACCAGAACGGCATTCCCGCCTACGCCTATTCGACCGAAATGCCGGTCGAGGTGCTGGGAGCGAAATACAAGTGGGCGCGCGGCGCGGGCCTCCTCTGATATCCGCGCAACAGATGCCGCTTCGGGCAACCGGAGCGGCATTTCTTCGCCGCGTCCGGCCAGCACGAAAAGGACATGTCGCCGCTGGCGGGTTGTTCAAATAGCGCCGCAAGAGGCTGCGGCCCTATCGTATCGCGGCCGAGGTCCGGGTAAGGCGAATCGTTCACGCACGCGCGTTTGTCCCGTCAAACAGCCGGACGGAACAGGCGACCGTGTCTGGACAGAGGCGGCGTTTTTGGCTGTTATGCGTCAAACGGACGCGGCCAATCATCAACGACAACCGCGCCGCCTTCGTCCTGGAGAACACCTCATGATCCGGTTCCATCAGCGCCTGTTCGGCGCAATCGTCGCGTTCACGCTTGTGGCTGCCGGCCCTTCGTTCGCGCAGCAGCTCGAACTCAAGCTGATGGCGCCGGCGGCCCCCGGCGGCGGATGGGATCAAACCGCGCGATCGATGCAACAGGCGCTTGTCGCCGCCAAGATCGCGCGCAGCGTCCAGGTGACCAACGTCCCCGGCGCCGGCGGCAGCGTGGGCATCGCGCAATTCGTCAACGGCGCCAAGGGCGATGGTAACCAGCTGATGGTGAACGGCTTTGTCATGGTCGGTGCGCTGGCCATGAACAAGTCACCGGTGACGCTCGAGCAGGTGACGCCGATCGCGCGTCTCACCGAGGAAATCCAGGTCATCGTCGTGCCGGCGAGTTCGCCGCTGAAGACGGCGCAGGATCTCGCCGCGGCGGTGAAGGCCGATATCGCCAAGGTCACCTTTGCCGGCGGCTCGGCCGGCGGTGTCGACCATGTCATGGCGGCGCTGTTTGCCGGCACCGTCGGTGCCGATGCTAAGAAGATCAACTACATCCCGTTTTCCGGCGGCGGCGAGTCCCTGGCTGCGATCCTGGGCGCTAAGGTCACCGCAGGCATTTCGGGTCTCAGCGAGTACGAAGGGCAGATCAAGTCCGGCAAGCTGCGCGCGCTCGGTGTGACCTCGGCACAGCGGATCCCCGGCGTGGATATTCCGACTTTCAAGGAGCAGGGCATCGACCTCGTGATCGCCAACTGGCGCTCGGTGGTGGCGCCTCCCGGCATCACCGATGAGCAACGCAAGACGTTGAGCGATGCCGTGGAAAAAATGGTCAAGTCCGATGCCTGGAAGGACATCCTCAAGCAGAAGGGCTGGGAGGATGCTTATCTCGGCGGCGATGCCTTCGCCGACTTCCTGAAGAAGGAAACGACGCGCGTCACCGATGTGCTGAAATCAGTCGGCCTTGTGAAATCATGACGGATAGCGCCTCGGGCGATCCTGCGCAGGCACCGCGGCACGTTGATCGCGCCGGCCTCGTCATTGCGGCCGTGCTGGCGGTGCTTGCTGCCATGCTGGTCTTCGACGCGATCCGGCTGCCGCCCGGTGCGATGTACGGGGCGGGGCCGGGGGCGATGCCGATCGTCGTGGCCATCGGGCTCGGCCTTCTAGCGATCGGCAATTTCATCGACGCACTGCGCGGCAACCTGCCGCCGCGCGAGAGCGCCGATCCCAGGCCTGTGTTCCTGATCCTCACCGGTCTTGCGTTGCTGATCGCCATCATCGGCTTCGGTGGCGGTTTCATCCTGGCGACCTCGGCGCTGTTCGTCGCGACATCGGCGGCGTTCGGGCGCCGCGCGCTTCTGACCGACCTTGCCATCGCGCTGGTGCTTAGCACGCTGATCTTTCTCGCTTTCGACAAGCTCTTGACCCTGAGCCTTCCCGCCGGCCCGCTGGAGCGATTGCTGTGATCGACACATTTGCGCAGCTTGCGCACGGCATGGCGGTGGCGCTGCAGCCGATCAACCTGCTTTACGCGCTGATCGGCGTGTTCCTCGGCACCGCCGTTGGCGTGTTGCCCGGCATCGGACCGGCGCTGACCGTCGCCTTGCTGCTGCCGGTGACCTACAAGCTCGACCCCGGCGGATCGCTGATCATGTTCGCCGGCATCTATTACGGCGGCATGTACGGAGGATCGACCACCGCCATTCTCATCAACACGCCCGGCGAGAGCGCCTCGATGGCGACGGCGCTCGAGGGCAACAAGATGGCCAAGGCCGGCCGGGGCGGGCCGGCACTGGCAACGTCGGCGATCGGTTCCTTCGTGGCCGGAACGATTGCGACCATCGGCCTCGCCTTCCTCGCGCCATGGTTGGTCGACGTCGCCGTGCGTTTCGGGCCGGAGGATTACTTCGCGCTGATGTGCGTGGCCTTTGTCACGGTGTCGGCAACATTCGGGGATTCGCCGATCCGCGGACTGACCAGCCTGTTCATCGGGTTGACGCTCGGCCTTGTCGGCATCGACAAGCTCACCGGCCAGGCGCGGCTTGCATTCGGCATTCCCGAGCTGCTCGATGGCGTCGAGGTGACGACGCTCGCCGTCGGTCTGTTCGCGGTGGGGGAGGCGCTCTATGTCGCTTCGCGCCGTCATCATACCGAGGAGAAGCTCGAGCCCGTCCGTGGCTCGCTCTGGATGACGAAGGAAGACTGGAAGCGTTCGTGGAAGCCGTGGCTGCGCGGCACGATGTTCGGCTTTCCGATCGGAGCGCTTCCGGCCGGCGGCGCCGAGATTCCGACCTTCCTGTCCTACTCCGCCGAGAAAAGACTCACCAAGCATCCCGAGGAATTCGGCAAGGGCGCCATCGAAGGCGTGGCGGGACCGGAAGCCGCCAACAACGCCTCCGCCGCCGGCACGCTCGTTCCTCTGCTGACGCTGGGACTTCCGACCTCCGCCACGGCCGCGATGATGCTGGCGGGCTTTCAGCAATATGGCCTCAATCCGGGTCCGCTGCTGTTTGCGGAGCGGCCCGACCTCGTGTGGGGCCTGATCGCCAGCCTGTTCATCGCCAACGGCATGCTGCTTGTGCTCAACCTGCCGCTGGTCGGCCTGTGGGTGAGGTTGCTTGCGATCCCGCAGCCCTGGCTCTACGCCGGCATCCTGGTTTTCGCGACCATGGGGACCATTGCGGCCAAGCCTTCGGTCGTGGAACTCTCGATGCTGGCCGGTTTCGGCGTGATGGGCTTCTTGATGCGCCGGTTTGATTTTCCGATCGCGCCCGTCGTCGTCGGCCTCATCCTCGGGCCGATCGCCGAGAGCCAGCTCCGCCGCGCGCTCCAGATCAGTCTCGGCGATCCCATGACGCTGGTGCAAAGTCCGATTTCGGCAACACTGCTTGCCATCGCCCTGATCGCGCTGCTGGCGCCATTCGTGCTGAAGGGATTGGGGCGCTTCAAGGCGAACGAAGACTGACGCGCGATGACGTTTCTTCGGATCGTCGTCGCGCATTATCTCTTTGTTCGAGCGTGATCTTTCCCGAAGACAGCCTCTGACTTTCCGGAATCGTTCTTTCGCTGCAGCGAAGCCGGCGCGGCTCTCGATCCGACAGCTCCATCCCGAGATTGATCGCAATCATTTTGTGGGTTGTCGCCCATCCGCGGTGACGACGGCGTGGCCTTTTTGCGTAGCCGGAGTCGCCTGCCATCTTGCCTGCACTATTCAGTCACAGGCTGATGCCATCGCCGCTCGCAACCGGTCGCGGACCGGACTAGGCTTGCGGCGGCCTGGCGGGGATCAACCGGCCGGCACAGACATTGGGAGGATGAGATGACACGCGACGTGCGCGATCCCGTATCAATGATCTCGCGAAGGAAGCTGGTGCAAGGGGCCGCGATCGCGGCCGGCGCCACGATGGCCGGGGCCGGTCATGTGCTTGCCCAGGGCACCTCGGCGGCTTCGCCAAGTCCGGCAGCGCCGCCATCTACCATAACGACCCCGCCGCGCGATTTCAGCCCGCGTGGCGCTCCGACCACTTACTTCTGGGATCCCGACATCATCGCGGTCGATCCGTCTTTCAATAACCTTGCCCAGCCGAATACGGCTATCAAGCGACTCCACACGGGATTGTTGTGGGCCGAAGGTCCGGCCTGGAGCGCGCAGGGGCGATACTTGCTGTGGAGCGACATTCCCAACAACAGGCAAATGCGATGGTCCGAAGACGACGGCCATGTCAGCGTCTTCCGGACGCCCTCCAACAACTCCAATGGCAACTCCTTCGATTTCCAGGGGCGGCAGCTGTCCTGCGAACATCTCACCCGGCGCGTGGTGCGCTATGAGCACGACGGCACCGCGACCGTGCTGGCCGACTCCTACGGTGGCAAGAAGCTCAACTCACCCAATGACGTCGTTGCTCATCCGGACGGCAGCTACTGGTTCACCGATCCCCCCTATGGCGGTCAGCTCTACGAAGGCGAGCCCGATGTGGCGGGTGGCCCCAGCAACGCCGGCGGCAAGCTCAATCCGCGGATCGGCCAGCCCGCGGGATTCGTGCCGGGCAGGCGCGAACTGCCGACCAACTGCTATCGCATCGATCCCTCGGGACGCATCGACCTCGTGGTGACCGAGGAGCAGGTGCCGGATCCGAACGGCCTCTGCTTCTCGCCCGACTACAAGCGGCTCTACGTCGCCTCCACCGGCAAGGGGCCGGGCGATACCGGTCCCGGCGGCAAGGGCGATATGTTCGTGTTCGATGTCGGCACCGACAACAAGCTCACCAACCACCGTCGCTTCAGCGACTTCATGGTCGACGGTGTGAAGTGCGGGCCGGACGGTGTGCGCTGCGACGTCAACGGCAATGTCTGGTGCTCGAGCAACGCCGGCCGTAACGTCGGTTACAGCGGCGTGACGGTGTGGTCGCCGGACGGCAAGCTGCTCGGCCGCATCCGCCTGCCGGAGGTCTGCGGCAATATCTGCTTCGGCGGCCCCAAGCGCAACCGCCTGTTCATGGCGGCGAGCCAGTCGCTCTATGCCGTCTACACGGCCACGCAAGGCGCAGGACCGGGCTGAGTGCTGGCCACTTGCCGGACTCAGCGAAAGAGGCGTCGGCGCGAAGCGCCGGCGCTTCAGAGTTCCGGAACGGGGAACCGGAACATCATGCTCTTTCGGCGGTTGAGAGACATCTTCAACCCCTGGAGGACATGATGAACAGACACATTGCCGTTTCGCTGCTTGCCGCCTCGCTGCTTGCGTCGGGCTCGGCGTTTGCGCAATCCACCACCGTGCAGGGCGCTCATGATGGCGCGCGGGCGGGCGGCGAGGTGGGCGGGCCTGTGGGCGCCGTCGTCGGCGGCACCGTGGGTGCAGCCGTCGGCGCCGCGGTGGAAATTCCGAATGCTGTAATTACCGCGATTCCGCGCGGCGAGCGCTCCGTCGTTGTCCAGGAACGCGTCGTGGTCGGGGAGCCGCTGCCGCCGAGCGTGGAACTGCGCGTCGTGCCGAACCACACCGAGTATCGCTATGCCGTGGTCAACGATCAGCGCGTGATCGTGGAGCCGCGCACCCGCAAGGTGATCCGGGTGATCGACTAAGGCGGCAAGAATCCGGAGCAACGGTCCCTGCGGAGCTGGCCTCCGCGGGGACTTTTTTATGACGTCTGCGGGCGGTTGCGGCTGACGAGCCAATCGAGCGCGGCTGCGCCGGCAAGCCCCACGCAAGCGGTGAGTGCATCGACGACGAAATCCGACAGCCGTGCATGCCGGCCGGGCGCCCAGAATTGCAGGATTTCGAGCAGACCCGTTCCGAACACCACCAGAATAGCGGTGAGCATGCGGTTGTGCCGGTAGGCAAGCCCGAAGGCCAAGCCGACGAGCACGAAGGCAAGCGCATGTTCGCCGTTCTGGCCGACATCGGCATGCGGCCGATAATTTGCCGGTCCGAGCGACGCAAAGGTAACGGCGGCAGCCAGGCCCCAGGCGACGAGACGAAGAAACATGGTCATGGCGCAAGCCTAGCACGGGCCTACCGCAGATGTGTAACGGTCGCCATGCGTGGTTAATTGCCGTTTCTTAACAAGCCGGATTACAACGGTTGCCGCACGCCCAGCCCGTGCATGAAGCGCTCCCTGATCTGCACGGGATCGCGCCGCGTGTTTCCGGTGCCGGGTTTGTCATCGATGTGCACGCCGATCAGCGTCGGTCCGTCGTTAGCAAGGGACTGCTCGATCAGTCGCTCGAAATCCTCTTCGTCTGCTGCCCAGGAACTCTTGGAAAGGCCGCTGGCAACGGCGATGGCGACGAGATCAGCGGACGCCGCGGCCGGCGTCGGTTGCGAGCCGGTAATCTGATAGACGCCGTTGTCCATCACCACCATGGTGAGGTTTTTTGGCTTCAGCGTTGCAATCGTCGAAAGACAGCCGAGCTGCATCAGGAGCGAGCCGTCGCCTTCCAGCGCAAACACGCGCCGCTTCGGCTGCGCCAGCGCGACGCCGAGTGCGATCGGGAAGGCCAGGCCCATGCTGCCGAGCATGTAGAAATTCTGCGGGCGGCGGCCGGTGGCCCAGAGATCGAAATTGGTATTGCCGATGCCGCCGACGACGGCTTCCTCGTTCTTCAGTTTTGCGACAAGGCGCGAGGCAAGATCGAAGCGGTTCATCACCTTGGTGTTGCGGGCAGGGGCGTTCATGGGTGCGCTCACTGCTCCAAGGTCTTGCCGCCGGTCAATAGCGGCGACAGGATCAGCGCGACCGGCGCCTGCGTGGCAACAGCCTGCTTGATCGAGCGGTCGGCGATGAACTCGAACTCCTCGATCCGCGTGCAGGTGTGGTGCTCCATGGCGAGCGAATCCAGCACCGGGCGCATGGTGCGGCAGACCAGCGACTGGCCCACATTGAATTCACCGAGCGTGCCGCGCTCGGAGACGAACATGATCAGCGGAATCTGCGAGGGCACGACGAGGGAAGCCAGCACGTTGGCGAGCGTCGCAAAGCCGGAAGTCTGCATCAGCATGGCTCCGCGCATGCCGCCCATCCAGGCGCCGGAGACGATGCCGACGGCCTCTTCCTCGCGTGCGGTGGCGAAGACGTTGAAGAAGGAGTCGGCGTGTAAATTCCTGATCAGCGGCGTCAGCACCCGGTCCGGCACGTAGGGCACCAGTCGTATGTCGTTGCGCTTGAGCGTCTGCAGCACGATCTCGTGCCAGCTCCGCGCGGTCTCCGCGGCCATGGCCTTCTCCGCTATCTTGCGACGATCTTGCGCGGACCTCTCGCCCGCGGTCGTCTTGAGCGGCCGAACTTGACGCGCCCCGCAGCTTTGTCAACATGCGGCCATGTGATCGGCGCATGCGATAATGTGAGATGATATGCCTCGCATGCGACCTTGTTCGACCATGTAGAAGACACGCTGCGGCACAAGCAGCGAATCCGGGAGGAAGCCATGAACAAATGGTTGCGGGCCGCCATCACGGCAGCCGCCACGCTGGCCGTCGGCGACATGGCCGGCGCGCAGCCCTTTCCTTCCAAGCCGGTGCGCCTGCTGGTGCCTTACCCTGCGGGGGGTGCCGTCGATGTGCTGGCCCGTACGCTGGGCGACGTCGTATCGAAAACGTGGGGGCAGCCGGTCGTCGTGGAGAACCGGGCCGGCGCCGGCGGAGTCATCGCATCCCAGGCGCTCGCAGCCGCACCGCCTGACGGCCACACGATGATCGTGGTCGCCAGCGGTCACGCCACCAACCCGTTCCTCTACCCGTCGTTGCCTTACGACACCTTCAAGGATTTCACTCCGATCTCGCTGCTGGCATCGTCGCCGAACCTGCTGCTGGTGCGTGCGGACTCGCCGTTCAAGACGGTTGCCGATGTGATCGCTGCGGCCAAGGCCAAGCCCGGCAGTCTCTCCTTTGCGCATGCCGGCAACGGCACCTCGACGCATCTGGCGGGCGAACTTCTCAAGAGCGTCGCCAAGGTCGACATCGTCGCCGTTCCCTACAAGGGCGGCGCACCCGCGATCAACGATCTCATCGGCGGACAGATTCCGCTGTCCTTCAACAATGGTCCGGAATCGGTCGGCCAGATCGCCGGTGGAACGGTGAGGGCGCTCGCGGTGACCACCGCCAGGCGCGCATCGTTCCTGCCTGATGTCCCCAGCATGGCTGAGACCGTGCCCGGCTACGATACCGAAGTATGGTGGGGCGTGCTCGGTCCCGCCGGCATGGCTCCCGATCTCGCCGCAAGGCTCTCGGGCGATTTCGTTGACGCGCTGAACAATCCTGTCGTGAAGGAGCGGCTGACAAAGCTCGGCGCCGCCTCGATCGGCAGCTCGACGAAGGACTTTGATGCCAAGATCCATGCCGATTACGACAAATGGGGTCCGATCATCAAGGCCGCGGGCATCAAGTCGGAATGAGTCGATGACTCCGCCGCCCCGCAATCCAGTTCCGTAATATTTCCAACCGAAAGCGGTTCAATGTCGGTCAACAACAAGCGCGTCTTCTACGTCAAATACCTCGCCCACGACATCTATACCGAAATCATGAAAAGCCGGCCCGACGTGCGGCTCGACAAGCTCGAGAACGAGAGCCCGGCCGATGTCTTCACGCCGATCCTGTCGGCGGCGCATGCCTACCAGATCGGAGCGGCGCGCGACGAGCTGGCGCGGCATTTTCACGTCGACAAGGATCTTCTGAAGCGCACGCCGAATCTCCTGATCGTCTCGTCCAACGGCGCGGGTTTCGATCCCGTCGACGTCGCTGCCTGCACCGATGCCGGCGTGCTGGTCGTCAACCAGTCCGGCGGCAACGCCAATTCGGTCGCCGAGCACGCGCTCGGCATGCTGCTGACGCTGTCGAAGCGTATCCTGGAAGCCGACCGAGCGCTGCGGCGCGAGCGTCACGTCAACCGCAACGCGCTGATCGGCAACGAGGCCAAGGGCAAGACCATCGGCATTGTCGGCATCGGCAATGTCGGCCGGCGCATCGCCGAGCTCTGCAATGGCCTCCTGCACATGAAGGTCATCGCCTATGATCCGTATCTCACGGCCGAAGAGATCGCGGCGCGGGGCGGCGAGAAAGTCGAGCTCGACGACCTGCTGCGGCGCTCCGATTTCGTCTCGATCTCCTGTCCGCTCGATGCCGGCAGCCGCGGCATGATCGGCGTCAAGCAGTTTGCGCTGATGCAGCCGCATGCCTTCTTCATCACCACCGCGCGCGGCTTCATCCATGACGAGCGTGCGCTCTACGACGCGTTGAAGGAG
Organism: Bradyrhizobium sp.; assembly: GCA_046349015.1. Taxonomy (GTDB): domain Bacteria; phylum Pseudomonadota; class Alphaproteobacteria; order Rhizobiales; family Xanthobacteraceae; genus Bradyrhizobium. The sequence goes on along the minus strand of JAXMDE010000003.1, from coordinate 320,789 downwards.
AAGCGTATCGCCGGCGCCGGGCTCGACGTCTGGGACAAGGAGCCGCCGCCGCCGGAGCATCCGCTGCTGCAGTTCGACAATGTGCTGGCGAGCCCGCATACCGCAGGCGTCACCAAGGAGGCGCGGGTCAACATGGGCCGTATCGCCGCCGAACAACTGCTCGATGCGCTCGACGGCAAGCGGCCGCCGCGCATCATCAATCCCGAGGTATGGCCGGTCTATGCCAAGCGGTTCGCCGCGACATTCGGGGTGACGCCGAAATAGTGCCGGAACGGGACGGATCGGGCGGAGAAGAATCTCTTCGCCGCCCGGTCGAACGGGGCAACAAACCCACTGCAAAATGCCGGTCCGGCGAACCAGGCGTTGCTATTTTCGCTGATATCTCGACGACTTAGCTCGCAAGGCTCATCTTCTGAGTGCGGCCGGTTGTTCCGGCCTCACGAGGAACTCGAGCTATGGCAAAGGTACGCAAACTGCTGGCAAGCGCCCCCGGCCGCATCGGCCGCCGGTTCGCCCAGTTCGTCGCCATCGCCGCGGCAAGCCTGCCGTCGGCTGGCGCCTGATCCCGATCCCCTAACTCACTCCGGCACGATGCGGACGGCGCCGCGCGCGGCGCTGCTGGCGAATGCCGCGTAGGATTTCAGCGCCGTCGAGACCGCGCGCTTGCGAGGCGCCGGCTTCCATGCGGCCTTCCCCTTGGCGACCATGACAGCGCGGCGGCGCTCAAGTTCGGATTCCGGCACCGCGAGGTTGATCCTGCGGTTCGGGATGTCGAGCTCGATGATGTCGCCTTCCTCGACGAGACCGATCAATCCGCCTTCGGCGGCTTCCGGCGAGATATGGCCAATCGACAGGCCCGACGAGCCGCCGGAGAAGCGCCCGTCGGTGATCAGGGCACAGGCTTTGCCGAGACCCTTCGATTTCAGATAGCTGGTCGGATACAGCATCTCCTGCATTCCCGGACCGCCGCGCGGACCTTCATAACGGACCACGACCACGTCGCCGGCCTTCACCTTGTTGCCCAGAATGGCTTCGACGGAGGCGTCCTGGCTCTCGAAGATGCGGGCGGGGCCGGAGAACTTCAGGATGCTCTCGTCGACGCCGGCCGTCTTCACGATGCAGCCGTCCTTGGCGAGGTTGCCGAACAGCACGGCGAGGCCGCCGTCCTTCGAATATGCATGCACGGCATTGCGGATCACGCCCTTCTCGCGGTCGAGATCGACGTCGTCGAACCGGCGGTCCTGGCTGAAGGCGACCTGGGTCGGCACCCCGCCGGGCGCGGCGCGGTAGAAATGGCGCACCTTCTCGCTCGACGTGCGCACGATGTCCCAGCGCTCCAGCGCATCCTTCAGCGTCGTGGCATGCACCGTGGGCACATCGGTGGTGATCAGGCCGGCGCGGTCGAGCTCGCCGAGGATACCCATGATGCCGCCGGCATGGTGCACATCTTCCATGTGCACGTCCTGAACGGATGGCGCGACCTTGCACAGCACCGGCACCTTGCGCGAGAGACGATCGATGTCGCTCATCGAGAAAGGTACCTGGCCCTCATGGGCGGCAGCGAGAAGATGCAGCACCGTGTTGGTCGAGCCGCCCATGGCGATGTCGAGCGTCATGGCGTTCTCGAACGCCTTGAAGCTCGCAATGCCGCGCGGCAGCACGCCGGCGTCGTCCTGCTCGTAGTAGCGGCGGGCAAGATCGACGATCAGATGCCCGGCCTCGACGAACAGGCCCTTGCGGTCGGCATGCGTTGCCAGCACCGAGCCATTGCCGGGCAGGGCAAGACCCAGCGCCTCGGTCAGGCAGTTCATGGAATTGGCGGTGAACATGCCCGAGCAGGAGCCGCAGGTCGGGCACGCCGATCGCTCGATCACCTCGACTTCGCTATCGGTGACGGCGCTGTCGGCGGCGGCCACCATGGCGTCGATCAGGTCGACCGCGCGCTTCTTGCCCTTCAGCACGATCTTGCCCGACTCCATCGGCCCGCCGGAGACGAATACGGTCGGGATGTTGAGGCGCAGCGTCGCCATCAGCATGCCGGGCGTGATCTTGTCGCAATTGGAGATGCAGACCATGGCATCGGCGCAATGCGCGTTGACCATGTACTCGACGCTATCGGCGATCAGCTCGCGCGAGGGCAGGCTGTAGAGCATGCCGTCATGGCCCATCGCGATGCCGTCGTCGACGGCGATGGTGTTGAACTCCTTGGCAACGCCGCCGGCCTTCTCGATCTCGCGCGCCACCAGTTGCCCGAGGTTCTGCAGATGCACATGGCCGGGCACGAACTGGGTAAAGGAATTGACGACCGCGATGATCGGCTTGCCGAAGTCCTCGTTCTTCATGCCGGTCGCGCGCCAAAGGCCGCGGGCGCCCGCCATGTTGCGGCCATGGGTGGTGGTGCGGGAACGATAGGGCGGCATCGTAAATCCTTGGGCTGGTTCGATTTTTGTCAGGTTAGCTGTCTTTATGCCCGGGCCGGGCGAGGGACTCAAGCACAGAAGCGCATGGCAGCATCGCGCGGCCATGCCGGGGCAGTTTTGCCGCTGTCGTGCTTGATCGGGACGCCGAAGTCGCGGGAAACTACGGGGACGCAAGAACCAGAAAATCCAAGGGAGACGCATTTGGCCCGACTGCCCCTGATCGACCCGCAAGCCACGACCGGCGACATCCGCGCTTCCTTCGACCGGATGACGGTGAAGCTCAACATCTTCCGGATGATGGCCCATGCGGAAACCAACATGCTGCCGGCGATGCGGTTCGCCAATTCGATCCTGCACAAGCAGAAGCTCAGCCACGTCAACCGCGAGCTGTTGATTCTGCAGGTCGCCCATATCGAGGGCGGCGAGTACGAGTGGCGCCAGCATGTGCCGATTGCTCTCGGCGTCGGGGTGACCCAGCCGCAGATCGATGCGCTCGCGCGCGGCGACTATGCCGCCGCCGTCTTCAACGAAGCCGAGCGCGCGCTGCTCGCCTTCGGCCGCGAAGTGGTGGAGAATGTCCGCGTACCCGATGCGATATTCGCAGGCGTGCGAAAGCATTTCAGCGACCAGGAGATCGTCGAATCCATCTTTACCGTCGGCTGCTACATGATGATGGCGCGGTTGACGGAGGCGACCCAGACCGATCTCGATCCGGCCGCCGGCATGGCCGTGTTCGAGGGCGGCAAGAAACGGAGTGCGTGAAATGGCCGAGGGCGGCGACGTCAAGCCGGAGCGCTATGTCCGTCCGCTTTCGCTGGAATCCGACGGCCACGCGCCGGGCAGGGGCCGGCTCAAGGGCAGGCGCATCCTGATTGTCGGCGGCGGCCAGCGCATTTTCGATGCGGCGACCGATCCGACCGGCAACGGGCGCGCCATGAGCATCCTGTGTGCGCGGGAGAGCGCCCATGTCGCAGTGGCCGACGCCAACCGCACCGCGGCGGAGCACACGGTCGGCCGCATCACGGCCGAGGGAGGCCGCGCCTTCGTCATTCAGGCCGATGTCACCAGGGAAAGCGATGTCGCGCGCATGATCGAGGAGGCGCAGCAGACGATGGGCGGGATCGACGGCATGGTGCTGAACGTCGGTACGTTCGGAAAGATCGGACTAGACGGCGTCAGCGCCGAAGAATGGAACTACATCTACGACGTCAATGTGCGCGGTCCGATGTTTTGCTGCCGCGAAGCGCTCGACAAGTTCGAGAACGGCGGGTCGATCGTGTTCATCTCGTCGATTGCGGCACTCAAGGCCGGCTCGCAGATGGCGGTCTACGACTCCTCCAAGGCGGCGCTCGGCGGCTTGATGCGCAATATCGCCCATCTCGGTGCGCGCCGCGGCATCCGCGTCAATCTGGTCTATCCCGGCCTCGTCGACACGCCCAACGGCCGCGCCGCCGGCGCCGGCCGACCCTCGCGCGGCAGGGCCGGCACGCCGTTCGGCCGGCAGGCGACGGCCTGGGAGATCGCCTATGCCGTGCTGTTCTTCCTCTCGGATGAAAGCGTCTACATCACCGCACAGACGCTTGCGGTGGACGCCGGACTGAGCGGACTGTGAGAATGGGAATTGCTGCATGAGCGCGTTGTTCGGCAAGGTCTGCCAGAACGGCTATGTCGTCCGCGACATTGCCTCCGCCATGAAATTCTGGACCGGGACTCTGCGCGTCGGCCCGTTCTTCTATGTGCCGGCGGTGAAAGTCGATTGGTATCGCTACAAGGGTGAGGACTCGCCGCTCGAAATGAGTATCGCGCTCGCCAATTCCGGCGACCTGCAGATCGAATTGATCCAGCAGCGCAATGATGCGCCCTCGATGTATCGCGACTTCCTGCGCGAGCATGGCGAGGGCTTGCAGCACATGTCCTATTGGAGCACCGACTACCAGGCCCTCTACGACCGCGCGATTGCGGCCGGTTTCAAGGTCGGTCACGAAGGACAGATCGGGGGGCCCAATGGACGCTTCGCCTATTTCGAGACTCCTGGCCATGCCGGCACGGTGATCGAGATTTCCGATATCAGCGGCTCCAAGGGCCGCTTTTTCGAAAAGGTGAAGGCTGCGGCTGCGAATTGGGATGGCGCCGATCCGGTGCGGGTGATCGGCTAGGACAAAGCGGTGCTTGGCTGCCCGATTTGACCTCGCTCAACCTTCTCTTCGCCGCCGGCGCCTAGGCTACCGCAATCAAGTCAGCCGGGGTTACCGGGATGAACAAGCTGAAAATTCCGCACGATGCATATGTGCTGGTAGGCGATGGCCGCAAGGCGCTCTTCCTGCGCAACGAGGGCGACGAAAAATTCCCGAACCTGAAGACGGAGCAGGTGCTCGAGAACGACAATCCACCGACCCACCAACAGGGGACCGACCGGCCGGGGCACCTCGGCAAGGCCTTCGGTTCAGGCCGCCGGAGTTCCGTGGAAACGACGGACTGGCACGACATCAACGAGCATCGCTTTGCCCACACGGTCGCAGGCGCGATGGAGCGGGTGGTGCGGGAAAGGAAGGCGCCGGCGCTGGTGATCGTGGCGCCGCCGCGGACGCTGGCCGATATCAGGGCCGCGCTGCATGCCGACGTCGCCTCGCGCGTGATCGCCGAGATCAACAAGGATCTCACCCGCCATCCCGTCGGCGACATCGAGAAACATCTGACCGGCGATTAGCCGCGATCCTTCAGCGGCTCCCATGTCTCGCCCACCTTGACGTAGCTGCGCTTGACCGCCGCCCAGGCGGTGCGGTGGGCGATCTCCTCCTGCCTGACGTCGCCGGCATGGGAGGCAAAGGAGTGATTGAAGGCCTCGCGGTAGATGTCCTGGGCATGCGCCGGCAAATGGCCGCGGACGGAAGCGGGAAGGTCGGCATTGGCACGATAGGGCATGGCCGTTGCACCTTTAGACGGGCCGCTCGAACTCCTCGGCAGAGTGGCCGAACTGGGCGAGAGCCTCTTCGAGATAATCGCTGAGCAGGGGTATGCCGATCAGATATTGTGCCGTCCGCTTGTTATGGGCGCGATCGGCCTCCGAGCGGATTTCCTCCCAGTCGCCGATGTCGCCGTCGCCGCGGCCGAGCCAGACCAGCGCCACGAGGTCGATCTGCTCATCCTCGTTCAGGCCGCGGATCATCGCAGCCAATTCGCTCCGGGCCGGATCGGATGCGTGATCCTCCAGCACCGACAGCATGGCGTCGTCGCTGGCGTTGGAAGCGGAGTCGGGATCGGTCACCACATCCTTGACGTCGAACTGGCGCGCCTTGGAAAGGATCGCAGCCACCTTCTCGGGCGAGATCACGAGATCGGGAATTTCATCCATGCCTGGCTCCCATTGTCACCAATTGCAGGTAACCTAGCGCCTGCCGGTTCCGATCCCTTGAGGAAGGTCAAATGACCGCATTGAACAACCGATCGGCCAGCGAGATGGTTCCTGCGGAAGATAAGGCGCCGGACCCGGCGGAGAAGGCCGGCGATATCGCGAGTACGCGCATGGGTGAGCCATCGGATAAATCGCCAAGGCAGCCTCCTTCGGGGGCGGCCTGGCCGCAAGACCCGATGTTGTGGCCGTATGCGGCCACCAAATTCGCCGTGGATACGATGTTCTGGTGGCTCGAACGGGATGCCGCCCGTCTGGCGCCTGCCCCTGGGCCCGAATTGCCGTGGACCACGGCGAATGAGGTTGCGCTTGAGCTTGCCACCATGCAGCTGCGCGATTTTTCGCTGACCCGCGCCGGACAGCCGGTTCTGATTTGCGGGCCCTATGCGCTGCATACCACGCTGATTGCCGATTTCGCGCCCGGCCACAGCATCGTCGAGCGGCTGCAGCAGAGCGGCCTCGGCCGCGTCTTTCTGACCGACTGGCGTTCGGCCTCGCCGGACATGCGCTACTTTTCCATCGACCAGTACCTTGCCGATCTCAACGTTGCCGTTGATGAGCTGGGTGCGCCTGTCGATCTGATCGGGCTGTGCCAGGGTGGATGGCTGTCGCTCGTCTATGCCGCGCGCTTTCCGGAAAAGGTACGGCGGCTGGTGCTCGCAGGCACGCCGGTCGATGTGTCCGTGGATTCGGGCCTGGTGCGGCTGGTCGGCAGCGCGCCACAGGCGGCATTCGAGGGGATCGTCGAAAGCGGCGGTGGCATCGTCAGGGGTGCACATATTCTGCGGTTCTGGAGTCGTGCCTCCGACACCGCGTCGGTGCTGCAACGAAGCCTGTCCCCGGAGACGGCCGCCGATCGGGAATTGCAAGAGCGCTTCCTGCGCTGGCACGACCAGACTGTGGATTTGCCCGGCACCTATTACCTGCAGGTCGTACGCTGGATCTATCGGGAGAACCGGATCGCGAACGGGACGTTTGTCGCGCTCGGCCGCAGGATCAGTCTCGCCGACGTGAGGATACCGGTGTTCCTGCTGGCCGGCAGCGACGACGAGATCGTGCCGGCGGCGCAGGCAATGGCGACGGCCCCGCGGCTCGGCACGCCGGCAAGTCAGATCGAGCGCGCCGTCGTGCCTTCCAGCCATCTCGGCCTTTTTCTCGGCCACCAAACGCTCGCCACCGCCTGGCCCGGGATCGCCGGCTGGCTGCAGGCCGATCGGGCGGTTCCGGTCGCAGCCCGGCTCTGATATCAGGGCGGCATGGACAAGGGGCGGGCACCGGTCGCCCGCGAAACAGGGACGTACAGCATGATTGAATCGGTTGGCATCATCGGGGCGGGCACCATGGGCAACGGCATCGCGCAGATTTGCGCGGCGGCCGGGCTGAGCGTGACCATGGTCGATATTTCGGATGCCGCGGTGAAGCGGGGGCTTTCCACCATCGACGGCAGCCTCGACCGTCTGGTCAAGAGGGAGAAGATGAGCGCCGCCGATCGTGAGGCGGCGTTGGCGCGCATCAATGCCACGACCGACAAGGCGAAGCTTGCCAATTGCGACCTCGTCATCGAGGCCGCCACCGAGAACGAGGAGCTGAAGGTCAAGATCCTCAAGGATCTCTGTGCCAGCCTGCGGCCGCAGGCGCTGGTCGCGACGAACACGTCGTCGATTTCGATCACCAAGCTCGCCGCCGCAACCGATCGTCCGGATCGCTTCATCGGCATGCACTTCTTCAATCCGGTGCCCGTGATGGCGCTGCTGGAATTGATCCGGGGCCTGCAGACCTCCGATGACACCCACGCCAAAGCCGAAGCTTTCGCAAAACGCGTCGGCAAGGTGCCGATCACCGCGCGCAACAGCCCCGGCTTTGCCGTCAACCGCATCCTCTGCCCGATGATCAACGAGGCGGTGTTCGCGCTGCAGGAGGGTATCGCCACCGCGGAGGAGATCGACGCCGGCATGAAACTCGGCTGCAATCACCCGATCGGCCCGCTGGCGCTCGCCGACCTGATCGGTCTCGACACCATGCTGTCGGTGATGGAAGTCTTCTACACCGGCTTCAACGACCCGAAGTACCGCCCCGCGCCGCTCTTGAAGGAAATGGTCGATGCCGGCCGCCTCGGTCGCAAGAGCGGCCGCGGCTTCTACGAATACGGCAAGAGCTAGACAGCGGCACTGAGAAGAAGCCCCGGCGCGCCGACCCGGATGCGCGCCGGAACGCGCGCGGCGGCTTCGTGAATCCTTCTCACATTGCGGTGGACGACGGCTTGTCCTGCCGGATCCGCCGCTCGTCTTTTGCGATGCAATGAAGATTTCCGATAAATGCTATTTACAAACAGTCGTGATTGTTTTTGGATAATAAAAAAGCAAGCATGCTTGTTTCTTGGACGCGGGCTTTCCGGGAAGCTGGCAAAACGACATCCGCTGAGACCCTGAAGTCCAGCCGCGGGAAGGAAACCAAATGGCGGGCGCCCTCTCAGGTCGCGTCGCGATCATAACTGGCGCTGCCAGCCCGATCGGGCGTGAGATCGCGAACCGATTTGTGCGGGAAGGCGCCAGTCTCATGCTCGGTGACGTGGAAGCCGACAAGCTCGAGCAGGCCGCAAGTTCGATCCAGGGGGAACACCTGACGGCGGTGGGTGATCTCTCCAGGGAAGAAAACGCGCGCCACCTGATAGACGGATGTCTCTCGCGGTTTGGCAAGATCGACATCCTGATCAACAACGCAGGCGGCGGCATCATTCGAGCCTTCCTGGAGCATACGCCTGAGACGCTGAAAGCCACCATTGATCGCAATCTGTGGACCACCCTGTGGTGCAGCTGGCTGACCGTGCCGCACATGAAGGCGAGAGGGTACGGCCGCATTGTCAACATCGGTGCCGACTCGGTTCGAAACGGCCTGTGGCTCCACGCCGGCTACAATGCGGCGAAGGGCGGCGTCCATGCCCTCGCCACCGGAATGGCGCGCGAGTTTGCACAGGACGGCATCACCGTGAACGTGGTGGCGCCTTGCATCGTCGAGACCCCGGGCGTCAAGGCGGCTCGCAACACCCCGATGAAGGACATGATCGAAAAAATGACTGCGGTTGTTCCGGTCGGCCGGCCGGCGCACCTGCATGAGGTTGCATCGATGGTCAGCTATCTCGCCTCCGAGGAGGCATCGTTTGTGACGGGGCAGGTGATCAGCGTCAACGGCGGCAGCACGATGCTCTGATCGAAGGAAAGGCACTTGGGCATGAACAATTCCAGATCCAGACGCGGCGTCGGTCCGGCCGGTCATGAGCGAGCAGCGATCGAGCGCGATCGCGCCGCGCGGCCTGGGCCGACCACGAGGACCTCGCAAATAGTGCGACGCCGCCGGACGCAGGCCGAACGCACCGACACGACGCGGAGAAATCTCATCGATGCAGCCATAAGGGTCATGCGCGAACGCGGATATGGCGGCCTCACGACGCTCGAAGTGGCTGAAGTTGCCGGCGTTTCCCGGGGAGCGCTGCTCCATCATTTCCCGTCGCGCCACGACCTCGTGGTTGCGACAACGAAGTACATGAACGAACTGGTTCTCGCCGAGAGCCGTCGTCGGGCAGAAGATGCCGCAAGCGGGTCGGTAGAGCCGATCGACGGTGTGATCCGGGATGCCAAGGACTTTTTCTTCAGCGATTTCTTCTTCGTATCGTTGGCAATCGCCATGGGGGATGCGCGCGAGGAGGATCTGCGCAGGCAGACTGCTCCCTTGTCTCGCGAGAGCAGGCTTGCGGTCGAGGCCGCATGGCTCGAGGCATTTGTCGCCAGGGGGGTCGAACGGCAATTGGCTTCCCGCATATTGGCGCTGACGCTGTCCATCGTGCGGGGCTTCTCGATCCGCGTATTCATCGATGACAATCGCAAGCGTGTCGAGGAGGTCCTCGAGACCTGGAAGGACATGGTGGAGCTCTACGTTTCCGCCCGGCCTGACGTGCTCGCAAGCGCCAACAAGACCCCGGCCTCCGTATCCAGGCCGCGGAAGCCCCGTTCAACCTAGACACCAGAAACCTGGAGATCATGATGATCCAGCTCAGGGACGTCAGTTATGTTCGCCTCGGCACTTCCGACCTCGGTGTGGCCGAGAGGTTCTCAACCGATATTCTCGGGTTGCAGGTCGGCGATCGCGCCGCCAAATCGATATATCTGAGGTCCGACGAGCGCGCTCATACACTCTGCTATTACGAGGGCGACCCCGGCGAGCAGACGGTCGGCTTCGAGATCAGCACCCTGGACCAACTCGATCAGGCGGCCGCGGCCCTCGACGGGATCGGGCACCAGGTCAAGATAGGCACGCCCGCGGAAGCGGCTGAGCGCAAGGTCCGTGGCTTCATTGCGTTCAGGGATCCCACCGGCAATCGCATCGAGTTTGTGGTCGGTCCAGCCCACAGCGGCAAGCGATATTATGGGACCCGCGATGCGGGGATTACCGGTTTCAGTCACGTCGGACTGAACACGACCGACCCTGTTCGCGACGAGAAATTCTGGACGACCGTCTGCAATGCGCGCGTAAGCGACCGGATCGGCGACATCGCCTTGATGCGGATCAACGCGATACACCACACGATGGCATTGGCCCCGGCGGCCAGACCCGGGATCGGGCATGTCAACCATCAGGTCGAGAGCAACGACGACGTCATGCGCTCCTATTACTTCCTGATGGAGCGTCAGGTTCCGATCTTCTTCGGACCCGGACGCCATCCGACATCGGGAGCACGCTTCGTCTACTTCCGGGGGCCGGACGGAATGATCTTCGAATACTCGGTCGGCGTCGACGAAGTCGACGAAGCCACTCACTACCCGAGACAGTTCGGGTTCGAGCCGACCAGTCTTTGCATGTGGGGGTCGAAACCGGATCCGTCTCGATCCTGACTCAAAAAGCGCCCCTGCAGGAGGCGCGCACAACAAAATGGCTCAAGGGAAAAGGAAACGATCATGAAACACATCACACGCCGGCGTGTGCTGGCAGGTGCCGGCTCTTTGGCTGCCGCCAGTTTCGTCGGATCCCGACGTGCGGACGCCGCCTATGGCCCAGGCGTAACGGACAAGGAGATCAAACTGGGGACGACGGCTGTTTACAGCGGCCCGGCCTCGGCATTCGGCGCCTACGGCGAGGCTCAGGTGGCCTTCTTCCAGATGATCAACGATCGCGGAGGAATCAACGGCCGGAAGGTCAACCTGATTTCCCTCGACAACGCTTTCTCCCCGCCGAAGGCGCTGGAGCAGACACGCAAACTGGTCGAAAGCGACGAGGTCTTTGCCATTGCCGGCTCGCTCGGAACGCCGCCCAATGCTGCGATCTCGAAATATTTGAACGATGCCAAGGTCCCCAACCTGTTCATGGTTTCCGGAAGCGAGCGCTTCAATGATCCCAAGAATTTTCCCTGGATCATCCCGCTCTATCCATCCTACGTCGCTCAGGGAGAGATCTACGGAAACTACATTCGCTCGCAGCGGCCTAATGCCAAGGTGGTGGTGCTGTACGAGAACGACGATCTCGGAAAGGACTATGTGAGGGGCCTGAAGAAGGGCCTGGGCGAACGCTCGTCCGCCATGTTGGTCGCCGAGCGCTCGCACGAACTCTCGGTGCCGTCGGTGGAGAGCGTGGTCGTCGAGCTCCACGCCACGGGAGCGGAGGTATTCGTTCAATTCACCACCCCGAAATTTGTCGCGCAGAGCATCCGCAAGGTGGCCGCGCTCGGATGGAAGCCGCTGCAGATCATTGCCAGCAACTCCACGAGCGTCGCTGCGGCATTGGCTCCGGCGGGTCTGGAGAATTGCAAGGGGATCGTATCGGCGCGATGGGAAAAGGTGGTCTCGGGCGCCGAGTTCGAAAAGGACCCCGCCGTGCGAGAGTTTCGGGAGTTCGCGGCGAAATACATGCCGCGCCTGAATCTTGACGACCAGACGCCCGTGCCGGGAGTGATTTGCGCCTACACGATAGCGGAAGTGCTGCGTCGATGCGGCAACGAGCTGACCCGCGAGAACCTGCTGAAGCAGGCCACGTCCTTGCGGGCCTTCGACGTGCCTCTGCTTCTGTCCGGGATCACGCTGACCAATTCGTCCAACGATTACGCTGCCTATCACGCGATGCAAATCATGCAGTTCAACGGCGAAAGGTGGGGCGGCATCGGCGAGCTCATCAAGATCTGATCTTTGGAGTTTTGGCGAAGTGGTGTTGGTCACCTTCAAATATGGCAGCGGGGCTGCACGAAGCATTGACGTCCCTGTCGGGCAATCCGTCATGGAGGCGGCAGTCCGCCTGGGCATTGACGGCATCGACGCCGATTGCGGGGGTGCGCTGTCCTGCGCCACTTGCCACGTGTGGGTCGATCCCGGCTGGCTGTCCCTGCTCACGGACCGTAGCCGGCAGGAGACAAGTCTGCTCGAGTTTGCGATCGGAGTTCAGGAAAACTCGCGACTATGCTGCCAGATCCTGGCGGGCCCGCAGCTCGAAGGCCTGATCGTCGAAGTGCCGCCAGCTCAGAAATAGCAGTATCCAGGGAGAGAACCATGCAAGGAATTCAGGAGACACCGGGTCCATCCAAACAGCTTTCCTCCATGGTGATGGACGATAGCCGTCGCGGCCTGTTTCGCGTTGCGCGCACCGCCTTTATCGAGGACGAGATCCTGGCCAGGGAACGCGATCGGATCTTCAACCGATGCTGGCTCTATGTCGGCCACGAGTCGGAAATTGCCAATCCGAGCGACTTCATTACCCGCAATGTCGGCGGCAAGGAACTGATCCTCAACCGGGATCGCAAGGGAGAGATCCACGCCTTCTTCAACACCTGCCCGCATCGCGGGGCGTTGGTGGAGCGGCAACCGAAGGGGAACGCGATCGCTTTCAAGTGCTTCTACCACGGTTGGGCCTTCAACAATAACGGGGCTTTCGCAACGCGGATGAAGCCGGGTGACTATCCGGAGGACTTCAACTCGGATGGCTGCGCCAACCTGAAGCCGGTGGCCAGGTTGCAGGGTTACCGGGGTTTCTACTTCATCAATTACGATGCCGGGGCCATGTCGCTCGACGATTATCTCGCCGACGCAAAGGGCATTCTCGACCTGATCGCCGATCACGGACGGGACGGCATGGAGGTGATCGGGTCCGAGCAGAAATACTGCATCCGGGCCAACTGGAAGCTGCTCGTCGAGAACAGCATCGACGGCTACCACGCCATGGATACCCACGCGACCTATTTCGACTATCTGAGCGAGGCCATCGGCGGCAAGGCCGAGCTCTCGCGGGAGAACTGGGTGTGGGACCTGAAAAACGGTCACAGCTCCATTGAGGGCGAGGCGCCTTGGGGAAGGCCCGTTGCGCGCTGGATTCCGGCCTGGGGCGAGGCGGCAAAGGCCGAGGTGGCCGACATCCGCGCGGAACTCGAGTCGCGCGTCGGCCCGGAGCGGGCGAACCGGATCGCCATCAAGGGCCGCAATACCGCGATCTTCCCCAATCTGATCATCAACGACATCATGGCCATCACGATCCGGACCTTCTATCCGATCGAGCCCGGGCTGATGAATGTGAGCGCCTGGGCATTGGGTGTTCGAGGCGAGTCGCGGTCGTTCCGCAAACGGCGCCTCGACAATTTCCTGGAATTCCTCGGTCCCGGCGGTTTTGCAACGCCCGACGATCTCGAAGCTCTCGAGGCGGCCCAGCGCGGTTATGCCGCCCATCGCGAGACCGTATGGAACGACATCTCGCGCGGCATGACGCGGGAGAAGTTCACGACGACAGACGAAGAACAGATGCGCCTGTTCTGGCGCGAATGGAAGCGCAGGATGGAGGACGTTCAATGACCGCAGCTGTAGCGACGGAAGCCATTGCGGAGAAACCGCTCACCCGGGCACAGTATGAGGACTTCCTGTACAATGAGGCGGCGCTGCTGGACGAGTGGCGCATGGATGAGTGGTTTGCGCTCTTTCTCGAAGGTGCAACCTACGAAGTTCCCTGCGCCGGGTCGCCCGATGGTGTCGATTCCTCGGAGGATCTCTTCTACATCGCCGACAACTATTTCCGCCTGCGCCACCGCGTGGCGCGGATGAACAAGGAGACCCACCACTCGGAGTTTCCTCATTCGGTCGTCACCAGGATGATTGGCAATGTCCGCATCCTCGGCTCGAGCGAGATGGGAACCTCGGTTGGCTGCACATTCATCACTCACCGCTCCAAGAACGAAGTCCTGAGCACCTTCTGCGGACATCATCGCTACATCTTGCGAACGGTAGGCGGTCAGATCAGGATTGTTTCCAAGAAAACGTTCCTCGATCTGAACAGCTTGCGGCCTCAGGGCAGGGTCAGCATCATTGTCTGACCGATAGAGTGCCTGACGGGCGCCCGGTCACGTGCAAGCACCCGTCAGGAAGGGAGACTTATTCCGGCATGTCCGCATTTTCGAGGCGTCCCGTAGCCTATGTCGTGCTTCCTGCGCCTTCGTTGGCTGCATGCGAGCAGTTCTGCGGCAGTCTGCTTGGCTTGACGACCGTTCGCCGGGATGCGGAAATCGTTTCCTGCCGCACGGATGAGCGAGTGCAGACCCTCGTGTTCTCGATGAAGGAGACGGCGCCGGCGGTCGGAATCGAGGTCAGGGACACCGCCTGTCTGGAGCAGATGGCAGCACGGCTCGCCGCCAAACAAGCCGCGTGGTCCGATCTCGATCGGCATCAGTGCGCCCAACGAAAAGTGCGCGCCGGCATTGCCGTGACCGATCCATCAGGCAACCGGATCGAGCTGGTGACCGGCGTGCAGGTCAGCGGGCGCCGGTTTTACGCGGGTCGCGACAGCGGCGTAGTCGCTCTCTCTTCCGTCGGATTGCGCAGCTGGGCGCTCGCGGACGATGTCGAGTTCTGGACTGCTCTCGGCGCCGACATCAGCGATCGCGTGGGAGACATCACGTATCTGCGGATGGACGACGCGCATCACCGGATCGCTCTCTATCCGTCCTCTCGAACCGGCATCCTGTATGTCAGCCTTGCGGTTCAGTCTCATGATCATCTGATGCAGAACTCCTATTTTCTGGCCGATCATCAGATCCGGATCGTGCACGGGCCGGGGCTGGAAACGGCCTCCGGGAGAATATTCCTTCGTTTCGAGGGACCCAACGACCAGCTGTTCTCGCTCGAATACGATGAAGGGAGATATCGGCCGGGGGCCCCGCCGCGGCAGTTTGAACTCAGCGTTGCCGCACTTTGTTCGTGGGGCAGCCGCTGCGATGCGGTGAGCGAGCTCGCTGCGCCGGCAGCCTCGACTTGATGGAGCGGAAGCCGTGACGGTGATCGACGTTCATACGCACATCGTGCCGTCGCACATTCCGCTCGGCCCGTCAGCCGAAACGAAATGGCCGAGCGTCGAAGTCTCCTCGGACGATGACGCCCGGGTCATGATCGCCGGACAAGTGTTTCGGAAGATCGATTCCCGATCCTGGGATGTCGCGCGCCGGCAGAAGGACATGGCCGGAGACGGGGTAGACCGGCAGGTGCTGTCCCCGATGCCGGAGCTTCTGTCGCACTGGCTTTCGCCGGATGCGGGCGAGGCCCTTGCAACCGTCATGAACGACGAGATCGCCCGCATGGTCGGGGCCTCGAATGGCGCATTCGCCGGGATCGGCATGGTGTGCATGCAGGACGCGTCCCGCGCGCTGCGCGAGATCGCGCGTCTGAAGAAACTGGGACTGCGGGGCATCGAAATCGGCACGCATATCAACGGCGTTCCATTGGGGGCAAAGGAGCTTTGGCCGGTCTATGAGGCAGCCGAGGCGCTGGATCTCGTCCTGTTCGTTCATCCATTGCATCCTGCGGGGCTGGAGCGCATTGGCGCGACTCCGGAATATGCCGCCGTAGCGGCGTTTCCGCTGGAGACGGCGCTTGCCGCCGTTTCGCTGCTGGCGAACGGCGTGATCGAGCGCTTCCCGCGGCTGCGGATTCTGCTCAGTCATGGCGGCGGAGCGCTGCCCTGGATCCTGCCCCGGCTTGACCGGGGGTACGAGCTCAGCGCTGCGATGCGCAGCGCGATGAGCGAAAGGCCGTCGCAGCTGGCGAAGCGCCTTTGGTACGATACGATCCTTTATTCGGATCAGTCGCTCGAGTTCCTGGCCTCGGCGGTGGGCCAAGGGCACATCGTGGTCGGATCGGACTACCCATTCGCCATTATGCAGGAGAGGCCGGGTATCGCGGCAGCCCAGGCCCTCGGCGCCGGCGCGTCCTGCCTGTCGACGAACGCAGAGATGCTGTTTGGAATGGCTACGAGATAGAGGGACTGCACAGGCAAACGAAACGAGGGTGAAGTGGATCTTGGTATAAAGGGCAGAACGGCGATCGTTTGTGGTGCGAGCAGGGGACTGGGGAGGGGATGCGCCACCGCTCTTGCCGGAGAGGGCGCCATCGTCTGGATTGTCGCCCGCCAACGGGAGGCGCTTGATCTGGCTGCGATCGAGATCGAGCAGGCAACGGGCAATCGGCCGCATGTGATCGCTGCGGACGTGACCACCGACGCAGGACGTTCGGCCCTGCTCGCGGCCTGTCCTGATCCCGACATCCTGATCAACAATGCCGGAGGTCCGCCTCCCGGCGATTTCCGCAACTGGACACGGGACGACTGGATCAAGGCCCTGGATGCCAACATGCTGGCACCCATCGAGTTGATCAAGGCAACCGTCGATCGCATGATCGACCGAAAATTCGGGCGGATCGTCAACATCACGTCGCACGCGGTAAAACAGCCCGTCGACATGCTCGGACTGTCCAACGGTGCCCGGACCGGGCTTACGGGGTTCGTGGCCGGCCTGGCGCGATCGACGGTGAGGCATAATGTGACCATCAACAACCTTCTGCCGGGCCCGTTCGACACCGATCGGCTGAAGTCCAATCTGTCCGCCCTGGCCAAGCGCTCGGGCAAGACGCCGGAGGAAGCTGCCGCTGACGTGCGCAGGACTGTTCCGGCCGGTCGGTTCGGGACGGTTCAGGAATTTGGCGCCGCTTGCGCATTTCTCTGCAGCGACCTGGCAGGCTACATCACCGGGCAGAATTTGCTGCTCGATGGCGGAACCTATCCGGGAACATTCTAGGGCGCGGCGCAGTGAAACGCCGTTGCTGAGATCTTCGCTCCTCGGCCCCGACTGGAAGGGCAGGGCTCCTGACGGACCTCGCCGTCTGTGCACGGTATTACTTTAGACATTGCTAAATTAGAATTTGTGCATATGATGCCGAGACGATGCCGTGCGGAGCGCTCGCGCCGTCGGACAACAACAAGCCGGGGAGAAACGCGCGTGACAACGATCACCCAGGATATTGCCCATGATGTTCCGCGAACGGCGCGGATCGACTGGTCACCCTACCTTGTCGGCGCCGGAATAGGGGTGCTGAGCTGGATCGCATTTGGCCTGTTCGGCGATCCCCTCGGTGTCACGACGGCCTATTCGCGCATCGCCTCGCTATTTGCCGCGCCGCTGATCGGTACGGATGCGGTTGCGCAAAACAGCTACTGGAAAAGCATGCCGCTGAAGTGGGACTACGGCGTCTGGTTCCTCGTCGGCATTCCCTTTGGCGCATTTCTGTCGGCGGTGCTTTCCGGCACATGGCGGCTCGAGCTCGTGCCCGAAGTGTGGGAGGAGCGCTTTGGGCCTTCCGTGATCAAGCGTTTCATCGCCGCCTTCCTGGGTGGTGCCGTCATCATGTACGGCGCGCGGCTGGCCGGCGGCTGTACCAGCGGCCATGGCATCTCCGGCGGCCTGCAGCTCGCTGTCTCAAGCTGGCTGTTCCTGGTGGTGATGTTCGCCACGGGTCTTGCCATTTCCGCGTTGATGTTCCGGAAGTCGTGAGGAGGCGGTGATGACGACGATGCTTGCGATTTTCGGCCCGCTGCTGATGGGCGGCGCCTTCGGGTTCCTGTTGCAGCGAGGCAAGGTGACGAACTGTAACGTGATCGAGAACCAGTTCCGCCTGCGCGACTTCACGGTGCTCAAGGTGATGGGCACTGCCATCGTGGTCGGCGGCATCGGCGTGCTGCTGCTGATCGATACCGGCAACAGCAAGTACTATGTCAAGGACGCCAACATGCTCGGCGTGGCGCTCGGCGCCGCGCTGTTCGGTGTCGGGATGGTGGTCTACGGCTATTGTCCGGGAACGGCGCTGGGCGCGATCGCTTCGGGGAGCATTCACGCACTGGTCGGCGCGCTCGGCATGGTGGCCGGTGCGATCCTCTACGCCCTGAGCTTCGACTGGCTCAAGAGCCATGTGCTCAATGTCTGGGCTCTCGGCAAGATCCGGATGCCGGATATCACGGGCGTCCCCGACGCCGTCTGGTTTGCCGGTCTGGCGATCTGCGCAGGGTTGTTCTTCTGGTGGATCGAGACGAGGGGGACCAGCAAAGCCTAGCGCCGGCGGTCTCGTCGCGAGATTCAGCGGCCCCTGCGCCCGCAGAACAGCCGGTGCAGGGTCGAGAACAATTCCTCGATCCGCGGATCGGCGATCCGATACCAGATGGTCTGGCTATCGCGGCGGAAGGCGACCAGACCTTCGGCGCGCAGCTTGGCGAGGTGCTGCGACAGCGCCGAATTCGACAGGCCGATCTCGTCGGCGAGTGCGCCGACATTGGCCTCGCCCAGTTCCACCAGCTTGCACAGGATCAAAAGGCGATGCTCGTTGGCGAACAAGCGCAATAGCGCGGCCAGCTCGGTTGCTTTCTTCTCCAGCGTGGCAGTGTCCGGTTTGCGCATGTTGACCTTCAACCACAACCGGCTCCGGATCGTCAACAATCGACCGCATCGGTCTGACGCGTTGGCAACCTAGAAAGGCGAAGCTGTCGCCCTGATCGAGGTCTCGCTGCGGCGGGCGACCGAGGCCATGCCCACGGATGGTGTCTCCGCGCGCTGCAGCGGTGCGCTGATCGCCGCCGTCTCGGTGCGATAGTGCGGCAGTTCGCCCTCCAGCGAGTAGAAGACGCAGAGCGCGAGGCTTGCCCATACCGCGCCGCTGAAATACAGCGACATCCAGGCGATCTCGCCCTTCCAGTGGGCGATATCGTGCGTCCTGACCCAGCGCGTGGAGACATCGCGCAGGCCTTCGAGCAGGCTCATCAGCTGGTTGCCTTCGGCATGGTTGGCGCGCCAGCGGCTGAGATACATGGGCACGTCGACCGTCACGAGGAACACAAGATAGGCGACGATGCCTGTGATCGACAGCAGGAGCACGATGCGCGCCGCGCCGTGAAATTCCGGCAACAGCCTGACGAGGCCCATGCCGACCAGGAAAAAGGCGACGGCCCACAACGAATTCTCGATCGCATTGTAGAGGAAGTTCGTGGTCAGCACCGCGTACCAGGAAAAGCATTCCGCGATCAGGATCAGCGGAACGATGATCCACGCCACGTTCATCACGGTGCCGGATTCCGTGACGGCGCCAAGCTGATGCAGGATGATCGACCATTGCACGACGAAGCAGACTTCGGCGACGGTCGCAACCGACCGGCCGACCAGCACGCTGGACAACCATGTATCGAACAGGCAGATGCGCTGCACATCCGCGCGCGGCAGCACCGAGCGGAAAGCACAGCCGAACACGTAAGCCCCGCAAAGCAGCAGCATCAGCTGCATGCTGTCGACGGGCTGGCTGCGGAGTTCGAGGTAGAGCAGGAGCCACAATGCGATGTTGACGGCGCTGACCAGCGTCAGCATCGTCCACCACCACGTCAGGGGATTTCGTCGCGCACGCCACAGGCTCATTCCGTCGCTCCACAGATTTATTCCAGTCGACATCCGTTCGTATTAATTCTGTCATAGAGCGCGGCGAGTCACGAACAAAAAATTGCGAGCGGGAACTGTCATATAACTGTCATAATACTTGCTTCGGCGCGCTAACGGCGTTTTGCTGGCGAAGCAGCGGGGCTGAAGGCGATGGATGACGAACTGTGTTTCCTGTCAGCGCGCGAACTCCGCGCGCGGATCATGCGCAAGGATGTTTCGCCCGTCGACATCGCGCGGGCCAGTTTGGCGCGCGCCGAGCGATTGCAGGGCGAACTGAATTGCTTCATCACGCTGTGCGGCGAACAGGCGATGGCCGAGGCGAAACTGGCCGAACGCGCCGTGATGGCGGGCGCGCCGCTCGGCCTGCTTCACGGCATCCCCTACACGGTGAAGGATATCGTCAACACCAGGGGCGTGCGAACGACGTTCGGCGCGGTCCCTTACAAGGACAATTTGCCCGGTCATGATGCGGTCGCGGTGTCGCGCCTGCGCGCCGCGGGCGCGATCCTCATCGGCAAGACCACGACGCCCGAGTTCGGCACCAAGTGCCTGACGGATTCGCCGTTGTTCGGCCGCACGCGCAATGCCTGGAGTGCCGGGCGCTCGAGCGGCGGCTCGAGCGGCGGGGCCGCGGTAGCGGTGGCGAGCGGCATCGCTCCCCTTGCGGTCGCAACCGACGGCGGCGGTTCGACGCGAATTCCGGCCGCCTGCAACGGCGTCGTCGGGCTGAAGCAGAGCAACGGCGTCATTCCGCACAGCCAGGTGCAGGATGCCTTCGGCAACCAGACCTATGTGACGCCGATGACGCGCACCGTGGCCGACACCGCCTTGATGATGCAGGTGATGTCGGGCGAGGATGCGTCCGATCCCTGGTCGATCGGAATTCCGCCGGGAAACTACGTCGATGGCGCGGCGGCACGCGGCGATTTGCAAGGGCGCAGGATCGGATTTTGCCTGGCGCCGCCGGGCCGGCTGGTTTCGGCCGATGTGGCGGCTGCGTTCAAGAGCGCGCTGGCGAAGCTCGAGGCTCTCGGCGCCGAGGTCGAGGAAATGTCCGCGGACGGATTTGAGGTCGAGCCGATCTGGCGCGCCATCAATCATACCGCCTGGCGTGCGCGATTCGAAAAGCTCGCCGCCGAGCACGGCGACGTGCTGAGCGAGACCTTTCTGAAGCAGCTGGCGTCCGCCGCCAGGGTGAGCGGCGTCGATTATCAGCAGGCGATGTTCGACCGCACGGCGCTGTTTCGGCGGGTTCAGGCCTTGCTGCAGAGAGTCGATGTTCTGGCGATGCCGACCATCACCCGCACCGCGCTTCCGATCGATCAGGACTTGTTCGGCACCATCGAGATCGACGGCAAGGTGCTGAGCGACGTCCGGCCGAACTGGTTTCCCTGGACCATGCCCTTCAACATGACCGGCCACCCCGCGGTCAGTCTGCTCGCCGGCTTCGGTACGGATGGCCTGCCGATCGGCATCCAGCTGGTCGGCAAGTTCCGCGGCGACATCGAACTGTTGCGCGTCAGCGCGTTGTTTGAAGCAGCCCAGGATTTGCTCGGGCGGTGGCCGAGGCTGCCGGGCGATTAGAGGTGATGGAGTTCGAGCCGGCTATCCAGCACTAACGGGCTCCGCTCACCTCCCCCGAAGGGAGAGGTGATTCCCGATGGTGCCCTCGCTACCATTCAGGTCTGGTCTCATCTGCACATCCAGCGCATCACTGCGGCTCGATGCCGGCCCGCTTGATGATGCGGCCCCATTTTTCGATCTCCGCCTTGAGGAAGGCCTCGAGCGCGGCAGGGGTTGCGCGTTCCTGCTCGACGGGGCTCATGCTGAGTTCGGCAAAGCGACTGACCAGCGCGGGGTCTCTCAGTGCGGCCTGCAGGGCGCCCGTGAGCTTTTCGACGATTTCCTTGGGCGTGCCGCGCGGCGCGTATAGTCCGTACCAGGTCGTGACATCGAAAGCCGGCAAACCGGCCTCCGCCGCAGTCGGCACCTCCGGCAGCGTCGCCACGCGTTTCTTGCTGGTGATCGCATAGCCCTTGATGGCCTTGGCCTGGATGTGGGGGGTGGGTCCGGTCGCAGGATCGCAATAGACGTCGATATGGCCTGCCAGCACATCATTCAACGCGGGGCCGCCGCCCTTGTAGTAGACCGGCGTCAGTTTGGCATCGATCGCGCTCATGAACATCAGCCCGCACAGATGGGAGGCCGAACCCAGTCCGACATTGCCATAGGTGATCTTGTCGCCCTCGGCCTTGATCTTGGCCACCAACTCCTTGAGGTCGCTGGCCGGAAAATTCGGCCGCGCGACCAGGATCATCGGCACGTCGGTGATCAGGCCGATGGTTGCGAAATCGCCGACGGGGTCGAACGGCAGCTTGGCATAGAGCCACGGCGCGGTGGCCTGACCGACATGCATCAGAAGCAACGTGTAACCATCGGGCGCGGCCTTGGCCACGCGATTGGTGCCCAAGGTGCCGCCGGCGCCGACAACATTCTCGATGACGATCGATTGCTTGAGCGTTGCGCTCATCGCCGTTCCCAGCACGCGCGCGATGACATCGCCCGGACCGCCGGCCGAGAAGGGGACAATGACCGTGACGGGACGCGAGGGAAATTCCTGAGCCGCAGCCGGCGAGGCCAGCGCCAGAAGGAAGAACAGAATGCGCGTAAGTCTCGTCATCGTTGCTTCCTCTCGATCGCTTGTCTCAGGTTCTTCGTCCGGCCGCGGTCTTGCGCCGCCGCTTGACGGGTTGCTGGCTGCCCGCCGCGGTCGAAGACTCCGCGATCATCGCAAGTGCGGCGGCAGCGGCCGCATGCACGTGATCGACGCAGCACCGTTCCGCCAGGTCGGGATCTCCGTTCTGGATCGCGCGCCAGATCGCGGTGACTTCCTTGATGCTCTTTCCGATGCGTTTGGGTTGCGACATCGAGGTGATGCGGAGCAGGGTGATGCGGTCGTGAAGCGGCCGCAGCATGCGCTCGACGAAGGCGTTCCGGCAGCCGGCAATCAGTGCGCCGTAGAAATCGGTCTTTGCCTCGAGCGTCGCCATGAAATCGCCGTCCGCCGTGGCGGCCTTCAGCCTCGACAGCGCGTCGCCAATTCGCGCCACGATGGCGGGATCGCCAAGACGGGCACATTCCCGGCCGGCGAACCCTTCCAGCACCGCACGGGCGTCGTAGAGCTGCCGCGCCTCTTCCAGGCTGATGGTGGAAACCACAGGGCCGCGATGCGGCACGGTGTGCACGAGGCCGTCGGCCTCCAGCGCCCGCAAGGCCTCCCGGATCGACGGCCGGCTGACGCCGGTCAGTTCACACAGCTCACGTTCGACCAGGCGCTGGCCGGGCTTCAGCGTTCCCGTCATGATGGCCTCCCGAAGCTTGCGGGCGACCATTGCCCGAACGGTCGGGACATCAGCGATACGAAGCGTGGAACGCAATTCGGTCGGTCTGGTCATGGTCGGCTCGCCTCTGGCTGACGTCAGTGGACGTTTACGGGGAGAATCATCGTTTCAGCAACTTCCATTTGACTCCTGTTATATCGCGGACCAGCCGCCATCGACCGGCAGCGCCGCGCCGGTAATGTCCTTGCCGGAGGGCCCTGCCAGGAAAACGACTACCGCCCCTACGTTTTCCATGGCGATGAACTCGCCGCTCGGTTGCCGCGTCGACAGATAGTCGCGCGTGGTATCGGCAAGGGAGCGCTTGTCGCGCTCGGCGATGGCCGCGATCCTGGTTTCGATGGCGGGCGTCGGTAGCGTGCCGGGGCTGACGGCATTGCAGGTAATTCCGCTGCCGGCCGTCTCGACGGCAACCGCGCGCGTCATGCCGATGATCGCCGTCTTGGTGGTGACATAGTCGATCCGGTCGGCCGTCGCACGGCTCGAATAGATCGACGCCATGTTGACGATGCGGCCCCAGCCCTTGCGCCGCATGGCCGGCAACAAGAGCCGGATCAGGTGGAACGGTGCCGACAAATTGACGGCCAGCGCTTCCTCCCACTTCTCGGGTGGAAATTGCTCGACCGGTGCGAAGTGGCGCACGACGGCATTGTTGACGAGAATGTCGACCGTCCCGAGGCGATCGAGAAGATCTCTCGCCATGGTCTCGATCGATTGCCGCTGGGCCAGATCGGCGGCCACAGCAAGCGCTTCGACATTGAAGCGGTCGCGCATCTGCTTGGCGGCCGCGTCCGGCGCGCGGAGGTCGTGCAGGACGATGTGGGCGCCGGCCTTGGCGAGACTTTCGGCGACGGCAAGGCCAAGGCCGGCCGTCGCGCCGGTAACGAGCGCCCATTTGCCGCGAAGGGTCATCGGTTGCGGCTCGTCCATGTCCTCGTCAGTATCCTCGTCAGTTCTTGGGCCAGAACGGCTCGGACAGGGCCAGCTGGGGCGGGAACACCGTGACCGGCACGCCTTTCTGCCATTGCACGATGGTCATGCCGGCGCCGACCCGGCGGCCCTTTTCGTCGAACTTGATTTCGCCCAGCGGATAGTATTTCGAGGGACCGCCATCCATGGTGCGAAGGGCCTCTGCAACGGCCACCCGGTCGGCCTTGCCCGCCTTCTCCAGCGCATCCTTGATCAGCCACATGTCGCCATAGGTCGAGATCGCGTTCTGGGTCATCCAGGGTTCGTTGTAGCGCGACTTCAGTTCGGCAATCAGCGCTTGATGACCCTTGGCGCCCCAGCTCGCCACACAGGTGAGCACGCCCTGCAGCAGTTCCGCGCTCACCGTCTGCAGCATGTCCGGTTCGGCGATGGCGATGCCGAAGGAGATGGTCGGGATCTTGCCTTGGCCGAGGCCGAACTCGTTCATCTTCTCCAGCAGCAGCTTGGCGTCGGAAATCACCGTGGGCAGGAAGAACAACAGATCCGGCTTGGCCGAACGAACCTTCTGTACCAGCGGCGTGGCATCCGCCAGGGGCGGGGTAAAGGTCTCGTCGACGATCAGCTGCAATCCGTTCTCCGCGAGCAATCCCTCGCGCATCGATTTGGCCGAGGCGACGGAGGCGGCGGTGTTGTCGGTGATGATCGCAACGGTCTTCGGACGCTTGCCCGAGGCGGTCTCGGCAAGCTTGACGATCTGCGGCAAGGCCTGCCGCGCCTGGGAGCCTGCCGTCGCCGAGGTCTGGAACACGTATTTGAAGCCGCGGTCGGTGATCAGGTCGGAGTAGGAAAGCGTCAATACCGGCAGGTTCGCGCGCTCCGTCACTTCGGTGACGGCAAGCGTGAAGGAGGAAAGATACGCGCCCGAGGCCGCCACCAGATCGCTTTCCTGGGCCACCATGCGCTGGGCCGCGTTCTTGGCCTTTTCGGTGGTGTCGCCGGAGTCCAGCACGACGAGCTTCAGCTTGGCGCCGCCCAGCGCCTTGACGCCGCCTTGCGCATTGATGTGGTCGACGGCCATCTCCGCGCCCTCGCGCATCACGGCGCCGGGCCGCGCGTAAAGGCCGGATATCGGGACCAGCAGGCCCACTTTCACCTCGGCCGGCTGCTGCGCCCATGCAGAGGACGCGACCAGCATGGTGGACGCGCCAGCCAGCAGGCTGCGCCGCGTCAGGGTGGCTTGAGCTATTCGGTTCATGACATTCCTCCCTGTGATTTGTGGTTATGACGGGTTTACGATTTCTTCGGCCAGAACGGCTTGGCGAGCGCCAGGTCCGACGGATAGACGGTGACGGGGACGCCGTCCTGCCACTGCACGATCACGACGCCGGCGCCGACGCGGCGGCCGCGCTCGTCGAACTTCAACTGTCCGCCGGGATAATGCTTCGAGGGCCCGGCATCCAGCGTGCGGAAGGCTTCCGCAACGGCAACGCGGTCGGCCTTGCCCGCCTTCTCGAGTGCGGCCTTCATCAACCACATGTCGCCGTAGGTGGAGATGACGTTCTGCGTCATCCACGGCTCCTTGTACTTGGCCTTCAGTTCAGCGATCAGATCCTCATGGCCTTTCGAACCCCAGTTGGCCACGACCGTCATGATGCCCTGGACGACGTCGGGGCTGACGCTTTGCAGCATGTCGGGCTCGGCGATGGTGATCGAGAAGGAAACCGTCGGGATCTTGCCCTGGCCAAGGCCGAATTCGTTGATCTTCTCGAGACCAAGCTTGGCGTCGGAAACCGCGTTCGGCATGAACAGCAGGAGATCGGGCCGGGCCGAGCGGACCTTCTGGATCAGCGGCGTCGCATCGGAGAGCGGCGGCGTCCACACTTCCTCGACGATCAGTTGCAGGCCTTCCTGGGCGAAGATCTTTTCCTTCAGCGCCTTGGCGGTCGCCACCGACGTCGCGGTATTGTCCATCAGCATGGCGACGGTCTTGGGCCGCTTGCCGGAGGCTGCTTCCGCAAGCTTCATCAATTCGGGAAGGCCAAGTTCGGATTGACGGCTGGCCGGCGCCGCAGTCTGGAAGATGTACTTGAAGCCGCGTTCGGTCAGCAGGTCGGAGTAGGACAGCGTCAGCATGGGAAGCTGCGCGCGCTCGGTCACTTCCGTCACCGCCAGCGTGAACGAGGAGAGATAGGAGCCGGTCGCGGCCACGAGGTCGGTCTCCTGGGCCACCATGCGCTGGGCCGCGTTCTTGGCCTTTTCGGTGGTGTCGCCGCAATCGATCACGACCAGCTTCAGTTTCGCGCCGCCCAGCGCCTTGATGCCGCCTTGCGCGTTGATGTGCTCGACGCCCATCTCCGCGCCCATCTTCATCACCTGGCCGGGTCGGGTATAGATGCCGGAGAGCGGCACGATCAGGCCGACCTTGACCTCGGCCGGCTGCTGCGCGCGCGCCACGCCGGCAAGACCGACGGCAGCCGCGCCCGACAGTACCGTCCGGCGGGTCAGCGAGTGTTTTGGCGGGGTCTTTGTCATTGTTGTCGTTCTCCCACTTCTTTGTTTTCTGAACCGAAGTCACATGCCGAGATAGGCCTGGCGGACGCGATCGTCCGCGCGCAAGGCCTTGTTGTCGCCTTCGAGCACGACGCGTCCGGCCTCGAGGACGTAGCCGTGGTCGGCGGATTCCAGAGCCTCGGCGACACGCTGTTCGACCAACAGAACCGTGAGGCCGGATTGGCGCCTGATCTCGATCAGGCGCTCGAAAATGAAGTCGGCCGTCGTCGGCGCAAGCCCCATCGAAGGCTCGTCGAGCATCAGGAGCTTGGGCGAGGAGGCGAGGCCGCGGCCGATCGCAAGCATCTGCTGCTGACCGCCGGAGAGCGTGCCGGCGAACTGCCCACGCCGCTCGGCGAGCACCGGCAGCCAATTGAAGATGCGCTCGATGTTCTGCTTCCAGTCGCGCCGGCCGGCCTCGGTCACCGCACCCATCTCCAGATTCTCCATCACCGTCAGCGACGGAAAGACCTGGCGTCCCTCCGGCACATGGGCAATGCCGAGGTGAGGGCGCTGCGGCGGCGAAACGCTGAGCAGATCGGCTCCCTCGAAGGTGATGCGGCCGGCGCTCGGCTGCACGATCCCCGAGATGGTCTTGAAAAGGGTCGTCTTGCCGGCCCCGTTAGGGCCGACGATTGCGACGAATTGCCCGGCTGCCACCTCGATCGATACGTCCTTCAGGACGGAGATGGCCGAGTAGCCGGCGGTAAGGCCTTCAATGCGGAGCATGGGCCATCCACTTCTTGCCAAGATAGGCTTCGATCACGCGCGTATCGCGGGTCACCGCCTCGGGCTCGCCTTCGACCAGCACGGCGCCATGATCCAGCACGACGAAGCGATCGACCAGCCGCACCATGGCCTGCATCGTATGCTCGATGATGACGATCGTGACATCGCCTTCGGCCAGCCGCTGGATCACGCCGACCACTTCATCGACCTCGGAGTGACCGAGGCCTGCCAGCGTCTCGTCGAGCAACAGGATGGTCGGCTGGCCGGCCAGTGCGCGGGCCAGCTCCATCAGCCGCAGTTCCTTCGTGGTCAGTTCGCCGGCAGTGCGATCGGCAATCGCAGACAGGCCGACGCGGGCAATGGCGTCGGCAGCGAGCCGCCTTGCCTCGTCGTCGGTCTTGGCGCGCACATAGGCGCCGATGACGACGTTGTCGGAGATCGACATGCGCTGGAAAGGCCGCATGATCTGGAAGGTCCGCCCGATGCCGGCTTCGCACAATTCGTGCGGCTTGTGTCCCGACATCTCCTTGCCGCCGAGCAGGATCTCGCCGGTATCCGGACGGAGGAATCCGTTGAGCAGGTTAAAGAGCGTGGTCTTGCCGGCTCCGTTCGGTCCGATGATGCCGAGGATCTCGTTGCGGCGGAGCTTGAAGCTGACATCCTGGACGGCCTTCAGGCCGCCGAAGGCGCGGGAGAGGTTGCGGACCTCCAGCACGACCTCCGCCGCGCCGGGTGATCGCGTCGCCGGCTGGGACGGCGGGCTTGTGACCGTGGCCGGGCCGTCTGCGGAACGGGACTCGGTCGGAGCTGCGGCGCGACGGCGCAGGAAGTCACGCGCCTTCCAGAACAGTCCTTCGGGCGCGATCAGGATCACGCAAATGATCGCCAGCCCGAAGATAACGCCTTGGATCCCCGGAAAGCGGGAGCCGGCCTCGGCATTGAGCGTTTCGGCGAGCGGGATCAGGATCACGGCTCCGATCACCGGCCCCCAGACGGTGCCCACGCCGCCGAACATGGCCACCGTCAGCGCCTGCGCCGAGACCAGCATGCCGAATACCGATTGCGGCGTGACGACCAGCAGCACGACGGCGTAGAAAGCGCCGATCGCGGCCGCAATGGCGCCGCTCAGCACGATCGCGCGAAGCTTCCAGGCCAGCGCGTTGATGCCGGCGGCTTCTGCCGCTGCCTCGTTCTGCTTGATCGCCAGCAATGCCATGCCGAAGCGCGACTGCTCGACGATCCGCGTCAGCAGGATCGTCGCCAGCATGATGGCAAGCGCGACCAGCGTGTACATTCTGGGATCGGCGAACTGCATATAGGCGATCGGGTTTTCACGCTTGATCGGCAGGGTGACTTCCTGGAAGCCGAGCCATTCGAAGACATAGAGAATGGCCAGCGGATAGGCGAGCATGGCCAGGGCAAAGTAGTGTCCTTGCAGGCGGAAGGTCGGATAGCCGATCAAGAGCCCGGCGATGCCGCCGAGCACGGCGGCGATCGGAATCAGCGCCCACGGCGAAAGGTCGAAATAGATCTGACCGAGCGCGGTCGTGTAGGCGCCGATGCCGAAAAAGGCGGCGTGGCCGAAGGAGATCAGCCCGGTGTATCCGCTGAGCAGATTCCAGGACAGGCCGAACACAGCCCACACCGGAACCAGCGTCATCACCAGTTGATAATAGGAATTGGTCACGCTCAGCGACAGCGCAGCATAGAGCGCGGTGAAGATCAGGAGGGGAAGCAGCGACCGGAGATCCCGCATGGTCAGGTCCTCTCCACCATGCGCCCGAAGAAACCTTGCGGCCGGAAGAACACGATCAGGAGGAAGACGACGAAGATCGCCGCATTCTGCAACTGGGTCGGCAGCACCAGCGTCGACATCTGCTGCACGAGGCCGATGGTCATGCCGCCCCAGAAGGCGCCGATGATGCTGCCCATGCCGCCGAGCACGACGCCGGCATACATGACAATGACGTATTCGACGCCGACGAAGGGATGAAACGGGTAGTTGGTCGCGAGCAGTCCGCCTGCGATGGCGGTGATGCCGGAGCCCAGCGCGAAGGCCACGCGGTGAGCTTTGTCGACGTCGATGCCCATATAGGTGGCCGCCACCGGGTTGTCGGCCGCGGCCCGCAGCGATTTGCCGAGCCGCGACCGCGATATCAGCAGTGTCAGCAGGGTCATGGTGACCAGCGACAGGATGGCGTCGATGCCGCGCGCCTTGTTGACGAAGACGCTGAGGTCGAAGAAGGGGCCGAGCTCCCATGCCGAGCTCGACAGCGGGGTGCGGATCGAGGCCAGCACCGAACCGAACACGATCAGGCCGCCATTCTGCAGGATCAGCGCGATGCCGAGCGTGAGAATGAGCTGGGCGTAGTGACCCTCGCCCTCGAGCGAGGCGGTCTTGGTTCCGGATACGCGCGAGATCAGGGTGAGATGAACGAGGTATCCGAACAGCGCGAGGATGGGGCCGGCCAGCATGATCGCCACGAACGGGCCCACCGTGTTGCCGAGCGTTGCCTGGACCCCGGCCGCGGTGAAGAGATAGAACACCGCATACATGCCGAGCATCATGAAGTCGCCATGGGCGAAATTGATGACCCGCATCACGCCGAAGATCAGGCCGAGGCCGACGCACATCAGGCCATACACGGCGCCGATCAGGAGGCCCGCGGTCAGGGCCTGCAGGAAGGTTTCGGCAAGCTGGATCACGTCCTACCCCACGCGATGCGAGACACTGACATCATCCTGATGCAGAAATCTCTGTTTGACATGACCGTCACGATGCCGGTCGAAGCCGGCGCTCGCCGGCCGGCCGACGGCACAGCTGCGGGATGACGCGGAAATCGGCCAGTTCTTCGCAGTGGTCGATCGCCTTCGCTAGGCGCGCGGCGCCTGCCTCTCCGATCGCCTCCGATGCCGCCCGGACGAAACGGGCGCGGATTTGTCCCTCGGTCGCGGCAATGACGTCGTCGAGCCGCTCCGTGAACACCCCGCCGTCTCGCGTGCGCACGGCAATCTCGGCACCCTGACGCACAGGGAAGGACGCTGTGAAGGCTTCGTCGTTCCGCAGCTCGGTCAAGCCGACCAGGCGATTGATGCCGGGATCATCGATGCCGGCGTAGTTGCCTTCCGCGATCTCGCCGCGGGCCAGCACGGCAGCGACACTGAACGGAATGCTCATCTTGGCTTGCAGGGCATTGTGATACGGACCTTTCGAGTTGCAGCCGGGATAGCGGATTGCCGCTTCCGGCAACTGAATCGAAATCGCCGAGATGGCGCTCGCATCGCCGATTTTGCGGGCCGCGCGGAGCGCTGCCTGGGCGGCCGTCTGCGCAAAATTGCAGGCCGGCGCCGGTTTATTGTAGACCGCCATGATCTCCGGCCGGCCCCCGAACAGCCGCAGCTCCCGCGGCGCGGGCTGACGGCGGAAGGCGGCAAACAATCCGGCCTCGCCTTCAAGGATGGTTTCGGACGCAACGGCGCCGGCTTCGGCAAGCTCGACGGCACGGATCGCGTTGGCCGCGGCAAATCCCGGATGGAAGTACATCTCGGAGCCGCCATGGTGTGGCCACTCGTTGAGACCCGACGAGGTGTTGGCGGCAATCGCCATGGCGCTGACGGCTGCCTCTTCCGGAAGGCCGAGCGCAACGCAGCCTGCGAGTGCAGCGCCAATCGGCGCCACCAACCCGGTCGGCCTGTACAGGCGCGCGAGATCCGCATTGACCAGCGCGCGGCCGATCTGCGCACCGGCTTCGTAGCCGACGATGGCTGCCGCGAGCAGGGTAGTCCCCGGCGCCGCGGAACGCTCGCACAGTGCGAGGAGCGCGGGCCAGATCACGACGCCATGATGGGCGATGCTGGCCGCATGCATGTCCTCGCGGACCAGACCATGACCGAGCACGGCGTTGGCAAAGGCTGCATCGCCCGGTGTCGCCGGATGTTCATTGCCGATCACGGTCGACCCGGATTCGAACGGCCGCGCCAGGCCGACGGCCTGGCGGCTCCAGGGATGATTGCGTGCTTCAAAGGCGCAGGAAAGGAAGTCGAGCAGGCACAATTTGGCCTTGTCGACCACCTCGTCATCGAAATGGTCGAGACCTATGGCAAGAGCATCCCGGGCGATCTGCCGCGTCAGGGAAGCCGAACTGCTCGACGCGCTCACCATCGCAGGCTTGTTCCTTTCCTGATCCGCACCTCGTCCAGGTTGTCAGCCGCGCATTTCGACGCCGGCCCATTCCTCGAGGACCTTCGCAATCGACGTGAAGTCGGAGGCTGGGCCGAATTTCGCGTTGGTGATGGCCAGCATCTGCCGCACCGCTGCGCCGCACACCATCGGCACTCCCATCGCCTCGGCCTCGTCGATGCAAAGCCGCACGTCCTTGTAGGAGAGGGCGGTGGCGAAGCCGAAATCGAACGTGCCCGGCAGCACCGAGCGGGGAAACTTGTCCTCCGAGGCACTGTTACGTCCGCTCGAGGCGTTTATGATGTCGATCAATACCTTGGCATTGACGCCGCCCTTGACGCCCATGGCGACCGCTTCGGAGGTGATGACCAGCGCGGCAGCCGCCATCAGATTATTGGCGAGCTTGGCGGTTTGCGCGACGCCGGGCTTGTCGCCCGCGTAGAACACCTTGCCGAAATTCTTCAGGATCGGCCCGACCGTTTCAAAGGTCGCTTTCGGGCAGGATACCATCACGGCTAGCGTGCCGTTGACCGCACCCTTGATACCGCCGCTCACGGGAGCATCGACCAGGGTGATGTTCTTCGGCTTGAGACCTTCGGCGACCAGTTTTGCGGCCGCAGGACCGGTGGTGGAAAGATCGATCATCACCTTGGCACGCGTGCCTTCGATGATCCCTTTCGGTCCAAGCGCGACCGCCTTGACGATGTCGGGTGTCGGCAGGCTGGTCATGACAATGTCGGCTGTGGAGGCGACTTCGGCCGGCGAAGCCGCAACATGCGCGCCGCGGGCTGCGAGCGGCTTGATCGCCTCGCTCTGCGTGTCGTAGACCGACAGTGAATAGCCGGCATCCAGTAGCCGCCCCGCCATCGGTCCGCCCATCCGGCCAGTTCCGATGACACCGATAGTATGACCCGGCATCGTCTCGCTCCCTGCCACCCTGCTCGGGTGCTGCTTCATTGTCGTTGTCGCGATTGTCGTCGTCGCGGCGGCGCCATCGGGCGCCGGCGTGCGGGAATGTCCAGATTGTCAGTTAATCTGTCAAGCATAAGATTTGCCATCGACAACCCCGGTCGCGTCCCATTAGAGTTGCCGCAAACGAAACGGGAGAAGACGGCGATGACGGGGGAGGCGGCCAGTATCAGCGAAGTGCTGGCGGGCCTCGTTGCCGACACGTCGTGGGCCGATCTGGCCGGTCAGAGCCACGAGGCCAAGCGCTCGATCCTGAATTTCTTTGCGACCGCCATCGGCTCGTCGGGCGATCCTGCCGTCACCACGGCGCTGGCGGTGCTGAAGCCACTCAGCGGTCCTGCAGCGGCTACCATCATCGGTCGCGACGAGCGCCTCGACACCTTCGGCGCCGCCTTCGTCAACGCGATCTCTGCAAATCTGCTCGATTTCGACGACACCCATCTCGACACCATCATTCATCCGGCCGCGCCGGTCGCGGCCGCCGTGCTGGCGATGGCCGAGCCGCGCAACTGCTCGGGGCGTGATGTCCTGACCGCCTTCATCCTCGGCGTGGATGTCGAATGCAGGATCGGCAACGCGGTTTCGCCGGGCCATTACGCGCGCGGCTGGCATATCACTTCGACCTGCGGCGTGTTCGGTGCGGCGGCTGCCACCGCCAAATTGCTGGGACTGCCTGCAGCGAAGATCGCGCATGCCCTCGGAATAGCGGCCAGCCAGTCCGCAGGTCTCGTCGAAAACCTGCCGAGTGCGGCCAAGAACGTCAGCGTCGGCAATGCGGCGCGAAATGGAATATTCGCTGCGCTGCTGGCGCAGGGCGGCTATGATGCGGCGCCCCGCGCGATCGAGGGTCCGCTCGGGTGGGCGCGCGCCATGGGCGACGAGCCCGATCTTGCCCGGCTGACGCGCGACCTTGGGCGCAGCTGGGAAATCGCGAAAAATACCTACAAGCCCTATCCGGCCGGCATCGTCTTCCATGCGGTCATCGACGCTTGTCTCAAGCTCAGGGTCGGCCTGGCGATCGATGACATCGAACTGGTCACGGTCTCAGGCTCGCAACTGCTGCTGGCGCGGGGCGACCGTGCGGTGCGCAATGAGCGCGATGCTCGCGTCAGCATTCATCATTGCGCCGCCTGCGCCCTGCTGATCGGGGCAGCCGGCGTCGCCGAGTTCGAGGAAGCGACCGTATTCCGGCCCGACATGATGGCGTTGCGGGCGAAGGTGAGGGCGGAGCTCGACCGCTCATTGCCGGATGGCGCGGCGCGTGTCGCCATTCGCCTCAAGTCGGGTCAACTGCTGGACGAAACGGTGATGGCGGCGCGAGGCAGCCTTTCCGACCCGCTCGGAGATACCGCACTCGAGGCCAAGCTCCGCGACGCTCTGGCGCGGAGCGGCAGCCGATGGGACGGCGAGCGCCTCATTGCGGCAATCTGGGGTCTCGAAGAGCTTGCCGATATCTCCAGCCTTCTCCACCCGTGCAACCCGCCGAGATCGGTGGCCGCGGCAAACAGAATGCGATAACCCTGAAATCGTCGCGCTCAAGAGAGCGGAACCTCGAAAGGAGACCATCGTGACCAACAGCCCGCTGTTCGAAAAAGGCCTGAAGATCCGCAAGGAGGTTCTTGGCGAGGATTACGTCAACAAGTCCATTGCCGGCGCCGACGAGTTCACCCGCACCATGGCGGAATGGTCGACGGAGTTCTGCTGGGGAGCGCTGTGGACGCGGCCCGGGGTCGACAAGCGTACCCGCAGCATCGTCAATCTGGCGATGCTGGGCGCGCTCAACCGGCCTCACGAACTGAAGCTGCACGTCAAGGGCGCGCTCAAGAACGGCCTCACCAAGGACGAAATCAAGGAGATATTGCTTCAAGTGGCCGTCTATTGCGGCGTGCCGGCGGGCATCGATGCCTTCCGCAACGCGCGCGAAGCATTCAACGAAGTCGAAGCGAAGTCCTGAGGCCGGGCGCGGCCGCAATGGCGCGCGCCCGACGACAGCGGTCTAGCCGGCGGCGATCGCCCGGGCTTCGTCGGCGGCGCGCTGCATGCTCGACGACATCTCGCTGGTGACCACGCTCTGCTCTTCGACGGCGGCGGCCGTCGAGGTGACGTATTCGCTGACGTCCTGGATCGACTTGCGGATGGTATCGAGCGCGGTGACGACGTCGCCGGAGATGCCGTTCAGGCTGTCGATCTCGGCGCCGATCTTGTCGGTCGCCTGCTTGGCCTGGTTGGCGAGGTTCTTCACTTCGGAGGCGACCACGGCAAAGCCCTTGCCGGCCTCGCCCGCGCGCGCCGATTCGATGGTGGCGTTGAGAGCCAAGAGGTTGATCTGGCCTGTGATGCTGCCGATCATCTCAACGATACCGCTCATTGCCTGCGCTGCATCGGTAAGCCGCTTGGCCTGGGAATCGGCGATCGACACCTTGTCGACCGCACCGCTCGCCGTCTCGCGTGACTTCACCATGGCCTCGGAAATCTCGCGCACCGACGCATTGAGTTCTTCAGCGCCTGCCGCCACCGACTCCATCATGCCGCGAACCTTCTCATTGCCCATGCGCACCAGCACCTGCTTGGTGACGTCGGAGGCATATTTCACGACCTTGAACGGCTTGCCGTTGAGGTCTAGGATCGGGTTGTAGGAGGCTTGGATATAGATTTCCCTGCCACCGCGTGCGACCCGCTTGTATTCGCCGGTCTGGTATTCGCCGCGATTGAGCGCCGCCCAGAATTCGCGATAGGCAGGCGTGTCACGCTCGGCCGCATCGACGAACATGCTGTGATGACGTCCCTTGATCTCGTTGAGCGAGTAGCCGAGCGCAGCCAGGAAGTTGTCGTTGGCCGTGATAATGGTGCCGTCGAGATTGAACTCGATCACCGCCTGCGACTTGCCGATTGCCTCGATCTGGCCGGCAAGATCGGCGTTCTTCAGCTTCTGGGCCGTGATGTCTGTGGCGAACTTCACCACTTTGAACGGCTTGCCCTTTTCGTCGAGCACGGGGTTGTAGGAGGCAAGGATCCAGACCTCCCTGCCGCCCTTGGCGACCCGCTTGTATTCGGCGGCCTCGTATTCGCCGCGATTGAGCTTGGCCCAGAACTCGCGATAGCCGGTCGAGTCGCGTTCCGACGACTCGACGAACATGCTGTGGTGCTTGCCCTGGATCTCGTCCAGCGAATAGCCCATCGCATTGAGGAAATTCTCGTTCGCCGTGACGATGGTGCCGTCCATGTTGAACTCGATCACGGCCTGAGCGCGGCTGGCGGCCGCAGATTGTGCGGCATAGTTCAGGTTCTGCAGCCGGACCGTGGCGTCGGCCCATTCCACTACCGTGCCGGCGCGGCGGCCCTTGGCATCCTTCAATGGCGTGGCAACGAGGTCGAATGTCCAGCTTCCGACCTTGATGGTGCCGCGATGTACCGATTTGAGCGCATCGAGCATGCGGCGCTGATGGCTCGGGTTCTTGTGGAAGATGTCGATATTGGATCCGATCAGGGTGTCGACCTTGAAATTCGGCAACTCCTTGCGGAGGTCGCCTTCGGCCTCGCGCATCATCGCCATGACCGCATCGTTCATGTAAACGATGTTGTAGTTTTCGTCAGCCACCATGACTTTGGCGCTGATCGCGTGGGCCGCGAGCAAGGCGATGGAATCTGCGTTCGATTTTCGGCGAAACATTGCAATATCCCCATTCCCCAGTTGGTTTTTTTGAACCTTAGAGCGCACCCGCCTTCAGGCGGGCTGTTTTGATGAGTTCGTTGATGCGTTCCGAACGAGCCATCAGGCGCGATCGGGTTTGCAGGTCTTCCAGTCCGGCAATCAGCCGTTGGGCCTGTGCGTTCGACAGATCGAGCAGGGAGATCGCCCGATGCATCTGTTCTCTCGTTTCGGTCGTCATCTCGACGATGTTTGCAATGCTGTTCTCAAGGTCGGCAACCGTGGCCGAAGGCGTGAATGCTGACGGAGCTTGATTGGCCGGTGCATCAAACATCACGACGTTGGAAGGCATGGGCGCAATTCTCCGAGGCGGCAGAATGGGGCCACCTGACCAGGCGATGCTTTGAAAAAGGATACGAACGGGACTATAGGTTGAACTACACGCCAACCGCGATCACAGGTCCGTAGTTTGTAGATTGCGAACGTAATATGATAGCGATAATGATTCGTTAGTCCCGAATCTGCGACGCTACTCGAAAACTGCATATGCTCTTTGGTCGGGATAAGGACGGCTATGTCCGCGGATCCTCTCGCGCGATACCCGGTGCTCCGTACCTCGCGCGCCGACCAATTTGAGCATGAAGTGTGCAGTGTCTATGGCGCACAGGGCGTCACCTTGCCGGATCCCCCGGCACTCAGCGCTCGCGGCAACTATGTAGCGCTGCGTGATACGGCGCTTGGTTTTGGCGCCTGCGCCACACGGGCCACCATCCATTTCGGCGAAGGCGGTTTTGCACGGCTGCAATTGCCGGTCCGCGGCAAGGTGATGACCAGAAGCGGGGCGCGCGTTGCCGTTGCCGCCGCAGGAGGTGCCATCC
Source organism: Bradyrhizobium sp. (assembly GCA_046349015.1). GTDB lineage: Bacteria > Pseudomonadota > Alphaproteobacteria > Rhizobiales > Xanthobacteraceae > Bradyrhizobium. The sequence continues at coordinate 283,921 of JAXMDE010000003.1, read as the reverse complement.
TGATGTCGCCGGGGCAGCCTGCCGACATCGACTATGAACCTGAGCTCGAGCACTTGTTCTTGCGCGTAAGTCTGCAAGCGATCCGGGACCGTCTTGGCCTGTTGCTCGATGCGCCGGTATACCGTGATATCGAATTCGAGATTGCCGAGTTCTCCGGTGCGTCAATGCTCGCGGGTTTGCAACGGCTGGTCGGACAGCTGGTGGCCCAGCTTGACGACGAGCATTCTCAGCTTTCGCCCCTGGCGCTCGCTGAGATCGAGCAGGCCATTATCGTGCAATTGCTGTTTGCGAGCCGGCACAATTACAGCCGGTTTCTGGAGAAGGATGTTTCCGATCCAGCCTCGTCCCAGCTGCGGCTTGTCGAAGCGTATATCGAAGCGAACTGGAATCAACCGATCCTCGTCGAGACCCTCGTCAAGATCTCAGGCATCAGTGCGCGCACTCTATATAAGGGGTTTGAGAAGACTTATGGATGCTCGCCGATGACGTTTGTAAAGTGCATGCGGCTGCGCCGGGCACGGGACCTTCTTGCCAGGCCCGACGATGCCACCGCCGTGACCGCGGTGGCGCTCACTTGCGGATTTTCGAATGCGGGGCACTTCGCTCGCGACTATCGTTCGGAATTCGGAGAGCTTCCGTCCGATACCCTGCGAAGAGGCAAGCGAAGGTAATCGCCTGGCGATGACCGGTGGCGCCGCCTGTGGCAGCTGCGCGAGTTGAACGCGGCTCTTTCGGCTCGATGGACGTGTGCAATCCGGCCGTCTGCCTGGGGCGGCCGGGGAGGCGGGCCGTTGCGGCTGGTGGCGGTCGGACACTCGCCGCAGCAGCAGGGACAAGCACTGCAAATGCGGCAACGGTCGGAATTTGACCGTTCTCGTGACCGGCGTTATCCTCAAACTGCCGGGCCTCCTGCAATTGCCTTGTGTTCGAGGCGCTCATGGAATGGTCGACCAAGCCGCAACGTGCGGACCAGCCCTTTGGAAGCTGGGCCGACGACCTTGCCGCCGCTTTCGTCAGGCTCGAACCGCGCAGGATCGCCGACCATCCCTTTGAAGGCGCCATCACAAGGGTAGATGCCGCGCCGCTCCGGGTATCGCTGGTCACCGCCACCCGGCACACTGTCCTTCGCCTCGCGCCGCACATCGTGTCGAGCACCGAAGATCTCTGCTTCGTCAATCTCCAGCTCGAAGGCCTCGGCCGGACCACGCAACGCGGCCACGAGCAGATCAGCTCGCCCGGGGACCTGACGCTTGCAGATACGACCGAGCCGTTCGAGATCGCCAACTCCCGCAACTTCAAACTGTTCTGCTTTGCCATCCCGCGGCAGATGCTGCCGAAGCGGATGTTCGATCGGCCGCGGCTCAACCTGTCTGCGACCAGTGCCGGCCGTGCGCTCTCCCGGACGCTCTCGGGCTATGCTGAACTCTGCCTCAGCGAACGCCGGCTCCCGAAGCTCTCCACGCTGGTCGGTAGCCACATCATCGACCTGATCGCGCAGGCGCCGGAAATTCTGGCCGACCAGCCGGCCGAGCGGGTACACGTCCCGGTGCTGCTGTCGATGATGCTCGATCATATCGATCGTCACAGCGACGATCCCGGGCTCGGCGCGGCAACGCTGGCGGCGAGATTCCGCTGCTCCGAGCGTTATGTGCACCGTCTCTTTGCAGGCACGGGCCGCTCGGTTGGCGAACACGTCAACGAGAAGCGGATTGCCGCGTGCACGCGCAAGCTCTTGGATTCCAGCGCCGCCCGCAAGACCATTGCCGAGATCGCCTTTGCGGCCGGTTTCCGCGACATCTCGCACTTCAATCGCCTGTTCAAGCGCTGCAACGGATTGACGCCGCGCGAGTTCCGCCGCGCAACGGACACGCGCTGATCGATCCGGTTCGCTCCACGCCAAGAAATCGGACGCTGCCGTCCGAGATTGTCCGCTCTGGTTGGGATAGCCGTTGCTGGCGACACCGAGCCAGAGGACATGCGCGATGCCGATCGATTTCACGCTTACGGCGCAACAGCGGGAGCTGCAGCGTGCCTCCCGCAAATTCGCCAAGGAAGTGCTCGGCGAGGCCAGGCGGGCCGAGTTGCTGGCGGCCCCGGAAGAGCGCTTTCGCGCTACCAGGCCGACCTATGAGGCAATGGTGGCGGCCGGCTACCTGCGGAAATGCATCCCGTCGCCGGCCGGCGGCGACAATGCCGGCCTGATCGATCTGGCGATCCTCGCGGAGGAATTTTACAGCGTCAACGCCAGCGTGACGCTGACGATGCTCGGCACCGTGCTCGGCCTCCTGCCGATCCTGCTCGGAGGCACGCCCGATCAATGCCAGCGGCTGCTCGTCCCGTTTCTGAAGACCGGCGGTGCGCCGCTCGCCGGCTTCTGCTTCAGCGAACCCGGCGGCAGCGCCAATGCGGGCTCGCCTCCGCCGGGCGAGGGCATCCGCACGACGGCCCGGCGAGAGGGCGACAACTGGATCATCAATGGGCGCAAGAAGTGGGTATCGTCGGCGACCGGATGGGACCGCCATGGCGCCGATGTCCTGTGTGTCGTATGCCGGACCGATCCGGCGGCTGCGCCCGATGCGGCCATTTCCGTGATTGCCGTCGAGGGACCGGTGAAGGGCCTCGTGTTCGAGCGGGCGATCGACACGATCGGCCACCGCGCACATCTCGTGCCGCAGTTCAGCGTGGAGAACGTCGTAACCCCGCAGCATAACCTGCTTGGACAGCAGGGTTCAGGTCTCGTGTTGACGATGGGAGCGTTTACGGCGACCGCCGCCCTCGTCGGTATCTTCGGCGTCGCTTTGATGCGCGCGGCTTTCGAGTTCGCGCTTCATTTTGCGCAGACGGAAAAGCGCGGCGGAATTCACGCCATCATCGAGCACCAGGCGGTCGGATATGCCCTGGCCGATGCAAAGACGACGATCGAGGCCGCGCGCTATCTCAGCTGGCGCGCATGCCATGCCCTCGACACCCAGTCGCCGGCCGCCGAGGAACTCGCGGTCCAGGCCAAGATCTTCGGCTCTGAAGCCGCGGTGCGGGTGATCACCGATCTCATGCGCGTGGTCGGCATCGAAAGCTACGACGAGGAGACCCCACTGGCCGGCTTGCTGCGGGACGCGCTCGCGCTGCCGATCTTCGACGGTGGCAATATCGGCGTAAGGCGCCGGCAGCTGCATACCCTGCTGAAGCGCAGCGACTACGATCCGCTTGCGGCAAGCGGAGCGGCCTAGCGCCGGCCGGCTGGAGGCAAAATCAGTGGCCATCGACTTTCAACTGACGGCCCGGCAGCGTGAACTCCAGCTGCAATCGCGCGCGTTTGCAGGGACGGTGCTGTCACCGGCCATCGAGGCAGAGAGGTTGCCCACTCCCGAGGAGCGGTTTGCGGCAACCAGGCCGGCGTACCAGGCGATGATCGCGGCGGGATTCTTGCGCAAGTGCATACCGATTTCGGCCGGCGGAGAGAACGCCGGCCTGATCGATACGGCCATCATGGCCGAGGAACTGTATGCGGTGAACGCCGGCGTGACCCTGACATTGATCGGCACCGTTCTTGGGTTGCTGCCGCTATTGATCGGCGGCACCAGGGAACAGCGCGATCGGCTGCTGCCGCCGTTTCTGAGCCCGGCGGGAACGCCGCTGGCGGGATTTTGTGCCACCGAGCCGGGAGGCAGCGCCAACGCGGCATCTCCGCCGCCGGGCGAGGGTGTGCGCACCATGGCAAGGCTCATGGGCGATAGCTGGATCATCCATGGCCGGAAATCCTGGGTGTCGTCTGCCACCGGTTGGGATCGCAAGGGGGCCGACATCCTGTGTGTGCTTTGCCGCACCGATCCCGATGTGGCTGCCGACCGCGGCATTTCGGTCATCCTCGTGGAGCGTCCGGCATCGGGCCTCATCTTTGAACGCGCAATCGATGCGGTGGGGCACCGCGCGCATCTTCTGCCGCAGTTCAGATTCGAGGGTGTCCGCGTCCCCAGCGCCAACGTCCTGGGCAAGGCCGGCGGCGGCCTGGCCCTGACGGCTGCGTCCTTCACCGGAGCGGCTGCGCTGGTCGGTGTTTTCGCAGTGGCTCTGATGCGGGCGGCTTTCGAGTTCACGCTGGACTTCGCACGTCACGAGCGGCGAGGCGGCGTGCATCCCGTCATCGCTCATCAGGCGGTTGGCTATGCCTTGGCCGATGCCAAGACGGCCATCGAGGCGGTCCGCGGCCTGTGCTGGCGCGCCTGCCGCGCAGTCGATGCGCAGTCGCCGCAAGCCGAGGAGCTGGCGATCGAGGCAAAGGTCTTTGGCTCCGAGACGGCCATCAACGTGCTGACGGATCTGATGCGGGTCGTTGGAATAGAAAGCTACGACCATGCTCTCCCGCTGGGGCGCCTGTTGCAGGATGCGCTCGCGCTTCCTCTGTTCGGCGGGGGCAATGTCGGCGTCCGGCGCCGGCGCCTGCATGCGATCCTGCAACGGCCCGAATACGACCCGCTGGCGGCCGGCAGCGAGGTCGAGGCGTGAATTTTTCCGGAAGAGGCACAAGGCGCACAATTCGATTTGAAAGGACGGGGCCATGAGCGCAGGACAAAGAGTGGTGGTCGTGACGGGTGCTTCGCAAGGCATCGGTGCCGGCATCGTCAAGGCTTTCAGGGCGCGCAATTGCCCGGTGGTGGCAGTTTCGCGATCGATCAAGCCGTCCGCCGATACGGACGTCGTGACGGTGCAGGGCGATATCGCGGCGCCCGACACCGCGGAGAAGGCGTTCAAAGCCGCGCTGGATCGCTTCGGCCGGGTCGATACCCTCGTCAACAACGCCGGCATGTTCATGGCGAAGCCGTTTACGGCCTACTCGCAGGCGGACTACGACCTGTATCTGTCGACCAACGTGACCGGCTTTTTTCACATGACTCAGCGTGCGCTGGAGCTCATGGGCAAGCAGGGCCGGGGTCACGTCGTCTCGATTACGACGAGCCTTGTCGACCAGCCGATGACCGCGGTGCCCGCCGTGCTGGCGTCTCTCACCAAGGGAGCGATAGCCGCGGCGACCAAGGCGCTCGCCATCGAATATGCCAAGACGGGGATCCGCGTAAACGCCGTGTCCCCGGGCATCATCAAGACCCCGATGCATCCACCCGAGGCGCATGGTGCGCTGGGCGCGCTTCACCCGATGGGCCGCATGGGCGAGGTGTCCGATATCGTCGATGCGGTGGTCTATCTCGATGGTGCCGCGTTTGTGACCGGCGAGGTTCTCCACGTCGATGGCGGACAGGCCGCGGGTCACCACCAGCTGTGACAAGGCGCGGCATGTCAGCGGCTTTCGGCTGAGGTGCTGCCAAGTTCCCGCGAGCGGCAGCTGCTCTGCATGGGGTTGTTTTCCATATTTTGTGATTCCGGTCGCAGGCCTTACAACTGGCGTCGAAACGCGGCGTCTGTTTGATATTTTGCGGGTGAACCTGTAATCAGGCCGCAATGGACTGATCATTCACGGACTCGCTGCAGGAAACAGCAAGATCGACATGTTGTCTCACCGTTTCTCCGTCGCGCCGATGATGGACTGGACCGACCGGCATTGCCGCGTCTTCCATCGCCTGATGTCGCGCCGCGCCCGGCTCTATACGGAGATGCTGACGACGGGCGCTGTCCTGCATGGCGACCGCAGGCGGCTGCTGGCGTTCGACGCGAGCGAGCAGCCAGTCGCGCTGCAGCTCGGCGGATCGTCGGCGGCGGACCTCGCCCAGGCTGCGCGGATCGGCGAGGATTTCGGCTATGACGAGATCAACCTCAATGTCGGCTGCCCGTCGGATCGGGTGAAGGACGGCCGCTTCGGCGCCTGCCTGATGGCGGAGCCGGCGCTGGTGGCCGACTGCGTGGCGGCGATGAAGCGGGCGGTGAAGATTCCTGTCACCGTGAAATGCCGCATCGGCATCGACGACCAGGATCCGGAAGCCGCGCTCGATGCGCTGGCGCGCGGCGTGGTCGCGGCGGGTGCGGACGCGCTGATCGTGCATGCCCGCAAGGCTTGGCTGAGCGGCCTGTCGCCGAAGCAGAACCGCGACATTCCGCCGCTCGATTACGGCCGCGTCTACCGGCTCAAGGCGGCGCTGCCGGACGTGCCCATCATCATCAATGGCGGCATCGGCAGCATCGCGGAGGCAAGCGAGCATCTCGATCGTGTCGACGGCGTCATGCTCGGGCGCGCGGCCTATCAGGAGCCGTGGCGGCTGCTCGCCGTCGATGCCGAGCTGTTCGGGGAAGCGGCGCCGCACGCCACGATGAAAGACGTGTTTGAAGCGATGATGCCCTATATCGCGCGCGAGCTGGCAACCGGCACGCGGTTGCACGCGATCACCCGGCATTTCGTCGGCGCCTTCCATGGAGTGCCGGGCGCACGCGCGTTCCGCCGCCATCTTGCCGAGCAGGGCGTCAGGGCAGATGCGGGGATCGATGTGCTGCGCGATGCGGTAGCGAAAGTCGCCGAGCCGCAGCCGGCCTCACTTGCGGCTTGAGAGCTCGGGATAGCCGTGCAGCATCAACTTGTCGGAGCGCACCCCCCAGCTTTCCAGCCGGTCGAGGAAGCTCATGCCGAGCAGGTTGGTCTTCATGTGCCCGCGCGGCACCACCAGTGCCGGCACTGATTTCTCGGTGAGCTTGCCGACGGAAAGCCGGTCCAGCGTCAGCCGCGCCGCCTTGGCGTGACCGCCGGCGGTTTCCAGGTCGACATTGTATTCCAGCATCTCGACCGGTACGCCGATCGCCTTCGCCGTCTCCCAGGTCAGCACGACCGATGTTGCGCCAGTGTCGATCACCATCGGCGCGGGCACGCCATTGATCCTGGCCTTGAGCGAGAACTCGCCGCCCTGGCCGCGCGGGATCTGCACGGGAGGCGGCGTGGAAAGGCTCTTTTGGCGTAGCATCACTGTGATGCTGTCGCCCGCGCGCGAGAGCCGGTCGGGATCGCCATAGGCGACCACCGCGCCGGCGGTGCCCGCCAGGATGGCAAGGATGAGCAGGATGCGGATCATGCGGCCGCTCCCGCAAGGATCAGCGTGCTTCTGTTCGCGGGCGCGGCACCTGCGAGACCAGTCCCGCTTCCGCCATGCGCGCAGGCAGCTGCGCCATGATGGCACGCCGCTCGGCGCCCTCCATGCCCGGCCAGCGCGCGATTTCCGGCAGGGTGCGGCCGCAGCCGAAGCAGAGACTGGTCTTGGGATCGATCTGACAAACTGCGATACACGGCGTTTCTTGGCTCATCTTTGCATAGTGAAGGAAAGTTCGGCGTCTGCGCAAGCGCCGGTGCTACAACCCCGTGCCCGCGCTCATGATCGGCTTGTGACGCGGACGACGCTTCTCGTCGGTGACATTGACATCCTCCGGCTGCAGCGGCGGAGCCACTTCCACGGTCATCGGTCCGAGCGCCGACATCACCCGCTCCGGCGGGAAGGTGATGATCACTTCGGTACCGATGCGCACCTTGGATTTCAGCGTGAAAGTGCCGCCATGCATGTCGATCAGGCTCTTGGCGATCGGCAGCCCCAGGCCCGCGCCTTGCTCGGCGGACTTGATGGAATTGGAGCCCTGGCCGAACGATGCCAGCACGATCGGAATCTCGTCCTCGGGGATTCCGGAGCCGGTATCCTTGACGCTGAGATATTGCCCGCCCGACGCGGTCCAGCCGGCCTTGAGCCAGATCTCGCCCCCCCGCGGGGTGAACTTGATCGAATTGGACAACAGGTTGAGCACGATCTGGCGGATGGCGCGCTCGTCGCCCCAGATTTTCGGCATGGCGCGCTCGAACACTTCGTGGATGGTGATGCCGCGGCTCGAGGCGCGCAGCTTCAACAGATGGTGGCAGTCCGCCACGATATTCACCAGCGACACGGCCTCCTCGTTGAGCTCGTAGCGGCCGGCCTCGATGCGCGAGAGGTCGAGGATTTCGTTGATCAGGTTGAGCAGGTGAACGCCCGAATTGTGAATGTCGGCCGAATATTCCTTGTAGACCGGCACGCTGTGCGCGCCGAAGATCTCGCTCTTCATCACCTCGGAGAAACCGAGAATGGCGTTGAGCGGCGTGCGCAGCTCGTGGCTCATCTGCGCCAGGAAGCGCGATTTGGCGACGTTGGCCGACTCGGCGCGGTGCCGCGCTTCGTCGGAGATGGCTTTGGCCTGTTCCAGCTCGCCGATCAGCGCGTCCTTTTCCGCACGCGCTTCCAGCGTCGCCAGTGTGGTCGAATGCAGGCGGTGGGCGAGCAGGGCAAAATAGCCTTCGGCGGCGAGCGCCAGCACCGCAAGCACGTAATTGTCGAGCGTGCCCGAGAGGATGAAGTTGAGCGCGATCGCCGCCGTCACCGGCGCGGTCGCCGCCAGCGCCGCGATCGGCAGGCTCGCCGCCAGCATGCTGGAGACCGCGATCACCAGCAGCATCAGGAACATCATCAGCGTGTTGGAGGCGACGTCGAGGCCGGCAGGGCGGATCAGGATCGCCGTCCAGGTCAGGCCGTAGAGCAGGTCCAGCAGCACGAAGCGGGTGCGCCATTTGCGCGTCGAGGGCAGCGACGGCGGCTCGGCGAGGAACTTCGAGCAGCTGCGGATGATCGCGGCATGGATGCAGAGCATGCCGCAGGTCCAGGCCGCGGCGGAGACCGGCTGCATCCAGACGCCGAACAGCGCGCCTGTTGCCACCACCAGCAGCATGACGACGAAGGACGCCGACATCCGGGTTTGCGCGTATTGGCGCAGCAGTTCCGTGTCGAAGGCAGGGCGGGTCCCGCTCGATGACGTTAACCGATCGCGCGCTTCGCGAACCCGTTGTGCCGCCGCGCGCCGCGCGTTGACGGGCGCGGCGGCGGGGGGATCGGCCGGAAGCTGGACAACTTCAGGCTTTTCAGCGGGTTTACTCATCAGACAACACGAATTGCGCCCACCACCTGCGCGGACTTTTGCATTGTCTATCAGTGGCCGCAAATGTTTAAGCGATGCCTTAAAGAGCTAAGAATTTCCGTTAACGCGGAGTTAATTGATGTGCTCGGCCGCTTGGCAATGGCGCGCCGAGATGTCTTCCAATAACGAATTCACCGCTCCAGCCGCGCCATCAGGCTCGACGTGTCCCAGCGCTTGCCGCCCATCTTCTCGACTTCGGCATAGAACTGATCGACCAGTGCGGTGACGGGAAGGTTGGCGCCGTTGCGGCGGGCTTCGGCGACGCAGATCGAGAGATCCTTGCGCATCCATTCCACGGCGAAGCCGAAATCGTACTTGTTCTCGTTCATGGTCTTGTAACGGTTCTCCATCTGCCACGACTGGGCTGCGCCCTTGGAGATGGTTTCGACCACGGAGGGGATGTCGAGGCCGGACTTCCTGGCGAAATGCAGCCCTTCGGAAAGGCCCTGGACGAGGCCGGCGATGCAGATCTGGTTGACCATCTTGGTCAGCTGGCCTGCGCCGGCGGGCCCGAGGCGCTTGCACATCCGCGCATAGGCGGAGTTGATGATCGGCTCGGCCGCGGCGTAGGCGTCCTCGTTGCCGCCGCACATCACCGTCAGCACGCCGTTTTCGGCGCCGGCCTGGCCGCCCGACACCGGCGCATCGACGAATTTGAAGCCGGCCTTGGCGGCTGCATCGTTCAGCTCACGTGCCACTTCAGCTGAAGCGGTGGTGTGGTCGACGAATACGGCGCCTTTCTTGATGCCGGCAAAGGCGCCATCGGGCCCAATCGTCACCGCGCGCAAATCATTGTCGTTGCCGACGCAGCACATCACGAAATCCTGGCCCTCGGCGGCGGCCTTGGGCGTCGCTGCGGTTTTGCCGCCGAACTTGTCGGCCCATTGCTTGGCCTTGGCGGCAGTGCGGTTGTAGACGGTCACCTCATGGCCGCCCTTTTTGACGAGATGTCCTGCCATCGGAAAACCCATCACGCCGAGACCGAGAAAAGCGACTTTCGCCATCGTTGTAACCTTGGGGTTGGCCGGCGACCTTCTGGAATGGCCGGGCGGGTTCCTGGAGGGAGGCCGCACCATAACTCTTGCGCAGGGGAGGGCAACGGCTACGTTTGGTCGGAACGCCGGGTTTCGTGCTATGATTGGCGATCAAAACGGCTTCAGAAAAAGGGAGTGTTTCGCATGGGCGTGAGCGTGGGCGTGCTCGATCATTTCAACATCCGCACCCGTAACCTTGGCGATACCGTTCGCTTCTACGAGGATGTCCTGGGCCTGGAGAAGGGGCCCCGGCCGAACTTCGCTTTCCCGGGGGCCTGGATGTACAGCGAGGGCAAGGCGGTGGTGCACCTCGTCGACATTTCCAAGACCGACGAGGCGCAAAAGCCGGATTCCGGCGTTGTCCACCACGTCGCCTTCGTCTCGACCGGTTTCGACGGCATGAAGAAGCGGCTGGCGTCGAAAGGCATGGAATTCGACTCCCGCCAGGTGCCCGGCGGCGACCTCTGGCAGATCTTCGTCAATGACCCCAACGGCGTCATGATCGAGCTGAACTACGAGGCCGCCAAGGAGGGGGGCACCGCGGCGCCTGTCGAGCGGCTGGACGACATAGGGGCAAGGTAGTCGGGCGCGAGGTAGCAATTCTCGCGCAACCGCTCTATAGGCGCTTCCGGTGATTGTTGAGGAGATGTGCCTTTGAGCGTGACGCAGCAGCAGGTTCTCGATGCCCTTTCCGGGGTGATGTCGCCGCGCGGCGTCGCCTTGCCTCAGGCCAATGTGCTGTCGGCGATCACGGTCTCCGACGGCAAGGTATTCTTCTCCGTCAATGTCGACGCTGCCGAAGCGAGAGCCTGGGAGAGCGTGCGGACCCAGGCAGAAGCCGCCGTGCGCGCCATCCCCGGCGTTTCCGTTGCCATGATCGCGCTCACCGCCGAGCGCAAACCCGGCTCGGCCGCGCCGCCGCCGCTACCGCAGGCGCACCGGCATGCCCCAGCTCATTCGCATGGCGGGGTGCAGCCGGCCGCCGCGCACCGGCCGCCGCAGGGCGGGCAAAATCCGATGTCGAAGCAGGCGGAGATTGCCGGCATTGCCGCGATCATTGCGGTTGCCTCCGGTAAAGGCGGCGTCGGCAAGTCGACCACGGCGCTCAATCTCGCGCTCGGCCTTCGCGACCAGGGCCTGCGCGTCGGTCTCATGGACGCCGATATTTACGGGCCCTCGGTGCCGCGGCTCACCGGCATTCACGAGAAGCCGCAGCTCAATGCGGACCGGAAGATGATCCCGATCCAGCGCTTCGGCCTGTCGATCATGTCGATCGGCTTCCTTGTGGAAGAGGATACCGCGATGATCTGGCGCGGTCCGATGGTGATGTCGGCGATCACGCAGATGCTGCGCGATGTCGCATGGGGCACGCTCGATGTGCTCGTCGTCGACATGCCGCCGGGCACCGGCGATGCGCAGCTCACGCTGGCGCAGAACGTGCCGCTCAAGGGCGCCGTCATCATCTCGACCCCGCAGGATCTGTCGCTGATCGACGCCCGGCGGGGGCTGGCGATGTTCAAGAAGGTCAATGTGCCCGTGCTCGGCATTGTCGAGAACATGAGCTATTTCCAATGCCCGCAGTGCGGGACGCGGTCCGACATTTTCGGCCACGGCGGGGCGCGTCACGAGGCGGAAAAGCTCGGGGTTCCCTTCCTCGGCGAGATCCCGCTCCATATGTCGATTCGCGCCACCTCCGATGCCGGCACCCCGGTCGTGGACAGCGAGCCGGACGGCCCGCACGCGGCGATCTACCGCGCCATCGGCGCCAAGGTCCGTGAGCAGCTTCAAGACGTTATCGCCGCCGCCTGAAGCAGCCCTTCAACTTTGGTCTAATCAGGGCAGTCATGCCTTTGTCGCGTTTCCGCGTCTTGGGCATCCGTGTTAAAGCGCCCGCCAGAACGCCGCCGGCCGCGTGCTGTAACCCGCCGGGCCGGACGCTCGCGGGAAATCCAGGAAACAATCCCCACCAAGGAGAGACTTGAATGAAGCGTCGTGATTTTTTGAAGGTTTCCGCAGCCGGTGCTGCTGCAACGGCGATTGCCTCGCCGGCCATTGCGCAGTCGTCGCCTGAAATCAAATGGCGGTTGACCTCGAGCTTCCCGAAGTCGCTCGACACCATCTATGGCGGCGGCGAACAGCTCGCCAAATACGTCGCCGAAATGACCGACAACAAGTTCCAGATCCAGGTGTTCGCGGCGGGAGAGGTGGTCCCGGCCCTGCAGGCGCTGGATGCGACGTCCAACAACACCGTCGAGGCGTGCCACACCGTTTCATACTACTATGTCGGCAAGGATCCGACCTTTGCGATCTATGCCTCGGTGCCGTTCGGCCTCAATGCGCGCCAGCAGAACTCGTGGTGGTACCAGGGCGGCGGCATGGAACTCGGCAACGAGTTCTTCAAGAAGCACGGCGTGGTCGGATTTGCCTGCGGCAACACCGGCACCCAGATGGGCGGCTGGTTTCGCAAGGAGATCAAGACGGTTGCTGATCTCTCGGGCCTGAAATTCCGCATCGGCGGTATTGCCGGCCAGGTGCTGCAGAAGCTCGGCGTCGTGCCGCAGCAACTTGCCGGTGGCGAGATCTACCCGGCGCTCGAAAAGGGCACCATCGATGCGGCGGAGTGGGTCGGTCCCTATGACGACGAGAAGCTCGGCTTCGCCAAGGTCGCGAAGTTCTACTACTACCCGGGCTTCTGGGAGGGCGGTCCGATGGTGCACGCCTTCGCCAATCTGGAGAAATTCAACGCACTTCCCAAGAGCTACCAGGCGATATTCTCCAATGCGTGCGCCCACGCCAACACCTGGATGAACGCGCGTTACGACATGCAGAATCCAACTGCGCTCAAGCGCCTGGTCGCCGGCGGCACGCAGCTGCGTCCCTTCAGCAACGAGGTGCTGGAAGCGTGCCTCAAGGCCACCAACGAGCTGTGGGGCGAACTGTCGGCCAAGAATGCGGACTTCAAGAAATCGGTCGATGCGATGCAGGCCTATCGGTCCGACCAGTACCTGTGGTGGCAGGTCGCCGAATACACCTTCGACAGCTTCATGATCCGCTCGCGCACCCGCGGCTGATCGGCTCCAGCCTGGAGTTAGAAGGATCGGAAGGCCCGTCCTCTTTGCGAGGCCGGGCCTTTTGCATGTCCGCCTCCTGCGTCGGAAGCAAAGTCGGTGAGGCGAAACTCCGTGTTCGTGCGCCAGACCCTCGGTTGCCCGTGCCTCAGGCGATCCTCTGTATGCCGGTCAACGTCGCGTAGGCGGACGAACGCACTTCCGAAGCGGAGATCTGGCCGGTCTCGAAATCGACGGTGATGGCGACGATGTCCGACTCTTCGGCTGCCGTGGCCTGGACGGCAGTTCCGTTTGCGTTCTGTGCGGCAACAGCGGACACAGCCGCGCTGTTCTTGGCAAAGATAAAGGTCTCCCGGTTGCCGCTGTATTGTCCGCTGATCAACGTGTATTCCGACGGCTGACCCGTGCCGCCATCGCCAACTCCGCTTGTGCCTGAGTAGCCGCCCCAGCGAACGGAGGAGGCGTGGAGGTTCTTGGCGTAGATTTCGACATCGCTGTTGTCGGTCAGAGAATCGCCCTTTGCAGTGATGTAGAAGTCACCGAACGAGAGCGTATTGGAGAAACTGCGGGCCGGGTGAATGCCGCCGTCGTCCGGCTGGACAGCGTCGGTGCCGTTCGGGGCCGTAATGCCGTTGCCTGTTGCTGTGATGGTGACCGTCGTGGAGCTCGTCTCGGTGAGGCCCGCCAGTTCTTCGAAACTGGGCCCCTGATTGGAAGAGGACGACGATTTGTCGGATGAATTTTGCGAGCCGTACGGCTTGCTGGTCTTGCTTAGGGATTGCACGAACGCGGCGAGCCTGTCGGCGACCGCCTTGTCGGTCGCGGCGCGGGCGAGAATCTGTTTGGCGCGATCGGAGAGAACGACACTGTCGGATGGCCGCTGTGACGTAGGCGAGCCGTCATTCGATGCGGCGTCGGCGGACTGCGAGACGTCCCCGGCCGACGACGCAATGTTGTCGAGCAGCGTTGCGGTATAGGGGGAGGAATTCGTTCCGGCGATTGTGACCATCTCTCACCTATCCTGGGTGTTGCTGGCCATTCTGCCAGCAGCGTGGCGGATTGGGGCAGACGACGACAATCCAACAGGCCCGGGTAGATTCCGTACTACTCGTTAACGATCCGTTAGAGAGTGGCCTTGGGCAGCAGCAGAATTTTCATCAGGCGAGGGCGATCCAAACGTCGTCGACGGCCGATGCGATCGGTATTTGCAATCTCGTTCGCCCGTCGCAGCAAAGGCCGAGGCTCCGCCTTTAGTCGCAAGGATGGGGCATTCATTAGGACGGTTTTTTTGCATCCTGCGGCCGGGGGCGGGATGGTAATCGAGGAGGGATTGTTCCATGCTCGCCGGCAAGTCTCGCCAGTAGACAATCTTGCAATGGAGGAAGCATGAAACGCAGGGATTTCATCAAGGTCACAGGGCTTGGGGTTGCGGGTGCCGCGACGATTGCAGCGCCGGCCATCGCGCAGTCGATGCCGGAATTGAAGTGGCGCATGACGGCGAGCTGGCCGAAAGCGCTCGACACCATCTACGGCGGCGCCGACCAGATGTGCAAAGCGATCGCAGAGGCCACCGACAATAAATTCCAGGTCCAGCTTTTCGCCGCCGGTGAAATCGTGCCCGGTCTGCAGGTGCTCGATGCCGTGCAGAATGGCACCGTCGAGATGGGGCATACGTCGTCCTATTACTATTTTGGCAAGGACCCGACCTTCACCTTCGGCACGGCGCTGCCGTTCGGCCCCAATGCGCGTCTCAATCAGGGCTGGTACCTCCTGGGTGGCGGCCAGCAGGTGCTCAACGAATTCTACAAGAGCTACAACGTCGTCTCTTTCCTTGCGGGCAACACGAACTGCCAGATGGGCGGCTGGTTCCGCAAGGAAATCAAGACGGTCGCCGATCTGAACGGCCTGAAATTCCGCATCGGCGGCTTTGCCGGACGCATCCTGCAGAAGCTAGGCGTGGTGCCGCAGCAGCTCGCCGGCGGCGACATCTATCCAGCGCTGGAGAAGGGCACCATCGACGCGGCGGAGTGGGTCGGCCCCTATGACGACGAGAAGCTCGGCTTCAACAAGATCGCACCTCACTACTACTATCCGGGTTGGTGGGAAGGCGGACCGATGCTGCTCGCCTACGTCAATCTCGACAAATGGAACACGCTGCCGAAGCATTATCAGGCCATCGTCGCGCAGGCGGGGGCCTATGCGAACAACTGGATGATGGCGAAGTACGACCAGGTCAATCCGACGGCCTTGAAGAAACTCCTGGCGGGCGGCACCAAATTGCACGCCTTCTCGCCGGAGATCATGCAGGCGTCATTCAAGGCGGCGATGGAGCTCTATAGCGAAATTTCCGCCACCAACCCCAACTTCAAGAAGGTCTATGCGTCGATGAGCGAGTTCGCCAACGACAGCTATCAATGGTGGCAGGTTGCCGAGCTCGGCTACGACAGCTTCATGGTCCGGAACAGACTGGCAGGTTGAGACGGCGCACACCGGCATGCTCGAAAGAAAAACCCCGGGGCACTGCCCCGGGGTTTCTGCATTCCAGGCTCCTACCTACTGCTTCGGCTGGCCCTGGCCGAAATCGATCGGCGGCAGCTCGATCTGTGGCACCTCGATCTTGACCTTGCTGAGGTCGACGTCGATCGGCTTGTCGAGCAGCGCCGTTACCGAAGACGGGAAGGCGATGACGATGGCCACCATGATGATCTGCAGCCCGATCCAGGGCACGGCGCCCCAATAGATATCGGAACTCTTAACCTCGCGCGGCGCCACGCCGCGCAGGTAGAACAGCGCGAAGCCGAACGGAGGATGCAGGAACGAGGTCTGCATATTGACGCAGAGCATGACGCCGAACCAGATCAGCGCGGCATCGGGACCGACCACCGGTGCGAGGATCTTCTGCGCAATCGGCGCGATCATCGGCAGGATGATGAAGGCGATCTCGAAGAAGTCGAGGAAGAACGCCAGGAAGAAGATGAAGACGTTGATGAAAATCAGGAAGCCCCAGACGCCGCCGGGCAGCGAAGTGAGATGGTGCTCGAGCCAGACGCCGCCGGATACGCCGAGGAACACCACCGAGAAGCAGGTCGAGCCGATCAGGATGAACACCACCATGGTGGAGATGCGCATCGTCGTCTCGTAACCCTGCTTGATCAGGTCGCGCAGGTCGGGGATGCGTACCGCCTCGAGGCAGAGCCAGACCACCGCAATATAGACCACGGCGAAGGCGAGCTTGAAGAACAGGTTTTCGCCGAACTTGACGCCGATCATCGCGCCGATTCCCGCGGCGACGACACCGATGATTATCATCTTGTGACCGGGCTTGCTGAGATCCTTGTGATGGATCGCGGCGAGCACGATGGCGCCGATCGCGCCCATCGCGCCGGCTTCGGTCGGCGTCGCCAGACCCAGCATCATGGTGCCGAGCACGACGAAGATCAGCACCGCGGAGGGGATGATGCCCATCAGGCACTTCTTCCAGAGCGCCCAACCGGTCAGTGTGCGCGCCTCCTTCGGCACCGCAGGCACGTGGCTCGGCTTGATGATGCCGAGCACGAAAGTGTAGCCGGCGAACAGTGCGATCTGCAGGACCGAGGGGCCCCAGGCGCCGAGATACATGTCACCGACGGACCTGCCGAGCTGGTCGGCCATCACGATCAGCACCAGCGACGGCGGCACCAACTGGGTGATGGTGCCGGAAGCCGCCAGCACTCCGGTGATATAGCGGATATTGTAGCCGTAACGGATCATCACCGGCATCGAGATCAGCGCCATCGCGATCACCTGCGCGGCTACCGTGCCGGTGATGGCGCCGAGGATGAAGCCGACGATGATGACGGAATAGCCGAGGCCGCCGCGGATCGGACCGAACAATTGCCCCATCGAGTCCAGCATGTCCTCGGCAAGGCCGCATCGTTCCAGCACCGATCCCATGAAGGTGAAGAAGGGGATCGCCAGCAGCAATTCATTGGCGAGCACGCTGCCGAAGATGCGCCCCGGGATCGCCTGCAGGAAGTTGAGGTCGAAGAAGCCGAGATAGATCGACAGGAAGCCGAACGACAGGCCGAGCGCGGCCAGCGTGAAGGCGACCGGGAAGCCGATCAGCATGGTCAGGATCAGGCCGCCGAACATCAGCGGCGGCATCATCTCCAGCGTGATCATTGCGTCGGCCTCTCGTACTTGGCGTCGATCACGACATAGCCCTGCAGCGCTGCGATCCGCTTGATGGCCTCGGACACGCCCTGCAATGCGAGCATCACGAAGCCGGCCGGGATGACGAACTTGATCGGCCAGCGGACCAGCCCGCCGGCATTGGAGGAAATCTCGCTGACGGCATAGGCCTGCATGAAGAACGGCCAGGACAGATAGGCCAGCAACAGGCAGGCCGGGATCAGGAAGAACAGCGTGCCGATCAGGTCGAGCCAGAGCTGGCCGCGCTCGGACATCATCAGATAGAGGATTTCGACGCGGACATGCTCATTGCGTTTGAAAGTGTAGGATGCGCCGAACATGATGACGATGGCGAACATGTACCATTGCAGCTCGAGCCAGGCATTGGAGCTGTAGCCGAACGCGTAGCGGATCATGGCGTTGCCGGCACTGACAACGCAGGCGGCGAGGATCAGGAAGTTGCAGATATCGCCGAGTTTCTGATTCAGCAGGTCGATCGCGTTGCTGAGACCGAGCAATGAACGCATCATTTTCTCCCCGGCGGCCGCGCCGGCGCGCCGATATTCCTGTTGAGCACAGCTGCGCCCCCGCGCGCCAAACGCACGCAGCCTTCACTCACCCGCAGCAGTGATTGCAACGAAAGTCCTCCCCCTCATGCGCTTCGCCGTCTTGGCTGCTCCGAATGGAAACAGCGGCCTGTTGTCCGGCCGTGCAGGCTTGAAGCAGGGCACCATTTCAGCGCGTCCTGCCGTCGTCAATGGGAAAAAGGACAAATTGACGCGGGGGTTAAGCGGGGGACCGGGAATAGATGCCGCGGCCCGATTATTCAGCCCCCGGTCACGCTCATGTGGCGGCTGACGCTAGGCCGGTTATGGCGGCGATCGATGATGAAGTCGTGTCCCCTGGGCTTCTGCCCAATGGCGCGATCGATCGCGGCGCCAAGCAGCGCGTCGTCAGGCGAGGCGCGCAATGGCTTGCGCAAATCGGAGGCATCTTCCTGCCCAAGGCAGGTGTGCAGCGTGCCGGTGCAGGTGATGCGCACCCGGTTGCAGGACTCGCAGAAATTGTGCGTCATCGGGGTGATGAACCCCAGCCTGCCGCCGGTCTCGGCCACACGGACATAGCGTGCCGGTCCTCCGGTGGTCTCGTCCAGGTCCGTAAAGGTGAACTGCTGGGCAAGCCGCGCGCGCATGAGTGACAGCGGCACATACTGGTCGATGCGGCCGATGCCGACTTCGCCCAACGGCATCACCTCGATCAGCGTCAATCCCATGCCCTTGCCATGCGCCCATCGCATCAGCGCGGGGATTTCGTCCTCGTTCAGGTTCTTCAACGCGACCGCGTTGATCTTCACTGCGAGGCCCGCCGCGCGCGCGGCCTCGATACCGGCGAGCACCTTGTCGAGGTCGCCCCAGCGGGTGATGGCGCGAAACTTGTCCGCATCGAGCGTGTCCAGCGACACGTTGATGCGGCGCACGCCGCAGTCGGCAAGCTCGCTGGCAAAGCGCGAAAGCTGCGAGCCGTTGGTCGTCAGCGTCAGTTCGTCGAGCGCGCCGGTCGAAAGGTGGCGCGATAGCGAGCGCACCAGCGACATGACGTTGCGGCGGACCAGCGGCTCGCCGCCGGTCAGCCGCAGCTTGCGCACGCCCTTGGCGATGAAGGCCGAGCAGAGCCGGTCGAGTTCTTCCAGGGTCAGCAGGTCAGCCTTGGGCAGGAAGGTCATGTCCTCGGACATGCAATAGAAGCAGCGCAGGTCGCAACGGTCGGTGACCGAGACGCGCAGATAGCGGATGCTGCGGCCAAACGGATCGACCATCGGTCCCAGCGACGCCCGTTCGGAACTCACCAATCCGCTCATTCGACCCGTACCGTACCAATGTGTTTCAAAGGCCATACCCCGGCAGCTTCTGGCCTGCAATGTAGGCAGGTTGCGCCGCACCCACAATCACCGCCTTGGGAGCTCAGCGCGTCGGCGCTGTACTCGGGAAAGGCGACGGCGCTGCGGCAGCCGGCTTCGGTTTCGGCTTCCTGCGGATCTGTTTCGGCGGCGGACCGGCCGGCTTCAACTCTGCCACAACGGGATTGGGGTCGATCACGGTGGAGGCGGGCGTAGTCAGATCGCCGGGATTGTTGATGACCTGGACCGGCACGGTGGCCGGCTGGTACTTGTTCAGGGTGAAGGTCACCGAGAAGCCGGCCTCGCTGGCGGGCACGTTGACGGTGCAGGGCGTCTTGCAGGTTTGTCCGCTCGACGTTTTCGCCTCGGCCCCGGAAGGTACCGACTCCAGGGCCACCTGCACGGTAGGCGGCGTGGACTTGAAGGAATCGAGCGAAAAGGAAGCGCAGCCGGCGAGGCCCATTCCCGCCACGGCGATCACGATGAAACGACGCATGACCCGTCACTCTGCTGCGGCGAGGTGCCGCAATCCCCGTTGCCGACCTTAGGAGTGTCGGAAATAGGGCGCAATGGTGGGCAATCTTATAGTTAATTGATGGTTAACGGAAAACGCTCAGGAAAAGCCTGTAGAAATCGGTCTATCAGATTGATTTCAAGAGACCTTCAACCGCGTCCGGCAGGTCCCTCATATGCCCGATCAGCCGGTCGGGCTTCAGGTCGACGATGGGCACGTCGGTATAGCCGAAGGATACCCCGACCACGGAAATTCCGGCCCGGCGCGCCGCCCCAATGTCGGTGCCGGAATCCCCGACCATGACGGAGGCCCGCGATTGTCCGCCGGCCCGGGCGATAGTCTGGTGCAGGATGGCGGGATCGGGCTTTGCCACGCCAAAGGTGTCCGCGCCGCAAATCGCGGCAAAGCGGTGTGTCATGCCGAGCCGTTCGAGCAGCAGCTTCGACAGCCATTCGAGCTTGTTGGTGCAGACCGCAAAACGGTAGCCGCGGCGCTCCAGCTCGTCGAGGGCAGGGTCCAGACCCTCGAACGGGCGCGACTCGTCGGCAATATGCTCGGCGTAATAGTCGATGAAATCGCCCATCATCCGGTCGAGCTCGGCGGCCGTCACCGTCTGGTCTTCGACTTCGAGCCCGCGCTCGATCAGCTTGCGCGCGCCGGCGCCGATCATGTTGCGCGCGGCTGCGAGCGGCAGCGGCGGCAGCCCCTTGCGGTCGAGCACGAAGTTCAGCGCGTTGATCAGGTCGGGCGCGGTATCGACCAGCGTGCCGTCGAGATCGAACACGACAATGCGGGGAGAGGTCATGGGCGAAGTCGCTATCGGTCCGGGCGCGCTCCTGCAAGTAGGCAGGCGGTGAAATCGCCGCAAAAACCCCGATTATTTGCGCGGGATGGGCGGTTTTCGACGCTGTTCCTGCACCGAAAACGACGCTAGATATCGCCGCGGGCAGCGCGAGGAGCAGCATCAGACGTGGATATGGAAGCACTCAAGCGGCAGGCGGCGGCGCGTGCGCTGGAGCAGGTCGAGGGCGGCATGAAGCTCGGGCTCGGCACCGGCTCGACCGCGCGGCATTTCGTCGACCTGCTGGGCGAGAAGGTGCGTGCCGGCATGAAGGTGGTGGGCGTGCCGACATCGGAGGCGACCCGCGCGCAGGCCGAGCAGTGCGGCATTGCCTTGACCACGCTCGACGAGCTCGATCGACTCGACTTGACCGTGGACGGCGCCGACGAGGTCGATCCGGCGCTGGACCTGATCAAGGGTGGGGGCGGGGCGCTTCTCCGGGAAAAGATCGTCGCGGCCGCCTCGGATCGCATGATCGTGATCGCGGACGAGACCAAATGGGTCGATGCACTCGGCCGCTATCCCCTACCTATCGAGGTGATTCCATTCGGCCTCGGGGCCACACGGCACGCGATCGAGCGGGCGTTTGCGGCAGCCGGCGTTTCCGGGCAAATGGTGCTGCGAAAGGGCAAGGACGGCCACGTTTTTGTCACCGATGGCGGCCACTGGATCGTCGATGGCCATCTTGGCCGGATTGCGGATGTCCCGCGTCTGGCGGGCCTGCTGAACGCAATCCCGGGCGTGGTCGAGAGCGGGCTCTTTGTCGGCCTCGCCACCACGGTGATCCTGGCAGGTGCAAACGGAATTCGCGTAGTTGAACGGCGGTGACGCCGGTAATCGAGGAGAACTGGAATGAAGGCTCTTTCGGGAATCTTGTCGGCGGCTGGTCTTGCGGCCACGCTCGCGCTGTCTGGCGTTCCCGCCATGGCACAGGCGCCGAAGCAGGGCGCGGCGCCCGCGGCTGCACCCCAGCCGCTTAAGCAGGTTTCGCCCGCGGCGATGGCGGCGGCCAAGGAACTGCTCGCGATGAAGAACGCCGGCGCGATGTATCAGGCGGCTGTTCCCAATATCGTCGAGCAGACCAAGAACGCGCTGGTCCAGCAGAACCTCAACTACCAGAAGGAGCTGGGCGAGGTGGCGGTGGTCGTCGCCAAGAATCTCGCCGGCCGCGAGAAGGAGATCGGCGACGGCATGGCCCAGGTCTATGCCAACGAGTTCTCCGAGCAGGAACTGAAGGACCTCGTCACCTTCTACAAGACGCCGCTGGGCCAGAAGCTGCTGGCCAACGAACCGCGCGCCATTCAGTTGAGCATGTCCTATATGAACCAGTGGGCGCTGGTATTCGCGGGGACGGTGAACGATGCTTTCCGCGATGAAATGAAGAAGCGCAACAAGCCGATCTGATCGCAGTCGGCGGGAAGGCAGGGACCCATGGCCGAGTACGACGTCGATCTCTTCGTCATCGGGGGTGGCTCGGGCGGGGTCCGCGCCGCCCGCATCGCCGCCGGCCACGGCGCCAAAGTCATGGTTGCCGAAGAGTACCGGATGGGTGGCACCTGCGTGATCCGCGGTTGCGTGCCGAAGAAACTGTTCGTGATCGGCTCGCATGTCCATCAGGAGATCGAGGACGCTGCCGGTTTCGGCTGGACCATTCCGCAGGCCACGTTCGACTGGCCGACCTTGATACGCAACAAGGACAAGGAGATCGCGCGGCTGGAGGCGGCTTACACCACCAATGTCGAGAAGTCGGGCGCCGAGATCGTCAAGTCGCGCGCCGTGTTCGAGGACGCGCACACGCTGCGGCTTGCCGACGGCAGGAAGGTGACCGCGAAATATGTGCTGATCGCCACCGGCGGCCGCCCCAACCACGGCGTGGAAATCCCGGGTATCGAGCACGTCATCTCCTCGGACGAGGCGTTCCACCTGCCGGAGCTTCCCAGGCGCGTGGTGGTGCAGGGCGGCGGTTACATCGCCCTGGAATTCGCCTGCATCTTTGCCGGCTATGGCAGCGACGTCACGCTGGTCTATCGCGGCGAAAACATCCTGCGCGGCTTCGACGACGACGTGCGCGCGCATGTGCGCAAGGAGATGGAGAAGCGCGGCATCAACGTGATCACCGGCTGCACCGTCGACAAGGTCGAAAAGCACGGCAAGGAGTTCACCTCGCATCTCTCCAGCGGATCGAGCCTGGCCTCGGACCAGGTGATGTTCGCGATCGGCCGCCATCCCAACGTCGCCAATCTCGGGCTGGAGAAGGCCGGCGTCGCCATCAATCCGAAGAACGGCGGCATTGCCACCGACGAGTGGTCCAAGACCTCGGTGCCGCACATCTACGCCATCGGCGACGTCACCCATCGCGTCAACCTGACGCCGGTAGCGATCCGCGAGGGCCATGCCTTTGCCGATACGGTGTTCGGCAAGCGCCCGGTCGAGGTCGACCGCAGCAATATTCCGACGGCGGTGTTCTCGCAGCCCGAAGTCGGCACGGTGGGACTCAGCGAGGCCGAGGCCCGTGCCAGGCATAGTCATGTCGACATCTACAAGGCCGATTTCAGGCCGATCAAGGCGACGATGTCGGGCCGTGACACCCGCGTGCTTATGAAGCTCGTGGTCGACGGCGCCACCGACCGCGTGCTCGGCTGCCACATTGTCGGCGATGCCGCGGCCGAGATCATCCAGGCCGTGGCGATCGCCGTGAAGATGAAGGCCACCAAGGCCGACTTCGACGCCACCATGGCGCTGCATCCGACCGCCGCCGAAGAACTCGTCACCATGCGCACGCCGACCGCCCGGCACGTGCGGCAGGCGGCCGAGTAGGCGGCGTGCCGGCGGCCGGTCGAGGCGGTGCAGGGGTCTTGATGGCCGAAGGCGATCTCAGCGACGAGGACGACCCCGGCGACGACATTTCGACGATCGAAGCCCGGCTCGAGCACCTTGCCGGGGTTTCGGAGCGATGCCGGAAGATCATCCTCTTTTCCAAGCTGGCGATCGCCGGTGGCTTTACGGTGCTGATCGGCCTGATGCTCGGCTTCTTCGGATCCAGCCAGATCGCCGCGATCGGTTCGATTGCCGCCATGCTGGGGGGAATCGTGTCGCTCGGTTCGAATGTCAGCACGCTGCAACAGACCTCGGCCGCCATCAGTGACGCCGAGCGGCTCCGCTCGGATATGATCGGCAGGATCGACCTTAGGGTCGTCGGCAGCAACACACCAAGCTGAGCGCCCATAATGGTTGTTTACCGGCATGCTCCCGCCGATCAACTCGGATGCAGCGGCGGTCTATCGCCCCGCGTCCGCCAGCCGATACGCCCCGCGCTCGAAGGCATCGTAGACCGCGAGCGCTTTCGCATCGGCAAACGGCAGATACTGCATCATGATCACGCCGGCGATGCCGCGCGAGGGATCGATCCAGAAGAAGGTGTTGTTGATGCCGCCCCAGCTCAGGCTGCCGGGCGATCGCTTGCCCGGCACCTGGTCGGCGGTGATGAGGAAGCCGAGGCCCCATTTGTCGCGGCCGTCGGCGATGAAAGTGAAGTCGGCGCTGCGCGCCAGCGCGCTCTTGAGCGCCGGTACCGAGACCGCGCCGATATGGTTCTGGCCCATCAGCGTCACCGTCTCGGCCTTCAGCACGCGCGACCCGTCGAGCGTGCCGCCGTTGAGCCACATGCGCACGAAGCGCCCGTAGTCGTCGGCGGTCGACGCAAGGCCGCCGCCGCCGACGGGGGAGGCGATGGTGAGCCCAAGCTGCGGGTTTTGCAGCTCGACCGCGCCGTCCATGCGCGCTCCCCCGCGCTGCTGCTGCGCGACCAGGCGGGGCCCCTTGGCTTCCGGCACGTTGTAGGACGTGTCGTTCATTTTCAGCGGCGCGAAGATGTGCTCGCGGAAATAATCCTCGAGCTTCTTGCCGGACACCGCCTCGACCAGTTTGCCGACGACGTCGGTCGAGGTGCTGTAATGCCAGCGCTCGCCCGGGTCGAACAGCAGCGGCCCGCCGAAAGGATAGGTTTCGCCGGCGCGCGGTTTGTAGTCGCGCCAGATTTCGCTGGTGAAGGGATAGGCCAAGCCCGATGTGTGCGTCAGGAAATGCCTCACCGTCGCCGGCCGCGATGCCGGCCGCAGTTTGTAGGCGCCGCTCGCGGGATCGAAGGATTCGAACACCTTCAGCTCCGCCAGCTCCGGCAGGTATTTCGAAGCCGGGTCGTCGAGGCCGATGCGGCCTTGTTCGACGAGCTGCATCAAGGCCATCGAGGTGATCGGCTTGGTCATCGAGGCGATACGAAAGATCGCATCCTGCGCAAGCGGTCGGCCGGTCGAAACGTCGGCGACGCCGAACGCGCCCTGATAGAGAACGCGCTCGCGATCGGTGACCAGCGCCACCACGCCCGGGACGTCCTTGCGCGCGATCGCCTCGCGCAGGCTGGCGTCGATCGCCCCGCTTCCCGGCGAAGTCTGTGCTCTGGCGGCTCCGGTCAACACGGTCATTGCAACCCCTATGGTAGCGACAACTTCGGCAATCCTGTTCATGGAAAACCTCCCCGTCGCGCATCCCGGGTAGCGCGTTCGGCGCTCCCGAGTTTTCTTTGTTCGGCGCGGTTCGATCGCCGCGCCTCGCCCTGGCGCATACTGATTTGGAAAGTCGTCGCAGGAATTTATCAGCGGCGGCGAAAGAGCCCGCGCTCAATGTAAGCGTCGTGGCTCTTCCTTGTCCAGCTGTGGGCGTGCGCCCAGCAGCGCACGGCTCGGGTGGGATGAATCCGGATGCCGCTCAGCCCTTGCGCATCTTGCCGAGCAGATAGTTGTCGTAATAGTTCTCCGCGATCTGCGTGTAGAAGAGCACTTCCTTCATGTAGGCGTCGTGGCTCTCCTTGGTCTTCTTGAACAGCGGACTCTTCTCGGCGATCTCGTTCAGATGATCCTGCGTGGTCTGGTAGCAGATATCCATGACCGCCTGCGGGAAGGCGCGCAACTCCGCGCCGCCGGCGATCAGCCGCTTCAGCGCTGCCGGGTTCACGCTGTCGTATTTCTCGATCATCCAGGCGCCGGCCGCGGCGCCCGCTTGGTTGAGGATCGCCTGATACTGCTTGGGCAGCGCGTTCCACTTCTCGTCGTTGACGATCATGTGCAGCATCGCGCCGCCTTCCCACCAGCCGGGATAGTAGTAGTACTTCGCCACCTTGTAGAAACCGAGCTTCTCGTCGTCATAGGGACCGACGAATTCCGCGCCGTCGAGAGAGCCTTTCTCCAGCGCCGAATAGACGTCGCCGCCTGCGATCTGCTGCGGCACGACGCCGAGCTTGGCCAGAACATGGCCGCCCATGCCGGCGATGCGGAATTTGAGGCCCTTGAGGTCGTCGACCGTCTTGATCTCCTTGCGGAACCAGCCGCCCATCTGCGTGCCGGAGTTGCCGCACAGGATGGCGTGCGTCTTGAACGGCTTCAGCGCCTCGTTGCAGAGTTCGGCGCCGCCGCCGAACGTCCACCACGAATGCTGGTGCCGGTGGTTCATGCCGAACGGCGCGCCGGTGGCATAGGCCAGCGCCGGCTCCTTGCCGATGTAGAAATAGAGCGGCGTCTGCGCCATCTCCACCGTCGCCGAGCTCACCGCATCGAGCGCCTGCAGGCCGGGGACGATCTCGCCGGCCGCAAAGGTCTGGATCTGGAATTTGCCGTCGGTGGCCTCGGCAACATATTTCGCAAAGGTCTGCGCCGTGCCGAAAATCGTATCGAGCGATTTCGGAAAGCTCGAGGTCAGCCGCCACTTGATCTCAGGCGAACCCTGCGCGATCGCGGGCGCTGTCACCAGCGTCGTCGCGCCGGCCAGCGCGCTGCCCTTGAGGAATGTACGGCGTTTCATGATGTGACTACTCCTTGCATTTACGGGTCCACTGACGCGGTGCGAACCACCTTCAAACCATCATAACGAACTTCGGGGCGAGCGCTACCCACGCTGACCGGCCGAAGCCGATCGCGGTATTTCAGACTGATCCGGAGCTGGAAGCTCGACCAAGCCCTACTTGGCCATCGGCCTCGGTGGCGCGGGCGCAGGCGGCGGGTTCTGCGAAATCGCAAAGGTCACCCAAGTATTCCAACCTGCCGGCCGGTTCTCGGCCGCGAATTCCTTGTAGCCCTTGATGTTGAGGAAGCCCTGCATGGTCCCGACGGGGAAGATGAACCCGATCTGCGGACCAGCGGCCGCGACCTGCGACTGGAAGCAGCCGACCCGATCGCCGGCGCCGCCGTCGCAGCCGACTTGCTTGTAGACATAACCGACGAGACCGACGAACGTCTGCTTGCTGAGGAATTGCGACGCTGCCCAATCGAGGTGAAGGTCGACGCCGCTCTGATACTGCGTGTCCGGATTCTTGAAATTGTAGGTCATGCCGAGCACGGCGGAGAACTCGTGCCCGGTCTGTGGATTGAAGTAGGTGTAGCCGCCGCCGGCATCGATCGCGCCGTGGCCGATGCCGATGTTGGCAAGGCGGGTGGGGGAATAGGAGCCTACCGGGATGTCGCCGCTGACATAGGCCATGTAGTTGTGCACTCCGGCATTCCAGCGCAGCGCGAACTGCGGATAGAGATCGCCGAAGCCGTCGACTGAACTGAAGATGTTGTCTGTGCGTGGACCGAATGGAATGACGCCGCCGCCTGGCAAGGCGAGGGAGCCGGTGAGCGTTCCGGCAAGCGATGTCGAGTTGCGGCCGTAGATGCTGGTCAGCCCGACCGAGGCCTGTCCGCCCAGCACGGGCGATTCAAACACGTAGCTGGTGGTGAACAGGCCGAGATCGACATCAGCCTTGATGTTCGCGCTCAGGTTTGCGGTGACGTTTGCGGGAATGTTGCCAATCGTGATCTCGCGCGCGCGCGCCACGTCGCCCCCGGCAGACACGGATGTATGATAATAGGTCACTGCTGCTGACCAGCCTGGTTGCTGCGGCACTGCAGCAAGGCTCCCGAACGTGCCGGGAAGCCAGAAGCTGATACCGCCTTCGTCAGCAAAAACGGCAGTCGACGCTGAAGCAAACGCCAATAACGCCATTGCCGCGATGGTCTTTGCTTGTCTCATGACAAACTCCCCGCTGCTCAAATTCCTCTTTTTAAGAACCGCCCCCAAACGGCGCACATTGATCTTGATCAAGATCAACGGCGCGGTTTGCCCGCGCCATAGCGTCGATCGCCGTTCTTCCGTCGAACTTTTTCGGAGTGTTGATATGGCAACAACTCGCATTACCGTACTAGCTGCAGGCTTTCTGATCGCCGGTTGCGCATTCGCACTGGCACAGGGCACCACTGGCACGCCGGGCTCTCCAGCTGCGACGATCACCATTCCAGGCAATCAATTGCCGCCGCCGCCGCAAAAATTCCGCGGCAAGATCGAGCGAGACGCGACGAAGTCGGTGCCGTATTGGCCATCGCGCGTCGTGCCGCCGAAGGGCGCGCCGAATGTGTTGCTCATCATTACCGACGATGCCGGCTACGGCGTTCCCAGCACGTTCGGTGGCGTCATTCCGACTCCGGCGCTCGACCGCATCGCCAGCAACGGACTGCGCTACACCAATTTCCACTCCACCGCGCTGTGCTCGCCGACACGCGCGGCGCTGATCACAGGCCGTAACCATCATTCTGTGGGCTACGGCGTGGTCGCCGAACAGGCGAGCGGCTATCCCGGCTACGATAGCATTATCACCAAGGACAAGGCGACGGTCGGCCGCATCCTGAGCGACAACGGCTATCGCACCGCCTGGTTCGGCAAAAACCACAACACGCCCGAATATCAATCTTCACAGGCGGGGCCGTTCGATCAATGGCCGACAGGCATGGGGTTTGAATATTTCTACGGCTTCATGGGGGGCGATACCAACCAGTGGGAGCCCGGCAACCTCGTGCGCAACACCACGCCGATCTATCCCTATGTCGGCAAGCCCGGCTGGAATCTGATGACCGCGATGGCGGACGAGGCGATCGACTATGTCTATCGCATGAACGCGCTGTCGCCGGAAACGCCGTTCTTCGTGAAGTTTGCGCCGGGTGCGACCCATGCGCCGCATCATCCGACTGCGGAGTGGGTCAAGAAGATCGGCGACATGAAGCTGTTCGACCAGGGTTGGAACAAGCTGCGCGACACCATCTTCGAGAGCCAGAAGCGGCTTGGCGTCATTCCGCAGAATGCCAAGCTGACGCCCTGGCCGAAGGATTTGATCAGGGAATGGGATCAGCTCTCGGCGGACGAGAAGAAGCTGTATACCCGCCAGGCTGACGTGTTTGCCGCCTACGTCGCCTATGCCGACAGCGAGATCGGCCGGGTCATTCAGGCCATCGACGACATGGGCAAGCTCGACAACACTCTGATCATCTACATCGAGGGCGACAACGGCACCAGCGCGGAGGGACAGCCGCACGGCACGCCCAACGAAGTGGCGATGTTCAACCAGATCAACCCGGGCGTCGAGGAGCAGCTCAAGCTCTTCTACGACGTCTGGGGTACCGACAAGACCTACAACCACATGTCGATCGGCTGGGCCTGGGCGTTCGACACCCCGTTCTCCTGGACCAAGCAGATCGTGTCCCACTTCGGCGGTACGCGCCAGGGCATGGCGATCTCGTGGCCGAAGGTGATTACGGACAAGGGTGGCATTCGCCACCAGTTCCATCATGTGATCGACGTCGTTCCGACCATTCTCGAAGCGGCGAACATCGTGCCGCCGACCATGGTCGACGGCATCAAGCAGAGCCCGATCGAGGGCGTCAGCATGATGTACACGTTCGACAAGAAGAATGCGAACGCGCCGTCGACGCACAAGACGCAATATTTCGAGATGTTTGCGGATCGCGCGCTCTACCACGACGGCTGGATTGCCAGCACCAAGGTGCTGCGGCCGCCATGGGTAACAATTGCAAAGTTGCCAAGCCCGGAAAACTATCCTTGGGAGCTCTATGACCTCCGGAACGACTGGACTCAGTACGAGGACGTCGCGGCCAAGAATCCGGCCAAGCTGAAGGAGCTTCAGGATCTGTTCTGGAAGGAAGCGCAGAAATACCAGGTGCTGCCGCTGGATTCCTCGGTGGCGGCTCGGCTGATCACGCCGCGTCCGAGCCTCAGCGCCGGCCGGACCAATTTCGTCTGGACCCGGCCGATGACCGGCACGCCGAACGGTGACGCGCCGAACCTGCTCAACTCCTCGTACAATTACAAGGCCGAGGTCGACATTCCCGCCGGCGGCGCAGAGGGGATTCTGGTGACGCAGGGCGGGCGCTTCGGCGGCTACGGCTTCTACGTCCTGAAGAACAAGCCCGTGTTTCTGTGGAATCTGGTTGACCTGAAGCGGGTGCGTTGGGAGGGGCCGGAACTCGCGCCCGGCAAGCACGTCATCGAGTTCGATTTCAAGTATGATGGGCTGGGCGCCGGCACCATGGTGTTCGGCAACTACAGCGGCATTGGCCAGGGCGGGACCGGGACACTCAAGGTCGATGGCACGACGGTCGCTACCGAGAAGATGGAGCATACGCTTCCGTTCATCCTGCAATGGGACGAGGCGTTCGACATCGGGGCCGACACCGGCACGCCGGTAAACGACGGGGATTATCAGGTGCCATTCGCGTTTACCGGCAAGCTGAACAAGCTCACCTTAGCCATCGACCGGCCCAAACTGTCGCCGGAGGATATCAAGAAGCTCGAGCAGGCGCGAAAGGAGGCCGCCGCGGCACGCTAGTGAATAAAACCGCCACGCATGGTCAAACGTAGGGAGATCGCTATGAAATATGCCTACAGAAAGTGGTTGCTTGGAGCCGCGGCTGTTGTTGTCTGCTTCGCGGTCAGTTCCGTGCAATGGTCGCAAGAGCGTGGCTTGTCATTCTCGGCCGACAGCGCGCAGGCAAGGGTAGGACGACCATTGACCCCAGTAAGCGCTGCTGGCGTCGCACGTCGAACAACCCGCCGCGCCGTAGTGGGTGGAGCTGCCGCGGGGGCAGCCGTACTGGCGCCGGCTTGCGTCCGCGTGCTGGTTAATGGAGCGTACGTCTGTCGCTGAGCAACGAGCAACGCTCGGACCGGACGAACGAGTCTTGCCAGTGAGAAGGATTGGTGGGCATCGTAGGATGCCCACTACTTTCCCGGGGCTCTATCATGCAGACGATAGTCGATCTGATACCGATCACGCCTTCCATTGATCAACTCAGCCGTATCATTGGCAACGTTGCCGCCCCGGCATTCCTGCTCGGCGCGGTAGCGGCGTTCATTTCGGTGGTGATATCCAGGATCAATCGCGTCGTCGACCGTTCGCAGTTCCTGCACAGCATCGTCGATAGCGACGATGAGAGGGTCCATTTGAAGGCGGATATCCCACGTCTGCGTCGTCGCGCCACCCTGCTCAACAGGTCGCTGTTCTGCTCAGTCATTGCCGCCATTCTCACATCGCTCATCATTGTTGTCGCTTTCATCAGTGCGATGATTAACCTGGCCCACGAATATGGCGTCGCCATCCTGTTTGTGGCTGCGCTCCTGACGTTTTGTCTGTCCTTGATTGAACTGGCCCGCGAAACCAGAATTGCGCTTCACGACAACGATCTTCGAATGTAATCATGGTCCGGCGCTTGAACGATCAGCTGGATCGAGAACGTGGCAAAGGCTTCCGGTAAGCGGCCTGGGCGGAAGAAGGTCAGGCCGGCGCCGCCACCGCCCGAACCCAACCGCGACGTCCAGACCGTTGCGCCGCTCATGACCCTCCGCCGCGCCGGGCTGCTGGCGCTGGCTGCGGGCGTGCTGTTCCTTGTGGTCGGTACCGGTCTGTTTCTGAGCCGCGGCCGCGATGCCGGTCGTTCCGCCGAACAAGCCGCCGCCAGCTTTGTCGGCAGCGAGAAGTGCGCCGATTGCCACGTGCGCGAGGCTCGGCTGTGGCGCACGTCGCAGCACAAGAATGCGATGGACCATGCCACGGCGCAGTCGGTGCGCGGCGATTTCAACGATGCTGTCTTCGAATATCAGGGTGTGCGCTCGCGCTTCTTCCGGTCCGGGGCCAAGTACCTGGTTGAGACGGATGGCAGCGACGGAAGGCCTGCGACCTTCGAGGTCAAGTACACCTTTGGCGCCGATCCGCTGCAACAATATCTGATCGAGTTTCCGGACGGCCGGGTGCAGGCGCTGTCGATCGCATGGGACTCGCGGTCGAAAGAGCAGGGCGGCCAGCGCTGGTTTCATCTCTACCCGGACGGTGCGGTGACGCATCGCGATCCACTGCACTGGACGAAGCTTCACCAGAATTGGAACTTCATGTGCGCCGAATGCCATTCGACCGGCGTACGCAAGAATTACGACGCGAAGGAAGACCGCTTCGCGACCCGCTTTGCGGAGATCAGCGTCGGCTGCGAGGCCTGCCATGGCGCGGGCTCGCGCCATGTTGGATGGGCGAAGGACGGCGAGCGAAGCGATCCGACCAAGGGCCTCGTGGTGAGTTTCGACGAACGGGCCGGGATATCGTGGAGCGCCGGTCCCTCGAATGCGTTTCCACGGCGGAGCGCCCCGTCGGCGCCGTTGCGCAAGGAAGTCGAGACCTGCGGCCTCTGCCATGCGCGGCGCGGGCAACTTGCGGAGGACTGGAAGCCCGGACAGTCGCTGTCGCAGACGCACCGGGTCTCGCTGCTGGACCGCCGACTGTTCCATGCCGACGGGCAGATGCGCGACGATGAGGAGACGTACAACTACGCGCCGTTCAAGCTGAGCAGGATGTTCGCCGCCGGCGTCACCTGCAGCGATTGCCATGATCCGCATGGCGGCAAGCTCAAGGCGTCAGTCAATGATGTCTGCGGGCAGTGCCACGCGCGCGTAAAATACGAGGCGGTTACGCACCGGCGGCATGCCGGCGTGGACTTGAACTGCGCGTCATGCCACATGCCGGTGCGAAGCTACATGGTGGTCGACCGCCGGCATGACCACGGCTTTCGAATTCCGCGTCCCGACCTCTCGGTGAAATTCGCCACGCCGAACGCCTGCAATGACTGCCACAAAGACCGATCGGCGCAGTGGGCGGCCGAGAAGGTCGCCAGCTGGTTCGGCGCGCGGCAGTCCGATGACCGTACCTATGTCGCTGCGTTTCATGCGGCCTGGACGGATCAGGCCGATGCCCCGACACTGCTCGCCATGGTGGCTTCGTCGGCCGATCTTCCGGCCTATTTACGCGCCAGCGCATTGGGGGAGCTTGCAGGTGCGGATATCGATCTAGCCAGGCGATCGCTGGCTGACCCTGATCCGACGGTACGGATCGGCGCGCTCGATATGCTGGAAGGAGTTCCTGCCGGCGAGCTCTTTCCGATAGCCGGTCCGGCCTTGACGGACCCGGTGCGCGGAGTTCGCATTCGTGCGGCCGAACTGTTGGCACCCGTCGCATGGGCCGGTCTGAGCAGGGCGGATCGCGAAGCCTTCGCCCGCGCGGCGGGGGAGTTCGTTGCGGCGCAACGGCTCAATGCCGATCGGCCGGAGGCCCGCACGGCTCTCGGCAATTTCGCAAGCCGGCAGAGCAATGTCGGCGAAGCCGAGGCGGAATATCGTGCCGCGCTTCGCCTCGATCCTTTCTTCTCGCCCGCGGCAGTCAACCTCGCAGATCTCTATCGGAGCAGGGGACGGGACGGCGAAGGGGCGCAGGTGCTGCGCGAGGCCATCGCAAGGTCTGACCAAGACGCGTCCCTTCGCCACGCGCTGGGCCTCACCCTCGTCCGGCTAAAGCTGTCCGACGCCGCGCTCGACGAGCTGCGCCGTGCCGCCGAACTCGAACCCGAGCGGGCACGTTACGCCTATGTCTATGCGGTGGGCCTGCAATCGGCCGGGCGTCGTGGCGACGCCATCGCGGTGCTGAAGACCAGCCTGCAACGCCATCCCAATGATCGAGACTCGCTGGCGGCGATGATTAATCTCAGTCGCGAAGCTGGAGACGCCAAGGCCGCGCTGGATTGTGCGGAGCGTCTGGCTCGGCTCACGCCAAATGACGCCTTGCTGGCGAAGCTGGTCGAAGATTTGCGTCGGTCGCTAGTGCATGGAGTTCGTTAGCGAACCGGCGCTACTGCTCCGCCTGCAGCCATTCCGCCGCACCGCGCCACATCGTGTCGCGGTGCTCGGGGCGGAAGAAGCCCATGTGCCCGATTTTCTTCACGCCGAGTTCGTTCGGCGAGATGCTGACGATGTCGGGCGCGGTCGCGGTGAAGCCGGAACACAACAGCTCGACCGCCGTGCGCGTCGCCCAGGGATCGTCGGTGAAGCAGAGGGCGCGCAGCGGATTTGTGTAATTGTGAAAATTTTCGCGGGCATCAAGCTTGGAGTCGCTGAATAGGTAGCGCTCCGCCATCACCCAGCTCACCCATTGCAGGAAGGCGTTCTTCGGCAGGTCCATGCCGAGGCCGGCCCATCCCGGCATGTAGCCGAACAGATTGGTGAGGGGGACGCCGACGAAATTGAGCATGGCATAGACGCGGTAGCGTTCGGGCGAGGCCATCAGCTTCCAGTAGCCGGCCTGGGCGGCGATGAAGAGCGCGCGGGAGACGTCCTTGTTGTTTGGCAACAGCCCCAGCGCCTGGCCGCCGAAGGAATGGCCGACATAGACGAGCGGCATGTTGCCGTAGCGCTCGCGCATCCATTGCACGGCAGATGCGACGTCTTTAGCGGCCCAGTCCGCCATCGATGCCTTGAAGCCGACCAGCGAGCGCGGCTGGTTGTAGCCGGTCACCGCCTTCTGCCGGCTGTCGCCGGTGCCGCGGTAATCGTAGGTCAGCACGGCGCAGCCGCGGCGGGCGAGATAGCCGGCAAAGCCGCGATAGAGCTTTCGCGGTACGGCTGTGGCCGAATTGATCAGCACCGCATGGCTGCGCTTGCCGGTGCGGGGTAGGAAGAGGGTCGCGCCAAGCGGATAGCGATCGGCTGCCGGCACGATGATGTCGTCCACATAGACATCGTCCAAACCGGCCTCGGCCACGACACTTCCCCCGCAACTTCGCAACGCCGCTTAGCAAAGGCGAATTCAGCTTTTGCCGCAAGGGCTTGACCCGACAACTGGAAATCCTTGTGGCGAAGCGCCGACGGCCTGTGTATAACCCGGCCCTCGCAACCCCGGACCCGGGCTACGCCGAAGGCTTCGCCGTGGTCTCCAATCACGGTCCCGCCGAAGCTTTAGCGGTGGCGGATAAGTGGCGGTTTTTGCTCAGGAGTTAACGATCATGGCCGAGCGGTGGACGCCCGACAGCTGGCGCAGCAAGCCGGTGTTGCAGATGCCTCAATATCCCGATGCGGCGGCACTGGCCGACGTCGAGGCGCAGCTTGCAACCTTTCCGCCGCTGGTGTTTGCCGGCGAGGCCCGTAACCTGAAAAAGTCGCTCGCGCGCGTCGCCAGGGGCGAGGCGTTCCTGTTGCAGGGCGGCGACTGCGCCGAAAGCTTTGCCGAGCATGGCGCCAACAATATCCGCGACTTCTTCCGCGTCTTCCTGCAGATGGCGGTGGTGCTCACCTATGCGGGCGCGTTGCCGGTGGTGAAGGTCGGCCGCATCGCCGGCCAGTTCGCCAAGCCGCGTTCCTCGCCGACGGAGAAAGTGGACGGCAAGGAGCTGCCGAGCTATCGCGGCGACATCATCAACGACATCGCGTTCACGGAAGCGGCGCGCACGCCCGATCCCCAACGTCAATTGATGGCCTACCGGCAGTCGGCGGCGACGCTGAACCTGCTGCGGGCGTTTGCGACCGGCGGCTACGCCAATCTCGCCAGCGTGCATCAATGGATGCTCGGCTTCCTCAAGGACTCCCCGCAGTCTCGTCGCTACAAGGAGCTGGCCGACCGCATCTCCGAGGCGCTGAACTTCATGCGCGCCTGCGGCCTCGACCTCGAAGCCCACCCGGAGCTCCGCGCCACCGATTTCTACACCAGCCACGAGGCGCTGCTCCTCGGCTATGAGCAGGCGCTGACCCGCGTCGACTCCACCACCGGCGACTGGTACGCGACCTCGGGCCACATGATCTGGATCGGCGACCGTACCCGCCAGCTCGATCACGCCCATGTCGAATATTTCCGTGGCATCAAGAATCCGATCGGCCTGAAATGCGGCCCGTCGCTGAAGCCTGACGAACTCATCAAGCTGGTCGACATTCTCAACCCCGACAACGAGCCGGGCCGGTTGACGCTGATCACCCGCTACGGCAACGAAAAGGCCGGCGAGCATCTGCCCGGCATGGTGCGCGCGATCAAGCGCGAGGGCCGCATCGTGGTGTGGTCGTGCGATCCCATGCACGGAAACACCATCACGTCGAATACCGGTTACAAGACGCGGCCGTTTGACCGTATCCTCTCCGAAGTGAAGACCTTCTTCAGCGTTCATGCCGCCGAAGGCACGCATGCCGGCGGCGTTCACCTCGAGATGACCGGCCAGGACGTCACCGAATGCATCGGCGGCGCGCGTGCTATCACGCATGAGGATCTGAGCGACCGTTACCATACGGTCTGCGACCCCCGCCTCAATGCCGAACAGTCCATCGACCTCGCCTTTCTGATCGCCGAGCTGCTCAAGCAGGAGCGCGCGGGCAGGGCGGCGCCGATGCCGGCGGCGGCGGGACTGTAGATTTGCTGCGGCTTTGGCGGGCCACCATCAATACGCGTAACGGACTTGCCTTTGCGGTCCGCTCGGAGCAGGCCGTCCGCGAGGAATTGTTTGCGCTGGTGCTGTCGGTCCCGTTGGCCTGGCTGGTCGGCGCCACCGTGATGCGCCGGGTGGAACTGGTTGCCGCTGTCGCCTTCGTGCTGGTCGTCGAAATCCTCAACACCGCCATCGAAAAGCTTGCCGACCGGCTCACCACCGAGCACGATCCGCAGATCGGCCGGGTCAAGGACATGGGCTCGGCGGCCGTCGGCGTCGCGCTGCTGATGGCCTTTGCTTTCTGGCTGTTCGCCATCTTCGAACGCATGGGCGCGATCTAAAGCCAATCATTGAAGTTTGCTCTTGTGCGGGGCAACATCGGGTCATGACCAAGACCTCCGAATTCAGGATCACGCTGGCCCAGCTCAACCCGACCGTGGGCGATGTGTCCGGCAATGCCGCCAAAGCCCGCGCCGCGCGCGACCGGGCGAAGGCCGACGGCGCCGATCTCCTGCTGCTGCCGGAATTGTTCCTCACCGGCTATCCGCCGGAAGACCTCGTGCTGAAGCCGGCGTTCCAGGCGGCCTGCCGCGAGGCGGTGGAGGCATTGGCGCGCGAGACCGCCGATGGCGGACCGGCCGTGCTGATCGGCACGCCCTGGGTGGAGGACGACAAACTCTATAATGCCTGCGCGCTGCTCGACGGCGGGCGCATCGCCGCGCTTCGCTTCAAGGCGAATTTGCCGAACTACGGCGTGTTCGACGAAAAGCGCCTGTTCGCGCGCGGCCCCGCCACGGGCCCGGTGACGGTCAAGGGCGTGCGCGTCGGCGTGCCCATCTGCGAGGACATCTGGCTCGAGGAGTCGGAAGAGTACGAGAACGTGGTCGAGTGCCTTGCCGAGACCGGCGCGGAAATCCTGCTCGTGCCGAACGGCTCGCCTTACGCGCGCGACAAGAACGATCTGCGCCTGTCCATCGTCGTCGCCCGTGTAACCGAAAGCGGGCTGCCGATGGTCTATCTCAACCAGGTCGGCGGTCAGGACGAACTCGTGTTCGACGGCGCCTCGTTCGTGCTGAACGCCGATCTTTCCGTCGCCGCGCAACTGCCGTGCTTCGAGGAGAACGTCACCACGCTCGCCTGGCGCAAGGATGAATCCGGCTGGCGCTGCACGGGGCCGGTTACGCCGCTGCTCGAAGGCGACAAGGGCGATTACGCCGCCTGCGTGCTCGGCCTGCGCGATT
Organism: Bradyrhizobium sp.; assembly: GCA_046349015.1. Taxonomy (GTDB): domain Bacteria; phylum Pseudomonadota; class Alphaproteobacteria; order Rhizobiales; family Xanthobacteraceae; genus Bradyrhizobium. The sequence goes on along the minus strand of JAXMDE010000003.1, from coordinate 246,641 downwards.
ATGTCCGTAAGAACGGATTCCCCGGCGTGCTGCTCGGCGTCTCCGGCGGCATCGATTCGGCGCTGTGCGCGGCGATTGCGGTGGACGCGCTCGGCGCCGACAAGGTGCGCGGCATCATGCTGCCGTTCAAATACACCGCGCAGGTTTCGCTCGACGACGCGGCGAAACTCACGAAGGCACTCGGCATCCGCTACGAGGTGTTGCCGATCGCGGATGCCGTCAACGGTTTCGAGAAGATCCTCTCCGTTCCGTTCGCAGGCCTGCCGCGCGACATCACCGAGGAGAATTTGCAGGCGCGTACCCGCGGCACGCTCTTGATGGCGGTCTCCAACAAGACCGGCGCCATGGTGGTCACCACCGGCAACAAGTCGGAAATGTCGGTCGGCTACGCCACGCTTTACGGCGACATGAATGGCGGCTTCAACCCGATCAAGGACATCTACAAGACCGAGGTCTTCCGTCTCTCGGCCTTGCGCAATTCGTGGAAGCCTGATTTCGCGCTCGGCCCGTCGGGCGAGGTGATCCCGCCCAACATCATCACGCGCCCGCCGACCGCGGAATTGCGCGAGAACCAGACCGACCAGGATTCGCTGCCGCCCTACGACGTGCTGGACGGCATCCTCGAGCGCTTGGTCGAACGCGAGCAGCCGCTCGCCGAGATCATCGCCGCCGGATTCGACAAGGATGTGGTGACGCGGGTCGATCGCCTGCTTTACGTCGCCGAATACAAGCGCAGGCAGGCCGCGCCCGGCGTGAAGGTGACCGAGAAGAATTTCGGCCGCGACCGCCGCTACCCCATCACCAACCGCTTCCGCGACAGCGGCAAGCCGCTGCCGAAACCCGACGAGGCGCTGGTGTCGCGCGCCGGCAAGGTGTCGGCCGAGGCGTTCGACGGCTAGCTCAGCGCGTCGTCGTGTTATTGTTCGGGATGAAGGTCGGGCCAACCGAGCGGATCGGCTTGTCCTTGCCGCCAGCCGGCGCTTCGGCGGGAGCCGCTGCGGGCGGGGCGCTCGCCGTCGTGGCCGGAGCCGGCTGGCCCTTCTTGCCAGCGGCCGGTTGCGCGCCCTTGGGCTGCTGCGCCTGCATCTTCTGCTGCTGCATCTTCTTGGCGCTCTCTTCGGTGACGATGATGTCGCCCTGCTGCTCCAGCATGGCCTTGTCGTCGACCGATTTCAGCGCGTCGGACCAGGTCTGGCCCGCCGCCTTGCAGGAGCAGGTAGGATCGTGCGAGGCGCGGAACTTGAAGGCCGTCGGCAGCGCCGTGTAGGGCTGGCCCGAGGTGGAGACCGCCGCGTTCATGTCTTCGCCGGGATTGCGATAGGCATAGAGGTTGGCTTCCGTCGCCGGACACAGCGCCTTGCAGGTCTTCTCGTCATCGGCAAAGCGCGCCGGCACCGTGGCAAACGAGACCGGGAAATAGGCGCCGTCGCAGGTGCGCACGCACACCGTGCGATAGGTGCCGGACATCGAGCCGAGATCGCCGCCTGGCACGGGCGTCGCGTTGTTGTTGCCGAACAGGCCGCCGAGGAAGCCGCCCTGGCTCTGGCCCTGGTCGCGCAGCGCCGCCGCATATTGCGGACCGCAATTGTTCTGCGCCAGCGCCGTCAGCACCGAGCGGCGCTGGTTCTCGCGGTCGGCGCCGCCGAGCCCGCCGCTGCGCAGGCGTTCGAGGTTCGTGGTGATCTGGTCGAGATTGCCGCGCATCTGCTGGATCTGGTTGTTGACCGGACCGCACTGCGCCGAGTTCTGGCTGAAGATCGAGAGGAAGCCCGAGGACTCGCAGCCCATGCGCTTGGCCTGCGCGGTGACGCGGTCGAGCTCGGCCTGCTGGCGTGCCTGCGCGTCCTGGTATTTGCGAATCTGCTCGTCCTTGGCCGGATCGCCCGTGCCGGTGCCGCGGTCGATGGTGGCAAGCTGCATCTCGAGCCGCTGGCAGACCGGATTGCCGGTCGCGCCCGGGCCCGCCTGCGGTGCTGCGGCACCCTGCGGCATCTGGGCAAAGCTGTCGTTCGCCTGGGCGAAGCTGTCGCGTGGGAGCGCGACGGGCGCAGCAAGCAGGGCGCAGGCAAGGAGCCACCGGGAGAGGGGATTGGTCTGCGTTTGCAACATATCCGGCCATTGAGCGATTTCACGGGCGACCATCCGGCCGAGCCGCGTGGCCGACGCAAACGACGGCGCGGCCAAGGTGGCTTTCCTAGCCGCTTCCATGGGCAGCGTCACGTCGTTTTGGCGGCGCCGATATGGCGACGGCGGCGGATTTCCGCTGAAAACGGCCGGTTTCACCGCTGGCAGGTGATGGCGACGTATTCATTGCAGCCGGAACGGCCGCAACGCTCGGTCACATTTTTGGGAACCGATCCCGTGATCTCGTCGGGATCGACGCGGCGAAAGGAAACCGCCTGGGCGAAGTCCCGCTGCTGGCAATAGGCCCGCGCGGCATGCGCACCGCATTTGTCGCCCCGCGCCAGGCACTGATCGACGCCATAGCCGTCGGCCTCGTTGGCGACGATGAACACGCGGGTGTCGGCCAGCGCCGCGGAAGCGGCAAGAAGGAAGACGCTGACCAGGACGAGGGATCGCATGCTGCACCGAATCGATTGAAGGGAGCCCAGCACTCGATAATCCCCATTGCTTAAGAATGATTAACCACAAGGCACCGGTGCGGGCGCGCTTTGGCCGGCAAAAGCGGCCAAACCGGGGCGTTTTTCCTTGACGGCGTGCGTCGGCTGGCCCAAAGGTAGCCGCCATGAACGGCCGCCTCGCCATCTGCAGCATTTGCCGCGAGATTATTAGCTAGCGATTCGCTGGCTGAGGCCGTCTTTTCTCTCAATCGAGATTGTTGGACGCCCGGCCGCGAGGGATGGGATTCCATGCAATTGCGCTTCTACGATACGTTGACCCGGGAAAAGCGGCCCTTCGTGCCGCTCGATGCCGACAATGTCCGCATGTATGCCTGCGGACCGACGGTCTACGACTTCGCCCATATCGGCAATGGCCGCGCCGCGATCGTGTTCGATCTCCTGTTCCGCGTGCTGCGCCATCATTACGGCGCCGGTCACGTCACCTATGTCCGCAACATCACCGACGTCGACGACAAGATCAACGCGCGTGCCGCGCGAGACTATCCCGGCCTGCCGCTGAATGAGGCGATCCGCAAGGTCACTGAAGAGACCTATCAGCAATACCAGGACGACGTCACGGCGCTGGGCTGCCTGCCTCCGACGGTGCAGCCGCGTGCCACCGAGCACATTCCGGAAATGCGAGCGATCATCGAGAAGCTGGTGGCCGGCGGCTTTGCCTATGTCGCGGAAGACCATGTGCTGTTCTCGCCCTCGGCGATGAACGCGGCCAATGCCGTGCTGCCGCGTTACGGCGCGCTGGCAAAGCGCTCCCTCGACGAGATGATCGCCGGTGCCCGCGTCGACGTCGCACCCTACAAGCGCGATGTCACCGACTTCGTGCTGTGGAAGCCGTCCAAGCCCGGCGAGCCGTCATGGCCGTCGCCGGCAGGTATCGCCGCGCCCGGCCGTCCCGGCTGGCACATCGAATGCTCCGCGATGGCGTGGAAGCATCTCGGCGAGCGCTTCGACATCCATGGCGGCGGCATCGATCTCGTCTTCCCGCACCATGAGAACGAACTGGCGCAAACCTGCTGCGCCTTCCACGCCGACCGCATGGCGAATTTCTGGATGCACAACGGCTTCCTGCAGGTCGAAAGCGAGAAGATGTCGAAGAGCCTCGGCAACTTCTTCACGATCCGCGATCTGTTGGCCGATTGGCCGGGCGAGGTACTGCGCCTGACCATGCTGAAGACGCATTACCGTTCGCCGCTCGACTGGACGCTGAAGAACGCGGAGGAGAGCCGGAAAACGCTGGATGACTGGTACACCGTCGCGGCCGACGCTGCGGGCGGCACGCCTGCGGCATCGGCGATTGATGCACTCGCCGACGATCTCAACACCGCGCAGATGCTGGCCGCGCTGCATGCCCTGCGTCACGAAGCCAATGCGAGCGAACAGGCACGCGCCGATTTCGCCGCGACCTTGCGCATGCTCGGCTTCCTGTCGCAGTCGGCGGCGGAATGGAAGGGCCGCAAGCAAGCGGCAAGCGGTATCGATTCTGCACGGGTCGAAAGCCTGATCTCCGACCGTGCAGCCGCCCGCGCGCGCAAGGATTTCGGGGAGTCCGACCGCATCCGCGACGAACTCGCCGCCATGGGCGTCGTGCTCAAGGACGGCAAGGATGCCAATGGCAAACCGGTAACGACATGGGAGATGGCCTGATGACCAAGCCCGACACACCTTTTCCGAAGCACTGGCGCTACTACATCTTCATCAAATGGGCGGTGATCGTCGTCGCCATCCTGCTGGTGCTGAGACTGCTCGGAGTGTTCTGAGCGATGGGTCAGTCGCTGCCCAAAGCTGCGTTGCGGCCTTACCTGGCATCGGATGCGCCGATGCTGGCACAGATCTTCGTCGCCGCGATTCAGGGACTGACAGGCGACGACTACAACGAAGCGCAGCAGGAAGCCTGGGCCTCCGCCGCCGAGGACGAGGCCGCGTTCGGCAAGAAGCTCGCCGGCGAGCTGACGCTGATCGCGACGTTGCAGAATTCGCCGGTGGGTTTTGCCTCGCTCAAGGGCAGCGAAACCATCGACATGCTCTATGTGCATCCGTCCGTGGCTGGGCAGGGGGTCGGCGCGATGCTGGTCGATGCGCTCGAGAAGCTCGCCGGCGCCCGCGGCGCCAAATCGCTGTCGGTCGATGCCAGCGATACCGCGCTCGATTTCTTCAAAAAGCGCGGCTATGTCGCCACGCAGCGCAACTCCGTTCCCCGCCATGGCGAATGGCTCGCCAACACGACGATGCAGAAGCAGCTCGCGCCGGCATCAGGAGTCCCCCAATGAGCCGCGAACGCCTCTATCTCTTTGACACGACCTTGCGCGATGGCGCGCAGACCAATGGCGTCGACTTCACGCTGCACGACAAGCAGATCATCGCCCAGATGCTGGACGAGCTCGGCATCGACTATGTCGAGGGTGGCTATCCCGGCGCCAATCCGACCGACACCGAATTCTTCTCTTCCAGGCCTGCCATGAGGCACGCGCGCTTCACCGCCTTCGGCATGACGCGCCGTCCCGGCCGCTCCGCCTCCAACGATCCCGGCCTTGCCGCGCTGATCGAGGCCAAGGCGGACGCGATCTGCTTTGTCGCAAAGGCCTCCGCCTATCAGGTGCGCGTGGCGCTGGAAACCACCAATGAGGAAAACCTCGCGTCGATCCGCGACAGCGTGAAGGCCGCCAGGGCCGCCGGCCGCGAAGTAATGGTCGATTGCGAGCACTTCTTCGACGGCTACAAGGAGAACGCCGCATTCGCGCTCGCCTGCGCGAAGGCGGCCTATGATTCCGGCGCGCGCTGGGTGGTGCTCTGCGACACCAATGGCGGCAGCATGCCGCACGAGGTCGAGGCCATTGTCGCGGAGGTGACCAGGCACATCCCCGGCAGCCATGTCGGCATCCACGCCCATAACGACACCGAGCAGGCGGTGGCCAACTCGCTCGCGGCGGTGCGCGCCGGGGCGCGGCAGATCCAGGGCACGCTCAACGGCCTCGGCGAGCGCTGCGGCAACGCCAATCTGTGCTCGCTGATCCCGACGCTGCGGCTGAAGCAGGAGTTTGCCGATCGCTTCGAGATCGGCGTTACGCCCGCGCAGATGGGCGGCCTGATGAAGGTGTCGCGCACGCTCGACGACATGCTCAACCGCGCGCCGAACCGTCACGCGCCCTATGTCGGCGAGAGCGCCTTCGTCACCAAGACCGGCATCCACGCCTCCGCCGTGCTGAAGGACCCGCAGACCTACGAGCATGTCGCGCCGGAAACGGTCGGCAATCACCGCAAGGTGCTGGTGTCCGACCAGGCCGGCCGCTCCAACGTCATCGCCGAGCTGGAACGTTCGGGCATCCCCTACGAGAAGAACGATCCGAAGCTGACGCGCCTGGTCGAGGAGATGAAGGAAAAGGAAGCGGCAGGCTACGCCTACGAATCCGCCGACGCCTCGTTCCAGCTCCTGGCGCGCCGCGTGCTTGGCCGCGTGCCCGAATATTTCAAGGTCGAGCAGTTCGACGTCAATGTCGAGCAGCGCTACAACGCGCTCGGTGAGCGCGTCACGGTGGCGATGGCCGTGGTGAAGGTCGACGTGGCCGGCGAACGGCTGATCTCGGCGGCCGAAGGCAACGGCCCCGTCAACGCGCTCGATGTTGCCTTGCGCAAGGATCTCGGCAAGTACCAGAAATACATCGAGGGGCTGAAGCTGATCGACTATCGCGTGCGTATCCTCAATGGCGGCACCGAGGCGGTCACGCGCGTTCTGATCGAGAGCGAGGACGAGAACGGCGACAGCTGGACCACCGTCGGCGTCTCCCCGAACATCATCGACGCCTCGTTCCAGGCGCTGATGGATTCGGTGGTCTACAAGCTCGTGAAGGCGGGCGCGCCGGCGTGATGAAAGCCGTCATTCCGGGATGGTCCGAAGGACCAGACCCGGAATCTCGAGATTCCGGGTTCGCCTCGTCGAGGCGCCCCGGAATGACCTAACGGTGAACACCATGATCGACCACATCTCCGTCGCCGTCCGCGATCTCGACCGTGCCGCGCGATTCTACGCAGCCGCGCTCGCGCCGCTCGGCCTTTCGCGCCTCGTCACGCGGCCCGCCACGATCGGCTTCGGAAAGAGCTATCCGGAATTCTGGATCAATCTGCGCGCCGGCATGGGTGCGATCGACGGGGGCAACGGCGGGCATATCGCGTTGCGCGCGAAATCCACGGCCGACGTCGACGCCTTCCATGCGGCCGCGCTCGCCGCCGGCGGCCGTTGCGACGGTCCGCCCGGCATCCGCCCGCATGATCGCGTCAAATATTATGCGGCGTTCGTGGCCGATCCCGACGGCAACCGCATCGAGGCCGTGACGTTTCCGCAGTAGCCTGCGCGATCTCGACCGCGCCGCGCCGCGCGGCAGCGGCGAGTTCAACCGGCACTGTTGCAAATTCAACACGACGGGCAAATCAGTTCGATTTACCGGAATCGCGTCAAGCCCTTTGAAGCAAAATAATTCGCTTTACGCGAATTCTGTTTTACAGTATCAAGCCGTCAGCCCGTGCCACCAAGGGACGTTTCGCGATCGTCACGGAACGTGGAGCGGATTGCGATGGGCCGCTGCCGGCGTCAGGTATTCTTCACCAGGCGAAACGTCGGCGGCGGACGGTGAAGTCGTGTGGTCCTGGCGCCGCGACCCTGGCGCTACCTGCGGGAGGTCTCCTCCCGCATTACGGGGGCAAGAAAGGCCGCTTCCCCGGGGAGATCACGTATAAGCCGCAACACCATTGCGCGGGGAAAGCCGGCGTGACTGGCCGAACCTGTGGTGGACTTGCTCGTTTGCTTTTTTTCATCTGCAAACGAGGCTGCCGGTGCGGCGAGCACCCGGCTTTCCCTGCGCCCTTCGATCCAGAGGGAGCAACGAGATGCAAAACTCGGGCGAAAATCGCGCCGTGAGGATGAAAGCGCGTGTCTTTCTCAGTCGACGACGGCGATCGCCTCGATCTCGACCAGCCATTCCGGCAGCGCGAGCGCGGCCACGCCGACCAGCGTACTCGCCGGGGGCGTACCCTTGAAAAACGGCGCGCGCGCCTTGCCGACGATCGCGCGATGCTCGGGTTTGTAGTTGACGACATAGGTCGTGATCTTGACGACGTGGCTAAAGTCGGCGCCGGCCGCGGCGAGCGCAAGGCCGACATTGCGCATGACCTGCTCGGTTTGCACTGCGAGGTCGTTGGCGCCGACCAGTTTGCCGTCCTCGTCAATCGCGACCTGGCCCGCGGTATAGATCGTGCGCGTGCCGGTGGCTGCGACGACTTGCGAGAAAGCTGCATTGTGCAGCAATCCCTTCGGATGCGGATGCTCCAACTTGCTCACATGTCCTTCCGCTACATCCTTCGCGCCAGCTCGGGCGCCATGGCCTTGGCGCTCTCCGGCATTTGTGCGGCGGCGGCCTTGAGGCGAGGCAAAATGTCCTCGACGCGCTCGGCCTTCAGCACGTCGACCTCGAGACTGGGCCGGATGAACTGGGCGCGGCGCATATGCGCCAGCAGCTCGAGCAGGGGTTCCCAGAAGCCCTCGATGTTGGCGAGCAGGATCGGCTTGGCATGACGGCCGAGCTGCTGCCAGGTCATCATCTCCACCAGTTCCTCCAGCGTGCCGACGCCGCCCGGGAGTGCCACGAAGGCATCCGAGCGCTCGAACATCAGCCGCTTCCGTTCATGCATGTCGGGGGTGACGACCATCTCCTGCACGCTGGTCAGCGCAAGTTCGCGCGCCCGCAGGAAATCCGGAATGATGCCGGTGACGGCGCCGCCATGGTCGATCGCGGATTTGGCGATCGCGCCCATCAGGCCGACGGAGCCGCCGCCGTAGATCAGACGAATGTTGTTTTCTGCGAAGATCTTGCCGAGCGCCTGTGCAGCCTCGACGAAGCGGGGGTTTGTGCCGGGGCCGGAGCCGCAATAGACACAAACGGTCTTGATTTGGTTCATGGGGGCCATGTGGCACTGCAGTGTGGAATTATCAACCCTAGCGGATTCGCCAATTTAAGAGAATTTCCCCGCAAATCCCCGGAATCGCGAAAGAATTGCCGGCAAAAAGGCTGTACGCGACGGACAAAGCCTCTATATGACAGGCAGCATGCAACGAGATGAACGACACTGGCGATTCCGGGCAGGGTGCTGATTGATGGCCCACCCGCATTCGCACTTCCACGCTCCGGCCGACGAACCTGCCGCGACATCGGCGGAGAAAGCCACCCTGGCCGGCACGCTCGTTCACCTGTGGCCCTATATCTGGCCGCACGATCGCAACGACCTGAAGATGCGCGTGGTCTGGTCGATGGTGCTCCTGCTCATCGCCAAGCTCGCGACGCTGTCGGTGCCCTTCACCTTCAAATGGGCGATCGACGCATTGACCGGCGCCAACACCGCGCCGTTGGAATCCTCCAACTGGATGTTGTGGCTGATCGCCTCGCCCTTGCTGATGACGCTCGGCTATGGCGGCGTGCGCGTGCTGATGGCGCTGCTGACGCAATGGCGGGACGGCCTGTTCGCCCGTGTCGCCATGCATGCGGTACGCAAGCTCGCCTACATCACCTTCGTCCACATGCACGAGCTGTCGTTGCGCTTCCATCTCGAGCGCAAGACCGGCGGGCTGACGCGCATCCTCGAGCGCGGCCGCTCCGGCATCGAAGTGATCGTGCGCATGGTGATCCTGCAGCTGATCCCGACCGTGGTCGAGGTCACGCTGATGCTGGGCGTGCTGTTCTGGCAGTTCGACTGGCGCTACGTGCTGGCGACCGGCATCATGGTCGCCATCTACATGTTCTACACCTACATCGCGACCGAATGGCGGATCGAGATTCGCCGCAAGATGAACGATTCCGATACCGAGGCGAACACCAAGGCGATCGACTCGCTGCTCAACTACGAGACAGTGAAATATTTCGGCGCCGAAGCGCGAGAGGCCGCGCGTTACGACCGCTCTATGGAGCGCTACGAAGAGGCCAGCACGCGCACCTATACCTCGCTGGCCGTTCTCAATGCCGGCCAGGCGGTGATCTTCACCGCGGGCCTCACCATGACCATGGTGATGTGCGCGATCGGCATCCGCAACGGCACCCACACCGTCGGCGATTTCGTGCTGATCAACGCCATGATGGTGCAGCTCTACGTGCCCCTCAATTTCATGGGGATGGTCTATCGCGAGATCAAGCAGGCGATCATCGATATCGAGAAGATGTTCCACGTTCTCGCACGCGACCCCGAGATCAAGGATCCGCCCGGTGCGAAGCCGCTCGTGGTGACCTCGGGCAATGTGCGCTTCGAGGACGTGCGCTTTGCCTATGAACCCGACCGGCCGATCCTGAAAGGCCTGAGCTTCGAGGTGCCGTCCGGCAAGACCGTCGCGATCGTCGGTCCGTCCGGCGCGGGCAAGTCCACGATCTCCCGGCTGCTGTTCCGCCTCTATGACGTCTCCGGCGGCAGGATCCTGATCGACGGGCAGGACATCAAGAGCGTCACGCAGAACTCGCTGCGCGCGGCGATCGGCATGGTGCCGCAGGACACGGTGCTGTTCAACGACACCATCCGCTACAACATCCGCTATGGACGCTGGGACGCCAGCGATGCGGAGGTGGAGGAGGCGGCCCGGCTGGCGCAGATCGACGCCTTCATCAAATCGTCCCCCAGGGGCTACGAGACCCAGGTCGGCGAGCGCGGGCTGAAGCTGTCCGGTGGCGAGAAACAGCGCGTGGCGATTGCGCGCACGGTGCTGAAGGCGCCGCCGATCCTGGTGCTGGACGAGGCGACGTCCGCGCTCGACAGCCACACCGAGCACGAGATCCAGGGCGCGCTGGAGCGCGTCTCGCAGAACCGCACTTCGCTCGTCATCGCCCATCGCCTCTCCACCATCGTGGCCGCCGACGAGATCATTGTACTCGACCAGGGCAAGATCGCCGAGCGCGGAACCCATGCAGAGCTTTTGGCTTCCGGTGGGCTTTATGCCAGTATGTGGAACCGGCAGCGCGAGGCGGAGGCCGCGCGCGAGAAGCTCGCTCAGATCGACGACGACAACGAGGCGCCGAACCGCGCGCCGCCGCCGATCGAAGATCCGGTGGCGACCGCTGCGGAGTAGCAGCGTTTTCGAGCGAAGTGGGCACCGGTTCGCGTTAAAATGACGCGTCAAACCAATTGAGACTGTGAGAAGCGATGTCAATCGGCAATTCCATCCGCGCGCAAATCCCGCCCGTTCATCCCGAGGGCTACCCGTTCATCGGCGGCTTTGCGCTGGCGAGCCTGATCCTGTTCTGGATCTGGGCGCCGCTGGGCTGGATCGGCACGGTGCTGACGGTCTGGTGCGCGTTGTTCTTCCGCGATCCCGTGCGGGTGACGCCCGTACGCGACGGCGTCGTGGTCTCGCCCGCCGACGGCCGCATTTCCATGATCACGCAGGTGCCGCCACCTGCCGAGCTTGGGCTCGGCGACCGGCCGCTGACGCGCATCTCCGTCTTCATGAGCGTGTTCAACTGCCACGTGAACCGCGCGCCCGTGACCGGTCGGATCGAAAAAATCGCCTACCGGCCCGGCGCTTTCATCAACGCCGAGCTCGACAAAGCGAGCGAGGACAACGAGCGCAATTCCCTGGTGATTGGAACGGCGCAGGGACGCATCGGCGTGGTGCAGATCGCGGGGCTGGTGGCCCGGCGTATCGTTTGCTTTTCCAAGGAAGGGCAGGCGATCGGCGCCGGCGAGCGCTTCGGGCTGATCCGTTTCGGCTCGCGGCTCGACGTCTATCTGCCCGACGGCGCCAAGCCGCTGGTGTCGGTGGGCCAGACCGCGATTGCCGGCGAGACGGTCCTGGCCGACTTCCGGCTCGGCGATAACGGGCTCGGCTTCCGCGCCGATTAACCATCGGTAATGGTGGATTTTGCCGCGGATGCCGCCGATGGCGAAAAGTGAGCACGCTTGCTATATGTGAGGAATGGTGCCGCTCGATTACAGAACTCCTGAAGGACGCCGCCGCCGCTTTCGCCCGATCCCGGTGCGCATGCTGGTGCCGAACGTCATTACGCTTTTGGCCATCTGCGCGGGCCTGACCGCGATCCGGCTTTCCACCGAAGGCAAGGTCGAATGGGCGGTCGCAGCGATCGTTTTCGCCGCCGTGCTCGACGGCATCGATGGCCGCATCGCGCGCCTGATCAAGGGCCAGTCGAAATTCGGCGCAGAGCTCGACTCGCTCGCCGACTTCGTCAATTTCGGCGTCGCGCCCGGCCTGATCCTTTATTTCTGGCAGCTGCACGAGTTGCATAATGGCGGCTGGATCGCCGCCATGGTGTTTGCGATCTCCGGCGGCCTGCGCCTGGCGCGCTTCAACGCCTCCATCGACGATCCCAACAAGCCGCCTTACGCGGCGAACTACTTTACCGGCGTTCCGGCGCCGGCCGGCGCGGTGACGGCGCTGTTGCCGATTTATCTTGCCTTTCTCGGCGTGGCAAAGCCGCCGGCTGCGCTGACCGCGGCGTATACGCTCTTGATTGCGTTCCTGATGGTGTCGCGCCTGCCGGTGTTCTCCGGCAAGCAGGTTCGGCTGCGCGTGCCGCCGGAAATGGTGCTGCCGGTCTTCGTGTCGGTGATCTTCTTCATCGCGCTCCTGATCGGCTACCCCTGGCACGTCCTCTCGATCGGCACCGTGCTTTATCTGGCAAGCCTGCCGCTGGGCTGGAAGTCGTACAAAGCCCAGGAGCGCGCCGCCGCAGCCGCGCAGGCATCGCCCGCGGGCGAGGCCGCCTCCGCAGACCCTGCCCGGACCTTTGCCGCGCCGGTTTCCGATCCGCCGCCCGACGAGCGTCCGGAGCGGCTGCACTGATGTCGATCCTCATGGTGAGGAGCGCGAAGCGCGTCTCGAACCATGAGGCCCCGCCTGTGGCCCGCATCCTTCGAGACGCCGATTGCGCGGCTCCTCAGGATGAGGAGAAGCAATGGCAGCCATGAGCCTGGGCCGAGTTGGGTTTGCGCCCGATCTCGGCTAAGACCGTGGCTGTACGAGTCCGCATCCAACGCGGGCCAGAGTCAGGAGAGAGACGCCGTGACCCAGTCCGCCCCGCTGCCCGCATCCGTCATCGAAGCCCTGGGCCGCTACGATACGCCGACGATCTGCAACGCGATGGAGATCGTGGCCCCCGAGCGGCGGCTGATCGGCTACACGACCAAGCCTCTGGTCTGCCCGTTTCCGGACCTGCCGCCGATGGTCGGCTATGCCCGCACCGTGAGCATCCGCTCTGTCCTGAAGTCGGGTCTGCCGGCGGACGAACAGGCCAGGCGCCGCATCGCCTATTACGAATATGTCGGCACCGGTTTCGGGCCGCGCATCGCCGTCATCCAGGACATCGACGGCGCCGATGTCGGCTATGGCGCGTTCTGGGGCGAGGTGCAGAGCAATGTGCACAAGGCGCTGGGCTGTCTCGGCGTCGTCACCGACGGCTCGATCCGCGACATCCCGCAATGGGCACCGGGCTTCCAGGCGCTGGCCGGCTCGATCGGCCCGTCGCACGCCTGGGTGCATGCGGAAAATTTCGGCGGCGAGGTGCGCGTCGCCGGCATGACCGTGAAGTCCGACGACCTGATCCATGCCGATCAGCATGGCGCGATCGTCATTCCCTATGACATCGCGGCCAAACTGCCGGATGCCTGCGAACTCTGCGGCCGGCGCGAAACGCCGATCCTCGAGATCGCGCGAAGCAAGGATTTTTCGCTGGAGAAGCTGAAGGACGCGCTGAAGCGTTCCGCCGAAATACACTAAGCGCGAAAATCGCGCACACACCGGGGAGGGATTGATGAGCAGGCTGATCGCCGCGCTGTTCATGGTTGTCGGTGCAGTTGCGGCTGCACAAGCGCAGAACTTTCCTTCCCGCCCGCTCACCTTGATCGTGCCGTTCCCGCCGGGCGGCTCGACCGACGCTGCGGCGCGGATCATGGCCGAGCGGATGCGCGAAACGCTGGGACAGCCGGTCGTGATCGAGAATGTCGGCGGCGCCGGCGGCAGCATCGGCGTCGGCCGGCTCGCGCGCGCCGTGCCGGACGGCTACACCTTCGACATCGGCCAGTGGGATACCCATGTCGGCAGCATCATCTACAAGCTCGACTATGACCTCGAGAAGGATTTCGAGCCGATCGCGCTGGTCTCCAACAACCCGCAGCTGATGGTGGCCAAGAACGATCTGCCGGCAAAGACGCTGGGCGAACTCGTGGCGTGGATGAAGGCAAACCCCGGCAAGATCAATTTCGTCAACCAGAATGCCGCGGCCAATGTCACCGGCGTGCTGTTCGAGAAGCTGACGGATCAGAAGGTGCAGTTCATTCCCTATCGCGGCGCCGGTCCCGCGATGACCGACCTCATCGCCGGCACCGTTGACCTCCTGGTCGTGCAGGGCGCGGTCGCATTGCCGCAGATCCGCGCCGGCAAGATCAAGGCGCTCGCGAACCTGTCGCCGCAGCGCTCGGCTTCGATGCCGGACATTCCGACGTCCGACGAATCCGGCGTGAAGGGCCTCTATATGTCCGGCTGGTTCGGCTTCTGGGCGCCCAGGGGCACGCCCAGGGATGTGGTCGCGAAACTGAACGCCGCAACCGTCGAAGCGCTGGCCGATCCGGCGCTGCAGAAGCGCTTCTCCGATCTCGGGCTCGACGTCGCCCCGCGGGCGCAGCAGACGCCGGAAGGGTTGACCGCCTTCCAGAAGGCCGAGATCGATAAATGGTGGCCGATCATCAAGTCCGCCGGCATCGGCGCACAGGCGCAGTGAGCCACCTTCGATGGACATGAAAGGCAAGACCGTCTTCATCACAGGCTCGACCGACGGCGTCGGCCGTTACGTCGCGACGACCCTTGCGGGGCAGGGCGCCAGAGTGCTGATCCACGGCCGCGACGCTGCCCGCGGCAACGCCGTGATCGCGGACATCAAGCAAGCTGGTGGCGTAGCCCAGTTCTACCAGGCCGACCTGTCGTCACTCGCCGAAACGCGAAAGCTCGCCGAGCGCATATTGGCCGATCATGATCGCCTCGACGTCTTCGTCAGCAATGCCGGTATCGGCTCGCAGAACGAGGGACCGCAGCGGCAGGTCAGCCGCGACGGCCATGAATTGCGTTTTGCGGTGAATTATCTGGCGGGATTCCTGCTTGCGTACTTGCTGTTGCCGCGGCTGAAGGCGTGCACGCCGTCGCGCATCGTCAACGTCGCCTCGCTCGGCCAGCATCCGATCGACTTTGATGACGTCATGATCACGAAGAACTACAGCGGCAGCCGCGCCTATGCGCAGAGCAAGCTGTCGCAGATCATGTTCACCATCGATCTTGCCGGTGAATTGAACGGGAGCGGGGTCACCGTCAATTCGCTGCATCCGGCGACCTACATGAACACGACCATGGTGCTCGCCGGCGGCATCACGCCGATGTCCACCGTGGAGCAGGGCGGGGCGGCGATCCTGCACCTCGTCAGCGGCGATGACGTCGCGGGGAAGAGCGGCCTGTTCTTCAACGGCATGAACGAGATGAAAGCCAACGCTCAGGCCTATGATGCAACGGCGCGGCGCAGATTGCGCGAGCTCAGCCGCCGGCTCACCGGCCTGTCATAGGTCCGATCCGCCGCTGGCTCGCGGATTGCAGCTATCGCTCTCCGCGATGCCGGACGCGGACATCGGACGGCGTCTCGCCGTAGCGGCGGCGGAACGAGCGGTTGAAATGCGACACGTCGCCAAAGCCGGCGTCGTAGGCAATGGCGCTGATCTTCTCATGCGCCCGTACCGGATCGGTCAACAGCCGGTGGGCGAGGGCAGTCCGTTGTTCGAGGACGTAATCGGTAAAGGAACTGCCGTCGTTCTCGAACAACCGTTGGACGGCGCGAACGGTGCAGGCTTGTCGCCGCGCGACCGCCTCCAGGGTCAGATCGGCGCGGGAAAGATGGACGGCAATGTCCCGCTTGATCGCATGCAGCCGTGCGGCGCGGCCGCCGCGGGCCTTTGCCAGTTCGGCGTCGTCGCGCATCGTGCCAATCGCGAGCGCTGTGAGGTCGTAGATGTGCGAGACTACCGCGTGCCTCAGCCCGGGATCGTCTCGAGAGGCTTCTCGTGCTGCGCTCAGATATCCTGTCAGCAGTCTCAACGCGGCGTTCTGGCGGGGAATGGCGCGGAGAGAGTTATCATGCACGGCCAGCAGGCGCGGGGAGAACTGCGGCCGGGGAAAACGAAGCGCCACCAGGCCGCCCCGCGACCGGTTGGTCGTTTCCAGCGGATCGGTCAAGGAGATCAGCGTGGCTTCGCCCTGAGCAAGCTCCAGCTCCTTGCCCCTCTGGCGCAGAATTCTCCCGGCCCCTGAATTGATCAGGAGCCCGACATCCTCGGTCGAGTCTGTATCCTCGCGTGTCCGTCGGAATAGCGCACCGTGCATTTGTGCGTAGAGAATCTGCAGACCGGGAAGTGCCTGCAGGGCCAGTTCGAGTTCGAAAGTTGACGCGTCCGGAAGATCGACGACGTCATAGCGCACGCCGAGCCTTTCGGAGAAGCCGCGGAGCAGATCCGGGCGCTTCTCCCTCGGAGTCTGGGCCGTCAGCAGACGGACCAGATCGGCCGCAGCCGGGCGTGAGCCGGTCATCAACGCCGAGGCGTGGGAAGACCTTCCCGTCATGCCACAATCCACGACCGTTTCGAGGGGTGTCCTGTCGACCTCATTTAAACTACGTCATCCCGGGGACGATTCGGTTCAAGGGGACGCAGGATTTTTTTGCTCGTTGGGCGCGTGCTGCCTGGCACAGGCTTTGTCGCCACTCTTGTCGTGTCCCGCCGCGTGTTTGTCGCTTCCGTCCAAGAATGCCGCCGATCCTCCCGCTAGTCAGGCCGCTCTTTTCCAGGAGCGCGCGCCGTGACTCTGCCCGATCTACTGCCCTGGGCCGTCGTCAGTGTCGGCATATTCGCGGGTGCCATCGTTTCGGGCCTGGTCGGCTTTGCCTTTTCTGCCGTGGCGGGCTCGATCCTGCTGCACCTCCTTTCTCCCGCGGAAGCGATTCCCCTGATGATGGCGTGCAGCACCGTCACGCAGGTCATTTCGCTCGTGGCCCTGCGTGCGACGGTGAAATGGAACGGCAATCTGCTTCTGATCTCGAGCGGCATGGTAGGGGTATTTCCGGCGCTGTATTTGCTGCGGCACGTCGACACGGAGACGTTCCGGCTGGGATTTGGGATTTTCCTTGCGCTGTATGCCGGCTTCATGCTGCTCCAGCCCACAGCGGCAAGACGCGGCGCGGAGCCGGGTTACGTCAGGCAGGTTGCCGTGGGCTTTGGCGGCGGATTGATCGGCGGATTGACGGCGATGCCGGGGGCGCTGCCCACCATGTGGTGCGATCTTCGTGGCCTTCCGAAGGAGCGCCAGCGGGCGATCGTCCAGCCTTACATCACGACCCTGCAGATTTTTGCGCTGGCGGTAATGGGATCGCGCGGCGGCTTGTCGCGCGACCTTGCGCTTCAGCTGGTGCTCTACCTGCCGGCGCTGGCCGTTGGTGCGTGGCTCGGCATTGCCATCTTCCGGAAGATCGATCACTTGCTGTTTCGCCGGGTCGTGCTCGCGTTGCTCCTGGTGTCCGGCCTTCTCTTCATTGCCTGAGCAGCCGCGAGAGAGGACATGGTTAGCGCTGCGTTAAATCGGCGCCCGCGGCGAGGCATTTGCACGGTCGATGAGCGGCCAGGCAGTTTAACCTTTACGCGTCTTTAATGGCGAAGCCATAGGGTCGAAGTGTGCGGCTCAGGCCGGGCCGCGCGCCGTCCAGAACAGGCGGAGGGTTCGCGTATGTGTTGGAGTTTCCCATGGATATCATGACGAGCGTTGGCCTGGTGACCGGCATCATCGTCATTTCGGTCATGATGATCATGGGTGGCGACCTCCACATGTTCATCAGCGAACACGCGATGATCATCATCTTCGGCGGATCGATCGCGGCGACCATGATCCGTTTCCCGCTCGGGGTGATGTTGCACGGCCTGCCGCTTGGCGCCAAATTCGCCTTCACCATGAGCCGGCTGTCTGCCCGCGACCTCGTCGACGAACTCGCCCGCATCGCCGAGATCGCGCGCAAGCAGGGGCCGGTGGGCCTGGAAAAGGTCGAGACCGACGAACCATTCCTCGCCAAGGGCATCCGCTACGTCGCCGACGGCTACGACCTCGAATTCATTCGCGACAATCTCGAGCGCGATCGCGACAATTTCCTCATGCATCTCGACGAGGGCAGCAAGATCTATCGTGCGATCGGCGATTGCGCGCCGGCGTTCGGAATGATCGGCACCCTGATCGGCATGGTGCAGATGTTTGCCAACATGACCGACCCGTCAAAACTCGGCCCCTTCATGGCGACTGCGCTGCTCGCCACGCTTTACGGCGCACTGGTGGCGAACCTGTTCTGTCTGCCGATCGCAGACAAGCTGCACGGCAAGCTGCTGGATGAAGAGACCAACCGCACGTTGATCATCGACGGCATCCTGATGATCCGCGACTCCAAGAGCCCGGCGCTGGTCCGCGAAATGCTACTCGCCTATTTGCCGGAAAAGCACCGCCACGAGGAAGGCGAGCCGGTGCCGGCCTGATCGGGCGGATAGAGGCGACTCGGAAGGCAGCCAATGGCCAAGAAGAAGCGCGGCGATGCACATGGCGGCGGGCACGGCTGGTTCGTGACCTTTGCCGACCTGATGGGGCTGATGATGAGCTTCTTCGTGATGCTCGTGGCCTTCTCCAGCCAGGACCAGCAGAAGCTGAAGATCGTGGCCGGTTCCATGCGAGAGGCATTCGGCGTGCAGACCGATTCGCGCTATGCCGGCATTGTCGAATCGGACGGCCTGCCGACACGCCCGAAGCTGAAAAACACCGACCACATTCCGCCGGAAGAATCCTCCAACACGCCGAGTCCGGAGGACAAGCAGCGCCAGCGCATCCAGGGCGCCCGGCTCAAGATCGACCGCGAATTCGCGCTGGCCTCCGCTTCGCTGCGGCAGGCGCTGCAGGATTTGCCCGAGCTGACCGAAATGTCCAAGCACATCATGTTCGAGGAGACCAAGCAGGGCCTCAACCTCGAGATCGTCGACCAGGACGGCCGCTCGATGTTCCCCGACGGGTCCAAAGTGCCGTTCGACCGCACCCGCCGGCTGATCCAGAAGCTGGCAGCGCCGCTTAAGGCTACTCCGCTGCGGCTTTCGATCACGGGCCATACCGCCGCCGGCTTCGTGCCGGCGCGCAGCGACTACGGGGCGTTCGATCTGTCCGCCGATCGCGCCAATGCGGTGCGCCAGATTCTCGAACGCGAGGGACTGCCGGCCTCGCACATCTTTGCGGTTTCCGGCAAAGCGGACAGCCAGCCGCTGTTTCCGGACGACCCGACACTTCCGGCCAACCGCCGCGTGACCATCACACTGATGAAGGAAGATCCGCCCCTGCCGCCGGATCTCAAGCCCTGATCCTTTCTTGCATGATATTGCCGGAAACCGGATAGCCATTTCGCGCTCGAGCGGCCCTGCGCGACGGGATCACGCGGGCGCTACGATAATACCAGTTGCGAAAGGCAGCGAAGTTCGCTTTATGTCGCATCCCCGCGCGACCGGCAGTGCTATTGTCGGTCAACCGAGCCCGGATCGAAACATCGGATCAAGCGTTCCCCACGGATCATGACTGCGAGCGTCACATCCACCGAGGCCCATGAGGGAACGGCTCATTCAGGCTTTTGGGCACTGACGCTCGGCAGCATCGGCGTCGTATTCGGCGATATCGGAACTTCGCCCCTCTACGCATTTCGCGAAGCGGTCGCGGGTGCGGCGGGCCACGGCCAGCCGGCGACGCGCGCCATCGTGCTCGGCGTGCTCTCGCTGATCCTGTGGGCGCTGTTTACCGTGGTGACGGCAAAATATGTGCTGCTGCTCCTGCGTGCCGACAACAATGGCGAAGGCGGCACGCTTTCGCTGATGGCGCTCGGCCAGCGTGCGCTCGGCCGCCGCAGCTGGGTGCTGATGGCGCTCGGCGTGCTCGGCGCCTCCATGTTCATCGGCGATTCCATGATTACGCCGGCGATCTCCGTGCTGTCGGCAGTGGAAGGCCTCAAGCTCGCCACGCCGGCCTTCGATCATTACGTGGTCCCGCTCACCATATTTATCCTGGTGCTATTGTTCTCGGTGCAGTCCAGCGGCACTGCCAGGGTGGCCTCCGCCTTCGGGCCGGTCATGGTGGTATGGTTCGCCGTGCTCGCCGTGCTCGGCCTGTGGCATATCGCCGACGATCCCTCGGTGCTGGCGGCGATCAATCCGATCTATGGCATCGAATTCCTGCTGACGCACGGCACCATCGGCCTGGTCACCTTGGGTGCGGTGTTCCTGGCGGTTACCGGCGGCGAGGCGCTCTATGCCGACCTCGGCCATTTCGGGCGCAAGCCGATTCAATCGGCGTGGATGTTCTTTGTGCTGCCGGCGCTCCTGATCAACTATTTCGGGCAGGGCGCGCTGGTGCTGTCCAATCCGTCGGCGATCGAGAACTCGTTCTATCTGATGGCGCCCGAAGTGCTGCTGCTGCCGATGATCGCGTTGGCGACCGCTGCGACCGTCATCGCGAGCCAGGCGGTGATTACGGGTGCGTTCTCGCTGGTCCGACAGGCCGTGCAACTCGGCCTTCTGCCGCGCTTCGAGGTCCGCTTCACGTCGGAAACGCATGCGGGGCAGATCTTCCTGCCGCGTGTCAACCGGCTGCTGCTGATCGGCGTGCTGCTTCTCGTGCTCTTGTTCCGCACCTCGAGCGGACTGGCGTCGGCCTACGGCATCGCCGTTTCCACCACCATGGTGTGCGACGGGATCATGGGCTTCGTGGTGATCTGGAAACTGTGGAATTTCCGTGCCGCTGCGGCGGCTGCGTTGATCGTGCCGTTCGTCGTGGTCGACTCGACATTCTTCGCCGCCAATTTGCTGAAACTGTTCGAGGGCGCCTGGGTGCCGCTGCTGTTCGGCGCCGTGGTGGCCGTGATGATCTGGACCTGGCGGCGGGGGGCTTCGATCCTGGTTGCCAAGACGCGCCGGATCGAGGTGCCGCTTACCGATCTCATCAAGAGCCTGGAGAAGCGGCCGCCGCATATCGTCAAGGGTACCGCGGTGTTCCTCACCAGCGATCCCGCCTTCGTGCCGACGGCGCTGCTGCACAATCTCAAGCACAACAAGGTGCTGCACGAGCACAATGTGATCCTGACCATCGAGACTGCGCAGACGCCGCGGGTCGACCTCGCCGAACGGGTCAGGATGGAGACGATCAGCGACAAATTTGCCACCGTCCGCCTCCGCTTCGGCTTCATGGAATCGCCGAACGTGCCCAAGGCGCTGGTGATCGCGCGAAAGCTCGGCTGGCAGTTCGACATCATGGCGACGTCGTTCTTTGTCTCCCGCCGTTCGCTGAAACCCTCGGCGCAGTCGGGCATGCCGCAATGGCAGGACCACCTGTTCATCGCCATGAGCCGCTCGGCCAACGATGCGACCGACTATTTCCAGATCCCCACGGGACGGGTCGTGGAAGTCGGTACTCAAGTAACCATCTGATATATTTCAATTATTTCGAGTATAAAAGCCGCATAAATATATGCGTTTCTGCATGACTGGAGCCTGAATCCGACCTAACCCAAACGGTACGGACAGGCGTATAGCGCTGCGGCTTTGCTCATTGTGCAGTGAACAATCGAGGCGTCTTTTCATGACATCGGAGACCACGGCCACCGCGGCGGCGACGCCCGCGGCCAACGGACATGGCGAGACGCATATGACCGCGAGTTTCGCCGGACTGCTGCTTGGATGCATCGGTGTCGTCTATGGCGACATCGGCACCAGCCCGCTCTATGCGCTGCGCGAAGCGGTGGTGGCCGCCGGCGGCGGATCGGCCGAAGCAACGCCGCAGGCCGTGCTTGGCGTGCTTTCCCTGATCATCTGGGCGCTGATCGTCGTCGTCACTCTTAAATACGTGCTGATCCTGCTCCGCGCCGACAACAACGGCGAGGGCGGCACGCTGGCGCTGATGGCGCTCGCCCAGCGCGCCCTCGGCGGCCACTCGGCCATCATCATCCTGCTCGGCATCATTTCCGGTGCGCTGTTCTATGGCGATGCCGTCATTACGCCGGCTCTCTCGGTGCTGTCGGCGGTCGAAGGCATCAAGCTCGTCACGGCGGCGTTCGACCATTATGTCGTGCCGATCACGGTGATCATTCTGGTGGCCCTCTTTGCCGTGCAGTCGCGCGGCACCGCGCGCGTCGCCTCGCTGTTCGGGCCGATCATGTGCCTGTGGTTTGTCGTGATCGCGATCGCTGCCGTGCCGCAGATCATGCGGCATTCCGACGTGCTGCTGGCGTTGAGTCCGCTCTATGCCGTGTCGTTCATGTTCCATCACGGCATCATCGGCTTTGTCACGCTGGGTGCGGTGTTCCTTGCCGTGACCGGTGCGGAGGCGCTCTATGCCGATCTCGGCCATTTCGGCAAGAAGCCGATCCAGACCGCCTGGCTTTTCATCGTGCTGCCATCGCTGACGCTGAACTACTTCGGGCAGGGCGCGCTTGTGATTGCCGACCCCAAGGCGATCGAAAATCCGTTCTTCCTGATGTTTCCGGAATGGGCGCTGATCCCGATGGTGGCGCTTGCCACCATCGCCACGGTGATTGCGAGCCAGGCGGTGATCACCGGCGCCTATTCGCTGACGCGCCAGGCGATTCAGCTCGGCCTGATGCCGCGTTTCGAGATACGCCACACGTCTGAAGCGCATTCTGGCCAGATCTACATTCCCAAGATCAATCTGATGCTGTTCGTGGCTGTCATGTTGCTGGTGCTGCTGTTCCGTTCCTCCAGCGCGCTCGCCTCGGCCTACGGCATCTCGGTCACCGGCACCATGGTGGTAACGGCGATGATGGGCTTCGTCGTGATCTGGAAGGTCTGGAAATGGTCGCCGGTCGCAGCCGCTGCGCTGATTGCGCCGTTCCTGTTCCTCGATCTCACTTTCCTCGCAGCCAATCTGCTCAAGGTATTCGAAGGCGGTTGGGTGCCGTTGCTGCTCGGCGGCGTGGTGATGCTGCTGATGTACACCTGGCGGCGCGGCAGCCGCCTGCTGTTCGAAAAGTCGCGCAAGCTGGAATTTCCGCTCGCCGATCTGGTGGCGATGCTCGAGAAGCGGCCACCCCAGCGGGTGCCCGGCACGGCGGTGTTCCTGACCAGCGATCCCCAGAGCGCGCCGACCGCGCTGATGCACAGCCTGAAGCATTACAAGGTGCTGCATGAGAAGAACGTCATTCTCACCATCGAAACCGCGCCGACCCCGCGGATCGACGATTCCGAGCGGGTACGGATGGAGCCGATCGGCAACACCTTTTCCAAGGTCACGCTGCGTTTCGGCTTCATGGAATCCCCGAATGTGCCGAAAACGCTGGCGATCGCGCGCAAGCTTGGATGGCAATTCGACATCATGTCGACCTCGTTCTTCCTGTCGCGCCGCTCGCTCAAGCCTGCCGCCCATTCCGGCATGCCGCGCTGGCAGGATCATCTGTTCATCGCGCTGAGCCAGAGCTCGAACGACGCCACAGACTATTTCCAGATTCCAACCGGGCGGGTGGTCGAGGTCGGAACGCAGGTGACGATCTAGATCGAAGCCACTTTTAAGTCGTTTGCGGCGCTTGATTTTCGCTGCGCGAGAGGCGACTTTGGCCGCCGAGCCGGACGGGTGCAGGGCGCCCTTTGAGCGGTTTTTGGGAGGATGCGGCGTGGCCAATCAGGTGCAGGATTTGACCCCTCAAGAGGTGTCGAAAGGGATGGAGGAGGGGCGCTATCTCCTTGTCGATGTCCGCGAGCCCAATGAGGTTGCGACCGAGGCCTATCCCGGTGGTGTAGTCGTGCCGCTCTCGACGTTTGACCCCGCGGCGATTCCCCATCCGCAAGGCAAGCAGGTCGTGTTCGCCTGCCGTTCCGGCAAGCGCTCGGTGACGGCGTCGCTGGCGGCGCAGGCCGCGGGGCTGCCCTACAACAAGCATCTGGCCGGCGGCATTCTGGGCTGGAAAGCCGCGGGGCTGCCAACCAAGGTCGGCGGCTGACCTTCGATGCCCACCCTGAACAAGGTCTTCGGCGACCTTCCCGTCACCATTTTCGAGGCGATGTCGCAGCTCGCGCGCGACAACAACGCCATCAATCTGGGGCAGGGCTTTCCCGACGATCCCGGGCCCGAGGATATCCGCCAAGCGGCGGCCGATGCGTCGCTGAACGGCTACAACCAGTATCCGTCGATGATGGGTATTCCGGAGCTGCGGCAGGCCATCGCCTCGCACTATGGGCACTGGCATGGGCTCAAGCTCGATCCGATGACCGAGGTCATGGTCACCTCCGGCGGAACCGAGGCACTGACCTCGTCGATCCTCGCCGTGGTCGAGCCCGGCGACGAGGTGATCTGTTTCCAGCCGGTCTATGATTCCTATCTGCCGATCATCCGACAGGCCGGCGGCATTCCGCGGCTCTTGCGGCTTGAACCCCCGCACTGGCGGCTGACGGAGGATATGCTCAAGAGCGCCTTCAACAAGAAGACCAAGGCGGTGCTGTTCAACAACCCGCTCAACCCGGCCGCTGTCGTTTATCCGCGCGAGGACCTCGAGCTGCTGGCGCGCTTCTGCCAGGAGTTCGATTCGATCGCCATCTGTGACGAGGTCTGGGAACATGTCGTGTTCGACGGCCGCGAGCACATCCCGCTGATCACCATTCCCGGCATGCGCGAACGCACCATCAAGGTCGGCAGTGCCGGCAAGATTTTCTCGCTGACCGGCTGGAAGATCGGTTTCGTCTGCGCCGCGCCGCCGCTGCTCAAGGTCGCCGCCAAGGTGCATCAGTTCCTGACCTTTACGACAGCGCCCAATCTTCAGGCCGCAGTAGCCTATGGCCTTGGGAAGCCGGATCAATTTTTTTTCGACATGCGCAAGGACCTCGCGCGGAGCCGGGACCGGCTGACAAGGGGGCTGGAGAGCATCGGCTTTCCCGTGCTGAAGTCGCAAGGAACCTACTTCCTCACCGTGGACCTTTCGCCGCTCGGATTGAACGAGACCGACGAGGCGTTCTGCCGGCGCATCGTCCACGATTACAAGGTAGCGGCGATCCCGGTCTCCGCGTTCTACGAGCAGGACGCGGTGACATCGGTGGTGCGCTTCTGCTTTGCCAAGAAGGACGCCACTCTCGACACGGCGCTGGAGCGCCTGGCCGATGCGGTGCATCGGCGAAAGGGATGACGATGAAGAAGAACGCTTTTGCCTTGGCAGCGGCGTTGTTGTTCTCGCTTGCGCCGGCAACGGCGCAGGAGCGTGTCGTCAATTTCTACAACTGGTCGAACTATATGGCGCCGGGAGTCCTGGAGGACTTCACCAGGGAGACCGGCATCAAGGTCGTCTACGATACCTTTGATGCCAACGAGACGCTGGAGACGCGGCTGCTCGCCGGCAAGTCCGGTTACGACGTCGTCGTGCCCACCGGCTATTTCCTGCAGCGCCAGATCACCGCCAAGGTGTTTCTCAAGCTCGACAAGTCCAGGCTGCCGAACCTCGCCAATGCGTGGTCCGTGGTCAGCCAGCAGCTCGCGACCTACGACCCCGGCAACAATTACGGCGCCAACTACATGTGGGGCACCACCGGCATCGGCTACAACGTGAAGATGGCCGAAAAAATCCTAGGCCCCGGCGCCAAGATCGACAGCTGGGACATCGTGTTCAAGCCCGAGAATTTGTCGAAGTTCAAGGATTGCGGCATCCACATGCTGGATTCCGCCGATGATATCTTGCCCGCTGCGCTGGGCTATCTCGGCATCGATCCAAATTCGACCAAGCAGGCCGACCTTGAAAAGGCGGCGGACCTCGTCGGCAAGGTCAGGCCTTTCGTGCGCAAGTTCCACTCGTCCGAATATCTGGGCGCGCTGGCCTCCGGCGAAATCTGCTTCGTGGTCGGCTGGTCCGGTGACGTGATGCAGGCGCGCAGCCGCGCCGAGGAAGCCAAGACCGGGGTCGAGATCGGCTACACCATCCCCAAAGAGGGCGCACAGATGTTCTTCGACAATCTTGCGATTCCCTCCGATGCCAAGAACGTCGCGGAAGCCTATGAACTGATCAACTACCTGTACCGGCCGGACGTGGCGGCAAAAAACTCCGACTTCCTGTCCTATGCCAATGGCAATCTCGCCAGCCAGAAGCTGATCGATCCCAAGATCCTCAACGACAAGAACATCTATCCGGACGAGGCGACGCAGAAGAAGCTGTTCGTCATCACCGCCCGTGATCCAGCGACGCAGCGCATCATCAACCGGCTGTGGACCAAGGTGAAGACGGGGAAGTGACGCCGCTATCCTCGTCCGGAGGACGACGCGTAAGCGTCGTCTCGAAGGCCGGCGGCATTGGGGCTCATGGTTCGCCCGGCGATGCGAAGCATGGTCCGGAGACGCGAAGACGCGCTCTTCAGCATGAGGTCGTCCCGTCGTTGCCGTACGATTAGCTGCCAGCCCTTTCCCGCTTTTCGCCGAGAATGTCCACCACGACGGCGCCGATCACCAGCGCGCCGCCGATCAGTGCGCGCGGCGCCGGCACTTCGGCAAAGCCGACCCATATCCAGAACACCATCAGCGGCGTTTCCAGCGTCGCAATCAGCGACGCCTCACCCGACGGCAGGAAGCGTGAGCCAATCACGAACAGGGTCAACCCCAACGCGACCTGCAGGCCGCCGAACATGGCGAGCACGCCGATGTCGTGCGCACTGACGCCGGCGATATCATGCGCGAAGACCAGGCTGACCAGGCTGCCGAGGAAATTCGACATCGCCGCTGCCGCAACCATGGATTTCCGCTGGTAGCGCCGGACCGCAACCGTCATCAGCGAGAACGCGAATACCATGAAGAAGGCGAGTGCGATGCCGCGCAGGTCGGATTGACCCAGCGACTGGCTGACCGTGATGAGCACACCGATGAAAGCGACGAGGCTCGCCAGAAGAGTTCGCGGTCGCGCGGCCTCACGAAACCAGATGAAGGCGAGGGCGGCGGCCATGAACGGCTGGGTCGCGATGATGACAGCCACATTGGCCACGCTGGTCATCTGCAAGGCGGGAATGAAGGCCACCATCGCTGCCGTCGACAGCGAGGCCACAATCCAGCCGCTACGTTCCATCGCAACGAGGTTGCGCAAGCCCGCGCGGCCTTCGGTCGCCGCGAGAAAAAGGGTGATCAGGGCGAATGCAAATACGCCGCGCCAGAACAGGATGGTCCAGGAATCATGTGAAAGCAGCCGCGTGAAGAACGGCGCCGTGCTCCAGGCGACCGCGGCTGCCACGATGAGGACGATCCCCAGCCTTCGTTGCGAATGAGCGTCCGTCATCAATCGCCCCAAAGGTGCGGGTTGCGGTAGCCTTCGCAGCTAGGTGGCATCGATGTCGGCCGATGGCAACTTGCTGACAGCTGCCGCCAGTGTAGAGCAGGACAAGTGCAGGAAGCCGGGTTACCGCCGCTGTCGCCTCGCCGGCTTGATGGAGGCAGAAGCATCCAGGCCGCCGAGAAGCGAGAAGATGGTCCTCGCGTGTCTTGCCCGCGCCCGGCCGGCTCCGATCGCTTGCGGCGCGTTGGCGTTGAGCCGCAGGAATCCGAGATAGGCGGCATGGATGGCGATCGCGCGGGTGCCGGCTTCGGCCGCGGCAATCCCGGCCTCGCGCAATGCCCTGGCGATGAACGCGATCCGCTTTGCCGAAACCCTGGCAAAGAACTCGCCGATGACAGGATGATCAGCCGCGCCTTCGATGGCGAGATGCAGGCGCTGCGCGGGATGGTCTTGCCCGATTTCGCTCAGCCACGGCTCGAGCCGCTTGCGCGGGTCGGTGACAGCGGCGAACTCCGCTAGCCGTTCATCGGTGAATATCCGTTCCCAGTCCGACAGCGCCGCGCGCAGCAGATCGTCCACGCTGTCGAAATGCCAGTAGAAGCTCCCCTTGGTGACGCCAAGCCGCTTGGCGAGCCTTGGCACTGTGACCGCGGCGATGCCACCCTCGGTCAGGGTTTCGAGGGCCGCACGCTGCCAGTGCCGGCGGTTCAGCCGCGCGGCATCGCCGCCGGGAGCAGGGGCCGTTTCCATACCGGGAGGTATTGACATCGCCGTGTCGATCCGTTCTCAATACTGGTCGGTATGGAGAATGCCATGGACGACCTCGTCCGGCTAGCGCGGCCCGCCGCCAATGTTGCGGTCCTGACCTTGAACAGGCCGGACAAGAAGAACGCGCTATCGGTGGCGTTGCGCGATGCCGTCAGCGACGCGCTCGAGCAGCTGAAGGGCGACGCCGCCGTCAAATGCGCGGTGCTGACGGGCTCGGGCAGTGCATTCTCGGCGGGTTTCGACCTGGCGGAATTCGGCACCGCGGCGCGGGATCCGGATTTCCACAGGACGTTATGGGAATCGAGCGACCGCTATCACCGGGAGCTGCTGTGGTTTCCCAAGCCCCTGATTGCGGCCGTAAACGGGCCGGCGCTCGGCGGAGGAATGGATACCGCGGTGCTCTGCGACATCAGGCTGGCGGCCGACACCGCGCGGTTCGGCCATCCCGAGGCCGCGTTCGGCGACGTCGTCTATGCGCCGTTGCATGACCTGATTGGCGGAGCGGCGGCACGCGAGCTCTGCCTGACGGGACGCATCATCGATGCGGCGGAAGCGCTGCGTCTCGGTCTGGTCAGCGAAGTCGCCACGGGCGAGGGGCTCGGCGCGCGGGCACTGGCGATGGCCGAGCAGATCGCCAAGGGGCCGCCGGAGGTTCTGCGGCGGACCAAGGCCAAGATCATCGCGCGGGCTGCAATCGATTTCCGCGCCACCCTGGAGCTGTGATGGCAGAGCTTCCGCGACAGATGCAGTCGATTTCGTGGACGGCTCCTGCGGATGTGGTCAAGGCCGCCGCCGGCCTCGACATGGCGGGCTATCTGCGGGCGGTTGCGCAGGGCGAGCTTCCCAACAGTCCGGCGATCGAGTTGATGGGCATTCGGCTGGAACGCTTTGAGAGCGGAAGCGCCGAAGTCAGTTTCCGGCCCTGCGCATACCACGTCAATTTTGTCGGGGCGGTTCATGGCGGCGTCATCTCGGCGGTGCTCGACAGCTGCATCGGCTATGCCGTGAATACGACGCTGAAGTCCAACGAGGCCTTCGTGACGACGCAGCTCGGCATTCAATATGTGCGAGGCATCCGGCCGGGCGACACGACGTTCACGGCGAAAGCCCGCCTTTGCCATCGCGGCTCACGCGTCGTGTTTGCCGAGGCGGCACTGACCGACGAGCGCGACGTGCTGCATGCGCTTGCAACCGCGACATGCACCATCACCGAGCGCGCGGCGGGCTGAGATTTTTCGTACCTCACCGCCATCTGCGGTGCAGCCATAGCCACTGGTCCGGATATTCGCGTATCCAGCCTTCGACCACGTCGGTGACGGCCTGCATGGTGCCCTGGATGTCGATGGCGCCGGAGGCATCGCGCGCGGGCTTCACTTCTTCGGACAGTTCGGCGCGGAAGCGGTGGTTCGGCAGGCGGATGATGCGCACGCCGTGGATCGGGCATTCGACCTGGCGCACCAGGCGAGCCAGCGTCGGATTGGCCCTGGTCTTGCGGCCGAAGAAGGTGACCTCGACGCCGTTGGTGAACCACTGATCGACCAGCATGGCGACATGCTTGCCCTCCTGCAGCGCCTGTCCGAGCTTGAATGGCGCATCGCGCCCGGCGGGGATCAGCGTACCCATCTTGACCGCGCGCGTGCGCTCGATGGCGCGGTCGGCAGCCTCGCTGTTGGGCCGGCGGAACAGAATCGCGGCATCGAGCCCATGCGCGACGGCGCCAAGTGCAGGCAGTTCCCAATTGCCGATATGGCTGGCGAAGAAGATCGCAGGCTTGCCGTCATCGCGCAGCATGTCGAACAGTTCCTTGCTGCGCGGGCTGAACTCGATGCGGCTCGGCTTCTCCGGATGGTCGGCGTCGTAATCCCAGATGTGGTCGAGATGGGCGAACTCGGCGCCGATGCGGCCGAGATTGTCCCAGACACCGGCCAGGATCTTCTCGATTTCCTCCGGAGATTTTTCGGGGAATGCCGCCTTCAGGTTCTCGCGGCCGATACGGTCCTCGCGCAATCGGCGGCCGATGAACTGCGCCGCGCGCCCGAAGAAATCGGCCGTCTTGTCCGGATCGAAAGCGCGCGTCGTGCGCAGAAGTGCAACGGTGATGCCCCCGACCGCTGCTTCCGACAGCGGTTTGAGCGCATCGCGCAGGCGCGCCTTGAAGCGGAGGAGAAGCAGGCGGTTCATCGCAAGACAGGGGCCGGAACGGTCAGGCCGGCTCCCGCGTCAGGATCAGCGAAGCATTCTGTCCGCCGAAGCCGAACGAGTTCGACATCACCGCGGTGACCCTGGCGTCGCGCGACTTGTTGCCGACCACGTCGAAGGGGATCGCCGGGTCCGGGTTCTCGTAGTTAAGAGTCGGCGGGATGCGCTGATGCTCCAGCGTCAGCAGTGAGAAGATGGCTTCGACCGCGCCAGCCGCCGAGATGGTGTGGCCGACCGCCGACTTGTTCGACGTTACCGGGATCTTGGAGGTATGTTCGCCGAACACGGCACTAGTCGCCAGATATTCCATCTTGTCGTTTTCCGGCGTCGAGGTGCCGTGGGCATTGATGTGATCGATCTGCTCCGGCGCCATGCCGGCATCGGCAAGCGTCTTCAGCACGCAGCCAATCGCGGGCTTGCCGTCGGGCGAGGAACGGGTGCGGTGGAAGGAATCGGTAAGTTCGCCGCAGCCGGCTACGACGCCGAGGATTTTTGCGCCGCGCGCTACCGCCGCATCGTAGCTTTCCAGCACCAGCGTGCCGGCGCCCTCGGCCATGACAAAGCCGTCGCGATTCTTCGAGAACGGCTTCGAAGCAGCCTGCGGTGGGTCGTTCTGGGTCGACAGCGCCGACAGCAGCGAGAAGCGGATCATCGCTTCCGGATTGACCGAGGCGTCGGTGGCAACGCACAGCGCCGCATCGGTCTCGCCGCGGCGGATCGCCTCGACGCCAAGCTGGATCGCCGTCGCGCCCGACGCGCAGGCCGTCGACAGCGAGATCGGCGAGCCCTTGGTGCCATATGTCGTGGCGAGATCCCTCGCGATCGAGCCGAACACGAAGCGATGATGCAGATTGGCGAACTTGCCGCCGCCGCTTACCTTCAGCAGCTCGGGATAGCCGAACTCGTGCTGGCCGATGGTGCGCGCGAGCTCGAAGCGCTGCGGCCATTCCACCTCGACCGGCGCCACCGCCAGGAACAGAGGCCCCGGGAAATTGCCCTTGCTGCCGATACCGGCCTGGGCGAGGGCTTCGTCGGTAGCGATATGCGCGATGCGCTCGGTGAGGGCGGTGGATGAATCGGCTGTGACGAAATCGACCGTGCCGGCCATCGTGGTCTTCAGGCCGTCGATCGGAAAGCGCGAGACGGTACGGATGCCGCTTTCGCCTGCGGTCAACCTGTCCCAATTGTCCTTCTTGCCCGCCCCGAGCGAGGTGACGACACCCATGCCGGTGACGACGACGATCGGTCGGCCCAGTTTATCGCGTGGTGCTGACATAGGTCCCTCGTCAACGTGTGGCGCAAGGTCCGATCGGGACCGCGCGCGTGATTACTTGACCGCCTCGACCAGCGCGAGGCCTTCGCCCTGCCAATGGCCCGCACCCTCGACTACAATCTGGTCCGGCGCATCGGCCTTTTCAACCTCGAAACCGGTGGGGTCGTTGGGCGGAAACAGCGCACCGCGCGAGATCGACAGTGCCGCAAGCGCTATCCCAAGCGGAAACTGGGTTTCCAGCATGTGGCCGAAGATCGTCCCGGTCGAACGCACGGCAAAGCCGGGGTGGCTATGCAGAAACGCCTTTTCCTCCGATGTCACCGCCTCGACGCCCGTGGCGCCGGTGATGAGGCCGCCCTTGTCACCCGCGCCGAGCTTCGCCCATAGCGTTTCGAGCGACTTTGCGATCGCGCCGGGTTGGTTGCGCAGCGCGAGATCGGAAACCACCTTGCTGAGCCTCGCATAGGGTTTGGCGCCGCGCGCCTCGGCATGTTCACGGGATTCCAGCACCAGGAATGCGCTGCCTGAACCAAGTGCGAAGCCGCTATGGTCCTTGTCGCGCGTCCACAGCGGCGCGTACTTGCCCTTGAGGTTGAAGTCGTCGAATTCGTAAAGGAGCAGGAGCTCCGACCGCTCCCCATTATGGGCGGCGCCAACCAGGGCGATATCGCTCTCACCGCCTTCGATGCGGGCCAGCGCGATCCGCGCCGCGTCGATGGAGGCGGCTTCCTCGCCCATGAAAGTGCGCGAGGTTCCGCAAACGCCATGCACGATGGCGATATTGCCGGCGAGCAAGTTGGAGAGCTGGGCCAGGAACAGCGTCGGGCGCAGGTCGTTCATCAGCTTCTCGTTGAGGAAGCCCGGCGCCGAATTGCCCCTGGCGTCCGCATTGAGGATCGCAAGGTCGACCGCGATGTCGCGCTCGCCGCCGCCGGCCGCGACGATCATGTCCATCCGCGAGAGGATTTCCTGGTTGCCCTTGACGCCGGCGGAGTCGAGCGCAAGGCCGGCCGCATAGACGCCGATGCGCTGCCACGTTTCCATCTGGCGCTGGTCGCCCTTTTTGGGGATCTGGGCGTCGAACGAGACCGGTGCCAGCGGATGCACGACATAGGGCGCAAAGCGCGTCTCATCGATATTGACGCGCCGCGCTTTCAGCGCGTCCCAATGCGCATCCAGCCCTTCGCCCAGCGACGACAGGATGCCGATGCCGGTGATCCAGACTTCCTTCGCCTGACTCATTGCACGACCGCCTGCAGCGGGAAGCCGATCTGCTTGGCCACTGCGTCCATGTGCACGCGGAAGGCGGGATCGGGGAAGGGAGAAAGGCCGAAGGTGATTTCGGCGCTGCACTTCAGGTCCTTGCCGACACGGCCCTTGGCCTTGGCGACGGCATAGCCCGAGCCTTCATGCTCGAGGGTCGCATCGATCGTCAGCACGTGACCGGGGCTGACGAAGCCGCGCATCTTGGCTTCCTTCACGATGGCGAGGAACGGCATCCGCTCGAATTTCAGCACGCCAAGGATCAGCCAGCCCGAGCTTTGCGCCATCGCCTCGGTCAGCAGCACTCCGGGCATGATCGGAAAGCCGGGAAAATGGCCCTCGAAGATGGTATGCTTCTCGGGAACCCGCGCCTCGACCTTGATCGTCCTGGCCTCCAGGTCGAGGTCGACGACGCGATCGATCAGTCGGAAATAGTCGAGATCCATGACCGGTGATTTATGCGGCGGCGCCGCCGCCCGCGTTCTTGGCCGCGACCAGCTCATCGATGCGGTCGGCGAGGTTCTTCAGCACGAAATACTGCTCGGTGGTGGCTTTGCCGTCGTTGACTTCCTGGGTCCACTTCTCGAGCGGCATCTTGATTCCGAACGCCTTGTCGATGGCAAAGGCGATGTCGAGGAAGTCCAGGCTGTCGATGCCGAGATCGTCGATGGCATGGCTCTCCGGCTTGATCGTGTCGCGCGGGATGTCGCAGGTCTCCGCGATGATATTGGCGATCTGCTCGAATGTTGAAGACATCATTAAGCCTTTGATATTCTGGGAGAATTACGGTGATGTGGGGGACGCGAAAGCCCGTCGCCCCGGAATGCCCGCTTTCCCTGATCCGGAGTCGAGAGCCCGTATAACGGAGCGGGGGCCTGAGTTCAATGGAGCTTGGCCGGCCCGGCAAAGGTGGAGAGAGTGGCAAACCACGCCCCGCGGGCTGTTGGAAAACTAGTTGCGCGGGAGCGAGGAAATCTGGGCGCAGTCGCGCCGCCCCATCAGCACGCAGTCCTGGTTCTTGCGCAATTCCGCAATGCTCATCGCAAGCCAGATGCCGATCGCCGTCAGCGCGACCGTGAAGGCAAAGGCGGCCAGGTTGGCCAGCATGCGGTGGCGGAAATCGTCCGGCTCTTCCGGCTTGCGTTCGTAGCGCGAGAGGTCGGCCGCTTCATGCGGCGTGTTTTGAGGCGCGCGTCCCGGCGGCTGTGCCGAGGTGCGCGGCCGGAATTTGACGACACGATGGTCGTCGTCCGAGCTGACAGGGCGCTGGGTTTTCACTGCTGCGGTCCGAAGACGTCTCCCGGCCCTTATCTAGCACGGGCCGCGCACGCCTCACAGTGAATGTTGGCGGGCACATCAACGTGATCGGCCGGCGCCACCCGCCATGACATAGTGGAACCGCTGCGCAGCCAGTCCGGCGTCCAGGGGGAGTTGAAGCCATGGCGAACGTCCGCGAGCCCTATGTTCATCCGATCCCGATCCTGTCGTTGCATCCGACCCAGATGACGGTGGGGATGCGGGAGGTCAAGGAGAAGCGCAAGCGCTGGCGGGAGCACAAGTCGGAGAAGAAGCGCGCCGAGCTGCTCGGCAAGCACATGATCCCCGTCGTGCTCGGTCCGGGCGAGCGCTACTACGTGGTCGATCATCACCACATGGCGCGTGCGCTGCACGACGAGGGCGTCAAGGACATCCTGGTCACCGTGATCGGCAATCTGACCATGGTCGACCGCGACGCCTTCTGGGGCGTGATGGACAACAAGCGCTGGGTCTATCCCTACGATTCCAAGGGCGAACGCCGGCAGTTCAAGGACATCCCGAAGTCGGTGGCGGAGCTGAGGGACGATCCCTTCCGCAGCCTCGCCGGCGAATTGCGCCGCTCGGGCGCTTTCGCCAAGGACACCACGCCATTCAGCGAGTTCCTGTGGGCCGACTTCTTGCGCCGCCGCCTGTCGCGCAAGGTGGTCGAGGACAATTTTGCCAGGGCGGTGGAGAAGGGGCTCGCGCTGGCGAGGGGGCACGACGCGATCTATCTGCCCGGCTGGTGCGGGCCGGCGTCGGAGGGCTAGCCGGGATCATCGCGCCTTGAGGTATCTCTCGGCACTCCCTGCGATGTCGCGCGCCTTCTCTGCGGCGGCACCGGTATAGGTTTCCGGCTTGCCAAGCATGCTGATCGTCTCCGGCGGGATCTTGCCCCAAACGGGGTCTTCCGACTCCTGCTTGAGTGCCCATCGCGTCGCTTCAAGAAGCGAGACGCCAGCCTGTCTTGCGCGTGGCATGGCGACGTGATTCACCAGCTCATGCGCGTCTCCCTCATAGCCTGCCATCTGGAGAGCGATGTAGATCGGCTCGGCAAGGATAGCATCGCCTTGTGCTTGGAAGTTTCGCCTGAGCGAGGCTTCATCGACCGCGATGCGGGAGACGAATGGCTTGCCGTCTGTTTCGCGCAGCAGAATGTTGAGCTGATGGACCAGATTGACCACGATGACGGGCAAATCCCGTGCGATCGGGCTGCCGACGAGGTCGCGCTGGTGCTCGCTGATCATCGTCGCCAGAACCTTGCCGAATTCGACCTGATTTTTGATCCATGTCCCCTCGAGGTTCTCGAAATTGATCGGGTTCCTCTTGTGAGCCATGGTCGATGATCCGACCTGTCCTTTCTCGAAGGGTTCGCCGAGTTCGGCAATCTCGGTTCGCATCAGGTGCCGGCCGTCCCGGCCAAACTGGCCGAAGGCCGCGGAAAGCTTCACACAGGCGAACAGGTAATCGGCAAGCGGTTCCGGCACGAGAATCTGTGTGCTGATGGGTGCAGGCTTGAGGCCGAGCTTTTCGAGCACGCGCGCCTCGAAGGTCTTGGCACCGCAGCGCGCGGCGATGCCAAGTCCCACCTGGGCATTGTAGACGCCGACGGCGCCGGAGATCTTTCCGACAAGCCCTTTCGCAGCGTTGTTGGCGCTCTGGATGTTGGCGAGAATCCGGCTGAGGATCGTTGCGAACCAGAAGCCGACCGTGATCGGCAGCGCATGTTGGCCATGGGTTCGGCCGATCTGGGGCTGAAGCGCGAATGAATTGACCTGCTCGACGAAGAGGCCAATGACCTTGTCGGTGAGCCGCTTCACCACGCCGTGTCCGCGCACGAACTGCAGGGCGCGAGCGGTGTCGAGCGCATCGTAGCTCGTGAGCGGAACGTGGATCCAGCGACGAAGCCCAGGGTCAACCTTGCTCTGGGCGATCCGAACCCATGCCCGGATGTCGTGCCTGGTCACCTGGCGTTCCACATCGTCGACTTCTGTCGTCGTGATGGCGAGGAGTTGCTGCTCCACGTCAGGCGTGAGCGCCGCGATATCCGTCCCGGGGATGATCCCGATATCGGCCAGCGTTCTCAGCGTTGCGATCTCTACTTCAGCAACGGCTCGAAAAAGATTGTCGTAGCCGAAAACCGATTGCAGGTCCTTCGGCTGATATCGGGGGTTTCCCGGAAGCGACAGATTTCCCATAGCGCCCCGCTAAGCCCCCTTGGGCAGCCGGCCCATCAGGTAAAACTCGTCGTTCGGTCGCATGGCGGTGACGTTGGCCATCCGGTTTGACAGGGCGAAGAATGCCGAGATAGCCGCAATGTCCCAGACATCGTCGTTCGAGAAGCCGTGGCCGGCGAGCGCGGCAAAGTCACTTTCCGAGACTTCCTCCGCCGAGCGGCTCACCTTCATGGCGAAATCCAGCATGGCGCGCTGGCGCGGCGTGATGTCGGCCTTGCGGTAGTTGACAGCGATCTGGTCGGCAATCGCTGCATTCTTGGCGCGGATGCGCAGGATCGCGCCATGCGCGATCACGCAATACTGGCATTGGTTGGCCGCCGAGGTCGCCACCACGATCATCTCGCGCTCGGCCTTGGAGAGGCCGCCGTCCTTCTCCATCAGCGCGTCGTGATAGGCAAAGAAGGCGCGGAATTCGTCGGGGCGATAGGCCAGCGTCAGGAACACATTGGGCACGAAGCCGGATTTCTCCTGCACCGCCAGAATACGCGTGCGGATGTCCTCCGGCAGCTTGTCGAGGGAGGGCGTCGGAAAGCGGTTCGCGGTCGGCTGTGTCATGGACAAGGATCCCGGTTTTGCCGGAACCTTAGTCGAACGCGCCGACGACGCAAGGCGCCTAGCGCAGCGGCTTCTTCAGCAGCGAGAAGCGGTCGGGATCGAGGCCGAGCGAGGGCTGCAGCATCGGTGCTTCCACCGTGCGCGGCTCCGGCGCGCGGAGATCGGGGCGCTGCGGCTCCGGACGCGATTCGAAACGCTGCGGCGAGCCCGTGCTGGAATCGCTGAACGAGTCGCGGTTATCGCGACTGGATGTAGCGCCGCGCCAGCGCTCCAGGACGGCGGTGACAAAGTGCGCGTCCTGGCCGGCTGAGGCCGAGGGCGCAGAGGCGATGGTCGTTTCGGCGCGCGGCAATTGATGTGGCGGCACTTCCTTGAAGCGAAGCCTCGTCGGCAGTGCAACGCCTTCTCCGAAAGCCAGAACCTCCCGGGTGCCGAGGGACGGCACGAAGGACAGCAGGTTCGCCGCGGCATCGGAGACTGCCGAGCGCAGCAGGGCCTGGTCGCGCTCGTTGGCAAGGCGCATCGAGAACAGCGTGTTGCACTGGGAAATGATGGTCGGGTCGAGTTCGGCCGGGCGCTGGGTGACGAGACCGAGAAAGACGCCGTATTTGCGGCCTTCCTTGGCGATGCGCGAGATCGCCTTGCGGGTCGGTCCGAAACCGATGTTGCGGTCGGCGGAAGCGTAGCGGTGAGCTTCCTCGCAGATGAAGAGAAGTGGCGAGACGCCGTCGCTCCACAGGCCGAAGTCGAACGCCATGCGGCACAGCACCGACACCACGCTGTCCACGACTTCCACCGGGAAGCCGGCGAGCTGCATCACCGTCATCGGCCGTCCGTTGGCCGGCAAGCGGAACAAGTGGCTGATCACTTCGGCCATGGTGTCGCCGCCGACGTTCGCATTGTCGAACATGAAGGCGTAGCGCGGATCGTTCTTCACGGTGTCGATGCGCGAGATGAGCTTGTGATAGATGATGCGGGAGGAGCGGTTCTCCAGCTTGCCCATGCGCTCGTCGATCAGCGAGACCAGATCCTGCAGCCGGTACGGCACCGGCGTGTCCACGGTGTAGCCGACGTGCTTGGGATCGGTGCGTTTCAGGCTGACGCGGTCGGCGTTCTGGTATTGGGTGTAGACGCCCTTCGCAAGCGGGATCACCTCGGCGAGGATGTCGAGTTCTTCAGGCACGCCGGGGCGGCCTCCGAACAGCACGTCGACGATTTCCTCGAAATTGAACAGCCAGAACGGCAGT
Source organism: Bradyrhizobium sp. (assembly GCA_046349015.1). Classification (GTDB taxonomy): domain Bacteria; phylum Pseudomonadota; class Alphaproteobacteria; order Rhizobiales; family Xanthobacteraceae; genus Bradyrhizobium. Next base: position 208,796 of record JAXMDE010000003.1, on the reverse strand, counting down.
TTCAGGTTGCGAGGATTGAGCACCAGCGCCTTGTCGCCAAAGCAGCGGCCATATTCGTTGTGCACGTCGAGCAGGAAAAGCCGCAGGTTCGGCCGTGCTTTCAGGATTTCGTTGAGCAGCAGCGAAACGCCGGTCGATTTGCCGACGCCGGTCGAGCCGAGGATGGCGAAATGCTTGGACAGCATTTCCTCGACGTCGACATAGGCGACGACGGATCGGTCCTGTTGCAGCATGCCGACATTGATCTGGTCAGACCCGGAGGGTGCGTAGATCGTGCGCAGCTCCTGGCTCGAGATCAGTTCGACAGCATCTCCGATGGTCGGATAGTGGGTGACACCGCGCTGGAATTTGGGCTTGTCGTTCGCATTGAGGATTTCACCCAGCAGGTCTACCGACGCAATTGCGATGAAATCGTCGCTGGTGCTCGACAGGTTTTCGCACGAAACCTCCGTGATCATGGCCACAATGATCGAGCTTGCGCAGCGGATGCTCACGAAGCGACCGACAGTGGCGCGTACTTCCGAGACCGGCATGTTGCTGGTCGCCAGCAGTCCCACCCGCGCCAGCGAACCGCGCACGGAAATTACACGTCCAAATGAAGTCACAATGATAGACCCGATACATTCCGGAGCAATGTCGGCGCCATTATCCGGTGGCTGACTGGACAAATTGTTAAGCTCCAATGGTTTCAGCCCTATCAAATAGTTGAGTTGATGCGCGACCGGCCAGCACACTTAACGCGCGTTGGGAAGGGTTGGTTGCAAAGGCCCGGACTTGCTTGAGCTTCGCATCAGATCGAGCAGCTCTTAACCTCTTGTTCACCAAGACCGGTTTTGCCCTGTCGGGAGACGCTGTTGGCCTCAACGGTTGAGCCCGCTCGCTGTTAACTTGCCCGAAACCTTTAAGCCGCCGCTAACCGCAAGTCCTAACGCCGCTTCCATCTGTTTACGTCAAGGATGCTGTGATCCCGGGGGAGGCATGAGCAAGTCCGGCATGGAGAGGTTCGACCAGTTGCGCCGCGACGGGATGGCGACGGCGCCCGTCGACGACGTCGATTCGGTCGAAGGCAGCGCCGTGCCGAAGTGGCTCGGGCTCGTCGTAATCGTCGTTGTTGGGGGCATCGTCGCCGGACTGGCGGTGGCCGATCCCAGCCTGCGTGAAAGCATGTTGCTGGGCGCCGTCATCATCCTGGCCGTGACGGCCTGGCTCCTGCTGAGGCGCGCGCAGTGGTGTCAACGCACGCTCACTGCGGAACGACGACAGTTGCGCACGGCGGTGGACAATATTCCACAAGGCCTCGTGCTGTACGATGCTTCGGCCCGGATCGTCGTCTGCAACAGGCCTTATCTGGATATGTTCGGGCTGTCGGCCGATATCGCGAGGCAGGGCTGCACCATGCAGCGGCTGATCGCGCACCGCCAGGAGACGGGATCGTTCGACGGCGATGTCGACGCCTTCTGCAATGCCATCATCCGCAATGTCAGGTTCGGCAAGGCGACGCGCCAGATCACGAACGCGCCGGGCGGCCGCGCCATCGAGATTGTCAACAAGCCGCTGCCAACCGGCGGCTGGGTGGCGACCATCGAGGACATCACCGCGCGCAAGCGCGCCGAGGAGAAGATTGCCCACCTTGCACATTACGACGCGCTGACCGACCTGCCCAATCGTGCGCTGTTCCACGAGAAGCTGGAGCAGGCGCTGGGGGATCTCAAACCCGGTGAGCAGCTTGCGGTGCTCTACATCGATATCGACGAATTCAAGGGCGTCAACGACGCACTCGGTCATCCCGTCGGGGACGAGCTGTTGAAGAGTGTCGCCAAGCGCCTGCTCGGCTGCCTGGGCGAAACCGACATTGCCGCGCGGCTGGGCGGCGACGAATTCGCAATCATCCTGCATGCGGTGCGGGATCCCGCCGACACCGAGCATCTGGTGCAGGCGATCTATGGAGCGATCCGCGAGCCCTTCGAATGCGCCGGTCACCTGATCACGACCGATGCCAGCATCGGCATCGCCGTAGCGCCGGGCGACGGCCGCGATCTCGACCAATTGCTCAGGAACGCCGACCTTGCGCTCTATGGCGCCAAGGGTGACGGTCGCCGTACCTATCGCTTCTTCGAAAAGGGCATGGATGCACGCGCCAGGGCGCGGCGCATGCTGGAATCGGAGCTGCGCCAGGCTATCGCCGACGGCGGCTTCGAGGTCTACTACCAGCCGGTCGTCGATCTCTCCGACAACGCCATCAAGGGATCTGAAGCGCTGTTGCGCTGGCGTCATCCGAAGCGCGGCACCATTTCGCCCGCCGAATTCATCCCCGTGGCCGAGGATACCGGGCTGATCAACGAACTGGGCCATTTCGTGCTGAATACCGCCTGCCGGGAAGCGGCGAAGTGGCCGGAGCATGTCCGCATTGCCGTGAACGTCTCGCCGGTGCAGTTCCGCAGCCGGACGCTGGCGCTCAACGTGGCCGCGGCGCTGGCTGCCTCCAATCTTGCACCTTCGCGGCTCGAACTCGAAATCACCGAAGCTGTGCTGATGCGGGACGACGAGACGGCGCTGGCGACGCTGCACCACTTGCGCGCGCTTGGCGTCAGGATCGCGCTCGACGATTTCGGCACCGGCTATTCGTCGCTGAGCTATCTGCACCGGTTTCCCTTCGACAAGATCAAGATCGACCGTTCCTTCGTGCGGAACATCGGCGATGAGGGCGCGTCCTCGGCGATCATCGAGGCCGTGGTCAACATCGCCAAGGCCAGCCACATGACCACGACCGCCGAAGGTGTCGAGCAGGAGTGGCAGCGCGAACTGCTGCGTGAGCTTGGCTGTACGGAGATGCAAGGCTTCCTGTTCAGCCCGGCGGTTTCCGCCACCGAAGTTGCGCGCTTGATATCCACCGCGCGCACGGCGACCTCCGCCGCCTAGCGTCGTCCCGACATGGCTGCATTTGCCCGCGCGCACAGCGCATGCCCCCCTCATTGACTCGGTTCGGACCGGCGGCCTAATTTTTCACAAATCGATTTCGCTGCCGGGCACAAACCGTTCCCGGCCAACAAGAAACCGGGCGGGGAACCCCATGACGTGGAACGCGATGATTCGCGGCATCGAGCCTTGAGCGACGCGGCGCGCCCATCCGCGCTCGCCCCGTTCCGCATCCGGAATTACCGCTTCCAGTGGCCGGCCGATCTGCTCACGTCGTGGGCGTTCGAGATGGAGCAGATCATCCTTGCCTGGTATGTGCTGGTCGAGACCGGCTCGGTGCTGCTGCTCACGCTCTATGCCTCGCTCGGCTATGTCGGCACGCTGATCGCACCGATGTTCGGCGTGGTTGGCGACCGCATCGGTCATCGCGACCTGCTGGCAATGATGCGCACGATCTATGCGGTGCTGGCGGCGACACTGCTGACGCTGGTTCTCACGCACACCCTAAGCCCGTTTTACGTTTTCATCATCGCGGTCCTGATGGGTCTCGTGCGGCCGTCCGACCTCGGCGTGCGCGGCGCGCTGGTCGCGAGCATCATGCCGCAGGATCTCCTGATCGGCGCCATCAGCGTCTCCCGCACCACCATGGATACCGCGCGGATCGCCGGCGCGCTGACCGGTGCCGGAATGTTCGCGGCGCTCGGCATGGGGGTCGCCTATGTCGCGATCGTCTGCCTTTATCTTGCGGCCACGCTGCTGACGCTGTGCGTGGTGGCGCCAAATAAAGCGCATCCGGCTGCAGATGCTGCCGGCGACATGCTGCGGGCGTCACCCATGCGCGACCTGAAGGAGGGCGTCGCCTATGTCTGGACCACGCCGCGGATGCAGGCGGCGATGTGGGTCGCCTTCCTCGTTAACCTCACGGCCTATCCGCTCTCCAACGGTCTCTTGCCCTACATCGCCAGGACGATCTACGGCACCAACCAGACCGGCCTCGGCTATCTCTCGGCGAGTTTTGCCGTCGGCTCGCTGGTAGGCTCGCTCGCCCTCAGCATGCTTGGCGGCGTTCGGGTGGCACGGCTCATGATCGCCTCGACCGTGGCGTGGTACGCCGCGCTGTTGGTGTTCGTGCAGATGCAGACGGTTTCGACGGCGATCGTGTGCCTCCTGCTCACCGGCTTCTGCCAGAGCCTTTCCATGATCTCGGTCGCCGTCATCCTGATGCGCGCCGCCGGCGAACACCTGCGCGGCCGAGTCATGGGCGTGCGCATGATGGTGATCTACGGCCTGCCGCTAGGACTGCTTGCGGCCGGCAGTCTGATCGAGGAGATCGGCTTTGCCGCCACCGGAACGCTCTATGCCGCGACAGGGATTGCCATGACGCTCGCCATCGTCGCCCATTGGCGCGCCGATCTCTGGCACGTGCACGCGCCGGCCAATGCGAGGTAGCGGCGGATGCGGTCGTATCAATGCGCGGCGGCAGCGCTCTTCTTTCGTGGCGTTCGGACCACGAGTGCGACAGGAGCAAACCGGTCGGCGCTTTCGATCAGGAGATCCAGGAAATGCCGCGCGCGCGGTGAAAGCCATTGGGTTTCCGGGTACACGGCCTGCAGCGGCAAACTGCTGATCGCGTAGTCGGGGAGGAGCCGCCTGAATTCGCCGCCGCGCAGGCGGGGCGCCGCATTCCAGTCCGGCAGGATAGCGATTCCAAGGTGCTGTCTTACGGCTTCTTCCATGGCATCCGCGTCATCGACCGCGACCGCGCCCTTGACCGGAACGACGTGGCGACCATCCTCGGACTCGAAAGCCCATTCCTGCGGATGCCGCGAATAGATGATGCATTGGTGTTCCGCGAGGTCGGCAGGCGTTCTCGGCAGCTTGCGGCCGCGCAGATAGCTCGGCGTGGCGACCAGATGGCGCCTGATCGTGCCGATCCTGCGCGCGACCAGCGTGCTGGGCTCGAGATCGCCGATCCGCACCGCAAGCTCCACTCCTTCTTCCACCAGATCGGTGAAGCGTTCGCTGAAGCGGATGTCGACGCGGACCTGCGGGCATCGCCGCACGAAATCGGCAATCACCGGCATCATGAAATGGCGGCCAAACGACGTTGGCAGGCTGAGCTTGAGGGTGCCGGTAGGCTGCGGCGAGGTGGCAGTGAGGCTTGCCCGCGCGGTGTCGAAATTCTCCAGGATCTGGCGGGCGAGATCGTAGATGCGCAAGGCCTCCGCGGTCGGCCGCAGCTTTCGTGTCGTGCGCAGGAACAGCTGCGAGCCGAATTCGCTTTCCAGCGTCGCGATGCGCTTGCTGACGGCGGGTTGCCCGATCGCCAGCTCCCTGGCGGTCGCGGAAAAGCTGCCGGTTTCCACGGCGCGCACGAAAGCGCGAAGGCAGTCGATGCGGTCCATACTCATTCCCAAATGAAATAAGTCATATCCTACCTATTCCATTTTCGTCGAACAAGTCAGGCGTTACGCTTCAACCAGGCAGAAACAAAATTCGCCAACCAAGGGAGCGGGACGTGGATCATCACATTGGCATTGTGGGAGCCGGGGTGGCCGGCCTGCATCTGGCACTTTACCTGCAGAAGCATGGCGTCAAGGCGACGATCATCACCGACCGTCCGCCGGAGGATTACCGCAAGCTCCGTCTGCTCAACACCGTCGCTCATCATCATGTGACGGTGGCCCGCGAAAACTACCTCGGCGTCAATCACTGGGACGATGCCGGCCACTACTATCATTATCACGATCACTTCTTCAATTTTCCGCAGCCTCTGAGCTTTCGAGGCGATTTCTCCAAGCCAAGCCGCGCCGTCGACTATCGCATCTATCTTCCGGCGCTGATGGCCGACTTCATGAATCGTGGCGGCAAGATCGAATACCGCCGCATCGAGGAGGGCGACGTTGCGGCTCTCGTCTCACGTTTCGACCTGCTCGTCGTGTCGACCGGCAAGGGGCCGCTGGGCGGATTGTTCGCGCACCAGCGGGAGCACTCGCCATACTCTGCGCCGCAACGGCGGCTTTGCGTCGGCCTTTACGCCGGCGTGCGCCAGCCAAATCCGATGAATGTGACCCTGTCCGTTTCACCGGGACATGGTGAGATGATTGTCATCCCGACCGTGACGTTCGGCGGCGTTGCCAACGCATTGTTGATGGAGAACGTGCCCGGCGGCGATCTCGAGGAGCTCGCCGACCTGAACTACGACGAAAACCCCAAGCGCTTCCTGCGCACGATGCTCGACAAGCTCGAAAAGCATCACCCTTCGACCTACGACCGCATCGATACGGCGCGCTTCGACCTGGCCGAGCCGCTCGACCTTCTGCAGGGCGGCGTCGTTCCGACCGTGCGCAGAACAGTCGTCGAGTTCGATGACGGAAAATGCGCGATTGCCCTGGGCGATGTGCATTCCGTGGTCGATCCGATGATGGGGCAGGGCGCCAACGTCGCCTCGTATGCCGCCTTCGTGCTTGGGGAGGAGATCGTCGGTGCCGATGTGTTCGACCGCCGGTTCTGCGAGAAGGTCGACATGAAACGTCAGGATCGGGTGCTCGGCGCCTCGCGCTGGACCAACGTCATGCTCCAGCCGCCGTCGGAGTCGCTCGGCAAGCTGATCGGCACCATGGCGCAGAACCAGGCGCTGGCCAACGATTTCACCGAGAATTTCAACTATCCCGAGATCCAATGGGACCGGCTCTCGACGCCGGCGCGGATCGAGGCCTGGATCGCGCGGACCTCGGCGCCCGTGGCACGCGCCCGTGCGATCGCATGAGGAGAAGGAACCGATGCACTGTCTGACGGTCCTGTATCCCGCGCCGAAAGATCCCGCGCAGTTCAAGTCCTACTACGAGCGGACGCACGTTCCGCTCGCAAGGCTGCTGCCGGGGCTGAAGTCCTGCACGTTTGCCTATCCTGACCCGCTCGGACCGGGGCAGCCGCCCTTCTGCATCTTCCAGGCCTATTTCGACAATGCGGCCGCGATGTCCGAGGCGCTTCGGTCCGAGGTCGGCGGAAAGGTGGCGGCCGACGTTCCAAACTACTCGCCCGACGGGGCAACCCTGTTCCACTTTCCGGTTGGGGCATGAGATGCAGCGCGTCGGAGCCGCGGAATTCCGGCGCGCCGCTTCGCGATTCGTCACCGGCGTTGCCGTTCTGACGGTGCCTGACGGAAGCGGCGGAATCTGCGGCATGACGGCGAACAGCTTTGTTACCGTCAGCCTGTCGCCGCCGACAGTCCTCGTGTCGGTCAGGCCGGGCCGGATGCACCAGGCGATCACCCAGGCGGGCCGTTATGGGGTGAACGTGCTGCCAAAGGATGGGCAGAAGCTGTCCCGGCATTTCGCAGGCCGTCCGGTCGAGCAGGCCGACCCGTCCTGGCAGCTGGTGCAGCGATTGCCAAGGCTGGCAGGCTGTGTTGCCTTCTTTGCCTGCGAGGTGATGCAGGCAGTCGACGTTGGCGATCACACGCTTTTCATCGCAGAGGTCACCGACTGCGACTGCAGCGACACCGATCCTCTGGTGTTCTTTTCAAGTCGCTATCACCTCGGCCCAGGCGCGCCGCTCGAAGGCTGAACGCAGGAGCGACGTTCAATCAACTGATGCAGTTCAGCATCCACTGTACGCCGAATTTGTCGGTCAGCTTGCCGTAATAGCTGCCCCAGGGCTGCATGCCGAGCGGGGTGGTGATGCGGCCGCCCGCGGCGAGCTTCTCGAACAGGCCGCGCGTCTGCGTGCGATCGTCCATGATCAGCATGTGGGCCGAGCCGCGCATCGGTTCGGCGTCGTCATTGTCGGAGGCATAGAACTCGATGCCGGGGCCCTCGAATTTGGCGTGCATGACCTTGCCGCGCATGGCTTCGTTATGGACGGGCAGGCCGCCATCGCCGTAACGCACCAATAGCGTGGTGCGGCCGAGACCGCATTCGTCGTAGAAGGCGAGCGCCGGCTCGCAATGGGTCGTGAAGAACAGATAATTTGCAAGCTGCATGGCCGGTCCTCCGTTCAGGCAGCGCCGGTTGCGGCGGCGAGCCGCTTGCGGAAGAACGCCAATATTTCGTCGCGCGCGGCCGTCGTCGGCTGGCCGGCCTGGTCGATCAGATGCTGGGTGACGACGCTGTGCGGAAAGGGGACATGGCGGGCGAAGAACGGCGACACGTCGCTGTTTGCAGCCTCGTCCGGAAGTTCGCGCCCGATGAAGCGGTCGCCCAGTGCTGCGGCATAGGCTGCAAAGCGTTCGGCGCGGCAGATCTGGTCGCCCTTGAAGCGATAGGCGAGCACGGTGAGGTTTTCCCGGGCGAGCCGATCGCGTACCGCGGCAAGTTCATCCGGCGCGATCTCGAGGCCTGCAGGCTCGCGTAGCGGCAGCGAAGGCTGCGACAGCACCGGAGCCAGCATCGCCGGCTCCAGCATCATGGTCAGCGCGAAATTGCCGGTGAAGCACATGCCGATCGCGCCGACCCCAGGTCCGCCGCACTCGGCATGGGCAAGCCGCGCCAGCGCCCGCAGCCACTGCGTCACCGGGCTCGATGCATTGGCCGCCATGGCACGGAATTCCGCGCTCATGCAGGCACGCTGGAACACGGCCGCGCCTTCTTCCGCCTCAGGCACCGCGCCGTCGCGGCCGAACAGGGAAGGCACGTAGACCGTAAAGCCTGCATCGCGCACCCAGCGGGCGAAGCGCGCCACATGGGGGCTGATACCCGGCATTTCCGTCATCACGATCACCGCCGGTCCTTGTCCGGCGACGTAGACGCGTTTGGTCACCTCATCGAGGGTGATGTCGCGCCGCGCAAAGTCTTCCAGGGGATCGTCCACCTTGAGACCGCGCCCGGCGTGGCCGGCGATGTCCGCCATTGTCATCCATCCACTTAAGTCCATATTATGGACCTAGGCTTATACAGGCTAAATCCAGAAAAGCAACTCAGAAGATGGACGCCATGACCGATGCCCCCCTGGTCCGCCGCTCTCCGGTCAAGCCCTGCGACTGCAACCTGGCGCGCAGTTTCGAGCTGATCGGCGACCGCTGGACGCTGTTGATTCTGCGCTCGGCCATGTATGGCGTGTGTCGCTTCGACGATTTCCAGGCCGAGCTCGACGTGCCCCGCAGCGTGCTCAGCGCCCGGCTCGCGGCGCTCGTCGATGCCGGGATCATGGAGAAGCGCGACTATCGCGAGCAGGGCCAGCGCGCGCGCATCGAATATCCCCTGACCAGAATGGGCGCCGAACTCGGCTTGCCGTTTTTCGCCATGACGGCGTGGGGCGACAAATGGCTTGGCGAGGGCGAGCCGCATTTCGGCCTGCGGTCGCGCGCGAACGGCCAGAAGTTGAGGGTCGCGCTGGTGGACGAGCGCGGCAAGCCGGCGAAGCCGGAGGATATCCAGTACGTCGTCGACAAGAAGGCGTGGCCGCACGAAACGCGCGACCAGGGGACGGCCAAGGCGCCGCGCAAGTCCGCCTGATTTGAGGCGCACCGCTGTTGCGGAGCAGCCGTTGCCTTTGCGGCCTTGCCGTTCCATACAGCTGACATGACCGAGCCGTTGCTGGGCCGCAGCCTCAATCGCCTGGAGGACGACCGCTTCGTGCGGGGGCGGGGGCGATACGTGGCCGATCTCGCCGTGTCGAGGGCGCTGCACGGCGTCGTCGTCCGTTCGCCGCATGCGCATGCGCGCTTCACGGGTGTCGATGTCGATGCGGCGCGCAAAATGCCAGGTGTTGCCGCGGTGTTTACCGCCGCCGACCTCGCCGCCGACAATATCGGTCCCTTGCCGTGCGGCGTGACCAACATTCCCATGGCCAAGTCGCTGGTAGTTCCGCCCTGCCATGCGCTGGCGCGCGATGCCGTCCGCTATGTCGGCGAGCCCGTCGCCTTCGTGGTCGCCGACAGCGTGGAACGCGCGCGCGACGCCGCCGAAGCCGTTGTCGTCGCCTACGAGCCGCTCACGCCGGTGATATCTCTGCCCGATGCGGTGCAGCCGGCCAGCCCGGCGATCTGGCCGCAGGCGGAACGCAACATCGCCTTCGAATATCATCGCGGCGAGATGGCGCAGGTCGAGGCGGCGATCCGCAGCGCCGCCCATGTCGTGGAATGCGAGATCGTCAACAACCGCGTGGTCGCGGCGTCCATGGAGACGCGCGGTGCGCTTGGCGAGTACGACGAGGCGAGCGACCGTCTGCACCTGACGGCCTCGGCCGCCGGCGCGCATGCGATCCGCGATCTGCTCGCCGATTCCGTCTTCCACTTTCCGCGCGAAAAGCTCCGCGTCAGCATACCCGACGTCGGCGGCGGCTTCGGCATGAAGAACGTGCTTTATCCCGAGTGGGTGCTGGTGCTGTGGGCGGCCCGCCGTCTCAAGCGCCCCGTGCAATGGCTCGGCGAGCGCAACGAAGAATTCCTTGCCTCCGTGCATGGCCGCGACAGCGTGGTCCGTGCCCGCCTTGCACTCGACACGGACGGCAAGTTCCTCGCGCTGGAAGCGCATGTGCTGGCCGACATGGGGGCCTATGTCTCGACGGTGGCGCCGGTCGTGCCGACCATGGCGATGGGCAGCGCGATGGGCGGCGTCTACGACATCCCGCAGGTGGCCTTCGTCACGCAGGGGGTCTTCACCAACACCACGCCGGTCGACGCCTATCGAGGCGCGGGTAAGCCCGAGGCGAACTACCTGATCGAGCGCTGCATCGACATCGCCGCCCGCAGGCTCGGCATGGATGCGCTGAAGCTCAGGCGCAAGAACATCGTGCGGCGCTTCCCATTTCGCTCCGCGATGGGACTTGCGATCGAGCAGGGCAGTTTCGGTCGGGCGATCGAACTCGCCATCAAGGCCGCCGACGGCTTCAAGGCGCGCGAGCGCAACGCGCGCAAGCGGGGCAGGTTGCGCGGCCTCGGCTACGCCTGCTTTCTCGAGACCGCGCGTGGCCAGCCCAACGAGGTGGCGAGGCTGAGCGTGGGCGAGGACGATCATATCCATATCAGCGTCGGCACTCACTCCAACGGCCAGGGCCATGAAACGACCTACGCGCAGATTGCAGCCGATGCGCTCGGCCTTCCGATCGAGCTGTTCGTCTTTCACCAGGGCGACACCGGCGATCTCGACAAGGGCGGCGGCCATGGCGGCGCGCGCTCCATGCACCAGGGCGGCACCGCGGTGCTGATGGCGGCCGAAGGCCTGGTCAGCAATGCGCGGAAACTCGCCGCGCGCCTGTTGCAGACCGACGTCGATTCCGTCCGCTATGAAGCCGGCATGCTGCGCGTCGCAGCGATCGGGCAGGAGATCGGCCTCGACGAAGTGGCGCGCGCCTCATATGAGGCGCCAGGCGACGATATCGCGCCCGGCCTTGCCAGCAACGCGACGCATCTCTGCGACCAGTACACCTTTCCCAACGGCTGCCACCTAGCCGAGATCGAGATCGATCCCGAGACGGGCGAAGTGACGCTTGACCGCTATGTCATCTTTGACGACTTCGGCCGCCTGCTCGATCCCCGGCAGACGCTGGGCCAGGTCCATGGCGGCGTAGTGCAAGGCATCGGCCAGGCGCTATTGGAGCAGGCGCTGTTCGACACGGAGACCGGCCAGGTCCTCACCGGTTCGCTGATGGACTATGCGCTGCCGCGTGCGGGCGACATTCCCGCTTTCGAAGGCGCGCTGACGCAGGATTTCCCCAGCCGCGCCAACCGCCTCGGCGTCAAGGGCAGCGGCCAGGCCGGCGCGATTGCTTCGCCGGCCACCATCATGAATGCGGTGATGAACGCACTCGCGCCGCTCGGGGTGACGCATCTCGACATGCCCGCGACGCCGGAGCGGGTATGGCAGGCGATCCGGAAGGCGCAACGCGAAGCGGGTTAGAGCGTTTTCAAGCGAAGTGGATACCGGTTCGCGTGAAGAAGACGCGTCAAATCCAGAATCTAGAGCTTCGGTTCTGATTCAATCAGAACCGAAGCTCTAGCGCGGATCGATCGGTGTTGAAACCGATGCCTTCGCTTCGATGACCTCGCCGGCGGCAAGGCAGACATCTTCGCGGAAGCGTCCCGCGATCACCTGAATGCCGACCGGCTTGCCGTCGGCGATCCCCGTCGGCACCGCGAGCGAGGGAAAACCGAGCGCGGGGATGGCGAGCAGCGGACGCTGGGCGTCGAGCAGCGCGCGCACGATGTCGGCGTCCTCCTGGTCCTGTCCGAAGCGGAACGGCAATTGCGCCGATACCGGCAGGATGATGATGGGATACTTCTCCTGAAAGAGCTGCCAGGCGCGTATGATGCCGAGCCGCTGCTCGAAGCAGGCGAGCACCTGGTCGCCATCGAGTTCCGGGGCGTATGCGAGGTGGCAGTCGAGATTGTAGCGGCTCCTCGCGTCGCCGAACTTGCGGATCGGCGCAAGGCCGCCGGCGTTCCTCGTTGATGACGAGGCGGTGCCACACATCCGCCGGCCAGCCTCGGCGGCTCGATTTCCTCGACGGCGTATCCGGCTTCCGCGGCCATCGGCCTGCCGCCTTCACGGCGGCGACCACCTCCGGCGCCTCGTCGCCGAACGGCGAGGGCGAAATCGCCACGCCAACCGGACGCGTCAATTCCGGTCCGTTCAGCGGCACCGGCATCCAGTTGCCATCGCGCATATCCGGCTGCGCCATCGCCGACAGTGCCAGCCGCACATCTGCGACGGAGCGGGCAAGCGGTCCCTGCCGACATCAGTTGCGCGGTGGTCGGACGATCCGCCGTGGCGGACGGATTGAAGGCGGAATCCGCCCCGGCGGGCGCAGGCCGGCGACGCCGCAGGCATAAGCGGGATAGCGGATCAGGCCGCCGAAATCGTTGCCATGCGCGATGGCGCCCATACCCGAAGCCACCGCGGAGGCGGCCCCGCCGCTCGAACTTCCTCCCGGCGTCGAGGCCCTTGCCCCAGGGATATAGGTCGCGCCATGAAAATCGTTGTCGGTGAACCAGCGGTGCGAGAAGGCCGGCACGTATTGGTGCGGCCGACGATGATCGCGCCGGCCTTGCGCAGGTTCGCCACCACGGGGCTGTCGTCGGTCGCGATCACGTTGCGGAATTCGACGACTCCGTTGGTGCTGGTGGCGCAGCCGCGTTGGTCGACATTCACCTTGAACACGCTGGCGGGCACGCCGTGCAGGGGACCGAGGCGGTAACCGGCCCGCACCGCGGCGTCGGCGGTGTCAGCCGCCGCCAGCGCTTCCTCGGCAAGTACCTGCACGATCGCGTTCGGCGCCAGGTTGACCCTTTCGATTCGCTCCAGCGCGGATTGCACGGCTTGGCGGCTGGAAATTTCCTTCGATGCAATTGCACGCGCGAGGTCCGCGGCTGACCAACGCCATAGCTCCGGCTTCACGCAACGTTCCTTCCTGGCAGACTGGCAGGGACTTCACCGACGATTCGGGGCTCTCCCGGCAGAGCGGAAGGCCGATCGGTAACATTTTCGCGCCTTGCTTCCTTCGCGCGTACCGGCAAAGCTGAGCGGAAGAGCGCCGTCACATCGGTGAGTGCACGAATTTGAGCGGTAATGCCAACGAGTTGTTCAGGTACCATGGATTGCCGTCGGACCCGACGCACAGCTCATCCCTGGACCTGAACCCGGCCCGATCCCGGCCGCGATCCGTGCGTTGCTGATTTCCCCCCGGGCCTATGCCACGCAGAGGGAATTGTTGGCCGGCTTTCGCTGGCTGCGCAGAGAAGGCTACGATCCGCTCGCTGTCATCGAGGCCGAAGGCTTTGATCCTTTCCGGGTCGTGACCACCTACGCGGACATCGTCGGTGAGCCGGCGTCACGATGTTTTCCACAGCGGAGATAACGCCAATACGCTGGTGCCCAAGGCCACCGACGCGCTGGCGCGCAGCCTGACCGGCGGCAGCCCATCTGATGCGCACGCTGCTGCAGATGGATGCGCCGGATCATCAGCGTTACCGACAGATCACGCAGCGATGGTTTGCGCGCCAGGGCGTCGCAGTTCTCGAAGATCGCATCCGCTCGATTGCCCGCGAACTCTGCGTCGACCGCATGGCCGGCCTCGAGGCCGGCTGCGACTTCGTGCGCTGAAGTCGCGCAAATCTATCCGTTGCGCGTCACGATAGCGATGCTTGGCTTGCCGGAGGCGGACGAAGGGCACCTGCTCGGTCTTATCCAGGAATTGTTTCGCAGCCAGGACGAGGCGCCGGCGCACACCGGACGGGCCAGCCGTGATCCGGCCAGGCATGCCAAGCGGCTGCAGGACGCCGTCATGAGCTTCGAGCGCTACTTTGCTCCGCTGCTTGAGCGGGCGCACTGGTCTGCGCGCGATGATCTCATCGGACTGATCGCCAACGCTGTGATTGATGGCCGGCCGATCGACCGGTTCGAAGCGGTCAGCTACCTCATGGTCATCGTCACCGCCGGTCATCATACGGTGGGTTCTGCGATTTCAGGCGCGATCTGGGCCATGTGCGAAAACCCCGCTGAATTCCGCAAGGTCAGGTCTGACCTCGGTCGTGCCGGACCTCATTGAGGAAGCCGTCCGCTGGACCTGGCGCCGGTGCAGCATGTCATGCGCACGGCTACAGGAGGTCATGCTGAATGGACGGCGGATTGCCAGGGACGATTGGCTGATGCTGTGCTATATTTCGGGAAACCGGGACGAGCGGGCCTTCGACGCGCCGGATCGCTTCTGCGTCGACCGGGACCATGGCCGCAACCTGGCTTTCGGGCATGGTGTCCATGTCTGCCTCGGCCAGCACCTGGCGAGGTTGGAAATGCAGGTTTTTCCGAGGAATTGCTGCCCAGGCTGGCATGGATCGAGATTTCCGGCGTGCCGCGGCGTCTGGCGTCGATTTTTATCAGCGGCCCCCGGGTGTTGCCCGTTAAATTTGCTATGCTGTAGGAACCAATACTGGAAATTGTAGCCCCTGTTTTTTTCACAAATTCGAGAGTGAGCCAATGAATATTCACGTATCCAAGCTCGGTCTGGATTTCGAGCATATCGTCAGCGACGCCATACATGCGCATCAGCCGGTTGCGGACACCGGGGTTGCCGTCGCAGTCCTGAAAAACGGCCAGCTTGCCTATGCCGGCGGATTCGGTTTCCGCGACCGCGCCGCACGGGCGCCGGTCGACGTCCATACCTTGTTTGCGATCGGCTCGGCCACCAAGGCATTCACCAGCGCGGTCCTGTCGATCCTGGCCGAGGACGGCGCGTTCTCGCTCGACGAGCCGATTTGTCAGATCGTCCCCTTCTTCAAGATGGAGGATCCGAAGGCTTCGCGCGAGGCGACGCTGACCGACATCCTCTGTCAACACACCGGACTCGCGCCGCACAACAGCCTCTGGTATCTCGGGCCTTTATGCGAGTCGCAATTGTTCTACCGCCTGCGTTATCTGGAATCCGCAGCGCCATTCCGGACCGCGTACATCTACAACAACTTGATGTACATGATCGCAGGCCATCTCATCGGATGAAGCTCGGTGTGAGCTACGAAGTCGTACGGACCCGCATTCTCGCCCGCTGGGAATGACGGAAACGAATTTGTCGTTTGCAGAACTCACAAATAGTCCGAACCATGCGTTGGGCTACAAGGGCGAGGATCCGCTCGTCTTGAAGGACTTTTCCAACATTGGTCCCGCAGCCGAGATCAACTCGACGGCGCTGGACATGGCCAAGTGGGTCTGAGCTGTTCCTTCGAAGGGGATGACGGGAAGCGGAAAGGTGGTGATCGGCCGCGACGCGCTGGCGCGCACCTATCAGCCTTTCTGAATCCCGGTGACGGCACCATGTACGGGCTTGGATGGAATATCGGGCACATCACGACGTCGAGCGGTCCTGCACAGCACCGGTTGATCTTCCATACCGGCGATCCCCAGGGCGGTTCGGCCTATGTCTCGTTCATGCCGGACCATGAGATGGGCGTGGTCGTGCTCAGCAACCAGCACTGTACCGCTACGCTCTGCTCAACAAATGGCCTGATAAAGTCGCGACCGACATCTACGATCATCTTCTGCACGACAAGCTGTCGCGTCAGCTCAAGCTTCCGATCCACGCGCGGGTCGGAAGCCTGACCTGCTGATCTCGGTGCATCCGGCGCCTTCCGAGCCAGCCCCGGCGGCCAAGGCTGTTATGCCAACGTTGGCGGCGGCCTATGCGGGACTACGCAGGGATGTTCAGCAATCCCGGATATGGCGATTTCGTGGTCGGCCAGAAAGGCGACGATCTCTTTATCAGCTATTGCAGGGCGAGCTGGCCGCTGGGACAATTCCGGCGACACGACTTTCCTGTTTACGGTGCCGGCGTTCGGGGCCGATTTCCCCGTACTGGTCGAATATCACAGGGATGCAGAGGGCGCCATCACGGGAAGTTTGACGCACAGCTTGTCCTGCAGCCGCATGATGATGATCCCGGTTGCAAACGGCAAGCCGTCGCGGCGGGGTAGGCAGCGCGGCTTGACCATGGAAACATCCTCTGTCCCGCTATATCCTGTTGGCGGAACCAGAGGGTGTCAGGTCGCGTATGTTTTGCCGATACTGCAATAGTGAAAACAGTGCGACGAACGCGTTTTTGCGGGCTTGCGGCAAACCGCTGCAAATCGTCTGTGCTGCGTGCGGAGCATGGCAACGGTCCCATCAGCCGTTCTGCGGCAAATGCAGTAAGCCGCTCAGGAGATCCCCTCAGGCCGGATGGCGGCAGAAGAACTGTTGCAGGTACTGAGCGCCACCGGCGGAGAACGCAAGCAGCTCACGGTCTTCTTCGCCGGACATCAGCAACTCGACCGGCCTGATCCAGTATGCCGATCCCGAGGATGCGATGCACCGGGCCCCAGCCGGCCATCGACGTCATGCGACGCTGCGTCGAGCGCTATGACGGCATTGTCAACAAGGTGCAGGGCGACGGCGTGATTGGCGCTGTTCGACGCCGGTGCCGCGCGAGGATCACGCAGTGCGCGCCTGTGCCGCAGCCTTGGCTTACCCAGGCTTCCGTGGCTGAGCTCGGCGACCCCGATCTGAAGATCCGGGTTGGATTGCACAGCGGCGAAGTCATCCTGCAGGCCGTCGTCAACAGCCTTTACCACACCTACGATGTGTCGGGCTCGGCGGCCCATCTGGCGGCGCGGATGGAGCAGATGGCGACGGCGGGCGAAATTCTGTTGACCGGTGACACGGCCGCTGCTGCGCGCAATTTTGTGGAAGCGACCTCGCTTGGATTCCGTTCGGTTCGTGGCGTGTCCGAACCGGTCGGGATTTTCAGGCTGGAGCGCCTGCATCATGCGCCGGCCAGCGTGATTTTCCGCAACCAGCCGTCGCTCAAGTCCGCTGATTGGCCGCGGCACGAGCTCGATTTTCTCGAGGCGGAACTCGCCGGCGCAGCTGCCGGAGAACCCCATGCCGTCGGCGTCGTCGGCGAGGCCGGCTCGGGAAAGAGCCGGCTTTGCTTCGAATTCGCTGAACGTTGCCGCAATCGATGGTTACCGCGTGCTTGAAGCCCGCGTGACCGCGCATGGCCATGCGACGCCCTATCAGCCCATCCTCGAACTGGCCCGCGACTATCTGGGCATCCAACCCAACATGCAGCCGGAGGAGGCGCGGGAAAGGGTTGCCAGCGTCGTGTCGGCCTTCACGATGGACGACGAAACGCTTTCGCTGTTGCTGGACTTTCTCGGCCTGGTCGACCCGGCCCAATCAGCGACGCAGCCCGACCCGGCGATGCGCAAGAAGCGGCTCGTCGAACTGCTGCGCCTGTTCGTTCGCTCCGGCCAGCAGGTAAGGCCAGCCTCGAGCTGTCATCGAAGACCTCCACTGGATCGACGCGGCGAGCGAGAATTCATCGAGGAAGTGGCCGACGCGATCATCGGCACCAAGACCATGCTCCTGTTCAATTTCCGGCATGGCTACAGCGCGCCCTGGATGCAGCGCAGCCGCTATCGGCAGATCAGTTTGTCGCCGCTGCGCCCTGCGGATACCGAGGGGCTGTTGGTCGAACTCCTTGGATCGATCCCTCGCTGGCACTGGTTTCGCGCAATATCGCCCGGCGGGCCCAAGGCAACCCGTTCTTTCTCGAGGAGCTGGTGCGAAGCCTGGTGGAGCGCGGAGACTTCGAGGGCTCGCGTGGCAACTATCGCCTGGCAGGCGGCATCGAAATCCCCTTGCCGTCGACGGTCAGGGCGTTGCTGGCGACCAGGATCGACCATCTCGACGAACCGGCCCGCCGGGTGCTGCAATATGCGGCCGTGATCGGCCGCGAAGCGCCCTCAATATTCCTCGAATCCGTGACCGGGCTGCCGGCGATCGAGCTGGCCGATGCGCTTGCCCGGCTGCGCCGCGCTGAACTGTTGCGTGAGCTGGCGCTCGACCCCGGCGTCCACGCCTTCTCGCATCCGCTCGTGCAGGAGGTCTGCTATCGCGTATTGCTGCGTGATCGCCGCCGCCAACATCCCGCAGGCGTGGCTAGGATCATGAGACGGCATTTCACGGACCGCAAAGCGGAACGCGCCGGCTTCATCGCGCCCGGCATTTTGAGGAAGCCGGCCAAGACGATGGAGTCCGCCCAGGCGCACATCCGCGCCGCCCTGTGGATCGGTACCCACGATTCCGGGCCAGGCCTTGCGCAGCTGGAAAAAGTCCATCAGTTGCTGGAGAACCAGCCCTATATCCGGAATCCGTCGGCTACCTCCGCTTTACTTGCTGCGTACAGGTTCTGACGTTTGGCTGGCGCGAGGATTTCGGCCGAGGAAGCACGGCGCTGGTTCGAGAAGCGAGGCGGCGGCGCTGGCAGCCGGCAACGCGCAGGCCAATGCCTGGATCCATGCGGCCTACGGCCGAAGGCCTCGCGGTGAGCGGGTCGGCGGACGATTACGTTGCGCGGACGCGCGGGCGCTGCGCTGACGACTGAGCAAGACCAAAGCGCCGAGGCGATGCTGACGGCGATGCTGTCGCAAGCTATCCGATTGTCGGGACGGCTTGAGGAGGCGCTGCAGGCAAATGTCGAAGCAACCGACCAGGCCGACGCAATCAGCGAGTTCGAACGTCAGCTGTTCAATTTCGACGTGGGGAGGTGGCTGACCGCGATGCGCGGACGGGTTCTGGTCCAGCTCGGCCGTTTCGACGATGCGAGGCCTTATCTCGATCGCATGCTGCAGACTGACGCCGATTACAACGACATCACGCTTCATCTCGTCAATGTTGCCTATGTCGACGCCTGGCCTGGGCGATGAAGGACCGGGCGCTTGCCGACTTTCATGCCAGGCGCGCCATGACGATGGCCACCGAAACCGGTAGTCCTTACATTCTCGTCAATGCGCTTGCCTGCCGCGGGGTTGCGCATCTGGTCGCCGGCCGGTTTGCCCTTGCCGTCGACAACCTCGCCAAGGCACTGTCGGTCGCGAGATCGCGCAAGGCGGGACTGGAAGGCGAAGCCCGGATACTGGCCGACCTCGCCAATGCGCATCGGCTCAACGGTGAGCCGGAGGCGGCGCAGCTGGTGGCCGCGGAAGCTATCGAGGTGGCTGTGGCGGCGCCCGGGCCTGGCGCGTGTTCGGAAGTGCCTCGCTCGTCTCGTGCAGGCCGGTGCCTTGGCGAGCCGGCCGGCTGGAACTGGCGCGTTCCGACCTGGCGCGCGCTCGAATGCTCCTGGAGGAGACCGGCGCAAGGTTATATGTGGCCCTGCTGGAGGAGGTCAGCGAGCGGTTCGAGGAAACGCCTTCCGCGCAAAGCGCCTGCCAATCGCGAAAGGTGCGGGCGAAATAATGACAGTTGCGCCTCCTGCGGAGAGGTGCCACTCTTTGCTACGTTGAGTTTGACGTAGTCATTCTAGCGGAGATTGTAGATGCCCCACCTTCAGACAGCGCTTGGTTCGCTCAACATCGCATTTTCGAGGGAAAATATTCGCACGCTCGTGTCGCGCCGGGAAGCCTTTGCTCAAGGTCAGACCTGGGTCAGGGCAGCATCGTCATAGATGAGAAAATGGCGGTGCACGGCGAATGGAGGAAATACATGGGATTGATACCCACGCCCATGCAGGAAGCGATCCGCGCCGTCATTTACGACGCGCTGAGGACGAAGCCGCCTACGAATATCACATTCGCATGGGCGCCGGGATACGATTACGAGCTTTCGATCTGGCAAGCGCCGGACACGCGAACATCGCGCGGCGGCGCCCGTGTTGATCAAGAGCCGCTATCCCAGTGACGATCATCCGCTCAAGGACGAGCCGCCTCACGGAACCTGACCCTCCGGCCCCTGTTGAGGCTGGAGGATCGGTCGTCACGGTACGCCGGCTGGTCGGCGGCTGTGCGTTCCAGCCATTTCAGATAATCCGCGCAGCGATCAGGTGACTTCGCCGGGTGAGAGGCCGAACTGCTCGAGCGCATAGGTGTGCCGCGGGCGCGCCGCGGCTCGCTCGCGCTCGAGATAGGGTCTCGTCATCGCCCGTTCGAAGGTCTCGTCATAAGGATAGCCGAAGCGTCGGTAGATGGCGCGCACCGCCGCGATCAGGTCAACGACCAGGTCTTCGAAACGGATATCGGCGATCTGGTCGGCCTTGTTTGCCGGCGCCGCCATGGAGCAGTTCATGTTGTCGACGAACATGTCGAGCAGCGTGGAGCCGATCTCGCCCTGGTCCACCTGTGAGGCAGGCGACGGCGTGTGGAAACGAGACTGCACAGGGACGGCACCGCATGGCAGGGATCGCGATGCAGCCGGACGATATTGGCATCGGGAAAGACGTCGAACAGCACCGGCATGAAATGCAGATGGGTGGTGGACTTGCTCGTCCAGAAGTCGCCCCGTATCCACAGCTGGAGATGTTGGATCTGGAGCCGATAGTGGGAATAGAGGTTCCCCGAGATCGCCATGGCTCAGCTGCTTCAGCCATTCCCAATATTCGGGCACTTGATAAAACATCGGCAGCAACGCGTTGTGCCGCATCATCCAGTGACACTCGTCCGGCGCGCGGGCCTCCATGGGATGGATGGAGCAGGATTTGCGGATCGGCCGCCGTGGGCCCGTCGAGCCGCCGCTGCGCGCTCGCGATGCGCAGATCGGCGGCTGCCGTGTCGGGATGCGGTGGGGGTGAGGGCGCCCCAGCTCCCACAGCAGAGGCGCGCGCGCGTGGGGATCGAGCGCAAGCAGGTTGTGAAGAAGGGTGCTGCCGGTTCGGCCAGATCCGGTGACCAGGAGCGGACGCTTGACCGGAATATCGGAGATTTCCGGGTGGACGGCGATATCCCGGGACACGCTGAGGTCGGCAAGGATGCGCACGAACAGCTCGCGCTGCAGCAGGCGCAGTGCCGGTTCGTCATAGCGCCCGGGAGTTTCCAGCGCTGACGCCAGGCAACGCAATCCGTCGACATAGACGTCTTGCGGAGGGATCGGGGAGGCGCGAACCTTTCGCGCGGCCAGCGCGCCAAAGCTCGTCGATATCGATGGCACGATCCGCTGGCACTTTGGGAAGGACGCTCGCTTTCCGTGGCCGACCCGCTTGAGGCGGCTGACACATCCGGATTTTGCGCCAACGCTACGCGTGCCGATGACGGCTTTCAAGCTGGCTGGGGAACCTGGATTCGAACCAAGACAAGCAAGTCGAGTCTGTTGTGCTACCGTTACACCATTCCCCAATGGATTACCTAGTCTAATCAATAGCTTATTTGGCTATCCGGGCAAATCACATGCAGCCGGAAACAGAACAAATCCGCGCCGCTGGTCCCCTGTGGTGGCAGCGTTCTACCCGCTTGATCCCGTTCTTGGCAAGCGCGGAAGGGGCGGCATTTTTGTGGTCTGCGATCCGGTTTCCGTGCGCGGCCCGAAATGACGGCGACTGCATCCGGTCCGTCGGTCGCACCTGGCAGGAGATCGCGGCGCAGCGCCTGATCGAGGCGACACGTGCGCCTGCGCGGAAACAGCGGCGACGACAAGCTGGAACCGCTTCACGCCAAAACTTGAAGGCCTCCCGCGGGCATGCAATGCTTGCGCTACCAAGAAAAGGAAGACGAATACCGCCACGCATCGCGCGGCAGGCTTTTCGAGAAGGCCCAAGTTGAGAAGGCCCAAGGCAAGGGCGTACCCTTTGGAGACCATCACATGAATTTCAGGCATATGCTCGGGCTGGTTTCGGCCGCCGCCATGTCGCTTGCGCTGACCGGCGGAGCGGTCGCGCAGCAGACCGTCAAGATCGGCGGAATTTTCCCCCTGAGCGGCAACGCCGCCAGCGCCGGCATCCACGCCAAGGCCGCCATCGAAGTGGCGATGGACATCATCAACAACGACCGAACTCAAGGATTTCCCGCTCGCCAAGGGCGCCGGCCTTTCCGGCCTCGGGGGCGCCAAGGTCGAGGTGGTGTTCATGAACAACCAGGGCAGCCCCGCGACCGGCCAGAACCAGGCGCTGCGCCTGATCACCGAAGAGAAAGTAGTGGCGCTCACCGGCGCCTATCAGTCCGGCATCACGCTGACGGTCAGCGCCATCGCCGAGAAATACGGCATTCCCTTCGTCAACGGCGAGTCGGTGGCGCCGGTCCTGACCGAGCGCGGCTTCAAATGGTTCTTCCGCACCACGCCGATCGCCACCGATTTCGCGAAAGTCTATTCGGACTTCCTCGCCGACATGAAGGCGGCCGGCGCCACAGAATCCGACAGCATTGCGCTTGTGCATGACAACACCGAATATGGCAGCTCGGTCGCCAACACGCTGACCACCGTGTTCAAGGAAAAGGGCATCGCCAACATCATCGATGTCGCCTATCCCGCCAATGCCACCGACGTGCAAAGCCAGGTGCTGCAGCTGAAGGAAAGAAGCCCGATGTCGTGCTGATGATCAGCTACACCTCGGATGCGATCCTGTTCGCCAAGACCATGCAATCGCAGGACTACAAGCCGCCGATGCTGCTCGCCGACGACGCCGACTATTCCGACCCGTCCTTCCTCAAGGCGGTCGGCAAGATCTCCCAAGGCACCGCTATGCGCTCCTCTTGGAGCGTCGGCCCAACGAGCTCGCACACCGCGCTGATCGCCAAGATGTACAAGGACAAGAGCGGAGACGAGATGGACGACACCGCCGCGCAGCAGATGACCGGCTTCCTCGTGCTGATGGAGGCGATCAACCGCGCCGGCTCGACCGATCCGGCCAAGATCCAGGCGGCGCTGAAGGCGACCGACCTGAAGCCCGAGCAACTCATGATCGGCTACAAGGGCGTCAAGTTCGACGACAAGGGCCAGAATATTCTGGCCTCCGGCGTCATCATCCAGCTGCAGGACGGCGAGAACTACGTGACGGTCTGGCCGAAGAGCAATGCCGAGAAGCCGCCGGTCATGCCCTACAAGGGCTGGTGATAGTTTGAAACGGCTCTGCGCCGACGCCGTTCCACCTCTCTCATCGGGAGAGGTCGCGCCGAAGGCGCAGGCGAGGTGGCGCCGTGCGCCGACCTCTCCCCGGCGGGGAGAGGTGAAGCTCGTTACCGTCGTGGCACCGTAGCCCATGTCCTTCGTCATCGTTCAGGTAATCGTGGGCGGCCTTCTGCTGGGCGCCGTCTACGCGCTGTTCTCCTCGGGCCTCACGCTGGTCTGGGGCATGATGAACGTCGTCAACTTCGCCCATGGCGATTTCGTCATGCTCGGCATGTATGTCGCCTTCGTCGTCTACACGGTGATGGGGGGAGGGCCGCTGATCGGCGCGCCGCTCGCCATGCTGCTGCTGGCGACGCTTGGCGTCATCGTCTATTTCGCGCTGATCCGTGACATCATGAAGGGGCCGATGCTGGCGCAGATCCTCGGCACCTTCGGGCTTGCGCTGCTGCTGCGTTACTCCGCGTTCTGGTATTTCGGCGCCAACTTCCTGACCCTGCCGAACAACCTGGTCGGCGGCACCATCGACCTGTTCGGTATCCGCATCGAGGCTTCGCGGCTGCTCGCCGGCATTGTCGCACTGCTGGTCACGCTCGGCCTGCATCTGCTGCTGACGCGAACATCGCTCGGCTCGAAGATGCTGGCCGTCTCCGAGGACGCCACTGCCGCGCAGCTGATGGGCATCCGGCCCGACACCATGCAGGCGATCGCCTGGGCGATCGCGGCGGGTGCCACGGGGCTCGCCGGCGCGCTGATTGCGACCTTCTTCTACATCGTGCCGACGGTCGGCGAGACGCTCGGCATCGTCGCCTTCGTGACGGTGTCGCTCGGCGGCTTCGGCAGCGTGCCGGGAGCTCTGGTCGCGGGATTGCTGATCGGTGTCATTGAATCGCTGTCGGGCTACCTGATCGGCGCCGTCTACAAGGACATCGTGGTCTACTCGCTGTTCCTCGGTTTCCTCTGGTTCAGGCCGCAGGGCCTGATGGGCAAGATGTGATGCGCCGCGCGATCTGGATTTCCGTGGCGCTGGCGCTCGTGATCGCCTATCCGCTGCTGTTCGCAACTCCGTTCCAGCAGCGCCTCGGCGCGCTGGTGCTGCTCTATGCCATCGCGGCGTCTGCCTGGAACATCGTCGGCGGCTACGCGGGCCAGGTCTCGGTCGGCCATGTCGTGTTCTTCGGCTGCGGCGCCTACGCCGCGATGGGCGCCTATCACCATTTCCAGCTCTCGCCGATGGTCGGCATTCCCGCGGGCATCGTCTTTGCGGTGGCGATTGCAGCTGCCATCGGTACGCCGACCCTGCGTCTGTCGGGCCACTACTTCAGCATGGCGACCATTGCGGTGGCAGAGCTGGCGCGTCTCATCGTCATCAACACCGAGTATCTCGGTGCCGCGGTCGGCCTGTCCGGCCCGACCGTGCCGCGCAACGTGTTCGATCTTTCCTTCATCTCGGCGCTGCCCTACTACTACCTCTTTCTCGCGATCCTCATCGTCACGCTTCTCATCACCTGGTGGATGACCAACAGCCGGATGGGGTTCTACCTGCGCGCCATCCGTGATTCCGAGCGCGCGGCGCGCTCGCTCGGTGCGCCCGCCAGCCGCACGAAGCTTTACGCGTTCATGCTCAGCGCAGGGCTCACGAGTGTTGCCGGTGCGCTCTATGCCATGATGTTCGGCTTTGTCGATCCCGAGTCCGGCCTTGGTATCCTCATCTCCGTGAAGATGCTGATCATGGCGGCGCTCGGCGGCGCGGGCCTGCTGTTCGGCCCGCTGGTGGGCGCGGCGATCCTGGTGCCGCTGGAGGAAATCTCCAACAGCTGGCTCGGCGGCAAGGGAGCAGGCCTCACTTTCGTTCTTTATGGCGCGATCATCGTGCTGATTGCGCGCTTCCAGCCCGGCGGCATCCTGGAGCTGGTCAACCGGCTGCTTGCCAGGCGCGCCAAGACGCCGACGGAAAACGCGGCGCAGGGAGCGACCCATGCTCCTTGAGGCCCGCGACATCACAAAGGCTTTCGGCAGCTTCAAGGCGGTGGATTCGGCCAGCGTCACCCTGGAGCAGGGTGACATCCTCGGCCTGATCGGCCCGAACGGCGCCGGCAAGTCCACCTTCTTCAATTGCCTGACCGGTGATCTCGCGGTGAGCGCGGGAAAGGTGCTGTTCGAGGGCCACGACATCACCGCCCTGACGCCGGAAGAGCGCGCCGAGCTGGGGCTGGCCCGCACCTTCCAGGTACCGCAGACCTTCGAGCGCATGTCGGTGCTGGAAAATGTGATGATCGGCGCCTTCCTGCGCACGTCGCGCCGGGCCGAGGCGGAAGCGAAAGCACGCGCCGTGCTGGAGCGGGTCGGGATGAGCCGTCTGGCGGAAGCGCCGGCGCGCTCGCTCGGCACGCCCGGCCGCAAGCGGCTGGAGATCGCACGCGCGCTCGCCACCGAGCCAAAAGTTCTGCTGCTCGACGAGGCCATGGCCGGGCTCACCTTGCGCGAGGTGCAGCTCGCCATTGAACTCGTTCGCGACATTCACCGCTCCGGTATCACGCTCGTCATCGTCGAGCACATCATGGAAGTCATCATGTCGCTGGCGAGCCGCGTGATGGTGTTCCACCAGGGCAAGGAGATCGCCCGCGGCAGCCCGCGCGAGGTGACGTCCAATCCCGCCGTCATCGCGGCCTATCTCGGCACCCGCGCGGCCAAGGCCGCGGCCGGCCATACGCCGATCGAACTGATGGGCGGACCGGCGACATGATCGGACCGCTGCTCAGGATCGAGCACCTGGAAGTGCGCTATGGCGACCTGATCGGCGTGTCCGACGTGTCGCTGGAGGTGCCGGACGGCAGTGTGGTGGCGTTGCTCGGCTCCAATGGCGGCGGCAAGACCACGACGCTGAACGCCATCGCCGGCCTCATTCCCGTGCATTCCGGCTCGATCCATTTCTGCGGCGAGGAGCTCGCCGGCCAGACCGCCTTCGCCATCGTGCGCAAGGGGCTGGCGCTGTCGCCGGAGGGCTGGCGGCTGTTCGTGCAGCAGAGCGTCGAGAACAACCTGATGCTCGGCGCCACGCCGCTGCACGACAAGTCGCGCAAGGCCGCGCTGCTCGAACGCGTCTATGAGATATTTCCGAAGCTGAAGGAGCGCCGCACCCAGCGCGCCGGCACGATGTCGGGCGGCGAGCGGCAGATGCTTGCGGTCGGCCGCGCGCTGATGAGCGATCCGAAGCTCTTGATGCTCGACGAGCCGTCGCTGGGATTGGCGCCCGCCGTGGTCGAGACCATGTACGAGACCTTCGGACGGCTGCACAAGGAAGGGCTGACGCTGCTGCTGGCCGAGCAATCGATCGAGCTGGCACTCGAGGTCTCCGACTTCGCCACGGTGCTGCAGGTCGGCAAGAGCGTGCTGTCGGGTACCGCCGCATCGCTTGCGCAGGACCCGCAGGTGCAGAAGGCCTATCTCGGCACGCATTAGAAGTGACTTCAGGTGAACCCGCCCAATCCGTTCCAGGCCATCCGCGCCATCGACTACACCGTCATTTTCGTGCGTGACATGGCGGCGATGCGCCGTTTCTACGAAGGCGTCCTGGGCCTCCCGCTCGTGCGCGAGCTGTCGCCGGGCTGGATCGAGTATCGGATCGGCGGCAACACGCTGGCTCTGGCAAGGCCGGGCCGCACGGCTGGCGACGTCCCGACGCCGCAAGGCAGCGCCTCGCTGCAACTCGCCTTCAAGGTATCGCCACCCGAGGTCGACGCCTGCGCCGCCGAACTCGTACGCCACGGCGTCGCGTTGGTCGAGCCGCCGACTAATCAGTCCTTTGGCCACCGCACGCTCTTCTTCCGTGACCCTGACGGCAATTTGCTGGAAGTCTACGCCGAGATCTGAGCGATCCTAATCCATCTCCGCTTCCAGCAATTGCCGCAGCAGATTAGCGAGCCGCTCCTTCAGCTCCGCATCATGCAGCGACAGCGGGCCGGGATCGTTGAGGATCGCGTTCACCAGCGTGCCTAGCACCACCTGAAATCCAAATGCAATCGTGCGGGTCTTGGCGGCGCGCCGGCCCTTGCCCATGGCCGGTAGCAGGAGAGGGATGGCGCGCCCGGTATTGGCGCGGGCGAGCTCCTTGAACGGCGTCCACTTGTCCGGCCTGTTGTCGTCATGCTGCAGGGCCGCTCGCAGCACGCCCTCATGCGCGCGCATCCAGCCGATGATGCCGGAGACCAGCTGGCGGCAGCGCGCGGCGAGGTCGGTATCCCGAACCGATGTACCGGCCGCCATCTCCGACACCCGCCGCTCGCCGTCGCGCGCGGCGAGCGCCATCAGCGCGTTGAAATAGGCGTCCTTGCTCTCGAAACGGCTGTAGAACGCGCCCACGGTGGCGCCGACCTCGGCGCAAAGCGCCTCGATCGAAAGCTCGGCGAGGCTGCGCCTGCGCAACATTTCCGCGCCGGCCGCAAGCAGCGCCAGCGTCGTCTCGCGGCTGCGCTTTTGCCGCGACGGGGCGACGCCCGGCAGGTCCAGTTCTTCCGACAGGGGTTGCATTGGCGCTTGCATCTCCGACAATTCATAATCATAATTCGGATTATAATTTTGTTCAAGCGGGTCCCGCCTGTCGGGCGGGAGGGGCGAGCTGCGAGCAACGCGGCCGCAGGCCAACGGCAGGGAGGAAATCATGAGCGCTGACAACGCAAGATCCTTTGGCGGCACGATCGGCAGGACGGTCAGGGATTCAAAACCCTGGTGGCCGACGGCGAAGAAGCCGCCGGCGGGCGCGCCGAACATTCTCGTCGTGCTGTTCGACGACGTGGGCTTCTCCGATTTCAGCTGCTACGGCTCGCGGATCAAAACGCCGACCATCGATGCCCTGGCGGCCGAGGGCCTGCGCTATACCGGCTTCCACACCACCGCGATGTGCTCGACCACCCGCGCGGCGCTGCTGACGGGACGCAATCACCATTCCGTCGGCGTCGGCTGTCTCGCCAATTTCGATTCCGGCTACCCCGGCTATCGCGGCAAGATCGCGAAGGAGGCGGGCACGCTTGCCGAGATGCTGCGGACGCACGGCTATCGCAACTACATGGTCGGCAAATGGCACGTGACGCCGCTGACCGAGAGCGGCGCCACCGGGCCGTTCGACGGCTGGCCGCTCGGCCGCGGCTTTGACCGCTTCTATGGATTCCTCGACGCCGAGACCGATCAGTTTGCGCCGGAGCTCGTCCGCGACAACGCGCACATCGATCCTCCGGGTACTTACGAGACCGGCTATCACCTGACGGCCGATCTGATCGACCAGTCGATCCGTTTTGTCGCCGATCATCTTGCCGACCGGCCCGATCTGCCGTGGCTGACCTGGGTGGCGCTCGGGGCCTGCCACGCGCCGCATCAGGCACCGGCCGACCTCATCAAGGGCTACGACGCCATGTTTTCCCATGGCTGGGACGCCGAGCGCGAGCAGCGCATGGCGAAGCAGAAGGCAATGGGCGTGGTGCCGCAAGAGACCAGAATGCCCAAGCGCAATGACGGCGTGAAAGCCTGGCAGGAGCACTCCGACGACGAACGTCGCGTCTTCACTCGCCTGCAATCGGCGTTCGCCGGCATGCTCGACCATGCCGACCAGCATCTGGCGCGGCTGGTTGCGTTCCTCGACAAAGCGGGCGTGCGCGACAACACGCTCGTCATCGTGATGTCCGACAACGGCGCCAGCCAGGAGGGCGGGCCGCTCGGCTTCATCAATGCGATGGGACCGTTCAATTTCCGTCCCGAGCCGATGGCGGAGAAGCTGCGCCGGATCGACGACATCGGCGGCCCCGACACGCATACCAACTTTCCGCATGGCTGGGCGATGGCATCGAACACGCCGCTGCGCCGCTACAAGCAGAACACCCATGGCGGCGGCATCCGCGATCCCTTCGTGATGTGCTGGCCGAACCGCATCAAGGCCAGGGGCGAGTTGCGCCACCAGTTCATCCATGCCTGCGATCTGGTCCCGACCCTGCTGGAATTGATCGATGTCGAGGCGCCGGCCGGCATCGCAGGCGTACCGCAGATGCCGATCGAAGGCGTGAGTTTCGCGCCGTCGATCGCAAATCCATCGGCTCCGTCGAAGGGTTCGGCGCAGTATTTCGAGATGTTCGGCCATCGCGGCCTCTGGAAGGATGGCTGGAAGGCGGTTGCCTTCCATCCCTCCGGTACGCCGTTCGAAAATGACAAGTGGGAGCTGTTTCATCTCGACCGCGACTTCTCGGAAGTCGACGATCTCGCCGAGAAGGAGCCGGAGCGCCTGGCCGAGATGATCAAACTGTGGTGGGCGGAGGCGGAGAAGCACAACGTGCTGCCGCTCGACGACCGCTTCGGGCCTCGCTTTGCCGAGAACGCGACGCGCTTCCATGGCGAGCGCAGCCGCTTCACCTTCCACGCCGGCATGGGCCACGTGCCGACCGACGTTGCGCCCGATGTGCGCAGCCGCAGCTACACCATCGAGGCCTTTGCCGAGATCGCTGACGGCGCCGAGGGTGTGCTGATCGCCCATGGCGATGCCACCTCAGGCTATAGCCTCTACCTGAAGGATGGGTATCTCGTGCATGACCTCAACATCGGCGGTGGCCACGAGATCGTCCGCTCCACCCGCAAAGTCCCGTCAGGCGCCCACCGGCTCGGGCTGCATGTCGAACGCCTGGTGCGCAAGGAGCCGCCGGCCAAGGGCGCGCGGACGGGCTTCAGCGAATACACGCTGCTGATCGACGGCGAGCCCGCGGGATCGATGCAGACGCAGTTCGGCTTCAACACGCTGATCTCGTGGTCCGGACTCGACATCGGCCGCGACCGCGGCAGCCCGGTATCGCACTATGCCGCGCCGTTCGAGTTCACGGGAAAACTGCTGCGGGTCACGGTCGTGATGCACGAGGATCAGAAGCTCGATGGAGAGGAAGTAGGGAAGGCCGAGATGGCGCGGCAATGACGAATTACTCCGCCGCCTGCTTGACCTCCTCGCGACGAGCGCCGTCTGCTCGAGACGAGCGCCCCCAGCGCGAGAACGCGTTCGAGAGCCGGTCGAGATAAAGATAGACCACGGGCGTGGTGAACAGCGTCAGCGCCTGGCTGACCAGAAGTCCACCGACCATGGCATAGCCGAGCGGCTGGCGGATTTCCGATCCCGTGCCGGTGCCGAGCATCAACGGTACGCCGCCGAGCAGCGCCGCCATGGTCGTCATCATGATCGGGCGGAAGCGCAGCAGCGCGGCCTGCCGGATCGCCTGCTCCGGCGCGAGCTGCTCGTCCCGCTCGGCTGCGATGGCAAAGTCCACCATCATGATGCCGTTCTTCTTGACGATGCCGATCAAGAGGATGATGCCGATCAGCGCGATCAGGCTGAAGTCGAAGCCCGCCGCCATCAGGATCGCAAGCGCGCCGACACCGGCCGAGGGCAGGGTGGAGAGAATCGTGATCGGGTGGATGTAGCTCTCGTAGAGAATACCGAGGATCAGATACACGACAACGAGGGCCGCGAGAATCAACAGCGGCACGGTGCTCAGCGATTGCTGGAACGCCTGCGCGGTCCCCTGGAAGGACGTGGCCAGCGTTGCGGGCGTGCCGAGATCGGTCATTGCCTTCTCCACGGCGTCGGTAGCCCGTCCGAGCGCCACGCCCTGGGCAAGATTGAAGCTGATGGTGATGGCCGGAAACTGTCCCTGATGGCTGATCGACAGAGGCCGCACCGGCACGCTGGTCCAGCTCGCAAAAGTCGACAACGGCACCTGATCGCCGGTGGTGGGTGATTTCAGGTAGATCTTGTCGAGCGTGTCGATGGCGCCCTGCAGCTCCGGCAGCACCTCCAATATGACGTGATAGCTGTTGAGCTGCGTAAAGTACTGCGTCACCTGCCGCTGGCCGAATGCGTCATATAGCGTATCGTCGATCTGCTGGGGCTGGATGCCGTAACGCGCGGCAGTGTCGCGATTGATCTTCAGCTCCAGGGTCGTGCCCCTCGTCTGCTGGTCGGTGGCGACATCGCGCAGCTCGGGCAGGGTCTGCATTTTCGCGAGTATTTTTGGCGCCCATTCGTTCAGCTCGGCGAGATTGGCATCCTGCAGCGTGAACTCGAACTGCGTGCGCGTCGGCCGGCCGCCGAGCCGGACGTCCTGCGCCGCCTGCATGAACAACCGCGCGCCCTCGACCTTCTCCAGCTTCGGCCGCAGCCGAGCGATGATCTCCTGGGCGCTCGCCTTGCGCTCGTCGCGCGGCTTCAGGGTGATGAACATCCGCCCGGTGTTCAGCGCGCTGCCGCTGCCGCCGACCGACATGGCGATGGTGGCGACATCAGGGTCGGCCTGCACGATCTTGCCGAGTTCTTCCTGGTGCCGCTTCATGTCGGCAAAGGAGATGTCCTGGCCGGCCTCTGAGGTCGCGGTAATCAGGCCGACGTCCTGTTGCGGGAAGAAGCCTTTGGGAATCGCAATGAAGAGGAGGACGGACAGGCCGAGCGTGGCGAAGAATACCGTCAACGTGGTCCGTTTCCAGCGCAGCGCCAGGTCGAGGCCGCGCTCATAGCCGTGCAACATGACGTCGAACACGCTTTCGCTCCACTGATAGAAGCCGCCGTGTCGCGTCTCGTGGTGTGCGCGCAGGAATCGCGAAGCCATCATCGGTGTCAGCGTGAGCGAGACGAGCATCGACACGAAGATCGTCATCGCCAGCACGACGGCGAATTCGCGGAACAGGCGGCCGATGATGCCGCCCATCAGCAAGAGCGGGATCAGCACCGCCACCAGCGAGATGCTGATCGAGACGATCGTGAAGCCGATTTCGCTGGCGCCGCGAAAGGCGGCGGCCATCGGCTTCTCACCCTCCTCGATATAGCGGGTTATGTTCTCCAGCATCACGATGGCGTCGTCGACCACGAAGCCGACCGCGATGGTCAGCGCCATCAGCGAGAGATTGTCGAGCGTATAGCCGAACACCCACATCAGCGAGCAGGCGCCGAGCAACGCAAGCGGGACCGTCACGGCGGGGATGACGGTCGCCCAAAAGCTGCGCAGGAACAGGAAGATCACCATCACGACCAGCGCAATGGTGAGCAGCATGGTGAACTGGACGTCCGCGACCGCGGAGCGGATCGTGGTGGTACGGTCGCTCAGCACGTCGACTTTTATCTGCGGCGGGATCGCTGCGACCAGCCGGGGCAGGGTAGCCTTGATCTTGTCCACCGTCTCGATGACGTTGGCGCCGGGCTGCTTGAACACCACCAGGAACACGCCGCGCTTGCCGTCGGCCCAGGCCGCCTGCTTGGCATCCTCGGGGCCCGAGACGGCCTGGCCGATGTCGCGGATGCGCAGCGGGCCGCCGTTCCGGTAGGCGATAATGACGTCGTTCCAGTCTTTCGAGGCCGTCAACTGGTCATTGGCGTAGATGGTGTAGGCACGCGTTGCACCGTCGATGTTGCCCTTGGGAGCATCCACGGTGCTGATCGCGATCTGGCTGCGCACGTCCTCCAGCGAGAGCCCCTTGGCGACGAGTTTTGCGGGATCGATCTGGATACGGATCGCGGGCTTCTGCTGGCCGCCGATCGTCACTTGCGCGACGCCGGATATCTGGCTGATCTGCTGGCCGAGCTGGATGTCGACGGTGTCGGAAACTTCCGTCAGCGGCAGCGTATCCGAAACCGCCGACAGGATCAGGATCGGGGAATCCGCAGGGTTGACCTTGCGATAGGTCGGTGGCGAGGGAAGGTTTTTCGGCAGTTGCCCGCTCGCCGCATTGATCGCCGCCTGCACGTCATTGGCCGCGCCGTCGATGACGCGGTTGAGGTCGAACTGGATCGTGATGGCCGCGGTGCCGAGATAACTGGTCGAGGTCATCTGCGCGATGCCGGGGATCTGGGCGAACTGTCGTTCCAGCGGCTGCGCCACGGATGATGCCATCGTCTCGGGGCTGGCGCCGGGCAGGTTGGCGGTGACCTGGATGGTCGGGAAGTCTACCTGCGGCAGCGGCGCGACCGGCAACAGGGGATAGGCGACGAGGCCGACAAAGAGAATGCCGGCCATCAGCAGCGACGTACCGATGGGATAGCGGATGAATGGCGCCGAGATGCCGCCGCTCATTCCCGGCCGACCTTTGCGGCCGCATCGGCCATGCTGGCGCCGACCAGTGTTCCAGGCTGCACCCTGTACTGGCCGGAGACGATGACCCGCTCGCCCGGCGACAAGCCCTCGTCGACCACCGAGCGGCCGTCGCCGGATTTACTTATCTTGATCCGGCGCAGTTCCGCCTTGTTGTCGGCATCGACAGAGAAGGCGAAGAGTCCGTCATTGCCGTGTTGAACGGCGTCATCCGGGACGACGGTCGCATCCTTCAGCGTCGCGACCAGCAGTCGGGTTGAGACCGCTTGCCCCGGCCACAGCGCATGGTCCTTGTTGTCGAACACCGCCTTGAGCCGGATCGTGCCGCTGGTGGTGTCGACCTGGTTGTTGATCAGCGCCAGCGTGCCCGTGGAAATCGCCTTCTTGCCGTCGGTCGACAGCGCGATCACCTTCGGCGGCGCTTCGGCAAGCGCGGCCCTGATGTCGGGTAGCTGCTCCTCCGGCGCAGTGAAGATCACTGCGATCGGCTCGACCTGGGCGATGCTGACGATTCCGGTTTGAGTGGATGCATTGACGATGTTGCCGACGTCTACCTGGCGGATTCCGACAACGCCCGAAATCGGCGCCTTGACGGTGGCGTAGTCCAACTGGGTCTGCGCGTTGTCGATCGCGGCCTGATCGGCTTCGATCTGCGCGGTCAGCTGTGCGACCTGGGAGCGTTGCGTGTCTGTTTGTTGCTTTGTGGCGAACTCGCCAAGCCGCGTGTAGCGCTGCAGGTCAAGCCTGGCATTAGCGAGATTGGCCTCGTCCTGCGCCTTCTTCGCTTTTGCCTGGTCCAGCGACGCCTGGAACGGCCGCGGATCGATCTCGACCAGCGTGTCGCCTTCTTTCACGAACTGGCCTTCCGTGAAGTCGATCTTGTTGATCTGGCCGTCGACGCGGCTGCGCACCAGTACGGTGTTGAATCCCTGCACGGTTCCGAGGCCGGTCAGGTAAACCGGAAAATCCGCCTTGCCGACGGTCGCGATCTTCACCGGTACGGGATTGCTGGCGGGAGCCTTTTGGGCGGCTTGCGCCTGTCGCGCGCGTGCTCGGCTATACTGGTCCCAGCCGAAATAGCCGGCGGTGCCCACGGCTGCAATCAGCAAAAGCCAGCGGATGGTGCGAGACCAGGACATGCGCGCTCACGGTGATCGGGACCAACCGTTGAGTGCTCAAGTCGGTTCCCCGATACAAGCGATATCGGGTCGAATGCGCCGAAGTAAACACACATTGCCTTGAGACTTCCTGAACAATTGGAAAGGTTTGAAGGCTGCCGCACCGGCAGGCCCGGACCTCGGTAGACGGAACCGTCGTGAACGGCAGAAAGTTCGCAGGATGCGCGGACAACGCTGAATGCGTGCTCGCCGACCCCGCCGCGCGTCTGCTGCGCCCATTGCAACCGACGGCATGATGGTTCATATCGGCTCGCCATTTTTTCAGCAGGGAGCACACCCGCGATGGAAGAGTTGAACGGACGCATGCTCGCGTGCCAGATCCTGATCACCGGGCTGATCGCGCGCGTCGCCAACGACCAGCGCGATCCGCTCCGCTTCCTCAGCGATTTTCGCGACGAGATCAAAGCTGTCGTGAAGGGCATCAACATCGCCGGCATGGACAACACCGAGCGCGTGCGGCAGATCGCGTCGCGATCGGTCGACGAATTGTTCTCGCTGATGAAGCCGCCGAGTAGCGATTGATGCGAGCGCTGGCCGCGTCTTCACGTCAGGATTTCGGATTTAGAATCGTTATTAGAACGCTTACAAACTGTTCTTTAGAACCGTTTCAAACTTGAATTTAGAATCAGTTTCAACTGGATCGATTCAAGCGTGGTGTTGCTCCCCCTGCATTGACCCGAATTTTCACGCTCGATACTCACGCAGTCAGGGATTGTTCGTTGCGCGTCAGGAAGCGTGCTCGAACTAAAGATTCAGGGGCGCGCCATGACTGCAATGAGAGCACCGAAGTCGCTGCGATACAGCGCCGCGACCGACACGGTGGATGAACGAGTAGACGGCAAGAAGGTCTCCGCGGTGGCGGGTCTGATCGCGGCAGCCACGCTGTCGGGCGGCACTGCCGAAGCCCAGCAATCGTTGCCGCCGGTCAACGTCGATGCGCCCGTCGAACGACCGCGCCCGGCGGCGTCGAAACCTTCCGCCGACCAGCTGCGCGCGCGCTCGGCGCTGCGCCGCGCGGCGCGTCGCACGCAGCCGGCGCAGGTCGCTGCCGTTCCCTTTCCCAACGCTGGCGGGCTCTCGGCGGACCGCAATCCCTATGCCGACCCGACGGCGCCTTACAAGGTCGATCGTGTTCAGGCCTCGAGCAAGTTTCCGGAGCCACTGCTGAACACGCCGAAGACCATTACCGTGTTGAGCAAGGAGGTGCTCGCCGACAAGAATGCCACCACGCTGCGTGAGATCGGACGCTCCACCGCAGGCGTGACCCTGGGTTCCGGCGAGGGAGGTAACGCGTTCGGGGACCGCTTCTTCATCCGCGGCTTCGACGTGCGCAACGACGTATTCATCGACGGCATTCGCGATCCCGCGGTTTCGATCCGCGAAAACTTCTTCACCGAGCAGATCGAGATCCTGCGCGGGCCGGCTTCCTCCTATGCCGGCCGGGGCACCGCCGGCGGAGCCATCAATATCGTCACAAAGCAGGCAGCCGATGCCAACTTCTACAACGCCGAGAGCACGCTCGGTACCGACCGCACCAAGCGCGTCACCCTCGACGTCAATCAGGTGATCAGTCCGACCTTCTCGGTGCGCAGCGGCGGCCTGTTCCAGGACGCAGGCGTCGCCGGCCGCAACTACGTGACCGACGACCGCTGGGGCGGCTTCATCTCGACCAAGTATACGCCGACCGACAACATCAAGATCACCACCAACTACGTCCACACCGACCTCAGCGGCCTTCCGGATTTCGGCGTGCCCTGGTATCGCCAGGGCAACGTGCCGGTCACCGAGGCCGGCATCCCGCGCCAGAACTGGTATGGCTTCGTCAATCGCGACTGGCAGACCGCCCGGCAGGACTTCGGCACGCTGACCGGTGAATTCAAGCTCACCGACAGCATTACTTTCACCAGCCGGACCCGTGCGGAGCACTCGCAGCTCGCCTATATCGGCACATTGCCGCAGTCGCCGGTGACGACAAATCCGAATCCGATGCTGTGGACGTTCACTGCGAGCCCGCAGAGCCGCAACCAGTGGGTCGACGTCCTGGCCAACCAGGAAGAGGCCGCGTTCAAGTTCAACACCGGTCCGGTGAAACACACGGCTGTCGTCGGCGTCGAAGCGTCGAACGAGCGCGTCGGTATCGACCGTTACACGGGGCTGTCGTCGGAAGCGTTCGGGGCGGGCGCGTTCAGTGGCAACGGCGCCTTGCCAAACCAGTCGATCTATTTCCCGACCTACACCCTAATTCCGTTCACGACGATTCCTTCGCTGAGCGGAAATCCCACCCGGTACAATGTCGACAGCCAGGCCCTGTACCTTCTCGACACCGCGAACTGGCAGGACACCATCATCGTCAATGGCGGCGTCCGTTATGATGGCTATCATCTGAGGTCGTCGAACAACACGCTGTCCAGCACGGTCGACTCGGACTTCATCAACTACAACGGCGGCATCGTTTTCAAGCCGTTGCCGATCGGAAGCCTCTATGCGGCCTATGCGACCTCGACCAATCCGTTCGGCGCCGAGCTGGACGGCACCGCCTTCGACTACGGTGCGGCCGCGCCGGGCGCCGTCATTCTCGGGCCCGAGCGCAACAAGGGCGCCGAAGTCGGCACCAAGTGGGAGCTGTTCGACCGTCACCTGCTGGTGAGCGGCGCACTGTTCCAGACCGAGAAGGACAATGCGCGCGAGGCGGTGGTCATAAACGGC
The DNA here is from genome assembly GCA_046349015.1 of Bradyrhizobium sp. Classification (GTDB taxonomy): domain Bacteria; phylum Pseudomonadota; class Alphaproteobacteria; order Rhizobiales; family Xanthobacteraceae; genus Bradyrhizobium. Next base: position 171,593 of record JAXMDE010000003.1, on the reverse strand, counting down.
ACCAACACGTTCACTTCGGGCGCGGCCTACCGGATCCAGGGCATCGACATCGAGGCCAGCGGCAATCTCACCGATCGCTGGAGCCTGTTCGGCGGCATCGTGCTGATGCAGTCGCAGGTGACCAAGAGCAACACCGCCTCCAATATCGGCTTGCCGCTCGCCAATATTGCCCATCAATCGTTCAGCCTGCTGAGCAAGTACAAGTTCGACGGCGACTGGGAGCTCGGCGGCCAGGCGGTGTTCCGCTCCAAGGTCTATGGCGGCACGTTCGGCGCCAATACCGGCACGCTGCTGCCGAGCTACTGGCGCTTCGATGCCTTCGTCGAGAAGAAGATCGACAAGAACTGGAGCGTCAAGCTCTACGCTCAGAACCTGACCAACAAGCTCTACTACGATACGCTCTATCGCAGCGCGACGCCGTTCGTCGCGGTGGCGCCGGGGCGGGCGTTCTACCTCGTTACTTCGGCCAAATTCTGATGGTATGCTGATCTGCGTCCCCGATGTGCTGAGCAAGGCCGATGTGGCGGATTTCCGCCGCACCATGGACGCCTGCGCCTGGGAAGACGGCCGCTCCACCGCCGGCGCGCAATCGGCGATGGTGAAGAAGAACGAGCAGTTGCCGCCGGACGGCGAGGCCGCGCGTTCGCTCGGCAACCGCATCATCTCCGCGCTGACGGCCAATCCTCGCTTCATTTCGGCGGCCATCCCGCAGCAGATTTTTCCGCCGCTGTTCAATCGCTACGCCGCCTCCAACGGCCATCATTTCGGCATTCACGTCGATAATGCGGTGCGGGGGGATCGCCTGACGGGCCTGCGCATCCGCACCGACGTGTCGGTGACGCTGTTTCTGTCGGAGCCGGAAGAGTATGACGGCGGCGAGCTCGTCATCGAGGACCTCTACGGATCCCACGAAGTCAAGCTGCCGGCGGGCCATCTGGTGCTCTATCCCGCTTCGAGCCTGCACATGGTCACACCCGTCACGCGAGGTATGCGCGTGGCGTCTTTCTTCTGGCTGCAGAGCATGATACGGGATGCCCACGCCCGCAGCCTGATCTTCGATTTGGATACCTCGATCCAGGCCCTGGCGGAGCGACTGGGGCGGGACGACCCTGAAACGGTCAAATTGACTGGCATTTATCACAACCTGATCCGCTACTGGGCCGAAGTATGAAGAGCTTTTTGTTTGGTGCGGCTGCAGCCGCGATCTCGGCGCTCGTGCTGCTGGTGGAGCCTTCGTCGGCGCAGCAGGTCCCGACGGCTCAGCCGGCACCGGCAGCCCAGGCCGCGCCGGTCCAGACCCCGGCAGCCCCTTCCGCAATCCCTGCGGCGGCAGCGCCCGTCGAGAGCGCCGCTGGCAAATTGACGATCAACGTGCCGCGCGAGCTGTCGCCGTGGTCGATGTTCATGTCCGCCGACGTCGTGGTGAAGGGCGTGATGATCGGCCTTGCCTTCGCCTCGCTGCTCACCTGGACGATCTTCATCGCCAAGATGATCGAGCTGTCGATCGTGCAGCAGAAGGTTCGCTCCGCGCTGAAGAAGATTTCGGAAGCCCGCTCGCTGGCCGAGGCACAGTTCGCGCTCGGTCCGAAAGAGGGCGTCTTGCCCTCGCTGCTGGCAGCCTGCATGCGCGAGGCCCGATTGTCCGCCGGCATTTCCAGCGACGCCGGCATCAAGGAGCGCGCCGCCTCGAGCTCGGCCGAGATCGTCCGCGCCGAATCCCGCCGTGTCCGGCTCGGCATGGGCCTGCTCGCCACCATCGGCGCGACGTCGCCCTTTGTCGGCCTGTTCGGGACGGTCTGGGGCATCATGAATTCCTTCATCGGCATCTCGAAGGCGCAGACCACCAACCTTGCCGTGGTCGCACCCGGTATCGCCGAAGCGCTGCTGGCCACCGCCATCGGCCTCGTCGCGGCGATCCCGGCCGTCATCATCTACAATCACTTCGCGCGGGTGACGAAGGGATATCTCGAACTGGTCAACCGCGCTTCCGGTGCGGCGGCGCGGCTGTTGTCGCGCGATCTCGACCGCACCCATGTCAGCGCCGGCACGCTGTCGCGCGCGGCGGAGTAGGACGATGGCAGTCTCGGTCGCAGGCAGCGAGTTCGACGACGAGGGCGATTTCGCCGAAACCCATGAGATCAACGTCACGCCCTTCATCGACGTGATGCTGGTGCTGTTGATTATCTTCATGGTGGCGGCTCCGCTTGCCACCGTCGATCTGCCGATCGACCTGCCGACCTCCGCGGCGGTAGCGCAGAAGAAGCCGGACAAGCCGACCTATGTCAGCATCAAGCCCGACCTCACGGTCGCCGTCGGCGAGACCCCGGTGAAGCGCGCCGAACTGGTGTCCACGCTCGATTCCGCGCCCGACAACAGCAAGGACCGCTTCATCTTCCTGCGCGCCGACAAGGCGGTCCCCTATGGCGACCTGATGGATGTGCTCGAAATCCTGCGCGCCGGCGGCTATACCAAGCTCAAACTGGTCGCGCTCGAGGTTCCCGCCGCAGCGGCGCCGATGCTCGCGGCCGAACCGTCGAAGCCCTGAGGGGCGGACCAGCGATGACCGATCTCGACAACGAGCCGAGGCCATCGAAGCGGTTGTGGCTAGGCGCTGCGGCCGGCGCGCTCGCGCTGCATCTCGGCGGCGTGGCCCTGGCGGTCGCGCACCTGCGCGGCGACGGCCTCGATGAGGGGACGCTCGGCGCCACCGCGATCGAAATCGGCGTCTTTGCTTCTCCCCATGTCGAGCCCAACGACCTGCCGCCCGGACCCGACGCCGATCCCTCCGCCGCCGCGCCCCAGCTCAACGAGCAGAAGGCCGAGGTCAAGCAGACCGACCTGCCGAAGGACCGGCCGCAGGAAACCGAAGATCCCGACCGGATCGTGACGCAGAACGATTCAAACAAGCCGAAGGAAGACGAGCCCAAGATCGCCGCTGTCGCCACCGCAGCCTCGACGGAGTCGGTCGCGCAGGAGGCAACCGCGCTTCAGACTCTCGACGAGAAGGCGCCGGAGGCGGAGAAGGCGAGGGCGCCGAACCTCGGCATCGGCAAGGACATAGGCAAGCTGACCGCCGATTGGGGCAAGCAGATCAGCGCCTATTTCGAGCTGCACAAGCGCTATCCCAAGGTAAAGAAGAACAAGACTGCGTCGGTGAAGGTCCACCTGACGCTCAACCGTCTCGGCAATGTTGTCGAGGTCGGCGTGATCGAGTCCTCCGGCGATGCCGCCTTCGACGAGGCCGCGATCGCCATGATCCGCCGCAGCGATCCCGTGCCGCGGCCGCCGGCCGAGCTGACGGATGACACGTTCAGCTACAACCTGAATGTGAATTTTAACGAGAAGAAGTGAGAACACCCTCTGCCGTCCGGCAGAGGGTGTTTGACTTGCGGGTGCGGCGAAGGGAAATCAGCTCTTCTTCACCAGCGGGCAGACGCTCTTCTCCAGCGGAATGAAGGCTTCCTCCGCCGGGATCGTCGACACCGTCTTGTAGTAGTCGAACGGATATTTGGAATCCGCCGGCGACTTCACCTCGAACAGATAGGCCGGGTGGATCTTGCGGCCGTCGGCGCGGATCGAGCCCTTGCCGAACAGCGGGTCGTCGGTCGGCATCTCCTTCATCTTGGCGACCACGGCGCGGCCGTCATGCGGATTGCCGCCGAGCGCTTCGAGCGCCTTGAAATAGTGGATCAGCGAGGAATAGACGCCGGCATGCACCATGGTCGGCGGGCTTTTCTTGTAGCGCTCCATGAAGCGCTTGGTGAAGGCGCGGGTCTGGTCGTTCATGTCCCAGTAGAAGGTCTCGGTGAAGTTAAGGCCCTGGGAAACTTTCAGGCCGAGCGCCTGCACGTCGGTAAGGAACATCAGGAGGCCCGCCAGCTTCTGGCCGCCGGCCACGATGCCGAACTCCGCCGCCTGCTTGATCGAGTTGGTGGTGTCGCCGCCTGCATTGGCGAGCCCGATGATCTTGGCCTTGGACGACTGCGCCTGCAGCAGGAAGGACGAGAAGTCGGCGTTGTTGAGCGGATGCTTGACGCCGCCGATCACCTTGCCGCCATTGGCCGTGACGACGGCCGCGGTGTCGCGCTCCAGCGCATGGCCGAAGGCATAGTCCGCGGTAAGGAAGAACCAGGTGTCGCCGCCGGCCTTGACCAGCGCCTTGCCGGTACCGTTGGCGAGCATGTAGGTGTCGTAGACCCAGTGCACGGTGTTGGGCGAGCACTGCGAGCCCGTCAGGTCCGACGACGCCGAGCCGGAGTTGAGGTTGACGACGTTCTTCTCCTTGGCGAGGTTTGCGATTGCAAGGCCCACGCCCGAACTGGCGAGATCAACGAACACGTCGACCTTCTCGACGTCGATCCACTGCTTGCCGATATTGGAGCCGACGTCGGGCTTGTTCTGGTGGTCGGCCGAGATCAGCTCGAGCTTCCAGCCCTTGGCCTGCAGCCCGGAATCCTCGATCGCCATCTGGGCGGCGACGACCGAGCCGGGTCCGCCGATATCGGCGTAAAGGCCGGACTGGTCGCCGAGGCTTCCCACCTTGACGTTCTTGTCCAGCGTTTGCGCCAGGGCGCTGCCGGCAAATACCAGGCTCGTGGTCATCGCGAGCGCGGCAAGGGATCGTTTCATTTTTCCTCCAATAGGTTCTTCGTTTATGAGGTTCGTCAGCGCATTATGGCGTGCGACCGTGCGGTCGCCTAGTCGGGACGATGCGCACAAAAGTCGCAAATTTCACCACGCGGAAAAGTCGCTACGGCCAGAAATACCGGATGCCGACATACACCACCACGAGGCAGATGAAGATCAGCGCCACCGGAAGTTTTGGCCGGTCACCCTGACCCGACGGAGAAACCGCGGCCTGCTTCGGCTTCGGGGTGGGGCGGCGGAATGCGGTGACGTTGTCGGTCGCGGGCTCGTTCGGGCGCGCCGGAAGGTCGGGCGGCGGGCCGGCTCCGCCCATCTCGGCATAGTAGCTCTGGTACATCAGCGCGATCGTTGCTTCGCTGGCGTCCGCGTCCGTCATCTGCTTGAGGAACTTTTGGTAGGCGACGAGAAAATCCTGCGCATGCTGCGGCAGCGCCGAGGCGCCGTTCAGCTTCGCCATCATCCTCCAGGTCGCAAAATCGGCGCGTGCCCGCGTATCGGCCCGTCTCGCGATCAACATGTCGGCGGCTTTGGCCAATCTTGCCCTCAACTTCGATCCGGCGAGCCTACGTGTTGCCCGTCAGGAACAGAACGGCGCCCAGCACATAAGCCGTCAGCGTCCGCAGTATCGCCGAGATAACATCAAGATTTAGACCGAGTTGCGCCCCGAGCAATGGCAGAAAGATCAGTGCGCCGATCAAAATCAGCATGCCGTAGGGTTCGAGCCGGGCCAGCGGGTAGGCGAGGAAGTTCGGCAACAGCCCGACCGCGACCCGACCGCCGTCCAGCGGCGGTATCGGCATCATGTTAAAGACGGCGAGCACCGCGTTGATGACAAGCGAGTTTTTAAGGTTGTCCGCGACCCATTTGGCGTAATCGGCGGGCACGAAGGGCATGGCGTGGAACATAGCTGCGGCCGCCAGCGCCAGCAGGATGTTGGTGGCTGGGCCCGCCAGCGCCACCCAGACCATGTCAAGCCGGGGGTGGTTGAGGTTGCGGAAATTCACCGGCACGGGCTTGGCGTAGCCGAACAGGAACGGCGAATGCGCCATCAGCAGCACGCCCGGGAGGATCACGGTACCGAAGGGATCGATATGCTTGAGCGGATTGAAGCTGACGCGCCCGAGTTGCCAGGCGGTGTTGTCGCCGAGCCGGTGTGCGACAAAGCCGTGGGCGGCCTCGTGAAAGGTGATGGCGAACAGGAGCGGGATCACCCACACCGAGAGGTCGTACAGCGAGATGTTCAAATGGGATGCCCCGGATTCCTTGCGCGCCGAGCGGGCAGGCTAGCACGAATTCTCCGACGTCGTCCCGGCGCAGGCCGGGCCCGAGACGCCGCGCCGGCCATTGTTGCAAAGATTGTTAATTGTCTGTCGTCATTCACCGCGATAGCGCTGGCCATTGGGCCCCGGCCTGCGCCGGGACGACGTCATTGCGGAATCGATTCCTGATATTGCTTCAGTCCGTCGTCGATCTTCACCCACTCCATCTTCTCGGACAACCAGATGTGTTCGGTCGGCCGAAAGGCGTTGCGGTCGTCGAAGGTGGCCAGCGCCACGCCGGCCGCCGTGCCGTCTTTGCGCCAGGCAAACAGCCGCGTGCCGCAGTTGGGGCAAAACCGGCGCTCGAGCCTTGCCGAGGTCGGGTAGCCGGAGATCTTGCCTTCGACGGTGAGCGCGCTCTGCGGAAACAGCGCCCGCGCAAAGAACGGCGAGCCCATCGCCTTCTGGCAATTGCGGCAATGACAGACACGCACGTTCAGCGGCTCGCCCTCGGCCTTGAAGCGAACCGCGCCGCACAGGCAACCGCCTTCGTGGATCATGATGGACTCCGTTTTGCTTGTCGTTCCGGGGCGCGCGAAGCGCGAACCCGGAACCTCGCGATTTCGGGTTCGATGCTGCGCATCGCCCCGAAATGACGTTGGTGGATTGCCATCAATACGTCGCCCGCCCGCCCGAAATATCGAACACCGCGCCGGTGGAGAAGGCGCAATCCTCCGAGGCGAGCCACGCCACCATCGCCGCCAGTTCCTCGACCAGCACGAAACGGCCCTTCGGGATCTTCGACAGCATGAAGTCGATATGCTGTTGCGTCATCTGGTCGAAAATCGCGGTCTTGGCTGCCGCCGGCGTCACCGCATTGACCAGGATGTCGTGGGCGGCAAGCTCCTTGCCGAGTGACTTGGTCAGCGCGATCAGGCCGGCCTTCGAGGAGGAATAATGCGCCGCGTTCGGATTGCCTTCCTTGCCGGCGATGGAGGCGATGTTGACGATGCGGCCGTATTTCTGCTTCAGCATCGCCGGCACGATGGCCTTGCAGCAGATGAAGGGGCCGTCGAGGTTGATGCGCAGCACCTTGCGCCATTCGTCGAGGTCGGTTTCCCACACCGTCTTGTTGACGCCGGCGATGCCGGCATTGTTGACGAGAATGTCGATCTTGCCGAATGCCTTCAGCGTGTCGTCGCGGGTCTTCTCGACCGCGGCGCTGTCGGTCACGTCGACCTGGAATGCGGATACGGCATTGCCGATGGCCTGCGCGGTCTTGTCGGCGAGCGCCTTGTCGTGATCCCAGATCGCGACTTTCGCGCCCGAGGCGACGAAGCGCTCGGTGATCGCCTTGCCAAATCCTTGCGCGCCGCCGGTGACGACAGCCGTGCGTCCGTTGAGATCGATCTTGTTCATATGCGACGTTCCTTCTCGGCCCGGATTGTCCTGTGTTGTCATTCCGGGGCGATGCGAAGCTTCGAGCCCGGAATCTCGAGGTTCCGGGTCTGGTCCTTCGGACCATCCCGGAACGACGTCAAAGCATGTAGCCGCCGTCGACGACGAGATCGACGCCGGTGGTGAACGCGGCTTCGTCGCTGGCGAGATAGACCGCCATGCTGGCGATCTCTTCCGCGGTGCCGAGCCGCCCCATTTTCTGGCGGGCAACGAATTTTTCGCGTCCGTCCGGGCCGACCGCGGCGGCTCGCGCCAGCATCGAAGGCGTTTCCACCGTTCCGGGACAGATGCTGTTGCAGCGGATGCCCTGCGTGATGAAATCGAGCGCGACTGCGCGCGTCAGCAGCGAGACCGCAGCCTTGGATGCGCTGTACACGTAGCGGTTGGCTGGCGGGCGTAGCGCCGCGCAGGAGGAGATGTTGACGATGCTGCCGCCGTCGGCGGCCAGCATCGCCGGCAGGAACGCCTTGATGGTCCGGTGCATGGACTTGACGTTGAGGTCGAACGAAAAATCCCAGTCCTGTTCCGAACAATCCAGGATGGTCCCGTGATGCACGAACCCGGCCGCGTTGAGCAGGACATCGATCCTGCCGACGCGCTTGGCAAAGGCATCGACGTCGGCGGTGCTGCGAACGTCGAGCCGCGACGTCTCGGCGACGCCTTCCTTGGCCAGAGTGGCAAGGCCCGCTTCATCGATGTCGGTGGCGATGACGGTAGCCCCCTCGCGCGCAAATGCGATGGCGCAGGCGCGCCCGATGCCCGCCGCGGCGGCGGTGACGACGGCGCGTTTGCCCTTCAGGCGGTCTGGCATTGTTTTCCTTCCTTCCGTTTCTGTTCCGTCATTCCGGGGCGGCTCGTAGAGCCGAACCCGGAATCTCGAGATTCCGGGTCTGGTCCAGCGGGACCATCCCGGAATGACGGGCTCGCCATGACGATGCTGCTAGTGATTGTCCCGCGCCACGCCGACCTTGCCGGCGATGTCGTGGTAGCGCGTGGCGAGTTCCATGCAGGCGCCGGTCGCCTGCTGGCCGACAGTGTTGCGATAGATCTCCTGCCATGGCGTCTGGTTCGGCGGGAAGCGGAAGCCGCCCTGCGCCTTCAGATCGGCATGCCGCTTCTTCACTTCGTCCTCGGAGATCAGGATGTTGGCGCTGCCCTTGTTGAGGTCGATGCGAACCTTGTCGTCGGTCTTGAGGATGGCGAGCCCGCCATTGGCGGCCGCTTCCGGCGAGGCATTGAGGATTGACGGCGAGCCCGAGGTGCCGGACTGCCTGCCATCTCCGATGCAGGGCAGCGAAAGGATGCCGCGTTTGATCAGCGCCGCCGGCGGCTGCATGTTCACGACTTCGGCGCCGCCGGGATAGCCGATCGGGCCGGCGCCGCGAATGAACAGCATGCAATGCTCGTCGATCTTGAGCTTGGGGTCGTCGATGCGGTCGTGATAATCCTCCGGTCCCTCGAACACGATGGCCCGGCCTTCCCACGCATTCGGCTCCTTCGGATTGGACAGATAGCGGTCGCGGAATTCCTTGGAGATCACGCTGGTCTTCATGATCGCGGAATCGAACAGGTTGCCGCGCAGCACGACGAAGCCGGCATCCTTCACCAGCGGCTTGTCGTAGCTCCAGATCACGTCGCCATCGGGTGCAGACGCATCCTTGCAGTTTTCGCCCATGGTACGGCCGTTGACGGTGCGCGCATCCTCATGGATGCGTTTGTGCTTCATCAATTCACGCACCACAGCCGGCATGCCGCCGGCACGATAATATTCCTCGCCGAGATAGAAGCCGGCCGGCTGCATGTTGACCAGCAGCGGCACATCGAGCCCGTATTTCTGCCAGTCATCGATCGACAGTTCCACGCCGATATGGCGGGCCAGCGCGTTGATGTGGATCGGCGCATTGGTCGAGCCGCCGATCGCGGAATTCACGACGATGCAGTTCTCGAACGCCTTGCGCGTCAGGATGTCGGAAGGCTTCAAATCTTCCCACACCATTTCAACGATGCGTTTGCCCGTCTCATAGGCAATTTGTCCGCGCTCGCGGTAGGGGGCAGGGATGGCGGCGCAGCCGGGCAGGGACATGCCGAGCGCTTCGGCCAGCGAATTCATGGTCGAAGCCGTGCCCATGGTATTGCAGTGACCGACCGAGGGTGCCGAGGAGGCGACGATGGTAATGAACTCTTCGTAGTTGATCTTTCCTGCGGCGAGTTCCTCGCGCGCTTTCCACACCACGGTGCCGGAACCGGCGCGCTCACCCTTGTACCAGCCGTTCAGCATCGGCCCGCCCGACAGCACGATGGCCGGAAGGTTCACGGTGGCCGCCGCCATCAGGCAGGCGGGCGTAGTTTTGTCGCAGCCGGTAGTCAGCACCACGCCGTCGAGGGGATAGCCGAACAACACTTCGACCAGGCCGAGATAGGCGAGGTTGCGGTCGAGCGCGGCGGTCGGGCGCTTGCCCGTCTCCTGGATCGGATGGGTGGGGAACTCCATGGCGATGCCACCGGCGGCGCGGATGCCCTCGCGGACGCGCTTGGCGAGGTCCAGATGGTGCCGGTTGCAGGGGGAGAGGTCGTTGCCGGTCTGGGCAATGCCGATGATCGGCTTGCCGGACTGCAGTTCTTCCCGTGTCAGGCCGTAATTGAGATAGCGCTCGAGATAGAGCGCGGTCATGCCGGGGTTATGCGGGTTGTTGAACCATTCGGTGGAGCGAAGCTTCCGGCCCTTGCCATTTGCCGATTTGTCGTGGCCGTTGCCGTAGTTCTTGTTCATTCGTTTCCCTCCCGCAATGCGAAGACGCCAGGCGCCGTCCTGACCCGCGACGCGTAACAAGCGCAAAATCCTGCGCCTGACAAACGCGGCGGCCGGCCGCATCTCACGCAGCCTTTACCTTGGACATTAGTCGAAGCCATATGATTGCGCTATCAATTTGTCTTATTCGGCGGCGCTCTGCCGTTCGGCGGACGCTCGTCCTGCCTGGCCCGGCCGAACCGAACTCTGCCGCACCATCACGGTGTATCCGAGGTCAACCACCCTCTGTTCCGGCCGCCGCCCTTCCATCGCCTCGATGACCATTGTGGCAGCGTTCCTGCCCATTTCGTACCGGTTGGTGCGCACGCTGGTCAGGGTCGGGACTGCAGAGGCCATGAACTCGAGGTCGTTGAACCCCGAGATTTTCATCTGATCGGGAACCGAGATATGTCGTCGCCGGCATTCGAAGAGCACGCCGAGTGCGAGGTCGTCGTTGGCACAGAAGACCGCATCGGTGTCCGGCGCCTTCGCCAGCACGTCGGCAAACAGCGTGCCGCCGAGCGTAACCGAGGTCGGCAGCGGCGTCGTCACCACGAGCCGGGGGTCGGTCAGGCCTGCCTCTTTCATCGCCTGCTGGTATCCGAGAAAGCGACGCTGCACCCGCGGATCCATCCGCGCGCCGAGGAAGCCGATGCGGCGGCAGCCCTGGTCGAGCAGGTGCGAAATCGCTGCGTGGCAGGCATCCGCATGCGAAAAGCCAATCATCATGTCGACCGGATTGTCGCCGATTTCCATCAGCTGCACGATCGGACAGTCGGCGGCTTCCATCAGTGAGCGCGATTCCGGCGTCTGGTCGATGCCGGTAACGATCAGCCCGGCCGGCTTCTGCGCCAGGAAGACGCGCAACAGCTTCTCCTCCTGCAGGATGGAGTAGCGCGTATTGGCAAGCTGGATGCTGTAACGGCTGCCGTCGACGGCATCGTAGATGCCGCGCAGCACGTCGGAGAACACATTATTGGTGAGCGAGGGGATCAGCACGCCGATCACCTCGGTGCGCTGCGAAGCCAGCGCCCGTGCCGCCAGATTGGGCACATAACCCAGTTCCTTGGCGGCGCTTTCGACCCGCACGCGCTTGTTGATCGACAGCGCTTCCGGCGTTCGGAAGAAGCGCGATGCGGTGATCGGGCTCACGCCGGCGAGCTTTGCCACTTCCGTGAGACGGACCTTGCCCGGCTTGGTGCGTTTCCGTGCCATGTCGGCGCTGATATCACAGGAGGGCCCCGGGACAAAGGACTATTGACAGCGCTATCATGGCGCGGTTAAGCAACCGATTGCCAAAACCGCGCAAACTGCGGACAATATCCGCAGAGCCAGCAGGCTTGCCGGAACCGCAGAGCCACAACAAGAAACGAAGCGGTCCGGCAATCTCGGATATGCCGGGTACATGAGGGGAGGACTTGGATGTCGTCGGTCCACATTCGCGACGTGCGCAAATCGTTTGGCAGTTTCGAGGTGCTGCACGGCGTGACGATCCCGATCGAGGATGGCGAGTTCGTCGTTCTGGTCGGCCCTTCCGGCTGCGGCAAGTCGACCCTGCTGCGCATGCTCGCGGGACTTGAGAACATCACCTCCGGCACGATTTCGATCGGCGAGCGCGTGGTCAACAATGTCCAGCCCAAGGAGCGGGACATTGCCATGGTGTTCCAGAACTACGCGCTCTACCCGCACATGACGGTGTCGGACAATATGGGCTTCTCGCTGAAGCTGCGCGGCGCCAACAAGGAAGAGATCGACAGCCGCGTCAAGCGCGCCGCCGAGATCCTGGCGCTGACCCCGTTGCTCGAGCGCTATCCGCGCCAATTGTCCGGCGGCCAGCGCCAGCGCGTCGCCATGGGCCGCGCCATCGTGCGCGATCCCCAGGTGTTCCTGTTCGACGAGCCGCTGTCCAACCTCGACGCCAAGCTGCGCGTCGCCATGCGCACCGAGATCAAGGAACTGCATCAGCGGCTGAAGACCACCACCGTCTACGTCACCCACGACCAGATCGAGGCCATGACCATGGCCGACAAGATCGTGGTGATGCATGACGGCATCGTCGAGCAGATGGGGACGCCGCTGGAACTCTACGACAAGCCGGACAACCAGTTCGTGGCCGGCTTCATCGGCTCGCCCGCCATGAATTTCCTCAAGGGGAAGCTGAAGGTGAACGGCGCGGCCACGTTCGAAGGGCCTGACGGCGTCAAGCTGCCGCTGAAGACCGCGCCGGCCAATTCCGACGGCAAGCCGGTGGTCTATGGCGTGCGCCCCGAGCACTTCACCATTGCCGATGACGGCGCGGAGGCCGAGATCATCGTGGTCGAGCCGACCGGCTCGGAAACCCAGGTGTTTGCCAAGCTCGCCGGCGAGCAGGTCGTTGCCGTGTTCCGCGAGCGCCACCAATTCAGTCCGGGCGACAAGGTTCGGCTCAAGCCGGACCCGACGCTCGTGCATTTGTTTGACGAGACGACCGGCAAGCGACTGAATAGCTGAACACAAAAAACATAACTGAGGAGGAACGACATGAACGAGTTTACCCGCCGCTCGCTTCTGCAGGGCGGCACCGCACTGGCGGCGGCCGGTGCACTGACCGGACCTGCGCTCTTCGAGTTCGCGAAAGCCTGGGCAGCTGACTCGCCGTGGAAGGCCGAGCCCGGCGCCAAGCTGACGGTGATGCGCTGGAAGCGTTTCGTGCCGGCGGAGGACGACGCCTTCAACGCCATGGTCGCCGCGTTCCAGAGCGCGACCGGCACGCAGATGAACGTGTTCTCCGAATCTTTCGAGGACGTTCAGCCGAAGGCTTCGGTGGCTGCCAACACCGGGTCGGGCATCGATCTGGCGTGGGGTCTGCATACGTTGCCGCAGTTGTTCCCGACCAAGGTCCTGAAGATGAACGACGTTGCCGACTACCTCGGCAAGAAATACGGCGGCTGGACCGATGCAGCGCAGAAGACCTGCATGCTCGGCAACGACTGGCTCGGCATCCCCGTTGCGACCATCGGCGGCGCGTTCACCTACCGCAAATCGGCGACCGACAAGGCCGGCTTCAAGGAGTTCCCCAAGGACTTCGCGGGCTTCCTCGAATTGTGCAAGGCGCTCAAGGCCAACAACACGCCGGCCGGCTTTGCGCTCGGCCACGCGACCGGCGACGCCAATGGCTGGCTGCACTGGGTGCTGTGGGGCCACAACGCCTGGACCGTCGACAAGGACGACAAGGTGATCATCAACTCGCCCGAGACGATGAAGGCGCTGGAATATTGCAAGGCGCTGAGCGACACCTTCATTCCGGGCGTGGCGTCATGGAACGACTCCTCCAACAACAAGGCGTTCCTGGCCGGCGAGCTCTACTGCACCGGCAACGGCATCTCGATCTATGTGGCGGCCAAGGACGACCCGACCAAGAAGGATCTGGCCGAAGATACCTACCACGCGCTGGCTCCGATCGGTCCGATCGGCAAGCCGACCGAACTGCAGCTTGCGTCGCCGATCCTGGCGTTCAACTTCACCAAATATCCGAACGCCTCGAAGGCCTTCATCGCCTTCATGCTGGAGAAGGAGAATTTCGACAAGTGGCTGATGGGCGCGCGAGGCTATCTCACCCACACGCTCAACGCCTATGACGAGTCTCCGGTCTGGAAAGCAGATCCGAAGAACGAGCCCTACAGCCATTGCAGCAAGCGCGCGCTGCCGGCCGCCGGCATCGGCAAGGTCGGCGAGAAGGCGGCGACCGCAATCGCCGACTTCATCGTGGTCGACATGTTCGCCAACTACTGCACCGGCGCCAAGGATGCCAAGGGCGCGGTGGCGGAAGCCGAACGGCAGCTGAAGCGCATCTATCGCTGATGCGAGCGGAGCGGGCGGCGGCATCTGCCGCCCGCTCCAGCCATATTGAACGGGATATCGCCGCAGGAACCGCTCCATGGCCGACATCGCACTCTCGCCAAGCAAAGCCAAGCCGCAGATCCGCGAAGTCACGACGTGGGGTCAGCTCAAGCACAACAGGAACTGGCTCGGCTTCTGGTTCATGCTGCCGGCAATGGCGTTCCTGATCCTGTTCCTGGCCTATCCGCTCGGGCTCGGCATCTGGCTGTCCTTCACCGACCAGAAGATCGGCCGGGTCGGGCAGTTCATCGGCATCGAGAACTATGAATGGCTGTGGGATGACGCCATCTTCTGGCTCTCGGTGTTCAACACGCTGCTCTACACGTTCGTCGCCAGCGCCGTGAAATTCGCCATCGGCCTCTATTTGGCGCTGCTGCTCAACGAGCACATGCCGTTCAAGGCGATCCTGCGTGCGGCGGTGTTGGTTCCCTTCATCGTGCCGACGGTGCTGTCGGCGCTGGCATTCTGGTGGATTTTCGATTCCCAGTTCTCGATCATCTCCTGGTCGCTGAAACATCTCGGGCTGATCAGTCAGAACATCAACTTCCTGGGCGACACCACATGGGCGCGGGTCTGCGTGATCTTCGCCAATATCTGGCGCGGCGTACCCTTCGTCGCCATCACGCTGCTGGCTGGCCTGCAGACGGTGTCGCCATCGCTCTATGAAGCGGCGACGCTCGACGGCGCCACGCGCTGGCAGATGTTCCGCCACATCACCTATCCCTTGCTGACGCCGATCATCGCGGTCGTCATGACCTTCTCGGTGCTGTTCACATTCACCGACTTCCAGCTGATCTGGGCGATGACCCGCGGCGGCCCGGTCAACGCCACCCACCTGATGGCGACGCTGTCCTATCAGCGCGCGATCATCGCGGGACAATTGGGCGAAGGCGCCGCCATCTCCAGCGCCATGATTCCGTTCCTGCTTGCCGCGATCATGGTTTCTTGGTTCGGCTTGCAGCGCAGGAAGTGGCAGCAGGGAGAAAACAATGACTGATCTCCCGGCCAGCAAGGTCGACCTCAAGACCATTCTCGCCACGCCCGCCCGCGTCGATAACAGCGAGGGCATGAGCTATCTGCAGTCGCTGCCGCGCCGGCTGGTGACGCTCTATTTGCCGCTGTCGATCATCGTCTTCATCCTGCTGTTCCCGTTCTACTGGATGGGGCTCACGGCGATCAAACCGGACGAGCAACTGATCGATCTGGAAACCTACAGTCCGTTCTGGACCTGGAATCCGACCTTCAAGCACTTCTACAAGCTCTTGTTCGAGAGCAACTATCCGCTGTGGCTGTGGAACACGATGTACGTCGCCGTCTGCGCCACGATCCTGTCGATTGCCGCCAGCGTGCTTGCTGCCTATGCGATCGTCCGGCTGCGCTATCGGGGCGCCAATTTAGTCGGCGGCCTGATCTTTCTCGCCTATCTGGTGCCGCCGTCGATCCTGTTCATTCCGCTCGCCACCGTGGTGTTCCAGTACGGCCTGTTCGACTCGCCGCTGTCGCTGATCCTGACCTATCCGACCATCCTGATCCCGTTCTCGACCTGGCTTCTGATGGGCTACTTCAAGACCATCCCGTTCGAACTCGAGGAGTGCGCCCTGATCGACGGCGCCAGCCGCTGGCAGATCCTGCTCAAGATCGTGCTGCCGCTTGCCGTGCCCGGCCTGATCTCGGCGTTCATCTTCTGCTTCACACTGTGCTGGAACGAGTTCATCTACGCGCTCACCTTCCTGCAATCGGTGAAGAACAAGACGGTGCCCGTCGCCATCGTCAACGAATTCGTCGACGGCGACATCTACCGCTGGGGCTCGCTGATGGCGGGCGCGCTGGCGGGTTCGCTGCCGCTCGTCATCCTCTATGCCTTCTTCGTCGAGCATTATGTGTCGGCGATGACCGGCGCCGTGAAGGAGTGAGTCGGCAAGGCTCGCAAGATCAAGCAAGAAGAAAAGGAGTGACGTCTTGCACGTACTGATCCTCGGTGCGGCCGGCATGGTCGGCCGCAAGCTGACCGAGCGCCTGCTGAAAGACGGCCGCCTCGGCGGCCGCGAAATTTCCGGCCTGACGCTGCAGGACGTGGTTGCGCCCGACAAGCCGGCGAAGGCGCCGATGCCGGTGAAGGTGGTCGCCTCCGATTTTGCCGATGCGGGGGCAGCGGCCGGACTGCTCGCCGACCGTCCCGAAGTGATCTTCCATCTCGCCGCCATCGTCTCCGGCGAGGCCGAAGCCGAGTTCGACAAGGGCTACCGCATCAATCTCGACGGCACGCGCCATCTGATCGAGGCGATCCGCCATGTGGGCTCCGGCTACAAGCCGCGTCTGGTCTTCACCTCGTCGATTGCGGTGTTCGGCGCGCCGTTCCCGGAAAAGATCGGCGACGAATTCTTTCACACGCCGCTGACGAGCTACGGCACTCAGAAGCTGATCTGCGAACTCCTGATCAACGATTACACCCGCAAGGGCATGCTGGAGGGCATCAGCATCCGCCTGCCCACCATCTGCGTGCGGCCGGGCAAGCCCAACAAGGCGGCCTCCGGCTTCTTCTCCAATATCATCCGCGAGCCGCTGGCCGGGCAGGAGGCCGTGCTGCCGGTCTCCGAAAGCGTCCGCCACTGGCACGCGACGCCGAAATCGGCGGTCGGCTTCCTCGTCCACGCCGCCACCATGGACCTCGGCAAGGTCGGCGCGCGGCGCAATCTCTCCATGCCGGGCCTGTCCGCCACTGTCGGCGAGCAGATCGCAGCCCTCGAGCGCGTTGCCGGCAAGAACGTCGTGGCGCGCATCAAGCGCGTGCCCGATCCCGCCATCATCAGCATCGTCGACGGCTGGCCGCGCGATTTCTCCACCGAGCGCGCGGCAAGACTCGGCTTCACCACGGCCGAGAAGACGTTCGACGATATCATTCGCATCCACATCGAGGATGAGCTCGGCGGCACATTCGCCGCCTGATATTCGGCCCACCATGGCAAAGGTCGCCTGCATCGGCGAGTGCATGATCGAACTCAGGCAGGCGCCGGGCGGCCTTTTTTCGCGCGGCGTCGGCGGCGATACCTTGAACACCGCCGTCTATCTTTCGCGCCTCGGCGTCCCGACCGACTATATCACCGCGCTCGGCGATGACTCCTTGAGCGACGAAATGATCGCCGGATGGCGAGCCGAAGGCGTCGGCACGGCGCGCGTTGCACGTCTCAAGGGCAAGCTGCCCGGCATTTACATGATCGAGACGGACGCGAGCGGAGAGCGAAAATTCTTCCACTGGCGCGACAGCGCCGCCGCGCGCCGGCTGATGGACCTCGGCGAGACCGATGCGATCCTGCAATCGCTCGCCGGCTACGATCTCGTCTATTTGTCGGCGATCACGCTCTCGATCTATGACGAGGCGGGAAGGGCGCGTCTGCTCGCAACCCTGCAGGACATTCGCGGCCGCGGCGTGCGCGTCGCCTTCGACACCAATTTCCGCGCTCGCGGCTGGCCCGATCTCGATATCGCCCGCAGCGTCTTTGCGCAGGCCTTTGCTGCGGCCGACATCGCGCTCGCCTCGACCGAGGATTTGCTGCCGCTCTGGCCCGGCGAAAGCAAGGAAGCGCTGTTGGCGCGCGTTACGAGCCCCGAAGCCGTGTTGAAACTCGCCGAGCCCAAGAGCATCGTCCGTTTTAGCGGCGCGAGCCATGAAGTGAAGGCTGAGCCTGTGACAAGACCCGTTGTCGATACCACCGCCGCGGGCGACAGCTTTGCAGCCGCCTATCTCGCCGCGCGCCTAAATGGCGCCGATCCCGTCGCCGCCGCCCGTGCCGGACACCGCCTCGCAGGCGTCGTGGTGTGCTATCCCGGCGCGATCATTCCGCGCGAGGCGATGCCCGCGCCAGCAAAGGCCGCCCAATGACTGCGTTACCAAAACAGGCAAGGCTCGCCGCGCTGTTCCGGCAGGCGGTGGTAATCCCCGTCCTGACCATCGAGCAGGTCGAGCACGCAGTCCCGCTGGCAAAGGCGCTGGTGGCCGGCGGCGTGTGCACGCTGGAAGTGACGCTGCGCACCGACGCCGCCGTCGCCGCGGCCAGGGCGATCATCGCCGAGGTGCCCGACGCCATCGTCGGCATCGGCACCATCCTCAACGCCGAGGATCTCGCCCGCGCCCGCGCGCTCGGCGCTCAATTCGGGATCAGCCCCGGCGCCACGCCCGAGCTGCTCAAGGCCGCCGCCGCCGGCGATCTGCCGTTCGCGCCGGGCATCGCCACGGCTTCCGAACTGATGCAGGCGCTGGCGGCGGGCTTCGATGTCGTGAAATTCTTCCCGGCCGAGCAGGCCGGCGGTATCAAGGCACTGCGGGCATTGGCGGGGCCGTTTCCGCACGTCCGGGTCTGTCCCACCGGCGGCATCGGGGAAGCCAACGCCGCCAGCTGGCTCGCCGAGCCCAATGTGCTCTGCGTCGGCGGCTCCTGGCTCTGTCCGGCGGCCGATATTCGTGCCGGCAACTGGGCCGGCATAACCGCCATGTGCGATTCCGCCATGAAATCGCTGAAACGCCCGTGAAGTCGGCCGCCCGATAGGCTACATATCCTCGCGAGCCAATCCGGGAGAAAGCCATGACTGCCAGCATCGTAGGATGGGCGCACACGCCCTTCGGAAAGTTCGACGCCGAGACCGTCGAGAGCCTCGTCGTCAAGGTCGCCAACGAGGCGCTGGCCGATGCCGGCATCGCGGCTACCGATGTCGACGAGATCGTGCTCGGCCATTTCAACGCGGGCTTCTCGCCCCAGGACTTTACCGCCTCGCTGGTCCTGCAGGCCGACCCGGCGCTGCGCTTCAAGCCGGCCACCCGCGTGGAAAATGCCTGCGCCACGGGATCTGCCGCCGTGCATCAGGGCATCCGCGCCATCGAATGCGGTGCGGCGAAGGTCGTGCTGGTGGTCGGCGTCGAGCAGATGACGCGCACGCCCCCGGCCGAGATCGGCAAGAACCTCCTGAAGGCCTCCTATCTGCCGGAGGATGGCGACACCGTCGGCGGCTTTGCCGGCGTGTTCGGCAAGATCGCGCAAAACTATTTCCAGAAATATGGCGACCAGTCCGATGCGCTGGCGATGATCGCCGCCAAGAACCACAAGAACGGCGTCGCCAATCCCTATGCGCAGATGCGCAAGGATTTCGGCTACGATTTCTGCCGTACCGAGAGCGAGAAGAATCCCTTTGTTGCCGGTCCCCTGAAGCGCACCGATTGCTCGCTGGTGTCGGATGGCGCCGCCGCGCTGGTGCTGACCGACAGCGAGACCGCGAAAACCATGGGCAAGGCGATCAACTTCCGCGCCACCGCGCATGCCCAGGACTTCCTGCCGATGTCCAAGCGCGACATTCTGCAGTTCGAGGGCTGCACGGTCGCCTGGCAGCGCGCGCTGCAGAAGGCGGGCGTCACGATTTCCGATCTCTCCTTTGTCGAGACCCATGACTGCTTCACCGTCGCCGAGCTGATCGAATATGAAGCGATGGGCCTGACGCCGAAGGGCCAGGGTTTCCGTGCCGTCAAGGAAGGCTGGACGCTCAAGGACGGCAAGCTGCCGGTCAATCCGTCCGGCGGCCTCAAGGCCAAGGGCCACCCGATCGGCGCCACCGGCGTCTCCATGCATGTCATGACCGCGATGCAGCTCGCCGGCCAAGCGCCCGAGGGCATGCAGCTTCCGAACCTGAAGCTCGGCGGCATCTTCAACATGGGTGGTGCTGCGGTCGCCAATTACGTCTCGGTGCTGGAGCCGGCGAAGTAATTCGCCGGGGATTTCCGGGGGCGGGCGATGAACATCGCCGAATGGCTGGCGGCGTCAGCACGGGCGCGGCCCGAGGCGCCGGCGCTGCTCACCGGGTTTGAGCGCGACGCCGACTACGAGACCTTTGCGCAGCGCGCCGCCGCGATCGGGGCGGCGCTGTCGCGTGACTACGGTATCGCCGCCGGCGACCGCGTCGCGCTGTTTGCCGGCAATTGCACGCAATATCTCGAATGCCTCTACGGCATCTGGTGGATCGGCGCGGTGGCGATCCCCATCAACGCCAAGCTCCACGGCCGCGAGGCTGCCTGGATCTGCAGCAATGGCGGCGCAAGCCTCGCCTTCGTCTCCGGCGACACCATCGGTGCCCTGATCGAGGCCAGCGACGATCTGCCCGCCGGCATGAACTTGCTTTCGATCGATGGCGGTGAATATCGGAAGATGCGAGGCGGCGAGGGGCCCTCGTCGCCGCTGGAGCGCGCCGACAATGATCTCGCCTGGCTGTTCTACACCTCGGGCACCACCGGCCGGCCCAAGGGCGTCATGATCAGCCACGGCAATCTCATGGCGATGTCGCTGTGCTACATGGCCGATGTCGACCATGCCACGCCCGATGACGCCGCGCTCTATGCCGCGCCGATTTCGCACGGCGCCGGTCTCTACAACTTTCCGATCACGCGCATGGGCGGCCGCCATGTGGTGCCCGAGAGCGGCGGCTTCGATCCCGAGGAAGTGCTCAACCTCGGCCGCCAGCTCGACAATGTCGTGATGTTTGCCGCGCCCACCATGGTGCGGCGGCTGGTCGATGCCGCCAAGCGCCGCGGCGAGAACGGCGAGGGGCTGCGCACCATCATCTATGGCGGCGGCCCGATGTATCTTGCCGACATCAGGGATGCCATTGCCACCATGGGCCAGCGCTTCGTGCAGATCTATGGCCAGGGCGAGTCGCCGATGACGATCACCGCGTTAAGCCGCGACTGGCACCGCCGCACCGAGCACCCGCACTATCTGGAGCGCCTGTCTTCGGTCGGCACGGCGCAAAGCGTGATGCGCGTCCGCATCACCGATAAGGATGGCAACCCCTTGCCCGCGGGCGAGACCGGCGAAGTCGAGGCCAAAGGTGCCGCCGTGATGCTGGGCTACTGGAACAACCCGACGGCCAACGCCGAGACGCTGAAGGACGGCTGGCTGCGTACCGGCGACGTCGGCCGCCTCGATGAGGACGGTTTCCTGACGCTGTCCGACCGCTCCAAGGACGTCATCATCTCCGGCGGCACCAACATCTATCCGCGCGAGGTCGAGGAAGCGCTGCTGACCCATCCCGACGTCCGCGAGGTCTCCGCGATCGGCGCGCCCGATCCCGATTGGGGCGAGATCGTCGTCGCCTGCGTGGTGCTGGAAGAGGGCGCCAAAGCCGACGATGCGAAACTCGACGCGCATTGCCTGGCCTCGATCGCCCGCTTCAAACGCCCCAAGCGCTACGTCTATCTGGATGCGCTGCCGAAGAACAACTACGGCAAGGTGCTGAAAACGGCGCTGCGGGAGATGATGAAAGCTCCCAGCGGCCCGGCGTGAACGTTCAACCAGCAGTCGGGGAGGCGGAAATCGCGCAGCTTGTCATGATCAGGTCTCTCGTCACGCTCATGGTCTGCGTAGCCGCGGTCACGGCAGCCACTCCGGTTCAGGCCGGCTCCTGCCGGCCGGAAGGATCTGAAAGTTTTCTCTGCGGTGAGGGCAAGGAAGCCCTTCGCGTATTTGCCGATACTGTGTCGCCCTCGAAGAAATTTGCCTTTGCGTGGCGCAGTTCGACCGGCTTGCTGCAGCGAGATGGACTGCCCGGAGGCGATATCGAAAATCACCTGGTTCGCCTGGAGGACGGCAGGGTGCTGGCGCGCCTTGGCGGCCAGTATTGGGATACGGGAGAAAGCCGGGCCAACCGCTATGAATTGAGCGCGATCTGGTCTGCGGACAGCCGCACCGTTGTCGAGATTGCCAACAACAGATGGGATACGGAGTCGCTGGCCTGCTACCGCATCGGCGAGAGCGAAGCCGGCGTCGTCGACCTGCTCCTCCTGATAGGGCCCATGCTGCGGGCAAAGCTCCCGGCGGCCCGCAGGGATTCCTATTCCCTGCGTGTCCGGTCGGATCTGCCGGTCAGGCTCGACGCCAAAGGCCGCCTTCAGTTTCTGGCGGTGCTCTACGTGCCGAAATCGGAAAGTGAGCTTGCCTTCCGTGTCGACATGGCGATCGGCACGACGGGAAGCCGCCCGACCGCTCGCGTCGTATCGGTCCAGCGCACGAAGATCGATCCGCGTTTGTGACAGGGCGAGGTGCTGAAGACGCGCGGCACGAAATAATGGAGGTGGCGCAAGGATCGCCAAATCAATTCGGCTTAGCGGAATTTGTTGTCAAGCCCTAGATCGAAAATATTTCGCTTTACCGGAATTCTGTTTTACGTTATTCGTTTGGCTATCCCGGCTCGCCGAGGGGCGTTTCGCGATCGCCACGATACGTTGGGCCGGGCTGCGATGGGCTGCTGCGGCGTCAGGTGTTCCTGCACCAGGCGAAGCGTTCGCGGCGGACGGTGAAGTCGTGTGGTTCCGGCGCCGCGACCCTGGCGCTACGTGAGCGGGAGGTATCTCGCTGACAACGGGGGCAAGAAAGGCCGCTCCCCGGGAAGAGCGCGTATAAGCCTTAAAACCATTGCGCGGGGAAAGCCGGGATGTCTCGGCTGTACCTGTCAAACCCGTGTGCGTTCTTCAATACTCATTGCACACGGAGCTAGCGGGCGCGGTCGGCGCCCGGCTTTCCCCGCGCCCTCACGAGGGAGAGGGCCGAGGTATCCAGCAAACCCGGGTGATCCGTCGCCGCGGGAATGCGAATGTATGACCCCGCGCATGACCCCATACCCCCCGTGCAGCTTGATCTTGATGCGGCGCTGCCGTTACTTGGCCCGAACAAGCAACATCGCGGCGAAATACCGCCGCCCCGGGAGAGAACACCGACGATGGGACCGCTGAAGGGCATCAAGGTCATCGACATGACCACCGTGCTGATGGGGCCTTATGCGACCCAGGCGCTCGGCGACTACGGCGCCGACGTCATCAAGGTGGAATCGCCCGAGGGCGATGTGACCCGGCAGATCGGGCCGACCCGGCATCCCGGCATGGGCCCGGTGTTCCTCAACACCAATCGCAGCAAGCGCTCGATCTGCCTCGACCTCAAGAAGCCCGCCGGCCGCGACGCCGTGCTGCGGCTGATCGAGACCGCGGATGTGCTGGTCTACAATGTGCGGCCGCAGGCGATGGCGCGGCTGCAACTCGGCTATGACGTGGTGTCGAAGGTCAACCCGCGGCTGATCTATGCCGGCGTGTTCGGCTTCGGCCAGGACGGACCCTATGCGGCAAAGCCCGCCTATGACGACTTGATCCAGGGCGCCACGGCGCTACCGGCGTTGATGGCGCAGACTTCCGAGGATGGCGTGCCGCGCTACGTTCCCAATGCGCTGGTCGACCGCATCGTCGGACTGACCGCCGTCGGCGCCATCTGCGCCAGCCTCGTGCATCGCGACCGCACCGGGCAAGGACAGCGCGTCGACATCCCCATGTTCGAGACCATGGCGAGCTTCGTCATGGGCGACCATATGGGCGGCCTCACCTACGATCCGCCGCTCGACAAGGGCGGATATGCCCGCCATCTCTCGCGCGACCGCCGGCCCTACAAGACCTCCGACGGCTATATCTGCGTCATTGTCTATAATGACAAACAGTGGGAAAACTTCTTCGCCGCCACCGGCCGCGATGATCTGCGCGCCGACCCCAAATTCGCCACCTTCGCCGGCCGCGCCAGCAATATCGATGTCGTCTACGCCGAACTCGCGCGCATCCTCGAGACGAAGTCCACATCCGAGTGGATGGAAATCCTCACCCATGCCGATGTGCCGGTCATGCCGATGCACGACCTCGAGAGCCTGCTGACGGACGAGCACATGGTGGCGACCGATCGCTTTCCGGTGGTCGATCATCCGACCGAAGGAAAGATTCGCAGCATGAGGGTATCGGCGAGCTGGTCGGCAACGCCGGTCGAAACTCCGCGTCTGGCGCCACGGCTCGGCGAACACAGCGCCGAAGTGCTGCGCGAGGTCGGCTACAGCGATAATGACATTGCGGCGATGGTGTGCGACGGCGTCACCAGGACTGCGGCGAACAAATAGGACCAAGAGATGGATTTCGCGCTCTCCGCCAATCAGGAATCGATCAAGGACGCCGTCGGCAAGATCTGCGAGCGTTTCGACGACGCCTACTGGCTGAAGAAGGACAAGGAGGGCGGCTTTCCCGCCGACTTCCACATGGCATTGGCGAAAGCCGGCTGGCTCGGCATCTGCATCCCCGAGGAGTTTGGCGGCTCGGGGCTCGGCATCACCGATGCCGCCATCATGATGCGCACCATTGCGGAATCCGGCGCCGGCATGTCCGGCGCCTCGGCCGTGCACATGAACGTGTTTGGACTCAATCCCGTCGTGGTGTTCGGCACCAAGCAGCAGTGCCATCGCATGCTGCCGGGCATCGTCAATGGCAGCGATCGTTCCTGCTTTGCGGTGACCGAGCCGAACACCGGCCTCAACACCACGCAGCTGAAGACCCGCGCCGTGCGCAAGGGCGACAAATATGTCGTCAACGGCCAGAAGGTCTGGATTTCCACCGCGCAGGTGGCCAACAAGATCCTGCTGCTGGCGCGCACCACGCCGCTGGAGGAGGTAAAGACACCGACCCAGGGGCTGAGCCTGTTCTACACCGACTTCGACAAGAAACGCGTCACCGTGCACGAGATCGAGAAGATGGGCCGCAAGCCCGTCGACTCCAACGAATTGTTCTTCGAGAATTTCGAGATCCCGGTGGAGGACCGGCTGGGGGAGGAGGGGCGCGGCTTCGAATACATCCTGCACGGCATGAATCCCGAGCGGATCCTGATTGCGGCGGAGGCGGTCGGTCTCGGCATGGTCGCGCTGTCGCGTGCCGCCGGCTATGCCAAGAGCCGCATCGTGTTCAACCGTCCGATCGGCATGAACCAGGCGATCCAGCATCCGCTGGCAAAAAACTGGATGGAGCTGGAGGCCGCCTGGCTGATGGTGCTGCGCGCCGGCTGGCAGTACGACCAGAACATGCCCTGCGGTCCCGCCGCCAATTCGGCAAAATACCTGGCGGCCGAAGCCGGCTTCCGCGCCTGCGAGCAGGCGGTGATGACCCATGGCGGCTTCGGCTACGCTAAGGAGTATCATGTCGAGCGCTATTTGCGGGAATCCCTGATCCCGCGCATCGCCCCGATTTCGCCGCAGCTTATCCTCAGCTTCATCGGCGAGAAGGTGCTCGGCCTGCCGAAGTCGTATTGAGATGTGCCCATGAGCTACATCACCGGCGTCGGTCTCACGGCTTACGGCAAGCATGAGGGCTCCAACTCGCTCGACCTCATGAGCAGGGCGGCAACACGAGCTATCGCCGACGCCGGCCTGAAACGCTCCGAGGTCGACGGTCTGCTCTGCGGCTACAACACGGTCTCGCCGCACATCATGCTCGCCACCGTCTTTGCCGAGCATTTCGGCATTCGCCCGAGCTACGCGCATGCCGTACAGGTCGGCGGCGCCACGGGACTGGCCATGACCATGCTGGCCCATCACCTCGTCGATGCCGGCGTGGCGAAGCACGTGCTGGTCGTGTCCGGCGAGAACCGGCTCACTGGCCAGAGCCGCGACGCCTCGATCCAGGCGCTGGCGCAGGTCGGCCATCCCGACTACGAGGTCACGCTCGGCCCGACCATTCCCGCCTATTACGGGCTCGTTGCCTCGCGCTACATGCATGAATACGGTCTCACGCAGGAAGACCTCGCCGAATTTGCCGTGCTGATGCGCGCCCATGCCTGCACCCATCCTGGCGCCCAGTTCCACGAGCCGATCACCGTCGCCGACGTGATGGCCTCAAAGCCGGTGGCGATGCCGCTGAAGCTCCTGGATTGTTGCCCGGTCTCCGATGGCGGAGCTGCCTTTATCATCAGCCGTGAGCCGACGGCTGCGGCCGGCATCCGCATCCGCGGCTGCGCGCAGGCGCACACCCATCAGCATGTCACGGCAGCGCCGGCGTTGAGCGAACTCGGCGCGGAGATTTCCATCGCCAAGGCGAAGGCGGCCTCAGGCCTTGCGATATCGGACGTGCGCTACGCCGCCGTCTATGACAGCTTCACGATCACACTTGCCATGCTGCTTGAAGACCTCGGCCTTGCCGGGCGCGGCGAGTCGGCCGCGCGCATCCGCTCCGGGTATTTTGGCCGTGACGGCGAGGTGCCGCTCAACACCCATGGCGGCCTGTTGAGCTACGGTCATTGCGGCGTCGGCGGCGCGATGGCGCATCTGGTCGAAACCCATCTGCAGATGACCGGGCGCGCGGACAATCGCCAGGTGCGCGACGCATCGATTGCGCTCCTGCACGGTGACGGCGGAGTGCTCTCGTCCCATGTCAGCATGTTCCTGGAGCGCACGCGATGAGCGGAAAACTTGCCGACTGGACTTCGGGCGCCGAGGCGATCGTCTACCAGCACTGCGCAGCCTGCGGCGCGCGGCAATATTTCCGCCGCAGCTTTTGCTCCGGCTGCGGCGCGACGGACCCGCAGGACAGGCGCGCCAGCGGCGAGGGGACGGTGTATGCGACGTCGCTGGTCTGCCGCGCCGCTACGGCGGCGACCAAGGCGCACGTGCCCTACAACATCCTGCTGGTCGATGCGTCGGAAGGCTTCCGCATGATGGCGCATGGCGACGGTGATCTCGCCATCGGCGACAAGGTATTCGCGCGTTTCAGGGAATTTGCGGGAAGGCTGGTTCCGTATTTCGAGAAGGTGAAGTGATTTGTTGCCGTTACCGCACATAGAGTACGACGCTGGCGATGACGAGCATTGCCGTCACCGCCAGCATCTGCGCGAACGCTTCCGAGGTCGCCCTCTTGGTGGCTTGCTTCATGCCTGTCTCCCTAGACTTGGGCACGATTCATCGCGGCGCGCCAACGCTGTACCAAGGCGCGCAACGACGATCGTATCGGTTACTCGGAACACCCCGCGACGATGATCCGCCCCTTGAAGAGTCCCCACTCGGGCGAATATCGACAGTCCCAAGGTCGAACAGTATTGCGGCGGCAGTTTGACTCGGTTGTGTTGCTCTGGAGTCGACCGGCAGGTATCGTTTGGACGAGAAAATTGAAGAATAGGCAGGAAACTCAGGCTGAAGAGGCAAACTATGGCCCGTATCGACTACAGCGATCCCGCAAAGCACAATGATCGCACCAGGGAGCTGCTCGGCAAGAACCGCAATGCCAACATCTTTCGCATGATGGCGCATTCGCCGAGCTATCTGTCGCAATATTGCCGGCTTGGTGGCGCGATACGCAACAGGGGCGAGCTTGATCCGGTCGTGCGCGAGCTTGCGATCACCCGTACCGGAATCCTCTGCCAGGCGCCCTACGAGGTCGTGGCCCACAAGCGGATCGGCAAGACCGTCGGCGTCACCGACGAACAGAACGAGGCGCTGGAAAACTGGCAGGCCGCGACCTGCTTCAATGAGACCCAGCGCGCGGCACTCGCCTTCACCGACGAGATCGTTAAGCTGAACAAGCCGACCGACGCCACTTTCAGTGCGATCCGGGACCGGCTGACGCCCGGCGCGCTGGTCGAACTGCAGCTTTCGGTCGGCTTCTACATCATGACGTCGAAATTCCTCGAGACCTTTGCGATCGACATGCAGCCGGTGACGGAGGTCATTGCCTAGCTCGACGAAAGCAGATCGACGCGGGCATTGGCGATGATCAATCGGTCGGCGAGCAATTGCGCCAGGTTGCGCATGATGCGTTCGCCCGCGCGGGGATGCTGGCGGCGGAAGCGCTCGAAATCCTTCAGCTCTACTTCCACCGCGGCCGCCGAAATATCGGCCAGCACGTCCGCGGAACGGTGGGATTCGAGCAGCGCCATCTCGCCGAACGGCATCCCGGCGGTGAGCGTGGCGAGCCGTATGCCGTCGGGCAGGGTGACGTGGACCGCTCCGCTCCGCAGGAAGAAGATGGAGGTGGCGGCCGTGCCGGCCGTGATGATCTTCTCGCCGGTCTTGTAGTGCCTGACCGTTCCGATCGAGGCGAGGTCGGCAAGCTCTTCGGACGTCAATCCGGCAAGCAGCGGCTGTTCGGAGAGTTCCGTGGTCTCGTGGAAATCGATCGCGCCCCCATAACGGTAGACGAGCTGGTCCTCCGCCCACTCGATCGCGGTATCGAGCAGGAAAAAGTCGCGAACATTCTTCAGGCTTCCGGTCCATTCCCGGATGATGTCCCACTCCCGCGAGCCTCGCTTCACCCCGGCCAGAATTACCGTGACGTTGTGCGCCGCCAGCTCGCGAAAATCTTCCGCGACGAGCCGCGCGCCGGCGCGGGTCAGCGAGGTGACGCGATGCAGGTCGAAAATGACGAATTGCGGCCGCGGCTTGGAAGCAAGCTGACGCGACACGTAATCGACATTGGAGAAGGACAGCGTGCCGACCAGCTCGATGACGCGGACCT
The DNA here is from genome assembly GCA_046349015.1 of Bradyrhizobium sp. GTDB lineage: Bacteria > Pseudomonadota > Alphaproteobacteria > Rhizobiales > Xanthobacteraceae > Bradyrhizobium. The sequence goes on along the minus strand of JAXMDE010000003.1, from coordinate 143,233 downwards.
GCTCGTGGTGCCTGGCGAGGATGTCGCGTTCCCGCGGCCTGCGGCTGCGCCGGGAAGGATTCCGGCCGATGGTGTAGTCGGCGATGATGCTGGTGCGCGCATCGTCGCTACGGTTGAGCATATGCAAATCGTAATGCGACGACAGCGCCTCGCATGTCCTGATGCCGCGGACGCTGTTGCCGTGCTTGTCGAGCCTGGGCGAATAGCTGCCGAGCCCGAGCCGTGCCGGCAGCGCCGCCAGGATGCCGCCGCCGACGCCGCTTTTGGCGGGGATGCCGACGCGGTAGATCCACTCGCCGGCATAGTCGTACATGCCGGACGAGGTCATCACCGAAAGTGTGCGCGCGATGGCGTAGGGCGTCATCACCTGCTGGCCGGTGACGGGATTGAAGCCGCGGTTGGCGAGTGTCGCGGCCATCACGGCGATATCGCGAGCCGTAACGAGGATGGCGCATTGACGGAAGTAGACATCGAGGACGGAATCGACGCGGTCCTTGAGGACGGAATTGGTGCGCAACAGGTAGGCGATGGCGCGGTTGCGGTCGCCGGTGGCGCTTTCGGAGGCATAGACGGCGTTGTCGAAACCGAGCGTGCGTCCGGCGAAGCGGCCAAGCGCCTCGCGAATATGCTCGAAGGCGCCATCGCCCTTGGCCTCATGGATCAGCCCGGAGCAGGCAATCGCGCCGGCATTGACCATGGGATTGAAAGGGTGGTTCTCGGCGTTGAGCCGGATCGAATTGAAGGGATCGCCCGAAGGTTCGACCCCGATCGCGCTCTCGACCCTCGCGGCGCCCAGCGTGTCCAGCGCCAGCGCGAACACAAAGGGTTTCGACATGGACTGGATGGTGAAGGGGACGTTGCTGTCGCCAACCTCGTAGATGTGGCCGTCAAGCGTGGCGAGGCTGATGCCGAAATGATCGGGATTTGCCTTGCTCAATTCCGGAATGTAGTCGGCGACGGCGCCCTCGTTGTCGGTCGCGAATTTTTCGCGGCAGTGGTCGAGGAACCGCAGCAAAGGCGGCTTTGAGCTGATCCAGGTCGAATGATCGTCGGATTCCATCGCTTCCGTTGTGCACCGCAATCAAGGCGCGCGCAACTGGCTTGGTGCGAGCGCTTGGCGGCGGATGGTGATCGAGGCGATCAGCACGGTGGGTGCGAGAATGGCAAGCCCGAGCAACGTGATCTGCAATTGGGACAGTGGCATGATGCCGCCGCCCGGGGTGGCCACCACGAAGCCGCCGATCACCAGCAGGACGCGCAACGGCCATTCCAGCGGGCCGGTGCGACGCAGGTCACCGACGAAGGCCTGGTATCCCTGGATTCCGCCGCAGATGAACAGCGTGCCGAAAGCGGCAAGCCCCATCAACCCGAGGCCCGCGAGATAGGGGCTTGCACCTTGCAGCACCAGCGCAGGATTCAGCACGAAGAAGAACGGGATGAAGTAGATGATGCTGCCGACCCACATCGATTCCCATCCGGTTTTCATCGCAGGCGACCCCGCGATGCCCGCGGCCGCGAACGAGGCGATTGCCACTGGAGGGGTGATTGAGGACAGCATCCCCCAATAGAAGATGAACATGTGGATTGCCATGCGGTTCAGTCCGAGTTTCTCCAACGCGGGCGCGACCAGAATGGCGAGGAAGATGTAGCAGGCCGTCGTCGTCAGCCCGAGGCCGAGGACAAGGCTGGTGAAAGCGCACATGAAGAGCAGCAGGAAGGCATTGTCGCCCGCCAGCCGCAGCAGATCGTTGGCAAGGCTCGACACCACGCCGGTCATCGAGAAGGCGCCGATCAGGAGGCCGCAGCCGGCGAGGATGCCTATCAGCTCGACAAAGGTGCGGCCGTTGATTTCGAAGAATTTGCTGATCGTGGCAGTCGTCCAGCGCGTGTCCCTCGAGAAGATCTGGTTCAGCACCAGGAGAAGGGCGGTCGCGTAGAACGGCGCGTGGCTCTCGCGCTTGAAGTGCAACAACATCACGATGAGCAGTGCGATGACGAAGATGTAGTACCAGCCTTCCTTGACCGTATCCCAGATCTTCGGCAGCTCGCTGCGCGGAATCCCCTTCAGCCCGTGGCGGGCGGCATAGGAGTCCACCTGCATGAACAGGCCGATGTAATACAGCGCCGCGGGGATGATCGCGGCCACCGCGACCTCGGCGTAGCTGACGTTGAGGAATTGCGCGATCACGAAGGCGGTTGCGCCCATCACAGGCGGCGCCAGCACGGCGCCGGTGGACGCGCAGGCCTCGATGGCGCCGGCATAGGAAGCGCGGAAGCCGCTCTTTTTCATGACGGGAATGGTCATGGTGCCGGCGGTGAGCACGTTGGAGATGATCGATCCCGACATCATGCCGAGCAGGCCGGAGGCGAAGATGCAAACCTTGGCCGCGCCGCCGCGGAACGTACCGCATAGCGCGAAGGCGATGTTGATGAAGAATTTGCCGGCACCGGTCATCATCAGCGCGGTGCCGAAGACGAGGAAGCCGATCACGGTGTCGGCGAAAGCCTGGATCGGAATCCCGAGCAGGCTCTCTCCGGACAGCACATGATAGGAGGTCGCCTGTTCAAGCGTCGATTCGGTGCCGCGGAACGGGCCGAGCCATCGGGCGTCAGCGAACAGCGGGTAGACGGTAAACGGCAGCACGCTGAGCAGCAGGCTCCAGCCGCCGGTGCGGCGCAGAGCCTCCATCAGCACGATCCACATGATGAGGCCGGCTACGATGACATAGGTCGGCGCCCCGCCGAATTCCCAGCCGGCTTCCGCTGCCTTGCGGACGGTTCGCATCAGCACGATTGAAGATGCGAATGTCAGCACAAAGAGCAGCAAATCGTACCAAGGGATGCGATCGAGCGGAGCGGTTTCCGTCCCCGGAAAGATCAGGAACGTGAACGGCAGCATCAGCGCGATCAGCAGATAGAAATACTCGGTATTGAGCTGGGTGTAGCCGATGAAGAATCGCAGCGAAAACTGCTGGTTGATGCAGAGCAGGATGGTGGCGGCGGTCGCCGCCACCAGCGCCCAGCGCCACGTCCCACGCAGGCTGCGCACGCGGGTGACCTCCGCTTCCTGCATATTGGCATGGGGATCCTCGAACTCGATCCTCTTGGCCGATGCTGAAGCGATGGTCTCGGATACGGACATGATCGTTTCCCCCGCGCAGCGCGCCAGCAAGTCCCGCTATTCAAATCCGTTCGGCATGTTGGCCTTGGCGAGCGCCGCGGCGCGCGCCTTCATCCAGCCGTCGAGGAACGCCTTTTCATCGGAGGGCGGATTGCCCTTGTTGTAGTCCGCCCACGCTGCGGTCAGCACTTCCTGCCGCTTGAAGAGCGCGTTGTTGTGCGCTTCCTGCTCGGCCGTCCATTGGCCGGCTTCCTTCAGCGCCTTTACCGCGCCGGGATGCACCGGGACCGCCCAGTTCTTGGTCTGGCGGCTCGCCGCCAATCCGCCGGCGCCGGGCGCGGAATCCTTGTAGGTGTCGTAACCGTCGATCATTGCTTTGGCGATCGAATAGACCTGATCGGCCGGCTGCGACGCATAGGCGACGAAGATCGGGTAGGGATAGTTGCCGAGTTCGACCGGCTTCTCCGGCGAGATACCGGCGCCGCAGGTGGCGACCTGCGGGAAGAAGAACGAGCCGACCTTCTTCATCCGTTCCCAGCCCGCGGTGTCGCTCTTTGGCAGCGGCGGCCAGATCAGGCCGCGCGGCGAGGTCTCGGCTTCCTTGGCCGGTCCCGTGATGGTGGTGCCGAAGGCGGCGTCGACGTCGTTGTTGACGAGCCCCTTCCACATCGCGCCGTAGCTGGCGAACTCGACGGTCTTGACGTCGTTTTGCGTCAGCCCGCCGAAGGCGAGCACGGCGAGCGAGTTCTGATTTAGCGCGGGCGAGCCGACGACAAAGCCGACCCGCTTGCCCCTGAGATCCTTGATCTCCTTGACGCCGACGTCCGCGGCGACGCCAAGCGAGCCGCAATTGCAGTCGACGGAGGACAGGATCAGCTGCAGCGGCTGCGGTCCCCATTCCCTGGCACCGAACTCGAACACGCCTTCCTGGGCAAAATAGGTGCCCGACCCCATCGCCGAGGACACAGCACGCTTGGCGCGCAGCGGCGCGAGGCGGGCAACGTCGTTGCCGGCCGGCAGCACGCGAACATCGCTGCCGTATTTGTCCTTCATCATCTTGCCGACGCCGACGGTGATGTTGAAACCGGCCGTGCCGGTGTCGTAGGCGGTCATCGCCATGGTCGGCGGCAGCTTGACCTCGTCGGCATGCGCAGGTGCGATGGCGATCAGCGAAATGAAGGCGGCAGGCGAAAACGCCAGCATGCGGCGGATCATGTTTCCTCCCATGATGTTTCGCGGTGCGAAACTTGTTCTTGTTGGCTGGAACCTGTCGCCGCGAGATCGCGGCGGCAACGATCGAAGCGTTAGACGCTCAATGTAGCCCTTGGAACGGACAGATTGTCGCAAACATAAAGTCTAACGTTCGGCGAGCGCTTCAAAATTCGACGATTGCGATCGCCTGTCCTTCGGCAACGACATCGTCGAGCTTGACGAGTATCGATTTCAGTGTGCCCGCGGCGGTCGATGCCACCGGGATCTCCATCTTCATGGCTTCGACAAAGGCAATGTCGTCACCGTCGCCGACCTCGCCGCCCACTTCCACCGGCAGTGCGCAAACGCGCCCCGCTACTTCGGTGATGATCTTGATCTCTGGCATGCCACGCTCCCCGGCCGAATGACGATTGGGCATGCGCCCGTCGCGACGGCTTTTTGTTGTGGGCGCAGATTGCCTGAGGTAGCTTGATCTGCAAGTGGAATTTTATTCCGTAAGACGGAATGGGAGCCATCGCATGGGAAGACGCTCGGAACGGCTCAGCAAGCAGGGAATGCTCGCCAGCGATCTCTCTGGCGAGGGCGATGTGATCCAGGTGGTGTCGCGCGCCTTCGACGTGCTGCGATGCTTCGAAGGACACGAGGCGCGGCTCGGCAATCTCGAAATCTCCAACCGATGCGGATTGCCGCGTTCGACGGTTTCGCGGCTGACGCACACGCTGACGCGCATGGGGCAATTGGTCTATCTGCCGCGCGACCAGAAATACCGCATCGGCCCGAGCGCGGTGGCGATGAGCACCTCGATGATGAAGGGGCTTCCGCTGCGCAACCTGATCCGGCTTCGCCTGCAGGACGTCGCCGAACATCTGCCGGGCACCGTCGGCTTCGTCATCCCGGATCGCTTCCACCTCGTCTATCTCGAATATGGGCGCGCGGCCAATGCGCTCGGGCTGCACGAGAGCACCGGCAGCCGCATCAGCATGGCGAGCACGGCGGCGGGCAGCGCCTATCTCGCCGCACTCGATCCCGCGGTCGGCGACGCCCTGATCAACGAGATGGAGCGCGAGACGCCGGACGCGGCCAGGCTCGCGCGTTCGCGCATCGAGAGCAGTCGCCGTCACCTGCATGAACATGGCTATGTCACTGCCTTCGGCACCTGGAGCCCGCATATCAATGGCTGCGCCGTGCCGCTGTGGTCGCCGCAGTATCAAACCTACGTCGTGGTGACGATCGGGCTTTTGTCGGCGATGTATGACGAGAAGCGTATCCACAAGGAAGCCGCGCCTCGGATGCTGGATCTTGCCGCCGCCGTCGGCGCGCTGCTTGAAGGTGACGGCGACATCTTTGCCAACCGGCTGGAGCGAAAATCAATCGCGGTGCCGGCGCACAAAAACAACAAGATAGCGACGGAGGAAACGAATGGTCTGGAAGCCGGAACTCGACGACCTCGCCCGGCGCGAAGCGTTCGCGCGCGAGATGGGAGGCGTTGACAAGGTCAAGCGACAGCGCGACCAGGGCCGGCTCACCGTTCGCGAGCGCATCGACAGGCTCACCGACAAGAACAGCTTTCACGAAATCGGCGCCATCGCCGGCATCGGCGAGTACGACCACAGTGGCGAATTGAAGCAGCTGACGCCGGCGAACTGCGTGTTCGGTCGTGCCAAGATCGACGGCCGTACGGTCGTGGTGGTCGGCGACGACTTTACCGTACGCGGCGGCTCGGCCGATGCGTCGATTTCGACAAAGCCGCTGATGGCGGAGGAGATGGCACATGATTTCCGTCTGCCGATCATCCGTGTCATCGAAGGCTCGGGCGGCGGCGGATCGGTAAAGACCATCGAAACGAAGGGCGCGGCGAATTTGCCCGGCGGCGTCGGCAGCACCCGCCTGTATTGGTTCACGACGGCGAACCTGGCGCGCGTGCCCGTGGTGGGCCTCGGCCTCGGCTCGGTCGCAGGCCTCGGCGCAGCCCGGTTTGCGGCGAGCCATTATTCGGTGATGACGAAAAACTCCGCGATGTTCGTCGCCGGGCCGCCGGTGGTGAAACGTCTCGGACAGGATCTGACCAAGCAGGAATTGGGCGGCGCTGATATCCAGACCCGTGCCGGCGGCGCCGATCATGCCGTCGAGACCGAGGAAGAGGCGTTCGAATGCGCCAGGCGCTTCCTCTCTTATCTGCCGTCGTCGGTCTACGACCTGCCGCCGACCGTGCCCTGCACCGACGATCCGGAGCGGGCGGAAGACTCGTTGGTGAAGGCGGTGCCGCGCAGCCGCCGCCAGGTCTACAAGATGCGGCCGATCATCAATGCGGTCGTGGACAAGGGTTCATTCTTCGAGGTGAATGCCAATTTCGGCAAGCCGATGATCGTTGGCCTCGCGCGCCTGGAGGGCCGCGCCGTATTGCTGCTGGCCAGCGACCCCATGCATTACGGCGGCTCGTGGACCGCGGAGGCCTGCCAGAAGGTGATACGCTGGGTCGATTTCGCCGAAACCTTCCATCTGCCGATCGTCTATCTCATGGATTGTCCGGGCTTCATGATCGGCCTCGACGCCGAGAAGTCGGCGACCATCCGCCATGGCGTACGCGCGATGGCGGCCGTCAACCAGACGACGGTGCCCTGGTGCACGATCATCGTGCGCAACGCCTTTGGCGTGGCCGGCGTGGTGCATCAGCCGGCCAACCGCTTCTCGATGCGCTACGCCTGGCCGTCGGCCTATTGGGGTTCGCTGCCGCTGGAAGGCGGCATCGAGGCGGCCTACCGCGCCGAGATCGACGCGGCCGCCGATCCCGCCGCCAAGCTGAAGGAAATCGAGGATCGTCTTAACAAGCTGCGCTCGCCGTTCCGCTCCGCCGAAAAATTCTGGGTGGAGGAGGTGATCGACCCCCGCAATACGCGCGCGCTGCTCTGCGAGTTCGCGCGCCTTGCCGAACCGCTGCGGACGCCGGGGCCGCCACAGAACATGACGACGCGGCCGTAACTTTTGTTCCTCGGGGTAGAACGACATGCGCGTCTATTCTCACGGCGCGATTTTCAGCTGAAGGAGCCCGCGCAGCACGCCGAAACCGGCCTCGCTGCCTGATCGAGCAGGCTTGCGACATCAATCTGTAACAAAGCCGTAATTGAATCCCGGGCTCAAACAGCCGGCGGCGGGAATTTTCCTGCCGATAATGGATTTGGCTGGGTTCAACGGGGGTTGGTGATGGTGCAACATTCGGTTGCCTGCGGTGCAGATCATGTTGGCTGATCCGTCATCCGATGTCACCGAGGTGCTGCCGCCTGCCGCGGCGAATATGCCGATCCCCGGCCTCGTCTGGGCATTTCGGCTGCATTACGACGGCAGTGCCGAACTGCTCCCGATCGACGCGCCGATCGAGCTCACCCATGACGGCCGGCTCTGGCTGCACTTCAATTTGACCGATGCGCGTGCCCGGTCGTGGCTTGCGTCCCTGGATATTCCGTCTCCGGCGCGCGAGCTCTTGCTATCGCGCGACAACTTCCAGCAGATCCATATTGTCGATCACTGTGTCTATGGTGTGTTCTCCGATCTCGTCCGCGATATCGACCGGCCGACGGAAGAGACCGGCTTTCTCCGGTTTGCCATGACCGAGCGGCTGTTGATCAGCGGGCGCTACCAGGCGCTGTGTGCCGTCGATGCGACGCGGCGGTCGCTGGAAGGCGGCCGGCGGGTCGAGAGCGTTGCCGCCCTCCTGGAAAAGATCATCGACGAGGTGGCCGACACCATGGGCCGCATGGCCGACAGGATCGCCAGCGAGATCGATACGGTGGAAGAAAAGGTGCTTCAGGGCGAAACCAGCTCGGAGATGCGCGCGAAACTCGGGCGGCAGCGGCGTACCTGCGTGCGTCTGCACCGGCAACTCGCCGGGCTGCGGGTGCTGTTCCATCGCCTCGAACAGAAGGATACCGACCATCTCAGTCCTGCGTTGCGGCTCCAGGCGGCAAGGCTCGCCCAGCGCCTCGACGGACTCGACCACGACATTGTCGAGCTGCGCGAGCGCAGCCGGCTTCTGGAAGAGGAGTTGCATTACAAGATGGAGGAGGAGAGCAACCGCCACCTCCACGCGCTTTCAGTGGTCACGATGATGCTATTGCCGCCCACGCTGGTTACCGGCATCTTTGGCATGAACACCAAGGGACTGCCGTTTACGGACAATGAAAGTGCGTTCCTGTGGGCGTCTGTGTTGCTGATCGGCTCGGCGACGCTTGCTTACCTGGTCATGCGGCGGCTCGGCATCGTCAGGCGGCATTGACCGGACGGCAGCTATGTACAGCGTACTCCCCCGTGCCGTCCTCGTGTTCGCGGCTACCATCGCGTTGCCGGGCGCGAGCGCGCTTGCCGGCGCCAAGGATGAAAGCGCGGCCGAATGGATCGCCCCGAAATGGCTCAACGACTGGCATGACGGCCTCGCCAACAAGGGCCTGAATTTCGGGGCGACCTTCATCGCTGACAATATCGGCAACGTCTCCGGCGGGACATCCCGCGGCGCCATCCATTTCGGCCGTCTGGATCTGTCCGTCGATGCCGATCTCGAGAAGCTGGCCGGCTGGACAGGGCTGAAATTCTACGCCAACACTTACTCGATTTACGGGCGGGGACTGTCGCGGAACTACGTCCACAACCTCGCCACCATCAGCGAGATCGAGGCGCTGCCGGACGTGCGGCTCTATAACGCCTGGTTCGAGCAAAGCTTCTTCAACAACCGATTGAGCATCAAGGCTGGCCAGCAGCCGGCGGATGTCGAGTTCTTCGACAGCCAGACCGACGATCTCTTTATCAACGGGACTTTCGGCTGGCCGGCGATCAAAGCTTCCAACCTACCGGCTGGCGGGCCCGCGCCGCCGATCGCGGTGCCCGGCATTCGGGTGAAGGCGCAGGTCGCGGGCAAGATCACTGTCTTCGGTGCCGTGTTCAACGGCAATTCGGCAGCCCCCGGACCGGGTGATCCACAACTGCGCGACAACCATGGTCTCGCGTTCCGCGTCAATGATCCGCCCTGGGTGATTGGGCAGGTGCGCTTCGACTATGACATCAATATCGGCGGTCGGCCGCTCGCCGGCAATTTCACGCCAGGTGGCTGGCGGCACTACGGCGACTTCGACAGCCAGCGCTTCACCGGCGCGGGACTTTCGATCGCCGACCCCGGCGGGACCGGAATTCCGGCCAAGCTGCGCGGCAATCATGGAATCTTCGCTGTTATCGAGCAGGTGCTCTACCGGCCGCCTTCGGTGAAGGAAAACAGTACCTCGGCTTCGCTGCCGGGCATCACCGCGTTCGGCCGCATCGCCTACAGCCCGCCGGACCGCAACCTGATCGACCTTTATATGGACGGCGGCGTCGGCTTCGTCGGCTTCGTTCCCGGTCGTCCTCTCGACCGTTTCGGAGTGGCGGCCGCCTATATGCGGATTTCCAGCGCCGCGCGGAATCTCGATATCGATAGCCAGATCTTCAGCGGCGTGTTGAGTCCGGTGCGCAGCAACGAGACCTTGATCGAGATGATCTACGAGGCGCACATCAAGCCAGGCTGGTTGCTGGCGCCCTATTTCCAATATGTGTTCCGGCCGTCCGGCGGCATCCCCAACCCGAACGATCCCAGTGGGCTGACGCGGATCGGCGATGCCGCGGTGTTCGGACTGACCACGACGCTCAGATACTGATCAAGCCGGAGCGGTCGTGGTTGCCGCTTTGACCGGCCGCGAGATCGAAAGCACGATCAGCGCGGCGAGGATGCAGAGCGCGCCGGCGACGAAGAAGGCCGGCAGGTATGTGGCAAGCACCGTACGCGACAGGCCCGCACCGAACGCGGCAACGCCGGCGCCGAGCTGGTGGCCGGCAAAGATCCAGCCGAATACGAGGTTGGCGCGCTCGGCGCCGAAGCGTTGTGCGGTAAGGCGCACCGTCGGCGGAACGGTGGCGATCCAGTCGAGGCCGTAGAACACGGCGAACAGCGACAGGCCATAGAAGGTGAAATCGGTGAACGGCAGGAACAGCAGCGACAGCCCGCGCAGGCCGTAATACCAGAACAGCAGCCAGCGGTTGTCGTAGCGATCGGACAGCCAGCCGGAGGCGATGGTGCCGAAGAAATCGAAGATGCCCATGGCCGCGAGCAGGCTCGCCGCCTGTACCTGCGGGATGCCGAAGTCGAGACACATCGGGATCAGATGCACCTGCACGAGGCCGTTGGTGCTGGCGCCGCAGATGAAGAAGGTGGCGAACAGCACCCAGAACACGGGCGACTTCGAGGAGTCGCGGAGCGTGCCCAGCGCAACAGCTGCGATCGGCGCATTGTTCGGCGGCGGCGCGGGGAGCGGCTCGGTGCCTTCGTCGCCGAACGGGCGCAGGCCTACATCGCTCGGCCGGTCGCGCATCACCATCAGCACCGCAAGAGCGGCGACGCCGAGCATCAGGCAGACCAGCCCGAGCGCAACGCGCCAGCCGACGCGTTCGGTAATGGCGGCGAGCGCCGGCAGGAACACGAGTTGTCCGGTGGCAACGCTCGCGGTCATGATGCCGACGACGAGGCCGCGTCGTGCCACAAACCAGCGTGTGGCAATGGTGGCGCCCAGCACCAGCGCGGTCATCCCGGTGCCGATGCCGATGACGACGCCCCACAGGATCCAGAGCTGCCAGACCTGCGTCATGAACAGCGATCCAAGCAGGCCGGACACGACGACGAGCTGTGCGGTCAGCGTGACATTGCGCAGGCCGTAGCGGTTCAGCAGCGCCGCGGCGAACGGCGCCATCAATCCGAACAGAATGAAGCGGATCGAGAGCGCCGAGGATATCTCGGCATTGCTCCAGCCGAACTCCTTCTGCAGGGGCACGATGAAGACGCCGGGCGCGCCGACCGTACCGGCCGAGATCAGCGCGGCGAGGAAGGTGACGGCGACCATCGCCCAGCCATAGTGAATGTTGCGGCGGGCAAGTGCGGTGGACAGCCAGTTCGAGATCATTGGGCCTCGGCGATTCCGGTCGGGATATTTCGACCAATTTGCCACGCGGGAATGTGCGACATAAATGTCAAACTTCCCTCATTTCAGGACATGCTCGCTAATGCACGATGCGCTCGACCGCAATCGCGGTGGCTTCGCCGCCGCCGATGCAGAGCGAGGCGACGCCGCGCCTGAGGTTGTTGGCTTGCATCGCATGCAGCAGCGTCACGATCAGCCGCGCGCCGGTGGCGCCGATGGGATGACCGAGCGCACAGGCGCCGCCGTTGATGTTCAGCTTGTCGCGGGGAATGCCCAGATCGCGCTGCGCGGCCATCGCCACCACCGCAAAGGCTTCGTTGATCTCGAACAGGTCGACGTCGCCGACGCTCCAGCCGACCTTGTCGAGCAGTTTGCGGATCGCCGGGATCGGCGCGGTCGTGAACCATTGCGGCTCCTGGCTGTGGGTGGCGTGGCCCCTGATTTCGGCCAGCATTGGCAAGCTTTCACGATCTGCGAGCGAGCGCTTTGCCAGGATCAGCGCAGCGGCGCCGTCGGCATTAGCGGAAGAGGCGGCCGGCGTGATGGTGCCGTTGGGCCGGAAGGCCGGCTTCAGGCCGGGGATCTTTGCAGGATCGACCTTCAGCGGATGCTCGTCGTTGGCGATGATGCGCGGGCCCGCTTTCTCCGCCAGCGTGATCGGCGCGATCTCGCTCGCGAACGCGCCGCCTTCGACCGCCTTGCGTGCGCGGGTCAACGTCTCCATCGCGTATTTGTCCTGATCGGCGCGGGTGAACTGATAGGCCTCCGCGGTGGCCTCGCCGAAATCGCCCATCGAGCGGCCGGTCTCATAGGCATCCTCAAGGCCGTCCATCATCATGTGGTCGATGATGCGGTCGTGACCGGCGCGGTAGCCGCCGCGCGCCTTCGCCAGCAGATAGGGCGCGTTGCTCATGCTCTCCATGCCGCCGGACAGCACGATTTCAGCGGAGCCGGCGCGGATGATGTCATGCGCCAGCATGGTCGCCTTCATGCCGGAACCGCAGACCTTGTTGACGGTGGTAGCGCCGGTGGCATCCGGCAGCCTGGCGCCGCGCGCCGCCTGCCGCGCCGGGGCCTGGCCCTGCCCCGCGGGCAGCACATTGCCCATGAAGACCTCGTCGATCCGTTCCGGCTCGAGCCTGGCGCGCTCGAGCGCCGCGCCAATCACGTGCGAACCGAGCTTGTGGGCGGAGAGCGGCGACAACTCGCCCATGAAGCGGCCAAGCGGGGTGCGAGCAGCGGAGAGGATGACGACGGGATCGTGGGCCATGGCGGATCTCCCTGAACGGCGGAATTTATTGAATTACGAGTATAATATAATGCGCTGCAAAAAATGCAACGCGGGCGCCCATGAGAAATTGTCGTGATCGCATGAAGCAGCCGCAGCGGCGGCCTAGCGCTTTCGGTGGAGGAAGCCGCCCATCATCCGATGCGGCTCGTCCGTCAGGAACGACTTGCCGAACTCGCCGATGCTGAGATTGACGGACTCGCTGAGCGGCAGCTCCTCCCAATGGCGGCAAAGTTCCTTCTGGATGCGCAATGCCTCCGGGCCGCATTCCAGCAGTGCCTTGACGGTGTGCTCGACGGCGTCATCGAGGCCGCCTGCAGGGGCGATCTTGTCGACCAGTCCCCAGGCGAGCGCGGTCGCTGCATCGATGTTTTCCGCCGTCATCACCAGCCAGCGCGCGCGGCCGGAACCGATCAGCCGCGGCAACAGCGCGGCGTGGATGACGGAGGGGATGCCGACCTTGACCTCCGGCATGCCGAATTTGGCGTCATGCGCGGCGATGCGGATGTCGCAGGCGGCCGCGACTTCGAGGCCGGCGCCGAGGCACCAGCCGGACAGACGTGCGATCACGGGGGCAGGGAAGCGGCGGATCGCCTCGCAGAGATCGCGCAGGCCCGTGATGAAGACTTCGGCCGACTTGCGGTCGAGTTTGGCCATCTGCTTGATGTCGGCGCCGCCGATCATGCTCTTGTCGCTCTGGCCGGTGAGGACGACGGCGCGGACGCTTTTGTCGGCAGCGAGCTTTTCGAATCCTTCGCGCACGCCGTCGGTCACGGCCGAGCCGAGGATATTCAGCGAGCCGGCGTTGCAGACGGCAAGGCGCACGATGCCTCTGCTGTCGCGGAGAATTCCGCAATGCGGGTTGAGCATTTCCATGGTTTTGGGGTGGCTCCCTGTGCGCGTTCGCGAGAGAGCCACTTCCGTGGCAAGGGCGGTCCTTGTCAAGGGTTGTGGCGGCAGGGCGGTCGGATGGCCTAGGCCGATATCCGATGGATGCGTTGCGATTGCGCTTCCCATGCCGCGGCCTCCGCCGCCGCCAACCGCTCCAGCCGCACCGGTACATGCTTGTGATAGGGCGTGCCGGCGATGGGATCGCGGTTGCCGCTTTCGGTCAGGACATTGACGCGGGGACCGTTGTAGAGGCGCTCGCCGTCGGCGGCCGGATAGTCCTGCCCGTAGCCATGCGGCAGAGCGAGCTGGCCGCGCCTCATGCTGTCGTCGCGCTTGACGCGCGCGACGAGCCGGCCTGCGGCCGATTGCACCGCGATCCAGTCGCCGTCGCTGGCTCCAAGCGTCTCCAGATCGGCGGCGCTGATGAGTAGCGCACCATCAGGATCGTCACGGCGCCAGGCCGGATCGCGGAAGATCTGGTTGGCGTTGTACATGCGGCGTTGTCCTGCTGCCAGCACGAAGGGATAGTCGGCGGCGGGCACGGCGGCGGCCGGGTCGAGCCGGCCGAGCCAATCCAGCATGGGCGCGATGGCGAGCCGGACCTTGCGGTCGGGATGGGAGACCAGCGACCACACCTCGTCATAGTCGTGCTCGGTAAAGGCGGCGCCGTCGCGCGATCCGACGATGGCGTCGAACAGCATTTCGCCGAGCATCGCGTCCGGTACCTCGCTTCCGGCCTTGAGCGCGCGCCGCACCGCCTGCGGCGAGCGCTTGGCGCAGAGATGGGCGGCCTGCCAGAGCGGCGCAGCCGCCGCCGTTCCGTCGGGCAAAGTGGCGCCGAGCGTGTTGTAAAGAACGAGCGCGCCGAGCGAGGCCAGCTGTGGGTTCGCGCCCATCAGGTTGCGCAGTTCCGCGGCGAAGGCGGCGCGCGAGCGGAACGCGGCCTCCCGCAGCGGCGCCAGCGCATTGTCGCCGGGCAGGAGCCCCAGCGCGCGCGTGAGCCGGGTATAGATTTCCGGTTCGGGCAGGGTGCCTTCGAGCGGCGCCACGACGCCCGCCCGGACATGGAAGTAGTTCTTCGGGAATTCGAAGTTGAACAGCGTGAATTCGGTCTTCTCATATTGCGAGGAGGCGGGCAGCACGTAGTGCGCCAGGCGCGCCGTCTCGGTCATGGCGACGTCCACGACGACGATGAGGTCCAGCGCGCGCAGCGCCTTCTCGACCTCCGCGGTGTTCGAAGCGGTGTTGGCGGGATTGGAAGAGTCGATCCACACCGCGCGCAGTCGGTCGGGATGATCGGCCAATACGGCATCGGGGAAGAGGTTCGGGGGCAAGAGGCCGCCGATCACCTCGGTGTCGGTGGCGGCAAAGCGCTGGTTCGGCGAATTGCCCCACAATGGCTGCAGCCAGCTGTGCAGCTGATTGGTGCCCTTGCGGCCAAAGCTGCCGGTCAGCATGATCAAGAGCTTTTCCAGCCAGGAATTCAGCGTCGAGTTGACGCCCTGCTGGATGCCGAGCTCGACGCGGACGACCATCGCCCTGGCGGCGACGATCATGTCGACGCATTGCTCGATCTGCTCGAGCGGGATATCGGCTGCGGCCGCCCATTGCTCGACCGGAATTTTCGACAGCGCATCCCTGACTTCGGCAAAGCCGGTCGTGTGCTCTGCGATGAAGGCATGGTCCACCGCGTCGCGCTCGATCAGCCGCGCCAGGATCGCGCCGAGCAGGAAGGCGTCGGCGCCGGGCCGCACGGCAAGATGCAGATCGGCGCGTTCCGCAGTCTCGGAGCGTCGCGGATCGATCACGATCATCTTGCGGTTCGGATCCTTGCGGATGTCGTTGAGATGGTCGCGCGCATTGGGGAAGCCGTGGGCGATCCAGGGATTGGCGCCGATCACGAACAGGAGGTCGCAGTGATGGACGTCCTCGGCGGTGTGACAGGTCTGGCTGCCGAACATGTGGCCGTTGACCCAGAAGTCGCCGGTCTTCTCCTGCGCCAGCGCATTGAAGACATGGCGCGAGCCCAGTGCGCGCATCATCGCGTTGGCATAGGCGCCGCCGGCATGATTGCCCTGGCCGCCGCCGCCATAGAGCGCAAGGCTCTTGCCGCCATGGCGGTCGACGACGTCGCGCAGCCTGGCCGCGATCTCCGCAATCGCCGTATCCCAGTCGATGGCGTCGAAACCGCCATCGGCGCGGCGGCGCAGCGGTGTGGTCAGGCGGTCGCGGTGATGGGCGTAATAGGGAATGCGCGCGGCCTTGTTGCAGAGATAGCCCTGCGACTTCGGGTTGTCGCGGTCGCCGCGCACCTTGGTGATGCGATCGTTCTCGATCAGCACCTCGAGACCGCAATTGACGTAGCAGAGATTGCAGGCGGTCTTTCGCCAGTCGGGGCTCGGCATGGCAATCCCTTCCATTGTTGGGTGGGTCATTATATATGATGAACGTAATGTAATCAATCGAGGAGACAGAAATGACCACGGCCGGCACCCAGCGAGTTCCGGAGCTTTCCGCTCTGTTTGCGCCGCACCTGCGACGCGAGCGGGTGGTTGACTGGCAGGCGCCGGCGCCGGCCGCCACGGCAGCGGCGGCGATGTCCGGAATCGAGGCGATGTACGCGATCCGCGATGGTATCCTGCCGCCGCCACCGATGGCGAAACTGATCGGCTTTCGCATGAGCACGGTTGAACCGGGCCGTATCGTGATGGAACTGGACGCCGAAGAAAGCCTGGAGAACACCATCGGCCTGCTGCACGGGGCTACCGCCGCGGCGTTGCTGGATACCGCCATGGGCTGCGCCATCTCGACCATGCTGCCGATGGGCCAGGCTTCGGTGACGCTCGACCTCAAGCTGACCTATCTGCGGCCGCTGTCCGTCAAGTCCGGAACGATTCAGGCCGAGGGCAAGCTGATCAAGCTCGGACGCCAGACCAGCTACACCGAAGGGTTCGTCCGCGATGGCGCCGGCAATCTTGCCGTGCATGCAACCGCGACCTTTTCCATGATCGGGGAGGCGCAAAAAGCGAAATAGAGGCAGCTTTTTCGCGCGGGGATGATATTATATGACCGTAGACATGTAATGGATCCGCCATGCGTTATTCCAAGGAACACAAGCAGGAAACCCACGAGCGCATCGTGCGCAAGGCCTCGGTGCGGCTGCGCGAAAAGGGCGCGCACGGCATCGGCGTCGCCGACCTGATGAAGGAGGCGGGGCTGACCCATGGCGGTTTCTACGCCCACTTCGATTCGCGCGAGGCGCTGGTGATCGAGGCCTTCAATTACGCGATGGACCGTTCCACCGAGCACTGGCGCAAGATGGCGGAGCAGACCCCGCCGGAGAAACGCTTTGCGGCGATCGTCGACTCCTACCTGACGGCGATCCATCGCGACGACCCCGGCCATGGCTGCGCCATTCCGACGCTCGGCCCGGAGATCGCGCGCGAGAGCGCGAAAACGCGCAAGGCTTTCGCGGCCAGACTCGACGAGATGATCGAGATGGTGGCCGATCAGATGCCGGAACTGCCGCGCAAGGCCGCCCGCATGCAGGCGATTGCGGCGATCGCGACCATGGCCGGCGCGCTGGTGCTGTCGCGCGTCGCCGGGTCGGGCGAGTTCTCCGAGGAGATTCTTGGCGCAGGCAGGGAAGCGGTGCTGACCCGCACCGGGAAGACGCCCGCCCGGAAACCGCGCGCGAACTAGCCCGTCGCCGGTTCACGCCCGCTGGCAATCCAGAGCGGCAATGCGGTTGCCTTGAAGCGTCCACATTACGAAGCGAGAAGCGGCCGGATCTTGCGTTGGTTTGGCAGGCGATGGACATTTGGAAGACGATGATGCGTCGCGCATTCGGCGGAGCGGCCACGGGGCTTCTGCTGCTCGCCGTGCCTGCCATGGCTGCCGAAGCTCCGGCCGAATTGATTTCGAGCTTCCGCCTCAAGCATGGCGAGGTCCGTGTCGTGCGCGACGCCACCCTCGATCGCATTGCGCTGGAGCAGGCGCGCGCGATGGCGGCAAAGGACGATCTCAGCCACGACGTCCTCGGCCCCTTCACCCGTCGGGTCGCGCCGGCGAATGCCGGGCGCGCCGCCGAGAACATCGCCTATGGCTACGAGAGCTTCGAGAAGACGCTCGGCCAATGGATTGATTCTTCCGGTCACCGCAAGAACCTGCTGCTGCACAACGCCTCCCGCGTCGGCATCGCGAGCGCCAGGAGTGCGGGCGGCAAGCGCACCTACTGGGCCATGGTGATCGCCGGCGACTATCAGCCGAAGCCGGTCAGGGGCCAGCGGGACAGGGAGCCGGTTGTCGCGGTGAAACGCGAGGCGGCGGGCAAACCCAAATCCGATGCCAGGTCCAATGCCAAGTCCAGCGAGTGCCGGATCAAGGTGCTCGGCCTTTGCATTTGAGGTGAAGGTCGGGCCTTCGGCGGAATAGCCCGGCGGCGCCTTCGGCAGCCCGTTCAATTGGCGACCTGCAGCAGCAGGCGGATGTCCGTGCTGGCAACTGTGCCATAGTCCATGGTGATGACGGCCAGGTCGACGACATTGAGCGACCGCGGGCGGTCATAGACATATTTGACGTGCCACATCGAGCTGAAGTCCGGAGTCACGACGAAATCCCTCGATCGAAGCGCTCGCGTCACCAGCTTGAACGCGTCGCGGTTCGTCAGTGGCGACTGCAGCAGGGCGTCGATCATCGCGGCCAGGGTCGTGCCATTGGTCAGCATGGCGCGCGCGGTGTCGTCGCCGTGGACCTGCCTCAAAGCCCGGACAATCGCCGCGACGGTGTGCGGGTCGCGCATGGGTGACCTCGACTGATCGGCAAAACGCCCAATGTCCTGCCTGCTTGTCAGTGACTCGGCTATACGCAATATGACTCGACTGGACGCAACGAGCCGGGCGATTGCGTCGGGCCCGCGGCGCATATCGGCAGATTCGTTGCTATCCACAGCCCTTTTTGCATTCCAGCGCGCGACGCAGGCCGGAGCGTTTGCTGAAGGGATTGTGAGTCTCGACCACCGCCGGCCGGGCTGGACTCTCATTATGACGTCGTTCAAGCTACCTATGACGTCGTTCAGGCTGCCGATTTAGTCCTATATGCGGGGATCGAAATCCGTATCGGAAATCCGGGGAGCGCTGCCATGAGGCGCCTTGCAAGAACCTTCCTCCTGCCGGTTGCGCTGTACGCAACAGCGTTTTCGCCGGCACATGGAGAGATAGATGTCGAGCGGCTGAAGGCTGGGATCGAAACCGCGTTCGAAGCTGATTATCCAAAGCTCGACGCCCTCTACAAGGAACTCCACGCCCATCCCGAGCTTGCCTTCGAGGAAGTCAAGACCGCCGCAAGGCTCGCGGCCGAGATGCGAGGGCTGGGCTTCGAGGTGACCGAGCAGGTCGGCAAGACCGGCCTCGTCGCCATCTACAAGAACGGCGATGGGCCGACGATCATGGTGCGCACTGAACTCGACGCCCTGCCGATGGAAGAGAAGACCGATCTGCCCTATGCGAGCCGCGTCCGGACCGGATGGAACGGCAGGGAGACGTTTGTGGCGCACAGCTGCGGCCACGACATCCATATGGCGAACTGGGTCGGCACGGCGAAGATGCTGCTCGGACTTAGGGAGCAGTGGCGTGGTACGTTGATGTTCATTGCTCAGCCGGCCGAAGAGACCGTGGAAGGCGCCAAGGCCATGTTGGCGGACGGCCTGTTTACGCGCTTCAGGAAGCCGGATTTTGCCTTTGCGCTTCATGCCGGTGGCGTTCCCTACGGTTATGTCAACTATCGCGCGGGCATCGGCTCATCCCACGTCGATGGCCTCTACATCAAATTCCGCGGCCGTGGCGGTCACGGCGCGATGCCGCATCGGACAATCGATCCCGTGATGATGGCGGCGCGCTTCATCGTGGACGTGCAAGGTGTGATCAGCCGCGAGAAGGATCCCACCGAGTTCGGCATCATCAGCATTGGATCGGTGCGTTCCGGCACCGCCGGAAACATCATTCCCGACGAAGCGCACGTGCTGGGTACAATCCGAAGTTTCAAGCCGGAGGTGCGCGCCAGGATGTTGTCTGGGATCGAGCGGACGGCGAAGGCTGTGGCCGCGATGTCGGACGCGCCGGCGCCGGATATCAGGCTCGATGAAGGCACCAAAGCCGTCGTCAACGACCCTGCCGTGGTCGCGACCGCGGAGAAGACGCTCAGGGCTGCATTCGGCGACAAGCTGAGGGTGACGCCGGCGAACACGACGAGCGAGGATTTCTCCGAGTTCGCCGGCGCCGGGGTGCCGTCGATGATGTTCAATATTGGCGTCTACGAGCCGGAGAAATGGGTTGCCGCCAACAAAAGCGGAACGCCTCTGGCGGGCAACCATTCGCCGCAATTTGCCCCTGTGCCGAAGCCGACCCTGCAGACCGGCATCACCGCCATGACTCTGGCCGTGCTGAGCGCATTCGATCAGCATGCGCGGGGAAACTGAGCCAATCCTGGCTTGCCGTCGGTGAACAGCCCGACTCAGCCGCGATTGAACAGTGCTCGCTCGCGTTCCACGGTTTCGTGGATGTAGTCGGCGACAGCGCGGATGCGGGCGAGGTCCTTGCTGTCGGCGTGCATCAGCATGAAGAAGGTGCGCTCGATCGAGACTTCCTCCGGCAGCACCGCTTGCAGATCGGGACGGGCCGCGGCCATGAAGTACGGCAGCACGGCGATGCCGAATCCGGAGATCGTCGCATTGAGCTGCGCGATCAGATTGGCGCTGCGGAATTTGGCCGAGATCTTTGGCGAGACCTGCGGCAGGTAGTCGAGCTCCGGCGTGAACAGCAGTTCCTCGATGTAGCCGACGAAGCGGTGTGCGGCGAGGTCGGCGCGGCCCTTGATCTCCGGCGAGCGTGAGAGATAGGCGGGTGATGCGTAGAGGCCGAGGCCGTAGTCGAGCAGTTTCCGGCCGACGATGCGGCCCTCCTTCGGCATGGTGAGGCTGATGGCGATATCGGCCTCGCGCTTGGACAGGCTGAACAGCCGCGCGGTGGCCACCAGCTGCAAGTCGAGATCGGGGTAGCGCTCGCCAAAGGCGACCAGCCGGGAGGCGAGGAAGTGGCTGCCGAAACCGTCGGGGGCGCCGATCCGCACGGTGCCGGTCAGATGCGCGCGTGAGCCGCCGACCGCCTCCTGGTTGGCGACAATGGTGGATTCCATTGCTTCCGCGCTGTCGGCGACGCGCTGGCCGGCCTCGGTGAGGAGGTAGCCGGTCTTGCGGCGGTCGAACAGCTTTGCCGAAAGTGTATGTTCCAGCCGGTCGACACGGCGGATCACCGTGGCATGATCGACGCCGAGCTGCCGGGCGGCGGCCGACACCGAACCGCCGCGTACGATGGCGAGTACGAAGCGGAAATCATCCCAGTCGATCGCGCCGCCTTGATCCAGCATTTCCGCACATCTAAGGTGCAATATCTCGGACTTGAATCCTATAAAATGCAGGTCAAAAGGGTTTGTAAAGCGACCCCGATGCGGATCGACAGGATCCTGACGGGACCAGGGAGGAATTCATGCGCTCAATCGGACATTTCATCGGCGGCAAGGAAGTAAAGGGCACCTCCGGGCGGACGGCCGACGTGTTCGAGCCGATGACCGGTGACGTGCAGGCCAAGGTTGCGCTGGCGTCCAAGGCCGAAGTTCGCGCCGCCGTGGAGAACGCTTTGCTGGCCCAGCCCGAATGGGGAAACACCAATCCGCAGCGCCGCGCGCGGGTGATGATGAAGTTCCTAGAGCTGGTGCAGCGCGACTACGACAAGCTCGCCGAACTCCTGGCGCGCGAGCACGGCAAGACCGTTCCCGACGCCAAGGGCGACATCCAGCGGGGCCTGGAAGTCGTGGAATTCGCCTGCGGCGTTCCGCATTTGATGAAGGGCGAATATACCGAAGGCGCCGGTCCCGGCATCGACATCTACTCGCTGCGCCAGCCGCTCGGCGTCGTCGCCGGCATCACGCCGTTCAATTTCCCGGCGATGATCCCGATGTGGAAATTCGCACCCGCCATCGCCTGCGGTAACGCCTTCATCCTGAAGCCCAGCGAGCGCGATCCCGGCGTGCCGATGCGGCTGGCCGAGCTGATGATGGAGGCGGGGCTGCCGCCCGGCATTCTCAACGTCGTCAACGGCGACAAGGAAGCAGTCGATGCGATCCTCGACGATCCCGATATCAAGGCCATCGGCTTTGTCGGCTCGACCCCGATCGCGCAATACATCTATGAGCGGGCCGCGCATAGCGGCAAGCGCTGCCAATGTTTCGGCGGTGCCAAGAACCACGCCATCGTGATGCCGGATGCCGACATGGACCAGGCGGTCGACGCGTTGATCGGCGCCGGCTACGGCTCGGCGGGCGAGCGCTGCATGGCGGTCTCGGTCGCCGTTCCCGTCGGCAAGACCACTGCCGACCGGCTGATGGAAAAGCTGATCCCGCGCGTGGAGAACCTGAAGATCGGCACCTCGATCGATCCAGCCGCCGATTATGGTCCGCTGGTGACGCGCGAGGCGGTCGACCGCGTCAAGAACTACATCGATGTCGGCATCAAGGAAGGTGCCACGCTCGCCGTCGACGGCCGCGGCTTCAAGATGCAGGGCTACGAGAAGGGCTTCTATCTCGGCGGCTCGTTGTTCGACAACGTCACCAAGAACATGCGTATCTACAAAGAAGAGATTTTCGGGCCCGTGCTGTCGGTGGTGCGGGCGCATGACTACAAGGAGGCGCTGGCCCTGCCGTCCGAGCATGACTACGGCAACGGCGTTGCGATCTTCACCCGCGACGGCGACGCCGCGCGCGACTTCGCGGCCAAGGTCAACGTCGGCATGGTCGGCATCAACGTGCCGATCCCGGTGCCGATTGCCTACTACACCTTCGGCGGCTGGAAGAAGTCCGGCTTCGGCGACCTCAACCAGCACGGACCGGATTCGATCCGCTTCTACACCAAGACCAAGACGGTGACCTCGCGCTGGCCGTCCGGCGTCAAGGAAGGTGCGGAGTTCTCGATCCCGACGATGAAGTAACCCGAGACGTGCAGTGAACTCCGGCGGGATTGGCAAATCACCTCTCCCCGCTGGGGACAGGTGACCTCAGTCCGCGGATACATTGATGCAGTTCGCTCTCAACGAGGACCAGGCGGCGGTTCGCGACATGGCGCGCGACTTCGCTGTCGAGAAGATCGCGCCGCACGCTCTCCGCTGGGACGAGGAAAAGCATTTTCCGGTCGACGTGATGCGCGAGGCAGCGAACCTCGGCATGGGCGGCATCTACATCAGGGATGACGTCGGCGGCTCCGCCATGACGCGGTTCGACGCCGCACTGATCTTCGAGGCGCTGGCGACCGGCTGCCCCACCGTGTCGGCCTTCATCTCCATCCACAATATGGCGTCCTGGATGATCGATGCCTTCGGCAACGACGCCCAGCGCCGGAAGTGGCTGCCAAGACTTTGCACGATGGAGCTGATCGCGAGCTATTGCCTCACGGAGCCCGGCGCCGGCTCGGATGCGGCGGCGCTGCGGACCCGTGCCGTGCGCGAGGGCGATCATTACGTCCTCAACGGGCAGAAGCAGTTCATCTCGGGCGCCGGCGGCACCGACCTGTTGGTCGCGATGGTGCGCACCGGCGGCGATGGCCCCGGCGGCGTGTCCACGATTGTCATTGACGGCAAGGCGCCGGGTGTGTCGTTCGGCGCCAATGAGCGCAAGATGGGCTGGAACGCGCAGCCGACGCGCGCGGTGATCTTCGAGAATGCGCGGGTGCCGGTGGAAAATCGGCTGGGCGATGAAGGCATCGGTTTCAAGATCGCGATGGCCGGGCTCGATGGCGGCCGCCTCAACATTGCTGCCTGCTCGCTCGGCGGAGCGCAAAGCGCGCTGGACAAGTCGCTGGCGTACATGAAAGAGCGAAGAGCCTTCGGCAAGCGCCTCGACGAATTCCAGGCGTTGCAGTTTCGCATCGCCGACATGGCGACCGAGCTCGAGGCGGCGCGAACGTTCCTGTGGCGCGCGGCAGCAGCACTCGACCGCAAGGATGCCGATGCCACCATGCTGTGCGCGATGGCGAAACGCTTCGGCACCGACGTTGGATTCGAGGTTGCCAACCAGGCCCTGCAATTGCACGGCGGCTACGGCTATCTTTCCGAATATGGCATCGAAAAGATTGTGCGCGATCTGCGCGTGCACCAGATCCTGGAAGGAACCAACGAAATCATGCGCCTGATCGTGTCGCGCAAGCTGATCGAGGGCGCGCGATGAGCCAGGCCGCCTCCGTTGCGGGTGCGGAGCCCGACCTCATCGTGCGACGTGAAGGCGCAGCCGGGATCATTCGCCTCAACCGCCCGAAGGCGCTCAACGCGATGACGCTGGAGATGTCGCTCGGCATCGACGCGGCGCTCGACCGCTTCGAGGCGGATCCTGCGGTTGCGCTCGTGGTACTGGAAGGCGCGGGCGAGCGGGGGCTTTGCGCGGGCGGCGACATTCGGGGACTCTGGGAGAGCTCCAGGGCCGGCGGCGATCTCGGCAAGGTGTTCTGGCGTCAGGAATACATCATGAACGCCCGGATCGCGAAATATCCAAAGCCCTATGTCGCATTCATGGACGGGCTTGTCATGGGCGGCGGCGTAGGTCTCTCGGCTCACTCCAGCCACCGCGTGGTGACGGAGCGGACGAGGCTTGCGATGCCCGAGGTTGGGCTCGGTTTCTTCCCCGATGTCGGCGGCACCTGGCTGTTGTCGCATTCGCCGGGCGAGATCGGCACCTATTTCGGGCTCACCGGCCAGACCATGAACGGGCCCGACGCGATCCATGCAGGCTTTGCCGATGCCGTCGTGCCGTCAGCCAAATGGTCTGCGCTGCGTGAAGCGCTGACCGGGGTTCGCGCCGGCGTGACGGCAGCTGAAGTCAAGAAGCTCATCGATGGTTTCGCGACCGGAGAGACGTCGGGGCCGGTCGCGGCGATGCAGGGAAACATCGATCGCTGGTTCGGGCACGACCGGATGCAGGATATCGTGGCGGCCTTGCAGCGGGACGGCTCCGAGCCGGCGCAGGCGACGCTGAAGACTCTCGGTGAAAAATCGCCGCGCGGCATGGTGGTGACGTTGAAACTGCTGCGGCTGGCGCGCAGCGCGAAGTCTCTGGAAGAATGTCTCGTCCGGGAATATCGCGCTGCCCTGCAGGTATTTGCCAGCGATGACTTCCGCGAAGGGGTACGTGCCGCCGTGATCGACAAGGACCGCAATCCAAAATGGTCGCCGCCGCGCATCGAGGGCGTCACGCCTGAGATGGTGGCGCCTTACTTCGCCGAGATCGGTGCGGACGAATTGAAATTTCCTTAGATCAAGAAACGCGAGAGCCGGAGGAAACACGCCATGGCAAACATTGCATTCATCGGTCTGGGCAATATGGGCGGGCCGATGACGGCCAACCTGGTCAAGGCCGGCCACAAGGTGACCGCGTTCGATCTGGTTGCGGCCTCGCGCGATCAGGCCAAGGCCGATGGTGCCGCGATCGGCGAGAGTGCGGTCGCGACGGTGAAGAATGCCGACATCGTCATCACCATGCTGCCGGCCGGCAAGCATGTGCTGTCGGTGTGGAACGAAGTGGTGCCCGCGATGAAGAAGGGCGCGCTGATCATCGACTGCTCGACCATCGACGTCGAGAGCAGCAAGCAGGCGCATGCGCTGGCCGCCAAGCACGGCATGGGCTCGGTCGACGCGCCGGTCTCCGGCGGCACCGGCGGCGCCAAGGGGGCGACGCTGACTTTCATGTGCGGCGGCGACGACAAGTCATTTGCTGCGGCCAAGCCCGTGCTGGAAGGCATGGGCAAGAAGATCGTGCATTGCGGCGGCGCCGGCGCCGGGCAGGGCGTCAAGATCTGCAACAACATGATCCTCGCGATATCCATGATCGGGGTCGGCGAAGCCTTTGCCTTGGCCGAGAAGCTCGGGTTGTCGCACCAGGCCGTGTTCGATGTGGTATCGACCTCATCGGGGCAGTGCTGGGCGGTGACGACCTATTGCCCGGTGCCGGGCCCGGTGCCGACGTCACCGGCAAACAACGACTACAAGCCGGGCTTTGCCACGGCGCTGATGGTGAAAGATCTCACGCTGGCGCAGGATGCCGCCAGGGCGACCGGCTCGGCCACGCCGCTCGGCAAGCACGCGCAGGAGCTCTACAAGGCGTTCGATGCCGCGGGGAATGGCGGGGTCGACTTTTCCGGAATTATCAAGCACGTTAGGAGCCTTGCCGGGAAAGCCTGATGACGACCTTCGAGGACTCGCGCGAGCTCGTGTTGCGCGTTTGACGGTTTCTGGGGTGTACTCACAAATCGTAGCGCGCCTCGGATCACGCGGATCCGATGTCCGACCCCGAAACGGGGGCGGTTCGTCGCGGGGCCGAATGGAGGACGACGTCCAATGGAAATCCCTCTGACACCCATGGAATTCGCGCGTCGCGCGCGCCGGCTCTACGCCAACCGGGAGGCGGTCGTCGACGGCGATCTGCGGCTGACCTATGGCCAATTCCTCGATCGCTGCGACCGCTGGTCCACGTGCCTGCAGGGGATGGGCGTCGAAAAAGGCGACCGTGTCGCCTATATCGCGCCCAATACGCACGCGCATCTCGAGGGCTACTACGCCGTGCCGCAGATCGGGGCAGTGTTGGTGCCCATCAACTATCGCCTGCTTCCCGACGATTTCGATTACATCATCAACCATTGCGGCGCGAAAGTCGTCTGCGCGCATAGCGACTATATCGAGGCGGTCGAGAGTATCCGTCACAAGCTCAAAGGCGTCGAGCACTTCGTCGCGCTGGAAGGTGCGGGCCCAGGCTGGATCGACTACGAAACCGCGCTGGCCGGGCGCCTGCCGGAACTGAAGAAGCCGGACATTGCTGAGAGCGATCTGCTCACCATCAACTATACGAGCGGCACGACGGCACGGCCCAAGGGCGTGATGATCACCCATCGCAACGCCTATCTCAACGTGATGGGCACGCTCGTGCACCACCACCTGACGCCGGCCGATCGCTATTTGTGGACCCTGCCGATGTTCCACGCCAATGGCTGGACCTTCACGTGGATCAACACCGCGCGCGGCATGACGCATGTTTGCCTGCGCCGCGTCGAGCCAAAGCTGATTTACCAGACGATCAAGGACGAGCGGATCACCATGTTCTGCGCGGCGCCGACCGTGCTGATCAGCATCGCGAACGCGCCGGCGGAGATGCGCGCCGGCGCGCCGCGCGGCGTTCGGCTGTTCACCGCCGGGGCGCCGCCGGCGGCTGCAACCATCGAGTTGGTCGAACGCGAACTCGGCTGGGACCTGACGCATGTCTACGGGCTGACCGAGACCACACCGCTGATCACGTTCTGCGAGCCGTTGCCTGAGCACGAAACGCTGTCGCTGCAGGAGCGAGCGCAGATCAAGGCGCGCCAAGGCGTCGAATTGGTCAGCTCGGGCGAGTTGAAAGTGGTCGACGAGCACGGGAAAGAGGTGGTTCACGACGGCCAGACGCTGGGCGAGATTACGGTCCGCGGCAATGTCGTCATGAAGGGCTACTACGACGATCCGCAGGCGACGGACGCGGCGATCAGGGACGGCTGGTTCCATTCGGGCGACGCGGCGGTCGTTCATCCGGACGGCTACGTCGAAATTCGCGACCGTTTCAAGGACGTCATCATTTCCGGCGGCGAGAACATCTCGTCGGTAGAGATCGAGGGATGCCTGCTGCGGCATCCTGCGGTGCAGGAGGCGGCCGTCGTCGGCATGCCGCACCAGCGCTGGGGTGAGTCACCGCATGCATTCGTCGTCCTGCGGCAGGGCGCCAAGGCGTCGGAGGAAGAGTTGAAGCTGCATGTGCGGAACGTGCTGGCTCATTTCAAGGCACCGCAATGGATCAGCTTTGTCGAAGAGCTGCCGAAGACGGCGACGGGCAAGGTGCAGAAGTTCGTGCTTCGCTCGGGCAAGGCCGGGATCTCCCGTCAGTAGCGCGACACTCCCTGCGCGAAAGGAAAGAGCTGGATGAACGAAGTCTGGAAGAAGCCGCCGGTGACGCTGGAAGCCTATCAGGCCATGGTGGGCAAGGAGGTCGGCGTGTCGTCCTGGCACCTGATCGACCAGAGCCGGATCAACGTCTATGCCGACGTGATCGAGGACCACCAGTTCATCCATGTCGATCCGGAGCGGGCGAAGAAGGAGACGGCGTTCGGCAACACCGTGGCGCACGGCTTTCTCACGATGTCGCTGTTGTCGATCATGTCGTACGAGGTGATGCCGGTGATTCAGGGCACCACCATGGGCGTCAACTACGGCTTCGACAAGCTCCGCTTCATCTCGCCGGTGCGCGCGGGCTCGCGCGTGCGCGGCCGCTTCCTGCTGGCGGAGGCAAAGCTGCGGAAGCCGAAAGAGCTGCAGAGCCGCACCAATGTCACGGTCGAGATCGAGGGCGAGGAGAAGCCCGCGATCGTCGCCGACTGGCTGGGATTGATCTATTTCGCCTAGGTCGGCGGTCCGTCATTGCCGGGCTTGACCCGGCCCCTCGCGGCTGCTCAAAAAGCGGCCGAATGAACCCTCTCCCCGTGCGGGAGAGGGTGGCTTCGCGAAGCGAAGCCGGGTGAGGGGTTCTCTCCGCGGATACGGACCTCTCATCCGGCGCACTTCGTGCGCCACCTTCTTCCACAAGGGGAGAAGGAAAGAGAAACGGGGAATCCTTCGCATGAGTATCAGGTTTGACGGACGCGTCGCCATCGTGACCGGCGCGGGCAATGGTCTGGGACGGGCGCATGCGCTGGGGCTGGCCAGCCGTGGTGCCAAGGTCGTGGTCAACGATTTCGGCGGTGCGCGCGACGGTACCGGCGGGTCGCTGTCGCCGGCGGAGGCCGTGGTCGAGGAAATTCGCAAGGCTGGCGGCACTGCGATGGCCGATGGCGCGGATGTCTCGAACTTCGGCCAGGTGAAGGCAATGGTGGATCGCGCCACCAAGGAATGGGGCAGCGTCGACCTGCTGGTGGCCAATGCCGGCATCCTGCGCGACAAGTCGTTTGGCAAGATGGAGGTCCAGGATTTTGCCAAGGTGCTGGATGTGCATCTTGTCGGCACCTTCTATTGCTGCAAGGCGGTGTGGGAAGGCATGCGCGAGCGCAATTACGGCCGCATCGTACTGACCACTTCGTCCTCCGGACTGTTCGGCAATTTCGGCCAGGCCAATTACGGTGCGGCCAAGGCCGGCATCGTCGGGCTCATGAACGTGCTCGCCCAGGAGGGCCGCAAGAACAACATCCGCATCAACACGATCTCGCCGACGGCGGCCACCCGGATGACGGAAGAGCTGCTGCCGCCGCAGGCGCTGCAGCTGATGCGCCCCGAGGCGATCACGCCGGCCGTGGAATATCTGCTCAGCGAGGACGCGCCGACCCGCACCATCATGGGTGCCGGTGCCGGCTCCTTTGCGGTCATCAAGATCGTGGAGACGGAGGGCATCAACCTGCCGCCGTCCGAGTGGACCCCGGATGCAATCGCCGCGCACTTCAACGAAATCGCCGACATGTCGACGGCCAAGGCGCTCGAAGGCGCCTTCGAGCAGACGCAGAAATATGTCGGCCATGCCGCCAAGCGCGCCGGGATAAAGCTCTGAGCGACGTCGCTGTCATCGGCGCCGGTCCCGCCGGCCTGATGGCGGCCGAGGTGCTGGCGCGCGGCGGCGCCCGCGTCACCCTCCACGACGCCATGCCGTCGGCCGGCCGCAAATTTCTGATGGCCGGGCGCGGCGGGCTCAATCTCACGCATAGCGAAGCATTGCCGGCATTTCTGTCGCGCTATCGCGAAGCGGCGCCGCGGCTTGCGGCGGCGATCGAGGCGTTTCCGCCCGATGCGCTCCGCGCCTGGAGCGAGGGGCTGGGCCAGCCGACCTTCATCGGCACGAGCGGGCGGGTGTTTCCGAAGGCGTTCAAGGCTTCGCCCTTGCTGCGTGCGTGGTTGCGGCGGCTGGATGCGGGTGGCGTCAGGTTCTCATTCCGCCATCGTTGGACCGGCTGGGACGAGCAGGGCCGGTTGCAGTTTCGGACACTGGACGGAGTGCGGTCTGTCGATGCGTCGGCGACAGTGCTCGCGCTCGGCGGGGCAAGCTGGCCCCGGCTGGGCTCCGATGGCGGGTGGGCCGAGATTCTGGCCGCGAGGGGCGTCGCGATCTCGCCGCTGAAGCCCGCCAATTCCGGCTTCACGGTTGCCTGGTCGGATGTCTTCCGCGACCGGTTTGAAGGCGAGCCGCTCAAGGGCGTTGTGCTTTCGATCGGGCCGCACTCCGCGCGTGGCGAAGTGATGATCACGCGCCGTGGCATCGAGGGAGGTGCGATCTATGCGCTATCGGCTGATTTGCGAGACGCCTTGTCGAGCAAGGGCGATGCGACACTGATTATCGCGTTGAGGCCCGATCTCGACACTGGCGAACTGGCGAGCAAACTGTCGGGGCCGAAAGGCAAACAGTCCCTGTCCAATTTCCTGCGCAAGGCGGCAAACCTGTCGCCCGTTGCCATAGGGCTGCTGCAGGAAGCCGCCAAATCGTCCGGCACGCCACTGGCTTCGATGCCGCCGGACGCGCTTGCGCGGCTCATCAATGCCGTGCCGGTCCGGCTCACGGGCGCAGCGTCGATCACGCGGGCGATTTCTTCGGCAGGAGGTATCGCTTTCGACGAGCTTGATGCGGACTACATGATCCGCAAGCTGCCCGGCGTTTTCGTCGCCGGAGAAATGCTGGACTGGGAAGCGCCGACCGGCGGCTATCTTTTGCAGGCGTCGTTCGCCACGGGCGCCGCGGCGGGGAGGGGCGCTTTGAAGTGGCTTGCGCGCTAGCGCAACTTGCCGCGTGCCGCGACCGGGAGCGTGCCGACGATCTCCTCGCCGCGCACCATCACCACCTCATCCATCATGTTGACGACGACGCAGACGTGATTGGGCACGATGCGGACGACATCGCCGATATTCGGCCGCGTGTTGCTGCGGGCGAGATCGAGGAAGCCGTGCTCTTCGGCAAACCTGGCGATTCGGGCTTCGGGATGTTCGAGGATCAGGCCGTGACCGTCGAGGCCGCCGGTGTCCGAGGTCAGCGTCTTGGAGCCGGCATCGAGGATGCCGCGATCGGGCGCGGCGCGGCTGACGACGGTGGAGTAGATGTTCAGCGCGCAATCGTCCCACGACGCCACCCCGGCGGCCACCTGCATGCGGTCGTTATAGATATAGGTGCCGGGCCTGTGCTCGGTCGCACCCTTCAGCTTGCCGAGGTTCTTCAGGTTCGGCGAGCCGCCGGTCGAGACCATGGTGGGGGCGTCGAGCCCGTGCGCGCGCACGCCGGTCAGTGCCTCGTCGAAAAACTTTTGCGCTTCATCCCAGCCGGTCTCGGTCGGATACAGCATGAAGCCGGCGAAGTTCAGCCCCTTGGAAGCTGCGATCTCGCGCGCCAGCGCGACGGCCTCGAGCGGCGTCTCGACACCGGCGCGCTTGCGCCCGGTGTCGCACTCCACCACGACATTGAGCGTGCGGCCCGAGGCGGCGGCGGCCTTTGGCAGATCGGAGACCACGACCGAATTGTCCGCGGCAACCGTCATGTTCGCTTTGGCTTGCAATGCGGCAAGGCGCGCCATCTTCTCTTCGCCGAGCAGATTGTAGCTGATCAGGATGTCGTCGATCCCGGCATCCGCCATCACCTCGGCCTCGCCGATCTTCTGGCAGGTGATGCCCCTGGCCCCGGCCGCGATCTGCATCTGCGCCAGCATAGGGCTCTTGTGGGTCTTGATGTGCGGGCGGTTGGCGAGCCCGGCGGCATCGCAGGCGGCCTGAATGCGCGCGATGTTGCGCTCGACCTTGTCCATGTCGATGACGGCGCAGGGCGTGCCGTATTCGCGGGCGATCTTTGCGGCCAGGATTGTCGTCATGGTTATGCCTGTTCTATTTCTTCCCGCAAGACTTCCAGCTCCAGCCAACGATCTTCGGCCGCTGCCAATTCGATCTGCGCGGCGGCGATGGCGGCAGAAGCCTCGTCGAATTTCTTGCGATCTTTCCGATAGAGATCGGGGTCGTCAAGCAGGCGTTGCTGCCTGGCGATTTCGGCCTGCAGCTTTTCAATGGTTTTGGGCAGTGTTTCCAGCGCGTGCTTTTCATTGAAGCTGAGCCGGCGTTTTGGCGCGGGCGAGGGTGCCTCGGCGCGCGATTCCTTTTTTTCCTCGGGCGCCGAAGCCGCCCTGGCGTGCTCGCGCTTCAGATCCGCGCCGCGTTGCAACAGCATGTCGGAATAGCCGCCGGCATATTCGATCCAGCGGCCGTTACCCTCGGGCACGATCACCGAGGTCACGACGCGGTCGAGGAAATCGCGGTCGTGGCTGATCAGGATCACGGTGCCCTCATAGTCGCCGAGCATCTCCTCGAGCACATCGAGGGTATCGAGATCGAGGTCGTTGGTCGGCTCGTCCAGCACCAGCAGGTTCGAGGGCTTCGCCAGTGCGCGCGCCAGCATCAGGCGGCCGCGTTCGCCGCCGGAGAGCGCTTCCAGCGGGGTGCCACGCTGCTCCTGTCCAAACAGAAAGTCCTTCATGTAGCCGATGACGTGCTTCGGCGTGCCACCGACCATGACGTGGTCGCCGCGGCCGCCGGTCAGCGCTTCCGCCAGTGTCGACTTGGGATCGAGGCTTTCGCGGTGCTGGTCCAAGGTCGCCATCTCGATATTGGCGCCGTGCCGGATGCTGCCGCCGTCGGGCGCAATCGCGCCGGTGAGCAAATTGACCAACGTGGTCTTGCCGGCGCCGTTGGGACCGACGATGCCGACGCGGTCGCCGCGCTGCACGCGGATCGAAAAGCCATCGACGATCTTGCGGTCGCCCCAGGACTTTTCGATGTTCTTGGCCTCGATCACGAGCCGGCCGGATTTCTCCGCTTCGGATGCGACGAGGTTGGCACTCCCGGTGCTGCCCTTGTAGTTTCGCCGCTGGTCGCGCAGCGCATGCAGATTGCCGAGCCGCTTGACATTGCGCTTGCGCCGGCCGGAGACGCCGTAGCGCAGCCAGTGCTCCTCGTTGACGATCTTGCGGTCGAGCTTGTGCTGCTCACGCTCTTCCTCGGCCAGCACCTCGTCGCGCCAGGCCTCGAAGGCGGCAAAGCCGCGGTCGATCTGGCGGATCTGGCCGCGGTCGAGCCAGGCAGTGGCCTGCGTCAGATCGGTGAGGAAACGCCGGTCATGGCTGATCAGCACCAGCGCGGAGCGGCGGCCCTCCAGCTCGGCCTCCAGCCACTCGATGGTTGGCAGGTCGAGGTGGTTGGTCGGCTCGTCCAGCAGCAGAATGTCGGGCGCGGGCGCCAGCACCCGTGCCAGCGCCGCGCGGCGTGCCTCGCCGCCGGAGATCTGCGCCGGGTCTTCCTCGCCTGTCAGGCCGAGCTGTTCCAGCAGATAACGCGCCTGGTAGCGATCATCGCCGGGGCCGAGGCCTGCCTCGACATAGGCCAGCGTGGTCTTGTGCTCGCCGAAATCCGGCTCCTGCGGCAGATAGCGGATGGTGGCGCCAGGCTGCACGAAGCGGCTGCCGCCGTCGGGCTCGACGAGGCCAGCGGCGATCTTGAGCAGCGTCGACTTGCCAGAGCCGTTGCGGCCGATCAAACAGACGCGCTCGTTGGCTGAGACGTTGAGCTCGACATCAGCCAGTAGCGGCGCGCCGCCGAAGGTCAGCCGGATTTCCTTCAGTTGAATGAGCGGAGGCGCCATCAGCGGGGGCCCGCCGCAGCTTGCTCGGCCGCGCGCCGCTGAATGCGCCGGATGGTCTGGTCGAGCGAGGAAAGGAAGTTCGAGCGATCGCGCGGGCCGGGCGGCTTGGGGCCGCCGGTGATCTCGCCCGATGAGCGCAGATCCGTCATCAGATTGCGCACCGCCAGCGCCATGCCGATGGACTCTTCGGTGAACGGCTTGCCGTTCGGGGCAATCACCTCGGCCCCGGCTTTCACACAGCGGCTCGCCAGCGGAATATCCGCGGTAACGACGACATCACCGGGACCAGCGCGTTCTGCTATCCAGTTGTCGGCGGCATCCATGCCGTCCCCGGCCGCAATGCGCTCGATCAGCGGATCCTGGGGGACGCGGATGAATTTACCCGCGACGACGGAAACGGGCACGCCGAGGCGGGCAGCGACCCGGTAAATCTCGTCCTTCACGGGGCAGGCATCGGCGTCGACATAGATGCGGGTGGTCTGGGTCATTGCGGCGCGTGGTAGCCCATCGCGGGGGCAATTGCGAGCAAAAGTGCCATGCCGGAACGTACTTGCGCGGGCGGCTTCCTTGGCTACGATTGCGGGCAGAAAAACAGCAAATGCGAGGAAGCGCGCATGTCCGGCCGGCTCGAAGCCTGGAGTCTCCAAGCCTACAACACCGCCAAGCAATCCGAAAACAAGATGCACGACGACACCGTCGCCAAGAAGTTTGGCTTTTCCGGCGGCCTCGTGCCCGGCGTCGACGTCATGGCCTACATGATGCACATGCCGGTGGCGCGCTGGGGCCGCGCCTTCCTGGAGCGCGGGTTGATCGACGCGCGGTTCGTCAAGCCGGTCTATGACGGCGAAATGGCCGACGTGACGGCGGAGGAGAACAACGGCGTGCTCGCCATCGAGGTGAAGAGCCGCGGCGACCTCTGCGCCACCGGCAGCGCGTCATTGCCCGCGGCGGTGCCGGCCTTTTCCATTGGCGATTTTCGCGCGGTGCCGGCGGTTGCCGAGCGCAGGCCCGTGAATGCTGCGTCCTATGAAGTCGGCAAATGGCTCGGCACCGTGCCGCGTCGCTGGGCGGGCGAGGCGGCCGGTGAATATCTCGCTGATATCAGGGAAACCGACCCGATCTTCGCCCGCGAGGGCCTTGGCCATCCGGGCCTGATCCAGCGGGTGATGAACCGCGTGCTGGTCGACAATGCCATTCTCGGCCCCTGGATCCATGTCGGGAGCAAGATGCAGCTGTTGTCGGCGGCGAAGGCCGGCGACGAAATCACCGCGCGCGCCAAGGTGACCGCCAATTACGACAAGAAGGGTCACCGCTTCGTCGAGCTCGACGCGCTGGCGGTGGCCAACGGGACGACGCCGATCGCGCATTGCTGGCACATCGCGATCTACCAGCCGCGCGAGCAGGCGGCGGCGTGAGCCGCCGACTCTCATGCCCGGAGGCGACATGCGAGGCTACATCTCATGGACGACCGCGCTGCTGATTGGCATCACCGTCATCGGCGTCGCGTCCGTCTCGGCTCAGAAGCTGCCTGCTTTCATGAAGGTGTTCGCGCCGCCGACGCCTGCAGAAGCGATCGAGGCTCCGTTGTCGGCCAGGCTTGCCGACGGGCTTGGCCAGGTCTGGTTCGAGACGGCAGATTCCGCATGCCGGTCGAGCAAATCGCTCGATCAAATATCCTATCAGAGACTTGCGCGGGTAATGATCGTGGCAGTCGGCGATCACATGCGACAGCTCGCCTCAAGCATGCAGAACGTACCCAAGGCTGAGGCTCAATTCGCGGCGCAGGCGGGCCAGGGCGCCGTGCAAGAGCTCGCCCGCCTCGCCGGCGACCCGGTGGTCAAGCAGTTCCTGCTCCTCAACAGCAGGAGGAGCGCGGTCGAACTGACGCAGACCTATCTCGAAAACATCGAACGGGCGCTGATGTTGAACCGGGTACAGATCAGCGCCAAGGCGAGCCCGGCGGCTGCCGGCGACGGCGCCATGCTCGACGAAATCGAGAAGGTCAGCAGCGCTCCGCTCGACTATTACGACGCCAACAAGACCAGCGCGATGACGCGCCTTCTCGAACTCATGATTATCGCGGAGCGCGCCGTGTCAGACACGAGTAACCGGGACGAGCTCCTGAAATGGGGGCCAGGAAGGTTGATGCCGATTCTCGAGGGACCACTGAAAGACAACTGTGTCATGAAGCGATGATCGGTGGCGTCGCGGAGCCGGACGTTCAATTAGCGAGAGAAAGAAATGCCCGTCAGCATCGACTACTACCTGTCGCTCAATTCGCCCTGGACTTACATGGGCAGCGCGCTGTTGGCCGAGGTCGCGAAGCGCAATGGTGCAACCGTCAACGTCAAACCGGCCAAGTTCGGGCCGATCTTCGAGAAGACCGGCGGCCTGCCGCTGCCAAAGCGTTCGCCGGAGCGGCGCGCCTACCGGCTGATGGAGCTGAAGCGCTGGCGCGAGGTGCGGGACATTCCGCTGGTCCTGCAACCCAAGAACTCGCCGAGCGATGACCTTGCCGCGACGCGTCTGGTCATCGCGGCGAAGCTGCAGGGCAAGGATGCCCACCGGCTCGCGACGGAATTCGGGCGCGCGCTCTGGGAGCTGGACCAACCGCTTGGCGATGCAGCGGTGATGGCTTCAGCGGCGAAGCGGGCAGGCTTCGATGCCGAGTCGTTGCGGGCAGGCGGACCATCGGACGCGGAGCTCGACGGGCTGTACGAGCAGTATACCCAGGAAGCGCTCGCGGCTGGCGTCTTCGGCGCGCCAAGCTACGTCTTGCCCTCGGGCGAGTTTTTCTGGGGCCAGGACCGGCTGGAGATGCTGGAACGTGCGCTGAAAATGCTGCGCCAGCCGCAAGCGGCGTCGGGTTAGTCTAGACCGTGAAGATGCGCCCGGGATTGAGGATCTGATGCGGGTCCAGGGCGCGCTTGAGCGTGCGCATGGTTTCGATTTCTTCCTCGGTGCGGCTGAGCTTCAGATAGGGCCGCTTGAGGAGGCCGATGCCATGCTCGGCCGAGATGGAGCCGGCGAAATCGCCGGTGATGCCGTAGACGAGCTTTGTGATTTCATCTGTCCGGTCCGCTGTCGGCGGATATTTCACGTTGACGTGCAGATTGCCGTCGCCGGCATGGCCGAAGACGATGGCATAGGCGTCGTTGTCGATTTTCCTGGCCTCTGCCTTGATCCGGTCGGCAAACGCTTCCATCTTGTCGATCGCAAGACTGATGTCGAAACCGACGCCATTGGGGCCGATGGCGCGGCCGAGTTCGACGGATGAGTCGCGGATTTTCCAGATCGCGGCGGCCGCGGCCCCGGAGCTCGCAATCGTCGCATCGAGGATGATCTCGTCCTCCAGTACCGTCTCCAGCATCTCCTCCAGGTCGTTGCGGATGCGTTCGGCATCGCTGCCGGATGATTCCAGCAACACGTAGAACGGATGGCTGGTCGGCAGCGGCGCAGCCACGCCTTTCACCAGTTCGGTGGTGAGGCGATAGTACTCGTTCCACATCACCTCGAAGGCGGTGAGGTCGCCGCCGAGCCGCTTCCGCGCCAGCGACAGGAAGGCGCGAACCTTGTCGAAACTTGACAGCGCGCACAGCGCGACCTGCTGCTCGGCCGGCGCCGGGAAGATCCGCAACGCCGCGCGCGTGACCACGCCGAGCGTGCCTTCGGTGCCGACGAACAGCTGCTTCAGGTCGATGCCGGTGTTGTTCTTGAGGTACTTCCGCACGCCCTTGAGGATGGTGCCGTCGGCCAAAACCGCTTCCAGCCCGAGCACGAGGTCGCGCGTCATGCCATAGCGGATCACACGATTGCCGCCGGCGTTGGTCGAGATATTGCCGCCGATGGTGCAGCTGCCGCGGGCGCCGAGATCGAGCGGAAACATGAAACCGTCCTCGGCGACGCGCTCCTGCAGGCGCTGCAGGGGAACGCCGGTCTGGGTGACGACGACCCCGCCGCCGGTATCGACCTCCTCGATAGCGTTCATGCGCTCCATCGAGAGGACGATTTCGCCCGCCTGCGGCATCGTGGCTCGCACGAGACCTGTCATGCCGCCCTGGGTGGTCACGGGCACCTTGGCCAGGTGGCAGAACCGCAGGAACGTGGAGACGTCCTCGGTGCTGCGTGGGCGCATCACCGCGAGCGGCGGGGCAACGGGAACACCGGCCATGTCGGTGTGGTAGCGGGCGTCGATGTCGCTGCCGGTCAAGACGGTCGTGGCGTCGAAGATCGAGCGGAGCTCGTCGATAATGGCGGCGGACACTGGACCGTCTCCGTTTCTGTCGTGGTATCGGTGAGGCGAAGTTACGCCGCCTTCGCCTTCTCTGCATCACGAATCGCGCGCCAGACCTTCTCCGGCGTCAGCGGCATGTTGATTTCGGTGACGCCATATTCGGAAAGCGCGTCGAGTACGGCATTGACGATCACGCACAGGCTGCCGGCGCAGCCGGCCTCGCCGCAGCCCTTGGTGCCGAGCGGATTGGTTTTGGTCGGCGAGGGATGATCGCCGATCCCCATCAGGGGGATGTCTCCCGCGCGGGGCATTGCATAGTCCATGAACGAGCCGGTGATCGGCTGGCCGGAAGAATCGTAGTTCACTTCCTCCATCAGGGCCTGTCCGATGCCCTGCGCCACGCCGCCGTGCAGCTGGCCGGCGACGATCATCGGATTGACGACGGTGCCGAAATCGTTGACCGCGTTGTAGCGCACGATCCGTACCACGCCGGTGTCGGGATCGATCTCGACCTCGGCGACGTGGCAGCCGTTCGGGAAGGTGGAGGCGGTCTCCTTGGAGGTGTGATCGACGTCGAGCGAGGCGGGGCTGCCCTCCGGCACCTTGCCGTCGCGCAGCCGTTGCGCCAGCTCCATGATGCCGATCGAGCGGTCGGTGCCGGCGATGGTGAAGCGGCCGCCGGAAAATTCGATATCGCCCTCGGAGGCTTCGAGCGCTTGGGCGGCGGCCTTCTTGCCCTTCTCGACCACCAGCGCGGAAGCCTCGACGATCGCCTGTCCCGACGCCGTGATCGAGCGCGAGCCGCCGGTGCCGTTGCCGAAGCGCACGAGGTCGCTGTCGTTCTGCTCCAGCGTGATCTTCTCGAAGGGCACGCCGAGCTGCGCCGACAGCACCTGCGCGAACGGCGTGGCGTGGCCCTGGCCGTAGTCGAGCGTGCCGGTGGTCAATCTCACCGTGCCGTCGGGCTCGAACGTGATCTTGCCGAGTTCGCCGCTCGGCGGCGCCGTTACCTCGAGATAGGAGCCGACCGCAATGCCGCGCAGCTTGCCGCGCTTCCGGCTCTCCTTCTTGCGCCTGGCGAAATTGGCGTGGTCGGAAATCTCCAGCGCCTTGCCGAGCACGCCCTGGAAATCGCCGCTGTCGTAGGTCACGCCGGAGGCGGCAGTGAACGGAAGCTGCGCCGGTTTGATGAAATTGCGCTTGCGTAGCGTGAGGCGGTTGATGCCCATCTCGTCCGCGGCGCGGTCGATCAGCCGCTCCATATAGTAATTCGCCTCGGGGCGGCCCGCGCCGCGATAGGCGCCCATCAGCGTGGTGTTGGTCAGCACCGTCTTGATGTCGACGCCGAGCAGGGGCGTGCGATAGACGCTGGCGAGGTTCTTGCAGGTGTTCAGCGAGAGCGGGCTGGGCGAGACGCCGGTGATGTAGGCGCCGAGATTGCCGTAGCCGGAAAGGCGCACGGCGAGGAAATGGCCTTCGGCATCGAGCGCAAGCTCCGCATGAATCAGCTGCGCGCGGCCGTGGCTGTCGGACAGGAAGCTGGTCGAGCGCTCGTCGGTCCACTTGACCGGGCGGCCGAGCGTCTTCGCGGCATGCAGGATACAGACATATTCGGGATAGCTGACGTTCTTCATGCCGAAAGAGCCGCCGACATTGGCGGTGAGAATGCGAACCTTGTCATTAGCGGTGTTCAGGATCTTGGCCAGCGCCGCCTTGTTGCCGGAAACGCCCTGCGTCGGCACCTGCAGCGTATAGCGCTCGCTCTTCCTGTCGTAATGCGCCAGCGCCACGCGCGGCTCCATCGAGACAACGGCGACGCGGGTGTTCACAATGTCGAGCTTCGTCACATGCGCCGCGCCGGCAAACGCGGCCTCGATTTTGGCGGTGTCGCCATAGTGGTAGTCGAGCGCGACGTTGTTGGGGATGTGGTCGTAAAGCTGCGGCGCGCCGGGCCTGGTGGCCTCGGCCGCGTCGGTTACGGCGGGCAGAGGCTCGATGTCGAGCTCCACCGCTTCGCCGGCATCGCGCGCCTGCGCCAGCGTCTCCGCCACGACGACCGCAACGGGATCGCCAACGAAGCGTACCTTGTCGATGGCGAGCGCCGGGCGATTGGTCTGCAGCAGCGGTGTCCCGTCGCGGCTCTTCAGCGGCAGGCCGCAGGAGAAGGGATTATAGTTGGCCGCGGCCAGGTCCGCTCCGGTCCACACGCCCAGCACGCCCGGCATTGCCTTTGCCGCCGCAGCGTCGATACCCTTGATCAAGCCATGGGCGTGGCTGGAGCGAACGATCCAGGCATAGGCCTGGCCGGGCAGGCTGAAGTCGTCGGTGTACTTACCCTTGCCACGGACCAGCGTGTCGTCCTCTTTGCGGCGCACGGGCTGGCCGACGCCGTATTTTTGCAGTGCGATAGCGTTTTCGATCGACGACTTGGACGGCTGGTCTTGCATGGGAAGTGACCTGAAATGCGCGGTTTTGATCGGGTTCCGGGGCTTTTTGACCAGATATCCCACCCGTCAGCCGACGACAACGCACGAATGGGCATGGTCGTTGTGATGGATTGCACCAGAAACCGGCGCTGCTAAGGTTCCCGCGAACGGTAATTCCATGACGGGCCGGACAGGCCTGCGGAAAGACATTTTGATGAACGACCACACGCGGCTTCGCGACGGCCATATGCCTCGCGGAGGCCCGACCGGGTCGGCTGCGGCCGCGATGGACACTGCGGTCTATGCGGCGCTCGACCTCGGCACCAATAATTGCCGGTTGCTGATCGCCTGTCCTTCCGGCGACGGGTTCCGCGTGGTCGATTCCTTCTCGCGCATTATCCGCCTCGGGGAAGGCATTTCCTCGACGGGAGCTATCAGCGAAGCGGCCATGCAACGCGCCATCGCCGCGCTTTCGATCTGCAGCGACAAGATCAGGCACCGCAAGGCGCGCCGGCTGCGGCTGATCGCGACCGAAGCCTGCCGCGCCGCCGGGAACGCCGATCACTTCCGCGAGCGCGTCGCCGCCGAGACCGGCATCAAGCTGGAGGTGATCGACCGCGAGACCGAGGCGACCCTGGCGGTGATCGGCTGCTCGCCGCTGCTCGATGCAAGAGCGCGGGGCGCTATCCTGTTCGACATCGGCGGCGGCTCCACCGAGCTGGTGCGGATCGAGCGCGATCCGGACAGCCCAGGTGCAGCGCCGACGATCAAGGGATGGATGTCGATTCCGCTCGGCGTGGTGTCGATTGCCGAGAATTTCGGCGGCCGCGATGTGACGCCGCAATCCTATGCTCGAATGGTCGAGGAGGTGGCGCAGCATGTGGCACCGTTTGCGGCCGAGCATGGCCGGGACCTCAGCGACATGCACATGCTCGGCACGTCCGGAACCGTCACGACGCTTGCAGGTGTGCATCTCAATTTGCTGCGCTACGACCGCCGCCGGATCGACGGCGTCTGGATGAGCGATGCGGATATTTCCGCGACCGTCGCACGGCTTCTGGGCATGAGTTATGAGCAGCGCATCGCCAACAATTGCATCAGCATCGAGCGCGCCGATCTGGTGCTGGCCGGCTGTGCCATCCTGGACGCTGTCCGCAACGCCTTTCCGATGCCGCGGCTGCGCGTCGCCGACCGCGGCCTGCGCGAGGGCATGCTGGTCGAGATGATGCGCGAGGACGGCGTGCTCAAGGCGTGCTAGGCATTCGCTCGTTTGTGGCTTCATCCTTCGAGACGCGGCGCAGGCGCCGCTCCTCAGGATGAGGTTGCCAGACCCTCATGGTGAGGAGCGCGGCGAAGCCGCACGTCTCGAACCACGAGGCCGTTATCGATCAGGCGACTTTGACATATGGCGAAGGACACCACCGGGCGGCTGCATGTCCAGGTCAAGACCGGCGGCAAGCGCAAACTCTCATCGAAACTGTGGCTGGAGCGTCAGCTCAACGATCCCTATGTCGCGAAGGCCAGGCGCGAGGGATACCGCTCGCGCGCGGCCTTCAAGCTGGTCGAAATCGACGACAAGTACCGCTTCCTGAAACCGGGCATGACCGTGGTCGATCTCGGCGCCGCGCCCGGAGGCTGGAGCCAGATCGCGGCGAAACGCGTTGGCGCGCCCGAGAAGGGCAAGGTGATCGCGATCGATCTTCTGGAGATGGGAGAAATTCCCGGCGTCACTTTTGCGCAGCTCGATTTCCTCGATGCCGATGCGCCGGAGAAACTGCTTGCCATGATGGGCGGTCGCGCCGACGTCGTGATGTCCGACATGGCCGCCAACACGACCGGTCATCGCAAGACCGACCAGCTCCGGATCGTCGGCCTTGTCGAGGCGGCAGCGCAGTTTGCGGGCGAGGTGCTCAATCCCGGCGGTACGTTCCTGGCAAAGGTGTTTCAGAGCGGTGTGGATGCCGAGCTGCTGGCGCAGCTCAAACGCGATTTCGCCAGCGTCCGCCACGTCAAGCCGGCCTCGAGCCGGCAGGATTCGTCCGAACGCTATGTGCTGGCGACGGGCTTTCGCGGTCAGCGCAGCCGCTGATCCCTGCCGGCTTGCGGCGCAATCGCGCCATCCGCTGTAGCGACCAGATCTCCGGGTACAAGCAGGAGCGCGGGCAATATCAGGGCGTAAACGGCGGTGATTGCGATCACGCAGACGTTGAAGCCGCCGAAATGATCGTAGAGATGCGTGCCGAGCACGTCGCCGAAACGCGACACCACGAAATAAAGGCTGCTTGACAGCATGAGCGTTGTGCCTTGCAGGCCGGTCGGGCATGAGCGGATAATAAGGTCGAGATAGGCGCCGGTGGCGATGCCACCCATCAGCCCGATCGGCACCGCGGCAATCAACGCGCCGCTCACCGAATGGATGAAAATCAGCGGTACCATCTGCGGCACCGCGATCACGGTGCCCCACAACAGCAGGGTCCCCAGCGCATATTTGCGGCAGAGCATGCCGTAGACGATGAAGGTCGGGATAAAGGATGCAGCAAAGATCGCGTTCCATTGGCCCCATTGGGCGTCGGTGGCGTGAAGGCTGTTCTGCAGGTGGTATTGCAGCGGCGTGGCCGAGCCTGGGGCAAAATTCCACAACAACCAGATGAGCAGGGCCGGGTAGATCGGCCAGTGCCGCAGCAGCCTCTTGATGTCGTCGAACGGAAGCAGGCGGCTGCGCGTTTCGAAACGGACATTTTCGAACACGTCGTCAGGCTTCCAGAACGAATAGATGGCGACCGCAAACATGATCGCCGCGCCGACCAGGAACAGGATACGCACGGCCTGATCGGCGTCTCTTTCCTCGAGGATGCCGCTCAGCGCCCCACCTGCGAGCAGCGCCGCCACCGTCGGGATCGACAGAAACACGTTCCACACCGCGCTGATCTGTCCGGTCATCGCATGCTGCTGGCCGAGCATCGCCGTCAGGCCGTTCTGGGCGCTCGCGACAAACAGGAAAGAGGCCGTCAGCAACATCACGGCAACGAGCAGCGTCCCATAGGAGATCGGGGCGAAGGCGAAGCCGACATAGAGGAGGGCACTGAGGCTGCCGAACAGCAGCATATAGCCGCGGTCCCGCATCCCCATCGGGTTCCAGATGTCGCGGATGAAGCCGAAAGCAAAGGCGAAATACAGCGGCACGGCCGCGATCAGCCGGAACCCGGCGACTTCATGCGCCTGCAAGTGCAGCTTGTTCTTGAGCAGGAAGCTGATCGGGATGTCGATCAGTCCTCCCGAGGGGCCGCCGAAAGCCAACAGAACAATCAGGATGCCGAGATACAGGAAGATCCGCCGACGGGTTGCGGACGGCAGGTCGGTCGGGGTGTCCGGAATGTCCGCGGCGCCGGGGGAGGGAGTGTCACGCATCATGAGGCGCAAAGCCTATGCGAGGAACGGCCGGGCGACAACGCGCCGGCCCTCTTGTGCCGAATGATCGACGCCGGGGAGAAGCGAGTTCTTCGACCGCTGACCGTCTGTCCCGCCAATTCCGCGCTCAGCCGAGCCGCTGGTCGCGCGCGTCCTGGGTTTCCTCCGTGGCGGTCTTGACGGCGGCGCTCGCCTTTGCGCTTGCC
The DNA here is from genome assembly GCA_046349015.1 of Bradyrhizobium sp. Lineage (GTDB taxonomy): Bacteria > Pseudomonadota > Alphaproteobacteria > Rhizobiales > Xanthobacteraceae > Bradyrhizobium. The sequence continues at coordinate 99,703 of JAXMDE010000003.1, read as the reverse complement.
TCGCCCCTGCGGCTGGAAACCTCGATCGCCTTGCGCCCCGAGAGTTCGTGACCGGCGTCGTCGGGCATCTGCCAGAAGAACCAGGCCGACGCGACCGAGATGATCGAGACCACGAGGAAGGCCGGGGCGAACATGGTGGCGTCGAGCTCGGTGGCGTGACGCCACCACATCGTCGATTCCACGGAGAAGGCGCCGACGGCGACGCCGGCGGAGATTGCCAGCTGCTGGTTGACGCTGACCAGCGTGGTGGCGCGGCTCATCTGAGCCGGCTCCACCTCCGCGTAGGCCACCGTGTTGATCGCGGTGAACTCGAGGGAGCGGAAGAAGCCGCCGACCACCAGGATGATCATGATCAAGAGCAGCGGCGTGTGAATGGTGAATAGCGCGCAGGCGGCCAGGAAGGTGGTGGAGATCACCGCGTTCGCCGTCATCATGTTGCGGAAGCCGAAGGTGCGGATGATCCTCGCGGCGAGCGTCTTCATTCCCATGGCACCGACCGCCGACGCGAAGGTGACGAGGCCGGACTGGAACGGCGATAGCCCGAAGCCGACCTGCATCAAGAGCGGCAGCAGGAAGGGCAGGGCGCCGACGCCGAGCCGATACAGGAAGCCGCCGATGATCGCTGCGCGCAACGTCGCCAGCCGCAGCATCGAGAAATCGAGCACCGGGGATCCTGTGCGCCGCGCGTGCATGACGTAGAGCGTCATCGAGATCGAGCCGACGCCGACCAGCGCCGCGACGGCCGTCCACGGCAGCAGATTGAGCCCGGCGACCGAAAGGCCGAAGGCGATGCCGGCAAGGCCGATTCCGGCGAGCACCAGGCCATAGAGGTCGAAACGCTCCGGATCCTCGCTTTTGATCGGGTCGATGTATTTCAGCGCGAGGAAAATGCCGAGCAGCCCGATCGGGATGTTGATCAGGAAAATCCAGTGCCAGGAGAAATAGGTGGTGATGAAGCCGCCGAGCGGCGGACCGACCACCGGCCCTATCAGTGCGGGGACCGTCACCCATGCCATCGCATTGACCAGCGCGCTCTTGTCGATGGAGCGCAGCAGTACCAGCCGTCCGACCGGCGTCATCATGGCGCCGCCGAGACCCTGCAGGATTCGCGCGATCACGAAATGAGTGACTGATTGGGACAGCGCACAGCCGATCGAACCGATCATGAACACCCCGACCGCGATCGCGAACACCATCCGCGCGCCGAAGCGGTCGGCGGTCCAGCCGCTGGCGGGAATGAATACGGCGAGCGACAGCAAGTAAGAGGTGATGGCGAGCTTCAGCGTCAGCGGGCTGGTGCCGATATCGGCCGCGATCGCCGGCAGCGAGGTCGCAATGACCGTCGAGTCCATGTTCTCCATGAACAGGGCGGTGGCGACGATAAGCGGGATCAGGCGCTGCTTGTCCATCGGGATGGGAGGCAGGAGAAGGAGGGTTAATTGGGGCTGTATCATCCCGTTGTCATGGAGGCTATTGCGGAAGGCCGCGGCATGCCTAAATCATGCGTGACGTGCGCTCGTTGCAGGCCGCCAGCAGGTCGCCGGGGCCGAGCCCCACCCCTCACAAAAACCTGTGCATGGCAGCCAAGCCCTTTGATTCGGCCTGCGGCCATGCTAGGGACCAGCGTCAACCCCACCGATGGGCTTCGATTCGAGGGCCGAGCCGCAAGGCTCAGCCGAGGGCGACGCTCATCCCAAGATGTTTCGCGGCGCCGCGCCGCCGAAAGGAGTTGGCAATGGCCACTGCCCAAGGTTCCAACTTGAGCGGCAATCACGCAATCCGCGAAGCCTTCACGTTCGACGACGTCCTGCTCAAGCCAGGCCTTTCCGACGTCCTGCCTTCCGAAGTCGACATCCGCTCCCACGTCACCCGCGCCATTCCCCTCAATATTCCGATCATGGCATCCGCGATGGATACCGTGACCGAGGCGCGCATGGCGATTGCAATGGCGCAGGCCGGCGGCGTCGGCGTCATCCATCGCAATTTCGACGCGGAGGGCCAGGCGGCGCAGGTGCGGCAGGTGAAGAAGTTCGAGTCGGGAATGGTGGTCAATCCGCTCACCATCGCGCCCGACGCCACCCTTGCCGACGCGCGCGCGCTGATGAAGGACCACGGCATCTCCGGCATTCCGGTGGTGACCGGCGGAGGCAGCGGCAAGCCCGGCAAGCTGGTCGGCATTCTGACCAACCGCGACGTGCGTTTTGCGACCGATCCGCGGCAGAAGGTTTCCGAGCTGATGACGCACCAAAACCTCGTCACCGTGCGCGAGAGCGTCAGCCAGGACGAGGCAAAGCGGATGCTGCACCAGCATCGGATCGAGAAGCTGCTCGTCGTCGACGACCAGTATCGCTGCGTCGGCCTCATCACCGTAAAGGACATGGAGAAGGCGGTCGCACATCCGCTCGCCTGCAAGGACGCGCAGGGCCGGCTTCGGGTTGCCGCCGCCACCACCGTGGGCGAGGGCGGTTTCGACCGCACCGAGCGGCTGATCGATGCCGGCGTCGATCTCGTCGTCGTCGACACCGCTCACGGCCATTCCGCGCGCGTGCTGGAGGCGGTCAACCGCATCAAGCGCCTCTCCAACGCCGTGCAGGTGATTGCCGGCAACATCGCCACCCGCGAGGGCGCGCAGGCGCTGATCGATGCGGGCGCCGATTCCATCAAGGTCGGCATCGGCCCGGGCTCGATCTGCACCACGCGCATCGTCGCCGGCGTCGGCGTGCCGCAGCTCACCGCCATCATGGATGCGGTGGAGGCGGCGAAAAAGGCCAACGTGCCGGTGATTGCCGATGGCGGCATCAAGTATTCCGGCGATCTCGCCAAGGCGCTTGCCGCCGGCGCCGATGTCGCCATGGTGGGATCGCTGCTCGCCGGCACCGACGAGACGCCGGGCGAAGTCTTTTTGTGGCAGGGCCGTTCCTATAAGGCCTATCGCGGCATGGGTTCGGTCGGCGCGATGGCGCGCGGCTCGGCCGACCGCTACTTCCAGCAGGACATCAAGGATACGCTCAAGCTCGTGCCCGAAGGCATCGAGGGCCAGGTGCCCTACAAGGGACCGGTCGGCAACGTCATGCACCAGCTCGCCGGCGGCTTGCGCGCCGCGATGGGCTATGTCGGCGCGCGCAACCTCGGCGAACTCCACGACAAGGCGCAGTTCGTGCGCATCACCGGCGCGGGCCTGCGCGAAAGCCACGTCCACGACGTGGCCATCACGCGCGAAGCCCCGAACTATCCGGGCGGGGCGTAATTTTCACTACAGCCAGTCATTCCGGATCTGGTCCTTCGGACTATCCGGAATGACGACCACGTTGCGTCCTCGCTCTGCTTCTCCTAATGACCGTGCAGAACAAAGTTGGAGGAAACAACCATGTCCCAGGGCAAGCGTGTCGTTCTGGCTTCCCGTCCCGTCGGCGAGCCGAAGCCGACCGACTTCCGCATCGAGGAATATGTCGTGCCGGCGCCGGGGCCGGGCGAAGTCCTGTTGCGGACGATCTGGCTGTCGCTCGATCCCTATATGCGCGGGCGCATGAGCGAGGGGCCGTCCTATGCTCAGCCGGTGCCGGTCAACGGCGTGATGGAAGGCGGCACGGTGAGCGAGGTCGCAGCCTCCAATAATCCGGCATTTGCCAAGGGGGACATCGTGCTGTCGCGTGCGGGATGGCAGACCCATGCCATTTCAAACGGGCAGGGGCTTACGAAAATCGATCCGAAGATCGCGCCGATCTCAACCGCCGTGGGTGTGCTCGGCATGCCCGGCATGACCGCCTATACGGGCCTGCTCGACATCGGCAAGCCGCAGCCGGGCGAGACGGTGGTGGTCGCGGCGGCGTCCGGCGCGGTCGGCTCCGCAGTCGGCCAGATCGCCAAGATCAAGGGTGCCCGCGCGGTCGGTATCGCCGGCGGCAAGGACAAGTGCGCCTACGTCAAGGACGAGCTCGGCTTCGACGACTGCCTCGATCACCGCGATCCCGATCTCACGGCAAAGCTGAAGGCGGCGTGCCCCAAGGGCATCGACGTCTATTTCGAGAATGTCGGCGGCAAGGTGTTCGAGGCGGTGTTCCCGCTGCTCAACGCGTTCGCGCGCATGCCGGTGTGCGGCCTGATCTCGGAATACAACAATTTCGGCGAGACCAACCCGAAATGGGCGGGCGCGCTGATGCGCGCGGTGCTGGTGAAGCGGCTCACCATCCGCGGCTTCATCGTCTCCGACTTTGCCGCGCGCCACGGCGATTTCCTGCGCGACATGTCGGGCTGGTTCCGCGAGGGCAAGCTCAAGCACAAGGAGTTCGTCACCGAAGGCCTCGACAGCGCCCCGGGCGCCTTCATGGGCCTGTTGAAGGGGGCGAATTTCGGCAAGCAGCTCGTGCGCGTGGGACCGGACAGGGGATGAGGGTCGCTCAGCCTTTCCGCGCGAACAGCTCATCCATGCTGACATCGAGTTGACCGGGCGCGCGGAGGTGAAAGACCTCGAAGCTGTCGGGTCGGAAGCGATATTCCACGAGCCCGGTTTCCTTCGTGCCGATCACCTCCTGAATCCGGTCCGGAATGGTGAACCCGGCCGAAGGCGACCAGACATGGCGCGTGCGGCCATAGGTGAAGTCGCGACGCTGATGCACATGGCCGCTCGCGACAAGGCGCACGTCGTGGGCGGCAAGCATTTCAGCCAGCCTGGCGCGCACCGGCTGCGGCACGTAGCGGATGGCGCTGCCGGCTTCCTCGGGATCGCCGGGGGTTTTCAGGAACAGCGGCTTGTGCAGGAACAGCGCGACCGGTTTGCCGTTCGCGCCGGAGAGCTCCGATCGCAGCCAGTCTTCCTGTTCGCTCTCGCTCGGGATCCCCGTATTCATGATCAGGGAATTGAGCCCGATGAAGCGCCAGCCGGCGGCTTCGAATTGCCAGCGATCTTCGCCGAACACTTCGACAAAGACGGCACGGTTGTTCTCGTTTGCCGGGTGCGAGGGTACGGGGCCGACCGCGGTCGGATTGTCTCCGATGTCGTGATTGCCCGGCAAATACCGGCAGTCCACCGGCAAAGCCGCGTGCAGTTCCCTTGCAAACTCCAGATCGCCGCGATTGGTCGGTCCGTCCCAGGCCATGTCGCCGCTGTTGACGATGAGATCGGGCCGCGCCGCATCGATGCGCTCGCTCACGCGATGAAAGTTCTCGGTCAGCTTCGCAAAGGGATGAGCACGGGAGAGATGCGTATCGGAAATCTGAGTCAGACGAAATTCGGTCATTACAATATTCCTTCCAACAAAATCGTGGCAGTGTAACGCGACGGCGCGGTGACGCCAGAGGAGGATTTCCATGACGGTCCAGATGGTCTTGCTGCCTGTCTTCGTTCAGGTCGGGCTCACATTCTTTCTGCTGATGTGGATGGCAGGCGTGCGACGCAATGCAGTCGTCAGCGGCGAGACGAAGTTGAGGGACATCGCGTTGAGGCAGCCGAACTGGCCGGCACGGACGACCCAGATCGGGAACTGCTTCGCCAACCAGTTCGAAATCCCCATTCTCTTCTACATCCTGATCGCGATCGCGCTGCCCTTGCGTCATGCCGATCTCGTTATCGTCATGCTCTCCTGGGTATTCGTGGTGACGCGCTTTGCCCATGCCGGCATCTTCGTCACTTCTAACGACGTGCGGACGCGTTCGCTAGCCTGGTTTGCCGGCGTGCTTGTGCTGTTGGCGATGTGGGTCTATTTCGCGCTTAAGACACTGTTTTAAACGCAAGCACGAAAGACCGTTCATGACTCCCGCCGCCCGGCTGTCCGCAGCCATCGACGTCATTGCCGCCATCGAGAGCCAGCGCGTTCCAGCAGCGCAAGCGCTGAAGGAATGGGGCACCTCGCATCGCTTTGCCGGTTCCGGCGATCGCGCAGCGATCTCCGGACTGGTGTGGGATGTGCTGCGCCGACGTGCTTCGAGCGCCTTCCTGATGGGCAGCGAAACACCGAGGGCGCGGGCGCTCGGCATGCTCAGGCTCGAGCGCGGCATGGACGTCGATGCCGTCGCCGCGTTGTGCGACGGCGGCCGATACGCCCCCGAGCCGCTCAGTGACACCGAGCATGCGGCGCTGGCGTCGGGCTCGCTGCAGGGCGCGCCGGCGCACATTGCGGGCGACTATCCGGAATGGCTCGATGCGCAGCTTGCCGCTGTCTTCAGCGACGAGCGCATTGCTGAGGCGACCGCGATGGCGAGCCGAGCGCCGCTCGATCTGCGCGTCAACACGCTGAAAGCTAAACGCGAGAAAGTTCTGGGCTCGCTGAAACATCTCGGCGCCAAGCCGACGCCATGGTCGCCGATTGGCCTGCGCATCGAGCTCGGCGCCGACGCGCGCAATCCCGGCATCCATTCGGAAGAGGATTTTGTGAAAGGCGCCGTCGAGGTGCAGGACGAGGGCTCGCAGCTGGCGGCGCTGTTCTCTGCCGCAAAGCCCGGCGAGCAGGTGATCGACCTCTGCGCCGGCGCCGGCGGCAAGACGCTGGCGCTGGCGGCGATGATGGGCGGCAAGGGAAGGCTGATTGCCACCGACCGCGACAAGCGCCAGCTCGCGCCGATCCATGAGCGGCTGTCACGCGCCGGCGTGCACAATTGCGAGGTGCGCGCGCCGAAGGGGGAGGCTGAGCCGCTCGCCGACATCAAGGCCACCGCTGACCTCGTGCTGATCGACGCACCCTGCAGCGGCACCGGCACCTGGCGGCGCAATCCGGATGCGAAATGGCGGATGCGCCCGGGTGCGCTGGAGGTTCGGCTGAAGGATCAGGTCGAGGTGCTCGACCGTGCAGCGGGCCTGGTGAAGCCGGGCGGGCGGATCGCCTACATCACATGCTCGGTGCTGCCGGTCGAGAACAACGAGCAGGTGCGCGCCTTCGTCACGCGGCATCCGGAATTTGCGGTAGTGCCGCCGGAGGAGACGGCAAGCGTGTTGTGGGACAAGGCCGAGGACTTTGCAGCAGCCGCGTTGCGCTCGGAAGAAGGTTGGCTGATGACGCCGCGGCGCACCGGCACGGACGGCTTTTTCGTTTCGGTGATGCGGAAATCCTGACTTGTCGTTCCGGCGCAGGCCGGGGCCCATAACCACGAATGTGCGTGGGTGTGCGAAGCTGAAGGTCCTGCGCGTTTCAACGGCGGATGGCTGTGGCTATGGGTCCCGGCCTGCGCCGGGACGACAGCTGAATTTGCGGCACGCTGTCTCAATCCACGATGAACAGCTTCGCGCCGGTGCGTGTCGACGAGCGATGGGCGGCATCGCCGTGGTCGGAGACCTGGTAGCTCATGCCCGGTGTCAGCTTGAAGGTGCGGCCGTCGCGCAATTCGGTGTCGAGTTCGCCTTCCAGCACATACAGTACATGGCCGCGGTCGCACCAATGGTCGGCAAGATAGCCCGGCGTGTATTCGACCATGCGGACGCGGAGATCGCCGATGTCGATCGTGCGCCAGACGGCCTCGCCCGTCACGCCCGGGTGGGTCGTGGCGGGATGTTTGCTCCAGTCAATGACTGTAAACGGCAGCTCCGGGATTTTCATGACGGATTCCTGGGAGATCGTGAGAGGCGCTAGTTGCAACGTTCATAGGCATAGGCCTGCGATCCGCTTTTTGGCATGGCGATCTCGCAGCCGGCCCGGAGCGGGCGGCACCCTCCCTGGGTGCAGATGATCTTGCCCGACGCTTGCGGCTTGGCTGGAAGCGCATCGAGTTTTGCTCGCTCCGACGGTTCGCGCCTGGGTTTCGGCTCCTCGCGCCTTGCCGCCGGCCTGGTCTCGATCTTCTCACAGATCCCCTCGTCGCCGATGCGATATCCGGCCCCGCACGTGATCTTGACGCAGCGATCGCCGTCGGCGCGGTAATCCGTATCGCAGATCAGCGGGCAAACGCGTCCGGTCCTGGCCCTGACCGCATCGAGGGCATCAGCGCTGGCGGTCTTGACGTCGAGCTTCGTGCCGGCATGCCTGTTGAAGAGATCGAGGGCCTTCTGGGACGTTGCGCTCCAGTTGCCGTCGACGGCAGCGGCACCGCAGCCGACCCGGCGCAACTCGGACTGCAGCACGCGCGGCAGATCGACGGCTGCCTGCTCGGGCCGCTTGTCGGTCGATGTCAGGGCGGCGAGCTTCTGTTTATTGTCCTCGGCGGCTTTCTCCGTGGCGAGGCGCGCCTGCTCTGCGGCCTTGGCCTGCTCGACCTGCCTGGCATTCTCGGCGGCGATGCGGGCCTCCTCGGTGGCCTTCGCGGCGGCGGCCGCCTTGGCCTGCTCGTCCTGACGGGGGCTATCGGTGACGAGGCGGATCTTCTCCTGCTCGGCGAGGCGCGCCGTTTCGGCAGCGGCTGCGCGCGCCTCCTCCGCCGCAATCTTCTTGAGCTGAACCCGGGCCAGATCCGCATAAAACCCTTCGGGAAAGGCGCGAAGGAACGCCTCCATCGCGTCTCTGTCGCCGGCCTGCAGCGCCAGTTCGAAGTCGCGCCGGGCCGGCGTTAGCGGATCGCCCTGGGGTCTCGTTGCGGTGGGCTGCGCCGGCACTAGCGGCACGTCCTCGCCGCCGAGCGAGCCGTAGAGATAAGGCTCCTGCCTGTTGCCGGTGTTCTTCAACACGTCATCGCGCACATAGCCGAACGCCTTGCGCAGGTCGACGCCGGGTCTGGTGACGTGTTTCACCAGGGACGCGGTAAACGGGCTGTTGGTGCTGCCGTCGCCGTCGGAAGCTGTCGAACCGGCCTTGGATGCGAAAGCGATCAGCGTATTCGGGCTGGTCGGCTCGACCTTGGCGAGCCCGCGACCGATGGCACGGGCGGCGAGCGTGCGTTTCATGGACTTGGCGAATGGGCTGTCCCGGCAGGCGTCGAGGATCACGAGGCGCAGCTTCCTGGCGGGTTCGACCGCGACGAGAACGCGTTCCAGCGATAATCCCTCGTCGTGGATGTCGGTGTCGCGATCCAGAACGGCATCGACCGGGATCAGGTAGTTGATGCCGTCCACTTCCATGCCGTGGCCTGCATAGTAGATGGCGGCTATATCGGCATCGCGCGACGTCTCGATGAAGTCGCGAAGCGCGCGCCGCATGTCGGCAATCTTGAGGTCGCTGCGGAGATCGACACTGTCGAAGCCGGCGGCCCGCAGGGTCTCGGCCATCAGCTTGGCATCGTTGACGGGGTTGCCGAGTCTCGCGACCCTCTCGTAGCCGGAATTGCCGATGACGAGCGCAACGCGTTTGTCGGCGAGCGCTGCGCCTCCGCCGAAGCACCACGACGCCGCCAGCAGTCCCAAAAGGATGTTGCGAACCGCTACCATTTCCGGCTTCAGGCCTACCAGCTCGGCCTCGGCCCGTCTGTGGGAAAAATCACTTCATCGACTTGCCGGTTCAATGCACCAGATGGTTCGCCGAGCCCTGGCGGATCTTGCCGTCGGCATTGAGCCGCAGATATTCGCAGATCCTGGCGCCGCGCTCGTTTTCGTAGAACACGACGAGGCTGTCCGGGCTGACATAGATGTCGATCAGCGTGAAATGCAGGTTTGGCAGGAGATCCAATCCCTTGCGCCAATAGGCCCGCAGCCTGTCTTTGCCGCGAAGCGTTCCCGTCGGATCGAAGCCGAACGCCGGGATCTTGTCAGAGGTCATCTCGCTGTCGTCGGCGTAGAGTGCCAGGATGCGTTCGAGGTCGTGCGAGTTCCAGGCTTCGATCCATTGCTGGCCGAGGGCCGCGCAAAAGGCGGGGTCGTGATGATGCTGGGCCAAGAGCTCCTCCTGTCGTTTATATAGGTCAGCATTACTGACATATATTGGATTGTCCATCCGGAAGGCGGGAAGGCAGCCCCGCGCCGCGGGCATGCCTGTGAAAGCATGTGGGCGGGCGAGCGGGCGCGGTTGCGGCTCGGGGCTCGGTCGCGTATCTGCTTGCCATGACAGCCCCACAGCAAGCCCGCCAGCCGACGCCGCCTTTGGCCTCGGAGCATGAAAAGATTCTGATCGTCGATTTCGGCAGTCAGGTGACACAGCTGATCGCGCGCCGGGTGCGCGAGGAGGGCGTCTATTCCGAGATCGTGCCGTTCCAGAAGGCGGAAGCCGCCTTCCGCGAGATGAAGCCGAAGGCGGTGATCCTCTCGGGCGGACCGGAATCCGTGCATGAGGAGGGCTCGCCGCGCGCGCCGCAACTGATCTTCGAGTCCGGCGTTCCCGTGCTCGGTATCTGCTACGGCCAGATGACCATGGCCGCCCAGCTCGGTGGTGAGGTCGAGGGCGGCCATCACCGCGAATTCGGTCGCGCCGATGTCGAGGTGAAGGGCGATAGCCAGCTGTTCGATACGACCTGGAGCAAGGGCGGCAAGTACCAGGTTTGGATGAGCCACGGCGACCGCATCACCAAAATGCCGCCGGGCTTCGTCGTGGCCGGCACCTCGGCGAATGCGCCGTTTGCGGTGATCCAGGACGAGAAGCGGAAATATTACGGCCTGATGTTCCACCCCGAAGTGGTGCACACGCCCGACGGTGCGAAACTGTTGCGCAATTTCGTGCGCAAGGTGGCGGGCTTGCACGGCGACTGGACCATGCGCGCCTTCCGCGAGGAGGCGATCGAGAAGATCCGCCGGCAAGTCGGCAAGGGCAGGGTGATCTGCGGCCTCTCCGGCGGCGTCGACTCGGCGGTGGCGGCCGTGCTGATCCACGAGGCGATCGGCGACCAGCTCACCTGCGTGTTCGTCGACCACGGCCTGTTGCGGCTGGATGAAGCCAAGACCGTCGTCGACCTGTTCCGCGGCCACTACAACATCCCGCTGGTTCACGTCGATGCGTCGAAACAGTTTCTCGGCGAACTCGAAGGCGTCACCGATCCCGAGAAGAAGCGCAAGACCATCGGCCGCCTTTTCATCGACGTGTTCGATGCGGAAGCAAAGAAGATCGCAAGAAAAGGTGAAGGACCGGCGGAGTTCCTGGCGCAGGGCACGCTCTACCCTGACGTGATCGAGAGCGTCTCCTTTACCGGCGGACCTTCCGTCACCATCAAGTCGCACCACAATGTCGGCGGGCTGCCCGAGCGCATGAACATGAAACTCGTCGAGCCCTTGCGCGAACTGTTCAAGGACGAGGTGCGCGCGCTCGGCCGCGAATTGGGCCTGCCGGAAATCTTCGTCGGCCGTCATCCGTTCCCGGGCCCGGGCCTCGCCATCCGCTGCCCCGGCGACATCACCAGGGACAAGCTCGACATCCTGCGCAAGGCCGACGCCGTCTATATCGACCAGATCAGGAAACACGGCCTCTATGACGCGATCTGGCAGGCTTTTGCCGTGCTGCTGCCGGTCAAGACCGTCGGCGTGATGGGCGATGGCCGCACCTATGACTACGTCGTGGGCCTGCGCGCAGTCACCTCGACCGACGGCATGACCGCGGACTTCTACCCCTTCGACATGAAGTTCCTGGGCGAGACCGCGACGCGCATCATCAACGAGGTGAAGGGCGTGAACAGGGTGGTGTACGACGTGACGTCAAAACCGCCGGGGACGATCGAGTGGGAGTAGCATGAGCATTGCGCCGCCTGTGGTCCGAGGCGCGATTTCGAAGGATTATCGAGGGCGCATCTCTTATCGGACCGAAACGTTTTCCCATGAAGGAAGGCGACCGGCGGGTTTCCCGGACGTGGTGAAGCTCGCCGACCAGAAGCTCGCGCAGGCGCTTGCTCATCCGCACAACACAGGATTCAGCCTTCACAGGACCCGCTGGATGCTGAAAGAGAACCTGTCGACGTGATGTAGGCCAAGAACTCTTCCGAACTGGACTCTGCCGAGCCATTTCTGACTCACGCATCGACAGGCAATGATACACCGGCGCGATGGGCGTCGATCCATTTCTGGAGCTCGGCGACGTGTTCGCTCTCCTCCGCGGTGAATTCCCTGGCGAACGCTTTGATTTCCGGATCGTCGGTGGTGTCGAGAATGTCCTTGTAATACTGGTAGCTCGATGTTTCGGCCTCCAGCGCGATCTCCAGCGCTTCGCCCCGGCCGACAAAAGGATCGGCCGCCCAGATTGCCGCCGTTTCCGGGCTCTCCAGTCCAGGCCACTTGTATTCCTCGTGCTTTAATTCCGGCACATCGCGGAAACCGGCGCGTGCGCGTGCCTCGGCAAGATGCATGCGCGAATAGTTGGCGAGCTTGCGGAACAGGGCGCACACCTCCCGGTTACCGCAGCTTTGCATGACCTCTGCCAGCTGGTCGAAACGATCAGCCGCTTCACGCTCCAGGCGGATGGCGTGAGCCAGAAATTCCTCGACTGTCAACATCGCGCAAGGCCTTCGATGCTATCGTCAACCAGTGAGCGCGCATTTGTTTTGCGCGCTCGTCCTTTCCGTTGGCGCGTCAGTTGGCCGGTTGAGCCGCTGCCGTCTTCTGCAACCATTCCTCCCGGGTAATCCAGGCTTCGAGCAATCGCACGTGCTCTGCTTCTTCACTGACGAATTCCTTCGCCATTGCCGCGATCTCGGGCGATTTCGTCTTTGCGGCGACCGACACGTAGAACTCGTAGCCGCGCTTTTCGCCTTCAAGCGCAGCTTTCATCGCGTCAAGGCGCGACATCGCTGCGTTTCCTGCAAAGATGGATGTCCGCTCAGGCGTCTCGTGGTCTGGCCAGGCGTAGTCCGGCGGAATCACCTGGCTGAGATCGAGCTTGCCGGCGCGGGATTTGGCTTCGGCAAGATGCAAACGGGAAAATCCCGCCAGCTGCCGGAACAGCTGCGCTACCTCGGCGTTGCCGTGGTCCTCCATCTTGGAGGCGATCTTGTCGAAGTGCAGCGCGGCGTCTTCCTCGACCTTGACTGCGAAGCCAAGAAACTGGTCAAGCGTCGCGATCTCGACGCCGCCGGTGTAGTTGCGCACTGCATGCGTGACGTGCGGTCCCTGCGAAGGCAGCGTCTCGTCGCCCTTGAAAGTTACGAGAATGTCCTCGTTGCGGACGAAGCACTGGCAGGCCAGCCGGTAACGGGGCGGCATGTCGTTGACTTCCGCGTTTTCGATCTCGGCCTTGCTGATCTTGCCGAGCTGCTTGAGCATTTCCTTTTCCTTGTCGGTCAACGCTATGCCGTACTTCGTGTTAGGCTTGAAATGCGTGATCTCGACCAGGCAGGAACCGCACTCTCCATCCTGGCAGTCGAACGGAATTGGGATCTTGTGAGCCTTGGCGACTGCCAGAATCGTTCCGCGGTCGCCTGCAATCGCGTAAACCGTGATGTCTCTTGCCAATGAAGGCGAAGAGAAAGTTACATTCGCCATATCACTCTCCTGCTGCCCTGGGCGGCACGTCGGCCGCTGTTGCCTTTCGACAAAGGCGCTAAGCAAAAGGCGGACCAAGCGGCAGGGGATTGAGCGGAGACGATTTTTTCGTCCCTGTCGGAAAGCCAACAGAGGTGGGATCGCGACAAAGTGCAAACATGCCAACAAAACTGCGCCGCTGCGCTTTTCGGCGAGGCTTCGCGTTCAATGTTAGTAGCGATGGCTGGATTTGATCGAGATCAATCATCGCTTCAGGTTTGTCTGTACTCTCGCTCCCTTTTTTCGTCGGTGGCTGACGAACAGTTAAGCAATAAGGATGCCAGACTCCTGCGCCGGCTCCGTCGCGTCTGAGCTACCGAAGTGACGCGACGTCTTGCAGCTCGATGTCGAAGAGGTGTTCCGGACAGCCAAGCGGCCGAGTGAGTTGGCAGCTTCGCTCAGCTTGTCAACCAAACCGCGAACTTCACGGTCCAGATGACGCCGAGCAGCAACAGCCCGGGAATGACGATGGCCCAGACGACGTCCATGGCGGGCGGGTCCCTGTAGTCCATCGCGTATACGTAGACATTGCGGATCGCCCAGACAGCGACGCCGATACCGCCGGCAACACGCCAGCTCACCGGCCGGCCTTTCAGAACGCGGTAATTCAGGAGCTTGCCGAAGACCACAAAAACCACGAACGCAACGACGCTGTGGAGGAAAAAAATGCCAAATATGATCAGTCGAAACTGATCGCCCCGCGCCATGCCGGCCCCTCCTTGCTGGCGGTTGTTACCATCCCGAAAACTGCACTAGAGTGCATCCCGAACAGAAAAGCAAAGGGAAGAACCGATGGCACGGGTGCGCTGTATCACCGAGATGGGCATGGGCGTCGACGTCCACGGCAGGGATGCCACCAAGGCGGCGAAGCGCGCGGTGTCCGATGCGATCCGTCACTCCTCGCTCGGTTTCTTCCGCATGCTGGGCAAGACGGCGAACGACATGTTCGTCGATGTCATGATCGCCGTGCCGAACCCGGAGGCCTTGGACACCGCGGCGGTAGCGAAGGAGTTGCCGTATGGCACGGTGAAGGTGTCGGCGGTCAGGGGCGGGCTGGAAATTCCGGCCGAGCAGGGCACGGACTCCATCCTCATCGCCAACGCGGCCGTGATCGTCAGCTTCGACGACGACAAGGGCTAGGCGATCTCGCTTTCCCGATAGAGAATAGCCCCAAGGCTACCCGCGAACGGTCCCGCTGTGCGGACGGCTCGCAACAACAAGAATCCTGGGAGGGACAATGGTCGAAGACAGCAGCACCTACTGGAAACGTTCCCGCGTCGAATTGCGCGCCGCCGGATTCGATCCGGACCGCGCGGCGAGCACCAGCGCCGTCGTCACCATCGCCAGCGCCTGGACGAACGCGCATCGCTGCAACAATCGCGTGCGCGGGATCGCCGACCTGCTGATCGATGTGCTCGCCGAGCGCGGCGGGCAGGGGCTGGTGGTGGGCGCGCCCGCGGTGTCGGATGCGCTGACGCAGGGCACACCCACGGCGGGCTATAGTCTCGTCTCGCGCGACGTCGTCGCCGATTGCATCGAGATCGGCCATTACGCCCATCATGGCGACGCCATGATCGTGATTTCCGGCTGCGACAAGACCGGCGCGGCCGCGCTGATGCCGCTGGCGCGCACCAATGCGTTCGGGCTCGTGCTCTATCCCGGCACCGCGACGCCGGGCCGGGTGTCGTTCGGGGCGTGGGCGGCCAAGGGCAACAACCTCACCATCATGGACTATGCGGAGGCGCGCGCCGCCAACGAGAGCGGCCGGATTTCCGAGAAGGAACTGCTCGAGGTCGAGCGCAACGTGATGCCCGGCAGCGGCACCTGCGGCGCCATGTTCACGGCCAACACGATGAGCACGATCGCCGAATCCATCGGCATGATGCTGCCGCGCGGCGCCTCGCATCCGGCCGACACCGGCGCGAGCGGCGATATCCATGCCGATGTCCGCGCCCAGGCGCGCGCGTCGGTGGATGCGCTGTACCGGCTGATGGAGGCCGGCATCCGGCCGCGCGACATCATGACCGAGCGCGCCTTCGAGAACGCGATTGCTACCGTCTACGCCATGGGCGGTTCGACCAACATGTACCTGCATCTGCTTGCGGTGGCGCGCGAGGCGCAGGTGGGAATCGGAATTGAGCGCATCCAGGCGGTCGGCGAGCGCATTCCGCTGCTCGCCAATCTGCAGCCGCACGGACCCTTTGCCATGGGGAGCCTGCATGCGATCGGCGGCGTGCCGGTCGTGCAGAAGGAACTCTTGCGCGCCGGGCTGCTGCATGGCGACGTCATGACGGTCACGGGAAAGACGCTTGCGGAAAACCTTGCCAGTGTGCCGACGCTGCAGGAGATCGGCCGGCAGGAGATCGTTTTCCCGGCGAGCAAGCCGCTGGCCGCGCCGAACAATCATATCAGCGTGCTCAAGGGCAACCTCGCGCCGGAAAGCTGCCTGTTGAAGCTGTCGGGCAAGACGCTGGACAAGGGTGAGTTCCGCGGCCCCGCACGCGTGTTCGAATCCGAGGCCGACACCATGGCCGCGATCCGCGCCGGTCGCATCGTGGCGGGCGACGTCATCGTCGTGCGCAATGTCGGCCCCGTCGGCGGTCCCGGCATGCCCGAGATGGTGATGCTGACCATCCAGCTGCAGGGGCGGGGCCTCGGCGAGGACGTCGCGCTGATCACCGACGGCCGCTTCTCCGGCGTCTCCCACGGCATCCTGATCGGGCACATCTCGCCGGAAGCCGCGCGCGGCGGCCCGATCGCGGCGGTGCGCGAGGGCGACACCATCGTGATCGATCCGAAAAGGCGGACGCTGACGCTCGAGGTGAACGACGGCGAAATCGCGAGGCGCATGTCGGGCTGGCGCGCGCCGGACCGGGCCGAGAAGGCGCGGCCGGGCTCGGTGCACGACAAGTACATCCGCCTGGTGTCCTCGGCGCATTACGGCTGCGTGCTCTAGCGAGGCGACCTTCGGCGATTGAATCGCTGCTGCGCGCATGCCGACGCCGGATCGTGTCCCGTGGTGCGGTCCGGCAACATTTTTCGATCCGGCGTGTCGCCTTTGGCCTCTCTCGTTCGTCCTGTGAACCGGGACGCAGGAACGGAGAAACAAAAATGAGCGGTTCGAACTATCGCTGGGTCATTGTCGCCGCGGGCGGCCTGTTGGGATGCGTCGCCATCGGGGGCATGTTTTCGCTGCCGGTGCTGCTGCAGCCGATCGCTCGGGATACCGGCTGGTCGGTGGCGGGCATTTCCAGCGCCATGACCATCGGCTTTCTCGCCATGGCCTTTGCCAGCATGATCTGGGGCACGCTTTCGGACCGGTTCGGGCCGCGGCCGGTGGTGTTGACGGGCTCGATCGTGATCGCATCGAGCCTGGCGCTGGCGAGCCGCGCCACCTCGCTGATCGAGTTTCAGCTGCTGTTCGGCCTCTCGGTGGGTGCCGCGACCGCCGCGATCTTTGCGCCGCTGATGGCGACCGTGACCGGCTGGTTCGATACCCACCGCAGCCTCGCGGTGTCGCTGGTCTCCGCCGGCATGGGCATGGCGCCGATGACGATGTCGCCGCTGGTGGCCTGGCTGGTCTCCGGTTATGACTGGCGCACGACGATGCTGATCCTCAGCGCAGTCGTCGCAAGCATCATGATCCCGGTCTCGCTGTTGGTGCGCCGCCCGCCGGCGCTTGCGGCCGGCGCGCCCGTGCCCGGCGATGCCGGGCCGCAGCCGGAGATGACGCGCACCGAGGCAATCAAATCGCCGCAGTTCATCATCCTGCTGGCCACCAATTTCTTCTGCTGCGCCACCCATTCCGGCCCGATCATCCACACCGTGAGCTACGCCATCAGCTGCGGCATACCGCTGATCGCGGCGGTGACGATCTACAGCGTGGAGGGGCTTGCCGGCCTGTTCGGGCGCATCGGCTTCGGCCTGCTCGGCGACCGCTTTGGCGCCAAGCGCGTGCTGGTCATCGGCCTGCTGGCGCAGGCGTTCGGCGCGCTCGCCTATGTGTTCGTCCGTGAGCTCGCCGCCTTCTATGCAGTGGCGGCGTCGTTCGGCTTCATCTATGCCGGCGTGATGCCGCTCTATTCGGTACTGGTGCGCGAAAACTTCCCGCTGCGTATGCTGGGCACGGTGATCGGCGGCGTCGCGATGGCAGGCAGCCTCGGCATGGCGACCGGACCGATCGCCGGCGGGCTGATCTACGACACCTTCGCGAGCTATGCCTGGCTCTATGTCGGCGCCTGGGGCATGGGCATCGGCGCTTTCCTGATGGCGATGGCGTTCCGGCCGTTCCCGAGGAGGCAGGCGGTGCCGGCGGCGGCGTGATCAAGGATTGCCATTCGCTCCCAAGGCCTCAGCTTCCTTGACCGCCGAAATACGCCGGCTTGCCCGTCGTCCACGTCTCGCCCCAGTGCTGGCCGCCGCCGTCGACCGTCAGTGTCTCGCCGGTGACGTAGTTTCCCGATGCGGCCGAGAGGTAGGCGCAGGCTTCCGCGATGTCCCATGGCGAGCCGACGCGCATCATCGGGTTGGAGCGCGGATAAGCCGCCCGCGCTTCCGGTGAATAGACCTCCCAACCCCTGGTCTCGATGAGACCCGGGGCGATGCAGTTGACGCGGATGTCGAGCGGCGCCCATTCCACCGCGACCGCGCGCGACAGCCCGATGACGCCGGAGCGCGCGGCGATGGTGTGGGCGATGCCGTAGAGGCCATGGGTCGTCACCACGACGATGTTGACGATGCTGCCGGCCTGCTTGCGTTCGCGCCAGCGCTGCGCGGCAGCCTGCATCATGTACCAGGTGCCGTTGAGGTTGGTGTTGATGACGGCATTCCAGCCCTTGACCGAAAAATCGATCGCCGCTTGCGGAAACTGCCCGCCTGCGCTGTTGACGAGAATATCGAGGCGGTCATGTTCGGCCCAGACCTTGTCGAACAGCGCGGCCACCGCCTCGGGTTCACGGATGTCGGTGGTATGCGCGGAAGCCTTCAGGCCGTGACCGGCCAGTCCGGTGACGAGCAGATCGAGCTTTGCCTGGTCGCGACCGGCCAGGATGACATGGGCGCCGAGCCGCGCGAACAGCCAGGCGACGGCGCGGCCGATGCCTCCGGCGCCGCCAGAGACCAGCGCGACCTTGTTCTTCAGCGCATCGCCGGCATAGACCGTCGGATGCGTAGCGAGATCGTGATCGGCCAACTCCGGTTTTTGGTGGTCTTCCATGCGCTGCGGCTACCTTGCGGCTTCTGACATCGTCCGTACATTACCTGCAGCCCGGGCCAAGCCAAGAAGAGATAATCGAACAGACATGATGTCAGATCTTTCCGCCTTTCCAGTCACGAAGCGCTGGCCCGCAAAAAATCCCGACCGTCTTCAGCTCTATTCCTTGCCGACGCCGAACGGCGTCAAGGTGTCGATCATGCTGGAGGAGGTGGAGTTGCCCTACGAATGGCACCTCGTCGACTTCAACAAGGACGAACAGAAGACACCGGAATTCTTGTCGCTCAATCCCAACGGCAAGATCCCTGCCATCCTCGATCCCGATGGCCCCGGCGGCAAACCGCTGCCGCTGTTCGAGTCCGGCGCGATCCTGCAATATCTCGCGGAGAAGACCGGCAAGCTGTTGCCCAGGGACGCCGTCCGGCGCTGGCAGGCGATCCAGTGGGTGCATTTCCAGATGGGCGGCGTCGGACCGATGTTCGGCCAGGTCGGCTTCTTCCACAAATTCGCCGGGCGCGACTATGAAGACAAGCGGCCATTGCAACGTTACGTCAACGAGTCAAGGCGGCTGCTCGGCGTCATGGAAAGCCATCTCGCCGGCCGACAATGGTTTCTCGACGATGAGTACAGCATCGCCGACATCTCCATGTTCGGCTGGGTCCGCAATTTGATCGACTTCTACGGTGCGCGCGACCTCGTTGCCTTTGACGAATTCAGGCATGTTGCGGGCTGGCTCGAGCGGGGATTGGCACGGCCGGCCGTGCAACGCGGTCTCAATATCCCGGTCCGGCCGGCAGGGTAATCAGGCCAGCACCGTCAGTGCTTCGCAGCGGGTGAATGCGGGAATTTCATTGTCGGCAGCTTCGCCTTCGACCATGATGGGCCAAGCTTCCTCACGCCTGTGAGCGCCGCAAAATGACAACAGAAGCGATCCGCCCCGCCGTCCGCCGCCATCAGGCCTGGTACAAGATCCTCTACGTTCAGGTACTCGTTGCGATCGCGCTCGGTATCCTGGTCGGGAATTTCTGGCCGCATCTCGGCAAGGAGCTGAAGCCGCTCGGCGACGGCTTCATCGCGCTGATCAAGATGATGATCGCGCCGGTGATCTTCTGCACCGTCGTGCATGGCATCTCCTCGATGGGCGATCTCAAGCGGGTCGGCCGGGTCGGGCTGAAGGCGCTGATCTATTTCGAGACGGTCTCGACCCTCGCACTCGCGATCGGCTTGCTCGTCGGCGAAGTGCTGCAACCCGGCAAGGGCTTCAATATCGACCCCGCCTCGATCGACGTCCATTCGGTCGACACCTATGTCACCAGGGCCAAGGAAGAGGGGATCGTTTCCCACCTGCTAGGAATCATCCCCGACAGTTTCATCGGGGCGCTGGCTCGTGGCGACATCCTTCAGGTGCTGCTGGTCTCGATCCTCTCCGGCTTTGCCATCGCCTTCATGGGCAAGGCGGGCGAACCGATCGCGCACGCTATCGACCAGGCCGCCAAGATGTTTTTCGGCATCATCCGCATCATCGTCCGCGTGGCGCCGCTCGGCGCCTTCGGTGCCATGGCGTTCACCATCGGCGCCTACGGCCTCGCCGCGCTGTGGAAGCTGGTGGCGCTGATCGGCACCTTCTATCTCACGAGCATCCTGTTCGTGCTGGTCGTGCTCGGCACGATCGCGCGCCTGTCCGGCTTTTCGATCCTGCGCTTCATCGCCTACATCAAGGACGAACTCCTGATCGTGCTCGGCACCTCGTCATCGGAAACGGTGCTGCCGCAGATCATGCAGAAGATGGAGCATCTCGGCGCCTCGCGCTCGGTGGTCGGTCTTGTCGTTCCCACCGGCTACAGCTTCAATCTGGACGGCACCAACATCTACATGACGCTGGCGACGCTGTTTCTGGCGCAGGCAACCAATACGAACCTGACCATCTGGCAAGAGCTTGGCATTCTCGGCATTGCCATGATCACGTCGAAGGGCGCTTCCGGCGTGACCGGCGCGGGCTTCATCACGCTCGCCGCCACATTGTCCATCGTGCCTGACATCCCGATCCAGTCGCTTGCAATCCTCGTCGGCATCGACAAGTTCATGAGCGAATGCCGCGCGTTGACCAATCTGGTCGGCAATGGCGTTGCCTGCATCGTGATCAGCCTTTCCGAGGGCGAACTCGACAAGCAGGCGCTGCACGAAACCATGGCGCATCCCGTGGAGATCGGCGAAGCGCTTGAACCCGGCGCCACATAGATTGCAGGAAGATATCGAATACAGGAGCGGCAAGCGAAAATGGCCAACACGATCTACGGCATCAAGAACTGCGACACCATGAAGAAGGCGCGTGCCTGGCTTGATGCCAAGGGCATTGCCTATGACTTCCACGACTACAAGACCTCGGGCATTGCCAAGGACAAGTTGAAGGGATGGAGCGACAAGCTCGGCTGGGAAACGCTGCTCAACCGTGCCGGCACCACCTTCAGGAAGCTGCCGGATGCCGACAAGGAGGCCATCACCGAAAAGAAAGCGCTGGCGTTGATGTTGGCGCAGCCGTCGATGATCAAGCGGCCGGTGCTGGAACTGGGCGCCAAACTCGTGGTCGGGTTCAAGCCTGATATCTACGAGAAGGAGATCGGCAAGGGCAGGAAGGGCTGAGCCGGCAACAAGGAAGCGGCAGGCCTTCTCCGCCCGTTTGCCGAGGCTGAGGTCAAGTTTATCGAGGGAATTAAGGCAACCTCAACGAGCGGAATGCAAAGATGGGGGGCGCGCAGGCCGCGCGGCCCGGGAGATGCTCCGATGCCCCCTCGATCCTACGTGATCGCTGCGATCCTACTTACGGTGATGGTTGCGGCCTCACTGCCTCTGACCATGGGATTTGCGATCATCTTCTGGCGCTGGTTGTTTGCGGCTGCGGCTTGCCTCATCGCCGCGGTAGGTGCCTTTCGCGTGGTTCACGGGCTTCGCGCACCGGTCTGGATCGGTATCGCCCTCGCGTTGCCGTGCCTGCTTTGGGGGGCCGACAGTCTGGTGAGGTTCACGAGCCGCGAACTTGCATTGGTGGCGTGGATGACCGTGTACAGCCTCGTCACCTCCCTGGCCTTTGTGGCTGCGGGGGTCGGTGTGCTGAGATTGGCGGAAACCATGTCGCGACCGCACATGGCGTTTCGCATCGGATACGGACTTTTGGCAGCTTCCGCGCTCCTTGTCGTCTTCGGTTGGGCGGCTTACCTCATGGGTTGGAGCGTTACCAGGAATCCGATCTATGTCGCAGCAACCCGGCCGCTGCACATCGCCGCCATGTCTGTCGAATACGGTGCGTTTGTCGGCGCTGCCGTGTTGGTTACCGTGCGGCACAACTTGGAGACGTGGACCGGCACCGTTATTGGCCTGATCGGCCTCTATATGCTGTACGACATCGTCAGCTCGATGTTCGTCGTGGGGTTGCGCGGTGACATGATGTTCTGGTTGCAGCCTGTCATGATGCTCATCGGTAGTGCTGCGGTTTGGCGGATTGGTTCGCTTTTGAATCGGGAGGCCGCTGCGCAGCGCTACGCGCAGGCCTAGCTGGTTGACGTGTCACAGGCCGGCCCGAGTGTCCGGAAGAACTAGTCGAGCTCGAACACATCGCCGGCCGCGGAAGGGACAGGCGCGACTGCGACGGCAAGATCGATAACGGCCTGGATGCGGACGCGCGGCACGCTTTTCGCTTGAAGTCCCATCAGATTGTGGACCTTGAAGCCGCCTTCGATGCTGATGGCCTTGAAGGAGCCGACGATCTGTTCGACTCTTTCACCGAAGCCGAATGGCAACAGCAGCCGCTCGTAGGATACATCCTTGCCGTCGGAATCCTGGACGGTCGAGACCGAGTAGGCCGGCCGGCGACGTGTCAGGCACGCGATATAGGACGGAACCACGCGGGCGTAGCGCTCCGGGCCGATCGCGTCGTGAAGATAGCGGTCGGTGCGCTCGGCCGGATCGACATGGTCGTTGCCATAAGCGGCGGTAAGCCGGTTGCCTTCCTGCTTGATGACAAAGCGGACGTGCTCACCGTCGCCTTCCACGTCATAGCTCATCATGTCCTGCAGTTCGCCTGCGATGTTGCCCGGGTCGAAATCGACCATCAACGGCAGCGGCTGATTCTTCCGAGCTGCCCGCAGCCAGGCGTCGAGGAGAACACGCTGCGTGATCGAACGGACGACGGAAGGATCGGCGCTCTTGAACTCCATGGGAAGACCTAGCCGAATTCCAGCACGTCGCCGGGGGCGACGTGGCCCGACGTGTGATGGAGCAGGTCATGATCGATGATCGAGCAGAGCTTCGGCACCGGCAACATGTCGCCGCCGCGCATGAGATTCCTGATCTCGAAGCCGCCGTCCTCGCTGATGGTATTCAACGAACCGATGATATGCGTCACCGTGCCGTCGCGGTCGGAGAACGGGAGCAATAGCCGCTCATAGGCGACGATGTGGCCATCGATGTCGTCGACATGCGCGATGGTGAAGGCGGGCAGGCAACGGCGGATGCATTCGTGGTACACCGGCATCACGACGGGGGCGAGGGTTGGACCGAGATATTCTTCCAGCCGGCGCCCCTTGCCGGTGTGGCCATAGGCGCTTGCCATGCGCGTGCCATCGCTGTCGATCACGATGCAGGGCGGCTCTTGGCTGTTGTCGATCAAAAAGAAGACGAGGTCCGGGAGTTCGTCCTCGATATGTGCCGGCTGAAACTCGGCCAATGCCGGCAACTTCTGGTCCCTGGCATATAGCCGCAGCCAGGTGTTCAGCAGGTCGCGCTGCATGATCGATTTGACGACGGTCGGATCCGCGCTTTTGAAATCCATGTTCCTCACGCCCGCTTGGAAACAAACGCCGAATTTTGCGATGGAAGGCCAAATTTTTGATGAAAGTGGCGGTTTGCTGCCGGATAGCCTTAAGGATTGCTTTTCGTCTCCGGGAACCGGGGTGGCGTGTAATCTCTGTCGCCGTGTCACGGCGACAGGTCATCCGCTGATGGCTGCGGCGACCGGGTGCGGCGGCAAGACGGACCTCCGGGCCGTCTTTGCACCTTGCCTAACCGGCTAGGATGACGGCATATTCCGCCCCGGAGGCGGCAGGTCCCGTGACGTTTCAAGTCGTCCGGGAGAACCTGCCGGTGGAAAAGATAATCGGCCACGCGCACATGCTTGCGACGATGGCCGATGGGGGAATTTTGTTTGGCCGATGAGTTCATTCTTGAAACCCATGGATTGACGAAGGAGTTCGCGGGGTTTTTCGCCGTTCGCGACGTCTCTCTGAAAGTCCGGCGGGGTTCTATTCACGCGTTGATCGGTCCGAACGGGGCCGGCAAGACGACGTGCTTCAATCTCCTGACCAAGTTCTTGCAGCCGACCGCGGGACAGATCCTCTACAAGGGACATGACATTACCGCGATGAAGCCGGCGGATGTCGCCCGCCTCGGACTGGTGCGGTCGTTCCAGATTTCGGCGGTATTTCCGCACCTTACCGCGCTCGAAAATGTACGGGTGGCGTTGCAGCGCCAGCACGGCCATTCCTTCGACTTCTGGCGCTCCAAATCCGTGCTGGACCGCTTCAATCCGAAGGCGCTTGAGCTGCTCAACGACGTGGGTCTCAGCGAATTCGCCAGTACGCCGGCGGTGGAAATGCCATACGGACGCAAGCGCGCACTGGAGATTGCAACCACGCTCGCGCTCGATCCGGAGATGATGCTGCTGGACGAGCCGATGGCCGGCATGGGTCACGAGGACATCGACAAGATCTCCGCGTTGATCAAACGCATTTCGGAAAAATACACCATCCTGATGGTCGAGCATAATTTGAGCGTGGTCGCCAACCTCTCCAACATCATCACTGTGCTGACGCGCGGTCAGGTGCTCGCCGAGGGCAACTACGCCGAGCTCACCAAGGATCCGCGCGTCAAGGAAGCCTATCTGGGAGCCGGTCATGCCTGAGGTGCAAGCGGCAGCAAGGCCTGCCCCGCAGGCCAACGGTGCGCACGTGTTGTCGGTGAAGGATTTGCAGGCCTGGTACGGCGAGTCGCACATCCTGCACGGCATCAGTTTCCATGTGAACGAGGGCGAGGTCGTCACGTTGCTCGGGCGCAATGGCGCCGGCAAGACCACGACCTTGAAGTCGGTGATGGGCATCATCGGTAAACGCTCGGGCTCGGTGCAGTTCAACGGCAGGGAAATCTCTCGGGCGACCTCCGACAGCATCGCGCGGCTTGGCGTGGCGCTCTGTCCGGAGGAGCGCGGCATTTTCGCAAGCCTCGACGTGCGCGAAAACCTGCTGCTGCCACCGGTCGTGGCCAGTGGCGGGCTTTCGCAGGATCAGATATTCGAATTGTTTCCGAACCTGAAGGATCGGCTCAACAGCCAGGGCACGAAGCTTTCCGGCGGCGAGCAGCAGATGCTGGCGATCGCGCGCATTCTGCGCACCGGCGCGCGCTTCCTGATGCTGGACGAGCCGACGGAAGGGTTGGCGCCGGTCATCATCCAGCAGATCGGCCATACCATCGCGCGGCTGAAGAAGGAGGGCTTCACCATCCTCCTGGTCGAGCAGAATTTCCGCTTCGCCTCTACCGTGGCCGATCGTTACTACGTCGTCGAGCACGGCAAGGTGATCGATGGCTTTGCCAATTCGGAGCTCGAGGCCAATATGGACAAGCTCCACACCTATCTCGGCGTTTGAACCTTGTGCGTGCACACCAAGGAGAAAAGATGAAACAGCAGCTCCTGGCACTTTTCCTCAGTACGGCGCTTTCGGTTGTGGCTGCAACCGCTGCGCTCGCACAGGACAAGAATATCAAGATCGGCGTCCTGACCGACAATTCGGGCCTGTATTCCGACCTCGGCGGCGCCGGTTCGACGGTCGCTGCCCAGATGGCGATCGAGGATTCCGGGATGGCGGCGAAGGGCTGGAAGATCGACCTGATTTCCGCCGATCATCAGAACAAGCCCGACATCGGCACCAGCATCGCGCGGCAATGGATCGACGTCGAAAAGGTCGACATCTTCATGGACGTGCTGAATTCCGGCGTCGGCCTGGCGGTCAACAACGTCGTGAAGGAGAAGAACTCCATCATGATCAATACCGGCGCCGCGACGTCGGATCTGACCAACGCCCAGTGTTCGCCGAACACGATTCACTGGGTCTACGACACCTATATGCTGGCCAACAGCACCGGTCAGGCGCTGGTGAAATCCGGCGGCGATACCTGGTACTTCCTCACCGCCGACTACGCCTTCGGCCACGCGCTGGAGCGAGACACCACGGCGGTGGTGGTGAAGTCCGGCGGCAAGGTGATCGGCAGCGTCAAGCATCCGCTCAATACGGCGGATTTCTCTTCATTCCTGCTGCAGGCGCAGGCTTCCAAGGCCAAGATCGTCGGCATGGCCAACGCCGGCGGCGACACCACCAATACCATCAAGCAGGCTTCCGAGTTCGGCATCGTTGCCGGCGGCCAGAAGCTTGCGGGCTTGCTGCTCTTCATCACCGACGTGCATTCGCTCGGCCTGAAGGTGGCGCAGGGGCTGAACTTCACCGAGACCTTTTATTGGGATATCAACGACGGCACCCGCGCCTTCTCCAAGCGCTTTTCCGAGCGCATGAAGAACAAGGCGATGCCCTCGATGGTGCAGGCAGGCGTCTATTCCGGCCTGATCCATTATTTCAAGGCGCTGGAAGCGATGGGCGGCAACCCCCATGATGGCGCCAAGGTGGTTGCCAAGATGAAGGAAATGCCGACTGACGATCCCCTGTTCGGCAAGGGGACAATCCGCGCGGACGGCCGCAAGCTGCATCCCGCCTATCTGTTCGAGGTCAAGAAGCCCGAGGAATCCAAGGGTCCGTGGGACTATTACAAGCTGATCGGCACCACGCCGGGCGATCAGGCTTTCCGTCCGCTTTCGGAAAGCGCCTGCGCGCTGCTAAAGAAGTAAAGAGGGAAGCGTAACCCGCCGGCTGAAGGCTGGCGGGTACCTTCAGGGAACAAACGAGTTTGCGAAAGATCGATCGATGCAAGCCCTTTATGCGCAGCTGCTGGTAGGACTGATCAACGGTTCGTTCTACGCGCTGCTTAGTCTCGGCCTTGCCGTGATCTTCGGCATGCTCAACATCATCAACTTCGCGCATGGCGCGCTCTACATGATGGGCGCATTCTGCGCCTATTTCCTGCTCAACTTGACCGGTATGGGCTACTGGTGGGCATTGATCGTCGCGCCGATCGCGGTCGGCATTTTCGGCATGATCCTGGAGCGGACCATGCTGCAATGGCTGACCGGCCTCGACCATCTCTATGGCCTGCTGCTGACGTTCGGCATTGCGCTGATCGTGCAGGGCGTCTTCCAGAACTATTTCGGATCCTCCGGTCTGCCATACGCGATCCCCGACTACCCGCAGGTCGGCGATTGGCGCGGCCTGCAGGGTGGCATCAATCTCGGCTTCATGTTCCTGCCGATCTACCGCGGCTGGGTTGTGATCTTTTCGCTGGTGATTTGCCTTGCCACCTGGTTCCTGATCGAAAAGACGCGGCTCGGCGCGTACTTGCGCGCCGCGACCGAAAACCCGACCCTGGTGCGCGCGTTCGGCATCAACGTGCCGCGCATGATCACGCTGACCTACGGTCTCGGCGTTGGACTTGCCGCGCTCGCCGGCGTGCTGTCGGCGCCGATCAACCAGGTCCGTCCGCTGATGGGGGCCGACCTCATCATCGTGGTGTTCGCCGTGGTCGTGATCGGCGGCATGGGTTCCATCATGGGCTCCATCATCACGGGCTTCGCGCTCGGGGTGATCGAGGGCCTGACCAAATACTTTTATCCCGAGGCCTCCAACACCGTGGTGTTCGTGCTGATGGTGCTGGTGCTGCTGATCAAGCCGACGGGACTGACTGGACGGGCAGCCTGACATGAGCGTAATGACCGACGACACCATGCCGGCATCGCCGCGCGCCGTTCGCGACGAGATGATCGTGTTTGTCGCTATGGCGATCTTGCTCGCCATAGTGCCTGCGACCGGCATCTATCCCTTCTTCGTGATGCAGGCGCTGTGCTTCGCGCTGCTTGCCTGTGCCTTCAACCTGCTGATCGGCTTTGGCGGGTTGCTCTCGTTCGGCCATGCGATGTTCCTGGGGACGGCCGGCTATGTCACGGCGCATCTGCTCAAGGTTGGCAGGCTCGATTTTCCGGTTTGGTACGGAACCTGGATCACCATCCCGCTGCCGCCCTGGTCGCCGGAACTCGCGATCCTGGGCGGCGTGCTCATTGCGGCCCTGCTGGGTTTGATCACCGGCTACGTTTCGATCCGCCGCCAGGGCATCTATTTCTCGATGATTACGCTGGCGCTGTCGCAGTTGCTTTATTTCATCTATCTGCAGACGCCGTTCACCCATGGCGAGGACGGCATCCAGGGCATCCCGCAGGGCAAGATGCTGGGATTCATCGACCTCTCGAAGCCGACCGTGCTCTATTATGTGGTGCTGATCGGCTTCCTTGCCGGCTTCCTCCTGATCTTCCGCACCATCAATTCGCCATTCGGCGAGGTGCTGAAATCGATCCGCGAGAACGAGCCGCGCGCGATCTCGCTCGGCTACAAGACAGACCAGTACAAGCTTCTCGCGTTCATCCTGTCGGGAACGCTGTCGGGATTTGCCGGATCGCTGAAGGTGTTCGTGGCGCAGAACGCCTCGCTTACGGACGTGCACTGGTCGATGTCGGGCGAAATCGTGCTGATGACCCTGGTGGGCGGTCTCGGCACCATCTTCGGGCCCGTGGTCGGCGCCTTCGTCATCATCGCCATGCAGCAATATTTGGCCGGTTTCGGCCAATGGGTGACGGTGATTCAGGGCGTGATCTTCGTCGCCTGCGTGCTGACGTTCCGGCGCGGCATTGTCGGCGAGATCGGCCACTTCTTCCGCCGGTCGCTGTAGGGGCTCGCTTTTCCGAGCTATTTTTGGCGCGATAAAGCGGTGGATGACCCAGTTCCATGCACTGCGGCCTTGGGATTTGCTCCAAATTCGGTCTATGACAGTTTTATGACAGGGGCCAAAACCCTGTATTTGCTGACAGTGGACCGACCCCATGCTGCGCTGGTTTCGTGCCTTTCTACCGAAGGAAGAGCGGTTTTTCGACCTGTTTGCCCGCCATGCCGAAACATGCGTCAGAGGTGCCGAGGCCTTGCAGGGTGTACTGCGCGGCGGTGACGAAACGGCGGTCTACTGCCAGCGGGTCAGCCAGTTCGAGAACGATGCCGACGGCATCACCCGCGAGGTGCTGACGGCGGTGCGCCGCACCTTCATCACCCCCTTCGACCGCGGCGACATCAAGAACCTTATCACCTCGATGGACGACGCCATCGACCAGATGCAGCAGACGGCGAAGGCCGTGATGCTGTTCGAGGTGCGCACGTTCGAGCCACCGATGCGCGAGATGGGGCAGCTCCTGGTCGAATGCGCCAGCCTGGTGCAGAAGGCGCTGCCGCTCCTCAACTCGATCGGCGAAAACGTCGCGCTGCTGACGTCGATCACCGAGGAACTCGGGAAGCTGGAAGGCCGGGTCGACGATCTCCACGATATCGGCATGAAGGAGCTCTTCCTGAAGCACCGCAATGCCAACGCGATGGACTTCATCGTCGGCATCGAGATCTACGACCATCTCGAGAAGGTCGCCGACCGCTTCGACGACGTCGCCAACGAGATCAACAGCATCGTGATCGAACAGGTTTAGGGCAGGGGCCTTTTCCGTGGATGCCACGCTGGCTTTTCCGATTCTGGTCGGCCTGATCGCCGTCGCGCTGCTGTTCGATTTTCTGAACGGACTGCACGATGCCGCCAATTCGATCGCGACCATCGTCTCGACCCGCGTGCTGCGGCCGCAATATGCGGTGTTCTGGGCTGCGTTCTTCAACTTCATTGCCTTCCTGGTGTTCGGCACGCATGTCGCCAGCACCATCGGCAAGGGCATCATCGAGCCCGACGTGGTCAACGCGGCGGTGATCTTCGCAGCTCTGGTCGGCGCTATCGTCTGGAACCTGATCACATGGGGGCTCGGCATTCCCTCGTCGAGTTCGCATGCGCTGATCGGCGGGCTCGTCGGAGCGGGGATGGCGAAAGCCGGCATTTCGGCCGCGGTATGGAGCGGGCTGACCAAGACCCTGGCGGCCATCGTGCTGTCGCCGATGGTCGGCTTCCTGCTCGCGCTGGTGCTGGTGGCGATCGTGTCCTGGCTCTCGGTGCGTTCGACGCCGTTCGCGGTGGACCGCGCATTCCGCATCCTGCAGTTCGTCTCGGCTTCGCTCTATTCCCTGGGCCATGGCGGCAACGACGCCCAGAAGACGATGGGCATCATTGCGGTGCTGCTCTATTCGCAAGGCTACCTCGGAGGTGACTTCAACATCCCGTTCTGGGTGGTAATCTCCTGCCAGGCGGCGATGGGACTGGGCACGCTGATGGGCGGCTGGCGCATCGTCCGCACCATGGGCCTGCGCATCACCAAGTTGACGCCGATGCAGGGCTTCTGCGCCGAGACCGGCGGCGCCGCCACCCTGTTCATGGCGACCTATCTCGGGATTCCCGTCTCCACGACCCACACCATCACCGGCGCCATCGTCGGCGTCGGCGCCTCGCGGCGGCTGTCGGCGGTGCGCTGGAACGTGGCAAGTTCGATCGTCTATGCCTGGGTGATTACAATCCCCGCATCCGCCGCGGTGGCGGCAGCGACCTATTGGGCGGTGATCCTGTTGCGCCCGGCCGCGGGGTGACTGGAGATTGGCCGCCCGGTTCCTATATGGAATGGGTCCCAATCCAGCTTGATCCGGCGCAGTTTCCCTGCCAAACGCTCGCTCCATGTCCGACATTGCCTTAGCCGCCGAGTCGCCGTCCGCGTCGCCGCTTGCCCATGAGGTGGGACGTCGGCGGACCTTTGCGATCATCTCCCACCCGGACGCCGGCAAGACCACGCTGACCGAAAAGCTCCTGCTGTTCGGCGGCGCCATCAACCTGGCCGGCCAGGTCAAGGCCAAGGGCGAGCGCCGCAACACCCGCTCCGACTGGATGAAGATCGAGCGTGAGCGCGGCATCTCGGTCGTCACCTCGGTGATGACCTTCGAATTCAACGACCTCGTCTTCAACCTCCTGGACACGCCGGGCCACGAGGACTTTTCCGAGGACACCTACCGCACCCTGACCGCGGTCGACTCCGCCGTCATGGTGATCGACGCGGCCAAGGGCATCGAAGCGCGAACGCGAAAACTGTTCGAGGTGTGTCGCCTGCGCGACATCCCGATCATCACCTTCATCAACAAGATGGACCGCGAGAGCCGCGACACCTTCGAGCTCCTGGACGAGATCGAAAAGACGCTGGCGCTCGACACAACGCCGATGACCTGGCCCGTCGGGCGCGGCCGCGACTTCCTCGGCACCTATGACGTCGTCAACGGCGGCGTGCGCCTTCTGGAAGGCGGCGGTGCCAAGACCGGCGCCACCGAACAGATCGACATCGCCGAGCTCGGCAAGCGCAACGCCAATCTCGACGTCGGCCAGGTCCGGGAAGAGCTGGAGCTGGTGTCGGAGGCCTGCAAGCCGTTCGAGCTGGCGGCGTTCCGCGAGGGCCATCTGACGCCGGTCTATTTCGGCAGCGCGCTGCGCAACTTCGGCGTCGGCGACCTCCTCGAAGGCCTCGGCAGGTTTGCGCCGGCGCCGCGCGCGCAAGACAGCAATCTGCGCAAGGTGGAGGCCGCCGAGCCGCGCATGAGCGCCTTCGTGTTCAAGATCCAGGCCAACATGGATCCGAACCATCGCGACCGCATCGCCTTTGCCCGGCTGTGCTCGGGCAGACTGAGCCGCGGCATGAAGGCCAAGCTGGTGCGCACTGGCAAGAACATGACCCTGTCGAGCCCGCAATTCTTCTTTGCCCAGGACCGCTCCGTGGCGGATGAGGCCTTTGCCGGCGACGTCGTCGGCATCCCCAATCACGGCACGCTGCGCATCGGCGATACGCTGACCGAAGGCGAGGACCTGACCTTTGTCGGCGTGCCGAGCTTTGCGCCGGAAATCGTCCGCCGCGTCCGGCTGACGGACGCCATGAAGGCGAAGAAGCTGAAAGAGGCGCTGCAGCAGATGTCCGAGGAAGGCGTCGTGCAGGTGTTCCGGCCGCGCGACGGCGCCCCTGCGCTGGTCGGGGTCGTCGGCTCGCTGCAGCTCGATGTGCTGAAGGCGCGGCTCGACGCCGAATATTCGCTGCCGGTGGAGTTCGAGGTGTCGGAATTTCAGCTGGCGCGGTGGATTTCGAGCGACGACCGCAAGAAGCTCGAGGCGTTCATTACCGCCAACAATTCCGGCATTGCCGACGACGTCGACGGCGATCCCGTGTTCATGGCAAAGAACGAATTCTACCTCGGCTATACCAAGGAGCGCGCCGAGGGGATCGAGTTCTCCGCGGTGAAGGATGTGAAGAAGAAGGGATAGGGGCTCGTCGCTTCCTCGGCCCTCTTGTCATCCCCCGCGAAAGCGGAGATCCAGTACGCTGCGGCTTCTCCGCAAATCACCGAAGTCTCGGGCGTAGAAGTCTCTGGCATACTGAGCCGCCCGGACAAGCCGGGGTGACGACCCCATTCGCGGGGCAACTGTCCTAGATCCCCCGTCACATATGCATCCAGTGGATGCCTCCATGCGCGCACCGCCCTGTCTTGGGACTTGCGGTCCGATGTCCAAAAGTATCCATTGGATGCATACAATCCAGGGAGAAGCTGCCATGACCACGCTCGCCACCTATTCCCGTTCCGGACCGATTGCCACCATCGTCATGGACGACGGCAAGGCCAATGTGATGTCGCTGGCCATGCTCAATTCGCTGCATGCGGCCTTCGACGAGGCCGAGCGTGACAAGGTCGTCCCCATCCTGAAGGCCCGCGGCAAGCATTTTTCCGGTGGGTTCGATCTCTCGGTGTTCGCCAAGGGCAGCGCCGAGGATCAGTATCTGATGGTGAAGGCGGGAGCCGAATTGGCGCTGCGCGTCCTGTCGTTTCCGTTTCCCGTGGTGGCGGCGTGCCAGGGCAATGCCTACCCGATGGGGGCGTTCCTGATCATGTCGAGCGACCACCGCATCGCCGCCGCAGGCGAATATCGCATCGGCATGAACGAGGTCGCCATCGGCCTGACGGTGCCGCGCTTTGCCATCGAGGTGGCGCGGCAACGGCTGACGCCGGCCTATTTCAGCCGCGTGGTGATGACCGCGGAGATGTTCGGACCCGCCGAGGCCGTGACGGCCGGATTCTTCGACCGCGTCGTGCCGGCGGATCGGCTGGAGAAAGCCGCAGAGGAGACGGCGCTGGCGCTGAGCCAGCTCAATATGGCCGCCCATGCAGCCACCAAGGCAAGGGCGCGGGGGGCCGCGATCAAGCTGATCCGGCAGGCGATCGACGAGGACATCACGCCGCAATACGGCGAGGACCGCGTGGCGCGGCGTGCCTTGGCGTAGGGTGTAGCGTCCGGCGCAACGGCTCTGTAAGAAGGGTCATGACTGCACAGCCGCGCCGGGCGACTTATCGCCACGGCAATGTCAGGGCCGAAGCGCTGAAGGCCGCGACCCGCCTCGTGGCGGAGCACGGCCACGAGCGCCTGAGCCTGCGCGAGGTCGCCGAAGCGGTCGGCGTCGCGCACCGCTCGCTCTACAACCATTTCGTCCATCGCGAGGCCCTGCTCGACGCGGTGGCGACGGAGGCCTATTTGCGGCTGGCGGCGAGCGTCGCCAAGGCGAACACGCCGGAGGATTACACGGCGCGCTACGTCCGCTTCGCGCTTGCGAACCGCGCGCTCTATGCGCTGATGACCAGCCGCCCGCACGCCACCATGAAGCACAATCCGCCGCTGCAGACGGCCGTGCACAAGGTCATCACGGAAGCGATGCGGATCTTTGCCCGCGATATCGAATCGGCCGCCGAACGGCGCCGCGCGGTCATGAAGGTCTACATCACCCTCTATGGCGGCATCTCGCTCTATGCTGCCGGTGTGCTCGACCAGCCCAGCGAGAAGGCGCTGATCGCCGAGCTGTCGGCCATGATGGCGAAATCCTGACGTCTCGCCGTCAGGATTTTGGCTTTACCGAAAAGTCGGTCCGCTCCATCAGCAGGGAAATGACAAGGCCGCAAACCAGCCCCCAGAAGGCCGCGCCGACATTGAGCAATGGCCGGTCGGCGACGGTGACGAGAAAGGCCACCAATGCGCCAAGCGAAAAGCGGCTGCCGAACGCCGTGACGAAGGCGGTCTGCAGCACGCGCAGCATGGCGAGCCCCGCAAGGGTTGCAATCAGCGATTTCGGCGCATTGAGCAACAGCCGGGTGAAGGTCGGCGCGAGCAATCCGAACGCGATCGCCAGAATGCCGACGACGATGCCGGCAACATATTGGCGCCTGCGCTCGCCGCTGCTGACCAGGATGGCGTTGGTCGGGCCGGTGAGGCAGGTGCTGACGCTGCCGACGAGGGCGCTTATGGCCGAGCCGATGCCGCAAGCGACCGCCACGGCGTTGACGGGCGGTTCGTGACCGGCCGTCTTGAGCACGGCAATACCCTGGCCGTTCTGCACCACAAGGACCGTGATTGCCAGCGGCACGACAAGCTCGATCATTGCCGCGAGCGACCAGGTCGGCTCCTGCAGAACGGGCCTGATCAGTTCCAGCTGCAGCGGCGCGGAACCGGCGAACCTGCCCAGGGCGATCGTCGCAAGCGCGCCGACAACGAGCGCGCCGATGATCGGCGGGCAACGTCGCCCGAGCAGCGGCAGCGCGGACAACAACAGCCAGATCGCGACCATGGGACCGGCGATGGCAATGTCGTTGAAGACGGCATGGACGAGGTCGAGGCCGAAACGGAGGAATACGCCGGCAACCATGCCCATCACGATCGGCAGGGGCACCAGCTCCATCGTGCGCTTCACCGATCCCGTTGCGCCCAGCACCAGCATCAAGACGCTCGTGGCAAAATAGGCGCCGATGACCTGATGGAAGGTCAGATGTGTCAGCGATTGGCCGACCAGCACGGTGCCGGGAATTGTCCAGAAGAACGCCAGCGGCTGCCGGTACAGCCAGCTGAACAGGATGGTGATGAGGCCGTTGATGAAGAAAACGCCGAAAATCCAGGAAGCGATTTCGCCTTCCGAAAGCCCGCTGCCCGAACCGACAGCCAGGATGATGGCCACCGGCGCGGTGACGGCGAAAAGCCAGCCGATGAAACCGCTCGACGCATAGAGCGGGCCAAAGTCGGAAAGGACCTTGCCTGGAGGTGGCGGTCGTTCGGTCGGTCGCTCGATGGGGGTGGACATGAAGGGGCAGGTGAGGGTGGCGGGAAT
The DNA here is from genome assembly GCA_046349015.1 of Bradyrhizobium sp. Taxonomy (GTDB): domain Bacteria; phylum Pseudomonadota; class Alphaproteobacteria; order Rhizobiales; family Xanthobacteraceae; genus Bradyrhizobium. The sequence goes on along the minus strand of JAXMDE010000003.1, from coordinate 64,867 downwards.
CCTGACCGCAACTCTATCAAGCCGCAGATCGGCAACAAGGCTCGTGAACGCGCGGTTGTGAACGGCGGCGGTCTTGATGCAGTTTGCCGCGGACACCATTCTTTCCCTATTGCGCTCTTGAGGCTCCCATGCTGCGGCGCGTCGTTCTCATGGCCGGTCTGCTGCTCTTCGCCAGCGCCCTGGCAAGCCAGGCCGATGCGCGTCGCCGCCAGATCAACCCGATCCCGTTCTCGCATGCGCCTTGCAGCGTGCTCGATGGCCAGCCCTGCACGCCGTCCTATTGCAGCGTCCTCAGCCACGGGCCCTGCATTCCCGAGATCGACTATCCCTATGGACAGGATCTGCGGCTGACGATCCAGAGCGTTCCGCCGGAGCAGGACGTCGCGAAGTACCAGAAGCCGGACCACGACCTCGACACGATCGGCGATCTCTTCGCTGCGCTGCGCTCCTGCTGGCTGCCGCCGGCGGAAGATGTGGCGCGCGAAGGCATGCAGATGTCGGTTCGCTTCAGCTTCAAACGAACCGGGGAAATGATTGCAGCGCCACGCCTCACCTTTGCCACCGCGGGCGTCGCCGCGGATACTCGGGCCACCTATCTGAAGGCGATCACGTCCTCGCTCGAGGCCTGCCTGCCGCTGAAATTCACCGACGGTCTCGGCGGCGCGCTCGCCGGCCGGCCGATCGCGATCCGCTATGTCGACAATCGCGATTTCGGCAAGGCTTCTCGGCAGCAATGATGTCACGGCTTGGCGCATTGCGTTCAGCACCCCGGAAATGTTAGCCCTTGTCCCCGGGGAGACGGCGCGACGGGAGGAAATCGTGGGACTTTTGGTGATGATCGCGGGCCTTCTGGTGTTCATGGGCGCGCACACGTTGACCACGCAGCGCGAGCTTCGCGCGCGGATCATCGCTTCGACGGGTGAGGGTACGTACAAGATCCTCTATTCGCTTGCGTCGGCTCTCGGTCTTGCCCTGATCGTCTGGGGCTTTGCGCGGTATCGGTCGGACGGGATGATCAACGTCTGGCAGCCGCCGGTCGCGATGAAGCACATCACGGCGGCGCTGATGCTGCCGGCGGTGATCCTGGTCGCGGCTTCCTACATCCGCGGCCGCATCTATGCCACGCTGAAGCATCCGATGCTGGCGGGGGTCAAGCTGTGGGCGGCCGCGCATCTGCTCGCCAACGGCGATCTCGGCTCCATCATCCTGTTCGGCTCGTTTTTGGCCTGGGCGGTCTTTGATCGTATCTCGCTCAAGCGACGCACCGACGCCGGCGGCCCGCCGATCCCGGTGGGCGGGACGACCAACGATGTGATCGCCGTTGCGGTCGGTGTTGTCGCCTATCTGGCTCTCGGCTTTGCCTTCCATCCCGCCGTGATCGGCGTTCCCGTCTTCGGAGCCTGAACAGGGAGCGGCATGGACTGGTCGCAGTCTTCCTGTCCCCAGATGCGGCTCGAAGCACGCTTCGGCGACCGCGTCGTGGCTGCCTTTGTCGAGCGGCCGACCAGCATCTGGGGGATGATCGCTGAGGCGGCACAGTACAACCCGGACGGCGAAGCGATCATTTGCGGCGAGCATCGGCTCAGCTGGCGCCAGGTGATGGCGCAATCGGCCGACATCGCCTCCGGCTTCGCAAAGCTTGGCCTTGTGCCCGGCGACCGCGTCGCGGTGCTGCTCGGCAACCGCATCGAGTTTGTACTGACGATGTTCGCGGCGGCGCATGCCGGCCTCGTCACCGTTTTGCTCAGCGTCCGCCAGCAGAAGCCGGAAATCGCCTACGTGCTGACCGATTGCGGCGCGAAGCTCCTGGTGCATGAAGCGGCGCTGGCGGAGCGCCTGCCAGACGCCCGCGACGTGCCCGACCTCAGGCATCGCGTGGCCGTCGATGACGATGCGGCGCGATCACGGTTTTCGTCGCTGCGCGGCAATGCCTCCGTGCCGGCGCCCGCGCAAGTCGGCGAAGAGGATACGGCGATGATCCTCTACACATCGGGCACCACCGGCAAGCCGAAGGGCGCGATGCTCGCGCATTGCAATGTCATTCATTCCTCGATGGTGTTCGTGGCATGCCTGCAGCTCACGAAGGCCGACCGTTCCATCGCGGCCGTGCCGCTTGGCCACGTCACCGGCGTTGTCGCCAATATCACGACCATGGCGCGCTGCGCCGGCACGCTGATCATCATGCCGGAGTTCAAGGCGGCGGAGTATCTCAAGCTCGCCGCGCGCGAGCGCGTCACCTACACCGTGATGGTTCCGGCGATGTATAATCTCTGCCTGCTGCAGCCGGATTTCGACAGCTATGACCTGTCGAGCTGGCGCATCGGCGGCTTTGGCGGCGCACCGATGCCGATTTCCACCATCGAGAAGCTCGCGGCGAAAATTCCGGGGTTGCAGCTCGCCAATTGCTACGGCGCGACCGAGACGACCTCGCCGTCCACCATGATGCCGGCGGCCTTCGTTGCAAGCCATATCGACAGCGTCGGCCTGCCATGTCCCGGCGCCACCATCATCGCGGTCGACGCCGGAGGCAGGGAGCTGCCGCGCGGCGAGATCGGCGAAATCTGGATTCACGGCGGCTCCGTCATCAAGGGCTATTGGAACAATCCAAAAGCCACCGCCGAAAATTTCACCGGCGGCTTCTGGCATTCCGGCGATCTCGGTTCGATCGACAAGGACAATTTCGTTCGCGTGTTCGACCGCCAGAAGGACATGATCAACCGCGGCGGCCTCAAGATCTACTCGGCGGAGGTCGAGTCGGTTCTGGCCGGCCATCCCGCCGTGGTCGAGAGCGCGATCATTGCCAGGCCTTGCCCGGTTCTGGGGGAGCGCGTGCACGCCGTCGTGGTGGTCCGTGAATCCATCGAGCGAGCGGCGCTGCAAGCCTGGTGCGCAGAGCGGCTCTCTGACTACAAGGTGCCGGAGACGCTGGATCTGATGACGGAGCCCCTGCCGCGCAACGCCAACGGCAAGGTGATCAAGCGGCAGCTGCGCGAGGCGCTGGCCGACCGCTCAGCTGCGGCGAGCTAAAGCTTCGGCGCGCCGCCCTTCGGCGCCGGATTCCCGGACCCGGCGGCAAGCGCCTCCGTATCGATGGCGGATGCGCTGATCACGCGCTTCACGTCGAGCAGGATGAACTGGGCGATGCTGACGCGATCGGCCTGGGTGGAGGGCGTGAACTGCACGCTGAAGACGCCGTCGCAATTCGCGCCCTTGGCGTCGTCGAGCAAGGCGGCGAGCGATTTCTCCTTCGCCGCGATCGATCGCTTGACCACGGCGACACAGCTGCCGCGGCCGCGGCCGCCGTCTGAATTGAGTTTCAGCGCCATCCTGGGATCGAGCGGCTTGTCGATTGCTTCCAGCGCAAGCGCCGGCTTGTTGAACTTGCCGCCGACCGACATGATCGAATTGCCGCGATAGATGTAATAGATGTGCTGGTCGCCGACGATGGTCGGCGTGCCGTATTTGTCCATCACCTGCTTGATCATGTCGGCCTTGGCCGGCTGCTCGCCGTCTGCGAAATTCAGCGTGCGTGAGACGAAGAAGACGCGGTTTTCGCTGGCCGGCGAGGAGAAGCCCGCGACAAGTGCCTCGCCGCTTTGCCTCGCGTTGACGGGCACGCTGAAATTCAGCGTGGCGATGTAGCTCGTGGCGGAGGCGCCGAGTTTCGCCTGCCCGATCTCGGTCTTGCTGTCGGTGCGGCCCTTGAAGGCCGCTTCGAACACGCTCCGTGCCGCTTCGGCGGTCGAGTCGGCTGAGATGCCGAGAATGTCCGGGCGAAGCTTGCCGGCGAAGGCGCTATCCGGCGTCTTCGGCTTGATATCGGCGGCAAGCGCAGGTGCAGGCAGGATGGCCGGCGCAAGGCAGAGCAGGACAAGCGTGGCGCGCAACGGCATGAATCACCTGCCAACCAGAATATCGACGCACGGGACTAGGCCAAATCCTGAACGGTGATGTCAATGTTCCGGACCACGGGCCCAGGGTCCATTCCTCATTTCCCGTGCCAATCTCCCCTGTTAACGCTTTGACCTGCCTCGCTTTGCCTTGCCATGGCCATATCGTTAGGGTAACGCCGCGCCAGACAGGGGCCGAGCGCTCGGCGCCGCCCTCTTTTCACAGCGGTTCAGCGGCGGCGGGATAGCCTTAAGTGTCTGAATTATTTGATGAAGTAGACGAGGAAGTCCGTCGCGAGCAGCTCAAGAAGCTGTGGGACAAGTACTCGATTTACATTGTCGCTCTGGCGATCCTGATCGTCGCCGCTGTCGGCGGCTGGCGCGGATATCAATATCTGGAGGCCAAGAAGGCCGCAGAAGCCGGAGCCGCATTCGACCGCGCCGCCGAACTCTCCGACCAGAACAAGCATGCCGAGGCCGAGGCAGCCTTTACCGATCTCGCCGCCAAGGCGCCTTCGGGCTATCGCGTGCTGGCACGGCTGCGCACGGCTGCGGAAGTCGCCGCGCGCGACAAGGCGGCCGCAGCCAAGATGTTCGACGACATCGCCTCCGACTCTTCCGTGGGGACGTCGGAACGGGATCTGGCGCGCATCCGCGCCGCGCAACTGCTGCTGGAAACCGCCACCTATCCCAACATGCTGCAGCGGCTCGAGCAGGCGGCGGGCAAGGATGGCGCCTTCCGGCACAGCGCGCGTGAACTGCTGGCGCTGTCGGCCTGGCGCGCCAACGACCCGACTGCGACGCGGCAGTGGCTGGACATGATTGCCAATGACGGCGACACTCCGCCGGGGCTGCGTTCGCGAGCCGAAGCGCTGCAAGCCCTGTTGCCGCCGGTCGCCAAGAGCTGACGGGATCATCGACGATGCGCGGATCGCAACGCCTGATCGCCCTTTCCGTCCTGATCGCGCTCGCGGGCGCGCTCGGCGGCTGCACCGGCGGCATGGCCAATTTCGATCCGTCGGACCTGCTCGATTGGATGGACACCAAGAAGAAGCTGCAGGGCGAACGCAAGCCGGTGTTCCCGGAAGGTGTGCCCGGGCTCGAGCAGGGCGTGCCGAAGGACCTCTACAAGGGGTCGCGCCAGGAACAGATCGATCAGCAGAACACTGCGGCTGCGCCTCCGCTGGAACCGCCGCCAGGCTCGAATGCTGCGAAATCCAAGGCCAAGTCGAAGCAGGCCACAGCTCCCGCCCCGCAGCCGGCGGCGGCTGCCGATCCCGATGCCGCGCCAACCGAGGAAGAAAACAGCGTCCCTGCCGCACCGCCGCCGCCGAAGCAAAAAATCGTTCGCCGGCGCACCACCGCACCGCCGCCCGATCCGGCGCCGCAGCAGCAGGCTCAACCGGCGCAGCAACAGCAATCCGCGTTCCCGGCGCCACTGCCGAGCGGCAGTTTCTCGCGTTAGTCCATTCCCGTCGCATTGACAGGCGCGGCAAAACCGGCGCTTGAAGTCTCCTCATGTCATTCACGATTGCCATCATCGGCCGGCCCAATGTCGGCAAATCGACGCTGTTCAACCGACTGGTCGGGCAGAAGCTCGCGCTGGTTGATGACCTGCCCGGCGTGACACGCGACCGCCGCGAGGGCGAAGGGAAGCTCGGCGATCTCACCTTCACCGTCATCGACACCGCCGGCCTCGACCAAGGCGCCAAGGGCTCGTTGACCGCGCGGATGCAGGAGCAGACGGAAGCCGCGATCGCCCAGGCCGACGCGCTGATGTTCGTGGTCGACGCGCGAATGGGGCTGACGCCCAACGACCGCGCCTTTGCCGACTTCGCCCGCCGCGCCAACAAGCCGGTGGTGCTGGTCGCCAACAAGGCCGAGGGCAAACATGGCGAGCTCGGCGCGATGGAATCCTACGCACTCGGCCTCGGCGATCCCGTGCAGATTTCCGCCGAGCATGGCGAGGGCATGAGCGAACTCTATGATGCGCTGCGCGCATTGATGCCGGAGCCCATGGCGGACGAAGAAGAGGCTGACGACGGGGACATCTCCGAGGAAGAAGCCGCGACGCGCCCCATCCGTGTCGCCATCGTCGGCCGGCCTAACGCCGGCAAGTCGACGCTGATCAACCAGTTGCTGGGCGAGGAGCGGCTGTTGACCAGTCCCGAAGCCGGCACCACCCGCGACTCCATCGCGGTGGAGATCGACTGGCACGGACGGAAATTCCGCGTATTCGATACGGCCGGCCTGCGCCGCCGCTCGCGCATCGAGGAGAAGCTGGAGAAGCTGTCGGTGGCGGATGCGCTGCGCGCGGTGCGCTTTGCCGAAGTCGTCGTCCTGATGATGGATGCGCAGAACAGGTTCGAGGAGCAGGACCTGCGTATTGCCGATCTGATCGAGCGCGAGGGCCGCGCCGTCGTGCTAGCCGTCAACAAATGGGACCTGGTCGAGCGCAAGCCGAATTTGATCTCAGGCCTGCGCACCGATGCCGATCACTGGCTGCCGCAGGTCAAGGGCGCGCCGCTCGTCGCCGTGTCCGGGCTCACGGGCGAGGGCATCGATCGCCTGATGCAAGCGATCCAGGAGGCTTATGCGGTATGGAACCGGCGCGTTCCGACCGCGGCGCTCAATCGATGGTTCGAGCAGGCGATCGCAGCCAATCCGCCGCCGGCAGTGTCGGGCCGGAGGTTGAAGCTCAATTATATAACTCAGACCAAGGCCCGACCGCCGAGCTTCGTGCTGTTCTGCTCACGCGCGGATGCCGTGCCGCAATCATACCTGCGCTATCTCGTCAATTCGATGCGCGAGGCCTTCGAACTGCCGGGCACGCCGATCCGCATCACGCTGCGGGAGAAGGCCAATCCGTTCGCGCACAAGCGGAAACGTCCCTCGTGAGTGCGGACCCAGCGAGCGACGACGGCACAAAGCCAGCCGTCAGCGGCGCTGCCGTCGGATTCATCTTTGTCACGCTGCTGCTGGACATGCTCGCGTTCGGCCTCGTCATTCCAATCCTGCCCAAGCTGGTCGAGAGCTTCGTCGACAACGATACTGCGCGCGCCGCCCGCATTTTCGGTCTGTTCGGCACCGTCTGGGCGCTGATGCAGTTCTTCTTCTCGCCAATCCTCGGGAACCTTTCCGACCGGTATGGGCGCCGGCCGGTGGTGTTGCTGTCGAACTTCGGTCTTGCGCTGGACAACGTGCTGATGGCGCTGGCGCCGTCGCTGATCTGGTTGCTGGTCGGGCGGATCATCTCGGGCATCACCGCTGCCAGCATTTCCACGGCATTTGCTTATATCGCCGACACCACGCCGCCGGAGCGCCGCGCCGCGGTGTTCGGCAAGGTGGGCGTGGCGTTCGGCGCCGGCTTTGTCCTGGGACCGGCGTTGGGCGGGCTGCTCGGCAATGTCGATCCGCGGTTGCCGTTCTGGGTCGCGGCGGGTTTGGGTTTCGCCAATACGCTCTACGGTGTCTTCGTGCTGCCGGAATCCCTGCCGCGCGACCGCCGTTCGCCGTTCCGCTGGCGGAAGGCCAACCCGATCGGGGCGCTTGCGCTGCTGCGCTCCGACGGCATTCTTTTCGGCCTGTCCGTCGCCAATTTTTTCGCGCAACTGGCGCATGTGGTGCTGCCGTCAACCTTCGTGCTCTACGCGACCTATCGCTATGGCTGGGATACGGCGACCGTCGGGCTCACGCTCGCCATCGTCGGCGTTTGCGCCATGGTGGTGCAGGGGCTCGGCATCGCGCCGATCGTCGCGCGCTTCGGCGAACGCCGCGCGCTGCTGTTCGGCCTGTTGTGCGGCGCCGGCGGTTTCCTGATCTTTGCGCTCGCGCCGGCCGGGCCGATTTCCTGGCTCGGTATTCCCGTGATGGCGTTCTGGGGCGTTGCGGGCGCCGCAGCGCAGGCGCTGATGACGCGGATCGTCGCGCCGGACCAGCAGGGCCAGCTCCAGGGCGCGACCAACAGCGTGCAGAGCCTCGCCCAGCTTGCAGGCCCGTTCCTGTTCACGCTGACCTTCGCCTATTTCATCGGCAAGGCCGCGCCGGTGCATCTACCGGGCGCGCCATTCTTCCTGGCGGCGGCGCTGTTGCTCGTGGCTGTGGCGATTGCCTTCAGGACAATGTCGGGCGAGCAGCGGGCCAAATAGAAAGCCGGCCGGGATGATCCCGGCCGGCTGGCTCATGGTTGCAAGTCTGGTGCTGGCTTACTTCTTCACCAGCGGGCAGTCGCTGGCCTCGAGCGGCTTGGCCGCGTCTTCCGGCGCGATCTTGGCAACCAGCTTGTAATAGTCCCACGGCCCCTTGGATTCCTCGGGCTTCTTCACCTCGAACAGATAGGCCGGGAGCAGGCGCCGGCCGTCGGCGCGCAGGGGGCCCTTGCCGAACAGCGGATCGTCCGTCGGGATTTCCTTCATCTTGGCGACGACCTTGGCGCCGTCATGCGGATTGCCGCCTAGCGCTTCCATCGCCTTCAGATAGTGCAGGACCATGGCGTAGTTGCCGGCCTGGGTCATCGAGGGCATCGGGTTCTTGCTGGCGAGCGCGGCGAACCGCTTCGACCATGCGCGGGTCTGGTCGTTCATGTCCCAGTAAAAGGATTCGGTGAACGTCAGACCCTGCGCGGTCTTCAGGCCGAGCGAATGCACGTCGGTGATGAAGAGCAGAAGCGCGGCGAGCTTCTGGCCTCCCTGAACGATGCCGAACTCCGCAGCCTGCTTGATCGAGTTCGTCGTGTCGCCGCCGGCATTGGCAAGGCCGATGACCTTGGCCTTGGAGGACTGGGCCTGCAGCAGGAAGGACGAAAAGTCCGAGGTGTTCAGCGGATGCTTGACGCCGCCAAGCAGCTTGCCGCCGTTTGCGCTCACGACTGCCGAGGTGTCGCGCTCCAGTGCATGGCCGAAGGCATAGTCCGCCGTGAGGAAGAACCAGCTGTCACCGCCGGCCTTGGTCAGCGCCTTGCCGGTGCCGTTGGCAAGCATGTAGGTGTCGTAGGTGAATGAGACCGTGTTCGGCGAGCAGGCCTTGCCGGTGAGATCGGCGGTCGCAGCGCCCGAATTGAGCAGCACCGCATTCTTTTCCTTCACCAGGTTGCTTACGGCAAGCGCGACACTGGAGGTCGGCGTATCCGCGATGGCATCGACCTTGTCGGTATCGATCCACTGGCGCGCAATGTTGACGCCGACGTCAGGCTTGTTCTGGTGGTCGCCGCTCACGACCTCGATGGTCCAGCCCTTCGCCTTCAGGCCGGAGTCTTCGACCGCCATCTTGACGGCAACGACGGAATTGGGACCGCCGATGTCGGCGTAAAGTCCTGCCATGTCGTTGAGCACGCCGATCTTGACGGTCTTGTCCTGGGCAAGAGCGGGGCTCGCGAGCCAGAGGCCGGCGAGCACGGCCAGCGCGGCGGAGTTCCGCGCAAAATTGGTCTTCATACTGTCTTCTCCATGAAGGTTAACGGCTGACGGCCCCAAATGGGGCCGAGCCGGTATTTCCCGGCGAACCCTTAGGCGGCCAGGCAAGGGTCTTGCAATGCGCCTATCGTAGCGCGTCCGATGTCAATTTGAACTTCTGAATGCGCTTAGCATTATCGACCTCCGCGGTGTAAACATTGCCTTTGGCATCGACGGCCATGGCGTGGATCCAGTGGAATTGTCCGGCATTGCGGCCGCTGCGGCCGAACTGCCCGACCACGGTACCGTCGTCGCGTTTCAAAACCCGGATTTCATTGTTTTCGCCGTCGGCAGAGAGCAGGTAAGTCTGCTTCGGGTCCGGCCAAATTGCGATGTCCCATACCGCGCCGTTGCCAAGGGTGTTCTTTTCGAAAAACCACTCCTTCACGAAGCTGCCGTCCTTCCGAAACACCTGGATACGGTTGTTGATGCGGTCGCAGACATAGACGAGGCCGTCATTGCTCAGCTTCACGCAATGGACGGGATTGGCGAACTGCTGCGGGGCGGGTGCCTTGGGATCGTAGGGCGGCTGCTTGTCGTCATTGGGAGCATTGCCGTAGGCGCCCCAGTGCCGCTTGTAGGCGCCGGTGGTGGCGTCGAACACGATGACGCGGCGATTGCCGTAGCCGTCTGCGACATATATTTCGTTGGCGTCCTTGTCGATCGCGGTTTCGGCGGGCTTGCCGAGCTGGGTCGTGTCGTTCGATCCCTTGCTCGGCGCGATCTTGCCGATCTGCATCACGAACTTGCCGTCGAGGGTGAACTTCAGGATCGCATTGTTGTTGTCGGCATTGCCGCCGACCCAGACGAAGCCGCGCTCATCGACCTCGATGCCGTGTTCGCGGCCGACCCATTCATAGCCCTCGCCGGCGCCGCCCCAGGAGCGCAGTAGATTGCCGTCGACATCGAACTCCAGTACCGGCGGTGCCGGCACGCAGCACTTCGAGCGCGGCGGCTTGAGGGTTGCGCCTTTCTCGTCATCGGTGAGCGAGCGCGGACGCTGGATCACCCAGATATGGCCTTGCGCATCGACGGTGATGCCGCCGACCTGCCCCAGGATCCAGTTGTTCGGCAGCGGCTTTGGCCAGGATGCGTCGACGGCGAAGGTCGGGATGTCGCCGGCGCCGGCTGGTTTGGCGAAGCCTAGCAGCGCCAGGCCGGCAACGGCGAAGCATATTGCGGCAGACTTGCGATGCGTGCGGCAGTTCGACGTCATGACTTCCTCCCATTTCGCTGCAGTTGTTCCGCAGTCGCCGCGGAGTCAATCGCTCCGCGCAATGGGTGTCAATTGCGGCCGGCGTTATGCAGGTGCGCGAAAATCCAGCAGCGCGCGGCTCTTGTAGTCGTAGAGTTTGCCGGTCGCGGTCCATTCCGGCATGCACATCGGCACGATGAATTCGGCGGCCTGTTCCGGCGTGTCCAGCGTCATCGGGTCTTCGCCGGGAAACACGGTAGCGCGCATGCGGGTGCGGATCGGGCCGGGGCTGAACAGATTGACGCGCAACGGCAGCGAGGCGGTCTCGTTGGCCCATACCCGCACCAGCGTATCCAGCGCGGCCTTCGAGGCGGCATAGGGTCCGAGATAGGCGCTGGCCTTGCTGGCCGTGCCCGAGGTGATGAACACGGCGCGGCCGGCATCGGATTGCTTCAGCAGCGGCTCCATGCAGCGGATCATCTGGAAGTTGGCGGTGACGTTGACGGCGAACGCGTCGGTCCATTGCTTCAACTCGATATGGCCGAGCGGCGAGGAGGGGCCGGGCACGCCGGCATTGCCGACGAGAATGTCGAGCTTGCCGTGCCGCTCATGCAGCGCCGCGCCGAGCCGGGCGATGCCGTCGCTGTCGGTGAGGCTGAGCGGCACCAGCGTGGCGTTGCCGCCTCCTTTACGGATCTCGTCGTCGAGCTCTTCCAGCCCTCCTTGCGTGCGGGCCACCGCCACGATGTGCGCGCCGCGCCTGGCGAGCGCAATCGCGGTGGCATAGCCGATCCCGCGCGAGGCGCCGGTCACGAGGGCAATTCGGTTGGCGAGAGGTTTTTGCATCAAGGCAACTCTATCCACGTCGTCCCGGCGAAAGCCGGGACCCATACTCCGTGACGGTCATGAGGGGAGATGGTGCTCGTGTCTGATAGCCTCCACCAAACGGAGGCCGGTGGTTATGGGTCCCGGCTTTCGCCGGGACGACAGCGTCAGCTCGCCTCCGCCAGCAACGACAGCTGCCGCGGCTGCTGCTCGACCTGGTTCTGGTCGGTGAGGTTGGTCGGGTAGGCGCCGGTGAAGCAGTGATCGGAGAATTTTGGATTGGCGGGATCGCGGCCCGGGAAGCCCATGGCGCGGTACATGCCGTCGATCGACAGGAAGGCGAGCGAGTCGGCGCCGATGATCTCGCGCATCTCCTCCAGCGAATGCGTGGCGGCGAGCAGCCCGCCGCGGTCCGGAAGGTCGATGCCGTAGTAATCGGGATAGAGGATCGGCGGCGAGGCGAGGCGGAAATGCACTTCGCTGGCGCCGGCATCGCGCATCATGCGCACGATCTTCTTCGAGGTGGTGCCGCGCACCAGCGAGTCGTCGATCAGGAGGATGCGCTTGCCCGCGATGGCGATGCGGTTGGCGGCATGCTTCATGCGCACGCCGATCTCGCGGCCGCTCTGGGTCGGCTGGATGAAGGTGCGGCCGACATAGTGGTTGCGGATGATGCCGAGCTCGAACGGCACGCCGGAATGCTGGCTGTAGCCGAGCGCGGCGGGCACGCCGGAATCCGGCACCGGCACCACGACGTCGATATCGACATGGCTTTCGCGCGCGAGCTGCGCGCCGAACGCCTTGCGCACCTCATAGACCGAACGGCCGCCAACGATGGAGTCCGGCCGCGAGAAATAGATGTATTCGAAGATGCAGGGCCGCGGCGGCTTCGGAGGGAACGGCTTGTGGCTGTGGGCGCCGTCTCGTCGAATACGATGATCTCGCCGGGCTCGATGTCGCGGACATATTTGGCGCCGATCATGTCGAGCGCGCAGGTTTCCGAGGCGAGGATCGGGTGGCCGTCGAGGTCGCCCAGCACCAGCGGGCGGATGCCGAGCGGATCGCGGGCGCCGACCAGCTTCTTGTTGGTGACGGCGGTCAGCGAGTAGGCGCCTTCGATGGCGCGCAGCGCCTCGATGAAGCGGTCGATGAAACGGCTGCGCTTGGACTGCGCGACCAGATGCAGGATCACCTCGGTGTCGGTGGTCGACTGCATCATCGCGCCGTTCTTGACGAGCTCGCGGCGCAGCGAAAGGCCGTTGGTGAGGTTGCCGTTGTGGCCGACGGCAAAGCCGCCGACATTGAGTTCGGCAACAGCGGCTGCACGTTGCGCAGGATGGTGGCGCCGGTCGTGGAGTAGCGGACATGGCCGATCGCGACATGGCCGGGCAGCCGGTCAATGACCTCGCGCTTGGAGAAGGCGTCGCCGACAAGGCCCAGGCGGCGCTCGGAATGGAAGCGGCTGCCGTCGTAGGAGACGATGCCGGCGGCCTCCTGGCCGCGATGCTGCAGGGCGTGCAAGCCCAGCGCCGTGATGGCGGCGGCTTCGGGGTGCCCATAAATGCCAAACACGCCGCATTCTTCACGCAGCGTGTCGCCTTCGAGATCATCCTGCAGCTCGATGCCCAGTCCCGGTTGGGGGCGGGATCGGAGGGGTTTTGCATCTCGTCCATCGCGCCTCTCTCTAGGGTCCAAAGGTTAACGGGCCGCCGGTTTTTCGATCAGCTTTTTAAGGCTGTCGCGGGCGGATTTGTTGTAGCCATCGCCGGAACCCGGCTGCGCCGGCTCGGCGTCAGTCTGATCATCCTCGGGCTTATTCTTCTTGAATTTCTTTAAGATGGTGTTCTCGGGATCGTCAGGCAAGAGGCCTTTGAGCCATTCGCCGGAGGCATCCAGCACGGCGCGGGACTTGGCCTGGGTGACCCAGTCGGGCCGCTGCTTTTCCGGGACCAGCCAGATGAAGAACTCGTAGGCGACGACCACAATCAGCAGGCCGCGGGCGAGCCCGAACAGGAAGCCGAGCGTGCGGTCCAGCGCGCCGATCCGCGAATCCAGGATCATGTCGGAAATCCGCACCGTGATGACCGAGACGACGATCAGGGTGGCGAGGAAAGTGCCGGCGACGACGGCGATGGTCGCGATGGTTTCGCTTGCGATCTGCTGCTTGGCCCAAGGCAGCAGCTTGGCATAGCTGTAGAGCGTCACCAGCGCGGCCGCGCCCCAGGCGGCGATCGACAGGATCTCGCGCATGAAGCCGCGCACGAGGGCCAAAAGGCCTGAAACCAGCATGACGCCGAGCAGAACGAGATCGAGGACGGGAAGAAACGACATCGGCAGGTCAGGTCCGCTCGCAGTTCATGGGCTTTCCGAATCGGAGGCGTCGGTGTCGTCCTAAGTGACGGAGAACCGGCACAACCCGCAAGGCTGGATGTCGCGCCATCCCGTACCCCTTTTGCGCGGGTGGTATAGCGGCGCAGGCTGCCAACGTCACGCCGCTTTAGCCATTTTCCCTACGGAATCGGCCGGTGTGGCATTTTTCTCAACCACCGTCGCATCCCGGGAACCCTCGCGGTTGCCCCGTGGCATGCCGCGCGCGGCGATCTCGGCCACGAGCGTGGTGAGCCCGCCGATCGGGTTCAGATTGAGGCCGGCGTCGCCGGAGACCTCGCCGCGGGCGGATTCAGGCAGCACGGCCCGGCCGAAGCCGAGCTTGGCGGCCTCTTTCAGGCGTGCGGCGGTCTGCGCCACCGGGCGGACCACGCCCGAAAGCGAAATCTCGCCGAAATAGACCGCGTCCGTCGGCAGCTGGGCGTTGACCAGCGAGGACACCAGCGCGGCCGCCGCGGCAAGGTCCGCAGCCGGCTCATTGATGCGCAATCCGCCGGCAACGTTGAGATACACGTCATGGCCGGAGAGCTTGACGCCGCAATGGGCCTCCAGCACCGCCAGCACCATGGAAAGCCGGCTCGGGTCCCAGCCCACGACCGCGCGCCGGGGGTGCCGAGCGAGGTCGGCGCCACCAGCGCCTGCAGTTCGACCAGCACCGGCCGGGTGCCTTCGATGCCGGCAAAGACGGCGGTGCCTGGCGTGCCGAGGTCGCGTTCGGACAGGAACAGCTCGGAGGGATTGGAGACCTCGCGCAGGCCAAGGCCGGTCATCTCGAACACGCCGATCTCGTCGGTGGGACCGAACCGGTTTTTCACCGAGCGCAGGATGCGGAATTGCTGCGAGCCTTCGCCCTCGAAGGAGAGCACGGCGTCGACCATGTGCTCGACCACGCGGGGGCCTGCGATCTGGCCGTCCTTGGTCACATGCCCGACGAGGATGATGGCAGCACCCGTCTTCTTGGCGAAACGAATGAGCGCCTGCGCGGAGGCACGGACCTGCGTCACGGTGCCGGGCGCCGATTCCACGGTGTCGGTCCACATGGTCTGGATCGAGTCGATCACGATCAGGCGCGGGACCGCGCCTTCCGAAAGGGTTGAGACGATGTCTTCAACCGAAGTCTCCGCCGCCAGCTGCACCGGCGCGTCGGAAAGCCCCAGCCGCTCGGCGCGCAGCCGCACCTGGGCGATCGCCTCCTCGCCGGAGATATAGACTGCGCGGTGGCCGGCGCGCGCCAGCATGGCGGTTGCCTGCGTCAGCAGGGTCGATTTGCCGATGCCGGGGTCGCCGCCGACTAGCAGCACCGAGCCGCGGACGAAGCCGCCGCCGGTGACGCGGTCGAGTTCGGCCATCCCCGAGGAAAGGCGCGGTGCGTCCTGGCTCTTGCCGGACAGCGACTCCAGCGCGAACTGCCGCCCCTTGCGTTTTGACCGGATCGAGACCGGCACGGATGTCGCGCTGTCTTCCTCGGCGAGCGTGTTCCACTCACCGCACGCCTCGCACTTGCCCTGCCAGCGGTTATAGGCCGCGCCGCAGTTCTGGCAGACAAAGGAGAGGGAGGCTTTGGCCATGTGCGATTCACCCGCGACAGTCATTAGCGCGCGGGGACGCTCCTGTCAGGCCATTTTCCCGGACTCGCACGTTCTCGTTCCCGCGGTGTGTTTTTGCCCGGGTTTTGCAATCGCGTCGTCCCCCTATTGGTCAGAGGGCGCAGGGAAAGCCGGGCGCCGACGGCACCCGTAGCCTCGTTTGCAGAAAATGAAGAAGCAAACGAGTTAGTCCACCACAGGTTCAGCCAGTCATCCCGGCTTTCCCCGCGCAATGGTTTTACGGCTTCCTTCGAGCTCTCCCCGGTGAGCGGCCTTTTTTGTCACCGTTGCCGCACCCGCACAGGCGAGGCGGATAGACGCCAGGGTCGCGGCGCCAGGACCACACGACTTTGCCGTCCGCTGCCGGCGTTTCGCCCGGTGAAGAGATCACCTGACGCCGCAACGGCCATCGCAACCCGTGCCACGTTGCGTGACGATCGCGCGAACGTCCCTCATGGTGGCGCGGGCTGGGCGGACTTATGCCACTGATCTGCCGGACGGGCAAGCGTAAATTCGGATTTTCTGTTAACAAATTCGTGAAAACGGAATGAGATCGGTTCCGCCCGCAAGAGAAACTTCTGGCCAAGCCCGTATCGGCAAACTAGCTTCCTTCTCCAGGAATGCCTGGATGCAAGCACGCTCGCAAAACCTTCGGTTTATCCGGCTGGCCATGGCGGCCGCGCTCGTATTTCCCACCGCGCTCTTTTCGTTTGGTGCATGGAGCAGCTACCGGACAATTCATGCGCTCGCCGACGAACGCCTGACCCGTTCGCTCGATGTCCAGCAGGAAGAAGTCGCCAATGCATTCGGAATCGTCACGCTTGTCCTGAACAATGCGGTCGAATTTGTTGCCGGCATGTCGCCGGATGACATTCGCCGCAATGAACAAGGCCTGCATGGCAGGCTGAAAAAGCTGGCTGACTCGGTCGAAGTGGTCCAGTCGATCTGGATCTACGGACGCGATGGCCGAACCCTGGTAAATTCCTGGGTACTGCCTTCCCCTGCGACCGATTTCAGCGATCGCGATTTCATCAAAGCCCATATCGAGGCGAATTCCGGCATCCATGTCGGGCAGATCTATGCTTCCAGTCTTGGTGCCGAGCCCTTTTTCACCGTAAGCAAACGTTTGATGCGCAACGACGAGTTTGTCGGGATCGTCGAGGTATCCATCCTTCCAAGCAGCTTCTTCCGGTTCTTTTCTGCACTGGCTTATGCCCGCGGGCTGCAATACGCCCTCGTCCGGGACGACGGGTTGTTTCTGACCCGCTATCCCGCTGCGCCGAAGGGCAGGGACCGCCTCGGGCCGCAGACCGGCTTCGCCCGCACGGTGGCGGCCAGTCCGCAAGGTGGGGCCTATTCCTCGACGTCCCCCATCGACGGCGTCGACCGCCGCTTCATCGTCCGCAAGCTGCCGGAATGGCCGGTTTATCTCACGGCAGGCGTGGAGAATGCAGCCCTGCAGCGCGAATGGCTGCAGGCGATGGGAACTCACCTGATCTTCGGTGTGCCCGCCACATTGGCACTCTTCCTGACGCTCTGGATCATATTGAGGCGGACCAAGCGGCTCTACGCCGCGATCGACGGCCGCGTGGCCGCGGAACAGGCCCTGCGACAGTCACAGAAGCTCGAAGCGATCGGTCAACTCACCGGCGGCATCGCGCACGACTTCAACAACCTGCTGACCATCATCATCGGCAATCTCGAAGCCGCCCAGCGGCAGACCGAGGACACGGCCAGGCTGAAGCGCCGCATCGACAATGCCATGCACGGCGCACATCGCGCGGCCACGCTCACCAAGCGGCTGCTGGCCTTTTCCCGCCAGCAGCCGCTGACGCCCAAGCCGATCGACGTCAACCGCCTCATCAACGGCCTGTCCGACTTTCTCCATCGTTCGCTCGGCGAGCACGTCTCGCTCGAGGTCGTCGGCGGCGCGGGCATATGGCCCGTCGAGGTCGATCCGGCGGAGTTGGAGTCGGCCCTCGTCAATCTTGCGGTGAATGCGCGGGACGCGATGGACGGCGGCGGAAAGCTGACGATCGAGGTGGGCAACTCCTATCTCGATGATGCCTATTGCCGACAGCACGCCGATGTTCAGCCGGGGCAATACGTCCTCATCGCCGTGACCGACACCGGCGACGGCATGAGCAAGGAAGTCCTCGATCGCGCCTTCGAGCCGTTCTTTACGACCAAGCAGTCGGGCCACGGCACCGGCCTCGGCCTGAGCCAGGTCTACGGTTTCGTCAAGCAATCCGGAGGGCATGTCAAAATCTACAGCGAGGTCGGCGAGGGGACGGCCATCAAGATTTATCTTCCTCGCTACCACGGCGAACCGATGACGATCGAAGCTCCCCTGCTCGATTCCGAGAATGATGGCGGCGCCGAGCACATCCTGATCGTCGAGGACGATGCCGATGTTCGCGCCTATGTCGCCGAAACCCTGGCATCGCTCGGCTATCGCGTGAGCGAAGCGAGCAACGGCCCCGAAGCCCTGCGATTGCTGGAAGCACCGGACAGCAGGCCCGACCTTCTGCTGACCGACGTGATCATGCCACAGATGAACGGTCGTCACCTGGCCGACAAGGCGCGGGAAATTCATCCCGGGTTGAAGGTCGTCTACATGACCGGATACTCGCGCAACGCCATCATTCATCAGGGACGCCTGGATGCCGGCGTGGACCTCCTGCAAAAGCCGCTCAGCAACCGGCAAGTAGCGCAGATGGTTCGTGCGGTGCTTGATCGCTGAAGCGGCCCCGATCGTTTGCCGCCATTGCAGTTGATCAAGATCAACGCAAAGCGTGCAGGTTGCACCTATCCGAGGAGATTGCGATCGCGCGGGGGGTGGGGCGCTGCAATGAGGGAGACATCCATGTGCCGGATTATTTTCGCGCTTGCCTGTATGGCGGCCGGCCTGACCGGCATGGCGCCGCTGGCGCGGGCGGATACGATTGCTCACTATGAATGCGCCGTGGTCGGCTTTCCCAGCCCGGAGCTAATCGGCGATCGTCCCGATCATAGTCTCATGACCGTGGAGTATTCTTGCGTGGGCGTCGATGGACTGCTCAAAGGGGTGGTCTACACGGCCTCCAACACTGTCGAATGGGACGGTCCAAAAGGGACGTTTCTGGTCGGCACCGGCATTCACCGCATCCCCGGCGGGCGCGCGGTCATGCAGCTGACCGAGGGCACCGCTGCGGTGGTCACGAAGGACGGCAAGCCGGTGGGGAACGAGACGTCCGGCAAAGGTGTCGTCAAGTTCGCGTCGGGCCCCCTGGCCGCTTTATCCGGCAAGACGATCAAATTCGTCACCAAGCCGGTGAATCCGATCCGGTTCACCGTCGAACTCACCGACTAAAGGGGGCGAGCTCAAGGTCCGACTTCTCGCCGATGTCGGCTCGTGATCGGCCATGGCCGGAAATTGTTGCGGATCACTGGATCATCGCCGCTGCGATCTTCTCCGCCGTCATCAGCACCGGAAGGTTGGTGTTGGCGCATGGCACCACCGGGAAGATCGAGGCGTCGACGACGCGCAGACCCTGCACGCCCTTGACGCGGCCCTGGTTGTCGACCACCGCCATCGGATCGTCGGCCCGGCCCATGCGGCATGAGCAGGACGCGTGCCACACGCCGATAGTGGCCTTGCGCACGAAGGCTTCCAATGCCTCGTCGTCGTTCATCACGTCGTCGAAGGTGAAGCCTTCGACCACAAAGTTGTCGATCATGTAATGGCGCAGTGCTGCCGGCCCGTCCATCAGGGCCGCGGCGATGGTGGTGAGAATCCTGTTCCTGGTATTGACCACGCCGATCTTACGCACGCGGTCGGTATAGGCGGCCGGGAACGGCTTGTCGGTGACCGCCCTGACGACGTCGCTCATCTGGATCGCCGCCATTTTGCGGAACCCGCTCATCAGGCGGTCGAGGTCGCGCCGATCGGACAGCAGGTTGAACTCGACGGTCGGCTCGGCGGCGGGATCGCGAGAGGCCAGTTTGACCTGTCCCGTCTCGGAGTAGGTCTTGTTGACGAAGGTCAGGAGTGAGCCGATCTGCTCGCCGACGGCGTGCCAGGCCGATTTGCTGATCACGACGACGAACATATCGCCCTTCGGCACGCCCGGCAGACCGGACGAGTAGCGCAAGCCAATCTGCATATGGCGCCTGGTGTGCCCGGTCATGCGCGCACCGCGGCGGACAAAGGACGACAGCGAGATCGAAGGATGGTCCATCAGGCGCTGGCCGACGCCTTGCAGCCCTGCCAGGACCGGAATGCCGATGTCGCGGAGGTGGCCGACCGGGCCGATGCCGGCGCGCAACAGATGCGCCGGCGAATGGATGGCGCCGGAGGAGAGAATGATCTCCCGGCCGCGGAATTCCTGCTCCCGCCCGTCGACTTTGGCTTTCACCCCGACGCACTGGGTGCCTTCGAACAGCAACTCGCTAACCCGCGTGCTGGTGGAGATGCTGAGGTTGGCGCGCTGGCGCGTGTCGCGATCCAGATACCCCATCGCGGCCGAGACACGTTGCTCGGCCTGATTGGAGTGCGTCACCGGGAAATAGCCGTCGACGAACTCGCCGTTCTGGTCCGGCACGAATGAATGGCCGGCCTGCCGGAAGGCCTCGGCGAAGGCGTGCGAATGCCGCGTCCAGTGCTGCTGCGGGATGCGGCGGACCGGAATGCGGCCGTCCTTGCCGTGATAAGGCCCGTCGAAATCGAGGTCGTGCTCGAGCTTCTTGAAGAAGGGCAGCACGCCGTTCCAGTTCCATCCCTCGGCGCCCCGCGCCTCCCATTCATCGTAGTCGGTCGGTGCGCCGCGATTGGCCATCTGGCCGTTGATCGAGGAGCCGCCGCCCAGCACGCGGGCCTGCTCGTATTTGCGCAAGGGAGGACGCGCTTCGTCTGGATTGTTATGGCTGACGACCTGGGTCGTGACTTTCAGGTCGGTCCAGTGGAAGCGCGGATCGAAATAGGCCGTACCCGGGTAACTGTCCCTGATCTCGGCCGGCTCGTTGCCGGGCGGGGTGTCCGGTCCGGCTTCGCACAGCAGGACCTTGTTGGCGCTCCTGGCGGAAAGCCGGTGGGCCAGCACGGACCCGGCCGAGCCGCCGCCCACGATAATGAAGTCGTACACTTGGCGTTTCCTCTTGTTTTTCTCCACAAGAGGGTAGCGTGGCTTGTCTTCGAGGTCACGTCAGGAGGAGGCCGGGGATCATGCCAACCGCATGCGCGGGATGCACGCTCGATGCATCCGAAGATCGGCGGAACTCCGTTCAGCCAGCCGGAACCAATCGCCTGGGCTCGGCGTTGGTGTGGGAACGGCGAGAGGTCGGCACATGCAATCGGTGCTATTGGGGATTTTTTGCTGGATTTCGCTCAGCGTCGGCTCCGCCGCGATCTGGATTTGGTGGTGCATGAAAGGCGATCACGCGATTGGCCGCAATCGGCAAACGCCTTTTCGTCAAGTCACGCATCGGAGAGGCGTGACAGTGCTTCATCGAGCACGCTGATGTCATCCTCAAGAGCCGTTTCCAGAGCTTTCGATGTCAGCGCCTGCAAGGGGCGCTTCTGGTAGTCTTGCAGCAACTTCGCGCGATGCTCGCGCATCCGCTGCAACGCGGTTCGATCCCGTAGACGCAACAAACCGTTCGCAATATGCTCAATCGCCTTTGTCATGAACGCCCTAAGCAATAAAAATAAATCAACTATCCCGCCCAATAGAGCAAATGCCGTTCATCCATGCAAACCCGTCGGTGTGACTGCTCGCGCAGTAACGTTGACGGGTTAGCTTAACAGGCAAGGGCGCGGCATGAATTCTGGCTCCCGTTCGAGCCGGGCGAGGGGATCCTGCCGCCGACTCAGCCCTCAATATTCCTTCGTGACCCCTGAGGTTCGCGGCGGCGCGGAACAGGAAGCCTGCGCTCGTAGTCTTCCGCGAGCCGAAGCAATCGCTTCCTTATGAAGGGGTCGGCACGTTCGGCAAGCTCCCGCAGTTTCTTGACGCGCCCCTCGATGAATTCCCGCTCCAGCACTTGCATGTATCCGTAATTGCGTCTGCATCTCGGCGAGGGCGATGAGCCTTCTTTGAATCTGCTCGATGGTCATGGCCTGCTCATCGGCGGGCCTCGCCGGCATCTTCATCGGTTCCACCCCGAAAAAGGCAGCATTGCACGTCCCCCTCAGCGCTGAAGGTGCACTTTGTAACAATCGCGCGAATTTCTCCTGTCCAGCCCGAATCCGGAAAATTCTCGACCGATTCCCGGGGCGCGTACCTTCGGGCGACGGCGGGCGCATGGAGCCGATGGTGCAGCCAGCTCCGCTTCCGGCCCCGGCGGTATGAACTGGATGGCGGCGCCGGCGACTAACCCGTGATCGGATCATCGGAGTTGGAAAGTGAAGCCAGGAGCATTGTTTGCCGGCCTGGCCGTTGCCTGCGGCATCGGCATCTTGGGTATCGGCGTGGCTGCCGCGCAGCCGGCCCCGCCCGCGGGCTACAAGATCGAAGAGAAATATACCCGGAAATCGCCGGACGGCTCGGTCACGATCGAGCAATACCTCAACCAGGAGACCGACTACTGGAAATGGCTGTTCTGGACACGCACGGAGCGCACCTTCACCCAGCTTGATCCGGAGCCGGCGGACTACCCTGCGGGATTCATCTTCACCAACGACCTGAAATGGATCGTTCGCGGACAGAAGACCGGGTCCGGCGAGGCGACGCTCTATCTGTATCGCCTGTCGCCGCAGGGCTACGTTGCCGCAAGCAAGAAGCCGCTTGGCGACCTGGCGTGGGCCTATATGAAAACGCGTCCCGACTGGCGCAAGATCGTGAAGGCCCCGGAGTATCACGAATCCGCGGTTTTGGTTGAGGGGCTCAAAGAGGACTACCGCTCGCTGGGCGTCGATTGGCCCGCCAACCGCTATCTTGTGATCACGCTGTGGGGCGATGCCGACGTCAAGGGCCGCAAGCGCTCGCAGACCAGCGTCGTGCACGACTGGCAGTGCAGATACGATCTGCAAACCGGCAAGTTCGATGTGCCGCCGCTCTTTTCCGCGAGCAATGCGAAAGCCGTCGTGCCCGAGTAGCCCCGCAGTCTTCCGATCCTTGCAAGGCGGACGATTTCGACGGTCTGTTCCTTCCTGTCACTCGGGTCGGGCGTGGGCGGAGGGGGCTTCCGGAAAACCGAGGCTGCCGACAGCGTTCAAGTCGCCGGCATTCCGATCAAGGTGTTGCTGATGACGCAGCGAGACGAGGTGGGGCCATCTCGGAAACGAGGCGGCTACGCCAAGCTCATAGCCTGCGCGGCCCGGGCGCTCGCCGGGAACTGAGCCGGTCGGCCGACGAGCCTTGCGGCTTCGGCCCCCGGCATCACTTCACCGACACGAAGGGGACGGCGGAACCCGGCACCATCGTGGTCGGCAGCACGCCATTCCATCGCTCCGCCTGCACCAGCGTGACGAGGTTGGGGTTGGAGCCCAGCGCCTTGGCGCGGGCTTCAATGGCGGCAGCCTCGGCCTCGCCGGTGATGCGGATGTTGGTGGCGCGGGCTTCGCCATTGAGCCGCAGCGCGTCGGCCTGGGCCTGCGCCTCGGCGCGAACGGCGTTGGCCTTGGCGGTGGCCTGCGTCACCGTGATCTGGGCCTGCACCTTCTCGCGCTCGGCGTTCTGCTGCAGCTTCTGCACCTCGACCTCGGCCAGCATGCGCTGCTCGATCGAGTGCAGGTAGTTGGCGGAGAAATCGATGTTCTCGAGCTGGACGCTCTCGATGATGATCATCGGGTCGTCTTTCAGCGTTGCCGTGATGGCATCCTTGATGGCGGCATTGAGCTGGCCGCGCTCCTGGATCGCCTTCACCGCGGTATAGCGGCCGAACACGATCTTGACCTGCTGGTTCACGGCCGGGCTGACCACCTGGTTGACGGCGGTCTGCAGGCTGCCGAACTTGGCGTAGAGTTCGCCGACCTTTTCCGGCGCTGCGCGCAGCGTGACGCTGATCTTCAGGTCCGCCGGCTGCTGGTCGAAGGAATAGGAATTCATCTTGTCCCAGCTGTAGGTGATGGTCTTGACGCTCATCTTCTCGACGGTGTCGATGAACGGCACCTTGAAGCCCAGGCCGGGTTGCGCGGTGCCGATGACCGCGCCGGTGCGCAGCAGCACGCCGCGCTCGGTCTGGTCGACGGTGTACCAGCTGCCGAACACGATGGCGGCGATGACGGCCACCGCGGCGACGATGGCGGCAATGATTCCATTGTTCATGTGAGGCTCCTGGCCATGATCGGCCGGACATAGATGAAGAGGCCTAACGATCTTTGACGGGCGCGCGAACGCCCGCATCGGTCTGCATGACTGCGTCGCGCATTCGGCCGGTTTGGTTCAGATGGAACGAACGAAATCTATAAAGTTTACCTGGTTGCCGCCGTCCAGAGCATGGCGAGACCCGCGGCGATCATGATCGCGTCCATGATCAGGCGGAAGATGTCCGGCTCGAGCCGGAGCACGAATCGCCTGGCGATGAAGGCCCCGAACATCAGCGAGGAGCCTGCGATCAGCCCCTTGACGGCGATATCGGGCGTCAGCGCGCCAAAACGCTCGAAGGTGACGGACTTGCTGAGGTAAAGGCCAAGCGAGCTTGCGGCTTCGGTGGCGAGAAATGCGCCCTTGGAAAGGCCGTAGAACAGGAACAGCGGTACGCTGAGCGGGCCGGTCGAGACCACGATGCCGGTGAGGTAGCCGATCACGGCCCCGCCGAGGGCGAGATGCCAGAGATTGGCCTTCAGCGCATGCCGCGCCAGCCAGTGCCGCACCGGCACCATCGCAATCAGGAATATGCCGATGGCGATGTCGACGGCGCGGGAGGGCAGCGCCAGCAGCGTGCGCGCGCCGATGGCCGCGGCAGGAATGCCCGTGACCGAATAGGCGGCGCAGGCGCGCCAATCCACTTCGCGCCACCAGGCGAGGATGCGCGACAGGTTCGCCATCACGGCGGCAACCGCCATGATCGGCACCGCTTGCTTCGGCCCGTACTGATAGACGAGCACCGGCATCAGCATGATCGACGAGCCGGTGCCGACGATGCCCGAGATGGTGCCGGCGAGGAGGCCGACGACGAGGACGAAGACGAATCCCATGCAAGCGCCATCTGGCGTGAGGGTCGCAAGGTGCGCAAGCGCCCCGCGGCTCTAATTGAGTTGGCGATCCAGAAACCGCCGCAGGCGGCGGTCGGCATCATCGGCCGCCTCGCCGTTGTATTCCAGCCAGTGGCCGAACATCGTCCGGCCGGGCTGGAGATAGCTGTAATAAAATCCGTGGTAGGTGCCGGGATAGATCACCAGCTCGATCGGCGGCCCGTCATCGCCCCAGCCGGCAATCTTGTTGGAGCAGTTTGCCGCCGGCGTCCAATCGTCGAGGGCGCCAATGAGGATGAGCGTGGGTATCGCGGGGCGCGTCATCGCGCCCTTGCATGGCGGATTGAACGCCACTGCCGCCCGGAACCGCAGATTGCCCGCCGGAATGAACAGCTCGAACGAATTGGGCTCCGCGACGAAGAGAGTGAGCCAGCCGCCTGACGAGAAGCCGACAGCGGCGACACGTCGTGGGTCGACGAAGTTTTGCCCGGCCAGGAAGAGCAGGGCTCCGTAGGCATCGGGTCTGCGCTTGAGATGGGTTGCCAGCGCAGTCGAAGTGCAGGCGTGTTCGATCCCGCGCGTGGCATAACTGTCGACGAACAGGATGACATAACCCCAGGTGACGAGTTGATCGGCGAGCCTCTGCCTGGTCGCCTCATGCATTCCAGCACAGCCGTGCAGCCCGACGACGGCGGGAAAGGGGCCTGCGCCGTCAGGTTTGGCGAGATGGCCCCGGATCGGTTCGCCCGCAATGGACCCGCCCGAAAGCAGCCGCTGCGAGGCGCTTTCGAATTCCACGCGTTCCAGCGTGGCGGCCGATGCATCGGCCGCCAGCGCGCGCAGGAAGAAGCAAAGCAACAGCGCTTTCGCGGCTCGGCAAACGAAGGCTTCAGGCAACGGCATCTCCGTGAATGCTCGCCCGAACTGGCGGCGCCAGCCTATTCCAAAATGACGGCATCGGCACGTTGGGCGCCGGAACGACGGTCAGCTAACGCAGCACCACCCAGGCCGGCGCGTGGTCACTGGCGCCTTCCTCGCCGCGAACCCTGCGGTCGACGCCGGCCTTCTGCAGGCGTGGCGCGAGGGCGGGGCTGAGCAGGAGATGGTCGAGCCGCAAGCCCGCATCGCGCGCCCAGCGATGGCGCATGTAGTCCCAGAACGTGTACATCGGTTGTTCCGGATGCAACTCGCGGATCGCATCCGTCCAGCCCTGATCCATCAGCGCAGCAAACGCGGCGCGGCTCTTGGGCTGGATCAGCGCATCCTTGTCCCAGGATTTCGTTGGATAGATGTCGAACGGCGTTGGGGCTACGTTGTAGTCGCCGGCCAGCACGACGGGGATGTCCTGCCTGATGAACTTCGCCGCATGCGCGCGCAGGCGCTTGAACCAGGCGAGCTTGTAGTCGAATTTCGGTCCGGGCTGCGGGTTGCCGTTAGGCAGGTAAATGCTGGTCACGACGATGCCGCGCACGGCGGCCTCGATATAGCGCGCCTCGCGATCGCCGGCGTCGCCAGGCAGGGCGTCGCGGATCAGGACCGGCTCGGCCTTGCGGGCCAGGATGGCGACGCCGTTCCAGGTCTTTTGCCCGCGCCATACCGCGCCGTAGCCGGCCTTTTCGATCGCGGCGGCGGGAAATTCGGCATCAGTCGCTTTCAGTTCCTGCAGCGCGACAGCGTCGGGCCTGGCGGTGCGCAGCCAGCGCAGCAGATTCGGCAGCCGCTTGTTGACGTTGTTGATGTTGAAGGTAGCGACCTTCATGCCTTGTCGGGGGACGCTGCCTCCGGCGGAACGGACGGCGGGGTCACGGCCGCAGGTGCTGCCTCGGGCGCCGGCGCCGCGGCGGAAGGCGCAGGCGTATCCGCAGTGGCGTCGCCGCCCTTGTAGATGCGGGCAAAGCGGCGGCCGAGGCTGGTCAGCACCTCATAGCCGATGGTGCCGAAATGATGCGCGAGTTCATCGACGCTGATGCCTTCGCCGATCAGGGTCACCATGTGGCCGCGGCGCGCGGCGTTCTTGTCGAGATCGGTGACATCGACCGCCATCAGATCCATGGAGACGCGGCCGGCGATCGGGCAGCGCTTGCCCGACACCACGACTTCGGCGCCGCGGGTGCCGTCATTTGCGCTGGCCGCGCGGAAATAGCCGTCGGCATAACCGGCGGCGACGATGGCGAGCCGCGTCGGTCGCCGCGCCGTCCATGTGCCGCCATAGCCAACGGTCTCGCCTTTCTCGACATTGCGGATCTGCACGATGCGCGCCTTGAGCTCGACCACGGGTTTCATCGGATTGTCCGCTTCCGGCGTCGGATTGACGCCATAGAGCGCGGCACCTGGACGAACCAGGTCGAACGGGAATTGGGGGCCGAGGAAGATGCCCGATGAGTTCGACAGCGATGCCGGCACGCCGGAGAACAGGCTGGCGATCTCGCGAAACGTGGTGAGCTGCCTGGCGTTGATGGCACTGTTGAGCTGTTCGGCGGAGACAAGGTGGCTCATCACCAGCGTGATGCCGTGGTCGCCGGCATTGATGCGCGGAATGATGGCCTGCGCCTCGGCGACCGTCAGTCCCAGCCGGTTCATGCCGGTGTCGATGTGGATCGCCGCTCCGCCGCTCCAGCCGGTGCGCCGGCAGAACACGTCCCATTCGGCGAGTTCGTTGAGCTCGCCGATCACGGGCCTGCAGTTGATGCTGGCATAGGCCTCGCCGGCATTCTGGAAAAACCCGTCGAGCACATAGATCGCGGCCGAAGCCGGCACGGCACCGCGCACGACCTTGGCTTCATCGAGCGTGGCGACAAAGAACGTCTTGCAGCCGGCATTGGCCAGCGCGCGCGAAACCTCGGCGGCGCCGCAGCCATAGGCGTTGGCCTTGACCACGCCGGCGCATTCGGCGGGCACGGCCGTCTTCTCGAGCTTGCGCCAGTTGGCGACAATGGCGTCGAGATCGACGGTCAGGATGCCGGTGGCGGTGGCATGTGCCGCGAGCTGGTTGGCCTCGGGCGACAGCAGCGATTTCGGATCGGAAGCGATGTTCATGCCGCATTTTAGGCGGCCGGCCGCACGGGTTCAACCTTCCGAGAAGCGACTACGTAACGCGATAAGGCAAATTATCTTCTTCGACGAAATCGCTGAACCGCGTGAATTGCCCTTCGAACTGCAGTCTGACAGTGCCCGTCGGTCCATGGCGCTGCTTTGCGATGATGACTTCGGCCTTGCCGAGCGCAAGATCCATTTCGAGTTGCCACTTTTCGTGCTCGGGAGTACCCAGCTTCGGTTCCTTGTTTTGAAGGTAGTATTCCTCGCGGTAGACGAACAGCACCACGTCGGCGTCCTGCTCGATCGAACCGGATTCACGCAAATCCGACAATTGCGGATGCTTGTCGTCGCGGCTTTCGACTTGGCGGGACAGCTGCGAAAGGGCGATGACGGGAACGTTGAGTTCCTTGGCGAGCGCCTTCAGGCTGGTGGTGATCTCGGTGACTTCCTGGACGCGGTTGTCGTTGCCACGCTTGCCTGAGCCTTGCAGCAGCTGGATGTAGTCGACCACAATGACATCAAGGCCTTTTTGGCGCTTCAGCCGCCGGGCGCGGGCGGTCAATTGTGAGATTGAAAGGCCGCCTGTCTCGTCGACAAACAGCGGCAAGTGCTCCAACTCGATGGTGTGATCTCGCAGCCGATCGAATTCCTGCTGGTCGATTCCGCCGCGGCGGATGGCGCTTGAGGCAATGCGGGTTTGCTCGGCCAGGATACGGGTCGCGAGCTGTTCGGCCGACATTTCGCAGGAGAAAAAGCCGACGACGCCGCCGTTGGCTGCTTTCGTCGTGCCGTCGGCCTGCACTTCCGGTACGTACGCCCTGGCAATGTTGTAGGCAATATTGGTAGCCAGCGCGGTTTTGCCCATGCCCGGACGTCCCGCGACGATGACAAGATCGGACCGCTGCAGGCCGCCCATCTTGGTGTCGAGGTCGCGCAGGCCGGTGGCGATGCCGGAAAGCTTGCCGTCGCGTTGATAGGCGTTCGCCGCCATATCGATGGCAACCTTCATTGCCTGTGAGAACTTCTGGAAGCCCCCGTCATAGCGGCCGGATTCGGCGAGATCGTAGAGCTGCCGCTCGGCATCTTCGATCTGCGCCCGCGGCGCGAAATCCACCGGCGCGTCATAGGCGACATTGACCATGTCCTCGCCGATCCGGATCAGATCCCGGCGCAGCGAAAGCTCGTAGATGGTGCGCCCGTAGTCCTGGGCGTTGATGATGGTGGTGGCTTCAGCCGCCAGGCGGGCGAGGTATTGGCCGACCGTCATGCCGCCGATGTCGGTATCGGCCGGCAGGAAGGTTTTCAGCGTCACCGGCGTTGCGATCTTGCCCATCCGGATCAGGCTGGCGGCAGTCTCGTAGATGGTTTGATGCAGCGGCTCGAAGAAGTGCTTCGGCTCGAGAAAGTCCGAGACCCGGTAGAAGGCGTCGTTGTTGACCAGGATGGCGCCCAAAAGGCTTTGTTCCGCTTCGATATTATGCGGAGCGCTCCGATAGGCCGGTGTGGCGGAATCGGGCGCAAGCTTCAGGACGTTCGAATCAGTCAAGGCCATGACGTTCTTGATAGAGCTTTGATTGAGTTGGTTCTGAGAATTTTCACAAAAGGCGGGCGGCGATAAAGCGCCTGTTGCGCCCAAAGCGGAAGCGAAAGCTCGCGTCTATCAACCGATCATCGCAATTGTGGATTAGTCTGGCCGGCAGGCAGAGCCGCGCTTGACGGCTTTTGGCGGAATTCCGGCCTCGAGCGGGCGCGATCAGAACGAATTGCGTTATTTGCGTCAGCCAGGCTGAACCTTTTCCGCGAGCCGTCGACCCACACAAGGGTGAGGGCGTGTTCGGACTGTCTTTCCGCTTCCGTCAGGTCAGGAGCAGATAGAGCAGGGCGGCCAGTGCGGCGCCCACCCCGGTTGCGATCAGGATGTAGTCGATACCGATGTCGCGCTGCGGATCGAGGTCGATCACGGGTTCATACGTTCTCTGGGCCATATCGGATGTTTAGGCCCCCGCGCAGAATCGCTCTGTGAAGTAGGTCACACCGGAGGCGATTTTGTTTGCGGCAGAGTGCGGCGTTCGGAGTGGAATCATGCCGGCGGTCGACAGGGACAGGATCGGACAACGATGAGCCAGCGGCTGCAGATTTCCCGGTGCCGGTCCTCCTGGCTCGAAGGCCATGGCGAGCGGATGTGGCTGGCGGCGCTGGTCGAGGCCATGGAGGAGGCCGCCCGGCGACCCGAAGCCTGCGACGCTCCGCAACTGGCAGCCCTGCGCGCCCAGCTCGCGCTACCGGCACAGCCGCGCTTTGCTTCGCCTTTCAGCCTGCGGAACTAATTGAAGATCGGTCGGTTACTGACCGGCAATCTGCAAGCGCGGACGGGTACGGCGTTCCCTGCCACGCAGCTTTGCCTCCGCATTCGCGATGTAATCGCGCGTCATCGGCACCACGCCCTGGCGCTTCGCGAGCTGGATCTGGAACACCATCAGGTTCTGTTTGCGGAACGCCATTTCCGAGCAGGCGAGGTAGAACTCCCACATCCGGGCAAAGCGCTCGTCGTAGAGCCGCACCGCCTCCTCGCGGCGAGCCATGAAGCGTTCACGCCAGGCCTTCAGCGTCTCCGCATAATGCAGCCTGAGGATTTCGACGTCGCAGACCAACAGGCCGGCGCGCTCGATCGCGGGAACGACCTCGGACAGCGCCGGGATGTAGCCGCCGGGGAAGATGTACTTGGTGATCCAGGGGCTGGTGACGTCGGGGCCGGTGGAGCGGCCGATCGCGTGCAGCAGCATCACGCCATCGTCGCTGAGAAGTTCGGCACAGCGGCGGAAGTAGGTGTCGTAATAGTCGATGCCGACATGTTCGAACATGCCGACCGAAGCGATGCGGTCGAAGGGGCCCGCGACGTCGCGGTAATCCTGCAGCAGGAAGCGCGCCGATCGCGCAAGGTTTTCCTCCGACGCCCGCGCGTTCGCTGCACGGAACTGCTCCATGGACAGCGTGATGCCGGTGACGTCGGCGTCGGTCATCTTTGCGAGATACAGACCAAGCCCGCCCCAGCCGCAGCCGATGTCGAGCACGCGGTCGCCCGGTCTCAAAAGGAGTTTTGCGGCGATGTGGCGTTTCTTGGCGAGCTGCGCATCGTCCAGCGTCGTGTCGGGAGCCTCGAAATAGGCGCAGCTGTATTGCCGGTCGGCGTCCAGGAATAGCGCGTAGAGCCGTCCGTCGAGGTCGTAATGGTGCGCAACGTTCTTTCTGGCGCGGATGCGGGGGTTGAATTGCTGCATATGACGGATGAAGTAGCGCAGCCACCACCGCGGTTTGGCAAGTCCGGGCATGATTTCCGGTTGATCCATGACGATGGCAAGCACGTCGGCGATCGATCCATTCTCGACCGCAAAGGTTCCATCCATCCAGGCTTCGCCCAGCGCTAACTCGGGATTGAGAAGAATGCGCCGGGCCGCTTTCGCGGTCGTAAATCGCGCCGAGACCGGCTTGCCCGTGCCGTCTCCGCAGGTGAACGTCATCCCGCTCGCCGTGGTAAAGGTCAACGTACCGCGGCGGATGAATCGACTGAGAACGGAACGCAACAAACGATCCATCGAAGCACCAATGGAACGGCCGGCCGTTACGGTGAGGCCGGCCCCGACAACGGGGCGCTCCCAGCACCTGTTGTTATCATAAGGGCGATCGGAGGGGTCAGCTACTGCGTTGTAGTCAAAGCGGTTATTCGCAATTGGGGACTTCACGCAGATGCGTCACAACTCGGCTTCCATTCGCAGCATAATCGGCTAAAAGGTGACCCCCGCCGCCGCCCATATTTGCTTGCGACATGGGGGCGAGAAATGGCGCTTGTGACGGAGAAGGACTGGGGATGTTGAGCCGAGCGCTCAGGCTGGCGACGGTGACGCTTCTGATCGGCTGTCTCACGGCGGTGGCGGTGCATGCGGTTGAAAATCTCGAGGCTGGCAAGTCGCCCGCACAGATTTTCGCGGGCACCTGCAACGCCTGCCACAAGTCGCCGCGCGGTCTGCTTCGGAGCGTGCCGGCCTCTTCGCTGTCGGGTTTCCTGCGCCAGCACTACACCACCTCCAGCGATATGGCGTCGGTGCTGTCGTCCTACCTCGTCTCCAACGGAGCGACGGATACGCGCTATCAGCCAAAGGACGTCAAGGACGGCAAGGACGCCAAGCAGGGCAAGGAGGCTGCCAAGGAAAGCGGCACTAGGGAGACCGCACGCGCGCCGGCAGAGCAGGGCGCCAAGCCGCCTCCTCGGCTGCCGCGGGCCGGTGAGTCGCCCGAAGCGATGCGGCCCGACTTGCCCGTTCAGGCGACGGTCGACAGAGGCAAGAAGGACAGGGACAAAGGCAGGAAAGGCCGCCCGGAAGAGCCGGCGCGCGCCGAGCCTGCTGCCGAGCCGGTCAAGGAAACGACGGCGAAGACCGAGGAGGGCGCAAACCCGGCCGCCGAGTCCAAGGGGACCGAATCCAAGGGCGCCGAATCCAAGGGTGGGGAGCCAAAGGGATCCGAAAAGACGGAATCTGCCAAGGTCGAGCCGGCCAAGGAATCGGCCGGCGAAAGTGTCGCGACGCGGCCCGATCCGGTTCCGGCCGTGACGCCCGCGCCTGCGACGACTGCTGCGGCTCCGGCGACATCGACGCCCGCAGTTGCTGCAAGAACCGGATCGCTTCCCTCGACACCGCCGGTTCAGGCGCTCGATACGCCATCGGCGCCCGCCGGCGAGCAACCCAAGCCGGCTGCCGAACCGCCGAAACCAGCCGTTGCCTCAGCACCTGCGCTGCCGCCTCTGCCGCCAGCCGGGCCGCCGATGGTGCCCATCTCGCAATAGAAGCAAATCGCCGGTTCGCCGCCCAAGAAGCTGCTTGACCACGACTAGAGTATTACTCTAGAGCGTTGATCTATATTTTTGCGAAGCGATCCACATGACCACCGTGAGAGACGATCTACTGGCTGCGGGCCTTGCCGTGTTCGAGCGCGACGGATTCGACGGCGCCACCGTGGCCGCGATCCGCAATCTCTCGCGCACCTCCAATGGCAGCTTCTTTCATTTCTTCGGCTCGAAGAAGGAACTCGCCGGGACGCTGTTTCTGGATATCCTGCAGCGCTACCACGCCAGCGTGGTGGCTGCGCTCGATCCGCATTCGAGCGCGCGCGAGGGCATCGCGCAGATGATCCGCGCCCATCTCGACTGGGTCGTGAACAATCGCCGCGAGGCGCGCTTTCTGTTCGAGATTTCGCGCGCGGAATGGGGCGAGGAGTTGCGCGACGCCCAGCGCAAGGAAAATTCGCACCTCGCCGAAGGCGTCGAGCGCTGGCGCAGGCCCCTGATTGCGCGCGGCGAATTGTATCCGATGAGCGCCACGCTGTTCCTCAGCCAGATCGTCGGCCCGGCGCAGGTGTTTTGCCGTGCCTGGCTGTCCGGCCGCGACAAATCCGATCCGCGCGCACAGGCCGACACCCTTGTCGCCTGCGCCATTCGTGCGCTCGTCACGCCAGACAACAGTGGAGAAAGTTCATGATGCCGCAACCGGACGCCGAATTCGCCCCCATCGCGGCACGCATCCGCGACAGCGTCGGCCGCCAGGGCTTCATGGCCCATGTCGGCGCAGAGCTGTCGCAGCTTGCGCGCGGCAGCTGCACGCTGGAAGTGGAACGCCGGCCGGAGCTGTTGCAGCAGAATGGACTGTTCCATGGCGGCGTCACCGCCTTTCTCGTCGACAATGCGACGACGATTGCGGCAGCAGCCTCGCGTGGCCAGTCGGCTTTGACGGCCGAGTACAAGCTGAACCTGCTGTCGCCCGCGACCGGCGAGCGCCTGATCTGCCGTGCGCGCGTGATCAAGCCCGGGCGGCAGGTTGCCGTCGTCGCGGCCGACGTTTTCTGCGTCATCGACGGCGCCGAGAAGCACACCGCAACCGCGCTGGCCTCGATTGCGATGCTCGACGAAAAGACAGCGCCGCGAATCCAGAGCCCGGCCGCGTAAGACGGCCGGGCCCGGGATAAACGCAGAGCGAGGCTTACTTCTCGGCCGGAGCCGCGGCCGGCTGGACGTCGTCTTGCTGCGCCTCGGGGTCGAAGAACTCGCCGGCCGCCGCAATCGCCTCGGCTGCCGCGTCCTGATCCTCCTGACGGGTCGAGATGTCCTCGCCGCGCTTGATGCGCTCGGCCTCATCGGCGCTGCGCGCAACGAACACCGTGATCGAAGTCTCGACCTCGGGGTGGACGGCGATCGTCACCTTCTGCTGGCCGATCGTCTTGATCGGGGAATCCAGCCAGACCTGCGGACGCGATACCGTGATGCCGTCCTTGGCCAGGGAATCGACGATATCCCGCACGGAGACCGAGCCGAACAGCTGGCCGGATTCGGCGGCCTGCCGGATGATCACGATTTCCTTGCCGTCGATCTTCTCGGCGACCTTGGTGGCTTCCCCCTTGGCCTTGATGTTGTTGGCCTCGAGTTCGGCCTTCATGCCGTCATACCTGGCGCGGTTCTCGGCGGTGGCGCGCAGCGCCTTGCCGCGCTTGAGCAGGAAGTTGCGGGCAAAACCGTCGCGCACTTTGACGACTTCGCCCATCTGGCCGAGCTTGGCCACGCGTTCCAGCAGAATGACTTCCATTTTCGTTCTCCTTTGATGTTCGCAAAACAGGGTTGGTGAAATCTCATGCCGCAGGCAGCGGCGGCGGCCGCGTGCGCATGAAGCGCTCACGGAATCCGAAGAGGGCGTCGGCAAGACCGAGGCCGCTCATGATGAACAGCGGCCACATCAGCACGATCGTGACCGCATAGGTGAGGACCAGCCAGATCGCGCGGTTGCTCGACGCCAGTGTCAGGGTGTGCAGCACGGCCAGCCCGGTGAGACCGTAGGCCGTCAGCAGCGCGCCGGTGACGGCCTTTGCCAGCAAGGCGAGCCATCCGCCGGTGAAGCAGAAGGCGATCGCGACGCACAGCGCAACCAGCGTCATCGGCGGCAGAGCGGTGGATTTCAGATCGGGCCAGGCACGGTTCAGCCGGCCCGACGTCGCGGCGATCTTGCCGGCCAACCACAGATTGACCGTCAGCATGATGATGGGAAGAGTCGGAAAGACGAGCGGAGCAAGGGAACTCATCGTATCGGCCAGGCTCTCGTCGATCGGATAGCCGCGCTGGACGAAGTGGCGGACTATCCTGGCAAATCCTCTCTTCATCGCCGCCGCAATGGCGTCGGGATCGGCATCGATCTTGAACAGGGTCCAGAGCGTCAGCACTACGCCGATGGCGGTGATCCACAGCAGCAGCCGGCCTGTCGGATACCACTCCATGGCGACTGCGGGTGCCGCCGCGCCAGTCCCGGCGGGTGCCGGACCAGGGACGGGCCGTCCCAGCATCGCGAGATGGCCGAGCCACCAGGCGGGCAGCGCCGTGCCGGCCGCGAACTCGAAAGCGAAGGGGAAGCCGAACAGCAATGCGAAGGCCGAACTGGCGACGATGCCGCCGATCGCCGCGGTGATCGGGCCCCAGCCGATCGCGGCCACCATAAGCGGCAACGGCGCGAGGTTGAGCAGGACGAGCGAGATCACCGCGCCCGAGGCGACCGAGGCGAACATCAGCGCCGAAGCGGCGCCGGCGGCAACAGCAATGGCAGCAATCGCGATCATCGGGTGTCCCGCTCCTTTCGAGCGGTTAGAGGCTTGTGGCCCCAACCATCGGCGACCGGACGACCCGGAAGCCTTATGAGAAAACCCGCGGCGCGGACGCCGCGGGGAAACGGTCTTATCTGATGACGTAAGGCAACAGGCCGAGGAAACGCGAGCGCTTGATGGCGCGCGCGAGCTCGCGCTGCTTCTTGGCGGACACCGCCGTGATGCGGCTCGGCACGATCTTGCCGCGCTCGGAGACGTAGCGCATCAACAGCTTGGAATCCTTGTAATCGATCTTCGGCGCGTTCGGACCCGTGAACGGACAGGTCTTGCGGCGGCGGAAAAACGGACGGCGTGCACCGGCTTCAGCCATGGCTCTTACTCCTCGTCCGTCGTTTCAGCATCGTCGCGGGGCCGGCGCGGTCCGCGATCGCCGCGGAAGCCGCCGCCATCGCGATCACCACGGAAGCCGCCCTCGCGGTCGCCGCGGAAACCGCCACCGCGGTCGTCGCGCTCGCGGTCGCGGTCGGCCTTACGCATCATCGCGGAGGGGCCTTCCTCGTGTTCCTCGACGCGGACGCTGAGATAACGGATCACGTCTTCGCTGATGCGCTCCTGGCGCTCGATCTCGGCGATCGCCGCGGACGGCGCTTCGATGTTGAGCAGCACGAAGTGCGCCTTGCGGTTCTTGTTCATGCGGTAGGTGAGGGAGCGCACGCCCCAGTTCTCGGTCTTGGTGACCTTGCCGCCGGCCTGTTCGACAATGCCGGTCATCTGGGCCGTCAGTTCTTCCACCTGCTGGGTGCTCGCGTCCTGACGCGCGAGAAAAACATGCTCGTAAAGCGGCATGGAGTTCCTTTCCTAACGTTGGCGCGGCTCCCGGCGTCAAGCCCTTCGAGACCTTCGGAAAGGACTCGGGGTCAGCTCAGAAGGCGGGAACACGGGACGACGGACCGACTGGCCCTGCCACACCAATTCACCTGAAAGGAGATTGCTGAGACCGTCCGTTCAGCTCCCGGCCGGGATCCACGGATGCGCGCCTTATAAGGATTTTCCAGGCATTGGCAAGCCAAGCGGCGATAAAAAGGGCCGGCGCGAGGCCGGCCCTGAAACGAAAAGCCGAGCGATTTCAGCTCAATACTTGGCCACCACGGGCCCGCCCCATCGATAATTCACGCCGAACCGGCCGATGCTCTCGGTCAGCCTCGTGTTGTGCGTGAAAGACGCCGCCGGAAAACCGCCGGCTGCGAGATTGTCCGAGAACGATGCGGAGCCGAGGTCGACATAGAGATACTCCGCCTTGACGCTCCAAGCCGGAGTGAAGGCATATTCCACGCCGCCGCCCGCGGTCCAGCCGGCCTTGGTGCCCGTGACCGACGTGCTCACGCCACAAGGGCAATTCGGGAAGAAGCTGGTCTGCGTGAAATTGTAGTCGGCAACCGCCAAGCCGCCGGTCACGTAGAACAAGGCGTTGCCGCCGGTGATGCCGGCCCGCAGGCGCGCCGTGGCCAGCCAGTCCGATTTCGAGCTCTCGGAAACGGTGTAGCCATTCGGCAGGCCGGGCGCGACTGCGCGCGTGATCGAGCCGCTGCCGCGCACGTCGGTGTAGTTGATGTCTCCTTCGACGCCGAGCACGAACTTGCCGGCTTGCCAGTTGTAGCCGGCCTGGCCGCCGCCGGTGAAGCCGGTGCGATTGAACCGGACGGTTCCGTCAGGGCCCAGGCCGGGGGTGATGGCGAAGAAATTGGAGGGAATGTAGTCGAATTCGCTTCGGCTAAATACCGCCCCGACATTCACGCCGGCATAGAAGCCGGTCCAATTGTAGACGGGGTCAATGACGGGAGGCGCCTTGGTGTAGGGGCGCGCGGCCATGTCTGCCGCCAACACGGAGCCAGCACCGAGACTGGCAAAAATCACAGCGAGCAAAAGCTTTCTCATACTCAACTCCAAAAAACGCGAAGTCCGCATTTCTACTGGTATCTATAAGCGGAACTCACTGCGAATACCGTCGCTTTCACGCCACACCTCCCGCGATTCGACCAACGCGGGCGGATGGTCGCCAATACCACCTTGTAATACTTGTTTGTATAACATACAAATATCTCAGGCAGGAAAGAGATGCCCCGGAAGCGGACCGAGACGGCTGCGCAATCGATTGGCAGCGATCCCAAGCACGCGGTGCGCGCCACGCGCACGGCGGGGCGGCGGATGCGCTCGCTGCTGCTGGATGTTGCAAGCCGGCTGTTCAAGGAGAGGGGCCTCGCCGGCACCTCGACTTCGGATATCGCTGCGGCCGCAGACGCTTTCCCGAGCCAGATCACCTATTACTTCCGCAGCAAGGAGGCGCTGTTCGTCGAAGCCGCCTGCCGCGACATGCTCTATCTGGCGCGCGCCACCGAGCAGGCGGCCCTCAATGCACGCACGCCGCGCGAGTACACGCACGCGCTGGCGGAAACGGTGACGGCAACCGACTCGGTGGCTTTCTTTGCGGAAGCGCTGACGCTGACCCGGCGCCGACAGGATCTCGCGCCGCTGGTCGAGCGCACCATCGAGCGGCTGCATGGCGAAGGCGCGCGCGCCTATGCAGGCCAGGTCGAGCGGCATGGCTGGCGCTCGCTGCGCGACCCCGATGCGTCCTCACGGCGCTTCTGGGCGGTCGCCATCGGCGTGATCGTCGAGGGGTTTGCGATGGGCCGCGCGGCGGAGCAGATGCGCGGCGAGTTGCTGCGTGCGCTGGGCGAACAGGCGACGGCTGTTTCCACCGGCGATGGCTCGCGGCTTCGTCTCGTCGCCGAGCCCAACACCAGGCCTTCAACCGACGGGGAGAGCCGTTCATGACCGCGCTGCGCATGCGAGCCCGCGATTTCCTCAGCGAAGACGAACTGGTTGCGGTGCGCGAGCGCTTCACCTGGAAGGGCGCGGCGCTGATCGCGCATGCCTGGGCGCTGATCATCGCCGCCGTCGCGCTGGTGGCGTGGTGGCCGAACCCGATCACCTATCTGCTGGCGGTCGGCATCGTCGGCTCGCGTCAGCTCGGGCTTGCCATCCTCATGCATGACGGCGCCCATGGCTGCCTGTCGCCGGACGAGAAGACCAATTTTTTCCTGAGCCAGTGGTTCTGCGCCTATCCGGTGTTCGTGGAGACGCGTGCCTATCGCCGCTATCACCTGCAGCATCACGCCCGCACCCAGCAGGAAGACGATCCCGATCTCGTGCTGTCGGCACCGTTTCCGATCACGAAGCTGAGCTATCGCCGCAAATTCTGGCGCGATATTTCGGGACAGACCGGCTACCAGCAGCGCAAGGCGCAGCTGCTCAATGCGCTCGGCCCGTCGGATTGGCCGCTGTCGCGACGCGCGGCGCATTTTTGGGAAAAGCTCGGGCCGCAATGCCTGACCAACGCGATCATGTTCGCCGTCTGTGCCGCGGCCGGCGTGTGGTGGGCCTATCCGTTGCTGTGGCTGGTGCCACTATTGACCTGGTACATGGTGATTACCCGCATCCGCAATATCGCCGAACATGCCGTGGTGCCCGACAGCCGCGACCCGCTGCGCAACACGCGGACGACGCACGCCAATTTCCTCGAGCGGCTGTTCATCGCGCCCTACTACGTGAACTACCATCTCGAGCATCATCTGCTGTTCTACATCCCCTGCTACAACCTGCCGCGCGTGCATCGCATTCTCTCGCGCAGCCACCTGGCCGGGCGGATGGAGACCCAGCCGAACTATCTGGCCGTGCTGCAGCTGGCGACCGCCAAGTCGAACGCCGAGGACCGCCCGGGCCAGCTCGTCAACAGCCTGCGCCGGGCGCAGGCAGGGCAGGCGGTAGGCGGCGACCAGAAAGCCGGCGGGTTCTGAGGGGCGTGCGAGCTATTCGCAAACGATAGCACGCGATGAACTTGTTACATGAGCGAGGCGACCAAGCTCATTGATGCGCCATGCTCGAGCGTCAGGTTATAGAACATCCGGCATTCGGCCCTGGCGTCGTAGTCAGTCACGTCCCTCGATCTGGCGGGCCTAGCCTCGGTCGCAGTCTTCTACCTCAGGCAGTGTTGCGGAATCCACACAGCTTCTCGCAATTTTCTCCTGTCATAATTCGACAAATTGATTCTGCGGGGTGCCTCCCGCAGATTGTCTCATGGGCCCCGCATGCAATTTTGCGTTGAAGGTGCCTGGAAGGCATCAGGACTAAGTCCGGACGAGTTTTGTTGCAGGGCGGGTGAGTTTGCGTATCTGGGGATTTCTGAGCAAGCGTTGTGGCTTCGCGACCCTGGCGTGGTTGCGCTTGCTGGCGCAAACCGCTGCTCGATCCAAGGCGCGCGAATCACGAACCGCAGGGCGAACATCGGCCGCGCGAGTCTTCGCTGCGGCGTTCGCGGTGGCGGTCTCGGGCTACGCCGCTCCCGCCTCGGCCGCCGCGCCGACAATTTCCCTGTCGTTCAGTCCCGCAAATATTGCGCTGAACGCGACGTCTTCTCTTACCTTCACCATCATCAACTCCGATGCGGGCACAACGCTGACCGGGGTCGGCTTCACGAATACCTTGCCCGCGGGTGTTACGGTGCCGACCGCGAACACAGCGACGTGCGGCGGCACTCTGGCAACAGGCGGCTCCAGCATCTCGTTGTCCGGCGCCACCATTGCTCCAAGCGGCCAGTGTCAGTTCAGCATGACCGTGACCGGAACGACTTCGGGCACCAAGGTCAATACAACGGGAGTCGTGACTTCGGATCAGGGCGCCGGCAACCAAAACTCGGCGATCCTTTACGTCGCGTGGCCGCCAAGCATTCTGGCAACGCTCAGCCCATCAACTGTCGGCCTCGGCCTGACCTCTTCGCTGACGTTCGCGCTTAGCAATCCCAATCCTTTCTTCGCGCTGACCGGCGTCGCTTTCACCGACAACTTGCCGGCCGGCGTCGAGTTTGAGCCTGCGGGGCCTACAGGCGCCTGCGGCGGTACCGTAACTAGGACAAGCGGCAGCATGTCGTTGTCCGGCGCCGCGCTGGCCGCCAATTCGCAGTGTCAGTTCAGCATGACTGTCGTCGCGACTTCGATCGGCGACAAGATCAACACGACGACCGTGGTGACCTCAACCGAGGGCGGGGCAGGCAATAGCGCAAGCGTAACGCTCAGTGTCACGGCCTCGCCGCCGGGCCTCACCTCGTCTTTCAGTCCTTCGAGTATTACCGTCAACCAGACCTCATCGCTGACCTTTACGCTTACCAACGGGAATCCGGGTACGTCGTTGACCGGCGTCGGCTTCACCGACAACTTGCCGGCGGGCAGCCAGTTTCAAGCCGGGACCGCGAACGTCTGCGGCGGCACGGTCACAAGGACGACCAACAGCATGTCGCTGTCGGGTGCTATCATTGCCGCAAGCGGGCAGTGTCAGTTCAGCGTGACCGTCACCGGGACCACAACGGGCGACAAGATCAACACGACGGGCGCGGTGACGTCGAATGAAGGCGGGAATGGTGGCACCACCACCGCAGTGCTTGGCGTATTTCCGATCTACCCGCCAATCCTCAGTTCGTCGTTCACTCCTTCCAGCATCAATGTTGGCCAGATCTCGTCGCTGGCCTTCAGGATCGCCAATATAAATGCGACGTCGCTGACCGACGTCGGCTTCAACGACAACTTGCCCGCGGGCCTGCAGGTCCAGGCGGGAACCGTAAGTGTCTGCGGAGGCACGCTCACGAGAACGACGAGCAGCATATCATTGGCCGGCGCGACCATCGCCCCGGGTGGACAGTGCCAGTTCGACCTGGCGGCAACGGCAACCAGCGCGGGCACGAAGATCAACACGACGGGAGCGGTTACCTCCATCGAGGGCGGCAGCGGCAATTATTCAACTGCGACGCTGACTGTCGGTGCGGTAGCATCGACCTCCACAGCGCTGGTTTCGTCGCTCAATCCGAGCCAGGCCGGTCAAATGGTGACGTTTACGGCCACCGTGACAAGCTCGGGCGGCACGCCGACCGGCAGCGTATCGTTTCTGGATAATGCGACCGTTCTGGGTACCGCGCCTCTCTCGGGCGGTGTTGCCGTCTTTTCGATATCCACCCTTGCGACCGGCAGTCATCCGATCAGGGCGAGCTACCAGCCGGGTCCGGGTTTCCTGGCGAGCACGTCGGCGGTTCTGGTGCAGACGGTCAATACGCCGACTGACAGCTTGCGGCTTCGTGCGATGCAGTTGCTCGCGACTCCGGCCGCGGCGCAAGTGTCCGGCCAGGCATTCTCCGGCTCCGTTCAGAGTGCGATCTCCGAGGGTTTTGGCGGGGGAGGTCCGTTGGTCGCGCCGAACAGCAGCGGAATCCGTTTCAATTTCGCGGCCGATGCGGACGGGCACACCCAGGCGGCAGTTCCGCGCGCTACGGCTCCTCCTTCCAGCAGTGTCGAGGGATCGCGCGTGCCGGGCGCGGTCCGGCCGGCAAGTGCGTCGTCGCGGGTGACCGATGCGATGTCGGCGCTCGCCTATGCAGCGCCACCCGTGCCGACGGTCGCTACGGCCCGGGAATGGTTTGGCTGGGCCGAAATTCGCGGTGCTGTACTCGATCGCTGGAACACTTCGTTCGCGGCGCCGAATGCAAGCGTTCTCTACGGCAGCCAGGTCAATCTGCTTGCCGGCCTGACCTACCGGATGATGCCGAATTTCCTCATCGGCGCGCTCGGAGGCTACGAGACATTCGACTACCGTTCCGACACACTGCTTGGGCGGCTCAGAGGGGACGGTTGGACCGTTGGCGCTTATCTCGGCTGGATGATCACCAATGAAATCCGCTTCGACGTGGCGGCGGGCTATTCGGGCATTGGCTACAACGGCGCAGCCGGTTTGGCAGCCGGAAACTTCTCCGGCAATCGCTGGCTCGTCGCCAGCGGACTGACCGGCACCTACGACGCATTCGGCCTGCGTTTCGAACCGTCGGCACGCGTCTACGCGCTGTGGGAGCGGGAGAACGCCTACACCGATACGCTCGGCACATTGCAGGCGGCGCGCAATTTCAGCACGGGCCGAGCCAGCGGCGGCATGAAGGTGATGTATCCGATCGCTTGGACGGCGACGGCCACGCTCACGCCCTATGCCGGTCTGTACGGCGACTATTATTTCAACACCGATGATGCGGCGCCGGTGATCGGCCTTGCCGGCCTTCCGGGTGGCCTGGTGTTCGACGGATTTTCGGCGCGAGCCGTCGGCGGCCTGAGCGCGACACTTGGCGGCGGCGCGCAGGTCAGTGTCGGTTTCGAGCGAAGCGGCCTCGGCGGCGACTTCGCGCTTTGGGGTTACCGCGCCGCCGCATCGGTGCCGTTCGGCGCACAGTGATCGATTGTCCCGTCGAAGGCGCGCAAGATGCAAGTCGCCGGGGGCTCCGGACGCCGCCAATCCCGGCTGACGCCCGATGCGCCCCCCGATACCGGGCTCGTGCGGCTTGACATGGCCGCCGAGACCGGTGACTTACGCCCCAATCCAAGAAAGTTCAGGACGTTCAGGGAGCGCCGATGACGGCAGCATTCACTTTTCCGGGGCAGGGATCGCAGGCGGTCGGCATGGGCAAGGCGCTCGCCGAGGCCTTTCCGGCAGCGCGCGCGGTATTCGACGAGGTCGATGCGGCGCTTGGCGAAAAGCTCACCGCCATCATCTGGGACGGTCCGGCAGAAACCCTGCAGCTCACCGAAAACGCCCAGCCCGCGCTGATGGCGGTCTCGATTGCGACCTTGCGGGTGCTGGAGTCTGAAGCCGGATTCGCCGTGGCCAGGGATGCCGCCTTCGTCGCCGGCCATTCGCTTGGCGAATATTCCGCGCTCGCGGCCGCCGGCAGTCTCAGCGTCTCCGACACGGCGCGGCTGTTGCGCACCCGCGGGCTTGCCATGCAGAAGGCGGTGCCGGTCGGCGTGGGTGCCATGGCCGCGCTGCTTGGCCTCGACTACGAGGCGGCGGTCGCGGTTGCCAATGAGGCCGCGCAGGGCCAGGTGTGTCAGGCGGCCAACGACAATGGCGGCGGGCAGGTGGTCGTCTCCGGCGACAAGGCCGCGGTGGATCGCGCTGTCGAGATCGCCAAAACCAAGGGAGCCAAGCGCGCGATGCTGCTGCCGGTGTCCGCGCCCTTCCATTGCGCGCTGATGCAGCCGGCGGCGGATGCGATGGCCAAGGCGCTGGCGGACGTCGCCATCAAGGCGCCGGCTGCGCCGCTGGTGTCCAACGTGCTGGCCGCGCCCATCACCGATCCGGCCGAGATTCGCCGTCGCCTGGTCGAGCAGGTGACCGGCACGGTGCGCTGGCGCGAGTCGGTAGCCTATATGGCAAGCCATGGCGTGACGCGCTTCTTCGAAATCGGCGCGGGCAAGGTGCTGAGCGGCCTCGTCAAGCGCATCGCGGAAGGCGCGGTCGGGGTTTCCGTCGGCGGACCCGGCGACATCGCCGCGGCGAAGGAAGCATTGGCGGCTGCGAAGACCTAAAGAGAGCTGAGATTGATCCCCTCATGGTGAGGAGCGCGAAGCGCGTCTCGAGCCATGAGGCCACAGACGGGCCTGCATCCTTCGAGACGCGCGCATTGCGCGCTCCCCAGGATGAGGAAATGAAGCGGGAGAATTTTCCATGTTCGATCTGACTGGCAGGACGGCGCTCGTCACAGGCGCGACCGGCGGCATTGGCGGGGCGATCGCGCAGGCGCTGTACAAGCAGGGCGCGACCGTCGCCATTTCCGGCACGCGTCGCGACGTGCTCGATGCCTTCGCCGCGAAACTTGGCGAGCGCGTCCATGTGCTGCCCTGCAACCTCTCCAAGACCGACGAGGTCGAGGCGCTGGTGCCGGCCGCGGAAGCCGCGATGGGGCAGGTCGACATTCTCGT
This sequence comes from Bradyrhizobium sp., assembly GCA_046349015.1. GTDB lineage: Bacteria > Pseudomonadota > Alphaproteobacteria > Rhizobiales > Xanthobacteraceae > Bradyrhizobium. The sequence goes on along the minus strand of JAXMDE010000003.1, from coordinate 20,904 downwards.
CGCCAACGCCGGCATCACCCGCGACAATCTTTTCGTGCAGCTGCGCGACGAGGACTGGGACGACGTCATCCAGGTCAACCTGACCGCGACCTTCCGCCTGGCGCGCGCGGCCACCAAGCTGATGATGCGCAAGCGCTTCGGCCGCATCATTGCCATCACCTCGATCGTCGGCGTCACCGGCAATCCGGGGCAGGCCAACTACACCGCCTCCAAGGCCGGCATCATCGGCCTGATCAAGACGGTCGGCGCCGAATATGCCAAGCGCGGCGTCACCGCCAACTGCATCGCGCCGGGCTTCATCAAGACGCCGATGACGGACGCGCTCAACGACAAGCAGCGCGAGGCGATCCTGGCCAAGGTGCCTGCCGCCAAGCTCGGGACGGCCGAGGACATCGCCGCTGCGGCGGTTTATCTCAGCTCCAACGAGGCCGGTTACGTGACCGGCCAGACCCTGCACGTCAACGGCGGAATGGCCATGTTTTGAACCCGTTAGCGGTGGTCCGGGCCCGTTTGGCCCTTATAGTCAAGGGCCTGGAAGTGTGATAACCGGACGGCGCAAGGACGGGCAAAGAACGCCTTGCAGGAATTTGAAACCCTGTATATTGGCGAGGCAAATCCTGCCAATGTTTGCCGGGTCCGGGGACAGGACCGGGGCGAATCAAAGCGCGATTGCGAAGGAAACTTTTACGACCACGATGGCTCTATCGTCTTCGGGATGTCTTGAGGGTGGCTTTGGGGTCGGGACCAATGGAACAAGCACGAGGTTGAACGATGAGTGAGATTGGCGAGCGGGTTAAGAAGATCGTGGTCGAGCACCTTGGTGTCGAGCCCGACAAAGTGGTCGACAGCGCGAGCTTCATTGACGACCTCGGCGCCGACAGTCTCGACACCGTCGAACTCGTGATGGCGTTTGAAGAAGAATTCGGCTGTGAAATTCCCGACGATGCCGCGGAAACCATCTTGACCGTCGGCGACGCGACCAAGTTTCTCGAAAAGAACGCCAAGAGCTGACGCCCTCGCGGCGCCGACAGAGCCGGAGGGCCCGAAGCGGTCCCCCGGTTTCTTGTTGTTGCCGGCCATTTTCAAGGCGCGGAGTTTGACATGAGACGGGTGGTCGTCACGGGGCTCGGCATGCTCACGCCGCTCGGATGCGGCGTGGACGCGACCTGGACGCGGATCCTCGCCGGCCAGAGCGGCGCCAAGAAGATCGACACCTTCGATGCTTCCGACCTGACCTGCCAGATCGCCTGCCTGATTCCGCGCGGCGACGGATCCAACGGCAGCTTCAATCCCGACCAGTGGATGGAACCGAAGGACCAGCGGAAGGTCGACGACTTCATCATCTATGCGATGTGTGCGGCCAAGCAGGCACTCGACGACGCCAATTGGCATCCCTCCACCGAGGAAGAGCGTTGCGCTACCGGCACGCTGATCGGTTCCGGCATCGGCGGCCTCTCCGGCATTGCCGACACCGCCATCCTTCTGAAAGAGCGCGGGCCTCGCAGGGTGTCGCCGTTCTTCATTCCAGGCCGGCTGATCAACCTTGCCTCCGGTTATGTCTCGATCGAGCACGGCCTCAAGGGACCGAATCACTCGGTGGTGACGGCCTGTTCGACCGGCGCGCACGCCCTCGGCGATGCCGCGCGGCTGATTGCGCTCGGCGATGCCGACGTGATGGTGGCGGGGGGAACGGAATCCCCGATCTGCCGAATCGGCATCGCCGGTTTCTGCGCGGCGCGCGCGCTGTCGACCGGCTACAACGAAACACCGGAAAAGGCGTCGCGTCCCTACGACAAGGATCGCGACGGCTTCGTGATGGGCGAGGGCGCCGGCATCGTCGTGCTCGAGGAATACGAGCACGCCAAGCGGCGCGGCGCGAAAATGTATGCCGAGGTGACCGGCTACGGATTGTCCGGCGATGCCTATCACATCACCTCGCCGACGCCGGATGGGGATGGCGGCTTCCGCAGCATGTCGGCGGCGATGAAGCGCGCCGGCATTACGGCCGCCGACATCGACTATATCAACGCACACGGCACCTCGACGCCGCTCGGCGACGAAATCGAGCTCGGCGCGGTCGAGCGGCTGCTCGGCAACGCCGCATCGAAGGTTTCAATGTCCTCCACCAAATCGTCCACCGGTCATTTGCTCGGCGCGGCCGGCGCGATCGAGGCGATCTTCAGCATCCTGGCGATTCGCGATAATGTCGCGCCGCCGACGATCAATCTCGACAACCCGTCGGTTGAAACCGCCATCGACCTCGTGCCGCATAAGGCGCGCAAGCGCGAGATCAACATTGCGCTGTCGAACTCGTTTGGTTTCGGGGGCACCAATGCTTCCGTGATCGTCCAGCGTGTGGCCAATTGAGCGCGTGGCTGGAGTTAATCCACGGTTTTGCCGTATTCGGCGAAGACTCCTAAAGCGCGATGCGCTTTAGTCCTTTGTTTGAGCATGATCTTTTCGGAAAACCGCTTCACACTTTTCCGGATCATGCTGTAGTTGCGGGCGTGTGCTATTGGCAGGGCGAGATTGTTCGGCCACGATTGAACCGGCAGGAACCAGGTTGCATCGATGAGTGAGAGGCCGCCCATTTCGCCCCGCAGTCCGCGCGCCGCGCTCGAGCCCGAGCAGGTGCCGCCGCCGCCCAAGCGTTCCGAGCGCGCGCGCAACCCGTTCGTCGTGGTGGGCAACGCCATCATTACCATCCTGATCCTGCTGATGATCGGCTTGGGCGTCTCCTACTACTACGGCAGGCAGATCCTGGAGTCGGCCGGACCGCTCAGGGAAGACAAGGTCGTCAACATTCCCGCCCGCGCCGGCAAGCGCGACATTTCCGACGTGCTGCAGAAAGAGGGCGTGATCAACGTCAATCCCTGGATATTCATCGGCAGCGTCTATGCGCTGAAGGCGAGTTCCGACCTGAAGCCGGGCGAGTATCTGTTCCAGAAGAATGCCAGCCTGCGCGATGTCATCGGCACTATCGTCGAAGGCAAGGTGGTGCAGCACGCGATCACCATTCCGGAAGGTCTCACCTCCGAGCAGATCGTGGCGCGGCTTTCCGACAACGATATCTTCACCGGGTCCGTGCGCGAGATTCCGCGCGAGGGCACGCTGCTGCCGGAGACCTACAAGTTTCCGCGCGGTACCACGCGCGATCAGGTGATCCAGCGCATGCAGCAGGCGCAGAAGCGCGTGCTGGCCGAGATCTGGGAGCGCCGCAACCCCGACATCCCGATCAAGTCGCCGGAGCAACTGGTGACTCTCGCCTCCATCGTCGAGAAGGAAACCGGCCGCGCCGACGAGCGCAGCCGCGTCGCCGCCGTCTTCACCAACCGCCTGCGGCAGAAGATCAAGCTGCAATCCGATCCAACCATCATCTATGGCCTGGTCGGCGGCAGGGGCACCCTGGGGCGTCCGATCAAGCGGTCGGAAATCACCCAGCCTTCGCCCTACAACACCTACGTGATCGAAGGGCTGCCGCCCGGGCCGATCTCCAATCCGGGCCGCGCCTCGCTCGAGGCTACCGCCAACCCGGCGCGCACGCGCGACCTGTTCTTCGTCGCCGACGGGAGCGGCGGTCACACCTTCACGGAAACCTACGACGCGCATCAGAAGAACGTGGCCAAGCTGCGCGCGATGGAAAAGCAGATCCAGAACGACACCGCCGAGCCTGCGGAGGAGACCGCGCCGCCGGCCGCAGCCGCAGCGCCTGCTGCCGCCGACACCAATCCGACCGCCGGCACCAAGCCTCCGGCTGCCAAGCGCCCGGCGCGGCCGCCAGCCCCGGCGGCCCCTGCACAGGCGCCGGCCCGGCAGGGCGCGGCTCAGAACTCCGGCGCGCCGCCGGTGGTGCAGCGCTAGCCATCGTATCCCGCAGGGCCAGGCCGACCTGAGCCAATCCGATTTCACTCGGGCTGAAATCGTCCTATGGTCGCGCGAGCCTCTTGAGTCTCATCCCCACTGTGTTCGGAGAATTTTTAGCGATGGCGCTGTCGAGCATGACCGGTTTTGCCCGCAGCCACGGCGCCAGCGGTCCCTATACGTTCGAGTGGGAACTGAAATCGGTCAACGCGAAGGGCTTCGACCTGCGCCTGCGGCTGCCGCCCGGTTGGGATGATATCGAGGCGCCGGCCAAGAAGCGCGCCGGCGAGTTGCTGGCGCGCGGCACGGTCTACGCCAATCTCAACGTCAAGCGCACGAACGCCGTGGCGCAGGTGCGCATCAACGAGGACGTGCTGGCGGCCGTGGTGAAGGTCGCAGGCAGCATCGCCGCCAAGATCGATGCTGTAGCTCCCAGCGTCGACGGTCTGCTCGCGATCAAGGGCGTTATCGAGGTAGTCGAGCCCGAGAGCAACGAGGAAGAAGACAAGGCCGCCAAGGCTGCAGCGATGGAGGCCTTCGAGCAGGCGTTGGGCCATCTCGTCGAGATGCGCCGCCACGAAGGCGCGACGCTGGGGCAGGTTCTCGGCGCTCGCATGGATGAGATCGAGAAACTGGCAAAGCGAGCCGAGGCGGCGCCGGGCCGCCGGCCGGAAGCCATTCGCGCCCGTCTTGCCGAGCAGGTCGCGGCGCTGTTGGAGACGTCCGATCGCTTCGACCAGGACCGGCTTGCGCAGGAGGCACTGCTGATCGCGACCAAGGCCGACATCCGCGAGGAGCTCGATCGCATCGCTTCCCACATCGCGCAGGCGCGCGACATTCTCGGCAAGGGCGGACCGGTCGGGCGGCGGCTCGATTTCCTGGCGCAGGAATTCAACCGCGAGGTCAATACCTGCTGCTCGAAATCGAACGACGTCGAGCTCACCAATACGGGACTCGAGATGAAGAACGTCGTCGAGCAGTTCCGCGAACAGGTGCAGAATCTGGAGTGAACGGATGGCGGCGGGCGGCCAGAGTGCGGATGGGGTGGCGCGGCGCGGCCTGATGTTCGTGCTGTCTTCGCCGTCCGGCGCCGGCAAGACGACGCTGTCGCGCATGCTAATGGAAAAAGTCGGCAACCTTCAGATGTCGGTTTCGGCGACGACGCGGCCGATGCGCCCCGGCGAGATCGAGGGCAAGGACTATTATTTCGTCGACCAGAACCGCTTCGATCGGATGGTGGCAAACGGCGATCTGCTGGAATGGGCGCCGGTGTTCGGCAAGAGCTACGGTACGCCGCGCGCGCCGGTCGAAACAGCGCTTGCGCAGGGACGCGATGTCCTTTTCGATATCGATTGGCAAGGAACGCAGCAGCTGCGCGAGAAGGCCGGACCCGATGTCGTCAGCGTGTTCATCCTGCCGCCCTCGGCGGCCGACCTGGAGAAGCGCCTGCATACGCGCGCGCAGGATTCCGAAGAGGTGATCCGCGGACGCATGGATCGCGCCAGCCACGAGATGAGCCACTGGGCCGAATACGACTACATCGTCGTCAACCAGAACGTCGACGAGGCCTTTGCCGAGGTGCAATCGATCCTGAAGGCGGAGCGGCTGAAGCGTGCGCGCCGCATCGGTCTCACCGAATTCGTGCGCAACCTGCAGCACCAGCTCGAGAAGTGAGGTTCAGGCGGCGCGCCGCCCGTTCCTGTGCGTGCGCAGCCGTTTCCTCTCGCGGTAGAGATCGCCGGGACGGCGCGGCGCCTCCGGCATTTCGAGCGGCGGGATCGCTGCGGCAGGCGACCGCCGCGCGCGGCGGGAGGAAAGCCAGGCGAACAGCAGGCTCACCAGCACGCCCAGCACCGACAATCCGCCGGCGATGATCGTGATCAGCATCGGCAGCGACAATGGTTTTTCCGATACCGGAAGGGGCGGCACGGCACGCGGCATGATTTGCGGTTTTGCCGGCGGCGCGGCCGCGGGAGCAGGGCGCGTCTCCGCGACCTGCTCGATGGGCGCGGCCGTCGGCACCGGTGCATTGGCGGCGGGGTTCGCCTGGCTCAGCGTCAAAACCGGATCCGGCAGGCGCGCCGCGACAACCGGCGCGCTCCGCGCGGCTGCGGGCCTTGTTTCTTGCTCGACGGGTGTCTGCGATAATTCAGCGCGCGCATCGGAAACCGTGCGAGACGCTGCCGGCTTCCTTCGCGATGGGGCGGCGGCGGAGTCTTCCGTCGCAGCGGCCGGTTGTCCGGCAGCCTTGCCCGCAGATTTCTCGGCGTCATCCTTCAGGAACCAGCAGTGACGCCCGGTGCCGCGTTCGACACGGTAGCGCCAGCGGGTACCGGGCGGGGTGTAGTCACGCGGCGACGTCAGGCATTGGTCGGCCGGTTGCTCGGTATTTTCGGAGACGGCATCCTCGGGAGCGGCGAGGGCATTCGCGCTGGAAAGAATGGAGGCAACAATCGCCGCCACGAATTTTGCAGCGCGGATATTCATGAACACCTCTGGAACGCTACGCAACGCAACTTTACGCGTCCGTTCTCAATGAGAATCTGGGTCGCAATGAGCCGCAATTCCGGAGTCGTTAAGGCTTAATTAAGACCCCGCCGAACCGCGGCGGCGGGGCGAAAATCAGGCGAAAAATGCCCGAAAGCAGGCCTGGAGCGTCGGTTCTGATTGAATCAGAACCGAAGCCCCGGATTCGTGATCTGACGCGTTTTCTTCACGCGAACCGGAAGTCCACCTCGCTCGAAAACGCTTTAGTTTTTCAACACGATGCGGCCAACGACACGGCCGGCGCGAAGCTCCTCAATCCATTTCTGGACCTCCGCCATCGGCTCTTCCCGCATCGGGGTCGGCTTGATCTTGCCGGCGCGCGCCAGCGCCATCAATTCCTTGCCCTCGGCAAGCGTGCCGACCATGAATCCCTCGATGGTCATGCGCTTGTAGACCCATTGCACCATCGGCAGGCTGAAATTGCCGCCCATCAGGCCGGACACCACGATCTTGCCGCCGCGCGCGACGACCGAGGTGGCAAAGGCCATCGACTTCTCGTTACCCGCGAAATCGACAATCTCGTCAAAGCCACCTTCGGTTTCCTTGATCATGCGCTTGACGACGTCGGCCTCGGCCGGATCGTAGGCGACGGAAGCGCCGCTCTTCAACGCGGTTTCGCGCGCGGCCGGGCTGAGGTCGGCCACCGCAATCGGCTGCTTGAACATGGCTTGGGCAAACGACAGGCCCATCATGCCGACGCCGCCGAGTCCGATCAGCAGGAGGTTGCGCTGCCGCGGCCGGTCCACCAGCCGTTTCAGCGCGCCATAGGCGGTGATGCCGGAGCACATCAAGGTCGCCGCCTGGTTCACCGGCAACGGATCGTATTCCAGCAGGTATTTGGCGTCGGGCACCAGCACATGGCTGGCAAAGCCGCCGTCGATGGACACGCCGAGGAAACGCTGCTTGACGCAGAGATTCTCGTCGCCATTGCCGCAGTCGCGGCACTGGCCGCAGCCGATCCAGGGAAACACCGCGCGCTTGGTGCCAATCAGACTTTTCGGCGCGTCGGGGCCGACCTCCTCGACGACGCCGGCGATCTCGTGGCCGAGGGTGAACGGAAGCACCATGCCGCGCGTGGTGTCGAGCCTCTTGCCGCCGCCGAGATCGGCATAGCCGTCCTGGATGTGCAGGTCGGAGTGGCACAGCCCGCACCGCTCGATGCGGACCAGCACCTCGGATCCCTTCGGCGTTGGCGTGTCGACGATGGTTTCACACAATGGCGCATCGAATTTGACCAGCGACTGGCGACGCATCAGCGCCATCGGTTCTCTCCCTTGGGGTCAGGATTGTCTTGCGGCCCGTATATCGGCCAATTCCCGCGCCATGGCAACAAAGCCGGAGACCGGAATGGTCTCGGCGCGGCGCGTGGGATCGACGCCGGCCGCAGCGGAGAGCCGGGCAGGGTCCTCGCCGAGCGATTTCAGGCTCTGCCGCAGCATTTTCCGCCGCTGGCCGAAGGCGGCAGCCGCGACCTGCTCCAGCGCACGGCGGTCGCAGGCCGCAGGACTTTGCCGCGGCACCAGTCTCACCACGGATGAGGTGACCTTCGGCGGCGGCACGAAGGCGGCGGGTGCGATGTCGAACAGGATCCTGGTCTCGGCGCGCCAGTTGGCAAGCACCGCGAGCCGGCCATAGGCGCTCTCGTTCTCATGAGCGACGATCCGCTCGGCGACCTCGCGCTGGAACATCAGCACCATCATGTCGTACCAGGGCGGCCACGGCTCGACGGTCAGCCAGTCGATCAGGAGCGGCGTGGCGATATTGTAGGGCAGGTTGGCGACGATCTTGGCGCGTTCGCCGGCCAGCATGGGGCGGGGATCGAAGCGTTGCGCATCGGCGCAGACGACATCGAGCCGGCCGGGATAGCGTTTCGCGATTCTCTCCAGCGGCGCCAGCGCACGCTCGTCGCGCTCGACCGCGATCACGCGCCGCGCTCCAAGTGCGAGCAAGGCGCGCGTCAGGCCGCCCGGACCCGGACCCACCTCGACGACGGTGGAATTTTCCAGGGGGCCGGCCGCCCGCGCAATCCGCGCGGTGAGATTGAGATCGAGCAGGAAATTTTGTCCGAGCGATTTGCGTGCCGAGAGCGAATGCTCGCGAATGACCTCGCGCAGCGGCGGCAGGTCGTCGATGGCGCTCATGTGGGTTTCGCCGCCGCCATGCGGGCGGCGAGTTTCAGCGCGGCGATCAGGCTTGCGGGACTGGCCTTGCCGGTGCCGGCGATGTCGAAGGCCGTGCCGTGGTCCGGCGAGGTCCGCACGAAGGGCAGGCCCAGCGTGACGTTGACGGCGTCGTCGAAGGCGATGGTCTTGATCGGGATCAGCGCCTGGTCGTGATACATGCAGATCGCGCAGTCATAGGTTTCACGCGCGGCCGGGTGGAACATGGTGTCGGCCGGCAGCGGCCCGCGCGCCTCGATGCCGCGGTTGCGCAGGGCGGCGATTGCCGGGGCAACCACCTCGTCGTCCTCGGTGCCGAGCGTGCCGAACTCGCCGGCATGCGGATTGAGGCCGGAGATCGCAAGGCGCGGATTGGCGATGCCGAAACGCGACTTCAGGTCGGCTACCGCGATGCGCGCGGTGGCCACGATCAGTTCGCTGGTGAGCTGCGTGATCGCCTCGCGCAGGGGAACGTGGATCGTCACCGGCACGACGGCGAGCGTCGGCGACCACAGCATCATCACCGGCTGCGGCGTGCGGCCGTCCTGGCCTGCAAGCTCTGCCAGGAACTCGGTGTGGCCGGGATGCTTGAAGCCGGCGCGGTACAGCACGCTCTTGGCGATCGGATTGGTGACGACGGCACTCGCGCGGCCGGCGGTGACGTCGGCCACGGCCTGGCGGATCGAGGCCAGCACGGCATCTGCGCTGGCGGCATCGGGGCGGCCGGGGGCGGCGGTCGCGGCCTTGCCGGTCGCCACGACGGGCAATGCCTTGGCAAACGCGGCGGCTGCTTCATCGGCGCCGACCTCGGCGAAGTCGGCTTTCAGTCCGAGATGTCTGGCGCGCTCTGCGAAGAAGCCGCGGTCGCCCAGCAGGTAGAACGGCGGAAGATTCGCCGCGCTCCGGCGCAACCACGCCTCGATCGCGATATCCGGTCCGATGCCCGCAGGTTCGCCGGAAGTCAGGGCAAGGGGCTTCGCCATCGGTCAGCGATATTCAATCATTGCCGCTTTGCGCACTTCCTGCAGGTACCATTTCGACTTTGCCTCGTATTTCTCCACGAACATCTTGTCGCGGATTTCCTTCTTCTTCGGCGTGTCGATGGTGGTCTTGTTGCGGGCGCACAGGGCGACCATTTCGATGCCCTGCCTGGTTTTCTCGGGCGGCGTCAGGTGGCCGACCGGGGTTTTTTCCAGCATCTCGCGCAACGATTCCGGCAGGTCGGCGGATGTCTTGGTAACGATGTCCCTGATCGTGGCACCACGCACGGATTTGAAGTAGCTGTTGGCGTCGGCGCAGCTCGTCACGCGCTCACGCAGCGACTCGGCTTCCTTCTTGCGCAGTTCGTAGTCGGAGTCGGGCGAACCCCTCGGCACGATCAGCACGACCGGCTGCATCTTGTACTCGGAAGCCTCGATCTCGAGCTTTTCCTCGCCGGTTCCCTTCACGGTGGCGGCGACGTCACGCTCGCTGACCTGCAGGCTTTCCTTGTAGCGGCCTCGCACTAGGCTGCCCCAGACCATCTCGGCCTTGATGCGGGCGCGCAGCGTATCCGGCCGCACGCCCTGCTTCTCCAGCACCTGGGTAAGCTGCTCGGGCGAAAGGCGCATGCGCCGCGCCATCTGGCCGTAGGAATCGTCGATGTCGCTCACGCCGGGGTCGACGCCAAACTTCTTGGCTTCCCTGATCTTCACCTTTTCGTCGATCAATTCGTTGATGACGTCCTGCCGGCTCGCCTGCTTGTGCGTGGTCATGAGGATGAGCTTGGTGCGCTGCTCGATATCCATGCTGGTGATCGGCTCGCCGTTGACCATGACGACGACGGACTGCGCGCGGGCCGGCGCACTGCAACCGATCGCGGCAAGCAGTATTGCTGCAAGCAGGGTTGAGAGGCGGTGCGAGGGCATGGCCATCATGTTCCTAAGCGCTTTTTCAACCTGTTCGATCCAAGCCGCGGACACGGCCGAATCCCTGACCTCGGGTTGGAACCTACTGAAGGCCGGCCGCGCCCGCTGTCGTCGACGACGTCGCGATGGTGCGCAGGCCGATCTGCAGCATGAACGTATGGTTCAAGGTCGGCGGCGTGGTGCCGGCCGAATAATTGTACGACGTCAAATAGTTCGCCGCCAGTACGAAGCAGTCATCCACGTATCCTGCACCGACGATGTATTGGTTGACCTTGTTGGCTTCAAGATCCCAGCGAGCCGCACCCGAGACCACCCAGTTGGCGGCGACCTTGATCGAGGCGGAGCCGAGGACGCCCTCGCGACGGGTGAGGTAGCCGAGCTCCGGCTGGGCGGCATAGTTGCCGTACGTCACGGCCATCGACCATCGGTCGAAGGTGGCGCGGCCCTCGGCCTCGAAGCGGTTGACGTTCATCGTCGCTTCGTCGAACCGCGCCCGCGTCGAGAAGGTGTAGGTTCGGTTCGGCGAGTAGTTCACGCGCGCCACATAGTCCGACCTCTGCCGGGCAAGGCCCGAGTCGAGACCTGTGTTGGTCGCGTCCGCCACCGCAAAGGAGTTGAGGCCGTACAGCTGGTAGGACTGGCCGAACAACACGTTGATTGCGCCGCCGCGATCGAACTGCGTCGTCGCCTGGACGCCGACATTGGCGCGGCCGCCGCCCTCGATGCGGTCGTATCCGGAGAACTTGTCGACTGAGAACAGGTTGCTGGCGTCGAACACGAGGCTCTGGGCGTCCTCGTTCGGCAGCCGACCGGCGTAGGTCTCGTTCGGTCGGATGATGACCTGCGCGATCGGCTCCACCGTCGTCGTGCCCCACGGCTGCACGTTGATGAAGGGGTAGCGATATTCGAGGCCGACGGTCGGCATCGCGCGCAACGCCTGGGTGTCGCCGACCGGCAGGAAGTTGGAGACGCCGGGCTGGTTGGAAATCGAGGCGTCGATGGCATCCGCACGCAGGATCGCGAACGGCGTCCAGATCTGGCCAATCGGGTCGGTAAAGGATTTGCGCCACTGCACTTCCGCCGTCGCGCGGGTGTAGGTGCCGGGCATGCCGCGCAGCAGGCACTGCGAGGGAATCCGCGCCAGCGGATCGGCCGATGCGTTGAGGCAAAGCCCGTTGGTGTTGGCGAGCGTCGTGATCGGATCGAACGCGGCGGTCGAGCGCGTCAGGCTGGTGAAGTTGGTCCTGTAGCTGAGCTCGCCGCCGAAGATGTTGCTGTTGATCACGTTGTTGTAGTCGATCACCGGATGGATCACCGGAACCTTGTCCTGGTTGCCGGAGTAGCTCAGGTAGTAGATCGCGCGCGCGTCGAAGAAGCTGCGGTTGCCGACGCCGGTGAGATAGAGCTGCGAGATCGCTTCCGTAGGCAGGCTCAGGAACGAGTTGAAGGGATCGCGGTACTGGGCGAGGCGATAGTCCGAGAAGAAGTAGTAGTCGGACAGCAACACGCCGTCCCAGCCCCATACCCATTTGTCGTTGATGGCGAACTGGCCCTTGGTGTCGATGGCGCCGCGGAACTGGCGATCGCCGGGCTGGCCGGCAAAGGCGCCGGGGTCGAGCTGGTCGATGCCATAGGCGCGGATCTGGTAGGAGCCGTCCAGCAGGCGCTGGCGGAATTCGACCTGGCCCAGCACGCCCTGCCGGGACGTTATGCGCGGGGTGATGGTCATGTCGTAGTCGGGCGCGATCGCCCAGTAGAATGGTACGTCCACGCCGAAGCCGTAGCTCGCGGTCGAGGTGTAGCTCGGCATCAGGAATCCGGTCTTGCGCTTCACCGTCGGATCGGGCGTCGAGAAATACGGCAGATAGGCCATCGGCACGCCGAAGAATTCGAGCTGCGCGTTCTCGAAATACAGCATCCGCTCTTCCTGGTTGTGGATGATGCGGGCGGCCTTGACCTGCCACAGCGGCGGCTTCTTCGGATCGTCCTTACAGGGCGCGCAGGCGGTGTAGACGCCGTTCTCGAACACCGTGTAATTGCCGGCCGAGCGGTCGGCGCGGCTCGCTGCCATCCGCGTCTGGTCTTCGGTATCGACCCGCAGCGAATCGACGAAACCGTCACGGTAGTCGTCGCTGAGATCCATGACGTTGGCGTAGGTGATCTTGCCTTCCGCATCGGTCAGTCGGATGTTGCCCTCGGCGTGCAGGCGCTTGGTCTTCTGGTCGTAGATGACCTTGTCGGCCTCGACGCTGGTGCCGTTGTAGTACATCTGCACGTTGCCGACCGCCGATACGCGCTGATTGTTGTAGTCGTAATCGACCTCGGTGGCCTGCACGAGCATCTGGCCGTCGTTGGGAGTCGGCTGCCGCGGCGGCTTCGGCGGTCGCGGGTTGTAGGTGAAGCTCTGGGCGGAGGCGCGCTCGAGCAGCGCGAGATCGATCGCGCCGGCAAGAATGAATCCGGAAATCAGCATCAGGAGCGCGGCCAAGCGACTACGTTGACGGCGCACACGACTGCGCCGCCTGAAGGCAGCCGACTTCAACTGGCGGGCGGCGACAACGGCCACTACCCGTCCTCCTGGTACAGCAAGGCCAAGAACCCGGTGAGGCCGCCCACACAGACAGGCAGCCACGCCGCAGCGATGGGGTGCATCAGCTCAGCCTTGCTCAAATCTTCGGTTACTTTCGATAGAACGTAGAGCAGAAAGCCCGCACCCACGCCACTCAAAACCATCTTCTGCACGCCGCCCATCCGGAAGAAGCGCAGACTGACGGAAGCGGCCAACATCACCATTGCAGCCAGCAAAAATGGCTGTGCGATGAGCTTGTGGTACTGCAGACGGTATCCGGCCGTCGCAAAACCCGAACTCTCGGATGAGCGGATGTAGGTCGGGAGTTGCCAAAATGACACAGTTTCCGGGGTGGAAAAGCTGTTCCGGACCTGAGCCTCGGTGAGGGTGGTCGTGATGTAGAACGTCGCCTCTTCGACGGGTGGTGAGTCGAGCGAGAATCGGCGCGCCGATTTGAACACCCAGCGGCCTTCTTCGAGGGTCGCTTCGCGCGCCTCGATTCGTTCCTTGAACTGCAAATTGGTGTCGAAGCGGAACACGGTGAGGCCGGTCAGACGGACACCTTGCTGCTCGCTACGTGCCGCGTTGATGATCCACTGGCCTTCGCCGTTGATCTGATTGAGCCAGAATCCGGAAGCGTCCTGGATGCCGCCGCCCGGCGCAGAGCCGAACAGTTCGGCCTCCATCCGTTTGGACAGTTCGCGCAGATTGGCCGACATCGGATTGTAGGCGACGGTGGCCAGAACGCCGAGCACGATGGAACTGGCCAGCGCCGGCGAAATGAATTGCCAGGCCGAAACGCCGGCCGCGCGCGCGACCACGAGCTCGAGCCGCCGCGACAGCGCGAGATAACAGGTCATCGCGCCGATCAGCACGCAGAACGGCATCATTTTTTCCAGAAGCTGCGGCACCCGGTACAGCGAGGTCTGCGCCACCGTGATCGCGGAGGCGGTGGCCAGCCCCGAGGTCTTGCGCACCATCTCGATGTAGTCGACCAGCACCAGCAGCAGGAAGATCGACGCGAACACGCCCACGGCCGCGACCACGAAGCGGCCGGCAAAATAGCGCCCAAGCGTGTTGGTCAGCATGCTCATGCGGTGGCCGGCCTCCCCAGGAGGCGAGACATGCGCTCGGCCGTTTTGTTGATCGCTTCAATCAGCGGCGCCGGCGCATCGACCACGATACCGCGCAGGATGATAAACATGCCTGCCGCGATGGCCGCCACCATCATCAGGTACTGCGCGACTGCCGCCGATGGCGTTTTCACCGTCATGACCGAGCAGGCAAACCCCGCCATGCGCAGGCCGAACACCCACAGCACGGCGGAGGTGATGGCGAATCCGCGGCTTTGCCTCGTCGTGCGTGGCGTGCCGAGCAAGGCGAAGGTCAGCACCGAGAAGGCGAAGGGGTAGATCGGCGCGAGGAAGCGGTCATGCAGTTCGGCGCGGAATTGTCCGGGAAGCTGCTGGTAGATCGGATCATCGGGAGGAGGCGACAGCAATTCCCACAGGTAACGTTCGCGGATTCCGAGCGTGGTGTCGCGGCTGCGGGTGGAGAACTGCGACATGTCGAAGGCGTATCGGCCGAACGCGACCAGCGCGGGATCGCGCTTGCCGGCTTCGAAGCGCTCGAGGTTGCCGTCTTCGAGCACGAGGAAGGAGCCGGTTTCGTTGCGCAGAATGGTGCCGCGATCGGCAATGATGGTGGCGCGCTCCTTGGGATCGCGGCGATCGTCGACGAAAATGCCGGCAAGCTCGCCGCCGGGGCGGCGCTCGCGAATCCGGATGGTGAGATTCTGGTCGAGCTGGGCGAAGCGGCCCGGCTGCAGGATGTTGGTGAGCACGTCGGCGGTGATCTCGGCGTCCCACTGCTTGATGCGGCGCAGCCCGTCGGGGGCGAGATAGGACGCGATGAAGGCAACGATCAGCGACACCACGCAGGTGGCATAGAGGAACGGCACGAACAGGCGCAGCGGCGAAAAGCCGGCCGCATTCATCACGATGATCTCGGAGTCGGTGGCAAGCTTGTTCAGCGTGTGGGAGATCGAGATCATCAGCGCAATCGGCGAGATGATCAGGATCAGTGCCGGAATGACGAGGCCGGTGATGCCGAGGAAAGTCAGGATGGTCTGGCCCTGGCTCGTCATCAGGTCGATGCCGCGCAACGCCTGGGTAATCCAGATCACGCCGGTGAGGCTGACCAGGACCACCGCAAACGACGCCAGCGTCGTGCGGAAAATATACCTGTCGATCGACCCCATCACCTAGGCACGTCCCCACCTCACAGCCGAACACGCGGCGAGCAACCATCCCGAATTTCGGGTTCCCCTATGGTCGCGCCGCGCACCGTTCGGCCGGCTTCGTAACTCTCTACCATCCCATTGATCCGTCAACAAAATGGCCGAGGGAAGGCGTCCCCCTTTTTCCGATGGTTAATAATTCGCTTGACGTGGCTCGCCGGCCACGGTGGCGCTTGGCAGCGCTGCTGGCGGCAGGCCATAGTGCGAGCATGCGCCAGGCGGAGGCCATCCGCCACCGGAGGCGGCTTTTCGGGCCCTTTCCGGCGGGTTTTCAACCCGGCAACAGCCCTGATCTGGAGGATTTACCCATGTCCGACGCCGTCAAGGTCGGCTTCGTCCCTTTGTCCACAACCCCGCGCGGCGTTCTCGTGACCTTTTGTGATGATGCGCTGAAGTTTGGAGCCGCCACGCGCAAGACGCTGGGGCAGGCTGCCGCCGGTACCGTGAAGCGGGCAGCTGCCGCCAATCAATTCAAGGGCAAGAGTGCGGCGATTCTCGATATCCCGGCGCCTGAGGGAATCAAGATTCAGCGCTTGATCGTGATCGGGGTCGGCAAGGGCTCCGGGCTGAAGGAGACCGATTTCCTCAAATTCGGCGGGCTCATAGCCGGCAAGCTTAATGCGGCCAGCGAACAGGTGACTGTGCTGGCTGAATTGCCGGACGAGACCATGACAGTGGAGCAGGCGGTCTCGGTGGCCACAGGCCTGCGGCTGCGCACCTACAAGTTCACGCGCTACAAGACCAAAAAGAAGGAAGGCGAGGATACCAGCCTGCGCGCCGAGGTTTCGATCGCCGTCGGCGATGTCGCCGGTGCCCGAAGGGCCTGGGCACCGCGGGCCCACATCGTCGATGGCGTGGTCATCGCGCGCGAGCTCGTCAACGAACCGCCGAACGTGCTCTATCCCGAGGAATTCGCCCGCCGCGCCCAGCAGCTGAAGAAGCTCGGCGTCGAGGTCGAGGTTCTCGACGTCAAGGCCATGACCAAGCTCGGCATGGGAGCGCTGCTTGGCGTCGCGCAGGGCTCGGCCCGGCCCGGCCGCACCGTGATCATGCGTTGGAACGGCGGCAAGCGGGGCGATCCGCCGGCCGCTTTCGTCGGCAAAGGCGTGTGCTTCGACACCGGCGGCATCTCGATCAAGGGTGCGGCCAATATGGAGGACATGAAGGGCGACATGGGCGGGGCGGCCTGCGTGGTCGGATTGATGCACGCGCTCGCGGCGCGGAAAGCACGGGTCAACGCGGTCGGCGCCGTCGGCCTCGTCGAGAACATGCCCGACGGCAACGCGCAGCGGCCGGGCGATATCGTCACCTCGATGTCCGGCCAGACCATCGAGATCATCAACACCGATGCCGAAGGCCGCCTCGTGCTCGCCGACGTGCTCTGGTATGTCGCGAAGAAGTTCAAGCCCAAATTCATGGTGGATCTGGCAACCCTCACCGGTGCGATCATGGTCGCACTCGGCACCGATTATGCCGGCATGTTTTCGAACAACGATGAACTCGCCCAACGCCTCGGCGAGGCGGGTAACGAGACCGGTGAAAAGGTCTGGCGCATGCCGCTCGGCCCCGAATACGACAAGCTGATCGATTCGCAGTTCGCCGACATGAAGAACACCGGCGGCCGCCATGGCGGCTCGATCACCGCCGCCCAATTCCTGCAGCGCTTCGTCGACGGCACGCCGTGGGCGCATCTCGACATCGCCGGCACTGCGATGGGTGCGCCGAAAACCGACATCAATCACAGCTGGGGCTCGGGCTACGGCGTCCGCCTGCTGGAGCGGCTGGTCACGGAGCATTACGAAGCGAAGAAATGACCGAAGTGCTGTTCTACCACCTGCAGAACATGTCGATCGAGAACGTGTTGCCGCCGTTGCTCGAGAAGTCGCTGGAGCGCGGCTGGCGGGTGGTCGTGCAGTCGACCTCGCATGAACGCACCGAGGCGCTGGACGCGCATCTGTGGACATACAGCGACGATTCTTTCCTGCCCCACGCCACCGCGCGCGCGGGGGATGCGGAGGATCAGCCGATCATCCTGTCGGTGGAAGAGGGCAATCCCAACGGCGCTAGCGTCCGCTTCCTGATCGACAATGCTGCGCTGCCCGCCGATAGCGACAGCTACGAGCGGGTCGTGCTGGTATTCAACGGCGATGATTCCGATGCGCTCGATGCGGCGCGGCAGGCCTGGAAGGACTGCAAGGCGAGGGGGTATGAGGTCACCTATTGGCAGGCGGACGAACGCGGCCGCTGGCAGCGCCGGGACTAGCCGGAATAGAAATCCTGGCGATTAATGCTATTCTGCCGTTTTCGAGTCCGACCTCGCCCGCGGCCATGGTCGTGCCGCAAAGTGATGGTGGGACAACTGGTTAAGGGTCGGTCGGCCCTTGGTGGGAACCGGGTCATCGTGCGCAACGGAAAACTGAGCAAGGGTCTGATCGCGCTGATCGTGCTGGCGCCCGCAGTGGCGGGCTGCGCCGGCTCGATGGACCAGTTCCAGTCGGAATTCATGTCAAAGGACGCGCAATGGTTTCAGCGCTCCGGCCGTATCTTCATCCGCAATATCTCGATCGACGCGCCGCCGCTCACGCCTGAGAAGCCGGTGGGCGCTGAAGATCTCGTCAGTGCCGACGGCGCCTGTCCGGGCATGGCCACGCCGGCCAATGCGCTGGCCGACAATGCCGCCGGGGCACCGGCGCCGGCCGGCGGCACGGTGGCGTTGCTGCATACCGAATGCGACGTCGTGCGCGGCATCGGCGCACCCGACAGCGTCAACATTTCGACCGCGCCGGGCGGCGGTCGCATGGCGGTCGTGACCTACCTGCGAGGGTCGCGCGCCGGCATCTACACCTTCACCGGCGGCCGGCTGTCGTCCGTCGAGGCCGCGCCCGAGCAACCGGGTCAGCCGAAGGCCGCCAAGCCAAAGGCGAAGAAGAAGCCGGCCTGACCGCGCGCTATTCGCACCCGCCCTTTTCCGGACACCAGTTTCTGCTTTGCGCTGACTTGGCTCTTCGAGGCGGGCTCCTGCGCTAGCCGGCTGCCTGTTCAAGCAGGGCGCTTGCCTCCAGCCATTCTTCCTCGGCGCGCTGCAATGCCTCGGCGGCGCTCGCACGCGCCTTGGCGAGTTGCGCGGCCTGCTTTGGGTCGCGCGTGAAAAGATCGGGCAGCGCGAGCGCCGCGTCGATCTTCTCGATGATGCCGCCGATCCGCACGATCTCGGCTTCGGCGTGGGCGACCTTCTGTTTCAGCGGAATTTTCTTCTCGCCGCGATTGCGCTGCGGTTTGTCGCGTTCCTCGGTGCCGCGCTCGCGCGGGCCGTCGGGCCTGCGCTCCGCCGACAGCACCAGGCGCCGATAATCCTCCAGGTCGCCGTCATAGCTCGTCACGGTACGATCGGCGACGACCCAGAGCCGCTCGGCGCAGGCTTCGATCAGATAGCGATCGTGCGAGACCATGATGACGGCGCCGCCAAAATCGTTGATGGCCTCCGCCAGCGCGGCGCGGCTGTCGATGTCGAGATGGTTGGTCGGCTCGTCGAGAATGATCATGTTCGGGGCGTGGAAGGTGGCGAGCCCGAGCATCAGCCGCGCCTTCTCGCCGCCGGAAAGGCTTTTCACCAGGGTATCGGCCGCCTTGCCGGAAAAGCCGATGGCGCCGGCACGCGCGCGGATTTTCGATTCCGGCGCATCGCCCATCAATCGGCGGATATGGTCATAGGTGGAGCCGTCGAGATCGAGTTCGTCCAGCTGGTGCTGGGCGAAATAGCCGACCGACAGCTTGTCGGCGCGGGTGACCTGGCCGGAGAACGGCGCGAGCCTGTTTGCTATCAGCTTGACCAGCGTCGACTTGCCGTTGCCATTGGCCCCGAGCAGCGCAATCCGATCATCGGGATCGATGCGCAGCGTCACGCGGTTGAGAACGGGCTTTCCCGGCTCGTAACCGACCGCAACATTGTCCAGTGCGATGATCGGCGGCGACAGCGTTTTTTCCGGCTGGGGAAAGCTGATCTCGTGCACGTCCTGGGTGACCAGCGCCGTGACCGGCTTCATCCGCTCCAGCATTTTGACGCGCGATTGCGCCTGACGCGCCTTGGAGGCCTTGGCCTTGAAG
The DNA here is from genome assembly GCA_046349015.1 of Bradyrhizobium sp. Taxonomy (GTDB): domain Bacteria; phylum Pseudomonadota; class Alphaproteobacteria; order Rhizobiales; family Xanthobacteraceae; genus Bradyrhizobium. The sequence goes on along the minus strand of JAXMDE010000003.1, from coordinate 1,458 downwards.
CGGTCGACGAACGCCTGCAGCCGCTTGCGCTCGTCGGCCTGGCGCTTGGCCTGCTTGGCGTCGAGGATTTCCCTGGCGGCACGCTGCTCCTCGAAGGAGGAGTAGGTGCCCTTGCAAAGCGTCAGCTTGCCGCGATCGAGATGCAGGATCTGGTCGACCGAGGTATCGAGCAGGTCGCGGTCGTGGCTGATCACGATCACCGTACGCGGGTAGTTCGCCAGATGGTCTTCCAGCCAAAGCGTGCCCTCGAGATCGAGGTAGTTGGTCGGCTCGTCCAGCAGCAACAGGTCGGGCGCGGCAAACAGCGTCGCTGCGAGCGCAACGCGCATGCGCCAGCCGCCGGAAAATTCCTGGCAGGGCCTCGCCTGGTCGGCGGTCGAGAAACCGAGGCCGGAGAGGATGGCAGCTGCGCGGGCAGGAGCCGAATGCCCGTCGATGTCGACGAGGCGGGTCTGTATTTCGGCGATCCGGTGCGGATCGTGCGCCGTCTCCGCTTCGGCGAGCAGGGCGGCGCGCTCGACATCGGCCTTGAGCACGACCTCGATCAGGCTCTCCGGCCCGTCGGGCGCTTCCTGGGCAAGGCTGCCGATCCGCCAGCGCGGCGGCAGAGCGATCGTGCCGCTTTCCGTCGGCACCTCGCCGCGGATCGCCGCAAACAACGTCGATTTGCCGACTCCGTTGCGGCCGACAAAGCCGACGCGCGAGTCCGGCGCGATCTGCACGGAACTGTGATCGATCAACATGCGTCCGGCGATGCGGACGGAGATGTCGGTGAGCGTCAACATGCGGCCTTGTCACCGGAGCCGCAGGCAAACGCAACCGGTTTCTGACCCCGAAATCAGGGCAGGTTGCGCCGGCTCTGCGTCTAGGAGCCGCCGAAGTCCCGTTGACGCAATTCGTTGAGCAAATGCTGCAGCCGATCGGTCAGACTGCGTTCCGGCCGCATGGATTGCTGCAGGCGTTCACCCACGGCATCGCAAATGGACCTCGAAGTCTTGTGATCGATCCACTCGCGGGCGGTATCTGGTCTGGCACTCATGGCGATTCTCCAAGTCGCTCTCGGTCGGGTTGCAAGGCTGAGCGAATGCATGGAGGGTCAAGTCGCGACCGCCGGAATTGTTTCGAGGCACAGACCCCTTATGCACAGCGGCGCAGAAAGCCGCGCGCCGATTGGTTCCATGCCGCAAAAGAAAAAAGCCCCGGCGGGCCGGGGCTTTTCGGGTTGCGCAGATATCCGGGCGATCAATAGCAGCGATTCACGGTTCGCCACTGCGGGCCCCAGGGCGTCGGCACCAGGCGCCGGACATAGCAGCCGCCATAGGCGTAGCCGCCGTAATAGCCGGGACCGCCGATCACGATGCGCGGGCCGCCCCAGTAATGCCGGCCGCCGTGCCAGCCGCCCCAGGCGGAGGCTGAGGTCGGAGCCAATGCGGCCACACCCAGCGAGGCCGCCGCAAT